>CBDCTH010000012.1:1672500-3509455 GCA_965222155.1 Gammaproteobacteria bacterium
ATAGAATCTGCGCCCGTCTCGTATCACGCCACCCGGCCTGCTTGAGCTTGCCCCGCATACTGTTCTTGTGTGGAGGGGACAGATTTAAATCTGTCCCCGGGAAAGATGCAATACCCCGGCCTGTTACGTGAGGTGCGTGGTTGCTTTCAAGCCAGCAAAGATGACATGGCCGGTCGGGGTTTGACCCTGGTGGATTATCTGATGTCGGGGTTGGCGGACTCCGGGGGAGATTCACTGCCCCGCGTCACTGTTATCCTGGCGAACCTGCGTTTGCCCACCTGGTAAACGTGGGCGGAACCTGTGGCGACTGTCTTTGCGCCGTCCTGCACTCTTTCCGAATCGATACGGACCGCCCCCTGTTTCAGCATCCTGATGCCTTCTGACGTACTTGAAACCAGGCCGCTTCTTTTCAGCAAACCGGCAAGCGTTATCGTACCGCCATCGATCACGACCTGTTTTTCCTCAATTTCAGACGGCATTGCCCCCTTCTGGAAGCGCGCATTGAATTCATCTTTGGCCTGCCCGGCCGCGTTTTTATCGTGGAACCTCGCCACGATTTCCAGGGCCAGTTCGACCTTTGCCTGCCTCGGGTTCCTGCCCTGGTCCACCTCTTTGCGCAAACCGCGTATCTCGCTCCAGGAGCGGAAACTCAGCAACTCGTAATAGCGCCACATCAATTCGTCTGAAACGGACATCAATTTCCCGAACATGTCGTTTGCAGGTTCATCGATCCCCACGTAATTACCCAGGGATTTTGACATTTTCTTTTTTCCGTCCAAGCCTTCAAGAATAGGCATGGTCAGGGCGACCTGGGGTTCCTGGCCCTCTTCCTTCTGTAATTCCCGGCCAACGAGCAGATTGAACTTCTGGTCCGTGCCGCCCAGTTCAACGTCGGCGCGCATAACAACCGAATCATAACCCTGCATCAAGGGGTAAAGAAATTCATGAACGGAAATAGGCAGATTTGCTGCATAGCGTTTTTTGAAATCATCCCGCTCAAGCATTCTGGCTACCGTGTACCTGGCAGCCAGTTTAATCATCCCGGCAGAGCCAAGCGCCTTACCCCACTTGGAATTGAAGCAAATCTCCGTTTTCTCCGGATCCAGAATTTTATAGACCTGCAGCTTATAGGTCTCGGCATTCTCAATAAGCTGTTCCGGAGTCAATGGCTTACGCGTGGAGTCCCGTCCGGAAGGATCGCCGATAAGCCCGGTAAAATCACCGATAAGGAACATGACGTGGTGTCCCAATTCCTGGAAATGGCGCATTTTATTGATCAAAACCGTATGCCCCAGGTGCAGGTCCGGAGCGGTCGGATCAAAACCGGTTTTCACCCGCAACGGCGTTCCCCGTTCGAGCTTTGTGCGCAACTCCTGTGCGCGGATGATTTCGTCAGCTCCCCGACGAATTAACTCCAATGCTGTCTCCATATCAGGCATTATTCACCTTGAGACCTCTTATCGATTGACTATTCATAAAATTATGGCTACTTTTCCCATCGATTTATCAAGCATATGTGATGGCCTACAGAGTATATATAAAAAACGACTATAAGCCAGAGATCGTTCGGGGCAAACCCATATCCCGGCGCTGGCGCACCGGTTACCGGTTAATGTTAATATCCTGCCTGCCCCTGCTTGCCTTCATCTGGTATGGAGGCCACGGTGAACCGGAGACGGCGATCAAGGATGCCGTTCACTACAGCAAGGCTTTTGCTCCCGCCAAAACTCCTGATCCCGTAACGTACCCGGAACAGTCTGTTCAGCGGCGCACTAATAATATTGCCGGCGGGATATCCGACCTGTTCACCCTCAAGCCTGCTGATAATTCCGCTGAAGCAACAGCCGATTGGGTCGATATCAATATAAAAAGCGGTGATACCATGGCGCAGATATTCAACCGGCAGGGTCTTTCTCCCCGCGACTTACATGATATCCTGAATTCAACCGAAGCGGCAGCAGCCCTGAAACAACTGCGGCCGGGCCAGATAATCTCTTTGCGAACGGATGGACGCGACCTGCACGCGCTCAAATTTGATCTTGATCTGACCCAAACCCTGTTGGTAACGAAACAGGCCGGCAGCTTCGCTGGCGAAGTTGTTACAACGAAACTTGAATCACGGGTTAAACAGACGGAAGGCATTATAAACGAATCCTTGTTCCTGGCGGGGCAAGCCGCAGGCTTGTCGGATAAACTGATTATGCAACTGATTGATATATATGGCTGGGATATAGATTTCATCCTGGACATTCGCAAAGGCGACAGTTTCAAGGTTATCTATGAGGAGAAATATAAAAACCGGGAAAAGGTGGGGAACGGCCCCATTCTTGCGGCCGAGTTCAATAATCAGGACAGGAAAATCCGCTCGGTCAGGTACGAACGTGACAACGGTCAGGTTGATTATTACACTGGAACCGGTACTAATATGCGTAAGGCATTCCTGCGTAATCCTCTTAATTTCAGCAGGATAAGCTCTCATTTTAATCTAAGGCGGAAACATCCGGTGTTAAACAGGATCAGGGCGCACAAAGGAGTGGATTATGCCGCGCCTACAGGAACACCGATAAAAGTAACCGGCGACGGCACAATTCAATTCCTGGGCAAAAATGGAGGGTATGGCAAGACAATTATCGTGAAACACGGCGGCAAGTACAGCACTCTTTACGCCCACCTGTCCCGCTACAAGAAGGGCCTGAAGCGCGCGCAACCGGTCAAGCAGGGACAGGTCATCGGTTACGTGGGGAAAACAGGCCTGGCGACCGGACCCCACCTGCATTATGAGTTTCGCGTGAATAACCGGCATCACAACCCGTTAACGGTGAAGCTGCCGGGAGCAAAGAACGTACCCCCTGCTGAGATGGATAAATTCAGGATTCACTCATCGTCCCTGTTTGCCCTGCTGGATACCTTCGATTCGGAGCTGCTTGCGCAGTACGATTCGAACAACAGGTTATAACCGGGTTTTTCCCACAGACATGTATTACATAGGTCTTATGTCGGGCACCAGTGCGGACGCCATCGACGCGGCTTTAGTCGATATCAGCGGGGACGACCTGGAGATTATCGACTACCGGCAATACCCCCTGGCCGCTGATGTACGGCAGGCTCTGAGAAATATAACCCTGTCATCATCCATCGAAGAAATATCCGAACTGGACGTCCTGACGGGACAACACTTCGGCCATGCTGTTTTGTCATTGCTCGAAGTTAACAAAATAACCGCGCAGCAGGTTCGGGCAATCGGCAGTCATGGACAGACCATCATGCATTTACCCGGAGCAACACCGGCGCGCACCTTGCAAATCGGCGATCCCAACCAAATTTCCAGCCTGACGGGGATCACCACCGTGGCGGATTTCCGTCGGGCAGACATGGCTGCCGGGGGCCAGGGCGCACCGCTGACGCCGGCTTTCCATGCCTGGAGATTTCGCAGCGACCGGATAGACCGCATCGTATTAAATATCGGCGGCATCGCCAATATCACGCTATTACCAGGCGCTCACGCAGCTGAAGTCCGCGGCTTTGATACCGGCCCGGGAAACACCCTCATTGACGCGTGGATACAGCAGTGTCAGGGCCGTGATTTTGATGAACTTGGCGACTGGGCTGCCTCCGGTAATGTCCAGCAAGATTTAATCAAGCTCATGCTGGTTGATCCCTATTTTTCGGCAGCGTATCCGAAGAGCACCGGAAAAGATGATTTTAACCTGGCGTGGCTGGAATCGTTATCAGGAAAAACAGGCAGGACTTACCGGAATGAGGACATCCAAGCCACCCTGCTGGAGCTTACTGCCGCCAGCATAGCCTACGCAATTTCAGCTTGTGCGCCCGCAACCGATGAAGTGCTGACCTGCGGTGGGGGGATTCACAATCCAGTCCTGATGAAACGTCTACAATCCTTACTACCCGGCATCGCGGTAAAATCCACCGGTGATTATGGAGTCAATCCCGATGCTGTAGAAGCACTGACTTTCGCGTGGCTGGCGAAACAACGATTGGAAAATACCCCGGCAAACCTGCCATCCGTTACCGGAGCAAAAAGACCCGTCGTCCTTGGAGCAATATATGAAGCAGCCGGTTTATACGGAAAATGAAGAACCGCAGCCACAGGTTGTCTCGGCATTCGGGTTGCGGATGACGAATTGTGCCCCTTCCAGTCCTTCGGAATAATCAATCTCAGCGCCGGTCAGGTACTGGATACTCATAGGATCAATCAGCAGCCTGACGCCTTCTTTTTCGACAACTGTATCACCATCTGAAACAGTCTCATCAAAGGTGAAACCATACTGGAATCCGGAGCATCCTCCTCCTGATATAAACACTCTCAACATCAACGCCTCATTTTCCTCATCAGTAATCAACTGTTTCACCTTGAATGCAGCTGAATCGGTAAAAACAAGCGGATCCGGCAGTTTATCTGTTGTTTGCAACATGGTTTTAACTATCTCCGAAGCTGTTTGTGCGCCTATGTATTCCAAGAATAACGATTAAACATGGTATATGGGGTAAATGTACTACTATTTCAAGGAAAAGCCAAGTATAAATAGAAAATAGAGGCACTACCATTCCCGCCCCGTTTTACTATCCGGAATTATAATGGTCTGACACTGGAAGTATCTCATCTCGCGGTTTTCCATTACCGGTGTCCGGTGTGTGAACCAGTCGGCCGCTTACCTGGGCGCCGGCAGACATATCCAGTAAGTTGTAATAGACGTCACCTGTAATGCGTGACTTGGATTCAAGTTCAATATGCTCGCTACTGTACACGTTACCGATAATGGTCCCGTCAATAATGTTATAGGGCGCGTGAATTTCACCTTCTACGGTTCCATACTCACTGAGTGATAATACGGAACTGCTGTCAGGTTCCGCTATGATGTTCCCCTTGATAACACCGTCTACATGCAGTCCGCCGGAGAATTTGACGTCACCAGCCAATTCCGTATGCTCACCAATCAAGGTATCAATTTTTGCGGTTTTTTTCTTTCGAGTGTTACCCCACATCTGCTGTCTCCCGGCCGTCTGTTACAGGCCAATCAAATACCTTCTCAAACCCGGACTCGTCCTGGTCGTCAATAGATAAAGTTACAAATACTCGTTGTGGTTCAAAATTCTCCGGTAAGATAAAATTGTTCTCAAAGCGCTGGAAATTCCTGAACCTGATAGTGTAAGTCTGATTTTCATCAAGACTGATCTCATTCAGAGACAGTCGTTTTACCGCACTATCCAGAATGCCCTCCAAAACAACGTCTATCACCCCTTCAACCATCTTATCCGTATTGGCAATATAGAGTAATATCAACTCCAGTCGATAACCGTGGGCATGGGTAAGCGGTTTAATTCGAATCCCATGCACCCCCGGTGAGTTCTCTTCACCTGATGCATTTATGATCCCCTGGTAAAACTCCAGGTCTTTTCTCAACTGAAATATTTCCTCTTGTGAATCGATTAATCTCTCCTGTAACAAGGCAGCCGCCTGCGTATCCAAGCGGGTATTCTGCTGCAAAATCAGGAGCCTCTCCCGAAGTTCCGTGTTTTCATCGAATAGCGCTTCAGGGGATAAACCTTGAGCGAAATTCCATGGCAATATGAAAGTCCAGCCACCGTTTTGATTACTGCGGACACCCGGGAAATAATCACTGTTAATAAACAGAACCAGCAGCAAAACAAACAGGATCAGGAAGATAATCCGGCGGCGCCAGGGCCGACGCATTGTTATCACGAAATTATCCATTAGCGGTTTACCTGACGAGCACTACTGTTATCCGATCAAGGCCAGAGTGCAATATGGTCCAGCCCGGTCGTTTCATCAAGCCCATACATTATATTCATATTCTGCACAGCCTGACCTGCCGCGCCTTTTACCAGGTTATCCTCCACTGCCAGGATGACGATTGTCGTTCCGTTTTGCGGTTGAAAAACGGCCATTCTACACATATTCGAACCATTAACAGAGGCCGTGTCGGGATGGGCGCCGCGCGGCAACACGTCAACAAAGTGTTCATGGGCATAACGACTCGTGAATATTTCGTGAATATCCGCGCCGGGTTCTTTTAATCGGGCATACAAGGTGGCATGTATGCCGCGGACAATCGGCAACAGGTGAGGGACAAAAACCAGCTCTATTTCACCCCGTGACAACGCGGACAGACCTTGTTTAATCTCCGGCAAATGACGATGTCCGTCTGCGCAATAAGCGGAAAAAGACTCACCGGCTTCACAAAACTGTGTGGCTGATGTCGACGTGCGTCCGGCCCCGCTGACGCCTGATTTGGCATCGGCTATCAGGCTTCCCGGTTCCACCAGGTCATTTTCCAGCAACGGCAGAAAGCCAAGCTGTATTACGGTCGGATAGCAGCCCGGGTTGGCTATCAATTGCGCCTTACTGATTTCAGCCCTGTTGACTTCCGGCAAGCCGTATACCGCCTTACTCAAATAATCGGGACAGGCGTGTTTCCGGCCATACCAGTGTTCCCATTCATGCTGGTCGTGCAGGCGAAAATCAGCCGACAGGTCGATGACTTTTACCCCGGCCTCAAGTAAATCGGGGGCCTGATGCATGGCAATCCCACTGGGCGTTGCAAAAAACACCACGTCACAACTTGAGATCGCTGTCGTTTCCGGATCAGAAAATGTCAGGTCGATCACACCGCGCAACGACGGAAAAATACTGGAAACCGTCTTGCCCTGCTCTGCGCGCGACGTAACGGCTGCCAGTTCTACTTCGGGATGCATGGACAGGCAACGCATCAATTCGACGCCCGTATAACCCGTTCCACCGACAATACCTGCCCTGATCATTTTGTGTGTGCACCTTAATTATGTATCTGTCAGGTTTGAGATAATACTCTTATCTGAATATGATATTCAAATGCCTCACCTTTTGATCATTTCTCACATACCTTCCGCCAACACCAGGGCGATGACGGATGCCGTAGTCTCCGGCGCATCCCATGATGATATCCAGGGGGTTGAATTACGGGTACTGACTCCATCCGGCGCCGCTGCGGATGATGTGCTATGGGCAAACGGTATTATCCTGGGCACAACTGAAAATTTCGGTTATATGAGCGGCGCCATCAAGGATTTTTTTGAGCGAATCTACTATCCTTGTCTCGACAAAACCGCCGGGCTGCCCTACGCCTTGTTCATCAGGGCCGGAGATGACGGGTCCGGCGCCAGAACCAGCATGGAGCGCATCATTACCGGCCTGGCCTGGCGGGCTGTTCAGGAACCGTTGATTTGCCGGGGCGAATACCAGGATAATTTTCTTGAACAATGTGAAGAACTGGGAATGACCATGGCCGCCGGACTTGAAGCGGGAATATTTTAATCAGATATAATCAGAGATCATAGCAGCCACAGAGGACACAGAGTGGAAGGAGTAGACTGACAGAGTTATTTTGCTCTGTGCTCTCTGTGGCTTAAGAAGACAATGAAAGTAACCGAAACTGTAGCAATAATGTTCATTCTGGCCGTCATCGGGATAACATCCTGGTTATGGACCAGTCCGTCCGGATTGAAATGGGCGCCGGACGTGACGTTCGCCACCTTGAAAGGTGAGAAAATCAATATGCGGGAGTTGCGCGGCCGGCCGGTACTGGTGACGTTCTGGGCAACCACTTGCCCGGGATGTTTAAAAGAGATGCCGCACCTGGTCGAGTTATACGAGGAATTCGGGAACGGCGGGTTTGAATTGATCGGCGTAGCGATGTCCTATGACCCCCCCAACCGGGTCCTGGAACTGACCACTGAACGGCAATTGCCTTATCCCATTGCGCTGGACCTTGACGGCGCCCTCGCCGCCGCGTTCGGCAGCGTCATGCTGACACCAACGACTTTTCTGATCGCTCCGGACGGCAAGATAATCAAGCATAAGATCGGTGAGATGGACATAGTCAAACTCAGGAGACAGATTGAAAACCTGCTGACCGCGCAAGCCGGGGTGAACAAAGTATAAGATGGCAAGTCTGTCATGTTGCTGCTGAAATCCCTGCACCTGATCTTTATGGTTACCTGGTTTGCCGGCCTGTTTTACCTGCCGAGATTATTTGTCTATCACGCCATGAGCAACGATTCCATCAGCACGGACCGGTTCAAAATAATGGAGCGAAAACTCTATTACGGCATCATGATGCCCGGGGCAGTGTTGACCCTGCTGTTCGGCGTCTGGCTTGTCGCGCTGAACGGTTGGGGCGCCTATATGACACAGACATGGTTCCAGCTCAAGCTGTTGTTGCTGCTGGTGCTGGTCGTTTATCATATTTATTGTGGTAAATTGCTGAAAGATTTCAAAAATGAGCGCAACACGCATTCACACCTGTGGTTTCGCTGGTTTAATGAAGTGCCGGTAATCTTCCTGATTGCAATCATCCTGCTGGCCGTTTATAAACCCCTGTAATGCATGCAAAACCCGTGGTGCTGGCTTTTTCCGGCCATGATCCGTCAGGCGCAGCGGGCATACAGGCGGATATCGAAGCGATTGCTCACTGTGGCTGTCATTGTGTTTCCGTTATCACCTCACTGACCGCGCAAAATACCTCGGAATTCAGGAGCCTGGAAGCGCAATCTCCTGCCAGGTTCAGGGAACAACTGGACCTGTTGACTGAGGATATAGCTGTGGATGCCTGTAAAATCGGCTTGATCGGCAGCGTTCAACTGATTGAAATTATCGCGGATTACCTGAAAGCCGAAAAGCTTCCGGTGGTACTGGACCCGGTCCTGGGTAGCGGCACCGGGGTTAGACTGGCGGATCAGCGCCTGATCCGGACTATGACTGAATACCTGTTACCTCATACCAGCGTGATCACACCTAACCTGGAGGAAGCCGCGGCGCTGACCGGCTGTAACGAGACGGCGCAGGCGCTCCGGACCTTACTTGACCTTGGCTGTGACACGGCTTTGATCACCGCAGCAGATAACGGACGCGATCAGGTGATAAATACCTGGATGAGCGAAGCCCGTGAAATATACAGCTACCGGTGGGAAAAGCTGCCCGGGGTTTATCATGGCTCAGGTTGTACCCTGTCGGCATATCTCGCAGGACGCCTCGCCCTTGGAGATACTATTCGAACTGCGGTTGAAAAAGCTCAGGAATATACCTGGCAGACACTGAAAAATGCGCATAAGGCAGGGAAATCACAGCTACATCCTGAGCGTTTTATTTAAAGCTTGCCTGAATCCTCTGTGATCTCTGTGTCCTCTGTGGCTATATGAAAGAAAAGATGAACACCGGCAGAGGACTTTATGCCATCACTGACTGTGAAAACCTGTCCACAGACAGGCTTTTGTCGGTTACGGAAGATATTCTCAGAGGGGGAGTGGCTGCCCTGCAATATCGGGATAAATCAGGGGATCACGCTAAAAGGAAATGCGAAGCAGCGGAATTACGACAACTATGCCGGGAACATGACTGCCTGTTTATCGTTAATGACGATGTGCGCTTGGCCAAATCGGTAAACAGCGACGGGGTCCATTTGGGTAGAGAAGATTGTGGCTGTAAAATAGCAAGAGACCGGTTGGGACCCGAAGCAGTGATCGGCGTTTCCTGTTATGACAGTGTCGAAACGGCGCTGGCCGCGGCATCAGATGGCGCTGATTACGTTGCGTTCGGGTCGTTTTACCCGAGTTCTTCAAAACGGGGTACGGTTAGCGCCGAGCCTGATATCATAAAACAGGCAAAGCTGAAAATTACATTACCGATTGCAGCAATCGGGGGGATTACGCCGGCCAACTGTAAGATATTAATCGAATCCGGCGCTGATTTACTCGCGGTTATCAGTAGTATTTACCAGGCTGAAGACCCATACTCGACGGTAAAGGAATTCAACCGGCTGATCGGCGCGTTTACATAGGGGCGCACTCTGAAATCGAAGTTTTGTCATGCCGGCACAAGCCGGCATGATGGTTTTGACTGGATTCTGGCCTGCGCCAGAATGACGAATTGTGGGTAGAAAAAAATTATGAGTGACAGTCATTTCAAAGAAGCCAGGGAATTTATCGCCGGGGGAGTGAACTCGCCGGTGCCAATGACGAATTGTGGGTAGAAAAAAATTATGCGTGACAATCATTTCAAAGAAGCCAGAGAATTTATCGCCGGGGGAGTGAACTCGCCAGTGCGCGCGTTCAAGGCCGTGGGCGGAACTCCAGTATTTTTTGACCGCGCTAGTGGGGCCTACCTGTATGACGTTGACGGCAGGTCTTATATAGACTACGTGGGTTCATGGGGGCCGATGATCCTGGGTCATGCACACCCTGAAGTGATCGAACGCGTGCAACAGGTCATGGCAAGTGGTTTGAGTTTCGGCGCGCCGACAATAATAGAGACAGCCCTGGCAAAAAAAATATGTGAACTCATCCCCGCCATCGAAAAAGTACGTATGGTGAATTCCGGAACGGAAGCGGCGATGAGCGCCATCAGGCTGGCGCGGGGTTTCACCGGCAGGGATAAAATTATCAAATTTGAAGGCTGTTATCACGGTCATGCCGATGCATTGCTGGTCAAGGCCGGATCCGGCGCGCTTACCCTGGGTATCCCTACCTCGCCGGGTGTGCCGGCGGATACGGCAAAACATACCATCACGCTGGATTTTAACGACACTGACCAGGTATTGGCCGTCTTTGAGGACGCGGGTGAAGATATTGCCGCCGTCATCGTAGAGCCGGTTGCCGGCAACATGAACTGTATCCCCGGTTCACAGAACTTCCTTGACACGCTACGCCAGGTCTGTGATCGCTATGGCAGCATCCTGATCTTCGATGAAGTGATGACAGGCTTTCGCGTGGCCCTGGGCGGAGCACAAGCCCTGTATGACATCACACCCGACCTCACCCTGCTGGGCAAGATCATCGGCGGCGGCATGCCGGTAGGCGCTTTCGGTGGGCGCCGGCAGATTATGGACCAGTTGGCGCCGGACGGTCCCGTGTACCAGGCCGGGACTTTATCAGGCAACCCGGTGGCAATGGCTGCCGGCCTGGCGACACTGGACCTCATCTCTGCTCCCGGCTTCTTTACCGGCCTGTCGAACAATCTGACCACTTTACTGGACGGGCTGAAACAAGCGGCGGCGGCAAACAACGTGCCCATTTCCACCAGTCAGGCAGGAGGCATGTTCGGGCTGTTTTTTACAGAAGACGCTCCGGTAACCTCATACAAACAGGCAACGGAATGTAACCAGGATATATTCAACCGTTTCTTTCACGGCATGTTGGAGAACGGGGTCTACCTGGCACCGTCAAGTTATGAAGCAGGATTTATATCCAACGCCCACAGCGCCCGGGAGATAGACAGGACTATAGAAGCCGCCACAACCGTATATAAAAATCTGCATTAACAACAATTTCGCACCATTCCCCAATTTACTCCTTATGTCGTATTTACATGTAACAGTGTCGTTTAGTCATATACAAGAAATACTGCTCTATTCCAAAATCCGAAGTGTGACAATGACTTGGCATTACTTGCTTACATGACCATGAACGACCAGCCACGGCGGAGACGCAGCGGAAGTCGAAGCGCCAAAATAGCAGCACGGCAAAAATCCCAGGTGCAGCAGGCTGCTTTCATCGAACGCAAAATCCCTTACTACGAACTGCAGGATGAGGCCGGCCTTGCACTGATCGAAGAAAACGCCGACGTCGTGCTTGAGGAAGTCGGCATTGAATTTCGTGATGACCCTGAGGCGCGGGCATTGTTACGTGAAGCCGGCGCAGATATACAAGGAGAAAGGGTGCACTTTCCCAAAGGCTTATGCCGCGCCATCATCCGTTCTTCGGCCCCGGCGGAATATATCCAGCACGCACGCAACCCACAACGCAACGCCATCATAGGCGGCAGGCGTACCGTGCTGGTTCCTGCTTATGGCTCACCTTTTATTCGCAACCTGGATGAAGGCAGGCGTTATGCAACCATTGAGGACTTCCGTAATTTCGTCAAACTGGCTTACATGAGTCCCGGCCTGCACCACTCTGGCGGCACAGTTTGTGAACCCGTGGACCTACCGGTGAACAAACGCCATTTTGATATGATCTACAGTCATATCAAATACAGCGATAAGCCATTTATGGGATCGGTAACCCACCCGGAACGGGCGCAGGACACGGTTGACATGGCGAAAATCGTCTTTGGCGCTGAATTCGTGGAACAAAACACGGTGCTCACCAGCCTGATTAATGCAAATTCACCCCTGACCTATGACGCGACCATGCTGGGGGCGGCAAAAATCTATGCGCGCCATAACCAGGCCACGGTGATCTCGCCCTTCATCCTGGCCGGCGCCATGTCTCCGGTTACCGTTGCCGGCACCGTTACCCAGATACTGGCGGAAGCCCTGGCAGGCATGGCCTTTATTCAACTGGTCAGGCCCGGCGCGCCGGTTGTTTTCGGTACGTTTTCCTCCTCTATTTCAATGCAATCCGGCGCGCCGACCTTCGGCACCCCGGAACCCAGCCTGGTGCTCTACATCGCCGCTGCGCTGGCGCGCCGGCTGGGTGTTCCGTTTCGCAGCGGAGGTGGTTTGTGTGCGGCGAAGATCACCGATGCGCAAGCGGCTTATGAGTCAGCCAACACCCTGCAGACGGCCGCTCTGGCAGGCGTCAATTTTATGCTGCATACGACCGGCTGGCTGGAAGGCGGGCTGGTGATGAGTTACGAAAAATTCATCACCGACTTAGACCAGGCCAACATGATAGCGATACTGCTGCAGGGCGTGGACTTCTCGGAAAACGGCCAGGCCATGGATGCGATACGGGAAGTCGGACCGGGCAAACATTATCTTGGCGCGTCCCATACCCAGGCAAACTTCGAATCGGCATTTTATCGTTCCATCGTCGCCGACAACAACAGCTTCGAACAATGGCAGGAAGACGGCGGTATGGATACCGCACAGCGCGCTAACAGGGTCTGGAAAAAGATGCTGGAAGATTACACGCCGCCGCCGCTTGATGAAGCTGTAGACGAGGCCCTGCTGGCATTTATCCGACAACGAAAATCGCAGTTTCCGGACAAGGATTACTGATTAACCCTTTAACCCGGATTTCTCACCAGGTGATGCGATGATCGCGCAGGATTTTTGCCGCCAGCGGGTGCCTGCGACCGAAAGCATAGCCGTAGCTCTGGTTAAGGGAGCACGTGCCCGCTGGCGGCAAAAAGACAAGCGAGGGCGCATCAAGCGCAGTCTATAATGATGGGATATTGAGAATTTTACCATAACTTACTGACAGCACATTGACGTTTCCGATAGCAACCAGCGATCTGGTGAGAAATCCGGGTTAAACCCTTCACCCCGTGCTTATGCCGATGACACAAGCAGCCGTTGCAGATAACTTGAGCGACTGAAATGGAAAAAACCATAGTTTACTGGCGCGATATTCCGTCACAGGTGATCGTGAAAAAAGGACGGGAAAAAGGGAAAGTTTTACTGAGCCCGCGTTTTCAGGATGCCATAGATCGGTCCGCCATGCGGGCGCGTAAACATGATGCCGATTCCTACATGGATGAGTGGAAACGGATAAAGTCAGTCGTGGAAAATAGCGGCGACCCGCAAACGGTTGCCCGGCAGGAAGCGCAACAAATCGAAGCGTACTATCCTGACGAGAGACTGTTGCAACTGATAAAGAATCACGGGCTGGCCGGGAAATAAATCACAGGTAAATCATGTACAGAATGCGCCTTTGGTCAGCACGTAACGCCGGATGGTTAAGTGCGCTTTACCTTGCCTGGGAGAGAATTCTCATCCTGCTTCATCCTGTGTTTGCACGAATCGGTTATGAGCGTCTGGACAAATTCTTTCTCAGTATTGAAAAGCCGATAAAAGGCTTCCTGTTTGATTCCCGCTCCTGCGGTCAATGTACGCTGGGTGATACCGGCATGTCATGTCCGATGAACTGCCCAAAGACCATGAGGAACGGCCCCTGTGGCGGCGTCCGCGCTGATGGCAATTGTGAAGTCAAGCCGGACATGCCCTGCGTCTGGGTAGTCGCATGGGAAGGTAAACAGCGAATGAAAAGCAGCGCACAGGTCATCGATTTTGTATTGCCGCCTGTCGATATGCGTCTCCGGAACACATCAGCATGGCTAAGAAAAGTCAGGCAATATCATGGTCACCCGGAACTGGAATCCCTGAAATGAGTCAGTGGTTCTCTTTAACTGGATTGAGTGCGAGTTTGGGGGCTGTTAGAGGGAACTACCGGAAATAAATTATGCTATTTGAAGATGAACCCGTAGCAGGTGAAAACCTGCCTATCCTTGCCGGACACGTGTCGCCCGGTCGTCTGGAACGTATCCTGCGGACAGGCGGGTTTGCGGTTACCACTGAAATTGCGCCCCCTGATTCCGCTGATCCCGCCGAAGTATATGAACTCGCCGCCATGTTCGACGGTTATGTTGATGCCATCAATGCCACCGACGGCTCAGGCGCCAATTGCCACATGTCCAGTGTCGGTATCTGTTCACTGTTGACTCGGCGCGGCTATGCCATGGTCATGCAGGTATCCTGTCGCGACAGGAATCGCATCGCCATACAAGGTGACGTGTTGGGTGCGGCGGCCATGGGTGTGGCAAATATACTGTGTCTTACCGGAGACGGGGTGCAAGCGGGGGATCATCCACAGGCAAAACCGGTCTTTGATCTGGATTCCATGACCGCATTGGAGATGCTGCGCGGGATGCGTGATGACAGCCGTTTTCTCAGCGGTCGCAGGATTACCAGTCCACCGCGGGTTTTTCTGGGTGCAGCGGCCAATCCGTTTGCCAAACCATACGATTTTCGCCCTTTGCGTCTCGCCCTGAAAATCAAGGCTGGCGCCCAGTTTATTCAAACCCAGTATTGCTTTGACATTGACATGTTCAAACAATATATGGAACGGGTGTGTGATCTCGGGTTGCACGAGAAAGTCTATATCCTGGCCGGCGTCGGGCCCCTGGCGTCCGCCCGATCGGCGCAATGGATACGAACTCATGTTGCCGGGGTATCCATACCGGATTCCGTGATAAAACGACTCAGCGGCGCCGGCAACCAGGCCCGGGAAGGCGTCAATGTGTGCAAGGACATGATTTATCGGTTACGCGAAATCGAAGGCGTGCACGGCGTCCATATCATGGCCTATCGGCAGGAGCACCGGGTTGCCGAAATCGTGGACTCAACAGGTATCCTGCAAGGCAGAACGCCCTGGTATCCCGGTGTGACAGAAAAAGGCAATCCGCCATTCCAGCGCAAGCAGGAACGGCGGGTCGGGTTAGCAGAGAAAATAAGACAATGACAGAGACACTAATCAGTTCAGCGAACAAAGAAGTCGTTATCGGTTTTGATCGACCCTTTGTGATCATCGGCGAACGGATTAATCCGACCGGACGTAAAATCCTGGCTGAGGAAATGAAAGTGGGCGATTACAGTCGTGTAGAAGCGGATGCTATCGCCCAGGTTGAGGCCGGTGCGCACATGCTGGATGTAAACGCCGGTATTCCGCTGGCGGATGAGCCGGCGATCCTGGCACAGGCAATCAGGCTGGTACAGTCGATTACCGATGTGCCCTTGTCTATCGATTCATCCATCGTCGCGGCCCTGGAAGCCGGTCTGGCCGTATATCAGGGCAAGGCGCTGGTCAATTCCGTTACCGGCGAAGAAGAACGGCTGGAATCGGTATTGCCTCTGGTTGCCAGGCATAACGCGGCCGTGGTGGCTATTTCCAATGATGAAACCGGCATATCGGAGGACCCGGACGTACGCTTTGAAGTGGCCAGAAAAATCGTTGCGCGCGCTGCGGACTACGGCATCCATCAGCGCGACGTCGTCGTCGACCCGCTGGTGATGCCGATCGGGGCGATCAATTCAGCCGGCAGACAGGTCATGCATATCGTCAGGCGGCTGCGCGAGGAACTGAAAGTCAATACGACCTGCGGCGCATCCAACGTCAGTTTCGGGCTACCGAACCGAAACGGTATCAACAGCGCGTTTCTTACCATGGCTATCAGCGCCGGTATGACTTCGGCAATTACCAACCCCCTGCACGGCGAAGTGATGCAGGCGGTACTGGGAGCGGATGTAATGATGGGTCATGATCCGGATTGCAGACGCTGGATAAAAAAATACCGAGAACCCGGCGCGACAGCAGAGTCCGGTGGCGGACGAAGAGACAGACCCCGTCGCCGCCGCGCCTGACAGAAGAATCAATCCGCAGATGACGCAGATTAGCGCAGATAAAACAACATGAAAATATCATACCTGTGTCCTCTGTGGCATAACTAATCTGCGTCATCTGCGGATATAATAAAATACCTGCATACTATGGTGGACAAGTCAGGCAAAACGGCAAAAGTTGTATTCACCCCATCGGGGCGAAGAGGCGTGTTCCGGTTGGGCACGCCGTTGTTGGAAGCGGCCCGGGAACTGGGTGTTGACATTGATTCCGTGTGCGGCGGGCGCGGTTTGTGCGGCCGTTGCCAGATATTATGCAATGAGGGTAATTTTCCCAAACTTAGCATTACCTCAAAAAAGGAACACCTCTCTCCATTCAGCGCAACTGAACAGAAATTCGGCGCCAGAAAACAGCCATTGGAAGCGGGACGGCGCCTGAGTTGCCACACCACCGTGCAGGGAGACCTGCTCATCGATGTCCCGCCGGAGAGTCAGATCCATCGCCAGCTGGTACGCAAGGAAGCCGAACAAAGGGACATTACACTCGACCCCGTCGTCCACCTGCACTTTGTGGAAGTCCAGGAAGCGGATATGTATGAGCCCAAGAGTGATATGACAAGGCTGATGGAGGCACTGCGTCACCAATGGGGCTTCACGGACTTGACCTGGCGCTCCACTGTTCTGAACAATATCCAGCCCGCATTAAGAGAAGGCAAATGGTCGGTCACGGCTGCGATACATCAAAACAAGGAAATAATCGCCTTATGGCCGGGATATAGGGATGCCGTTTATGGTCTGGCCATAGACGTCGGTTCAACTACGATCGCCGCACACCTGTGCGATTTGAACATCGGCGAGGTAATCGGTTCAAGCGGCATGATGAACCCGCAGATCCGCTTCGGTGAAGACCTTATGAGCAGGGTGTCTTACGCCATGATGCGCCCGGAAGGCGTTGATGAAATGATTCAAGTAGTGCGCGAAGGGATAAATAAACTCATTTTGCAGATCAGTAGTGAGGCCGGTATCTGTCCCAGCGATATCGTCAGTATTACCCTGGTAGGCAACCCCATCATGCATCATCTGTTGCTGGGCATCAGTCCTGTTGAGCTTGGTGGGGCGCCATTTACCCTGGCGGTCGATAGCGCCGTTTATATGGGCGCAAAAGAACTTGCGCTCAATATCAACCCGGGGGGAGTCGCCTACCTTCTTCCCTGTATCGCCGGGCACGTCGGGGCTGATACGGCCGGCGTTATTCTATCCGAACAACCCCACGTTCACGATGATATCAGCCTGCTCATAGACATCGGCACCAACGCGGAAATCGTGCTGGGGAACAGGGAACGCCTGCTGGCCTGTTCCAGCCCGACCGGACCGGCATTTGAAGGGGCGCAAATCAGTTGCGGACAACGGGCGGCCCCCGGGGCTATTGAACGAGTACGCATCAACCCGAAAACACTGAAAGTCAGGGTGAAGGTGATCGGCTCATCTCTCTGGTCAGATGATCCCATGTTTGAACAATCGATTAGCGCTACCGGTGTAACCGGCTTGTGCGGCTCAGGACTCATCGAAGCCGTGGCGGAAATGTACCTGTCCGGAATCCTGAGCAGCGACGGGGTAATTAACGGCGAACTGTCCAGCAGGACGGATAAAATTGTTCCAGACGGCCGTACCTTCTCTTTAATTCTCTACAGTGGCAACACCACGATTACCCTCACACAGAACGATATAAGACAGGTCCAACTCGCCAAAGCCGCTTTATATGCCGGGGTGAAACTACTGATGGACAAGCTGGCAATCAAGTCGGTGGACAGGATAAGACTGGCCGGCGCATTCGGCAGCCATATTGACGTCAGACTGGCCATGGTGCTGGGCATGATACCGGACTGCCCGCTGCAACAGGTTGCTTGCGTGGGCAACGCCGCGAGTACCGGCGCCAGAATCGCGTTATTGAATAACGCATCCAGAAACGAGATCGAAACGACGGTCAGGCAAATACAAAAGGTTGAGACCGCGGTCGAACCAAGATTTCAGGAATACTTTGTGAATGCCATGGCGATACCGCATAAAACCGACCCTTTCCCTAACCTGTCGGCAACGATAGCGATGCCACATGGTCAGACCTCAACTCCTGATCAGGGGGCAGCAAAGCCCGCTAAACGCCGGCGACGGAGAGCGGCTCCTTGACCAATCAGCCGCATTCAGCCAGCCCGAGCATCGCATCAACTGGTGAAAAATGCGGGCTGGATCAAGAAGAAGTATCTTTTGCCTTACTGGTACGAAATTCGCAAACACGGACGATGACATAGGCTATGAGAGCGAAAATGAAAAATAGCAGCAGCATAAATGCGATAGACTGCAAAGACTCAATAATTGTTCGATAGATCTCCAATATCCAGCGTTCTGCTGTTAACACCGGGGGAGTGAACTCTTCCGTAGGCGCCCCAAGGAATTTCTCCAGGTAGTGAATTTGAACACCACCGGATATTCCGACAACGTATATGGCAAACTGCAAATACTTTGTCCAGGCGTAGGCAATCTCATCGGCAACAATCCGTTCCAGGACACTATCAATGGGCTTAGTAAACAACTTGGCTATGATAAAGCATACAATGAACGAGACTACAAATGTGATACTTAAAAGTGACAAAAACATCTATGAGTTCCTCATACGTATTTCCGGACATAACATAATACAGCTATTAATAATGGTATCTGCACGAAATTATCGTCAGTCGTTCAACATCTACCACATAGACCAACCGGTTAGTTTCATCTATTCGGCGAGACCAGAATCCGGACAAGTTTTCCTTTAACGGCTCCGGTTTGCCGACGCCTGCAAATGGCGATCTTTGTACGTCGGAAATCAGCTTGTTGATGCGCTTCAAGGTTTTCCTGTCCTGGCTCTGCCAGTAGAGGTAGTCTTTCCAAGCCTCTTTCGTCCATGCCAGAATTTCAATCATCAATTAAATTGTGTTCCCTGGTTTGCCCTCTGTGATATTGATCGATTGATTCTGCCAGGTGCGCGGCGTTTGCCGGACTCTTTGACAGATACACGGTTTCCATCAATCCGTTAAAATGATCGAGTGACATGACGACAGCATCTTCAGCATCCCGGCGCGTGATGATGGTGCAATCGGAATCCTCAATGACTTGATCTAAAACTCTCTTTAACTGATTTCTGGCTTCGGAAAAGTTAACCACCCGCATAACTGAGCACCTGTCTTGTACTGTATAATGTCCAAGTATAACTCCATTTTCCTTCATAGGCAAAAAAAGAAATCGGCTAATTCTTCGACCAACCGATCAATATCAGGTATAAAAAATACTCACTCCAATACCCTGCCCCGCAGGGATTTAATCTGACCGCGCCGGGTTTTTCTATCCAGTCTTTTCTTTTGTGAACTTCCGCTGGGACTGGTTGGCCGCCTCACTTTCCTGGGCACGGTAACGCGTCTGATTAATTCCTGCAATCGCTCAAGCGCATCAGCCCGATTCTTTTCCTGTGTTCTGTATTTCCCGGCTTTAATGACTATCACGCCGTCCTTGCTGATGCGCCGATCTTTCAGGTTCAACAAGCGTTGCTTATACCATTCCGGTAGTGAGGATGCGCGAATATTGAAACGGAGATGTATCGCGGATGAGACTTTGTTGACATTCTGGCCGCCTGCACCCCGCGCGCGGATGGCTGAAAGTTCTATTTCATCATCCGGAAGCGTTACCTTTGAAGATATATTCAGCACGGATCACTTTATTCAGTCTTGTTACCATCCAAGTATGGCCCTTTCTATTAGTTGTGTGTCTTTGCAGCGTCTAAGATATACGGGCTATTCCTTCAGGTAACTACCGTGAGGAAATTCTCGTTCAGTTTCCTGTCGTGATAGAAGATGGCCTTGCCGAGTTCGTCCGCGGTCCAGGTAATAGGCTCACGATCGGGATACCAGGTGTAATCGCCGCAGAACACTTCGTTGCGATTGCCTGAGGGGTCGAAGAAGTAAATAGTTCGCCCCCGGGTAATGCCGTGACGGGTCGGGCCAATGTCGATGGGAATTTCATGCATGCCCATGATATCGGCGGCCCGTAACACCTCCTCCCAGGTCATCAGCATGAATGACACGTGGTGCAGTTTGTTCGGTTCGGGGTATTCGAGAATGGCCAGGTCATGGGCCTTATTGGAACAGGAGACGAAGGCCGCAGCCATTTCACCTTCCGGGTTCAAGACCTTTTCGGTCAGGTCAAAACCCAGGACGTCCGTGAATATCTTCGTGGTCCCGGTGGCGTTGGGCCCGTATAACAGCACGTGGTCAAACCGGTGAACCTGCATGCCTTTCAAGCCTTCCGGCCAGGGGTTAGGATTAAGTCGACCCAGTCCGTCGCCTATTTGCTTTTTCTCCGCATACAGTTCAAACAGGTGACCGGACGGAGCCTCAAAACGCGCCCGTTCGCCACAATTATTGAGTTCGCCTTCCGGGATCCATTCAATGTCAAGACCATAATCCTCCAGCTTCCCGACAAGCTCATCCATGTCGGCTCTCGAGTAAGTCTTGTAGCCGGTATAATCTATTCCCGGTGAATCAGCTTCCCTGAGTACTATGGAAAAACAATCCAATTCATCCCATGCCTTGAGATAAACCCTGCCTTGATCGTCCTCACCAGTTTTTATCAAACCTATTCGCTCTGTGTAGTAAGCTAACGATTCCGCCATATCCAGCACACGGATTGCCGCATGGCCGGGACGCATCACACCTGTAAATGACATTGTCTTCTCCTCCTGCTATTAATTTTACAAAGCTCTAATCAGTATAGGAACCTCTGATTAAGTCAGAGGTTCCTACGATACAAGGACGTATCGTCAAAATCAATGACAATAAGGCATTGATTTTGTGAGGAAAACAAAAATCGAAATTTTTGTTTTCCGTACTCTGACAAGTCCTGGATGGACTTGTTCAGAGTTTCCTATATTATATATTTGGGGTCAGAGTAAAAACCTATTCACCCTCCCTGTCCGACAATGATCATATACAGGTTTTTACTCTGACCCCAAATATGTACCAGTTAAAAAGATTTTTTGCCATTTCCCCAGAACTTTCAAGCGTAAATTACCTTCGGGAAACAGTTTGCATGCCAGACAGATACCCTGCTCTTCATCCTTGACCGGCACCTGTTCACGGCTCATCTTGCCGGTCCGATAATGACCGTCACCCAGCACCTGTACGCGACACACACCACAGCCTCCGCCCCGGCAACCTACCGGAATACCCTTCCTGCCGAGTTGCTCCATGGCCTTGAGGACGTTACGTTCAGATGAACAGACAAATTCCTCACCGTTATCTTCAATGGCAATTATAAATTTATTCATGTCCATTTAAAGTCAAAACTTTTTAAACAGGGCGCTGCGTCTGGCCGGTTTCTCGCTGTCTGCCGCCGTGAAGAAGTTTTCCATGAAGATGTGCTCTTCGAACAAGCGCCCCTGCATCAGGCTGGTGATGCAACTATCGACCATAGGGGGAGGACCGCAAAGGTAGGCTTTATTCCCCTCAAAGCGCTTGTCAAAATGTTTTTCAGCCAGTTCATGCACAAAACACTGTGGCCCGTCCCAGTCATCTGCTTCGGCCGGTTCCGATAACGCGGTAAGGTAGTGAAAATTATCATGTTGCCGGGCAAGTTCGGTAAACAGGTCAAAATAATACAGTTCAGACTGGTTGCGAGCGCCGTATACAAGCGTGATAGTGCGATCGTCGCCATTTTCCAGCAGGTCCAGGATCATGGATTTCGGGCTGGACAACCCGGACCCGCCGGCCAGGAAAATCACCGGTTCAGGCGCTGATTTACGTACAAAAAAGCGACCCAACGGCGCGGCAAACGTCAGTTCGTCACCAACCTCGAGGCATTCGTGCAGGTATGTAGTAGCCTGGCCGTCGGCAACGTAGCGAACGTTCAATTCGATGATATTTTTCTCGGAGGGCGGGTTGGCAAGGGAGAAAGCCCTGGGTATTTCCACTCCGGGTACGTTCAGGTTGAGATATTGACCGGCCTGAAATTCAATACCGTTACCCGCTACCTCCAGCCATATTCCTTTAACCGTAGGGGTTAAATCTTTCATCCGGACAACCGTGCCGACAAAATCCCCGACCGGCAAGTTCTGTGCGTCTTCCTCTTCCTCTATGTCCGCTTCTATGACGATATCCGACGACAGGGTCGCACAACAGGCCAGGGTCTTGCCTTCGTCACGCTCAACATCCATCAGCGCAAACGCGGAGGCTTCATTATGCTCAACCTCGCCTTCCAGCACGTCTACTTTGCAGGTGCCGCACAGCCCATGATTGCAGGCATAAGGCAACCAGATCCCGGCGCGCAAAGCCGCATCCAGCAGCTTCTGCCCCTCTTCGACCTCTATCGTCTCGCCCAGAGGTTCAATGGTGGCCTGGAAAGACACGTGCGTATTCCAGCGCCAATCCTGCGTTAATTACCTACCCCGTGCAAACCTTCCAGGCCAGGAGTGGTTACCCGGATGAACGAATTATGCGCAATGCCGTTTTCGCTAAAGGATTTATCCAAATCAGGCTGCCAGTTTTGATTCTCCAACTGCCAGACACCCTCTTCCCAGTTGACCTTGTCAATATCGGGGTGCTGGGGATAATCAGGGGCAAATACCTGCGCCAGGAAATCCCTGAATTTCATGTCCGGCGGCAGCCGATAGGCGTTGGGCGCGCAATAAATCAGGTGATGATCCCAGACCACGTATACATTTATATCGCCGCCATAATTCTCCCGCCGGTTGGCACAGGGAAAATCGTATGAATCACCGATAAATTTTACTGCCATCTTACTTGACCCGTTTATCAGGCGTCAGCGCTGGCCATCTTGCCCGCCTGGGCTTGCCACTCCTCCCACATCTTATGATCTTCCGACCCGTAATACTCACCGGTTTCCTCCTCCTTGATATGCAACCACTCTTTATAGGCTTCAAGAGTGGCGCCGCCGCAATTCCCCTGGTAAATCTGTTGCGGTGGAATATAGGCCTGGCAATATTTCTCCGGCTCATGGTCGAAAATATCCTTGCAACCCTGCGAACACATCTGGTGCTTGGTGCCCTTGTATTCGGTAACCAGGCAACAATTCATCAACGGATCATCCGGCATGGTGTGGAAGATGGGGATCTGGCAGACGTTACAGACCACAGGCAAGCGTTTTTGAAAGAAGCGCTCGCCCTTCTTATGTAACTCATCCCAGTATTCATAACGCGGGCGATACACAGTATCGAACAACTCACCGTATTCTGCCGACAACCAGTCCAGTTCTTCCGTGGTGGGTATCCAGGTGTACAGAGCCGTTGCATGGGAAAACTGGTAAATGGTGGACCAGAATTCATGGGTGATACGATATTTTTCCTTGGTCGCCACCTCATGATACTTGGGCGGTCTTAAACCATAGCGCGCCAGGTCGTTGAATAAGGCCATCCCGCTCTCTTCCCAGTAGATCTCCCAGGCCTGACGCCAGGACATGACCTTCTTGGGCAGCATGTAGTCCATCATGGTGCCTACCAGCCCGAGCAGGCGATAACCGCGCCAGAACCATTTATCCAACCAGCCCTGGACGATGGGCAGGTTGTCTTCGTGCTGTTCCAGCATGAACTTGATGACTTCGAGTCCCAGCGTCATGTGGCGCGACTCGTCGGACTGGGCGGAGAAACCAAAGGTCGTCGTGGCCATATCACCGTTATAGGCCGCACCGGAGACGAACGGCATGAACAACAGGTTGGTCAACACGTATTCAAAGGAAAACGAAATGGCGGTGATCAACTCAAACGGACCGGCAGTAACAGCATCTTCAAAATAACTTTTGGGAATGGACAGGTACCAGGCCCGGTCCCGTATTCTTGCAAATTGCCTGAAGCCGTTGAAATATTTGTTGTAATGGCTGAAGGCATGCATCTGCGTCTGGTAATGGCGCATTTCGTCTATGGACTGGAATTGGCAGGCCACCCGGGCGCCGGCGCCGCGGAAACCGCGTCCCAGCATGGCAAAACCCCGGAAAGCCGCATATTCCAGCGGCGTTATCCCCTGCATCCAGAGCTTGACGGCATTCATGTAGCGGGCGTCGGAAATGTTGAGCTGGCTGTTATTCTGGGCGACGCTGTCAAGGATGGCATACAGTTTTCTTTCCTTTTCAGCCTGGTATTTCCAGTAGGCGTCCATGGTCAGGCGGAATGGATCCTGCCATTTGTCCCAGTCTTTTATCTTGATCCCCTCGTACTTGTCGTACGGAAAGACATCATCCATGGATTGGTAAGTGGTCTCCCAGTCCAACCCCCGGGTCATGAGTTGATATTTTTGATTCAAATTGAGACGTCTGGGTTTATCTGCCATCGCGTATTCCTCTTAAATTCTTCGGGGACGGATTTAAATCCGTCCCCTTGTCTCGGGTTAGAAATTCCACTGTAATACAAACTCGTCATCATCTTCCTCTATGTTGCCTGCCAGGGAAATCAGGGTAAGGTGAATATCCTGCAAGTTGAATTCCCTGCCGATTTTCTCTTCGATGGTCTCACGTCTTATCACCAGACGTTTCGGGCAATCAATTTTTACCATCCCCGGAGAATCATTCACCACTGCAGCAGGATTATCATCGACGATTGCCTCTATTATCGGCTGTGCGTCCGGGTTGTTCTGTAATGCAATAAAAACGTTTTCCGCCATGATCTTATCCCAGGATTTTTTTGGACCTCGCATCCAGCCGGGAAATTATCTGCCCCATCACGTCTGCGCTGTGCGCCGCAAAAATATATTCCGCCAACGGCTCTGCGGTCTTCACGGCCTGCGGCTGCCACCTGGTCAGCCACCCTTCTACCAGCGCCTTGTTACCGGCGGATTCCCCGGCCGCCGTTTTAATAGTCTGATCAGTCCAGCGCGTCGCCTCGGCAAACCAGTCCACAAAAAATTCCGTGACCATGGCAAAAGCCGCCCCTCCTTCGCTGACGATTTCATTATCAAAATGCTGGAATAACAAGGGTTGCAATATCCCGTCGAGGAGGTAATTCTGTAATACGTGCAACTCGAACCAGTCTTTAATCACAAAACTGTCTTCAATCACTTTACGTAACGGTTGCCACATAGGCTCATCCAGCCAGTCCGACTTGGCCTGATCCAGAACCGCCGGATCGTTATTTGACAAAATTAAACCAATGCGTGTGATGTACTGGGCATTTCCGAGCCGATCCATACCCTGAAAATCGGCGGCGATAGGCATGGGCGTACCGAAACCGTAGGCTGCGATGAACAGGTTATTGGTATTCGCTCCCCACTCCGCGTGGCGGAACGGTACGACGACCTTCTTGATCTTCTCAATCAGGCCCTCATCCAGGGCGGTCAGCAAGCCGCGTTTCTCGACCACGGAAAAGTTCTTTTCCAGGGATTCCTGTTGCTTTGATCTTTGTATGACGTAAGTAGCGTAATAATACTGGCGCGGATCCACCAGGTCATCGAAATCCATCATGTTTATGGCGGTGCGATCAGCATCGAAGATGTCATGCTCCGGGTCCCAGGTGGGACGGTAGTGGAACACATGTTCCTGCTGCACCCCGATCATCACTTCCTGGTAACGGTTGGGCGTCTTGCCCTCACCCAGCTTTTTTGCAACGTTGTCGAAGGTGACCCTTCTTGGTTCTATTTTAGTCGTTTTAATATCAATGGACATCTGACTGATCCCCGAATATCTCTAGTTCATGCTTGTCATGTACACCTGATCAGCTTAACCGTAGCGCCATTTATCCTGTTGTTGCGCAACTGCTTCAGCCTGTTCATCCGTGAGAAACGTCACCTGATTGGACTTGCAAAAATCATTAAACGCCGCAACCGGCAAAATCATCTCCAGGTAAAGAGACGGGTCGCCGATGGAAAAATTAAACTCGACGAACCCAGGCCTGTCTCTGCTGGTGATGTATACATAGCGTGTTTGCGTCTTGATCATAGCCGATTTTTGCTGTTTGTCATCCCTGATATCCTGATAACATCGATTTTATTAAAAAAAATCGATATATTTTTCATATTTCCATACCCAACAACTTTGCATAGACCCGGTGCGGCTCCGGTTCAGTCTCCCCCTCCAGGTTGATACTGATATTGACGGAATCAAAATAGTCATACCAGCGGGATTGCTGGATGTTGCTGTCAAGTACGCGGATATCCTGTTCCGTTCTCATGGCAAATACGCCGACATAACCTTGTTCCGGCGCCTTGTTCAGGCTGCGGTCCACTTTGCTCCAGCCCAGTGTCATGACGCCATGGCTGCGCGCCTCGTTGATGGCGCCGTCAAGGGAACGCAGGTAAGCAGCCTGCTCCGGCTCCGATAAAGCAAACCATTTTCTATTGGGTTCCCAGAGTATCATTAGAATCTGCATCGAATTATCACCTGCGAAAGCCGCTTAATGCCGGGGGTTGTTTGTGGTGAGGGGTATTCTTTAGACCATTCAGCCAGGAAACACGGTCCTATAACCTGACCAGGCAGTCAACCAGGTGTTCGGGGCACGAATAAAAGGGAGAGTGGTCCGTTTCCAGGGTCAGCAATGCATCCAGCCTCGCCTTTTTCTGCATCTGCTGCTGCATAGGCCAGGTCAGGGCCTGGTCTTTGATACATTCGATATAGCAACGACGCACCCTTCCGTAGTTTTCCGGGGTGATACGGACAGGTTGTACCAGCGGCGCCAGCGGTTGTGGCCGCAGACGGGCTATGGCATTGTTCGTATCCTCCTCACTGCACAGGCCGTAGAAGCATTCAGGTAGCCTATCGGGCGGGATGGTAAAGTATCCTTCTGCTTCGTTGACCTCGTGATAGAGCGTAACGTGAGACTCGGTGTCGGCCATGGCATAATCAAACAGCGATTCCCCGTTTCTGGGCGAAAACGCCGCCAGGTAACCTAGCGCCTGTATTCGGTCAGGGACAAATTCAGCGGTTTGAGTGATGATCAGGCCGCCCATGCTGTGGCCAACCAGGATGACCGGGTCGTTTATCGAAAGGATCATTTCCCTGACGGCATTCACATATGAATCCAGGGAAATCTCGGAAATGGGCGTAGGATCTTTCCCCAGCCCCGGCAAATCAAGGGTATGTGCTTCATGGCCCATTTCAGAGAGCAACGGTGTGACTTTCTCCCAGCACCAGGCGCCGTGCCAGGCACCGTGTACCAGGACGAAATGTTTTGTACCTGAGTTACCCATTACTGTTAATCTCCCGCTTCCCAGCTTACGTGGTAAACTTCATCATTCGTTGTAGAGTCTAACTCGCTGACAGGACACACTCAAATCCATGTTCCGGCGCTGCCTCAATGCTACTGGGAAAGACGTCTAGCCAGTGACTTCATTCTCGACATGCGTTCAATCGATGAAGGGTGCGTACCGGTATAGCCCCCTGACAAGTGTTTTCTTGTTTTGTAAAGTAACTCTCGCAAGCGTACCGCCCCGTGTGGGTCGTAGCCGGCTTCAACCGCCCAGATCGCGCCCAAATAGTCTGCTTCACGTTCGTTGTCGCGACTGTATCGGGTAATTGTTACGTTCAGCTTGTTGGAACGAGGTTTGTCTTTACGTTCATCGCCGTGATTCAGCTTCAGATGAGCCAGTTCGTGACCTATCAGAGCCGCGGCCATATGGATATCCAGCCTGAGCAAATCAAGCATGGCGAAATTGATTTTGACAATATTGATTTTAACGGCATTTTTCTTATCGATTGGTTTTTTGTTCGCGACAGCGTTCCCCTGTATGCTGACTTCTTCAGCGTTGGGTTCATCTGTATCTTTTTCATTGGCTTTTACCGGGACCAGTTCTGCCATACCCTTGCTGGCAAAGGCGTTGGGATGTTCACCATCAACGATTAACAGTTCCGCGTGGACTTCTGAGACATCTTCAATAGCCTTCATCACCGAATAAAGATAGACCATTTGTTTTGCATCAATTTTCTTCAGGAACCTGTTATTTTTATCTCGCAGCTTAATGTTCGCGGCATTCGTTCTGGCCAGGTCTTCAATTTTCCAAGTGTAGTTATACGATGCTGCAAAACTGTAGCTTGTTATCAGCAACCACAGCCAGGTTATAAAGACGGTCTGTTTGATCATGGAAAAAGTTTGCTCATCGTAATAGCTGTCCTATAGTATATATCCATCACCCCCCTCCTTCAGGCTCATTTCATATTGGAAAATACTGCGACCTGGACCTGGTCGTGGGTGGGTATTACGGTGCCCTGAACTACTACGAGAACACCGGCAGCCGTAGTCAGCCGGACTTCACCGCGCGCATCGGCGCTGCCAATCCCTTGGATGGCATCGACGTGGGTGAGGGCAGCGCCCCAACCTTTGGCGACCTGGACGGTGACCCGGACCTGGTCGTGGGTGAGAGGGACGGCACCCTGCACTACTACGAGAACACCGGCAGCCGTAGTCATCTGGACTTCACCGCGCGCATCGGCGCTGCCAATCCCCTGGATGGCATTGATGTGGGTGATTACAGCGCCCCAACCTTTGCTGACTTGGACGGCGACGGCGACCTGGACCTGGTCGTGGGTGAGAGCTATGGCGTCCTGAACTACTACGAGAACACCGGTACCGGCAGTCAGCCGATCTTTACAGAGCGCACCGGCACTGCCAATCCACTGGATGGTATAGGTAGGGGAGGTATTAATGTGGGTGATTACAGCACCCCAACCTTTGCCGACTTGGATGGTGACGGCGACCTGGACCTGGTCGTGGGTGGGGGGGACGGCGTCCTGAACTACTACGAGAACACCGGCAGCCGCAGTCAGCCGAGCTTCACAGAGCGAACCGGCGTTGGCAATCCCCTAGCTGGTATCGATGTGGGTTTTTATAGTACACCAACCTTTACCGACCTGGATGACGACGGCGACCCGGACCTGGTCGTAGGTGAGGAGGACGGCATCCTGAACTACTACGAGAATACCGGCAGCCGTAGTCAGCCGAGCTTCACAAAACGCTTCGGCGCCGCCAATCCCCTGCCTGACGTCGATGTGGGTGATGGCAGCACCCCAGCCTTTGCCGACCTGGACAACGACGGCGACCCGGACCTGGTCGTGGGTGAGTGGGACGGCACCCTGCACCACTACGAGAATACCGGCAGCCGTAGTCAGCCAGACTTCACCGCGCGCATCGGCGCTGTCAAACCCTTGGGGGGCATCGATGTGAGTGATTTGAGCACCCCAACCTTTGGCGACCTGGACGGCGACGGCGACCCGGACCTGGTCGTGGGTGAGTGGGACGGCAACCTGAACTACTACGAGAATACCGGCTCCCGCAACAATAAAGAACACAACGGCGATGCGGTTGCTGGTGTCGACACCCAATATACAATGTCCGTCGATGACGTCTTCCGGGGTACATTAAACTCCACCAGTCATGAGGATGAAAGTTTGACCGATACGGATTGGATTCGCATCGAACTGACCGCCGGGAAGATCTACAACTTCAGTATTGCAAGCCTTGGGACGACGGAGAACGTTTGGTTCGACCTTTCACTCCTGGACTCGAGCGGGGACAAAATCCTGTCCATGGTTTCCGGTTCTGATGGTGTGGTTGATGTTCAGCGAGTGTCGGCTACCGGCACGTATTACCTCAAAGTAGAAGGTGGGGATGCCGACGACAGCTTGGACTACGAAGTGTCAGTCGTTGAGAACACGATCCCCGAAGGGACCTATGACGAGATTGCCGATTATCTGACTGACGGCTACTGGGAGATGGATTGGAGATCCCGCCGCGCCTTCAATGTTGAACCCGGCGGTACCTTGACCGCTGACATCACCACCTTGACCCCCGCGGGTCAGCAGTTCGCCCGTTGGGCCCTTGAGGCATGGACCGCCGTCACCGGTATCGGTTTCGAGTTCGTGGACGGCGCTGCGCACATCACCTTTGACGACGAGAATGTCGAGGATGTTGGCGGCTATGCCGAGTCGAATGTCTCGGACAGTGAGATTCTCTCCTCATACGTCAGCGTCTGGAAAGACTCTCTTCCTGTCCATGCCACGATTGACAGCTATGCTTTGCACACCTACCTCCGCGAAATCGGCCATGCCCTCGGTCTTGGGCACCCGGGACCTTACGGTGGTGAAGGCGTTACCTACAGTGACCATGCCAAATTCCTGAACGACTCTGACCAGGCGACAGTGATGTCCTACTTCTCCCAACAGGAGAACACTTATATTGAGGCCAGCTACGCTTACCCGGTCACGCCGATGATTGCGGACATCATCGCCATTCAGAATCTGTATGGCACGCCCACCGATATCAACCTCGGCGACAACCGTGTATGGCGTCAACAGCAATGTGGGAGGCTACCCTGGTCAGCTCTTTGCACGCTGGACCGGTGAGGAAAATCCCTTCGTTGACATCGATGTGAGTAATCTCAGCGCGCCAGCTTTTGCCGACCTAAACAGCGACGGTGACCTGGACCTGGTCGTGGGTGAGTGGGACGGCGCCCTGCACTACTACGAGAACACCGGCAGCCGCAGTCAGCCGGGCTTCATAGAGCGCACCGGTGCTGCCAATCCCCTGGATGGTATCGAGGTGGACTATAACAGCGCCCCAACCTTTGCCGACCTGGACAACGACGGCGACCCGGACCTGGTCGTGGGTGAGTGGTACGGCGCCCTGCACTACTACGAGAACACCGGTACACGCAGTCAGCCGAGCTTCACAGAGCGTACTGGCACTGCCAATCCCCTGGATGGTATCGATGTGGATGATATTGATGTGAATTATGAGAGCACCCCAACCTTTGCCGACCTGAATGGCGACGGCGACCTGGACCTGGTGGTGGGTGAGATTGAAGGCACCCTGCACTACTACGAGAACATCGGCAGCCGCAGTCAGCCGGGCTTCACAAAGCGCACCGGCGTTGACAATCCCCTGGATGGCATCGATGTGGATAGTAACAGCGCCCCAACCTTTGCCGACCTGGACAACGACGGCGACCTGGACCTGGTCGTGGGTGAGTGGTACGGCGGCGCCCTGCACTACTACGAGAACACCGGCAGCCGCAGTCAGCCGGGCTTCACAGAGCGCACCGGTGCTGCCAACCCACTGGATGGTATTTATGTGGATTCTGAAAGCATCCCAACCTTTGCCGACCTGGACGGCGATGGCGACCTGGACCTGGTCGTAGGTGAGTATGAAGGCATCCTGCACTACTACGAGAACACCGGCAGCCGCACCGAGGCGAGTTTCACCCCACATTCTCTTAGCGAACAACCGGTCGCGCTGACCCTCTACGACAACGGCGGCAGCGATACGCTCGACCTGCGCACGGATACGGCTGACCAGCGAGTCGACTTACGCCCGGAGGGGATCTCGAACGTCTACGGCCTGGTCGGTAATCTGGTCATCGCCCGAGGGACGGTGATCGAACACTTCATCGCCGGCTCCGGCAATGACACAGTCATCGGCAACACGGCCGCCAATCGTCTGGAGGGACGCGCCGGCAATGATCTCCTCTGGGGCAGCGCCGGCAATGATCTATTAATCGGCGGCCCGGGCGCGGATCGACTGGTTGGCAACAGCGGGCATGACACGGCTTCCTGGGCCCATTCCCCCACCGGTGTCACGGTGCGCCTGCACAGCCTCTCGGCCAGCGGTGGCGATGCGACCGGTGATACCTTCCCTTACCGGGTTGACGTCGCCTGGACCGATAGTAACGGTGTTGAGCAGACCGAATCCCTGCCCGATGTCGAGCACCTGAGCGGCTCTGCCCACGACGACGTGCTGGCCGGGGACCGCCGGGATAACAGCATCGACGGTGGCGCTGGCCACGATACCCTGTACGGCGGCCCGGGCGGCGGCGATGACCGGCTGGCCGGTGGGCCGGGCGACGACCGGCTCTACGGCGGGCAGGGGAGGGACCGCCTCGCCGGCGGTGCGGGCGACGACCGGTTGGTGGGTGGCCCGGGCGCAGACGTGTTCGTGGTGTCCCCTGGGGAGGGGCAGGACACCGTGACGGACTTCACCGACGGCGAAGACCGCATTGACCTGACGGCCTTCGGGCTGGCAGGCATTGACGACCTCACCACCACGACCACGACAGACGGTGTGGCGCTTGACCTCACCGACAGCGGTGGTAGCACGATCCTGCTGGCGGACTTTGCTATGGCCAACCTGGATGCGACGGACTTTATTATTTGACCGAATCCCGATTTCCTGGTCTATACTGCCCATTTCCTCAATCCTACACGTACAGAAAAAACCATGAAACGACTTCTACCTATTATTTTAATGTTTGTATTTTGTGGGTGTGCTTATATCCCACAACAAGCTGTCATACAAGTGGATACTGATATGGTTGTTGAAACTTCAACCGGTGGTGGAAAAACTGTTTTTGTTGACTTTAGGGATGAACGACCTTCAAAGAATATAGGAAGTAGAGGTCTGTTAGGTAGCGGTAAAATAACAACTGAAGGAAACCTTGCAGTAATTATACATAACGCAATAGAAGACATTCTCGAAAAACAAGACTTCGTGCCAGTTAAAAATAATGCAGACGTTAAACTAGAAATACAGTTAAGAGCTTTTGAATATGATATTCGGATGGGATTTTGGACTGGTGGAATATTTTTGACTTCATTAATTAAAGTAATCGCTACAACAGAAAACGGTGAATACGATAATATTTACCGATATGAGGATGAAAACAGGGTTGTATTCATCCCTTTTGCTATAGAAAATGAAAAATGGTTGAACGAGATGGCTGACGGAGTAGTCGAGCAAATATTTAGTGACAGGGCGTTGCTAAACCATTTGGCTGAATAACTCATCACACGTTACAAGTTAAGAGATCATCTTGTGCGACCTGTTTGGCAGTCCTGCTAAAGGACAGTCTAAGGACAGGATAGGACCTGCCTAACTATTTGTTTTAGTTGAGTTTATTCGCCTATTTCCTGGATTGCATTATTCAGGGTCTGTTCCTGGGATGTGGAGAAATAAGGCGTATCTGGTGTTGGATGTGGCGTTCCGGTTGTCCTGATTGGTCTACACACAGCAGTTCCCGCTAACTCCCGGGATCGAGGGCATCCTGCTCTCGTGGAGGGCGAGACGCCCTCCCTTCCAGGGAAACCTGTCCCCTTATCTCCTGGGGGACAGATTTAAATCTGTCCCCTCCTGTCTTCGAATCCGACAAGAATCACCGTATTGACCTCGATTTAGCGGGAGTGCCTGCCACTCAAATAAATTAGACCTGGAAAAATATCGATTTTTTATGTAATAATCGATAAAAAATAATGTTTTAAACAAGGATATACCTATGAATACCTCTCCGGAAATCGGCTCCTCTATCAATGCAGGCGGAATCTTGACCAACTACCATGACCAGGGAGAAGGCGCCCCTGTGGTGCTCCTGCACGGATCAGGCCCCGGGGTCAGCGCCTGGGCGAACTGGCGTCTGGTTCTCCCCCACCTGGCGAAAAACTTTCGTACGATTGCGCCCGACATCGTTGGTTTCGGGTTTACCGAACGACCTGAGGACATCAGTTACGACATGGAAACCTGGCTCAAACACGCGCTCGGTTTTCTTGACGCCATGGAGATTGAAAAAGCCCACGTGGTCGGTAATTCCTTTGGTGGCGCATTATCCGTTGCACTGGCGCTGCATGCCCCCGAGCGGGTCTCGCGCCTGGTGCTGATGGGCAGTGTCGGTGTTGAATTTGAACTGACGCAAGGTTTGGACTTTACCTGGGGTTATACGCCCTCGCTGGATAACATGCGCAAGCTGCTGGACCTGTTCGCTTATAACCGCTCGCTGGTGACCGATGAACTGGCCCAGCTTCGATATGAAGCAAGTATGCGGACGGGGGTACAGGAAGCCTACGCGGCGATGTTCCCGGCGCCCAGGCAGGACGGCATCAGGAAAATATGCAGTCAGGAAGCCGACGTCAAAAATATCGAACACGAAACCCTCATCATTCACGGCAGGGACGACCTGGTTATCCCCGTGTCATGCTCGCAAGACCTGTTCAGGTGCATCAAGAACTCACAACTGCACATTTTCGGCAACTGCGGGCACTGGACCCAGATAGAGCACAACCGCCGCTTCAATCAACTGGTTACCGGTTTTCTGCTTGAGGCCGGCCGGGAAGTCAGTTAGAGGATGCAGCTTTAAGGACTTCAAGCACTTCCATATACATTTGGAAATTTATTCCCAATATCGCAATAAGTAAAACCATAATAAACCCCATCATCCATTTAAGCATCTTGATTTCCGTTTCAATATTACTCATTCGAGCTTCTATACTACTCATTCGAGCTTCTATGCTGGCCATCCGAGTGTCCAGGTTGGCGACAGCTTGTGCGGCTTGGCGCGCGGTCTGAGCGCTGGAGCCGGCCTCCGTCAAGGCATCATAGAGTTCGCTAATCATTATGCTCATCGGTAACTCCCTTTACAGTTGTTTATCAGAGTTGGCAGGCTATCAAATTATCTCATCTTGCGTCAAGATTCCATGGAAAACCAAACTCTAATCGCGAAGTTACCGGGAGCCCTCCTGTTTGTTATGACACTGCTGGCGGTCGTGACAGCGACGTCATCTTCGGTTTCATCGCTCTGGTCCGGCCTGGCCGGGTGGTGTGCTGCCCTGTTATTGTTTCGCCGCTTGCCCCGCACCATGGTTTATCAGATCTCGGGGATGCTGCTAGTCGGCTTGAGTTGCCTTGTCTGGGTCATGCTTAACGGCTTCCCCGTGGATTTTACCCGGGTGGTTTCGGCAAACGTACATATTGTTGCCCTGATCGCCTCGGTTACCTTCCTGCGCCTGATCAGCCTGCCGGGCAGCCAGGCAGATGCGCCGCTACCCAGGGGCAGAAAAGCGCTGGTGAAAACCGCCTGGGGGCTGCACATGTTCGCATCTGTGATCAATTTGTCCGCAGTCATGCTGTTCGGCAACCGAATGGAGCAGGCAGGGAAGATCAATCGCCTGCAGGCCATTCTGTTCTCCCGTGCATTCAGCAGCGGGTGTTACTGGTCGCCGTTCTACGTATCGATCGCCACTGCCCTGGTTTACGCCCCCGGTTCGGACTTCATCACTCTGGTACTGGCAGGTCTGCCTATTGCCCTTGCCGGGTTGATTATCACTACCTGGCAACTGCTGAAGGATGAGGACAGCCCCATGACCTGCGGCTATCCGCTACGCTTTGAGGCGTTATTTATTCCTGTCCTGTTGTCCATTGCCGTCATCCTGTTACATAACCTGTTCCCGAACTTCCCGGTACTGACCCTGATCACCGTATTATCTTTCCTGCTGACGGTACTGGTGCTGACCGCTCGTGAGCCGTTTTCCCTGGTAGACCGGCTCAGCGCTCACATATTTGACGGGTTACCCGATATGCATAAGGAATTGATGCTGTTCCTGGCCGCAGGTGTCATGTCAGTGGGAATTTCAACATTGTTGATCAGTAGTGATATCGCCCTGGGCATAACAACCGTATCACCCCTGACTGCAGGTGGTTTTATATCGGCGGCAATCCTGCTTTCGCTGATCGGCATTCATCCGATCATTACCATTTCAATCCTGGGTAGTCTGCTCGGCAATACTGCCTACAATGCCGACCTGCTCGGCGTATGCATGATGATGATGTGGGGCAACAGTATCGTTGCCTCGCCCTTTTCAGGTATCAATCTCGCCATTCAGGGCAGGTTCGGCGTTTCCTCATTCTCAATCATGCGCTGGAACGTCGGTTATGTGCTTGCCATGCTGACCGTCTGTATCATGGCCCTGTATATTTTTGATTTTCTTTTCAGGATTTGATACCTGGAAAGATCAGAAAATCGGCGCAAGCCTGTATTCAGGCGAAGGCGCTATCTGGTAATCCCAGGATAGCCTTCCAGACGTCGTGCATGGATTTCCTCGCGTGGCGGACGGCTTGACTGATATTCTTGTCCAGCAAGGCGGTGATGATCTCCTCATGCCGGGCAATCCATTGCTCGTGGCTGCTGCTTACCGTCAAGCCCTCCATCGCCAGCCTGAATAACGGGGCCTGCAGTCGCATCCTGATGTCCGACAAAACCGGGTTGCCGGCCAGTTTATCCAGGTCTCCCCAGAAACGGGCATTCTCGTCCATGTACTCCAGCACCTTGATAATATTGACAGATCGAGCACGGAATTTGTGGGCGCTGTTGAGAGACGCACGCAAGCGTTGTTGCATCTCCTGATCTTCGGTTTGACTGCTGACTTTTCTGATAATCAGGATAGATACCTCTTCAAGCACTTCAAAAATATTGTACACATCTTCCCGGGAAACCTTCCTCACGGAAGCACCCCGGTTCTTGTCCAGTTGCACAATCCCTTCCGCTTGCAGGCGTTTGAAGACGTCACGCACCCGGCCCCGGGTAATATCCAGGTGGGACATGATGTCTATTTCCACCAAGCGCTGGCCGGGCACGAACCGTCCCTGGAGAATCTCTCTCTTCAGGAGGTCTACCGCGCTGTCAATATCACGACCCATTTTAACTTGTCTCATCCGCCATGCTTCACCGGGTTTCTTCGTTCAGTCAGTCATGTACACTATGTACACTCCTTCCTTCTCTCATCACCCGGCTCGCCTGACGAAAAATATCCTGCGTTAAAATCTTTAACTTGTCTCATCCGCCATGCTTCACCGGGCCAAGGTTATTTTACATGGGATCATGGCTTTGATTCCAGTGCCTGCAGTATCTTATCCGGCGTGATGGGTGGGTCAATCCGGACGCTGATTGCGTTGTACACGGCATTGGATATGGCAATGGGCACCGCACAGGTGACGCCTTCGCCAATCCCTTTTGCCCCGAACGGACCGTGTTCATCGTAGACTTCCTCAAACATTATCTCCGGGTCGGGCATATCCAGGGGACCCATGATTTTATAGTCCATGAAATTGGGATTCAGGATGGCGCCGGTTTCATCATCAAATACCAGGTGCTCAGTGGTGGAAAATCCCATTGACTGATAGTATCCGCCCGCCACCTGATTCTCGCACACCGCCGGGTTGACGATGGTACCACTGTCATGCACCGCGACAAACCTGATCAATTTCATCTGCGCAGTCCGGGTATCGATCTCAACTTCGGCAAAATCCGCCATCATCATTTTACCCGCTTTGTCGAACTCAACCCCTTTGGATGCACTGCCTATCACTTCCGGCGCCGCCAGGTACTTATAAATTGGTGTGCTCATCAACTCTTTGAGGGTAACTCCATGTTCCTCACTGCCCTTCACAAAGACACGGCGGTTTTTGATGTCCAGATCTGTGGCATTAGCCTCCAGATGTTTAGCTGCAAATTCCAGAATTTGCTCTCTGGCATGCTCAGCAGCGGCTTTGGTTGCCCGCGCAACCATGTGCATGCCATTACTGCCAAAGGTCACCATGGTGTGACCGCAGACTTCCGTATCACCGTCGATGACGTTGATATCTTCCAGTTCGACGCCCAGCACCTCTGCGGCCACCATGGCCTGTGTCGTATCGCCGCCCTGCCCCATGCGTCCGATACCCGTGGTCAGTGCCATGGTGCCATCGGGATTGACCTTGACGGTGATACCGTTGAAACCGAAGAATGCGAGTCCGCTGATATGCGTGGAGATACCCATACCCAGGCCGCGCAGTTTATGCCCCTCGACAGAAGATGGCTTGCCCCAGCCCTTCCATTTATCCTTCCAGCCGATGGCTTCGGCGCCCCTGGTAATGCATTCGGCCAGACCTGAACTGGTCAATTCGACCTGCGGGTTTTTATTGAATAACAGCTTGGCGAAGACAACTTCCTGGGAGGTATGGCATATATCGCCGGTCTTCCAGTGGTTTTTCAGGTGAAACTCAACCGGGTCCATAGCGACTTTCTCCGCTGCCATATCTGCTGTCTGTTCAATGGCATAGGCCAGGGTCAGGTCACCCACGCCGCGCATACACCCTGCCGGTAATAAATTGGTCGCCACGCCGATAAACTCAACGCGGGCATGTTCGGTGGTATAAATATCGGCAACGGACTGGTACGGATCGAATTTATTACCATAGGCGCCGTTATCCATCAAATGACGGTAAGACTGAGCGACCATTTTTCCGTCTTTGGTTATGCCGATTTTAGCGTCAATCAGGGGCCGCTCGCGCCGTTTAACCGTGGTCTGGACTTCAGCGCGGGTCAGCACCAAACGCACCGGCCGGCGCGCCTTCCTGGCTATGGCAACGGTTAACAGCATAAAATTATTACCCCACCATAAACCAAATGAACCACCTGTGGGGGTGCTGTGAACCCGAACCTTGCTGGGTGAGAGTTCAAAAAACTCGGTCACCGCGTCCCTGATCCAGAACAGGGCCTGGGAAGACGTCCACATTGAGACACTGTCTCCTTCCCAGTGAGCTATACAGGCATTTCTATCCAGTGGAGCATGCTGCTGGTTTCCCAGGGTAATGCGATTCTCAATAATATAGTCCGCTTCCTCGAAACCTTTCTCAATATTTCCCCATTCAAACAGGGAAGGCGGAAGGCTGTTCGGTCCCCATGGGCGTACCTGCGGCGCGCCCTCTTTCATGGCCTCTTCCATATCAAATACGGCGGGCAACTCCTCATAGTTCACTTCAATCAGCTTAATGGCTTCCTGCGCGGTCTCTTCATCAACGGCGGATACGACCGCAACCTCATCACCCACGTAGCAGACCTCTTCCGATATCATGGGGCCTCTGAAATTAAAACTGTAATCGTGCCATGGAGCGCCACAGGTCTTTTTCTTCCCGGTAATATCGTCCTGATGGGTAAGTACCGCACTGACACCCGGCAGCGCCTCCGCGGCGGAGGTATCAATATGTACAACCTTTGCATGGGCATATGGGCTGCGCAACACTTTCGCATAGTGCATGCGGTGCATGGGAGGGATATCAGCGGCATACTTTAACCTGCCGGTGACTTTTTCGTAGGCATCCAGTAAAGGTAAACTTTTGCCGATTACGGACGTTTCAGTTGTCATTTTCCACTACCTCTTTTTATAACTGTCAATATCACAAACAGCACCCGTCATTCCGGGCTTGACCCCGGCTTCCAACATGCCGGGGCAGGCCTCGGCTTCCAACATGCCGGGGCAGGCTTCGCACGAACGATGAATGATATGTCCCTTAATTATGTGCATTGCGCATGACCTCAGCCGCGTTCAATATGGAACGAACGATTCTGATATAGGTACCGCAACGGCATAAGTGTCCGCCAATAGCCTCTCTTACCTCCTGCTCCGACGGATCGGGATTATGTTCCAGTAGATGTTTTGCCGCGAGGATCATTCCGGGGGTGCAGAACCCGCATTGCATACCGTGGTCCTGCATGAACGCTTCCTGCAGTGGGTGCAAAGCTCCGTTGATCTCTTCCTCAACTCCTTCGATGGTGCGGATATCACTGCCTTGTGCATCAATCGCCATTCTCAAACAGGAAAAAATCGGTTTGCCATCCAACAACAGGGTACAGGAGCCACAGGTGCCCATTTCACAACCGGTCTTGGTGCCGGTCAACCCTACTTTTTCCCGGATGACGTAGGCCAGTGACCAGTGGGGTTTGACCAGTACCTCATGGGCTTCGTTATTGATCTTTAAACTGATCGCATTCATGCTTCACCTCCTTGCCGCGCCTGTTCTACGGCCCGCCTTAAGGCATCTTCAATGCCACATCGCACCCAGAGACTGCGAACCTGCGCGGATACACGAAAGTCGTGAATACATTCTATATCAGCGGATGCGGCAGCCGCAGTTTCAATCAATGTGTCATCTATTGCCTGGTCGATGAGGACAGCCTCCGCCGCGGCGGAGCGGCCCGGCACGCCCGATAAGGTGGCTGCTCCGGCAACGACTCTCACATCAACGCAGATACCGGTGTTATCCAGCGATACCCGGGTCGCCACGTTGACGATGGGCAAATCTGCCGCGGTCCTTTCAAATTTGGCAAACCCTCCACCACTGTTGGCAGGTGGTTTCGGGATATGAACTTCAACTACCATCTCCCCTTGTTCCAGGGCATTGTTGAGATAACCGATATGAAAATCCGCCATGGATATTTCACGGACACCCCTGCTGCCACCGATAACGATGTTGGCATCATACGCAAGCAGGGTTGTCGGCATATCCACTTCGCCGGCAATACATACCTCGCCGCCGATAGTGGCCATGTTCCTTACCTCTATGATGTTAAGTTCGTTGACCGTTGTGGATAAGATCCCGTAAGCGCCCCGACTGGTGAGTTCATGGGCATGAATCTCATTCAAGGTCGTAGTGGCGCCAATACGCAGCCCATCATCACCCTGCTTGATATAACTTAAGCCGAGCTTTTTGATATTGATCACCGCATCCACTTCATCAAACAACTCTTCCCGATGACCCATATAAAATGTACTCCCGGCAATGGGTATAGCGCTATCCCCGTATTTATCCAATAATGAATAGGCCTCGTTAAGGTCGGTTGGACTGTAATATTCCATCCATTTTTCCTCGTTATGTATGTTGTTTATTCAGGTTCGCCGCCATCCAGGGCGCGTTTGATATTTTCTTCAAATTCCGCAAACAAGCCGTCCATTTGCCCTGCCGCCACCTTCTCGATGATCGCACCACCCAAACCACTTGCCTTGACATTGCCGACAAAGATTATCCGGGTCTTGTCATCGTCAATCGTTTCAAGATCGGTTGTACCCGTAATCGTCAACTTATAATGGTTCGAGCGCTCGAACAACCGGCCTTCACCCACAAATTCCGAATGGCTGGGAGGCTCCATCTTTACCGCCCTGGTCCTTGCGGTTGCCTTACGGGTGGTGCGCAGGACTTTGGTCTCCAGTTTCCAGTCAAATTCCGTTTCACTTATTGGCTTGACCTCCTTGCACCCCGGAATACACAAACTGAAGCGCTGCATGTCACTGACCAGTGCCCACGTGCTCTCCAGTGACGCATCAACGATTATCTCCCGGGTAATTTCAGGCATGGCAATCTCGTGTCTCTCAATGAACCAGGCTGTTGAATTCATCCCGGATCACATCGGAACGCCTGAGTTTTTCCAGCGCTAGCGCGTCGCGAAACCGATGCAGTCTGACAAAACTCAAGTCGGCGCTGATGATCTCCTCTTTGCCTTCAGCCTGCGCGTAAATATGCGAAAATCGAGGGAATGCCGGCCCGGCAATGGTACTGTAGCCGTAATAGGACAGGCTATTCTCTTTCCCGACCAGGTTGGCGCTGGCCGCATAAACCATGTTTTCCGTCGCCCGGGCCGCGGTCATGGACGTGATATAAAACGGCCTGCCCGGCAATGTCATGCTGGCGGTGCAGTTGATGATGATGCGCGCGCCCTTCAGCATCAGGATGCGGGACAGTTCAGGAAAGACCCAGAAATCGGCACAGATCTGGATCCCGATCGGCCCATAGCGAGTGGCAAAAACCGGGACGTTATTTCCTCCCGTAAAACATAAACTCTCCTTGAACATTGGTGGTGTGCCAAGGTGAAGTTTTCGATAAGTGCCAATCAGCCCCTCCGGACCGATTAACGGGCAGGAGATGTAACAGCTTTCGGCGTCATCGGCTGAGCGTTCCGGCATGCCCAGCACCACATAGATATCAAATTTTCTGGTTAACTCGGCAATTTCCTCGGTAACAGGCCCCGGTATGGTCTCGGCAAACTCCTTGTGCATGGTGTTATCTTCATTGGCTTCATAGCCGCTCAAGGATAGCTCCGGAAATGCCAGGATATTAATTCCCTGCCCTGCCGCCTCGGTGATCAGCCTTTTGACCTTGGCAAGGCTCGCGGCCTTGTCGTTCCAGATACTGCTGTAATTCACACAACCCAGTGAGACCGTATCTTCGTATTCGCGGTATTCCTCCGGAATCATCGCAACGGCGCCCGAGGGTCAATGAACGTCATTGCGGGAAATATATTTGCCCTGCTCCGGTTGCAGCGCGCTGGGTTCTCCATCTTCTACGATGACCTGACCTCGTAGAATGGTATGGGTCGGCCAGCCTTTCAAGGTCCAGCCGTCATAGATACTCCAATCACACATACTGCGCAGGTTCTCCGTTTTCACGGTAACTTCCTTGTCGAGGTCGACGATGACGATATCCGCATCGGCGCCGACGGCAAGCCGGCCTTTACGCGGGGAAACCCCGAACACCCCGGCAGGGTTCAGGGCACACACCTCGGCCACTTGTTCCAGGCTGATACGACCTTTATTGACTCCTTCGCTCAACATGATCGGTAATAACAATTCCGAAGTATTGCCAAGTCCCATCGGGGCATTCCAGATATCCTCCCCTTTCATTTCCAGGGTAGTAGGCGCCAGGTCGGAACCTACGCACTTGATAATCCCCTCCGCTATTCCCTCCCATAACCGGTTATTGGACGCCTTATCTCTGAGCGGCGGGTTGACGCAGGCACAGGCCGGATGGTCCAGCAATACCTGAGCCGGTTCCTCACCGTTATGGGTCAGGTATTGCGGACAGGTCTCACCGGTCACGTCCAGACCTTGTTTTTGGGCTTCGGCAATGATATCCACGCCTTCGGCAATGGTGATATGGGGTATATACAACGGGCAGTTGGTGCTCTTAGCCAGGTATATGGCCCGGCGCATGCACTCCGCCTCCACAAAAGGCGGCCGCGACTCATTCCATACCGCAAAATCTTTACGGCCTTGCGCCAGCAACTCATCCCGCAGCATTAGATGGATATCAATGTTTTCCGTATGACAGGCAGCAAGACTGGGAGGTCCCGACTTATTAATCATACGGAAGCCCTTATATACTGCCCCATCATCGGTGGCAGTGATGCCAATCAGGTCTGCATGGGGCCCCTTATAGCCCATATTGAACTTGAATGAGGTTAAGCCGACTTCTGCCGGACAGGTTTCGATCTCACTGGTAGTAATCGCATCAATCACCATGAGATGCCAGAAGGCATCTACGAAACTCTTGCTCTCAAAGGTGTTTTTGAACTCCTCGAACTGCCGCAATAATCCTTCCTTCAGCGCAAGAATATAAACTCCCAGCGTAGTGACCCCGCCACAGGCCGCTGCCCTGGTTTCGGTCTCGACGGCTTCCAGTGTATCCATATACCCCAGGTGGGCATGGGGATCGATGATCCCGGGCATAACGTAACGGCTGTGCGCGTCGATTATCCTGGTAGCGCTGACAGAGGAAGCATCTTGCCCAATAGCGGTTATCCTGCCTTGGGAAACAGCGATATACCCGGGGAAAGTTTTTTCCGGTGTTACAATGGTACCGTCGCAGATGAGCAGATCACAGTTCATGATGTCTTGTCGGGAGCCCCCGGATAGTCAGTTTAGGAGTATAATCATTAATAATATGATTTACAATTCGTATTATTCCTGTGCGTTTTTCCTTACCTCGGAGGACGATGAATAAAGTACCGGTGAGCCTTCTGGCCGGTTTTCTCGGCGCCGGAAAAACGACCTTGCTGAACCATATCCTGAATGGGGAGCACGGCCGCCGTATCGGCGTGCTGGTCAACGATTTCGGTGAAATCAATATCGATGCACAACTCATTACGCGAGTGGAAGGAGAAACCATCAGTCTTTCCAATGGTTGCGTCTGTTGCAGTATCCGGGATGATCTCGTATCCGCCGTAGAACAACTTTTGCGAATGGACCCTGTTCCAGACATGATCGTCATTGAAACAAGCGGCGTATCTGATCCCAAGGCCGCCGCTATGGCTATCGTGATGTCAACCCGTCTCGCTACGGCAACACAACTGGATGCCATTATCACTGTCATCGACGCCAGTGAGGTACTGGAACTGGATGAGGTGAATGAAAAACTGGCCGAAGACCAGATCGCAGTTGCCGATATCGCCATCATCAACAAGACCGACCTGGTTCCAGCTGCAACTCAACGACAAGTTACCGGACGTATAAGGGATATAGCACCACAATCGCGTATTATCGAGGCAGTTCGCGCGGAAGTGCCCCTGGAATTGTTGCTCGGTTTGACGTTACACGCGGAACAACCGGAATTCATGGACATTCACACAGGGGACGCCCTCGAACATGAACATCATCATGCAGACCATGCGCTTGCTTACTCCGGTTATTCCTGGCGGCACAGCAAACCATTGGCATTTGAAGCCATTTACCGAACCTTTCAGTCGCTGCCGGTGTCCGTATTTCGCAGCAAGGGCATTCTTTATCTCAACGAAGTGCCGGATAAACGGGTAATCCTGCAAATGACGGGTAAACGCGTAACCCTTGCCAAAGGTGAACGATGGAAAAATACAATACCCTCATCACAACTCGTTGCCATAGGCGCAAAAGACAATATGGATACGGACGATCTTGACAAGCGTTTCAAGACCTGTCTCAGTGACGTTGCAATTCCGTCCGGTAACCCGATGACGCAGGCAGTGATCGAAATACTCAGAAAAGGGGATTGAAATCGGAGATTCTTGCTCAGGTAAAATATTCCTTCAGCTTCACATCAGCTAATCCCGGCACCCGTTTTCTTGCAAAATTCTCTCGCATATCAAAGGGTTTGGTCGCATCGATTCCCAATCGACCCGTGTACACGCCGGCTGGGTCACGGAAAAAGCCGGGAACACCCGGAAGCATCATAATGTCTTTATCTATGCGCCCCCGTGTCATTACTGCCCACCATACGTCTTCAAAGTTATGAATATCGACGTCTTCATCCACAACAATGCAGACCTTGTTATACTGGAGGTGGGAACTGAAAACCTTCATCATGACATGTTTTGCATGGCCCTCGTATTCCGGTTTGAGTTGGACGATGGTATGCATGGGATTCGGATAACAACTCACATCCAGGATGCCGGATAATCCTGCCGAAATGTGTTTATAGACGCGGGTAGCGAACGAGACCTCCAGGGCACGCAAATCCTCCATATAGCCGCATAATAAACCGTGGAAGATGGCGCCCTCACGCCAGCTTACGTTAAGTACCTCGAACACATGATTATCTACCTGTTTGACATAGTACCCCTGAAACTCACCAAAGGGGCCTTCCGGCGCACGCCGACCGGGAAGTATCCGGCCCTCGATCACGATCTCCGTCTCAGCCGGAACCTGCAGATCAATGTGACTGCACTGACGCATTGTGACAGGCCCTCCCATCAGGCGGGAGGCTATCGCCATCTCATCTTTTTCGATGGGAACCGATGCACAGGCTGCCATGAATACTTCCGGTGGCGGCCCAATCAATATCGCAACCTCTAGAGGTTGGCCTCTTGCTTCGGCTTTCTTCTGGTATTGGGTGATGTCATGAGGGGGCGCCAGTCGTACCCGTAATTCATCGTCACTGACCATCATGCTGCGACAGAATGACAGGTTGGGCACGCCCGTGTCCGGTTCTTTTGCCAGGAATACGCCCGCAGTGATATAAGGGCCTGCATCATGTTCAAAATAGGTAATATGGGGCAGATCGCTGATATTCCCCTCAACGCGATCTTCCTCCGCAGTGCCCGTGCTCGCGTAGTTGCTGCCTGACTCTGATTCATCATTCACGAGAGTCTGCCAATGACGGCAAAAATTGCCTTTGGCCGTACCAATAATCTCACACAGCCTGGCGTGGCTTCCGAATATATTGGAGATGACTTGTAACCGGGTCCCCTTCACGTTCCTGAACAGGACCGGATAATCACTTTCCCGTTGCGAAGTACCTACAACTGCGGCAAGTTCAAACCGGGGATCCACCTCACGTTCTACAACGTGCAACTCGCCCCGATTCGAAAGTTTTTCAATATAGTCACGCATTTTGGCAAGCCCGCTCAGCTCCTGGTAAACATCACTGACTGTACAGGATTATTTACGAAATTATTGATATTAATCCCAATCTATGTGCATTATACCAAATGGACAAATCAAATTCTCGACAGCAACCGTCTACTTTGCCGGCAAACCCGTAACAATGAAATTCGGTCGCCTGCCGGTTACAAGGGCGGAAGGGGGGATCCTCGCTCATTCCGTTAAATATCAGGGCATAAGCCTGAAGAAAGGCACTGTCTTATCCGCACAACATGTCCGCGCATTGGATCAGGCCGGCTGCGAGTCAGTAGTCATTGCACGGCTTGAGGTCACCGATCTGGACGAAAATGAAACGGCGCGGCGCATTGCCTCTTTCATATCAGGGGAAAATCTGGGATTCCAACGTCCCAGGAGCGGAAGAAGTAATATTGTATCAGAAACCTTCGGACTGCTGGTTTACGACCCGGAACACCTGGACAGGATCAATCTGGAGGATGAGGCGATCACGATAGCCGTCATGCCGCCTTATACAATTGTTGAAGCGGGTCAGGTGGTTGCAACCGTAAAAATCATCCCCTACAGTGTGGAAGAAAATACGCTGACACGTATTGAAAAAATGCGACCCTCTCGACCTGCATTGCTTCATGTTGCCGTATTTAACAGCCTTAATATCGGCTTTATACAAACGTTTTATCCGGGGATGAATCAAGCTATCCTGAACAAAACCCGGAGGACCCTAGACAGCAGATTACAGCGTCTGGGTAATAAAGTGTCGTCGGAACAACGCTGTGAGCATGAAGAAGGCGCCATTGCCGGCGCGTTTGAGGAACTGTTGGGAAGTGATTACCAGATGATTTTAATTGCCGGCGCCAGCGCAACGGCGGATCGTCGCGATGTCATCCCCCTTGCCATCGAAGCTGCCGGCGGCAGGATCACACACCTGGGTATGCCGGTCGAACCGGGTAACTTACTGGTGTTGGGAGAATTTGCTGCCGACCTTCCGGTGATATGCATGCCGGGCTGCGCACGCTCGCCCGCCGTCAACGGATTTGACTGGGTGCTGGAACGCCTGTTAGCGGGTATCCCCGTCAAGCGCACTGATATCATGCGCATGGGTGTGGGTGGTTATATCAAAGGAAGCTCTCTATAATCCCGGACTGACCGTCATACCATTAAACACAAGACAACCGGTCCAATATTAAAGGTTCAAGCAAATGTTTCATTCAATCGAAGAGATAGAGCAAAAATTTGCAAGGCAAGGCTATATCACCGACCGTCACCTGGCTACCACAATCTACCTGGCCACTACCCTGGGCAAACCGCTTTACCTGGAGGGGGAACCGGGCGTCGGCAAGACCGAGGTAGCCAAAGTCCTGGCGAAAAGCCTGGACACCGATTTAATCCGGCTACAGTGTTACGAAGGGCTGGATACCAACCTGGCGTTATATGAGTGGAATTACCTCAGGCAAATGCTCGAAGTCCGACTCCAGGAAGCCCGCGGCGTTGACAAAGACAGGATCGGAAGCAATATCTTCGATGAACAATTCCTGTTGAAAAGACCGCTGCTCCAGGCCATCCAGCCTTCCGGCAAACGTCCCGTTTTGCTTATTGACGAAATTGACCGATCGGATGACGAGTTTGAAGCGTTCCTGCTGGAAGTGCTGTCGGATTTTCAGATCACTATCCCCGAAGTGGGCACCATCAAGGCGGAACAGCCCCCGGTGGTGGTATTGACTTCTAACCGGACCAGGGAGATGCACGACGCACTCAAACGCCGTTGCCTGTATCACTGGATTGATTACCCTACCCTGGAAAAAGAACTCAACATCGTCTTGGCAAAAGTGCCGAATATCAAGGAAACGCTGTCAGCCCAGGTGTGCAAATTCATGGAACTGTTACGCCAGGAGGATTTCTACAAGCGGCCCGGTATAGCCGAGACCCTTGACTGGGCCAATGCTTTGCTGTCATTGGGTATCGATGAACTGGACCAGGAAGTTATTGAAACCACCCTGAGTTGCATACTGAAATATCGTCAGGACCAGGAAAAACTCACGGGAGATAACCTGCAAAAGGCCCTGGCTGTCACCAGGAATTTCAAAGGCGGCCCGACGGTCAGCGCGCAAGGCAGCATCAACTGAGGGTTATTTAGCCACGCCTGCCAGTGCCGGTATTTTTACTCTGACCCCAAATAACCAAGCGGGACATGAACCAGGAATCACTACCGTTTATCACCCACCTTATCCGGTTCGGCAGAACACTGCATGACGCGGGGATAGACGTCAACCCGGCCAACCTGATCGATTTAGGGCGGAGTCTTTTGTATATCGACATTGCCAACTACGAAGATTTTTATGCCGCGGCCATGGCGACCTTGATTATCAACAGAGAGGATATGGACCTGTTTACCCGCCTGTTCCGCGAGTTCTGGAAAAGCCGGGATATCACGCCCCCGGACGAACAGCCGGACACTGAAGAAAAAAGCGGCAATGGCGACGGCCAATCCCAGGAGATTCACCGGCAACTGCAACAGGCAGACGGTGACGCACCGGAGAATGCAGAGGAGGAAGACGCGGAACCCGAAACGACCGGTTATTCGAGCCATGAACTGCTGGCGAAGAAAGACATAGACGCCATGAGCGAGGCGGAACTGGAACAGGCCCGTAAAATCATTGCCGCATTGATCGCCATCCTGGCCAACCGCAAGAGCCGGCGCTTCAGCCCGGCGAAATCCGGCCGCCAACTGGACTTCAGGAAAATCTTCCGGCGCAGTATGCCTTACGGAGAGTACTGCCTGAGACTGGCCTATAAAACCCACAAGCTGAAAAAGAACAAGCTCATCCTGTTCTGTGACGTGAGTGGATCCATGGAGCGTTACAGCCAGTTCCTGATACAACTGATATGCGCCATGGGCGCCAGGATCTCCAACATCGAAGTGGCCGTGTTCTCAACCCGCATGACCAGTATTACGCCTTACCTGAACCGCAAGGATATCGACGAGGTGATAAAGCAGATGTCGACGCAGGTGCATGACTGGGCCGGAGGGACCAATATCGGCGGCTGCCTGCGTGAATTAAATGAACAACAGTCCCACCAGATGCTGAGTTCCCATACCGTTGCCGTCATCCTGAGCGACGGCTGGGACCAGGGTGACGCCGATCTGATGCGCACTGAGATGGAACAACTGCGACGGCGCGTCAACAAGATCATCTGGTTGAATCCGTTGTTGGGCAATACCAACTACCAGCCACTGTGTAAAGGGATGCAAACCGCCCTGCCCTTTCTTGATTACTTTCTTCCCGTGCACAACCTGGAGAGCCTGGCCGAGGTCACGAAGCTCCTGCGTACACTCTGGCATTGATCCGTCATGCCGGCGAATCAGGCTGTGTGAAAACACTGTGTAATATTACATCCATGAAATTATTTAAAATTTCATTGATCATTATTACGGTTTTCTCGTCTCAACCGGTTATTTCTGATGCCACTGACAATGGAAAACTCCATTTTTCCGTACGTTATCGATATGAACATGTAAACGATGACCGGTTGTCAGGAGCAGCCGCCTCACTCAAGAATGCAAATGCCTCAACATTCAGGACATTTCTAGGATATGAAACCGGAGACTTCCATGGTTTCTCGGCGACTCTTGATCTGGAAAATGTGACTGAAGTTGGGAGTGACGATTTTAATGATGGGTCCAATGGAAAGACTGAATTTGCTACTGTCGTAGATCCATCGGGGACAGAAGTCGACCAGGCTTTTCTCAATTATTCGGGCATAGCAAGCACTAAACTTAAACTGGGCAGACAATACATTACTTACAGGAAAGCACCATTTCACCGCTATATAGGAACCATACTCTGGCGCCAGAACTGGCAAACCTTTGATGCTTTCACAATTGATAATCAAACATATCCTGATGTCCGGATAAATTATGCCTATGTATGGAATATCAATCGTATCTTCGGCAGGGACGCACCTGAACCGTTGAGCAATTTTGACAGTGATTCTCACCTGATAAATATTCAATATGGCGGGTTACCGCTGGGGAATCTCGAAGGATACGGCTACCTCCTGGACTTTGCTAATACCACCGGTTTCTCCACCCAGACATACGGTGTACGGCTGCATGGAAATAGAAAGCCGGCAGAGAACATTACTGTACTTTATACGGCCGAATATGCCACACAGTCCGATTATGCGGAAAATACATCGGACATTGATGCGGATTATCTTCTGGGTGAAATCGGCGCCAGTTGTCAACTCAACGAATTCATCGACAGTGTCACCCTGAAATTCAGTTACGAACGGTTAAGCGGTAAAGGCGGCGCCGACAGGTTCGTAACGATCTTGGGAACCAACCATGCTTTCCAGGGTTGGAATGACAGGTTTTTGCTGACTCCGGGAGACGGGATTGAAGATTTTAACTTTACTGCCGTTATGAATATAAAAGGAGCGAACCTGATTGCCGCATACCATGATATCGGATCCGATAACATGCGCTACGATTATGGACGTGAATTCAATCTCCTCTTGAGTAAAACGTTCAGGAAACATTACACACTGGGATTGAAATATGCTTCCTATGAGGCCGATAAAAATACAAGCAATATAAGCCGGAACGGTGTCAATGCAGGAACCGCAACCGACGTTGACAAGTTCTGGATCTGGGCCCAGTACGTATATTGAACTGGGGAAGCTCCGACCTGATCAGTGGTTCCCCGGACCCAGACATTCCAGTACGACATCTTCAGGCGGCAGACAAATCTCATCGTCACAGGCCTGCAACCGTATTTTGATGTCTATCCTCCGGTCACTGTAATCTTCCATATCCGGCGCGGGACTCAATGTTAAGGCTATATCAATACTGTCATCATAAAGAGCGAGTTTATCGTCTTCAAAAGACAACTTTTTAAGCCGGGGGCGGGGATAGAAAATTTTTGTCAATTCCCATTGGCTGCGTTTTCCCGCGATTTTTATGTCCAGCGGAATGAGGTTTTCATGTCCGGGTTTGTAAGCACTAACATGCCACCCGGGTGAGATATCAAGATTGAGTTTAATATTGTGGTTATGATCCATATCCCGTGCCGTTAACTTTACCTCTCCGCGAGCCGCATATTCTGAAGCGCCTGCAGTATTGTTTAACAATTCATCGACGCCAACCATAAAATAAGGATAGGTTCCGGGGTGTTCGTCCATGACCGTGGAAAAGGACTGAATTAATTGAACAGCAAGATTTTCATAATCCCAATCCTTGACACGGCTTGACAGGCTCACCAGGACATGCAGTGCCGCGGAATTTCCGGAAGGAATATCACTGTCGCGTAATTGTTTCGGCACGACAAAAAGTGTGTCCTTGTCTTCACTCATATAAAAGCCGCCGGTGTCGGTATCCCAGAATTTGTCAATCATGGTCCTGGTTAATTCCACGGCGCGCTGCAGCCATAGCCGTTCTCCGGTGGCATCATAAAGCGCAATCAATCCGCCGGCGAAATAAGCATAGTCATCCTGCGTTGCTATACTGGAGGGTCGGCCGTCATAATTGACACGCAACAAAGTACCGTCATTCATTCGCTGGTGTTTCCAGAGAAACTCGGCAGTTTCTATAGCGGCTTCCAGATATTCCCCGCGCTTCAGTATTTGCGCCGACATCGCCAACACCGTGATCACCATGCCGTTCCAGGCCACCAGGATTTTTTTATCCACCAGTGGTGGCGGGCGTTTCACTCTTTCCTGGCGAAGTCTTTCCCGAATGCCGTCCAGTCTTGAGATTAAATCCTGCTCATTGATATTCATAGTTTTTGCTACTTCAGACAATTCGTCGGCCAGATACAAAATATTTCTCCCATTGAAGTTGCCTTTTTCCGTAAGGCCAAAAACCGCTTGCGCCAGCACTGCATCTTCGCCCGGGAGAGAATTTTTAACTTCATCAATGGTCCACGTGTAAAAGCGACCTTCTTCTCCCGCGCTTTCCGCGTCGCTTGCCGAATAAAAGCCGCCTGCGGGAGACGCCATATCGCGTAAAATATAATTCATTGTCTGCTCCGCGATACGCGCAAAAAACCCGTTGCCGGTATACTGATAAGCGGTCAGGTAAACCCTGGCCATACTGGCTTGGTGGTACAGCATTTTTTCAAAATGCGGCAGCAACCAGTATGCGTCAGTAGAATAGCGATGAAACCCGCCGGCTATCTGGTCATACAATCCGCCACGAGCCATCATCGTCAGGGTATGTTCCATAGCGTCTATGGTTTCCGTATCGATGTTCCGGTAACTGTGTTGCAGCAATAACATCAGGGAAGATTCATGGGTAAACTTGGGCGCGCTGCCAAAGCCTCCCCACTGTTTATCGTAGTGCGATAAAATATCGGAAACGGCATTTTGCACAAGTTCGGGGCCGATAACCGCTACTCTACTCTGAGCCTGAACGGAATTCTCGACAGCATCGGCTATCTTTGCCGCCAACAGGCTCAAATCATCCTGCTGTGCCTCCCACATGTCCCTGATCTGCTTGAGTATTTCCAGGAACTCTTGCGGCGGATAATAGGTGCCGGAATAAAACGGTTTCCCATCGTACGTCAAGAAACTCGACAGGGGCCAACCGCCTTGCCCTTTCGTCAACATCAGTGCAGACATATATATTTCATCGATATCGGGCCGCCTTTCCCGGTCCACTTTGACGGGGATAAAATGTTTGTTCAGATAGCGGGCAATTTCAATATTTTCAAAACTTTCTCTTTCCATGACGTGACACCAGTGGCATGTGGAATAACCAATTGACAAAAACACGGGTTTGTTTTCTTTTTTGGCCTGTTTAAACGCTTCAGTTCCCCATGCATACCAGTTCACCGGGTTATGCGCATGTTGTAACAGATAGGGCGAGTCCTCCAGGATTAATCGGTTCGTAAACATTGGCTGACCATCTTTATCCAGATGTCTGGTCCTGGGCAGGTAGTCCTCGCCTTTATTTATGAGTGCGTGTTTCAGATCTGATTGCAGTTGTGTGGATGTAACTGTATTTCCAGGCAAATTGTCAGCCGTCACTACATGGCTCAGACAAACTGCCAGCACATAGATTATTAATCGATAAACGCCACTCACACTAAGTAATCAGTTGGTCTGTATCCTCTGCGGCTAAGGATTGTCAGATGTTATAGCCTGGGATTCGGGATAAAGTGAAGCGATATTCACTGCCTTCGGTTCAACAATACACACTTCTCTGCACAAGCCACAGCCTGTACAGAGTTCAGGATTGATACTGGGCTTTTCCATATCCCAGGTCATCGCCCCGGCGACAGGGCAGGCCGATTTGCAGACGCCACACTCCGGCCCCAGGTAAGGCAAACAGCTTGACGTATCGATCTCTGCATACGCGAGTTTTGGTAATGGTAGCCCGGCATCTTCATCGGGGACAGGAAGCTGGAGTGCTTTTGGTTCACAGGCATTGACACAAGGCCAGTCATCACAGAGATGGCAACCCTTATTCAGTATATCCAGCGCAGGCGTACCCACAACCTGTGCGCCAAGTCTCGCCGGTAATTTAAAGATGACATCATGCGGACAAACCTCAATACACTTATCACATCTGGTGCAGGCAAGCAGGAATTCCAACTCAGCACGGGCAAAAGGAGGCCGAATCCAGTGCCTGGCGCGTTGCGCAACGGTTTCGTCTGCAAGCTGAACAGCCAGTTTTGCAGCTTTTTGTAGGCCTGTTCTAAAAAAATCACGCCTGTCCATTACATTCAAAATCTCATCAGCATCGGTTGCATTAATAACCACAAATGTAAGGCTGTTATAAAAATTGCAAACAAGACCATTGGCGATAAACGCCAGTTTGCATCTGTCATCAACGTATTTCCACGGTGTTGTATCACCTTTAGACTTATCCAGAATCCGAAGGCTATCAACCCTGCCTGTAACGAGAATAAAATATCATGCGAGAGTAATAGTTCCTGGTGTCTGCTGTGTTTCTCCATCATGCTTAAAGGCTGTGTGTTCAGTCCCAGAGGATTGAGCAACAGTGTACCGATACCTGAACTTTCCCGAAACAGGTGGTTCAGGTTGTGTGCCAGGTGATAGCTGAAGGCCAGCGGTAGTGTCGCAAATACGAACCCGGAAAATAATTTTTTAAAGTCCTGTTTTTCTTGACTACATTTTTGCGTGAGCCAGATAAAGAAAGTATAGATAAATACTACAACTGCTAAACTCAAGAAAAGTAAAACTGAAAAACTCCATAATAATTTCCCGGAGTCATTCAGCAGGGAAGCAAATTGTAGTAGCCATGTTTCAAAATATGAAATCATGGATATGCCGTGAAACTCCGTTAACGCCAACAAACCAAGCATAAACCACGCTTCGTCCCAATGTGGCCGGGCATCTGCAATGGCTTCCTTGCTGGGCGCGCGCAAACGCCAGGCAACATTATTGTCCGGGCAACTCCTGCTGCAATTCCCGCAGGAGGTACAATAGGTATTTTGTTTCAATCGCCCCATCACCAGATGGGTAGGACACGGTTCAACGGTTTCTGAACCGTAATAACATTCCAGTGTCTTGCACTTCGCACAAATATCCGTATTTATGGGCCTGAGTTCAACAGGCGCCAGTTGTGAATAAAACCCTATGGTTCTACCCACCGGGCAAAAATATCTGCAAAAGGCTTTTCCCTCGTAAATAGCCAGTGAAACTGTTGCCATCAAGACCATGGCCAGGGCCAGTAAAGCCGTCATATATGGGCTTGATGTGACACCGATACCCAGTTCCAGCCATGTCAGGACGATAAATAATATTAAAGCCGGCCAGACGCTGCGAAGCTTTCGTGACACTTTCAGGTTAAGGCTGTTATTTGGCTTGGCGCGTCTCCATAACCGGCGTCGCACCAACCAAGTAGATATGGCATCCCATGGACAGATTGCACACCAGGCAGAGCCCAGAAAAAAAATGGAAATAATGAGACCTGCCCACCAGATATTCCAGGTTAAAACAGTTGCAATATTTCTTTCAGGAATTTGAGAACCGGATAATCCGGCGCTAATAACAAGTATGAACAGACATACCACAATAATTTTTAACAGCAATAATATGACGGGCTTTTCGACAAGATTACGTATAAAAGTACCCAGAACAGGTATGCCTGCCAGACTGATCGATTTTGATCGGCGGTTCGGAATATAGTTTGTCAGTAACATGTGCCCGCTCAGTACGAGCATAAAGAGACAGACGGCCAGGCTCCATGAGGGAGGAAGTCCGGGATGTGTCATCGTCATCTTGGGCTGCTCTGGTGGCTACTTCTTATTTTGTCGCTGGTAAGACGTTTGCGTTGAATAAGATTTACCGCAACCAGGACAAACATAATGACAGCGACGGTTATTCCGATTGGTCCCCAGCGGGCCGGCTCACCAATTTGTAATGGAAAATCTATCTGGTAGGGTTCTCCATCTGATTCAAACTCGGCACGGACAATAAAATCACCGGATTCACGAAATTCAAATCCCTGTCGAAACACATTATCATCCGGGATTTGCACACCCAGGAGTTCTTCCTCTGCATTGAACAGGCTGTCATTACGGACCTTGAATGCCACTTCTCCCTCAAAAGGTTTGCCATTATCGATACGCGAGGCATATAAATTCACTCTACCCGGCTCATTTGGGTCGGGAAAGGCAGGGAACACCATATAAGTAATATAATAATCACCTATCTGTGTTTCTACCTGCATACTGGGAGGTGTAGTTGAATCTTCATTGAGACTATAAGATGGCCTGCCAAGTACATGATGCGCCTGAACGGGAATAGATAAAACAATAATGGATAGAAACAGGGTTAAACCATAGGACGAGAGCGACATCGTCGACTAATCTCCCTGGTAATGCCTGCCAAGATGGCCCGGCCCCTGATAGGTGATATCCTTTACATTTATTTTGAAGACTAACGCATCCGTAGGACACACAGCGATGCAGGCTGTGCAGTTATTACATTCCTGGCCGAAACCATCGCGCATAGGGTCAAGTTCAAACTCACACACCGCCGTACATTTTGCGCAATCGTTGCAACTGTCTGCCTTTCGTTGAATTCGAAATAACCGATAACGCCCCAATAGTGAATACAAGGCGCCCCCCGGACAAACGTAACGGCAAAAGCCACGACGCGCCACCATTAAATCAAACAGCAATGTCAGGACGAAAAATACCGCTCCTGCGCCAAATCCTCCCAAAGCTATTGCGTAATAAATTTCACGACCGATGATGGCAGGCGGGTAAATAGCCGCGAACAGTACTGAACCGGTCACCATTGATAATATGCCTCCAAAAATCAGTACCAGGTATTTCAGGCGTCGATCAAAATGACGATTACCTGTTGGTAATCCTGCTCTATGTAACCAGGCGGCCATATTGGTATTGAGTTCGTAAAGCAAGGTTGCCGGACAGATCCAGCCACAGAATATCCGACCGAATATCAGTGTAATAATAATGGGGATAAGCGCCGTAATTAAAAAAGGTGAATAAATATCCAGACCGGCTGAAATCTGGCCAACAACAGACAGCGGATCACTGAGTTTCAATCCAAGTATCGTAGCGGACCAGGTTGTGCCTTTGATGGCGTCAAGGTCGTGTTCCGGGTCATCGACAAAAGGCGTTGTCAACATCTCCATAACATCATAGAGATTTCGCTCTGACGGTGTTAACAGATCGTAAGCATGCGCTGCGACATAGCTTTGATATACGCTGATATACGGCAGCAAAATAAGTATTAAAAATACGCTGATCAGGCTGACCCAACGTAATTTGTTCAGGTGCCGAATGTAATGCTTCATGTCACCAGGACTTACACGCTGTGATTTGGAATAACGCGGATCGCCTGTGGTATTTGAATACAGGAACGTTCACACAGGCCACAACCAACACAGGCGTCTTGTACATGGGGTTGTTCCATCCAACCCACTTTGATGGCAATATCGGGCAACGGGCAGGCCCGATAACAAACACCGCATGATTTTCCCTGGTATGACAGGCAAAGGTTTTCGTCTACGCGGGCTTTACCCATGTTGACGAAATTAAGGATTGCATCTGCTTCACGTTCAACAGATTTAATGGCGCCAGTCGGGCAGGCCTCACCACATTTCATACAGAGAATACAGGCTTGTTCCCGCGGTGTTATGTAAGGAGTACCGTAAGAGCGAAAACCATTTTCAGTACCAAAAAATTTTATACATCTGTTGGGACAAGCTTCACCACACTTGCCACAACGGATACAACGACTGACAAAATCAGATTCTGAAAGAGAACCGGGTGGGCGTAGATAACGTATCCCTGTTTTTTTACTGTTTAGCGCATTCACTACCGGCGCGGCGGCTAAAGTAGACGCTGTTGTAATCAAATCCTGCAAAAATTGTCTACGTTTCATATCTGTCACCTGGACAGAAAAAGAAAACCGTAATCCCGCATACTCCCTATGTCAGGCTTAATAGCTACACTTTTTCTATCCTGCAAGCGAGTTTTTTGAAATCTACCTGGCCCGACACCAGATCCCAGATGCGACTGGATGTATTATTAACCAGCCATTTGTTCTTTTTTGGATCCGCACTGTCGGCAACTGACAGGTTCCAGGGACTGAACATATATCCTCGCGGCACCGAATTACGTGCAGGTTTTACCAGACTGTTTGTCCCTACCTGCGCTTTGGCCTCGTAATGACCGCGCCGTGTAATGAGCCGTACTTTATCACCGTCTTTTATCCCCAATGTATTTGCATCATCCGGATGCATTTCAACATACTGCTCCGGAACCAGACGCCGGGTGGTTGGCGTACGAATGGATTTGGCTGTATGAAAATGTTCATAGACCACGCCAAGGCCAAGCCAGTAAGGGTATTTATCCTTTGGAACAGTTTCCCAATTTTTGTCGCGAAATTCGTCATCAGGCAGGTCAGGGGTCAAGCCCTTGTCGCGGGCTTCTTCAAGAAGAGCAAGATTATCGATGGTATATACGCCTTCCTTACTGCCGAACTCCATCAATTTTTTTGTGATTTCTTTACGATCGCTATAATCCTGTTGACATAACTTGAAATGCACCTTGCCGTCTTTTGTTCTGAAATAACCATATGGTCTGTTCTCCCAATCACCTTCCTGTAACATGTAACGGCGTTTGGTGCCGCCAGCTTTGGCGATAGCGTAGGTTGGAGCAGGCCATTGAATGCCGCGAAGTTTACGCAGTTGATCATAGGGGCTGACATTATCCACTTTTTCCACTTCAAGAATGCCCGTGAGGTTGGTATCCGTCCCGGCAGATGCCCGAACGACCTCCCGAAAAATTTCCTCAGCATCATAGGTGCCATCTTCACCTCTTTTGTAGGGAAATATTTCATCTGCATTGAGGCCTAACAGGTGTGCCACTTCTTTGCCTTTGTCGATGACCATGTCCAAATCGGGACGACACCCTGGTGGCGGTTCAGCAGCTTTGTCGCAAATATTAATGCGGCGTTCCGAACTGATATAGACTCCTCGTACTTCACCCCAGGTTGCCGCAGGAAAGATTACATCTGCATAGAGATTATTGGGGGCATGGCGATAGATTTCCTGCACTACATTGAATGTCTTCATTAACGCCGGGCGGATGAGATTTTGTTGATCAGGCAAATCGATATGCGTTGCATAGACCAGGAACAACGCTTTAACCTCGTCTTTCAAGGCGCGTTCCATCATACCAATCGCATATCCCGGATTTTCTGACTTAAGTGCATTCTTGAGATTCTTCTCCGGAACACGCCAGTGCCTGGCCATGTGTGTAAGGTGTTTTAAATTGGATAAGGGTTCATTAAAGGGCAGTCGTCCGGTCAAACCTCCGGTAAAGCGTTCCCCCATCGCATTCGGTTGTCCCGTCATCGAAAACGGACCACAACCCGGTTTGGCCAGGTTCCCCGTTAATGCCAGTAGATTAATGATGGAGATAACATTGTTTTGACCATGGATATGCTGGTTATAACCGATGCCCCACATTATGATCACGCCACCATAACCATCATTGGATTGACTTAATTTACTTCGTTGCAGACGTTTGCGCGTTGCCTCCGCAAACATGCCGGCTACACGACGTATCAATGCAGGTGTAACCTCATCCGATCCCATGCGGTCCTGCACCTGTTCAGGACTGTAGCCCGTCAATACACCGGCAGAATATTCCTGCCAACCGGTAGCATGCTCTTTTACAAACTCCCAATCGATAATATCGCCATGCTCTTTCAAAAGGACATGGGCAATTGCATTCAAAAAACTGATATCACCATTCAGTACGGGAACATGTACATGGTTTTTCGGATTAATGTCTTCATAGCCTGTGCTCGTGCCGGTCAGACGAGGATCAACCACGACAGTCGGGATATCCTTTTTCTTTTTGTGGTCTGCCGCACGCCAGAAGACAATCGGATGTGATTCACGGGCATTATGCCCGAAGTGCATGATCATATCGCAGAGTTCGATGTCCTCATAGGCCAGCGGCGGTGTGTCGGATCCAAGAGTTGCAAAATATCCCGTCACCGCCGATGTCATACACATCCTGGCATTCGCTTCGATGGTATTGGAGCCGAGGACACCCTTCATAAACAGATTTTCAAGATACTGGCCTTCCATTGTCAATTGACCGGAACCGTATAAGGCAATGGAATTCCCTGTGTATTTTTTTACATAATTCGCAATTTTATGCGCCACCATTTCTGATGCCTTTTCATAAGGCGCCCGCACAAAATGTTCTTCATCGAAGGAACCTTTACTCTTGCTGATATAATCCAGGTCTCCATGGTTCGGTTTATTCCATTCTTCCCATACATCCTTACGCACGTATGAGTCACCTTCCATACGGTCGACATACATGGGTTCTGCTGCGGTCAGTCCCTTGATGCACTGTAAACCGTAATTGGTTGGGTGGTCCTTGTCCGGACGCACGGAAACAATTTTGCCATTTTCTGTCTGTATGATAGTGCCACAGCCAACACCGCAATAAGGGCATTGGGCCAAGGCGGTACCGCGCGAAACGGAACCGGCAGGGGCAGGAGCTGCTTCCAATTCAGGGTTATTGCCAACAAATAAACTCGCACCCGCAGCTGAGCCGGTTATAAACGCGCTACCTTTCAGAAAATCTCTTCTATTGGCCTTGAAACGTTTCATAACCTTCTCCTAATGAGTTTGTTTTGCTAATTCGCGCATATAAACAATTATGTCGTCGATTTCTTTATCGGTAAGGTTCGCCAATCCTGCGGCACCGGAGAAACCTCGCATGCGAGTATTGGAACGGCCATGCTTTATCGTAGTACGGAGAAATCCATCGGAGGCCTTATTGAGAAAACCAGCTTTGCCAATTGCGGTACCGGTACCACCAGCGATATAGCCATCACCCTGATAACCATGACAGGTAGCACAAATCCGGTCGAACCAGAACTTCCCTGCCTTGGGATCTCCCAGGGCTGCAGGTTGATTATCAATTTCTGTGGATTTGTCAGGTAATTCCGAATGGGATTTAAGGTATATGCCTATAGCTTCGATGCCTTCCGGCTCCAAATGAGTAAAAGGCGGCATTCCTGTGCCCGGGCGTCCATCACGAATTGTTCCCAGTAGAAATTCGTCTGATACGGCAGATAGAAATTCAGCGTTGGTGAGTGATGGCGCAAATCCCACTTTTCCTATGGCATCTGCTTGATGACAAAATATGCAGTTCCTCTCATATAAATCTTTTCCCTTTGCAATCATCAGGGAATCATCAGAAACTGCGGCTGTCGGAAATAACAGACAAGAAAACATCAGAATCTTCGTCCTGGTGAGAAATCTTCTAATATTTTTCATTGTGATACCCTCAGACATACCAAATAAATTCTGGCAAATTAAAATCGACTGGTCAAGCAATTAATCAACACAACCGCATACTCTCAAATTCTGCTGCACATGCCGGTTGGCAACCTGGACTGTTCCTGGCTGGCATCGTCTTATTGAAGCAATAATGAGGCCAGGAGGATACTGAAACATCAGGCGTTTTTACACGGCCTGATGCGTAAGTATGACAGTATGGACGTAGGTCCTCCGTCTTCAGGCACTGAGTGAGTCTCTAACGCGTTCCCGGGTAAACGGCATGTGTCGCAAGCGCTTGCCCGTCAGCCGTTCAAACGCATTGGCGATGGCGGGCGCCACCAGAACGGCGCCGGTTTGGCCAACGGCACTGGGTTCATCTCCTCCCGGCAACACTTCAATGTGGATTCCAGGTGTGTCAGCCATGGTCGGCAGCTTATAGTCATTGAAATTCACCTGTTGCACCCGCCCGTTCCTGAACGTGATACGCTCAGTCAGGGCATTCCCCAGGCCGTATACCACCGCCCCCATTACCCAGACGACGGAATTAAGTGGCTCCAACTGGGCGTGATACACGTAATCCGTCCGGTAAACCCGGTCTATAATCGTTTTCGCAGCATTAAACACCGATTCCACGTCTCCATGCTGATTCCATACCTCTCCTTTTCGAGCAAGGTTACGGGCCAGTTCACCATGCTGCATTATGCAGCAATATATGGCGCGACTGGGCGCCGAAGTGGCGTAACTGCTGGTAATAGCCGGATACGGCAGTACTCGCAGCCGTGTACATCAAGCCGAAAAATCCCGGGTTGCCGTAAATCTCCGGATCGGAAGGCGACATTTCGATACGTACATCATCCCAGGCAACATCCAGTTCCTCGGCAAATATCACGGGCAATGCCGTTGTCGAACCCTGGCCCAGTTCGTCGACAGTAGAGAAAATCGTGACAATACCGTTGCCGGCGATGTTGACCCAGGCATTAGGGGCAAAGCTGTTTTGTCGGGTAGCAGACAGGCCGGTTCCCGGGTTACCACATCCTGGTATGGAGCCAACGGCGAAACCGACGGTCAGGCCGGTGCTTAATTTGAGGAACTGCCGGCGGCGGCTGTGCATGGTTCTTGACAGGTACAGTTAGTTATCGGTTCCAGCAATATCAGCAGGTTCAAGCTTATCCTGGGTCCGGGTATTAAAGTCACTCGCATCATGGCGTTCCCGTAGCTGCTCTTCGGGTTCGCCCCAACTCCGATTCACCATACGGCCGCGCTGGACGGCAGGGCGCTCTCTTATTTCGTTGGTCCATCGATTCAGGTGAATATAGGACGCGGTATCCAGAAACTCGGCGGCTCCATAGACTCTGTTCAAGACAAGGTTTCCGTACCAGGGCCAGACAGCAATATCGGCGATGCTGTATTCATCTCCGCAAATGTATTGACAATCAGCCAGATGACGGTCGAGTACGTCCATCTGGCGTTTCACTTCCATGGCATATCGATTGATGGGGTATTCGAATTTTTCCGGTGCATAAGCATAGAAGTGCCCAAAGCCGCCACCAAGATAAGGCGCGCTGCCCATTTGCCAGAACAACCAGGACAGGCATTTCGTACGCAGGGCCGGATCTTCAGGGATCAACGCGCCGAATTTCTCCGCCAGGTAAAGCAGGATGGCTCCTGATTCAAACAGGCGTACAGGCTTCTTGCCGCTGCGATCAATGAGGGCGGGGATCTTGGAATTCGGGTTAAGTTCGACAAAACCGCTGCCGAACTGGTCACCTTCTCCAATATCAATCAGCCAGGCATCATATTCAGCCCCTGCAAACCCCAGGGCCAGGAGTTCTTCCAGCATCACGGTAACTTTCACACCGTTAGGTGTGGCAAGTGAATAAAGCTGCAAGGGATGTTTGCCGGCGGGCAATTCCTTTTCATGCGTCGCACCCGCAATCGGTCGGTTAATGTTTTCAAATTGTCCACCACTTGGCGCATCCCAGGTCCAGACCCTGGGCGGACTGTATGAGGAATTACCGCCCATTAGCGGCCTTGCTCTCGGCGACCAGGCACAGGATTTCAAACAGCATCTGTTTGCCGACCTGCGGTGTATTGGTCGTAGTATCGTACTGGGGGGCGACCTCAACCAGGTCGCCACCCACGAATTTCAGTCCTCGCAATCCCCTGAGAAGCTGGATTGCCTCAGCGGTAGTTATGCCGCCGATCTCCGGTGTGCCGGTGCCGGGGGCATAGACCGGATCCAGGCCGTCCACGTCGAAACTGATATAAGCAGGCCCGTCTCCCAACACTTCGCGGGTTTTCTCGATGACTGCCTCAACCCCCATTGCATGAAAATCCTGGATGGGTATCACCGTCATGCCTGAATCATAGGAAAATTCCCAGAACACCTCGGCTGCGCCCCTGATACCGACCTGCACGCAACGGTCCGGATCCAGTACCCCGTCCAGGACGGCGTGGCGGAACGGGCCGCCGTGATGGAATTTGTGGTCCTCCAGCGCTCCCATGGTATCGCAATGGGCGTCTATATGGATCATGCCCAACGGTTCGTCCCGGCCCACCGCCTTCATGATCGGATACGTCACGGAATGATCGCCCCCTGCCGATACCGGGATCACTCCTGCATCCACGACCTTGTGGTAATACTGCTCTATGGTCCGTATGCCCTCATCCAGGCTGAAACCGTGCAAGGGCACGTCACCGATATCCGCGATGGTGCAGAGATCAAAGGGGTTGACCCTGGTCTGATGGTTAAAAGGCCCTACCGCCATGGATATGTTTCTTATGGAACGCGGTCCGAAACGCGCCCCGGTCCGGTGCACCACGCCGGCGTCGAAGGGTACGCCGATCAACGCAATATCCAGCCCTTCCGGCGTCTCTTTATAGGGAGCGTCACACAAGGTGGCGATACCGGTCAACATATCCGTAGCGCCGAGCATGGCCTTTGCATGGTCCGGGTCGTCTACCTGATGATAAGGCTGGTCCCGGTACTTGTTGCGCAGCACTGCAAGTTTTTGTTGATCCATATCGCTCTCCTGGAAGTGTGTTAAGGAAACCCTTACTTAATCTGAGGTTCCTGTAAACCCAGTTACCCTGCTGTAATCAGTGTTTCACGGTCCTGCTGCGGTTTACCCGGGCAAAAATAATAACCGCCAACACCGCCGCCGGCCACTGTATCCACGCGATTGCTTCATAACCCGTCTCCTCTATGAGAAACGCGCCGAAAACAGGACCAAGCGCGGTACTGAGAACAAATACGCCACCGGCGATGGCTGCCCAGCGGCCTTTAGCGTCGACGCCGGCTGCCAGGGTCAACATCAGCGGTATCATTATAATGAACAACACTGCCTCAAAAAAGGCGACTATTCCCAGCATGATAACAGAGTCGGTCCAGACAGCCAGGGTAACCGACACTGCATGCAATACCGTGGTTGCGCATAGTCCCGCCACCAGACCGAACCTGCCGGCTACCGGCGCGGCAAGCAGTCCGCCGATAATGCCGGCAATCTGAACCGCGGCAACGATGCGGCCGGTTTCAGACGGATCGGCGCCGATCTGTACAGCCAGACGTTCCAGAAAAGCGTAATACGCCATCATGCTGATACCGATGACCATGATGCCGGCCATAAGGATAGAACCGGCGCGGATACTGTCCACAGGTAGCGAGAGCGCGGCTGACGCACTGCCACGCTCCGGCAAGAACCAGACTAAAGGCAGGAACATCAGCAGCGTTACTGCCAGGTATCCATACAAGATATCATACGTAACCAGGTCGTTGCTCTCGGTAATCACGATGGCCATGATGGAGGTGAAAATGTAGGCTGCAGCCCAGGCCAGACCGTACAACAGGTCCGGAGCACGCGCCTGCGCAATCGCGGCATTGACCGTCGCCATCAGGCAACCGCAGCCCGCCCCTGCCAATATCCGCCATGGATACAGTTCATTGAGGTTAGCGGCCGTTGCTGCGCCTGCATGTCCCGCCAACAGCAGGATACCTCCTGCAAGTGCCAGGAGACGATACGGTATCCTGACGCTGACGGGCGCCACCAGGATGCTGGTGATACCCATGACCAGCAGTTCGACTGTTATCAGGGCGCCTGCTTCAACTTCACCGATATTCAGTCCGATAATCAGACCGCCGACAGCCAGTGGAGACAGAATGACCGACGCGATCGCCAATACCTGGGCAGCGCAAGTACCGATAATGTGTCGAACGGGGTCGCGGGTTTGATCAGCCAATTTGAATACGGAGCGGGGTGGATTTGCCGCCTATGGGATCGATTCCCTCAATCGTTAGATCCGCTGAACACGCGGTTACCGCGATAATAACGTCCATTTCAGCCCTGAACTCAACATAGTCACCTGCCTTACTGAGTGTTTGCCCAACTGCGAAATCGCCATTGGGCTTCGGCGCCGTATTCTGAAACAGGTTAAAGGGGTCCGGTGGCGGTTCCATGCTGATGTCCAGTTCCTTAATGGCCCAGTAAAAATTATCCCTGCAGTTGGGATGTGATGCATTCGCTCCAAGGTCTACATAGAAACCCGGATCACAGGGAGCGAAAGCCATGTCGTGGCGACCCGGAGACGTATCATCCAGAAAGGTCAGCATGGGCCGGCGGCGATTACTGTACAGGAAGTCGCCTGGTTTGGGCACCAACCTGAAGATGACCTGGCGCGTCAACGCCGGGCTGAAGTATTCGTGCGGGCTGTCATTGGATAGAATGAACATATCGGCAATCTGGCAACCTTCCACATCGATTACCCGGAAAATACCACCCCGTTCAAGACGGAGGGCGCGGCCCTCGTAACCTGGTATTTCAATGCCGTTATCTGCCATGGTCATACTCTCATTCTAACTGATTGAATAATAAGAACTTATAAATAGGGGTGTTAAACTTGTGTTATAACTGTTTGCGTGACCTGCAGTTCTTTCACTGTTCCTATGCTGTACGGCTGATTATTTTAACCAGCGAACGGACAATTGTTTTGGAGACCTTTGAGAAGAGTTTAGGGGGCAAAACACCATAACTGTATTTCTTCTTACCTGATTTGGTTATTGGCCTGATATCCGGGCCGGGCCAGGTAAACCGATTCACTTCATTGCAGATAATCCATGAACGGTCGCTGTCCAGGCCCAGGTATTCTTTTACTTTGCGCGGGATTTCCACCACCATATCAGGATTCTCCTGTTCTCTGTGTGTAATCGGCACAACTGTGACTACAAGATGGTTTCCCTTTATTTTCCTGGATAAAACAACTGCACACGGCCTGTCTTTTACACCTTCGTCCCGCCCTGTCAGGTAATCTTTACGCCAGAGATATGAGTAGCTGATAACAAAACCCGGAAACGGCTCTGGAATCTGTGTCATCTGGCGTTTTTCTTATTATTCCTTGTTGAGCAATTCATTCAGGTAGGCGTATTCTTCAGGTACATTTGCCGAGGCGATGTCACGAATGTCTTCTTCGCTTAATTCCTCGACTCCCATTACCTGTCTGTCACGGCGTTTAAGGCGTCGGTACTCTTCAGTCGATAGCAAGATATATTTTTCCCGGCCATTTCGGGTAATAGACACGGGTTCTTTTAAAACCAATTCTTGAATATCACCAATATGACGCTGTAGTTCAGTAATTGTGACACTTGCCATGAGCGTATCCCGTAGACTATATATTCTACATATAATATGTAGAATATATCAAAATATCAACACACTATATTGACACACACTATATTGACCTCGAGTTAGCGGAAACGCCTGTTGAATTCATCTTCATTTTGTATAACAACTTCAATTAAGCTAATGTAATACCTTCCGTTTCAAGGTATGCGCGGCAATGGCAGAATCATTTTACGAAAGACCTATCCTGAATTCGCCCTACGAGGAACCCGGGCTGCATCATCGTTTGGATGATGCCGGTCAACCCGTGGATGGTCCGCCCGAAACCGGCCGCAGACGCTCAGAACTGATCAGTCCTGTTCCCAAACCAAGGCTACGCCGCCAGGCGGGCACCCTGGAACAGGTTACTTTGACACTCTCATCGGGGGACGGCATTTCATCCTCTGAACAGGAATATGATCCGTTTCCAATCATCAATGATATTCGTTCCCACGTCGCTGACTGGCGTAAGCTTCCAAGCCGCAATGATTGGGGAGTGACTCCGGCTACTGCACGTTTGTTGCACCACTGGCGGCATCATCATTTCCAGGGTATACGGCCTTTTTTCTGCCAGATAGAGGCCGTGGAAACCATTATCTGGTTGACGGAAGTCGAACACCGGCAAAAGAAGCACAAGCACATCTGGAAGCATATTCAAAACGCCAACGAGCAGGCCAACCCGGAACTGTTGCGGCTGGCCTTGAAGATGGCGACAGGCGCCGGCAAAACAACGGTCATGGCCATGCTGATTGCCTGGCAGACTGTCAACGCAGTCCGCACACCAGGCAGCAAACTCTTCACTCGTGGTTTCCTGGTCGTGACGCCGGGCATCACCATTCGCGACCGCCTGCGAGTCTTGCAGCCAAACGATCCTGACAGTTACTACAAGACTCGGGAACTGGTCCCTGTGGATATGCTGGAAGAGATCAACAAGGCCCGGATTGTCATTACCAATTTCCATGCATTCCAGCTTCGCGAAGTCATGGATACCGGCAAAGTCGGCAAGGCCCTGCTGCAGGGGCGCGATCAAGCACTGCATACGTCTGAGACCGAGGGTCAGATGATCAAGCGGGTTGCCGAAGAATTGATGGGATTTAAAAACATCGTCGTGATCAATGATGAAGCGCACCACTGTTACCGGGAGAAACCCGATAATGAAGATATCGCGGGTCTCACGGCTGACGAGAAAAAGGAGGCAACTGAAGAGAATAAGGCTGCTCGTATCTGGATCAACGGCATCGAGACCTTCAAGCGTAAACTCGGTGTGCGCGCCGTTTACGACTTATCCGCAACGCCTTTTTTCCTGCGCGGTTCCGGTTGGGCAGAGGGAACCCTGTTCCCCTGGACAGTCAGTGATTTTTCCCTCATGGACGCCATCGAAAGCGGTATCGTCAAGCTTCCCCGAGTGCCTGTCTCCGACAATATCCCAAATGAAGAAATGCCGATCTTCCGGGACCTGTGGAAACACATCAGCAAAAACATGCCCAAAAAAGGCAGACAGACGGGCGGCGACCCCTTGGCGCTCCCGGAAAAACTCCAGACCGCGTTGCACGCACTCTATAGCCATTATGAGCAAACCCATCAACGCTGGGAACAGGACGGCATTGAAGCTCCACCCGTGTTCATCGTCGTCTGTAACAACACGTCAACATCCAAGCTGGTCTATGAATGGATTTCCGGCTGGCAACGTCCTGACGAAGACGGTGAAGAGGTATTCATGCACTCCGGTCATTTGGCATTATTTCGGAATTTCGATGAACATGGCAACCGCCTGCCCCGACCCAATACCTTGCTGATTGACAGCCGCCAACTCGAATCGGGTGAGGCGCTGGATAAGAATTTCCGCAAGGCGGCAGCGCTCGAAATCGAACAATTCAAACGCGAAATAATCCAGCGTTCCGGTGCCGGTAACGGGGGCGATATCTCCGATGCCGAACTGCTGCGCGAGGTCATGAACACGATCGGCAAGAAAGACCGCCTGGGTGAACAGGTGCGTTGCGTAGTCTCAGTCGCCATGTTGACGGAAGGTTGGGATGCAAACACGGTCACCCATATCCTGGGCATCCGGGCTTTCGGCACCCAGTTACTTTGCGAACAGGTCGTTGGGCGCAGTTTGCGCCGTTACTCTTACGACCTGGATGATGGTTTATTCACTGTGGAATACTCCGACATCATGGGTATTCCCTTTAACTTCACGGCCAAACCGCAGGTGGCGCCGGTCAAACCACCTCGAAAGACAACCAGAGTCCATGCTGTCCGTGAACGAGCGACGCTGGAGATCGTCTTCCCGCGCGTCACCGGCTACCGGGTTGAACTACCCGAAGACAACCTGACTGCCAGGTTCACCGACGATTCAAAACTGGTACTGACCCCGGAGATGGTCGGCCCCGGCCAGACACTGATGGCAGGTATTGTCGGCGAGAACGTTATGATCTCAGCAGCTGAGGCACGGGCAACACGGCCCAGCACGATTACATACGACTTATCCAAACACTTGCTTTACAAGTTCTTCAGGGATAAAGACCAACAACCCAAGCTGTACCTCTTCGGACAGATAAGACGCATTGCACGCCAATGGATCGACGGCGGTTACCTCGAGTGCCGGGGCAACACCGGTAAGTGGATGCTGGAATACCGAAATATCGCAGACCAAGCCGGAGAGCGTATCTACAATGCCATCGTGAACGCCATATTGGACAAGCGTCGAATTCGGGCGGTGCTAGACCCTTACAACCCGAAATCCTCCACCTCCTATGTGAGTTTCTCCACAAGCAAGGATTTATATACTGCGGCGCCGGATAAGTGTCATGTGAACTACGTCGCCCTCGACAGCGCCTGGGAAGCCGAGTTCGCCCGGGTTGTGGAACAGCATCCCAGGGTAAGCTCTTATGTCAAAAACCAGGGGCTGGGCCTTGAGGTTCCATACAAGGATGGATCGTCGGCACGGGTTTATGTTCCCGACTTTATCGTCCTGATTGATGACGGCAACGGCCCTGATGATCCACTACACATGGTAGTCGAGATCAAAGGCCGTCGTTACGAGAACGTCAAGCTGAAGTCAGAAACCATGCGTACCCAGTGGCTGGTCGGCGTAAACAATCTTGGCAACTTCGGTCGCTGGGAGTTCGCAGAGCTTTCCGATGTGTATGCGATGGGAAGTGACCTTACGGAAAAAATCAAGGCGGAATTCGGAGAAATTGTCGATAACCATATTCCCTGCTCCTGATGCTGTGCTATATTGGCGCCATGGAACCTCATGTTCAAATCCTGTTTGCAATCGTGGGCGTCGGTGTCGCCCTGGCCGGGCTTATCCTGCGCTTGGGAACGCGCATCGACAAGCTGGACGACAGGCTGGGCAAGTTGAGTGACAGGCTGGGCCAGGTCGAACAAGGTCTGGCAGCTCTCAAGGCCACCGTGGAAACCTTCTTCCGTCTGCGCGTGGATCCGCCCGATTCCCCTGCGCCGGACGATAAGCACAGGACCGGTACGGACGGTTAACAATGAAATTACTCCTTGACGAGTCTGTTCCCCGACTTTTTGCTCGTAGTTTCCCTGGCGCACTTCATATCAAAACAGTTACTCAGGTGGGCTGACTTGGAATAAAGTTATATTAAGGAAGCTCTGATCAAGTCCGTCCAGGACTTGTCAGAGTGCGGAAAACAAAAATACTATTTTGTTTTCCTTACAAAATCAATTACATATAGTCATTTATTTTGACGGTACATCCATGCACCGCAGGAACCTCTGACTTAATCAGAGGTTCCTTAACGTTAAAAAAACAAACCTGATATCGGGTTATTCAGTATTCTTGTTTCACGAGTGTAACAGCGTTATACTGCCAACATGAGCAGAGAGTTTTGGGCAATCATTACAGTAGGCAGCGCGCTCGCAGGATTGATAGCCCCCTTATATGGGTGCGTAGAAAATCTTGATCGGCGAATAGATTCACTCAACCAGCGAATTACCCGCGTAGAAGTTCACCTGGAGTATCTCGTCGGGCGCCGCCAGGAAATGGTATCCGTCACGCCGGCGGACGCTGGCTGACATCATTTCAAAATCAAATGGGGCCTTGCGTATGAAGTTTGTTGTCAAGGAATCCTGCCCCCGGAAATGCCTTATCACAACGGCTTTCAGGATACCAGGCCCGGACGAACCAACGAAGCAAGACCAGGCCGCCTGATTGAACCGGACGCTATGGCCGGAAGACGGCAATCCGCAAAAAAGGTCGAAACTCTCACTCACAAGGAAGCCAGGAGAAAGAATATTCCCACTGTGGAATACGAACCTTCCCTGCACGACGCTGACAAGTCTCCCATCCCGGTCAGCTATGCACGCCGCAATAAAGACCTGGACCCACAACTGGTTTGGCGCGGCAAAGACAATCAGGACTGGTCGGACCTGGTGGTGCAGGCCCCGCCCCTGTATATCCAGGAAAAAATTCACCCCAAAGCAATCATCGACGACCTGAAACGACAGTCAGAGTCCCGTCGGGATGAACCGCCCGTCACACTGGACCTGTTTGCAGATTTCAACGGCCTGGAGGAAGCCGACAAGACCGAGTTCTACCAGCACGAGCAGAACTGGCAAAATCGCATGATCCTGGGAGACAGCCTGCAGGTAATGGCAAGCCTGACGGAGCGGGAAGGACTGCGTGGCCAGGTGCAGTGCATTTATATCGATCCTCCCTATGGCATCAAGTTCAATTCCAACTGGCAGGTTTCGACCCGCTCACGGGATGTAAAGGATAGCAAAATGGAGCACGTTACCCGAGAGCCGGAGCAGGTGAAAGCATTCCGTGATACCTGGCGGCATGGTATCCACTCCTATCTGACGTACCTGCGCGACCGGTTGACTGTGGCAAGAGATTTACTGTCCGAGAGTGGTTCTATATTCGTGCAGATTGGGGATGAGAATGTGCATCGGGTACGGGCAGTGATGGATGAGGTGTTTGGGGAGGAGAATTTTTTGAGTGAGATAATCACTAAGAAAAGTGGAGGGATGGGCCAATCTCATCTCGACAACATAGCAGATTTTATAATTTGGTTTGCTAAAAACAAACAATTCGCAAAATACCACCAACTATTCGAAACAAAAAAATTCGGCAGTGGAGCTGGACTCCGTTATCGCACCGTCCAATTGAGTGATGGACGTACACGGAGAATGACCAACGATGAAGTGGCAGATCCGTCATCTCTACCAGCCGATAGTAGAGTGTTTCTTGGCGGGCCTTTAATATCCGAGACTGCGAGTCGGTCAACAATCTTCGATTTCCTGTTGAATGGACGTCTCATCAAGATATCAAAAGGCGGCTGGAAAACTAGCCAAAGGGGAATGGCCCGATTAATTAAGGCCAACCGTTTGTTTAATACTAAAACATTCGTGAATTACAAATTATTTTTTGATGATTTCGCGGCGGTTAGCATACCGAATTTATGGCAGGATACCATGGGCACAGCGGAACAAAACAAAGTTTACGTTGTGCAAACCACATCGAAGGTTATTCAACGGTGTATCCTCATGGCTACCGACCCCGGTGACCTCGTCCTTGACCCCACCTGCGGTTCCGGCACCACCGCTTACGTCGCTGAGCAGTGGGGACGCCGCTGGATCACCATCGATACCTCCCGCGTCGCCCTGGCCTTGGCACGCGCCCGACTCATGGGATCCCGATACCCTTATTACTTATTGGCGGATTCCCCGGAGGGCCAGAAGAAAGAAGCGGCACTCGCTCAAACAGTAGCGAAATCAGACCCCACGCACGGCAGTATTCGTCAAGGGTTTGTCTATGAACGGGTTCCCCACATCACGCTTAAATCCATCGCCAACAACACTGAAATAGACGTGATCTGGGAAAAATATCAGGAAACGCTGGAGCCTTTGCGCAAACAACTCAGCGCAGAACTTAGCCAGGCATGGCAGGAATGGGAAGTACCTCGTGATGCTGAAGACAGTTGGCCGGAGTCAGCTAAACAATGTCACCGCGATTGGTGGCAGGCGCGTATCGCCAGACAAAAGGAAACCGATGCCTCCATCGCCACTTTGAGGCGCTGTACGATAAACCTTACACGGATAATACCAAGGTGCGGGTTTCCGGTCCGTTTACCGTGGAGAACCTCTCCCCCCACCGTATGGTATCCGAAGAAGAAGATTACTCGTTTCCTTCAGAGGAAGACACTGTCCAAGGGGGAGTCAGTGAAGCCATACCGTTAAATGATTTCACACAGATGGTGCTGGAAAACCTGAAGTCCGCCGGCGTTCACCAGGTCGCTAAAGAAGACAGGATCACCTTCTCCACTATTGAAGGCTGGCCCGGAACCTATATCGCCGCCGTTGGTCACTTTACAGAAGGTGACACCGAAAGACGTGCCGGGATATTCATTGGGCCGGAGTACGGCACCATAACCCGTTCCGACCTGGCAACAGCCGCCAGAGAGGCCCAACAGGATCGTTTCGATGCCCTGATCGCCTGTGGTTTCAATTTCGACGCCCATACCTCGGAACTGACTAAGCTAGGCCCACTACCGATCCTGAAAGCACGCATGAATCCTGACCTGCACATGTCGGAAGAATTGAAAAACACTGGTTCGGGCAATCTGTTCGTCATCTTCGGCGAGCCGGATATCGAATGGCGTTTCGACGACGAGGGTAACATCGTAGTCGAAGTCCTGGGAGTGGACGTATTTGATCCGAAAACCAGCGAAGTGCGCGCCAGCGGCAAGGACGACATCGCTGCCTGGTTTATCGATACCGACTACAACCGGGAAAGCTTCTTTGTCCGTCACGCTTATTTCATGGGCGCCGGTGACCCCTATAAATCTCTGAAAACCAGCCTTAAGGCGGAAATCGACAAGGAAGCCTGGGAGACTCTGTACCGCGACACATCCCGACCGTTTGCGCGCCCGGCAGCGGGACGGTTTGCCGTCAAAGTCATCAACCATTTCGGCGATGAGGTGATGAAAGTATTCGAGGTGTAACAACCCCCGTGCAGTTCCGTATCGCAAACAGCTTTACAAAAGCACTGGGCAAATTGAATGCCAAGGAGCAGTCTGCCACCAAGATCACGGTTTTTGACTTACAGCAGAACCCCGCAACGCCCGGACTACAGTTTCACCGTATCGATAGCTCCAGAGACCCGCGCTTCTGGTCAATGCGTGTTAACCAGGACATTCGGGTAATAATCCATAAGACTGAAGATAGCTTTTTGGTCTGTTACGTGAATCACCACAATGATGCCTATAAGTGGGCGCAACGAAGACGTATTGAAACCCATCCCAAAACCGGCGCTGCCCAGATAGTCGAGGTGCGCGAACGGGTTGAAGAAGCTACGGCCCCTTACTTACCAAAGTTGGGGCCACATGCGTTTAGCGTAGCGGATTCCCCTGGAGAGCCATACCTTCCCGGTCCCTTTTCCAGGTTGTCTGAACAAGCTTTGCTCGGTGTCGGCGTACCAGAAGACTGGGTCATAGATATTCGGCAGGCATCTGAGGACGACTTTCTTGACATCGCCGGGCATCTTCCATCTGAGGCGTCTGACGCACTGCTCGACTTCGTAAGCAGCGGAATCCTGCCCCAGCCTGTGCCAGTTGTTGCCGAAATCGATCCTTTTGAGCACCCGGATGCGTTACGCCGTTTTCGGGTACTGGAAAACGCGGAAGAACTGGAGCGTGCTCTATCCTACCCCTGGGAGCAATGGGCGATCTTTCTGCATCCATCACAACGACATTTGGTGAATCGGCAGTTCGACGGCCCTGCCCGCGTGTCCGGTTCAGCCGGAACTGGAAAAACCGTTGTCGCGCTGCACCGCGCTGCTGCGATTCTGCGGAAAGACAGACAAGCCAAGGTACTTCTGACAACCTTTTCCCTACCCCTCGCCAACGCATTGAAACATAAGTTAAGCATACTGACCGGCAACGGCAATACCAATGTGACAATCCTGCCGTTCGAAGGCATTGCGGCTGAGCTTTTTACACTTGCTTTTGGTCGCACGCCTCGGGTCGCTACCGAAGAACAGGTAAAAAGAGTGCTGGAAACGGCAGCAAACGAACTTGAGAACACAGGTTTCACTATTCAATTTCTTGTTTCTGAATGGCGCAATGTCATTGATGCCTGGCAGGTTGATAACCTGGAAACTTACCAGAACGTACCGCGTATCGGTCGCCGCAGTCGTATCAGTGCAGGGCAACGGGAAAGAGCCTGGCCGATATTTGCCCGCACCCGGGAGTTGCTTGTCAGGCAGGGGCTACATACCTGGCCGGAGATTTTTGGTGAGGTGACGTCATATTTCACTTCACAGAACCACAAACCTTTTACCCATATAATCGTCGATGAGGCCCAGGACCTGGGTGTGCCCGAGCTCAGACTGTTTGCTGCGCTGAAATCAGAAACCCCGGACGCGTTATTCTTCAGCGGCGATATCGGCCAGCGAATATTCCAGCGACCCTTCTCATGGAAGGCGCTCGGCGTCGACATACGTGGACGCTCCCATGCCCTGAAAGTCAACTACCGTACATCCCACCAGATCAGGAGAGCGGCTGACCGACTCCTGCCACCCGTTATCAGGGACGTGGATGGGAATGAAGAAGTCCGGCGGGACGTCATTTTCGTTTTTAACGGCCTCGAACCGCAGGTCAAAACATTCGATAACGTCGGACAGGAAACCGAAGAAGTGGCTGCCTGGGTACGGAAAATCATAGAGGACGGAACAACACCGGAAGAGATAGGCATATTTGTACGCAGCAATAATGAGTTATCACGTGCTCGCGAGGTAGTAAAACAAGCGGCACAAACACCCCTGGAGCTTTCCATCCGAGTAGAAAATCGTGATGGCCGCATCTCCATCGGCACCATGCACTTGGCAAAAGGCCTGGAATTTCAGGCTGTGGTGGTCATGGCCTGTGGCGATGACGTTCTACCGTTACAGGAACGTATCGAAACGATCGCCGATGAAGATGAATTGGACGAAGTATTTGAAACCGAGCGACACCTGTTCTACGTAGCCTGCACCAGAGCAAGAGACCGCTTGCTGATATCAGGTGTCGAGCCGGTATCAGAGTTTTTTGAGGATTTTTTGGAGGGAGGGTGATTTTGAAATTTGGTAGTCAAACCTATGTGGCTTCGTACTGTTTAAGAACCCTCAATTCAGTCAGTTAAGAACAATGAATACAGAACAGCGGCTAAGCGCGAAATGCCATTGAAACAGATCCGGGAAAAAGATATGGTAAACCAATTGTTGTAGTCGGCATCAAATATAGTAAATTAGACCTACAATCATAAGAGTACACTAGCGGTCGTGGAGGCGATTGGTTTCATGATCGGCGTGCAGCGTCGCACCTTCCGCGACCAGTACCCGGTAAATATACAGGCTGCCGAGCTGGTTGGGCAGTTACACGATTCTCTATTTGAATCAGGCTACCGCGGCCACGACCTGGAACGTTTCCTGGTGCGGATTGTGTTCTGCCTGTTTGCTTACGACACCGGTATCTTCGAGCCGCGCGATATCTTCCTTTATTACATCGAAACCCACACGGGGGAGGACGGTTATCAACTCGCAACCATTGGAAATTTATTCATGGGCATCAAATTGAAAAGACAAGATAAAACTGACAGCAAGGATAACTTAGCAAATTTGAGGCACGGACAAGCTATAGCAATGCAGTACGTGGGATATTTACTCCAGCGGCTTCCTGAAGAAAAAAACCAAAAGTACCTTAGCGGATTATTAGAGAATGTTACCTTAGAAGGCGGGGGAAATGGTATTGAACAAACACGTTTAGGGTGCAATTGGGTAGTTAATATAGTAATGGCTCTTACAGTAGAATTTGCGTTGAAGGCATTGCTGATAAAAAATAGAGTAGCACCCCATAATCGACACGACTTGTTGAAATTGTACACACAACTCTCACTTGAGACACGGAACCAACTTGAAAACAAATTTCGAACCTTTATTGAAAATGGGGAAGTTATTGGTACAGATTCTCTATGCCAACTTCTGACATCTCACAAAGATGATTTCGTAGATTGGCGCTATCTTGATAAAGAGCCAGAAAATCTAATTTCCGAGTGTCGCGAATTGCAATTTGCAGTTCTCGCAATTTTAGATGTATATGACTCAGAGAGATTGTGATCCCCTCCCAGTAAATGTGCGTTTTCTTATAGGCAGAGCCAGCCATTTATCCTGTTTATATGGTTTGTAATACCTGTTTTACAAAAGGGCAAGTTTTGATGACGTATAGCGTATACATATCCTGTATACCTTGTTAAGATTCTAATCCATGATTCAGAGTTTCAAGGACTCAAAGACTGAACGATTTTACGGCGGTCAACGAGTCCAGAGCTTTCAAGGGTTTGCTGATCAGGCGATTCGTCGATTGGCCGTTTTGGACAACGCGGAATCGTTGCGGGATTTAGCGGGACTGCGGAGTAATCGACTGGAAGCGTTATTCGGTAATCGGGCAGGACAATACAGTATTCGAATCAATCGACAATGGCGGATATGTTTCCGCTGGGAAGACGACGGTCCCTATGACGTTGAGATAGTGGACTATCACTGATGAGGATGAAGACATGAGCGAGAATAATATGCGCCCGGTACACCCCGGTGAGATTTTGCGTGAAGAGCTGGAGGAACTAGGCATGTCGGCTAAGGCAATCGCCCGTGAATTGGGTGTGCCTCAAAATCGGATTTCGGACATTTTGAGAGGGCGACGGGGAATTACTGCCGACACAGCACTCCGGCTGGCTCGCTATCTCAATACGACACCGCAATTGTGGCTGAACCTGCAAAAAGCCTATGAATTGCGGGTAGCTGAACTCGAAGCGGGCAAGGACATTGCAAAACAAGTGAAACCAAGACAGGAGGCTGCTTAGTTCTATGGGCACACGAAACTCTTTTTGTACCCAAACAATCTGACGAGGTAGTAATCAATTGTTTTCGTAAGTTCGCGGAAGAAATCGGAAATACATCGTTTCAAGTTACTGCGTTCGGTGGCTCTACATTTAATATCGATTTAATTGGCTATTCTGTTATTCTTGAACGCCACCTGAACTGAAAAGGAGGAAGTCATCATGGAAAATGAACTGCATCGAGCACCTGCCACCCCTGAAGAAATCTGGGCTATCCTGCGAGAAGTCTCCGAGAAGCAAAAAGAATCGCGGAGAATAGCTGACCAGGAAATGGAGGAGCTTCGTGAACGGATGAAGGAAACCGATCGGCAGATGAAGGAGACCGACCGGCGCATCGATAAGCGGATGAAGAAGCTGGAAGGGTTGTTTACGACGCAGTGGGGCAAGCTGATGGAAAGTCTGGTGGAGGGGGACCTGGTGGCGCTGTTGCAGGCGCGCGGCATCAGGGTGGAGTCCACCTATCCGCGGGTGAAGGGTCGGCGCAATGGCGGGCATTATGAGTTTGACATCCTGGCCGGGAACGGGGCGGAGCTGGTGGTGGTAGAGGTAAAGACCACGTTGAACGTCGACCACGTGAAGCAGTTTCTGGCCAAGCTGGGAAGGTTCATGGAGTATCAACCGGTGTACCGGGGCAAGCAGGTCTACGGTGCAGTGGCGTATTTGCAGGCAGAGCAGGCCGCGGAGGTGTATGCACAGCGGCAGGGGTTGTATGTCATCCGGGCCACCGGCAGCAGTGCCTGTATCATCAATGATACGGACTTTACACCCCGGGTGTTTGACTGAAACAGGGAAACAGGGGACAGACCTTGCGGAAAACGGGGTCCGGCCCCTATTTTTTACCGACCCCTTTTACCTGTCATTATAAGGATCCTGTAGGATTGCACTGAGGGGCGAATCATTCCATTACTAGGTGATGCAATGATCGCGCTGGATTTGTGATGTGCGCCTTCCCTGGCGCATCCCCTGCGGGCGTCCAAATCTGCTCCGGGCAGATTTGTGACCGGCCAGCGGGTGCCTGCGACGATGATCATAGCCGTAGCTACGGTATGCCTCCCAAAAGCTAACATGATAAAGCTTGTCCCGTACACCGATACGGGACCGGACAGATTATGTGTTACAGATACGGACATTATATTTGTTCCTAACACTGCTGTTGGAAAACACTGAAATTTGTTGTACATTGGCTATTCTGTTATTCTTGAACGCCACCTGAACTGAAAAGGAGGAAGTCATCATGGAAAATGAACTACATCGAGCACCTGCCACCCCTGAAGAAATCTGGGCTATCCTGCGAGAGGTCTCCGAGAAGCAAAAAGAAGCGCAAGAACAGAGGAGAAAAGCTGACCAGGAAATGGAGGAGCTTCGTGAACGGATGAAGGAGACCGATCGGCAGATGAAGGAGACCGACCGGCGCATCGATAAGCGGATGAAGAAGCTGGAAGGGTTGTTTACGACGCAGTGGGGCAAGCTGATGGAAAGTCTGGTGGAGGGGGACCTGGTGGCGCTGTTGCAGGCGCGTGGCATCAGGGTGGAGTCCACCTATCCCCGGGTGAAGGGTCGGCGCAATGGCGAGCATTATGAGTTTGACATCCTGGCCGGGAACGGGGCGGAGCTGGTGGTGGTAGAGGTAAAGACCACGTTGAACGTCGACCACGTGAAGCAGTTTCTGGCCAAGCTGGGAAGGTTCATGGAGTATCAACCGGTGTACCGGGGCAAGCAGGTCTACGGTGCAGTGGCGTATTTGCAGGCAGAGCAGGCCGCGGAGGTGTATGCACAGCGGCAGGGGTTGTATGTCATCCGGGCCACCGGCAGCAGTGCCTGTATCATCAATGATGCGGACTTTACGCCCCGGGTGTTTGACTGAAACAGGGAAATTGGAAGACGCCTTCACTATCGCCCAGCTGGCCGCAGCCATACGGCGGGTGGATTGTCGTTATGGGCCAGTGACCTGGTGGTTGCATCAACTGGCCTCCCCCGGCATTGCAGCGTCGCTTCAAATGGATCAAGTCAGCCCCCTGTGACAAGACTTGCGCTGCCCTTATCACCACCGAACTCCCGCGATATTTGGGGTCAGAGTAAAAATACTCAACAACAAGCCACTACCACTTGCCAAACTGACTGTATTTTACTCTGACCCCAAATATCATCATACCCATTTTTCAACATATCAAACAGCGCCGATTTGGCATCTCTTGACATCCTCCCGAGCAGTTGCTGATACAAAATTGGACGGTATTTATTCCGGAACCACTCCCAGTACTACTGCCAGTGAACAATGTGGCGTGAAGTGATTTTCCATGCCGACACACCAATTGTAGTCTCCGCTTTTTGATGGGACGTAAGTGGGTTTTTCATCTTCACTGTTGTTACAGAAACACCGGCCACAACTGCCTTTCCCACAACAGTCCCGATAAGAAATGATATATGCCCTGCCATCATCAGGATTGTGACAAGTACCAAGCCAGGAAAGTGTTGATGGGACCGATCCCGGAGGACAAGTGTCGTAGGATCCACCGCAACAATCACACAGGTATCCATCAATCGCGCAGTATCGCCAATAATCACAGGAACGCGCCTCACCTCCCCGGTTGGCTGCTCCTCTCGCCACCGGCAACATTGGCACAACCGAAGCGCCGACAAGTAATACACCCAGTTTAGCTAAAAAGCTTCGCCGTGAAGTACGGCGCACAAAATACCTGACTATGGTTTCTATTTGGCGTTCAAGCTTCAGCATAGTAGTTGTGATAAATTTTAATGGGATTGCAGTACCATTGGTGAATATCCCAGGTTACTTACCGTACGTAAATATTCGCCACTTATTGCATCATAGATATCCAGTGACGGACTCACGGGAAATGAGGTAAATAAAAGTGGCTTTGAATCTTGACTGACATGTATTGATGCGACAAGGTTTTTTGTGTTGATGCGCTGAACACGCATTTTTGTATTCAAATCAAAAACCCATATCTCCTTTCCGGGATCATCATGGCTATATTTTTTTCCCTGGTGCATAACGATATAAAGTCTTTTCGTTTCTTCATGCACTGCAAGTGGCTGCACGCCACCTGGGCGCCAGGATTCTTCCCTGTCCAATTCAGTCAATAACGACCATCTGTCAGGGAAAGCAGGCTCCTCTTGCGATACATCAACCGGATATATGTAAGCCTCATTTGAAAAATACAGCCATTCATTTGCGTAACGAACAGCTTCTTCCTGAACGCTATCCTCCATCGGATCAAAAAATGATTTACTCCTGCCTTTCTTCAATACGTTACCCGTTTCATCCAGATAGACACTGAACAAACTCCCATCACCACACAACATATTGAAATGCCGCGGTCCGCTTGGATAGATCAGAACGCAACCCGGCGATTCTATTTCACCGATAAATTTACGTGATTTAACATCGACTACGCTGACAGACATACTGGGCGTAAAATTATTGATCAACATGAACTGATCATTATCCGTTAATGCTGCGTGGTATAAAGTGGGGGTTGTAATCGCTCGCTTGGGCGGTATGGGAATTTCATCAACAGGATTGAGGGTGCCGGCATCATACACGGCGACAAAATCACTGCGTTTGCCTCGATGCGCCCTGGAGTAGTATGTCTGTGCGGCATAGATCTCCCGTTGATGAGAGGGAATAGTCAGGGAGAGAAACATTAATCCCGTGCTTAACATACCCAGATACTCGCCCGTGTCACCATCGATCAAAGTTGAACGACCATCAGCGATGAAATCAAAGACCATATCATTGACCCACACCCGATGCGGATTGGATATATCTGTCAGTTCATGCACTGTTACCTGCTCAGGTTTTACTTCAGCGAAACAATTTGAAATAACCAATAAAGCTATAATCAGAAATAACGGCTTATTCACATTGTGCTCCGATAATGACGACAATAGTTAAGTTACACCAGAATTGGTATCAGATCACATCCTAACATTCCTAACCCAGATGGGGTGAAGAGAATGGCGGTACTGCGAAACCCTCAGTTGAATCACATGTACAACATGATACTCGCGCAATCGTCAGTCCGGTTCCTTATTCCCGTGTTGCACGTGAAGAATATGCCGAGGGTTGGCGCACTGCCTAAGATTGCTGCTGATGCTTTTAGATAAAATTTGTCATATCTTACCGACCTCGCACATCAGCCCTTTCAGGTTGGTCGAACCGGATTCAGGTCCGACATTCAGATCATCGGTGAGGAAATTGATGTTACATTCCCTGAAGCCATAGTCCGGCGCTTCTCTTTCCGGATACCACCAAGCGAACTCGGCTGCCACCACGCGTGGGTCAATGCCGTCGCTTACTTTTGCCTTATGTTTTACTCTGCCACGCGGGCTTTCGATGTAAATCCAGTCGCCATGTTCTATATTTCTTGCAGCGGCCGTATCCGGGTGGATAGTCAACAAGGGATCGGGATGTGTTTTGCGCAGTAACGGGCTTTGCCGGTGTTCAGATCCGAAATATTCCTGGACGCGCGTTCCGGTCGTTAATACCAGGGGGTATTTTTCCAGAAATTCTGGCTCCCGGGCCGGACTCTCCGGTGGTTCCTGGTGAAACGGCAGCGGGTCGTATCCCCAGTCCTTGTTTTGTTGTATGTAGAAATCCAGCTTGCCGGACTTGGATTTGAACCCCTCAGTCTCGTATTTCCTGTACCTGGGCTCATTGCGCAGGTAATCCATCTCCTTGAATTGTTCCCAGGTGACACCGGCTGGCGCGAGGATGTAGTCCAGGGACTCTTCATAGTTCTCCCAGAAAGAATCCTCAAATCCCAGTTTCTTGCCCAGTTCGTTGAGGATCTCGACGTCAGCCATTGCCTCGCCAGGCGCATCCACAATCTTGGGCCTGGGGAAGATATAGCCGTGGGATTTCCAGTAGTCCGCGATGTTATCGAACTCGATCCAGGTCTTTGCCGGAAGGACGATATCCGCAAGCTCCGTTGTCGGGGTGGGAAAGATATCCGCCACTACCAGGAATTCGATCTTCTTCAGCGATTCATAAACCCGTGACGTATTCGCCCTGACCACCAGCGGGTTGCTGCCCATGACAATCATTGCCCTGACCGGGTAGGGTTCGCCTGTCTCGATGGCATCCCATATCACATGTGGCGTAATGCGGTTGATAGACGCTGCCAACCGGTAGCGGGTGCCGCCGAGCATCTTCTCGACATTGTCCAGGAACTGGTTGCCACAGAACTCCATGCGCGGCAGGCCGGGTGGGGGGCCGAACATGACATTGCCGCCGGGGGCATCCAGGTTGCCGGTCAACGCTGACATATAAATGAGCACGCGATCCGAGTTAGAACAATTGACGCCGTGCTCGATTCCGACGCCCCACTGGATGGCAGAGGGCTTGGTCTGTGCGAACAGCCTGGCCGCCTCAATGATCTTTTCCTTTGGCACCCAGGAAATTTCCTCGCCGACCTCAGGCGGGTATTCTTCCAGGCGTTCACAAAACTCGTCGAACCCCGCCGTATAGTTCTCGACAAAATGGCGGTCATACAGGTCTTCCTTGACCATCACATGCATCATGGCCATAGCCAGCGCGACGTCGGTACCTGGTCGGAGTTGTAACCAGATGTCGGCCTTTTCCGCCAGTTGGGTGCGCTGGGGGTCGACGACGATGTAGCTGGGTTTGCGTTTGAGATTCAGGCCCAGGTTGACGCCGATGTATTCATCGGGATTGGATTTTATCGTGTTGCTGCCCCAGGACATGATGCACTGGGGGTGATTGTCATAATCCACGATGGGGACCGACATGCCCAGTTGCTTGGCTACGGCCAGTCTCGGCAGGTAACAGACGTGGCCGTTTGCCAGCACATTGGGTGATCCGAACATATTTGCGACGCGGTATACAAAGCGATGATGGCTGCGTCCGGTGCCATGTCCGAAGATGACTGACTCCGGTCCGTTCTCCGCTTTGATCCGGTTGAATTTTTCGGCAATGGTACCCAGGGCTTCGTCCCAGCTGATTCTTTCCCATTTGCCCTCGCCGCGTTCTCCGACCCGCTTTTTGGGGTACAACAGGCGATCCTTGTGGTACTGCAAGTCGGCAATGAAGCCTCTTGCCTTCCTGCACAGGTAACCCTTGCTGATGGGGTGATCCATATCACCCCTGATATTCACGGCTTTGCCGTTTTCCAGCGTGACATAGACACCGCAACCAGCATGGCCGCAGGCGCGGCAATTGGTGTGGACGACCTCCGTCTCGATTTCCTGGTCTTCGTGGTCAACTACAGAGACTGTTTGTGTGTCCATTATCCTGTCAACACTCTGATTTTAGGCGTATAGCGTAAATGTTAGTTTAAATTTATTTACCATTTATGCTATATTTGGTCATATTATGTCGAGTAATCGTCAAAATGTGATACCGGATGAACACGGAGATGACGAGGATTTGTCCCGGCAAGTTATTGCTGTAGCACATGACCGGCCTATCGGCTTTCGGGCAACACCTCATAAGCATTTTCGTGCACAACTCGTCTTCGCCAGTAATGGTGTAATGCGAGTCAGTACAGATAGTGCAACGTGGATAGTCCCGCCACAGCAGGCAGTCTGGGTACCCGCCGGTGTCACCCATTCTGTGATTAATGATAGTGCCGTTGCATTTCGAACTCTTTATTTGCATCCACGGGTTGCTGATGAACTGCCATCCAGTTGTTACGTTGTCAGTGTTACGCCTTTACTTCGAGAGTTAATATTATATATGGTAGCTTTACAGGATGATTCGGGTTGCGAATTATCAAATAGGCTTATTGCAGTAATCCCTGAATTGCTAAAAACACTAAAGCCTGAACCATTACAACTACCATTACCTGAAGACAGGCGATTGCAAATGATCACGAATCATTTGATGAGTGATCCATCTGACAATCGTTCACTAATTGAGTGGTCCGAACTAGCCGGCGCAAGTCAAAGCACTATAGAAAGATTGTTTAAACGTGAACTAGGCATGGGATTTCTTAACTGGCGGCAGGGTCTCCGGCTACTTTCGGCCATTTACATGCTTTCTGATGATGTGCCTGTCACTACTATTGCGTACGAATTAGGTTATGCCAGTACCAGTGCTTTTATAGCCATGTTTCGTAGAAAGCTCGGACAACCTCCAAAGCAATACATGCAATCGTACAAAATGGGGTGAGGTCGTTACACACTGCCCCATCAAAGTTTTTCATACCGTAATTCAGGTTCAGCAGCCAAATACGACTATGCGGAATCAAGCGTAAAATTTACGGTATTTTCATTTATAATGTTGAATTCCCTAAAACTGAATTGTTTATTTCCGATAGCAACAAGCGACCTGGTGAGAAATCCGGGCTAGTTCAATGCACATAAAAAATGATACAAAATCGCTTGATTCTGGATTATATTGTATAGAATTCTCGTCCTGGTGTAACCGCGTGTAGAAGGAAACATGATTAAACTCAATGTAAATGACAAACATTATGAACTGGACGTCGAAGCGGACACGCCTCTTTTGTGGGCGCTCCGGGATGAGATTGGATTAACCGGCACCAAGTTCGGTTGTGGAATAGCCCAGTGCGGCGCCTGCACCGTTCACGTTGATGGAAAACCCATGCGTTCCTGTGTTCTCCCTGCGGGCAATGTCGGCAATAAAAAAATTACCACCATCGAACACCTGGCCAAAGACGGCTATCACCCGGTGCAACAGGCCTGGCTGGAATTGCAGGTACCACAGTGCGGTTATTGTCAATCGGGACAACTGATGTCCGCCGCCGCCTTGCTGGCAGATAATCCTTTACCTTCCGATGCAGATATCGATAAGGCCATGTCAGGCAACATTTGCCGTTGCGGTACATATCAGCGCATCCGCGCAGCCATTCACCGCGCCGCCGAATTACAACGGGAGACCTATTGAGTTGGAGTTATCCGGCCGGGTGGTTACCGGGACAGGCCGGGCTGCGGGTTTTACCGAACTCGGATATGCAAAGAAGCAATTTCTCGACAAACTGGGTATCGATACCTGGCCCGGCACACTTAATGTAAAACTGGACGACACAGAGTCACTTGCCGACTGGCAATCACTCAGGGATGGAGACGGCATCGGTATCAGCGACCCTGACGGTAACAGCTGTCATGCCCGCAGTTACCCGGTACAAATCAACAACCAGGTAACCGGGGCCATAATCTTTCCCGAGATCAGTGGTTACCCGGCTGACCAGGTAGAGATTATCGCCCCGGTTTCACTGCGCCAACACCTCTCATTGAACGACGGCGACCTTCTCAGACTAAACATTATCAGACCTGTCAGAGCCAGCGCTGTCCTGTTTGACCTGGACGGCACGCTGGTCGATACCGTGGGCGCATTTTACCTGCTCGCCAAACTGACCGGAGCCGAGTTCGGCCTGGAAATATCCAAAGATCGCATGTATGAGACCTTGAATCACGGCATTTCCTATTGGGAGCATGTCGTGCCGAACTCAGTGGAAGATCGCCCGGCCATGATTGATAAGCTGAACAACAGGGCCATGCAACTCTGGCCCGATATTATCAAAGACAAAGCCGGGGTTTTCTCTGGTGTGTACGAAACCCTGTCAGCCCTCAAAACAGCGGGTTATACGTTGGGTATAGTCACGGGATCAGGGGAGCGATCCCTGGGATTATTGTATGAACTGGGCGTGGCTGGACTTTTCGACGCGGTCATTACCGGCCCCGACGTCAAAAAACGAAAACCGGATCCGGAAGGCCTGTATAAATGCCTGAAACGCATGGACGTTACCCCGGGCGATGCGGTTTACGTAGGAGACAGCGTGATCGACATGCAGGCAAGCCGTGCCGCGGGAGTCCTGCCCATAGGGGTACTCACCGGCGCCGGCACGTCTCCCACCTTATGCAAGGCCGGGGCCTACAGGATCGTCAGCAGCCATGAGCAGGTGATGGATTTACTGGCGACCTGAGCGACCTCTGGGAGAATCCAGCTCGTAGCCACGCTGTTCATAATCGAATCCACCCAGTTCGAGACGTTTCAGATCCGTTGCCTGCGGCGACGCATAATAGGCCCGGATTTCCTGCATCAAACCCGTACCCGTATCGAACACGACCCACTCGGCGCCACGCAGGACCGTACCCTGGCTGGTCTTGAAATGGGTCCATTCAATCACCGCTTCTCCCTTTTGCGCGTCGATTAGCAAAGCATCAATGGTCCAGTACGAACCGCCCTTCCGCACCGCGGCGCACCAGCGTTCGGCGATCTTCGCCGCACCCCGGAATGGCCCTTCATACATACCCGGCGGAAAATAATGGATGGCATCGGGCGTGAAGCAACGTATTATTTTCTCCCGGTCAGCCTCATTACAACCGTCGTAGTATTCACGCATCAGGGCTTCCATTTTTGCAGTGCTCAAATGTTCTATTGCCATGATTATTACCTTATTCTGTAAAATTCGTATTAATGACCTGTTTTTTTCGTATTAACAGTCTGTAAAATTCGTATTAACCTGTGGAAAAGTTCAAGTTGATAGTATATATTCTGCGACATCAAGCAAAATCAAATCCACGCAATACGACCCATGTACCCTAGAAGCATACAACCTTTCCTTGAGGAATTACTCACGGAATTCCGTGTGCTTTACCTGACGGGACCTCGGCAGGCGGGCAAAACCACACTGGCGCGTGCCGTTGCTGTAAAACTGGGTATGGACTACATCACCCTGGATGATCAAGCAATTTTGGCATCCGCTAAATCGGACCCACACGGGTTTATACGTTCCTTGGGCGCCAGGAAAGTAGTATTGGATGAGTTTCAATTAGCGCCAGGTAGTTGAAGACCGTCGCGAATACTACTAGCTGTATGTGGTAACCAATTGCGCTACCGAACCCAATCTTCAGGAACCTGTTCATGACCCGGCACGGCTACGGTGGCACGAAGTTACCAAGGTCGCCCACTATTATTTTGGCGTGGATGCCCTGAAGCAGCCCCTATAGGTGAGGGGCATATACAACAACATCATGAACCGCGTTGAACGCTATGAAAGCTTGATCAAGGCGCCTTCCCCGGCCCCGTCGCACTGGGCTGCTTCCTGTACACACCAGGAATGCTCACTGCATCAGTTGTCGCCGTATATCGGCAAGTTAAAAAGTATTATTGCCCATGACCTCATTTTGCAATACAGCAAACCCGGTGATCTGGTAGCAGACATGTTCTGTGGCAGCGGGACTGTACCCCTGGAGGCAGCCCGCCTTGGGCGACGCGTATTTGCTTCCGACACAAACATATATGCTGTCACGCTGACCAGAGGCAAACTTGAAGCGCCCGCTGATACCGAAACTGCGATTAAAGTTCTTAACCGCCTTCTGGAACATGCAAAAACACTACCTGTGCCGGACCTCAGGTCTGTCCCGAAATGGGTTCGTGCTTTCTTTCACCCTCAGACACTCAAAGAGGTATTCCGTCTCAGTGAATTTCTCAGCAACGAACGGCATCATTTCCTGCTGGCGTCCCTGCTTGGTATTCTGCACCATCAAAGACCTGGATTTCTGTCGTTTCCCAGCAGTCACCTCGTTCCATATCTTCGGTCAAAAAAATACCCCAGGGATAGCTATCCTGAACTTTATCAATACCGCTCCGTTGCCGAGCGCCTGCAAGCTAAGGTAAAGCGCGCACTGAAACGCCCACCAACACGGTCATTAAATAAATTTGTCGATGACATCAGCAGGTCCTCTGTGGAATCCGTTAACCTCCCTGACGATATCGATTGTGTTATCACAAGCCCCCCTTATATGAACGCGCTGGATTACAGCCGTGATAATCGTTTGCGTCTCTGGTTTCTCGGTGAAACCCACCTGGAAGCACCAGATCGCGCGTTAGCGAGTCTTCATGCTTTCAGGAAATTAATCAGTTCACTGTTGAAACAATTGCAACAAAAGATGCGCTTGGGCGGTCATTGCGTCTTTGTCATAGGCGAACAGACCTTTCGGGGTGGAGGACGATTTCCATCCGAAGAGTTAACAAGGATTTTTTTATCACCCCCTTCAACATTTCAGCTATGCGATGTTGTCAGCGACATCATCCCTGACGTTCGCCGTTCGCGGAAATATTTTGTCGGGGTAAAACGGGAGAATATTCTTGTATTCAGGAAGTTTTGAATATGCGTAGAAATCTTCCTCCAAAAGAATTATTTCTTGGAAAAACGATTGGAAGATTTCCAAACCATGTAATTCAAGAGCATGTCAATTCAGGCAATAATGGTCATTTGTTTCTGGCCTTCGATCAATCAACAGAAAGCAAACTCGCGTTTAAAGTTGTTCCATCTGACAATCTGCCGGATGATGAAGATGAACAACAAATCTATTTAATTGAGGCAAAAAAGGCCAATATTTTACAGCACCCCTCCGTTGTCCAATACATTGATGTTTTTCCATATCATGTTCCCGATACACTGGTGAAGTGTGTGATTTTTGTATGTAATTTCGTGGATGGCATAAACCTTAGAGACTATATAAAGAAAAACCGCTCGGAGATTACAATTGTATTTCTTGCGAACAATGTTTGAGCTATTGTATGAGCTTAAACAACGCAAAATGACCCATGGTGACCTGCATGCAGGTAACGTTCTTATCTCGAAATCTGAATATGACATCTACGATAGAATTACCTTCCGTGTAACAGACTTTGGTGTAGGTGAATTAACAGGGCTTTTAGCTCACACAAATGATTATTTATATACTTCTGATACGCTCAGGCAACTGCTGGAATGTATAGAATATCAAAATTGTGAAAGTCGGGATCGATATGCCTACGAAATTCTTCGTCATGATTTTTTGGAACGGCATCTGACTGAGACAGATCCTCTGGCTGACACATTAGCAATGCAGCCGCAGAAAATGCTGGAAAAACTGGACTCTATAGATGGAAAGTATCTGGAGAAGACAACAGGTGAAATCGTTACAACACTAGTCACACCCTTCGACTACCCTAACTGCGAGCAAATAGGAAATTCCCATCTTTTACTCAAGAACCTCTATTCCGACCGTTTACTTGGATTATTGGAAATTAGGGCGCGATCAAATTTAATGTTAACCGGACCTCGAGGATGTGGAAAAACTACTGTTTTCCGTGCACTGAGCCTCGAATATTTGATCTCGACTGAAGATGATCAGCCAAACCGTATCAACTATATCGGCATCTATTATAGATGCGACGATCTCTATTTCTCTTTTCCAAGATATAAGACTCCTGGACGATTTGAAGCACTGGACGTCCCCATGCATTTCTTGATCGTGACGTTGCTGGCAACTGTACTGGAACAGATTGGCACCTGGGCAAAAAAGCATTTTCCGGATGAATTCAAAAAGAAAGAAGAAGCACTTGTTCTGGAACTTTGGAATTTATTTGAATGGCCGTCTCTGAATAATCCAAATGCCAGGCAACTGGCTACGCTAATAAATAAATTAAAAACCAAGGAAAGAAAACGCGCTGCAAAAAAGCAAAATTTTGTTCATGTACAGACTGAACCTGTCAAAGGCTATTTTGGCCCTGGGGTTATGTTTGATGCTTGTCGTCTTATACGCGACAAGTTTTCTTTCCTTAACGACCGTCCTTTCTATTTCTTTATTGATGATTATTCTCACCCGAAAATTACTAAGGAGTTACAAGCAAACCTGAACCGATTGCTCATGCACCGCAGCTCGGATGTTTTTTTCAAACTCTCAACAGAGAGCCCTGTCTCTTTTGTACGCGAGGATGTGGACGGTAAACAGTTTGTAGAATCTCGTGAGCTTGATTTAGTAAATCTCGGACTGAGATACATCAAAGATGACAAAAATCAAGCGATTGAATTTCTTGATGACCTATTCAGCCGTCGCTTCCAAAGGGTTGATGGATATCCTGTACAAACTCTTGAACAACTACTGGGATCAATACCACGCAATGAAAACGCCACGGCCCGTGCTTTTCGAGAGAAACAAGGGCGTCAAAACTATGCTGGCAGAGAAACTATAGCCGCAATGTGCAGCGGCGATATTCACTATATTATTCGTCTTGTCGCGAGGATGGTGGATGATTATGGGGGGCCAGACGCTCTGGCAAACTCCCAAACACCTTGCATACCTCCTCAACAACAACATGATTCTATCCGCGCTGCTGCAGGTTCGTTTATGGAGTCTGTACGCACTTTACCTCGTTGGGGGAAACAACTTGCAGAGGCAACGGCAACATTCGGTAGTGTTGCGCATTCTTATCTCATGTACGAAACATCAACCAACGAAGCTAATGAGCCTCCTCACCAAGCTTCCCGGATTGAACCATACGAGACATTAAATTTATCCGAGGAAGCACAAGAAATACTTGATGAACTATTACGCTACTCAATTCTCATTGAAGATCCCCGGGGGAAAAGTCGGAGAGGAAAGGTTGTGCCAAGATTTTTTCTCAGGCGTTATTTAATCCCCCACTTCCACCTGACATTCAGCCGTAGAGACTCCCTCGAATTGGAAAATGACCAGATCGAAACCTTATTGTGTAAGCCGCAGACATTCGAGGAACAGATGAGATTAAAATCTTTAGAAGATGCAGCGCGCCGGCGCCGAAGAGATCCAGATCAACTGCAACTCCTCGAAGAGGAGGGTCCGCGTGTTTGATAAAAATATCCTAAGGACAGATGAACGATTAAGCAAGGTAGCCTGGCCTGCTTTGCAAACAATCGATGTTCCCATAGTAGGATCTGGTGACTGTTTGTTGATATGTGCGGGATTTGAAGATCGATCTATCGAAACACTACGCCGAATACTGGATGCTAGAAAATCCGGCTTCGTTCTTGGATTAGTAAGTTATTTACCCAAGCAACCCGAGAATAGGCAAGAAGAATTACACACAATCATCCAGAATGCTGATCTTCAAGTAAGAAGATTTGTTTATGACCGTGAAAATCCAGCAGGTATAGGGAAGGAGCTAAAAAGCTTTACAGAGGGATTCGACCGCGTTTTTATTGATATTTCCGGCATGTCACGCCTGCTTATCGTTCAGTTACTGGTTGCCCTGTTGACTCGTGACAATGATTCAGTAACGCTAATCTATGGCGAGGCCGATGTATATCCACCATCTGAAGATAAATTCGAACAAGATTACAGAGAGAATAATTCCAATCCGATCCCAGGTTACCTGTCGTCTGGAATTTTTGAAATAGCAACAACTCCTGAATTGAGTTCTGTATCTATGTTAGGTGAAGCCCTCAGGCTGATAGCATTTCCGTCCTTTGATCCTGCACAGCTCACGAATTTGCTCCATGAATTACAACCTGCTTACACAGAATTTATTCATGGCGCACCACCAGCCCGAAAGAACAAGTGGAGAACGGAGGCAATCCGCAAACTTAACCGATCTACACTGGATGAACTTCGGGGGAAAAGGGACCATGAGACCTCCACGCTTGACTATAGGGAGACACTACATAAGTTGCTTAAGATATATGCAGAACGCAGTATGTTTGATCGCCTTGTAGTTGCTCCGACCGGTAGTAAGATGCAAGCAGTAGCTGTGGGTTTATTCCGCGCGGCGTTGTATGACGTTCAAATCGTTTATCCAACTCCACAGGTTTTTACGACACCGAAAGAACATACTTTAGGGCTGCGTCAACTGTATCAACTAGATATACCTGCCGAAGCTTTTATTAATGTCATCGGGAACTCCAGGGACGATTTCAGCGATACGCTCGAAACACATCCATGATTCCAAAGGAGTGTAAACGTCTGGCGGAGGTGGATTTTCCAATCATTTTGGTATCCAGATACACAGGCCATTAGAAATCTATCCGGCATGGGCATCCTTCTACGCTTTAACACCCTTCAAAAACTCGTATGAACCTATGAAAAAATTGAAGGGAACCTCTAATAATTGACGATTTCCGTTACTATCGCTATCTATGCGGGCAAGCCGGGTTCTTTTACATATAAATGTATTCGGCCAGTGGCGAAATGACCCCGTGCTCGCCTTCATCGACCCCTTAATCGGGCCGTTTTATTGCCTTCGGGTGTCGGTTTGACACCAGCCGGGCGTTGTCTCCGTCAAGCAGGCGCGCTGACCCCTTCCAGGTAACACAGTCGTCGCATGTTATACCCCAGGTTCAGCATCCCTATGGCCAACTCACTGCGCGCCAGCCCGATACAGCGTATCAGCTTGGCCCGGGTCGCACACTGCGCCCCGAACACGTGCTCCACCCGCACCCGCACCTTGGCCCGCGTGCGGTTGCCCTGCTGCGCCCACGCCGTCAACGGCTTGTTGCGGCGCCCCTTGCGCTGAATGTGGCTGCGGTAGCGCTGGGCCTGCAAGCGTTCCTCCTGCTCCCTGGAACGGTAGGCGCGGTCCGCCCATATCGCCTTGCTGCTGTTGTGCTCATCCAACAACTCATCGAACAACTGCGAGTCATGCACGTTGGCCGGCGTCACCGCATACTTGCGTACCAGCTTGTGTTTGTTATCGACATTCACGTGGTTCTTGTACCCGTAATGACTCCTGCCCCGCTGCTTCGTCCAACGAGCCTCCACGTCCTTCTGCCGCCGCTTGGATTTGGCTGCCTCATCGTCCCAGCCCGCAGGCGCCTCCCCCGCCTTAAGCGCCGCATTCTCCTCGCGCGTGTTGCGCTGCACCGGCACCAAGGAAGCATCCACCCACTGCCCCGTGCGCGCCCGATACCCCAAGTCTGCTAACTGCTCGGCAAACCGTGCAAACAGTTCCTCCGTCAATTTCAGCTCCACCAACTTCTCACGAAACGCCCAAAAGGTCTTCGCAGCCGGTGCCCGACGCACATTATCCAACCCCATAAACCGCTGAAAACTGCGCCGGTACTCAAGCTGATATTCCAACTGCTCATCACTCAACCCGTACAAATGCTGTAACACCAACCCCTTGAACAGCAGCACCTCATCCCGACGCGGGGCGCCCGCATTGCGCTTGCGGGTCGTGGGTCGAATACGCACCAATAGCGGACGAAACGCCTCCCAGTCCACTACCTCACCCAACCGCACCAGGGGATCCTTCAGTTTATTCAAGCGGGTGTCTTGCAAGTCAAACAACGAACCGAATATGTCTTGTGTCTTCATGAAACCACCTTGAGGAAAAAGTTGAAATAAGTCACCGCTATTATATCATTCGATTGAATAAATAGAGGTTCCTTGAAGTTGGTAACATACATTCTGTAGTTACTATGATAACGCTATGAAAAGACGGGAATTCATAATCGGGACAACCCTGGGCCTGGCATCAGCCCAGGTTCCTTCGCCACTAGTTGCAGGGGTCAAGTTCTCCAGGAATCCGTTTACGCTGGGTGTTGCCTCCGGTGACGTCACAGAAGACTCGGTGGTGCTGTGGACACGGCTTGCGCCGGAACCGCTGGCGGTGGACAGCGGGATAAAAGATGTCGCCATACCTGTGCATTGGGAATTATTTCAGGATGAAGCCATGCAAACGCCCATCAGGCAAGGTGAGGAATTAGCCATTCCGCAGCTTGCCCATTCTGTACATGTTGATGTACAAAACCTTGAACCCGGACAAGAGTACTGGTACCGGTTTTCAGTGGGCAAACACACCACGGAACCGGGACGTACAAAGACCCTGCCTGCTGCCGGCAGTCAACCCGCTTCCGTTCGTTTCGTCACTGTATCCTGCCAGAACTACACACACGGTTATTTCGTGGCATACGACCATATCATTGCAGACAACCCGGACTTCGTAATTCACCTGGGTGACTATATCTATGAAACATCCTATGGCGAGACCTTCAGAAGGCACGAAACTGAAGACATGCCGTTTACACTTGACGGTTACCGGCGACGGCATGCGTTGTATAAAACCGATGAATCCCTTAAATGGGCTCACGCCAGGCTACCTTTTTTTGCCACGCTGGATAACCACGATGCCGTGATTGATATTGATCCTGCCGGACTGGCGCGCAGAGCCGCCGCGTACCAGGCCTGGTATGAACACATGCCGACCCGCGGCTACGGCAAGCCCGGCGACAACCGGTTTCAACTCAGCAGGACTATCCGCGCTGGGAGACTGGCACAAATCAACCTGCTGGATACCCGCCAATTCCGCGCCGAACAGTCCCTCTGCGCTGGCGGCGATCCCGCTTATGGCTTCGGCAACTACCGGCCGCGCTGTCCTGAAATGTTCGCTGAGCAGCGCAGCATGCTGGGACAGGAGCAGGAACACCGGTTGGTGCAAAGTATACTGAACAGCACTGCGGCCTGGAACGTGTTAGCCTCATCAAGTGTCTTTTCGCCCTTTCGCCTGGAGATCGGTAAACAGATATTCCGCTATGTAGGTTCCTGGGACGCTTACCCTGCCAACAGGGACAGGGTCGTCAACGCAATCAACCGGAGCAAGACCGGCCAGGCCGTTATCTTGAGCGGCGACATGCACTCCTTCTGGGCCATTGACGGCGCGCAGTCCATGGAAGCTGCCGAACGAATTCCGGTTGTAGAGTTTGTTACTTCTTCCATCACGGCCAACTGGCCCGAAACAATGGCAAAACCCATTACCGATAACCTGGCTCAAAACCCCCAGATAAAACTCTACGAACCGGATAAACGCGGGTACCTGTTACATGAGATTACCGCGACGGAGTGGCAAACTACGGCCCGCGCTGTGCATAACCCCAGGGATGCACAGTCAAATGCTTTCGACCTGGCACGTTTTGTTGTCGAGAACGGTAAACCCGGTTTCAGGCAGATACTTTGATTCGTAATCCATCAATGTTATTTTCGTGACCACGTTGCCCGTCATTCCGGCGCAAGTCGGAATCCAGTAAAATGGACCTTCCCTGGATTACAGCATTCCGGGATAAGCTTATAGATAAGGGAGGTTTAATAACTGGATTCCGGCTTGCGCCGGAATGACGACAGAGAGCGTAATTATGCCTGATTTCACTTATGAAATAGAAGACATCAAACTGGCGCGGCAAGGGTTGGAGCGCATAAACTGGGTACGCGAGCGTATGCCGGTCTTACGCCAGGTCAAAGAGGACTTCAGCAGGACCAGGCCTTTTGCAGGCTTGCGTATTGGTATCTGTTTGCACGTGGAAGCAAAGACCGGTGTCTGGCTGGACGCACTGACCAGCGGCGGTGCGGAGATCGTAATCACCGGCTGGCCCGGAACCACCCAGGATGAGGTGGCTGCCGCATTGGTGGCAGAATACAACGTCCGGGTATTTGCCAAAAGAAGTGAAACCTTCGATCAGCATCTTGATTACGCGGCAAAGGTGTTATCCACCGAACCCAATCTGATTGCCGATAATGGCGCGGATTTGCATGTGCTGGCGCTTACCAATCCGGACTTTTCCAGCGCAAAAGCGAAGATTATCGGCGCTACCGAGGAGACTACCACCGGCGGTTTCCGTTTACGCGAGGACATTGATGAACACATCTTCCCCACCCTCATTATTAATGACACTCGGGCAAAACGCATTATTGAAAACCGCTACGGCGTCGGCCAATCTGTGGTTGACGGCATCATGCGCTGTTCCAACCTGCTTATCGGCGGCAAGCGGGTAACTGTCATCGGTTATGGTTATTGTGGCCAGGGTATCGCCCGCGCCTTGCGTGGCCTGGGCGCGCGCGTGACCATAGTCGATATCGATCCCCTGACGCGATTGGAAGCGCATCTGGAGGGTTATCATACGACTGAACTGGAACAAGTCCTACCGGTCAGCGATATCGTCATCACCGTCACGGGCAGACCGGGAGCACTCAAACGAGAACATCTGACACTGATGAAGGATGGCGCCGTATTATGCAACGCCGGTGCTTTTGAAAACGAGATCGACCTGCCCGGCCTGCGCGAACTGTCCTCTGAGCCACGCCAAATCATGCCGGATATCCAGAAATTCAAGCTGGGCAACGGTAAAATTATTTACCTGTTTGGCAAAGGTAACAGTGTTAACCTGACCGCCGGTGACGGTAATCCCATAGAAGTTATGGATCTGGGTCTGGCTCTGCAATCCCTGTCCCTGGCATACCTCGCGACTGACAGCCAATCCTTGCCTGCAGGACCACAGACAGTGCCAAAGGAAATCGAAGACGAAGTGGCCGTCAGGACCTTGCGGGCCTGGTCATAGGATTTAAGATAAATATTGTGAATGAATTTTCAGTAAACACTGCCGTTGATTATCCCCGCACGGCGAGAACAGTCCTGAGCGGTAATGAGAAATCATTGTCAAAAACATTTGAACTTATCCGTTCTGACAATAAGTTACTAACTATAGTTAAAGTAAATGATAATGAAAATACCCTCTATAGCACCCGCATCAATCTTGTTGCGGAAGAAGGCATAGGTTATTGGGAATTTCTACAACTTTCCGAAGACTTATATGTCATTGCAACTGATTGCCAATATCACAATACCCATGCTGAAACGGTTTTAGGTGAAGATTTCCTCGAATTTCATTTCAAGGTTTCCGGTGAACTGCTTATGGAATTAGGCGAGGAGGAAAAACTCAGTATCAGAGGCCCCTCCCTGTTAATCTGGAAACAACCGGCGGGATGCAATATAAAAGAATGGATTAAAGGTGGAACCCGGGAATCATCTCTGACCCTGTATTGTAAACCAAGCTTATTTACAACAAGACTGGGAATGACGCCAGGTCAACTCCCCCGGATAGTCGAGTCGTTTATAAATGGTGAAAACAAGGCCATAGAGCATGAAGTTATTCCGCTCAATCCCGCCCTGGGATTTTCCATAACCAATTTGTTGCGTTCCGACTTTACCGATAATTTCCATCTGATACATACGAAGGCGAAAACATACGATTTACTATGCGATATCCTGCAATACATTTGCTCCCCGAATGTGCATAGCGGTGAAAATGCCAGGCCGTTGTCTACTTATGAAAAACAAAGACTGCAACAGGCAAGGGATATTCTATCAACGACTTTCAGCCCACACCCCACAATAAAAGACCTGGCCAGGGAAATCGGACTTAATGAGACCAAATTCAAACGAGGCTTCAAGAAACTGTTCGGTTCAACCATTTATGAATATGGAAATTACCACCGCATGCAAAAAGCACTGGAGCTTTTACAAACAAGTGAATTATCCATATCGGATATCGCCCAGGCGGTCGGCTACGAATATCAGACCAGCTTTACCGCTGCCGTGAAACATTTCTTTGGTGTAACACCAAAACAATTACGGGATAGTACATTAAAAAATTAGTTTCCGGGATATCGATAGCAACTCCGTCGCCATTCCCGAGCAAGCGGGAATCCAGTCAGTGCCGGTATGACGGGGGACATGGCAAGTTAAACCAGCTATTTCCAGCGATAGCCGATACTGCCGCCGACCCAGCGCGGCGGCGCATAGGATTCGATACCATAACCGCCACCGGCGTAGGAAAGATCAAACGCGTAGACTGTGCGTTCAACATCGGTAAGGTTGTTCACGAACAAGCTTGCGTCCCAGCAGACATCCTGGCTGGTATAGGTGAGACGGGCATTGGCGACGAAATAATCATCATCACTCAGTACAGGGTGGTTGATGGTGCTGTAGAAACGATCGTCCACATAGTTAAAATCCCCCTGTATCGCCAGTGAACCGCCAAAAGCAGGCCACTCATAGCGGGCCAACCCGTTTATGGATAATTCAGGGGCAAACGGCATTTCCTGTTTGGCCGTTCTACCGGAGGGGAGTATCACACCGCTGACTTCAGTATCAACATAGGCGAGACCCAATATGATATCCAGGCCATCAACAGGCGTTGCCTGAAATTCAACCTCACCACCATAAAGTTCGGCATCAGCATTGAACAACACAACAGCGACACCGATAAAGTTATAGGCCTGGTAATCGTCGTAATCATAGTAAAACATACTGGCATTTAACCTTGCCCGGCCATTGGCAAAGTTTGCTTTAAAACCACCTTCATAGTTGACCAGTTCCTCGGGCTTGATCTGCAGGCTGGCCAGGCTTACGCCCGCACCGGCGCCGACTGTTGCGTTAAGCGCCCCACCCTTATTGCCACGGGTGACACCGGCATACAACAACAGGTCATCATTGGGACGATAGTTCAACTCAATCTTACCCGCCCAGTCACCATCTGAACGGCCACCGGTAATGTGGGTATCAAAGGCAATTCCGAAGGCATCACAGGTGCCGGCAAGACCAGACGCACTGAAACCAAAGGCGTCGGTATCGAGGCACTGGTTTAACAGGTCAATTTTCTTCTCATCTTCGGTCCAGCGCAAACCACCAATTACTGACATCTGTTCGGTAAAGGCAATTTCCGCCTGCCCGAATATCGCCCAGGTTTCAGTCTCATGATTAAAATCATCAAAAAAGTTTATATCGAAAAACGGCGACTGATCGACCTGTTGGCGGGAATCACTGTCAATATTGAGATAATAACCACCCAACACCCATTCCATGCTATCCGAGCTTCCGTTCAACCTGATTTCCTGGGATATCTGATCCGCATCCTGCTCCTGGTAGAAGGTAGTGACAGGTAATGGAGAGCTGTCGTTATCTTCCAGATAGGCTTTGTCAATAGTCTGATAGTCGGTAATGGAGGTCAGGGTAATTGAATCGCTGATTTCCCAGGTGATGGTCCCGCTGAAACCAAACATCTCTCTGTCAAAGAAACCAATGGTATCCGGTGATACGCTGAAGACATCACCGGTTTCAGTATTGCCGTAACAATCCGAACCCCCCGGTGGAGTGACAGTAGGGAATCCATTGAAACCGGAGCAGAAACCATCCAGTAATGCCCGGTTGGTGTCTGTAATTTTTTCACTTAAGCCATCGTTGTCAAAATTCGGCGCCGAACCTATCTGATGATAGACGCCAGCATTGGTATTATCCGTATTGCTGTAGCGTGCGCTCAGCAACACATTTACCTGATCGCTGATATCCACATCCAACTGGCCGCGTACATTGATGGTGGCATTTTCCACGATATCCTCACCACCGGTATTTTCATAATAGCCGTCATGATGTTCGGATGAGAAAGACAGACGTCCACGTACGCTATTGGAGAACGGGCCACTAATTGCCGCCTCTGAACGGATCTTGTCATATTCGGCATATGTCAGATCGGCAAAGGCTTCAAACTCATACGTTGGTTTTTTTGTCACCAGGTGAATCAGGCCACCAGTGGCGTTTCGTCCAAATAAAGTACCCTGTGGGCCGCGTAACACTTCCACTCGCTCAAGATCAAACATGGAGACATTCACGCCACCGATGAAACTGACATAGGCGCCGTCGACATAAACGGCATTCGGTGATTCCTGGTGATCGGCAAAATCCAGTTGTGCAACTCCCCGGAGATTGAGTGTCGTGGCTGCACCTGCTCCCCCGTACTCGCCGATCAGTAAACCGGGCGTCTGGTTTTCCAGGTCGGTGGTGTCTTCTACCCCCAAGGCACGTAGTTGAGCACCACTGAATGCAGTAACTGAAATCCCCACGTCCTGCATGTTCTGCTCTCGTTTTTGTGCGGTAACAACGATTTCTTCCAGTAATTGGGCATTGGCTATCAGTGGCAATGCCAAAACAGCTAACGTTAACAATGAAGATGAAAATATTTTATAAATGCGCATAATTATAGATCCCCCATTGGTACAGCAAGAATATAATCGTTTTGAATAAAACTGGGCAACGCTAACACGTGGGGCAACAAGATTGATTAGGAAAATGGGAGTATTTTTTACTTGTAAGGTTCAATATTGATATGTGTTGTCAAAATTCAACTTTTGGATTGTCGTGAGTGCCGTTTTAGCTCCAGGCACCATCGCTGCTCCAGTGCTACTTAGTAAATTCGCGTTATCTACTATGTAGCACCTACATATGAGTGTCTACTAACCTTGTCCATTAGTGCACTTTCGGCATTAATGTCGTCCTTTAGAATATGTTCGGGAACAGCAGCAATATTTGTATCATCTGTGACAGGTCAGGACTGATCGGGATGGTGTATGTCTTCAACGGGTAATTGAGGCACTTTATTAGCTGATGCATCCATGCCGGAAAGAATTTTCCCAGCCACTAATTTTTGAAAATGCAATGTCGTTGTTTCCTGAACAGGAGCAAAGGCGCCGCCCGTAAAGGCTTCAGACGTCCGGCCCCTTTGTGCCGATTCACAGATACCTATGTCCTCATTATTTACCTGGGACAACATATCCATGAGCTGTTGCCGGTCATGCTGGAGTTCAGGATTGGAAGCACAATCACCAATCAGGAACAGCTCTATGCGCTCCCTGGTTAAAATCGGCGAAACAGGCATGATGATATTAGCGAAAAAGAAGTCCGCCATGGAAATGATGAGCAGGTTTGAAGGCAGGTACATCGATTCGCCGGTGGCAAATTCCTCAGGTTTTAAACCCGGGAAGGTCCTGAATTTCCCGGCATAGGAAACGCTCGGATTATGGCCTTTGACTCCCTGCCCGAGATAATGCCCTGCTCCGAGTATCTGGTAGTGCTCACCCATAGGATTAAATGCATTCATGGATCTATGCACCCAGGGAAGGTGGTAACTTTCCACAAAGTTTTCCACCACCAGCTTCCAGTTTGCTTCAAATTCCGGTCTTTGACCGAGATTTTTTACGTGTTCCAGCAAGGAAAGATCAATATGACTCCAACGGTCACTGAGTGGCCTGATAAAATCACTGAAATCTTCGCCATCGCCCGACAAATCTACAAATATCAACCCGGCCCATACCCCCGAGCGGACTTCTTTCAGTCCCAATGCCGATTTTTCTATCTCATTGCATTCGTGAATACCTTCGCCACCAACATGAGGCGTTTGTTTCAGATCGCCATCAAGATCGTAACTCCATGAATGATAGGGACATACCAGGGTTGTGCGCCTGCCCGGTTGTTCTACCAGTTGAGCGCCGCGATGGCTGCAAACATTATGAAACACACGGATATTGGAATCCCTGGTTCGGACTACCAGCAGGGGTTGCTCAAGGATTGTGACCGGATACACGTCGCCATCGTCCTGCACATCACTGACCAGGCCGACGCATAACCATGAATCACGGAAGAAGTATTTTTTTTCTGCATCCAAGACATCAGTTGAAGTAAAAAAACGGCCGGGCATGCCTTTTGATTCGAATACTGTTTCTTTTAGTTCATTTGTTATCGCGTCATACATCTGATGGCTACCTCATTTTTTTACCATCGGGATCATAAGGGGAGATATCAAGCAACACAGCGGGTCTGCGCTCGCCCAGAAGCGATATCTCAAATTCCCGACTATCGCCAACGAATTCTGATTTTAAGTACCCCATTGCCAGGCTCTTTTCTACCGTATGCCCATATCCACCCGATGTAGCAAACCCAGCCGGCAGGTCGCCGGACCATATTGGTTCATAGCCACCCACATCCGTATCGACAGCATCAATTTCGAAGCTTACCAGTTTATGATCCGGCTTCGTATCCCTGTCCCGTAGTACTGCGTCACGGCCGATGAAGTCCGACTTGTCGTAATCAACAAACATATCAAGACCACACATTTTTGGTGTGTAATCCGGACTGAATTCCCGCGACCATATACCATAAGACTTTTCCAACCTCAGGGAAAGTAAAGCATAAATACCGTAGTCACGTAGTTTATAACCAGCGTCATTTGCTATTGATTTCAATTGCTTATACACAGAGACAATATCAACGGGCGACAGGTAAATTTCATAACCCAGTTCGCCTGTAAATGAGATACGCGCTATGGTGGACGGGCAACCACCGATCTCTGCAGTTCGTACAGACAGGAATTTGAACTCATCATTCTCCAGCGATGTGTCTGTAATTCCCTGGAGTATTTCCCTGGAAAATGGGCCTGCAAGAGACAAGCCACAAAGTGTATCTGTTTGATTTTGGATATTTACTCTTTCTCCATTCAGGTGGTTTTGAAACCAACGGGTGTGGAATCTTTGCAAAGAACCCGAACCCATCAGCATAAAGCGATCATCAGCCAGACGCATTGCAGTGAGATCGCCCATCAGTCGGCCATTCTCCGCAAGTATGGGCGCCAGACGTGCCCGACCCACGCCTGGTAGTTTGGAGGTGACTATTTTATCCAGCCATTGTTCAGCATCAGGACCTGATATTTCATATTTGGCATAGCCGGAGATATCGAGCACACCTGCATTACTGCGGACCGCTCGACATTCCGCCGCCACTGTTTCAAAGGCATTGGACCGGCGCAGGCTTGGGGTTTCAATAGCATATTCGTCCGGAGGGGCAAAATAAAGTGGCATTTCCAATCCATCGCTTACACCAAATACAGCATTTTCCTGTTTAAAACTATCGTACAAGGGCGTTGTAAGAGCGGGACGGCCAGCCGGCCAGAATTCATTGGGACAGGTCATGCGCATACGTCGCTCGTAAAACTCCGTAGCCCTGGCCAATGTATAATCTTTGTTTGCATAGTCGCCAAAACGAGCGATATCCATCCCAAACACATCACCGTCCGGCTGGCCATCAATCATCCATTGCGCCAGAGTCAGGCCAATGCCGCCTCCCTGTGCAAATCCCGCCATCACAGCGCAAGCAACCCAGTAATTTTGAACACCGTTAACAGGTCCCACCAATGGATTACCATCCGGTGAAAAGGTAAATGGGCCATTGACCACACGTTTGATTCCTGCCTCGGATACCTCCGGGAAACGTTTAAAACCTTTTTCCAGCGCACCATACAAACGTTCGAGATCATTCGGAAGCAGGTCGCTTTCACCATAATCCCATGATGTGCCCCCAACGGCCCAGGGAGTCGCCGGGGTTTCATAGACACCTAAAAGCACGCCATCGCGCTCCTGGCGCAGATACATCTCCCCGTCAAGATCTACGATGGTGGCGATCTCCTGTTCACGACTTATCAGGCTTGGAAGCCCTTCAGTAATCAAATAATGATGCTCAAATGGGTGTAAGGGTAGTTGCAGACCCACCATCTCCCCTACTTCCCTGGCCCACAGACCTGCAGCATTTACTACATGTTCTGTCTTTATGGCCCCTTTATCCGTAATGACATCCCAACTGCCATCCATTTGCGGGTTTAGTTCTACAACCCTGGTATGCCGGTAAACTTTTGCTCCTTGCTGCTGTGCGGCCCTGGCATAGCCGTGAGTAATGCTATAGGGATCAATATGTCCCTCGTCTACCATGAATATGCCGCCCTTAAGATCGGAAACGTCAACAATGGGGCACAGTTCCTGTATTTCTGCGGGGCTGATCAGTTCCGATTCAATCCCCATGACTTTATGCCGTGCAGCTTCATTTTTCAGCATGTCCCACCAGGTATCGGTTGCCGCGAGGTTTATGCCGCCGGTTAAATGCATACCGACGGAAGCACCGGTGATCTTTTCAATCTCGTGGTAGAGATCGATCGTGTATTTCTGCAATCGGGCGACATTCGGATCGCCGTTGAGGGTGTGGAAACCACCAGCTGCATGCCAGGTTGAACCGGCGGTAAGCTCTTTTCTTTCCAGCAGCACTACGTCTGACCAACCCAGTTTAGTGAGATGGTAGAGAATGCTGCAGCCGACCACCCCGCCGCCGATGACCACAACTTGTGTATGTGTTTTCAAATGCACAAACCAATGCTGATTATGATGATTTGAGATTAATGCAGTTAATTGCAGAAAAAATACTCAAATAGTTCTGATTTTGCGGAGATGAGTAATATTTGAGGGTAATGCTGAAAACGCTGCCGCTTCCAATATACCCCCTTCGATAACCTGGTCGAGAAAACCCAGCGCTGGCAGAGTTTTACCGAAGCCTCCTGGGAACTGAGTGATGCTGTGACGCTCAGCACTGAATTCCTGTACAGCGAAAGCCGAGTACCGGACTGGAAAACCATCATCGATAATCCGTTCCACGCGCACCACATCGGCCCTATGGAATAGTAATACTGGTCGGAGATTATCAGTTATTGTTATTCAAGCTGAATATCATCCGATCTTCAGCGAGAATGACGGGGCCATCATATTGCTGTTTCATGGCATGGATAAACTTGCCCCAGATTGCGGGGCCCGGGCTCGAACCAAGATAAAGGCTGGACATCTCAATTGCCGCCGGGACGCTGGTATAGGGTGCAAGATGGTAGGCAACCAGTTTTTTCGCATTCACCTCACTGGCCAGTTGTCCTAACTGGGTCGGGCTGGTATGACCGGTCTGGGGACGCTCTTTCATCAATTCTTCCTTGTGAAAGTCCTTGAGGCTGAACTTGCCCCCGGAAGTCATACCCAGATCCGGTTTGACGCATTCGTGCACCAGTATGTCCACGTCTTTTGCCAGGGCTTTCATCCCTTCGGATACAGCCGTATCGCCACTGATTGCAACGGAACCGTAATCTGAGTCAACCCGGTAACCCAGACTTTTTACCGCGGGATCGGGAAGATGCTTTGTCTCAAGACAGGAAACCTTGAAGCGATCTGTTTCCAATACCGTGCCCGGATCGATATCATGCACCTCGTAGGGCGGCTCCTCCCGTGGACGCTTGGTCATATGTGGCGGCCAGTACTTGAGAATAGTCCCTACGAAGTCAACATTCATGGCGTGCATATGACGGATAGCGCCTTCCGACATCTGTTCTGTCCCAACAGGACCATATACGTAAACCGTTTCTTGTCTGCCGGCAATCCAGTTTGTTATCGCGAAATAGTCATAATCGGAGATATGGTCAAAGTGCAGGTGGGTAAAGAACAGGTGATCGATCTTCATCGGGTTTATCCCGACCAGCATCAGGTTTTCCAGTACCCGGCGGCCGCAATCGAACTGCAGCACCGTAGCGTCGATGACAACCGCACAACTGGCGCCGCCGCGCAGCGGGTCCGGCAAGGCCGAACCGGAACCGGTGATAACCAGTTGCATCCCTTTTTTATTCAGATCGACGGTCGCATTAGCAGGCTGACCCATGGATTCTGCTTTACCGGTAGCAGCGCGGGCCTGGCGCGTTGCCAAGGCTGATACGCCCGTCAGGGCTCCACCGGCCAGTCCTGCCAGGATGTTGCGACGAATCTGATCGAATTTCCTGAACCTGTTATACATTGACATAGCTGTTATCCGGTTAGTGACCAGAGTCGAATTTACACTGAACTCGATCGGAAGAAAACCCCGACGCTCAGTGACAGACATAAATGCCATTACCCAAACCGGCATTATTTGCGCGTTTATGTCAGACACCACCCCGTACCGAAAAATCTGCTCTAATGTGGAGGGTTGTTCAGGGCAAACGCATACTTTTGAATTCAGACGTTTTTACCCGATTCCGTCATTCTGGCGCAAGCCAGAATCCAGTGAATAACCCTTCATCACCATGATCATGCGCTGTTGTTTGACTGGATGCTGGCATTCGCCAGCATGACGGGCGGCGTTTTCCGGTTGGTTTCCTGTCTTCTGCAACAGAATCCAAAAGTATGCGTTTGCCCTGGAGGGTTGTTCACCTGCTCACTGACGGGATTGGCTTACCGACCCCGATGGAGTATTATCAGCAAATTACACAGACCGCCTGATACTGGCCTGCGCCAGCACAGGCTTGTCTCATATATATTGAACCTGGACACGCCGTGGACAACATTAAACCGAGCCGCGACAATCCCGGAGACCTGATGATACGCAAATGAAAATAGAATCTATTCGACTGAAGAATTTCAAAGCGTTAAAGGACGTTGAAATGAGAGATATTCCTCGTCTTTGCGTACTTGTCGGTGCTAATGGTAGCGGCAAAAGTACGCTTTTCGGTGTTTTTGGTTTTTTGCGAGAAGCTATGAATAGCAATGTCAACACAGCTTTAACTAAATTAGGCGGAAGTTGCAGTTTCAAAGAGGTTCGCAGTCGTAACCAGGAGGGGGCGATTGAAATAGAGATTAAATTCAGAAAAAAAGCTACGGGGACAGGCAATACCAATCCACTCATTACCTATTCTCTCCAAATCAACGAGAAAAATGATCGGGTTTTCGTGGAACATGAGATTTTGAAGTATAGACGAGGAAGCAAGGGACAACCATCGCATTTCCTTAATTTTTCTGGTGGAAGCAGAAATGCCGTCACCAATGAACTGGAGGACGTTGAAGAAGATAGTGAGCTTGAACGAGAGGAACAAACGTTGAAATCGGATGATATTCTGGCCATTAAAGGATTGGCCCAATTTGAACGGTTTCCCGCAGCCGTCGCCTTGGGCAATTTAATTGAACACTGGCATATTTCAGATTTCCACATCAGTAAAGCTCGACCGGAACAAGAGGCAGGATTCGCGGACCATCTTTCCCGTGAGGGCGATAACCTTTCGCTAGTGGTTGAGTATCTTCACAAGCACCATGAAGAGACATTTGACACCATTCTCCGTTGTTTGGAGAAACGGGTTCCGGGCATTACCCGGGTTGAATCCAAAACAACCGAAGAGGGACGGGTTCTGCTTAAATTCCAGGATGGTTCTTTTGAGGATCCTTTACTGGCACGCTATGTTTCTGATGGAACCATCAAAATGCTTGCCTACCTGGTATTCCTGCTCCCCATCCTCTGCTGTGCATAGAAGAACCCGAAAATCAGCTTTATCCTCAATTACTGGAAGAGCTGGCAGAAGAATTCCGTAATTATGCCAATCGTAGTGGTCAGGTTTTTATTTCCACTCATTCTCCTGATTTTCTTAATGCAGTGGAATTAGACGAGGTCTTCTGGCTGGAAAAAGAGCGAGGATATACACAAATAAAAAGAGCGCAGGATGATGCACAGATCAAAACCTATATGGAAGATGGAGATAAAATGGGTTATCTGTGGAAGCAGGGATTGTTTGGCAAGGTGGCTCCTTAATGACTGATCTTGTTTGTTTTCTGGAAGAGCGCAGCGCGGAAGAAATGCTAAGGGGAGTGTTGCCAAAAATACTCTGCCCTGAACAGGTTGAGGCGACAAAGTATATTCCTTTTGAGGGAAAACAGGATTTAGATAAATAAATCGAAAGGCGCTTGAGGGGGTGGCGGACTCCCAACACTAAATTTTTAATCCTCAGAGATAAAGATAGCGGTGATTGCAAGGATATTAAGCGATCCCTGTCAGATAGGGTGATTTCATCAGGGAAAAAAGACGTTACGTTGATTCGAATTGCCTGTCACGAACTGGAGAGTTTTTATTTGGGCGATTTGAAAGCAATACAGGCAGCTTTTCCCAAGATGCTTCGGACATCACAAGAGAATAACAAATATCGTAATCCGGATGTGAAGCCAAAACCTGCCTACGAATTAAGAAGACTCACCAGAGGCCATTATCAGAAAATTGCCGGGTCACGGGCGATTGCAACACATTTAACATTGGATGGCGACAATAAATCAGGGAGTTATGGCGCATCGAGGATGTCTATCTGCATGAGGCCCAGAATGATGCGACACGTCTGGCTATCCAGGATCAGGAAAGAGCAGGTCTTGACATTATTTCAGATGGGGAGATCCGAAGAGAGAGTTATTCCAATCACTATGCTACGGCATTGGATGGGATTGATATTGATAACCCCGGACAAGCGCTGGATCGCAGTGGTGATCCGGTATTCGTACCACGCATCGTCGGCCCAATTCGACGTAGTCACCCTGTCGGGGTTGAAGATGTGAAGTATTTGCGGGCTAATACTTACAAGGCCATAAAAATGACGGTGCCTGGACCTTTTACCATGTCCCAGCAGGCCCAGAATGATTATTATTCATCAGAGTTGGATTGTGCCATGGATTATGCCGCCGCAGTCAATGAAGAAATAAAGGATTTGTTTGCGGCAGGCGCAGACGTGGTCCAGATCGATGAGCCCTATATGCAGGCTCGGCCCGAAAAAGCGAAGGAATATGGCATAGATGTATTGAACCGGGCTTTAGCGGGAGTAACAGGAAAGACTTGTGTACATATTTGTTTCGGTTACGCCGCCTTGATCCATAACCGCCCTGACGGTTATTCATTTCTGCCGGAATTTGCTGATGCAAACTGCCGGCAGGTTTCCATAGAAACGGCCCAGTCAAATCTGGCCTGTACAATACTGGAGTCCCTTCCGGATAAGGAAATTCTGCTTGGCGTCCTGAACCTGTCGACGGAAGAAATTGAGACAGTGGATATGATAAAGGACAGGGTGCGACGGGCTTTGTCGCATGTAAATGAAGAACGCGTCATATTGGCGCCGGATTGCGGCATGAAATACCTGCCACGTGAATCCGCATTCGGAAAGTTGCAGGCAATGTGTGAAGCAGCCGGACAATTGCGGGAAGAGTTTTCGAAAAAATAACCGTCGTGATCAGACAGCTCCAAACCCCCCTCCTCCCGGGGTTTTCATCACGAACAGGTCACCGGCGTTCATATCGACCTCATCGTTGCCTTTAAGTTGCACGACTTCGCCATCGGCACGCACAACATGGTTCTTACCGCATTCACCCGGCTCACCGCCTGCCAGACCAAACGGCGGCACCACCCGGTGCGAACTCAGCATGGTCGCGGTCATGGGTTCCAGGAAACGTAACTTTCGTACGACACCGTTGCCGCCGCGGTGTCTGCCGGCGCCCCCGGAACCCTGGCGTATGGAAAATTCTTCCACTAGCACGGGAAAGCGTAATTCCAGTACTTCGGGATCGGTCATGCGGGTGTTGGTCATGTGACTGTGTACGGCGCTGGTTCCCGGATGATCCGGGCCGGCGCCGGTGCCGCCACAGACGGTGTCGTAGTTCTGGTAACGGTCGTTTCCGTAGAAGACATTGTTCATGGTGCCTTGCGAGGCGGCCAGTACGCCGAGTGCACCGTAGAGCGCGTTGGTAATAGCCTGGGATACTTCAATATTGCCCGCCATCACTGCCGCCGGATATTCCGGCGTGATCATCGAGCGCTTCGGCAGGATTAGTTTGATGGGCTTGAGGCAACCCTCGTTCAACGGGATATCATCGTTGACCAGGGTCCGGAATACGTAGAGTACTGCCGCTTTACAGACCGCTGTCGGGGCGTTGTAGTTGGTCGGATTCTGCATTGATGTGCCGCTGAAATCGATGCTTGCCTCACGCTTTTCACGATCTACCGAAATCCTGACCTTTATCACACTGCCCTCATCCATGGGATATTCGAATTCGCCGTCTTTCAACACTTCCATTACCCTTCGCACCGACTCCTCGGCATTGTCCTGAACGTGTTTCATATAGGCGTTGACCACCTCGATGCCGTAGTGTCCGACCATTTTCCGCAGTTCCATCAGGCCGGTTTCATTGGCGGCTATCTGCGCTGACAGGTCAGCCAGGTTCTGATCGATATTGCGACAGGGATATTTGCCGGAACCCAGCAATTCCCTGATTTCTTTTTCACGCAGCCGGCCGTTTTCAACCAGCAGGAAGTTGTCAATCAATATGCCCTCCTCGTCAATATGGGTACTGTCCGGGGGAGCAGAACCCGGCGTACGGCCACCAATATCGGCATGGTGGCCCCGTGAAGCCAGGTAGAAGAGGATGTTTTCTCCTTTATCGTCGAATGCCGGCGTAATCAGGGTTACGTCGGGGAGATGGGTGCCGCCGGCGTAAGGGGCATTGAGGGCATACACGTCGCCAGGCCTGATATTGCCCTCGTCGGTTTTGATAACGGACTTGACCGATTCACCCATGGAACCCAGGTGGACGGGGATATGGGGTGCATTGGCCACCAGGTTGCCCTCGGCGTTGAACAGTGCGCAGGAAAAGTCCAGGCGCTCCTTGATGTTCACGGAATAAGCGGTATTTTGCAGGGTGACGCCCATCTGTTCGGCAATCGACATAAAGAGGTTATTGAATACCTCCAGCATGATCGGGTCGGCAGCAGTACTGATGGTTTTTCTCTGCACAAGTTCGACATAACGCGTCATTACCAGGTGGCCGCGGCTGTTGAGCGCAGCGCGCCAGCCCTGCTCCACTATGATCGTGCCTGTTGCTTCGATAATAATGGCCGGCCCGTAGACATGCTGGCCGGGGTGCAACTCTGAGCGACGATATAAAGCAGTCTCACGCCATTCGCCGGCACTGTAAACCTGTACCAAATCGTGTACGATCGGACTTTCCCCGGAAACGGGGGGACTGATCTCCGGATCATCCGCGTGCTCCGTTACGCCGATCGCCTCTACGGATAGCGCTTCCACGACCAGGCCGCGTGCGCGGGCAACAAACCCGAAACGGCGGCGGTGCGCATCCTCAAAATCCGACTTCATCCGTACCGCGCTGCCTGCGTCAACCAGCAGGCTGGTGTCGGTGCCTTCATAACGCAGATGGACCTTGGTGACCAGGGAGATGTGTTGTTCCCCAACACCTTGCTGCTGCACTGCTCTACGGGCTGAATCGGCCAACTGCCGATATTGCCCCGCGATCTTTTGTTCCACTGAGTCCGCTACAAAATTGAAGCCCATCTGCGCTTGACGCAACACCCTGATCTCCGCCAGGCCCATGCCGTAAGCAGACAGCACCCCGGCGAAGGGATGCAGGAAAATAGTTTCCATCCCCAACGCGTCCGCAACCGGACACGCGTGCTGGCCGGCAGCGCTGCCGAAACAGTTAAGCGTGTATTGCGTGACATCGTAACCGCGCTGCAGTGAAATTTTCTTGATCGCATTGGCCATGTTTTCAACGGCAATACACAGAAAACCTTCTGCGACTTCTTCTACGCTGAGGGTTTTGCCCCTGGTGGCGGATACTTGTGCGGCCATTTCAGAAAACTTCCGTACCACCGTTTCACGGTCAAGTTTGTCATTACCAGCGGACCCGAAAATGGCAGGAAAGTAGTCCGGCTGGATTTTTCCCAGCATAACGTTGCAATCGGTTACCGTCAGCGGGCCGCCGCGCTGATAACAGGCCGGCCCGGGGTTGGCGCCGGCTGATTCCGGCCCTACCCTGAAGCGTGAGCCGTCAAATTGAAGTATTGAACCACCGCCGGCCGCCACGCTATGGATATGCATCATCGGCGCTCTCATGCGGACGCCGGCTACCAATGTTTCAAAACTGCGCTCGTATTCGCCATCGTAATGTGTCACATCCGTGGAGGTGCCGCCCATATCGAAACCAATCAACTTGTGGAACCCGCTCATCGCCGCAGTGCGAGTCATGCCCACGACACCGCCGGCCGGGCCGGAAAGAATGGCGTCCTTGCCCTGGAACAGACGGGCATCGGTGAGACCGCCATTGGATTGCATAAACATGAGCCGCGGACCACCCTCGCCTTGAGTACCCAGTTCATCGGCAACCTGCTGCACATAGCGGCGCAGGATAGGAGACAGATAGGCGTCAACAACAGTCGTATCAGCGCGGGACACCAGCTTGACCAGGGGACTGACCTCGTGACTCAGGGATATCCGGGTAAAACCTACCTCCCTGCAAATTTCACCCACTCTAAGTTCGTGGTCGCGATATCGATAACCGTGCATAAAGGCAACAGCTACCGCCCTGATACCGGTATCAAATACTGTCCGAAGGTCAGCCCTGATCCGATCCTCGTCAAGCGGGGATAACACTTCATCGTAGGCGTCGACGCGCTCGTCCACTTCGATCACCTGTTCATACAGCAGACTCGGTAACACGATATTTAGATCAAACAAACGCGGACGGTTCTGGTAACCGATGCGCAATGCATCACCGAAACCCCTGGTGGTGACAAACAGGGTGCGTTCGCCTTTACGTTCAAGCAGTGCATTGGTAGCGACAGTGGTACCCATTTTGACATGTTCGATGGCGCCGGGAGGGATGGACGCGCCGCGCTCCATGCCGAGCAGATCGCGAATGCCCTGAACTGCCGCGTCCTTGTAGCGTCCGGGATTCTCGGAAAGCAGCTTATGACTGATTAATTGACCACCAGGAGATTTTGCGACAATATCCGTAAAGGTGCCACCGCGATCAATCCAGATTTTCCACATGATTGAATGTTCTTTGCTGTCAATGAGTTACTGACAGTTTATCACTTTGTTACCATTGCAGGCCAGACTGCCCGTCATTCTGGTGAATACCAGAATCCAGTAGATAAACCTACCCCCCTGGATTACGACATTCCAGGGCAGGTTTATCATTATAAGGAGCCTTTATTGACTGGATTTCCATCCTTTGGTCTGTTGACGGCACATCCATGTGCCACTACTCGGCATTCGCCGGAATGACGATGGGGCAGCCGCCAGAATGATAAACTCATAGTCGTAGCATTATATGTGTTTATCTGCTCTTGCAAGTATTCTGTTTGCGAGTATGCTTTTGAAGAAAATGAAAAACAGACTGTAGCCTGGTTCAGTGGCTTACAGGGCCATGGCGCGGATCGCGTGATTTTCCGCGCTGTTGCGGTGTTATTTCGGGGGGACGATTATGAGACACAAATTTTCCATATTGATACTGTTCTGCCTCAATCTGGCCGTGTTTGCAGCGCCGGGAGACAAGCCGACTCTTGCAATAACCGGTGGTCAGCTTGTTGACGGTTATGGCGGACAACCTCTGCAAAATGCGGTAGTGCTGGTCAGCGGCGATCGCATAATCAGCCTTGGCGACGTGAATACTGTAACCATTCCTGACGGGGTGAAAACGCTGGATGTAAACGGCATGACGATTTTACCGGGATTATGGGAATCCCATGGGCATTTATTTCATATCGCCGAGGGAGATCCGGCGTCGTTTCCAATTAAATTTGCCCCCCAGGCAAAATCGGTGATGGCGGCCGTGGCAAAAACATCGTTATTGGCGGGTATTACTTCTTTCCGCGACACGGGCGGCCCCATCAGCCAACAACTGGCCCTGAAAGCAGAGATTGAAGCGGGCCAACTGCCCGGACCCAGGCTGTTCCTGGCCGGCCCCATACTGCACCAGCGCAATCCCGATAAGCCCAATATCAGGAGAGATTATCTCGTTGGCTCACCCGCTGAGGCAAAGCAGGTAACGGATAGAGTCATTGCTCTGGGCGTCGATCAAGTCAAGGTATATGGCTTTTGGGACCTGGAAATACTCAAGGTGATCGTGGATACGGCGCATAAGGTCGGTCTTGGCGTGGATGCCGACGTGCGCCACATCAACGCCTACCGCACGGCAATTGAAGCCGGCGTTGACCGCATGCATCATGTATTTACGGCCGATCCCTTGTCGGATTACAGCGCCGAGGCTATTCGTCTGATGGTACGTGGAATAAAACCCATCCCGACGGGACCCAGGGCCAATATCCTGCGCGGGCCGTATATCATACCGACTATTGAAATGCGCAATGCCTACGTGCGCGTGTTTGAGTTTCCCGAATCGCTGGACCATCCCAGGTTCAAGCAACAATATTCCGCGGAAGTGTACGCGCACCTGCTCGATTCCTGGAAAAACCCGAACGCGATACCCTGGGGCATCGGGGCGCCGGAACGTATCAAAGTGGCGAAGCGGAAACTGAAGACGTTTATCGAAGCCGGCGGCCGGGAACAGATCGTCGCCGGAACAGACGCCGGCGCCCCCTTCAACATGCACAGTCCCCTGACCCGGGAGATGCAGCATTATCTCGATGCCGGATTAACGCCCATGGAAGTGATCCAGAGCGCAACATTACGGGCAGCACAATTGCAGGGAGTGGAAACAGACCTTGGTACGGTGACCGAAGGCAAGTTTGCCGACATGGTGATCGTGGATGGCGACCCACTTCAGGATATTACCTTGCTGCAACATAAAATTGTCTTAGTCATCAAAGGCGGGGAAGTGTATGCTCCCGAAAACAGCCTGAGGTTCTGATTGCTTCGCTATAAATTATGAGGAGATAAGCTGATGTTGAAGATAAAACTGTCTATGCTTGCCGTCTTACTGATGTTGTTCACCGCTGTAATAAATGCGCAGGACATGTCCAAATATTATACGGTCATGCACCCTGAGGACTTTACCATTGACTGGACCGGCTTTTATAAACGCAATAATGAACTTACGGCCCGGGTAAGAGAACACTACCTGCATTTCCTGGACCTGGCCTATGGCTCTGATCCAAAACAGGTCCTTGACCTTTATCTGCCTGAAGGCGAAGTGTCGAACGCGCCGGTGTTTTTGTTCCTGCATGGCGGCGGCTTCCGTGAAGGAGACAAGGCGCATTACGGTTCGGTCGCCGAACCTTTCGTCAATAGGGGAGTGATCACGACCGTCGCCAGTTACCGGTTGACCGGCAGCGGCGCTCACTACCCGGACCAATCCGATGATGTAAAGGGCGCCATAAAATGGTTGTTTGAAAATATTAAGGAATACGGCGGCAACCCGGAAGCTATTTTCGTGGGCGGGCACTCCGCCGGCGCCATCCTGTCTGCCGATATCGGCGTTGACCGTGCCTGGTTAGCGGATATGGGTATGCCAAAAGGGATATTAAAAGGCATCGTACCCGTTAGCGGTCCCTACGATGTGCGCGATAGAGGACGGCCCGGGGAGTTGTATACTTATGCGCCGACCCCGGAACTACGGGAACAGGCCAGTCCGATACTGCATATCAAAGACCCTGTACCGGCCGCACTGGTCGCCGTCGGGTCCGAAGAGGGGTACCAGGAGTCGTCCATGGCGTTTACCGAGGCATTAAAAACGGCCGGCGTTGATGCACATTACCTGCTGCTGGACGGGGAAGACCATGCCGATACGGCGCTGTCCCTGGCGAACGGGGATAGCGAACTGTTCAGACAGGTCATAGAGATGATACTGGGGCAGAAATAATTCCGCTCTCGCTCATTGCCCGGCATGGGAACCTGCGTAGTCACTGGTAGGCAGACTCCTGGCGCGGGTAGGCTTCGCCTTTGTAGATGATCGTCTCTATCTTGCGGATGGTTTGCAGCGAGACCGCCTCCATATCCATCAGAGCCACCCACCGCTCCGCCAACAACGACAGCGTCCACCTACGGGGGGAACAGTTTGAGCTTCTTGATGGCTTTGCGGTCGTATAGATCGCCGTTGTTAGCCGTTGTGTGCGCTCAATTGTTCTTTGACCAGATTTTGTAAGCCGCCTATCAGATGGTTAAAACTAGTTGAGGTATTCTTGTCTTTGTTCATGTGCCGGGGTACTTCCCGTGCAGCAATGCCCTTGCTGAAACCTCTGACTATCCGCTTTAATTCGTCGCTGGGTTTGCTAATGGCATCCGGATTCATGAATCTGCGTTTGTCCTTATATTTGTTGGCCCTGAATGACGGAAAAGCTTTTTCAACCGCATCAAGATCGCCGAAATACCAAGCTTCCAATTCCTGACAGACAATACGAATCAAGGGTTTATGTTTGTTATTCCGGACGCATAATAGCTTCAATTTTTGTTTCAGCTTCCTACAATCGTGGCTGTCCTGATCGTGCAGAATGATAAAAAAAGTATTTGGGGCAAGCCAGGCCCTGAGCTTAATCGGGATTGATTTTTGCAAGTCTCCTTTTCCTTGATGAGGGATAAGCTGATAAGTTACCGACTGAAACTCGGATAATATCCGGGGCAGTAGTTCCTTGAGCAAATGCTTGGCGGACTCTTCTTCCAGCATAAAAACCAGATTGATTGGCGCAACGTATTTCATTCCATGCCGCCGTTAAATTTCCAGTAGGTCCTGACTCCACAACCAGCCGAGCTTATCGCCTTCTTCTATAAAACGCTTAATTTGTAGATTTTCTGCGATCGGATAAATTGCTGTTATGCCCTGTTCCTTTTTAAGAAAAAACGCCTCGTTAATTTCCACATGATTCAGCACGTCGGGTGAGTGTGTGGAAACGAAGACCTGTCCACCATGCTCGGCGTAATTTCGCAGTTCTTCTACCAGTGCACCGAGCAATTGAGGAAAAAGTTGATTTTCCGGCTCCTCAATGCACAAAAATGGATGCGGTTTTGGGTCATGCAACAGCACTAAGTAGGCAAACATCTTGATCGTGCCGTCGGACACATAACGGGCAATGAACGGGTCCTTAAATGAACCATCTTTAAAACGTAGCAATATATGTCCGTCTTCCGTTGCAGTAGCGGTTACCTCTGACATACCGGGAATTCTCTCCCTGAATCTTCGCAGAATCCTGTTAAATGCTTGCCGGTTATTTTGGTGCAAGTGCTGTGCAACCAGCGGCAGGTTATCCCCGGTTTCCGAGAGATGTTCGGCAACGCCGGCTTCCACCCGCTGGCGGGCTGCCATTATGTGAAAGTCCGAAACATGCCAGTTTTCAATCAAATGGCGAAATGCGCTTGCGGCTTTGAATCTTCGGAATTGCCCCAAACCCTTTATAGCAAGCATGCTGGGAGAATCCAGAGATTGATAATCTTTTGTTAACTCTTCGTCTTGTTTATTAAAATCTTCCTCGTTGCTGATTGCATATCCCTCACCATTTCTGAAGTCCAGAAAATGAAAAGGCGAACCGTATGCTCCCCGTTTGTAGCGCAAAATCTCCCGTTGTACTACGGGGATACCGCTGTCCATGATAATTTCCAGATGATAAGTGACCAATCGGTTCACATCCGAGAGCATCATCCTAAACTGAATCTCTATCTCGATCGGCTCGTCCGCGTGACCGCGGGTTGCCACTTCCTTGTAGCCGCCCATTCTTTGCAGTGCAACGCCGACATTGTTTTTTAAGGCATCTTTGAGAAAGCCGAAGGCTTGAAACAAAGTGGATTTGCCACTACCGTTTTTGCCAACAAAAACAGCAAGCGGAGGGATATTTTTCAATTCTATGTCGTATAGTGCGCGGAAATTCTTCAGGCGAATGCGTTCAATTTTCATCTTTCTAGTCTGTCCAGCAATTTTCTGCTATTAATTTATCAAGAAATCTATACCTATCACAATTAATGATTTACGTATATTTGTAAAAGAAGTCCACGCTCCTGGTTTACTGTTTTGTCGTAGTGTTAGAGAATGATTTTATTCAGATCAAGATCATAACCCGCCTGTTTTAGTATCCTAGCTAAAGTCAAGGAATTATGTACTTTAATCCGCAGGCATGTTGATGTTAACCAGCGTTTGCGCAGAGAATGCCAAGGAGACAAATGAGATTATATCACTTCACAAACGCAGAATACGGTCTTTCCAACTTACGAGAGAAACACCTGAAAATATCCAGAATTGATCAGTTGAATGATCCCTTTGAGTTTATGGGTGCGGATTTATCCAATGGTGACTTGCGTAAAGAAATAGAAATCTCAAAGGACCGCTATAACGAAACAATGGGCCTGCTTTGTTTCAGTAAAAACTGGGATAACCCGGTGCAATGGGGCCATTACGCCGACGGGCATAAAGGACTGTGTTTGGGGTTTGACGTTGCCGACGGAGCGATCGGCGCAAGCCCTGAGATTGCCGTGTTTAAAGGCCGCCTGCACGACCGTCGGTTTGCTATAGAAAAAAACCTGGTTTACAAGCCCTATGCACCGGGCAGCCTGCGGCACAGACGGGGAATTTAAGGGAATATAGGCTGGTCAATTGACCACCTATAAAGACCTTGTATAAGGTAATCCAGGGCAAACGCATACATTTGTATCTGATAGCAAAAGACATTAATTTTCCGTGAAAACTCCGTTTCCATTCCTGCGAAAGTTTACCCCCCTGCTCAACAGCATACAGGGGCAAGCTCTGTATGCTGTTGAGCAGAGCCTGCCCCTGCGAAAGCAGGGGGGCAGGAATCCAGTGGATAACCAAACATTTATTAGTGGATTCCTGCTTTCGCAGTGATACTGGGGTCAAAGTAAATAATATTTACTCTGACCCCAGTGATTAAACCTGGTATTCCTTAAAAATCAAATGATTTGCGCACCGAGAAGGAGACCATACGCGGCCAGGGGCGGACCATCCCCGGAGGAACCCAGCCGGGCAAACCGAGCCGGGACGGCTGGTTGCCCCCGTTAAAGATATACGCCAGGGTCTCATCCTCATCCAGCACGTTGTCGATGCTCAACACCGCAGACCAGCCGTCACCGTCGACCCCGGCTCTCAGGTTGAGAATGGAATAACTGTCCATCTCACGATAAGTGATAAAGGTCGGCCTCAATTGGTTAACCTGGTCATCCACCCAGGAGAAATCGCCGCTGATGAACCCGGTCCAGTTGTTCCACCCCAGGGGCCGTTCATAACGGCCGTTCAGGTTGAAGGTGACTTCCGGCACATGGGGGATTATGTCCCCATCCATTCCGTTAGCCGGTATAGGCGCGTCCGCGGTCAGTTCCGCGTCGCTGTAGTTAAAAGTAACCCCGAAAGACAGCCCTTCGGCAGGATAGGCCTGAGCCTGCACTTCAACCCCAATGACTTCCGCGGTGCCCCCATTCCCCCTGTACGAGAATGTAAGTCCACCTGGCGCGCTTGCCTGTTGCCGGGCCTGGATATCCGTCCAGTCAACATAGAAAAAGGAACCGTTTAAAATAAATTTGCTATCCGCCCAGGCGCTTTTGAACCCGACTTCATAACTATCCACCGAGTCGGAACCAAATCCCGCGGGGATGGTCACGCCGGCGATACTGGCTGCTGTCTGATCGTTCGGGCCGCCGGAGCGGAATCCCTGGGCAAACTGAAAGTAGGCCATGATGTCATCATTCAGATCGTAGGAAACGTTTGCCTTAAAAATGATGTCCTTTTCTCCAAATGCCAGTTGCGGGCCGGGGCCACTGCCGGGCCTCCCCGGAAAGCCGGTAACCGCTGCTGCGTTTTCCACCAGGTCAAAATCGAACCAGCGAAATCCGCCCGTCACATTCAACTGCTCGGTTACGTCCCAGGACAACTCACCGAAGAGCGCCTTCTCGTCAACCGAGGTGTCTACCGTACGATCCAATAGCGAGATGGAATCGGGAGTAACCTTGCCGGTCACCGAATCCACGGTGATCACCTTGCTCCTGAAGAAACGTTCCTCCGACTGGCGAAAGCCGCCGATCAACAACTGGAACGGGCTGTCCCAACTGGAAGCAAAACGAATCTCGTTGGTGAATAGTTCGCGATTTTGTGGTTGAACAATAAAAGACTGGCCGCTTCCATCCGCGGGAAATGCCAGGCGAGTAATGATCTCGATTTCAGCAGAGGCATCCCGGTTAAGATCCGTGTCCCGCTGGAGCAAGGATGACGTGAAGATAACGTTACCCCACTCCGGATCGTATTCGAACTTGACGTTGTACATGTTGGTCTTGTCAAGAAAACCCGCAGCGGAAAGGTCCGTATTGTAAAACTTCGGTACCGGTCCGCCGTTCAGGGACGGGCTGACGGGGAGATCGATTTCCTGGTCCATCCAGCCGGCGCGGCCATGGGTCTTCGAATCCTGGTGCATGCCCAGGATTGAAAATTTCAACGTATCCGTCACCTGCACAGCCAGCATGCCGCGCAGGGCTTCGGTATTGTCGTCATTGCCGTCTTCCCTGAATCGATTGTCGATATAACCTTCGTTATCGATCTTGATACCGGCAAAACGAAGCGCCACCTTGTCCTCGACAATCGGAATATTGACCATTGCATCAACCGTGTAACCCAGCCCGTCCGAGTAGCGGGTGGAACTGATGCCGGCGCCCACGTCCATAGAGGCCTGACTCATGTCGGGAGAGGCGGGGATCCACCTGATTGCCCCGGAAAGCGAACTGGACCCGAAAGTCGTGCCCTGGGGCCCTTTTAACACTTCAATACGGTCCATATCGAACAATTTGATATCAATCGAGCGCCCCCCATCCGTGGTCAGCATATTGCCTGTGACGACGATTTCATCGAAATACAAGCCCACGGTGCCGGCGCCGGCTGAGGTAATGCCGCGTATTATGTAGCGTTTATCACCGGGGCCCTGGTCGACGACGCTTAGTCCCGGTATCTGCCGGTAATAATCGTTGAAATCAAGTGCGCCGGTTTCCCGCAGACTGTCCCCGCTGATAGCTTGAACAGACAGGGGAATATCCTGGATCAACGTATCGCCGCGTTTGGTGGCGGTAACCACGATTTCTTCGATCTGGGACTGCGCCAATTGTGCATATCCGAACAGCCCAATGAGTAGACTGCAGGGTAGAAAATAACGTATTTTGTTTATTGTGTACACAGCGATAGGTTTCATTGTTCTCTCCTTATCAGTTAGTTGCAGCCTGGTAGGCGAATTGTTCGCGCGGGTAGGCCTTGCCTTTGTAGATAATCGTCTCTATCTTGCGGATATTCTGAATGTCATCAAGCGGGTTGGCCGTCAGGATCAGGAGATCGGCCAGTTTGCCGGCTTCAACCGTACCCAACTGATCTTCAACGCCGATCACCTTGGCGCCGTTGCGGGTCGCCGCCACCAGGGCCTCCATCGGGGTCAATCCGGCTTGCACGAAAAGCTTGACTTCCCAGGGGAGATTGTAACCCTGGAAGTTAAAACCCACCGGTCCTCCTGCGTCGGTCCCCGTGGCGAGCACCACACCGGCCTGGTGCGCCTTCAGGATATTCTCGCGAAATATCGGGATCTTGTCCTCGGCCCATTGGTAAACCGGCATGCCGGCAACCGCCAGGAAGCGGCGGGTCTCCTCTGCCCGGTAGTCCGGATCCTGCATGTAATCCAGGAGAAAATGCGGAACGCTGTCACGCAAGATGGGATCGTCCAGGTCGGCAGCCGCCTCATCGTGGCGCAGGAATGCCTCCCACAGACTGTGGGTGGGAACAAACATCACGTTATTCTCAACCATGTCCTGCAGAATGGTATCGCCTGGCGGAATGGGGTCTTCAAGTCCGTGGACAATCGCGGTAGAGGACATTGCTACGGCCGAATGGAATTCGTCCAGGTTGATGGCGTGCGTATAGATGGGGACGTTATTCTGTTGAGCGATCTGCGAAATAGCCATCATCATCTCGTCGCTCATCCTGTTATAGGTCCCTGAAGCTCCCAACCCGTCTTCAATGATCACCTTGAATCCATCCGTACCCCGGCTGATGTAATCTCGGGCGCGCTCCAAGGCCGCGTCTGCATCGGCCAGAGCGCCGCCGTGCCGGCTGCCCCAACCGCCTTCCGGCGTGAAAGAACGCCCCATGGCATAGATCCTGGGTGACAGTAGCCGACCCTCCCGCTCGGCCTGGCGCTGCTCGAATATCCAGTCCACTTTCGAGGATACGTTGAGGACAGTGGTGACGCCATTATAGAGAAAAGCCTTGGGAGTGTGCTCTATGACCTGGGCTTTCTCGTCGGGCGTGAGTTGAAAGACAATGGGGGCGTCCAGGTGAACGTGCGCGTCGATCAGGCCGGGGATCACGTATTTCCCGCTGCCGTCAATAGTCTCGGCATCCGGAGAAGCCGACAAGTCAGAACCAATTTTAACGATCCGGCCATCAGCTATGCGAATGTCGATTTCGGCTACCGGATCGGCGCCGGTACCGTCGATCAGGGTGACACCCCTGATAAGCAGTTCGCTGCCTGATTCAGGCTCGCCGTCGGAGCAACCCGCCAGGCACAACAGCAGGATAATGCATGTGAACTTCTTCATTGTTTCCCCCCGAGAAATGACAACACCCCACAAACAACTGTCTCAAAATAATAACAGTACTGTAGCAAAAATCCAACTTATTTCTGCGGAGTAAGTACAATTCCGCTCTCTTTTTCTCATTGCTCCGGTACGGAGAACAACTTTACATCTGTCCCTGTTCCCCAGACGCCGGCAGGGATTGTCTGGACGCTATTGAACAGTAACAGAGTGCGGCGGCCAGCATGGAGTCAAAGGCGGAGACAGTCGTTAAGGTGATATATCCCTTCACGCTCAAAAAACCTACCAGGAACCCTGTTCCCCATGCCAGGAATGCAGGCAAGTTATAGGCGGGGAGTACTGAGAGTTTTTCAGGCGAGTAATTCTGCCTGTTTACATAAAAGAAATCACAGATATAAATACCGCACAGGCTAGGAATACAAATCCCCAGTACACTGATATACGGAACAAAGTATGTAACGATATCAAATATGGAAAGCAGCGTAGCAAGAATGCCGAACAGGGCAACACTGCGCCAGAATTTTACCTGTTTAAATGATGCGGCAATTGATAGACCTACTGAATACAGCATACCCACGTTGCTTGACATCGTTGAAAAGATCAGGACAACCAGCGCGCCGACGCCGACACCGAGCGAGAGCATGATCCTGATTAAGTCCTGTTCGCCTGAGAGTACACTGGGTATGGCAGTGATCGTCAATACAATGGGAAATGAGATCCCCAGGGCGAAGTATACGGCTGCCAGTGCGCGCCCGGGATGGCGGGCATAACGCAGGTAATCGGGCAAGGTCACTATGCCGCCACTGTATGCCCCGATCACAACCGAAATGGCACCACCGATCCCTAACACCCCTGTTCCGGGATTGCCGAGCACTTCAATATTGCCTGATACGGCCGATCTGTAAGCCCCATACAACAGGATGACTGCGAGTAACGGAACCATGAATAACGCCATCCTTTGTATTGCACGAAACCCGTAAATGGTAACGCCCACCATGATCAATCCACCCAGAACGCCAAGCCATTGTCTGGAAACGTCCATCCTGGTAACGATTGATACGACTTCCTCAGCCGCGGCGCCGAACAGGTTACAAAGGATGGCAAACCAGAAGAACATGACCAGGGCAATCAGGAAATTTGCAAACCTGTAACCGGCCGTACCGAAGGAATAGCGCAGGATCAGATAGGTAGACAGCTTGGAACGGGCGCCCACCATGCCGGCAAAAACACCAGTAATCGCCAGCACCTGACAGCCAATGATGAAGCCAATCAATCCCGGATAAAAGCCGGCGCCGTGGCTGATATTGGATGCCATTAAAAATCCCGGTACGGCGATTGTGCCGCCGATAATTATGACGGCAATGTGATAGGCGTGTGTTCTATCGGTTTCCGGAACCGGTTGATGGGAATAATCGTCGCCTAATTGAAAATGGGCCATCCCCGCTACCGATACAATCTATGCGTATCCCTGTCCATAATGACGCATATTCTATTGACATGCATCCATTCAGTCTCCGCTTATTCCTCGCAATTCAGCGGTTGCCTGTTCATCGATCAACCCGTCTTTTATCACAACCCTGTAGATATTCTGCGCGGCATCTACCGAAATGTAGCCATCCAGAACGTCATTGAAAACCAGGTCAGTGTCCCGTTGTTCCGGTTTTCCGTAACCTCCTCCTCCCGCGGAAACACTGAGAACATGCTCGCCTGCCGCAACAGCAGTCCTGTGTGTACCCACTATCCTGGCTTGCTCCGTATTCGGGAACATATGAAACGCATTCGGCTGCGGCCTGTGTCCGCCTTCCAGCGCCCAGGGAGGCGTTTTACTCTTTTTGGTTATTGACAGAAAATGTCCCGGCCAGACAAATCGTATGTCCCGGTAAATTCCCAGACCACCCCTGAATTTTCCTGCGCCGCCACTGTCACAGCGCATCTCAACGCATTCAAACTTCATTCCCGTCTTCGCTTCCATGACTTCAATAGGTGTATTACGCACCATAGTCGTTGAGACATGGTTTTGCGCGTTGGCGCCGTCATGGCCGGCCGCGGCTCCCCACCCCACCGGCTCATTATTACTGATTGCATAGGATCGCCCGCTTGCCGGCTCTTTGCCGTACATCATAAATCCCGGAACATCCCCACCGGAACAGGCTGCGATTCTATCGGGCATCGCCCCGGCCAGCGCCTTTAAAATCAATTCCAGGGCAATCATTGCCGGCCATAACGTGTACGTCGCGGCCGGGTAAACTGCATGAAACAGGTTTCCCGGCGGGGCAATAACCTCGAGAGGACGAAAACAACCGGCATTGCTGGGATGGGTTGGAGTTGTCAGTATTTTCAGCGCCACCTTACCTATTGTCTGGGACAGGCCGAAAGGGATGTTGACCGGGCCCGTCACGGCATCAGGAGAAGCACTGAAATCTACAATAAACTTATCGTCTTCCACGGTTACCCTGACGCGCAACGGGATAATTTCATCATCGATACCATCATCATCCACGTAGTCTTCGGCAGTCCAACTGCCGTTGGGTATTTCCTTTAACGCTTTTCTCGTTATTCTCTCTCCATAATCAAGTATGCCGGTAATTGCCTGAGCCAGCGCCTCCCCGCCAAATTTCCTGCGTACCTGTTTCAGGCGGCTGATACCCGTCTGTGTCGCTGCCACCTGCGCTTCCAGATCGCCGAAAACATTCTCCGGCATACGGGAATTAAAACGGATGATATCCAGCAGTTCCTGGTCCGGCTTGCCGCGCTTGTAGACCTTGACTGCCGGAAGTATCAGTCCTTCCTGGTGAATATCCGTCGAGTCAAGCACATAGCCGGGGTCCTTGGCGCCCAAATCCAGCCAGTGCGCGCGGATACAGGTATAGGCGAAAGGTCTGTCCTCACCGTCGTCATATACAGGAGCAAACAGGGCCACGTCGGCGGCATGGGCCGAACTCCAATACGGATAATTCAGGACGATTATGTCGCCGGGTTCCAGGTTGTCGATGCCTACGTGCTCTATCCCTTTTTTCACGGCATAATCATTGGCCCCGAGAAAGAACGCAAGGCCCGGTGCATCGGCGATTAATTCAAGATCACTGCTGTATATGGAAATTCCGAAGTCCAGAACCTCGTAAATGACCGGGCTGAATGCAGTGCGAATCAAGGTGCGTCGCATTTCCTCCGCCGCTGAACACAAATAACTGTGGATGACTCCGATAGTTGCGCTATCCATCTGAAAATCTCTAAGTCTAAATGCTTGTCTTTATAACCAGGTGCCCAAAATCATCAACCAGACAGGTCTGACTCGAATATATAACCGTGGTCGAAGTTCCTTCATCTATGATAGCCGGGCCTTTAATACTAACGCCAGGGCTTATCAGTTTACGATCAATAAGCTGAAACTCTTTCAATGTCTTATCCCTGAAACAGTAGGCCATTCGGCTGGCGTCAACTTTTTCAACGCCGGCTGAAGCGCTTCTTCCAGGCTGCTTTTTCAATTCAGGTTTGGTCATACGTCCGAGACCGGTCACTCGCAGGTTAACCAGTTCCAGAGGTTGTTCTGTCCTGTGCCCATATCGAAGTTCATGCGCAGAATCAAATAACGAGCGCAAAACTCCATATTCAGGCATACCCTCTACCTGTATTTTGAGCGTGTGTTCCTGGCCCAGGTAACGCATTTCCAGATTCCGGATCAAATCCTGTTCTTCTGCCTGCACCCCTTGTTCCGTCAGGTTAAGTGATGCCTTTTTTTCCAGAGAATGAAACAGTTCATTTACCTGGGGTAAAATTGATTCTTCAAGTTCGACAATAAACGTCCGCGAAACATCAGTTGCCATATCCGCCATCAACATTCCCCATGCCGAGAATACTGACGGTACGTTTGGGATAATCGTAGTAGGGATACCCATTTCAAGCGCCAGTAACGGCGCAACCAGGGGGCCGGCCCCTCCAAATGCAAGAATTGTGAATTCTTTAGGATCTTTACCCTGTTCCACCGTAATCTCACGCACTGCGCCTTCTGTCTGGGCTATCAACACTGAAAAGATTCCTGCTGCGGTTTTCAGGACATCACTTTCCATGGGAGTGGCCAATTCGGTTTCCAGTCCTTTGCGCGCTCCCGCGATATCGAGCGGTATTTCCCCATTGAGAAAATTATCCGGATCAATAAAACCAAGTATCAAGGCGGCATCTGTCAGGGTCGGTTGTTCTCCACCACGGCCGTAAGCAATTGGGCCGGGTTCCGCTCCTGCGCTGTGCGGGCCAAGCCTGAGCATACCTTCTTCCATCCAGGCAATCGACCCGCCGCCGGCGCCGATACAACGAATATCAAAGGTAGGGATTAAAACCGGCATGTGTTGCAACCGGGTTTCATGGATCACATCTGGTGCTGCATTTTCAATGACACAGGTATCCAGGCTGGTACCGCCGAAATCCATAGTCAGCATATGTCCCAGTTGTAATTGTTGAGCCAGGTAGGAGGCGCCTATAATCCCGCCGGCAGGACCTGAAAAGACACTGTCCAACGGCCTTTGTTTTGCTGTCTGCGCCGTCATCGCGCCACCACTACTACGCATTACCAAAAATCTTCCGGTAAACCCTTTACCTTGTAACTCAAAGAAGAGATCGTCTATATATTTCTCGAAGATAGGCCGGATATAGGCGTCAAGAACAGTGGTACAGGTACGCTCGTATTCCCTATATTCACGAACAACCTGGTTGGAAATTGATAGCCATATATCGGGGAAAAGTTCGCTGGCAATGCCGGCAATTTGCTGTTCATGCTCCGGGTTTTTGTATGAGTGCAGACAGCAGATTGCAAGTGATGACACATCCTGATTATGAACCAGGAGATTAACTGCATTGATGACAGCATTATTATCCAGTGCGATATCAACTTCACCTTTTACATTAATACGTTCAGGCACACCGACAATGCAACGCCTCTGTACTAACGGATCAGGGCGTTGGTAATGCATATCATACATATGGGTAGCAGGCAGGTCGCCTCGTCCCAGTTCCAGTATATCCCGAAAGCCCCGGGTGGTAATTACTCCAACCCTTGCGCCGCGACGCTCAAGAATGGCATTGAGCCCCAGGGTAGTACCATGAACAATTGTCTCGACTTCGCTGAGATTAATTCCCAGTTTATCTACGGCATGCAGCACGCCGGTAGACGGGTTGTGCGGAACAGTCGGCGCCTTTTCAAGCCTGGTTTCACCTGTTTCTCCGTTAAACAGGATTGCATCCACAAACGTTCCGCCGATATCAATGCCCAGGTTATATTGCCTCATCAACGGTCATCCCTGATTATCTTGCCGCCTTGCATGACAAAAAATATTTCCCTCAACAGACTGATCTCCTCTAACGGGTTGCCGAATATCGCAATAAAATCGGCTTTGGCTCCAGGCCTGATTACACCCAGTTAGTCATTATCGATTAACGCGGCAGCATTGAGAGTGGCTGTCTGTATGACTTGCAGCGGGATCAAACCCGCTTCCAGACAATGTTCCATTTCACGCACTACGATTGGAGCGCCATCATCAGTGTCACCGGGGGGGATATCTGTTCCATTTACCAGGGTAACGCCTGCCTTGACGGCCGTCCTGATACTCTCAAGATGATCTGCTGCAGCAGAAACGGCTTTGCAGATTGTCCATTCTTCGAACCCATGCCTTCGCATCCAATCCTTGGAGCGGGTTACGCCAAGCGTAGGCACAATATAACCATCGGCTTCCTTGATGGCGGAGGCCGCCGTCAAATCCAGGTTATAGGTGTGTTCAAATGAACGTACCCCTGCCTTGACTCCTTTCATAATGGGATCGGAATCACCCACGTGAGCACAAACGTAGGTTCCCTTGCTGTTGGCAACCTCAACAGTAGCCCGAATTTCTTCGCCCGACATTTGTGATTCGGCAAACGTTTCATCTTTATGTGCGATACCCCCGGTCATAAAGATTTTTATATGGTTTGCTCCGGCCAGCAAATCCTCCCGGCACTTTTTCCTGAAATCGTCCGCGCCATCCGCCTCAGCCGTAAACCCGTGGCCGTGGCCACCGGTAACGGAAACGCCCAGTCCCGCAGAATATATGCGCGGGCCGCTTACCCACCCCGCGGCGATCGATTTACGCAACGCGATGTCAGCGCGATTCAATTCGCCCACTGTGCGTACGGTGGTTACCCCGGCCCGTAATGCTTCCTGTCCCCTGCTGTAAGCACGATAAGCCGATATGGCCGCGTCTTCCCCCGGGTCACTCAAGTGGAATGGAAATACGATAGTCAGGTGAGTATGACAACTGATCAGCCCCGGCAATACATAGGCTCCCTGCATATCGATTACCTGCACACTTCCGTCCTGTTCAGCCACCCTGTCAATGGAGTGAATGTTACCGTCACTGACAATGATTGCAGAGACAACCAACATCGGCGCCGAAGTGGAATTAGCGATTCGCCCCGCAGAGGGCCTGGATCTGAACTTCGGCTTTGGTATAACCGACACGGAAATTGATGACTTTGATGGTTCCGGAATATTTGAAGGCCACAATACGCCGCAGGTAAACGACTATTCGATTAACGCTTCGGCCCAGTACACGATACCGATTAGCGGTGCGTGGTCTGTCACCGGACGGTTGGATTATGAGCACCGGGGTAAAGTGGATTGGGATTTGAACAATCTCGTCACTACGCCAGGCAAGGACCACCTCAATTTATACGCCGGTATCGGGAATGGTCATTGGACTTTGTTCTTCTACGGAAAGAACGTGCTGGACGAGCAACAACCGACCGCGATGGGAACCGATGTATTTGGTCCCGGGATTCATCTCAGGACACCAAGTAGACCCGCTTCCTACGGCGTTGGCATCAAGGCTGACTTCTGAACAGGACAGGCCAACCGCATACCGAACAGTCCGGGGACGAATTTCAAACATGCCCCCGCATGTTGTAAGCGGGGGGCCGTCCCCCTCCCCCTTTGGCCTGCGCCGTCATGACATGCAGTTGCTCATCATTCCAGCATATTACGGTAAACCTTACCGCCTTTCATCACCAGCAGGATATTGCGAGCGATATTTGGGCGCAACCCTACGGGCGACTGTCGCCATGCACAAATTTGCCTGGAGCTGTTGAACAGTCGAACCGCGCGAGACTGGCCCCGAAGGGGCAAAGTACAGGACGTACTTTGTAAATCGGCTATCCTGCCGATTTGTCACCGCATCGCCTGGAAATCCGGGCTAAAAGGTTAAGTCAGGACTTGACCCCATTTTGACGGTATGCGGATATAACGGCGCCGGCGTCCTGCCGGATATCGGATAATGATTTTCCTTTCCGGTATATGGCAGAGCCTATTCCAAATCCGTTAATCCCCTTTTGTATATATTCGGGCATGTTTTCAATGTTAATACCGCCTACTGCAAGCAAGCAGAACCGTGGGGGAATAACGGCTCTGATTGCTTTGACTGCAGCAGGCGAGACAACTTCAGCAGGGAACATTTTTATCGCATCGGCTCCTGCTCGCATGGCAGTCAATACTTCCGTGGGCGTGCATGCGCCGGGAATGGACGTCATGTTTAATTTTTTTGTTTCATGGATAACGTCAACATCTGTATTGGGTGAAACAATCAGCATCCCGCCCGCTTCCCGCACTGCCGATATGTCACTGACGTCCAAGACCGTGCCGGCGCCAATCAGTACGTCGTTCCGATAATGCTGCGCCAGGAGTTCGATTGATTCACACGGCCGCGGAGAATTCAAGGGAACCTCGATAATGCCTATCCCCTCTCCTGTAAGAACATCCGCCACAGCGATGACTTCAGCGGGTGTAATACCACGTAATATGGCAATCAGGGGAAGCTCTTTCAGATAGTTATCCAGCATGATTCTCATCGATAATCCGTCTGATCCGGGCCGATGTAATCGCTATCTTCCACAAACCATTAACCGAAGCGCCATCCGACGAGATGGGTTCAACGCCGATATCGAATTCAGCAAAGGCCAGACCATACTGGTGCAGCAGGACGCGGTTGCCAATTAACGTAATCTTGTCAATCTCCGGATAAAACGTTAATCCGGCGCTGATTTCAGCCCCGATCAATATGCCGGAAAGATAACTGGAAAAAGCGCCCTGGTCGGACTCACCCGATACCAGGCGGGACCTGACCGAAAAGATATGATGAGAGAGACCACCTGGTTGACGACTCATCCTGATTCCTTCCTCAAATGCCGCTTTATTAAACTCGTCAATCCTGATAACCGACTGAATGGAACCGGTAGTCTTGAGCGCCGTATATAATTCACCCGTTAAAAACGTCGTAAAACCGTTAATCTGATCCCCACTGACCGAGACCCATTTACTGTGTGTGCCCGGTAGGCATATCACCGTATCAGCAAGCTGATATTTTGACTGCAAGCCGATTATCTGAGTCTCCTCGCCGCGGATGACATCCGAAAATGCAGATATACTGTTGGAGGTGATACCCGGTACGATAAAAACGGGATTGGCATGGACCTCGGGGATTTTCACCAGGCATTGACTCAGCTGCCTGACAGCCATCGGACATTTCAGGTATGTCGTCTCGACCCATCCTTGTCGGCTACCGATCATACCGCACATGATGACCGGCAAACCTGAAGCAGAGTTAAGCCATTGGTCACATGATGCATACAGAAAGTTTGCAAAGCCGCCATCCTGTTGCCGGAAAACGCCCCCGTTATTTTCTGTTTTTTCGATCACCGTGCCGCCTCTGTCAAGCAAATAGGCACGGAACTGACTTGAGCCCCAGTCCACTGCAATTAAACATCCCGCCTTCATCATTGCCTCTTCCAATACATCAATAGCTGCCGACCTGAAAATGCCGTAATGCCGAACAGCGCCGCTGCCGTGAGGTAATTACCGTAGATGAGCGAACCAATGAAAAACAAGGCGCCATACCCGCACAGACAGGCCATGAAAAACGCTAACAAGGCATCGGTCATATTATACCCGGCGCTTGTCAGCACTATTTCCTCACCGGCGGCGCGGGCCTCCTCGATGACCCGGCGCCAGCCGGGGCCCCGGGGTTGTACCAGGCGGAAGAAACGGCGCAGTACCGCCGGATCGGTTTGCGGTGTCATCAACGTGACCAGCAGCCATCCGACCGTGGTGATGGCAACACCGACAACCAGTTTCTCCCAATGAGTCCAGCCGGGTAAATCCACCAGGTGAAAGCTGAAGGCCACGATGAAAGAAATAATCATGGCAGCGATCTCGCTGTAGGCATTGATGCGCCACCAGAACCAGCGCAACAAAAACAACAGACCAGTGCCGGCGCCGATAGACAATAGGATATGAAACGCCTGCATGGCGGTTTCCAGGAATAATGCCAGGACACAGGCAATGAGCATCAACACCGGGGTTACCATACGCCCGACCAGCACCAGTTGCCCCTCCGTCGCTTCGGGCCTGATGAAGCGCCGGTAAAAATCGTTGACAAAATAGGACGCCCCCCAGTTCAACTGGGTCGACATGGTGGACATATAAGCACAAATCAATGAGGCCATGACCAGTCCCAATAACCCGTGAGGCAGGTATGTCAACATCGCCGGATAGGCAAGATCATGCCCGATAACCTGCTCATCGACGTGGGGGAACCTTGATTGGATCGCGGCCAGGTCGGGAAACACGACCAATGAGGCCAAGGCAACCAGAATCCAGGGCCAGGGACGCAAAGCATAGTGCACGAATTGAAATAACAGCACCGCGCCCATGGCATGATGTTCGTTTTTTGCCGCTAACATGCGCTGCGCGATGTAGCCACCGCCACCGGGTTCCGAGCCTGGATACCATACGCTCCACCATTGCACGGCAACCGGAATGATAAAGACCGCGATGGCTGTTTCGGGCTCGGAAAAATCCGGAAAAAAAGACAATTTGTCCACTACGTTCGGGTGGCTGAGCAGGTTGTTCAACCCCCCCACTTCCGGTAAATTCACGGTGACCCAGGCCGCACATATGGAGCCGACCATGGAGATCGTGAACAACACCAAATCTGTCAGTACCACGCCCAGAAATCCTCCCATGGCGCTGAAAACAGTCACCACGACAGCGGCGATGGCGAGAGTTTGTATCGGGGTCAAATCCAGTATCACCGCACCGATCTTGATTGCCGCCAATGTCACCAGGGCCATCACCATCACGTTGAAGAAAACACCCAGGTAAAGGGCGCGAAACGCCCGCACCGCGCTCGCGGCCTTACCGCTGTAACGAATTTCATAAAACTCGAGGTCCGTAAAAACACCGGACTGCCGCCACATCCTGGCATAAACAAAACACGTCAACATACCCGTAAGCAAAAACGCCCACCACACCCAGTTTCCCGACACGCCATCGTTCCTGACAATATCGGTAACGAGGTTGGGTGTATCGGTGGAAAAAGTGGTAGCGACCATGGAAGTACCCAATAACCACCACGGCATATTTCGACCGGAGAGAAAAAACGAACTGCTGTCTTTACCTGCCCGCTTACTGACGCAGGCGCCAATGACGATTGCGGTAACGAAAAAGAAACCTATCAAACACCAGTCTATGAAGCTGAGTATCATTTTCCTATTCTGTATTTATGCAATAAACCGGCCGGGGCGTCTGCCGGTTTCTTCTCCGTTCTGCCAGGTACACTGGCCATTGACAAACACGTAATCTATCCCGGTTGCCGGTTCGCATGGATTTTCATAGGTTGCATTATCACGAATTTTATCCGGGTCTATCACTACCAGGTCGGCAAACAGGTGGGGACGTATCGCGCCGCGGCTCGCTATCCTGAATTGTGATGCCGCCAAGCCCGTCATCTTATGAACAGCCGTCTCCAACGAGAACAGTTGCTCATCACGGGCATAATGCCCCAGCACCCGTGGAAACGTTCCCCACAGTCGTGGATGGGGTTGGGGGTCGTTGGGCAAACCATCCGAACCGATCATGGTTGACGGATGCTTTAACACCCGGCGGACGTCATCTTCATGCATCTGAAAATAGCAGGCGCCCCCGGGCAATAAACGCTCCGCTGCCTCCTTCTGGCTACATTGCCAATCTTTGGCAACATCATGCAGGTAGCGCCCGCCCATTTCAGGGCGAGATTCAGACCAGGTGATGAGTATTTTTATCTTGCCATCCACCAGGGCGGGTTCCAACACACTCGAACCGGCAGTGTAGGGATAACAATCGATATTGACCGTCCGGGTCTGCCTGACTTCATCCAGCAATTTCAGCGTTTCTTTTGTTCCCCCCCAGTTTTGCAGACCGGCGCATTTATGGTGCGATATGATTAAGGGGGTCTGTCCCCGCTCAGCCGTGGTAAAGGCTTCCTGCATGGCCTCGATAACGTGATCATATTCATCGCGCAAATGCGCTGCATAGACTCCCTGTCGCTCGCCCGCGAGCCTGACCAGCGGCACTAATTCATCCACGTCTGCCGCCCTTCCCGGTGGATAATACACACCACTGCTGAGACCGGCAGCGCCGGCGTTGAAAGCCTCTTCCAGCAGTTTCAACATGGCATCAAGTTCAGCCGTGGAGGCTTTTTTGTTGACATCACTCATGGTGGCGAGCCGCAAGGTTGAATGCCCCACCAAAGCAACGATATTGACCGCGGGTTCTGCTTGTTCGACAGCCTCGACGTAACTTTGAAAATCAGCAAACTCGAATTCGATATGGCCGCCTAACAGATTCAGCGGCTCGACCAGCGCCGAAGCACGAAATAACGGGGCCAGGCTGATGCCACAGTTACCGACAATCACCGTCGTCACCCCCTGGCTGATTTTGGGCCGCATGGCCGGTCTATCGATACACACGCGATCATCATGCGTATGCACGTCGATAAATCCCGGACAGATGATCTTGCCGCGGATATCCACCACCTGCTCCGCTTCGGCCTGACCGAGTCGACCCACACTCATGATCCGGTCCCCGCTGACGGCGACATCGGCGGCAAATCTCCCGGCGCCGGTACCGTCTATGACTTCACCACGGCGAAAAACCAGATCATATGTGGGTGCGCCATGCAGCATGGATACCCGAATTAATCAGAAAAACGTCCGTATACCGTCGATGACGTTATAGTCGTCATCCACCAGCCACAATAATTGCCATTTATCAAAAGTCGTACACGGATGGGAAATACCGAGGGCAACCATATCCCCGACGGCCAGGTCCGGCTCACCGGAAAAGCGCAGGTAGGCATGTTGATCATTCAGCGCAAATATTGCCATTTCGCTGTGTGCCACTTCAGGCATTTTCATCTGCCCCGGTCGGAACCATTTTTCCACCACCGGGAGATCAACGTCATAAGAAACATCCCGTTTACCGGCTGTAAGAATAGCTAAGCCGGGTTCAGGAACGGATTGAACGTAGGCCCATACTTCGAGCGCGGGCCGAAGCCGGTCGCTGACTTTATCCGCGCATCTGGCCCGGATATTTTGAAAATGGCGTTCGTAGAAAACCGAGTCATGGGTAAGATAACAACCACTGCGGATAATCGCTTGTACGAATCCCTGTTTTACCTGGTTGAGTACCGGTACGACAATATCAAAATACGCCGAGCCGCCGGCGCTTAACAACACACGTCGGGGATTGGCAAACAAGTCCAGGGATTGACAACGCCGGTACGTAGCCACAACTTGTGCGAGCAGGTCGCCGATACGACGCTCATCTTCCTGTGGTTCGCTGCCGTCGATGATACCCTCATAGCACGCCACGCCATGAAGCTCGATTGATGGTTGTGCTGCGATCGCGCCGGCTACTCCGAGTGCATCGACCAGGCTGCGGCAGCCCGTGCGTCCCCCCTGGATACCGATTTCCAACAGAACTCTTATATGGACCGCTGCGCCCATCTCCGGCAGCAGGTCTTGTAAGCGCTCGGCGCCAGCAATTGAATCGACGAGACAGTAGAATTCGAACGCGTCATCCCGGGCTAATTCTGTGGCAACGTATCGGATATCATCCAGGCCCACCAGCTGGTTGGCCATGAGTACCCGTTGTACGCCGAAACGCCGGCAGACTTGCAACTGCTGAACCGTCGCAACCGTCATTCCCCAAGCGCCGTATGTCAGTTGCAAATCAAACAACTGCGGCGCCATGGTCGTCTTTCCATGGGGCGCTATCAGGGCATTTTCTGCACTCAGAAAATCCCGCATCCAAGCGGCATTATGTTCAAGTGCACTCTGTTTTATAACGGCGCCGGGTAGCGGGATTTGCTCTTCCAACAGGTTCCAACGTTGCCTGGCAACGTCCGCCAACAATATATTTGCGCCGTCATCGGGCAGGCCTTTCGTGCCCGCTTGCAGCGGCGTCGCCAGTAACGCGTCCAATACCAGCGCCACTAAAACGCCTCAAGCGTCAGTTCACCGGCCATGACGGCATTGCCGGCGGTTAAACCGGCGTCCACCGGTATCACCGCGCCGGTTATGCAACGGGCATCACTGGAAGCCAGGAAGCCACAAAGCGCGGCCACGTCCTGCGGTTCGGCAAAATAACCTAAGGGATACCATTTTCTCAGCTGTTCAAAAACTTCCGGGTTTTTTGCAGTGCGTGCATCCCAGGCTGGTGTCTTAATCGTAGCCAGGTTCAACAGGTTGGCCCGGATCCCTTTGCGCCCATATTCAACTGCAAGCGATTTGGTATAGCTGATCAAACCGGCCTTGGCCGCGCTATAGGCAGGATGTCCCAGGGTAGAGAGTGAGTTGACTGAACCGATGTTGATGATCACCCCCCCAGCATGAGTCAACATCGCTTCCTTGACGATCTCCACACAGTGATACGCACCGGTTAAATTGAGATCGATGTCCTGCCGCCAGGATTGCGGAGTGACCTTGGCTAAAGCCGTCGCCGCGGCTCCGCCGGCATTGTTTACCAGGATCCCGACATGACCGGTTTTATCGACCACGGGTTGCACCGCAGCCCGCAGGGCGGACAAATCCGTCACGTCAGCTGCAACGGGCAAACAGTTCTCGCCCAATGAAACAGTCAGTCTTTGTAACTTTTCCCGATTTCTTCCAACGGCCAGTACGGTGGCGCCGCGCTCACAAAAATACCGGCACAGACCTTCACCAACGCCGCCAGCGGCGCCGGTGACCAGGACAATTTTTTTTTCAAAGTGATACCCGTTCATCGATAAACCTTACCTTGATAACAGTCGTTCACGCTAGAAGACAACCCCCAAACCTCTGTTAACCCGGATATTGCACCAGTTCGTTTGGCGGGACCCCATTGCCTTGATGACTAATCGCTTGCCCCAGCCACTGCAAATTGACGGATGGCAGCATGTCATAGTGATAAAAGGCAATATCCCGGATACCCAGTGTCTGAACACCGGCAACGGTATCCACCACCTGCTCCCGACTTTGCATATCAGGCCAACCCGGTCGCAGAATGGCGCCAAGCCGGTCAGTCCCGCCGGTTTTCCGGACGACGTATTTGCCCTCCGATATTGCCGCCTCTACCGACGGCTGATAGAGAGGCAACTCCAGTCCCTCCGCCGTATCGTACAATGCCGGCAGATCATGCCCCTCCAGGACACTGGTGGTATGCGACCGTTGGGTCGTCGAAATGATTTTCATCTTTACGGAGGAACGAATCGCTGCCCGTATCTCCTTGACGAGCAAGGTGACGGTAGCGCAGCGCCAGCGCAGAAAGGCATTAAGCTCATCGTCTCCGAATATACCGTTTTCCGGCCAACCCGTGACTGTTTCACTGTGGGGTAAGTCGCTGTTCAGATAACCATCAATTGCCTCTCTCACACGGCGCTGTAAGGACGCGCCGTCTATACCGGTCTTAGCGGCGCCGGCAATACAGTGATCACAGAAGCATAATCCCAACCAGGCATCCAGCCGGGGGTCAGGCCGAACCTGGGCAAATTCATGATGATAGCCATGGCTGTAAGCCAGATAACCCGGGGTTTCGAGCAATAACGTATCAATGGGATAATGCCCGGCAAGGTCCTGACATAGGGTCAACGCATACTGACGGACCTCAGGATGGGCAGGGCATAAACTATAAACATAGCCATCGCCAAAGGCATTTCTAACGGTAATCTCGGGATATAGCATCCCCAGCCGGGTGTTATGCAGCAACACGGTCCAGGCATTGACGACCAGGTCTTCGCGTTCCGCCAACAGTGCCAGAACGTCATCTTGTTCAAGCAGCCTGCTGGTCAACGGCTTGACCTTGCCGTAGCTTAAACGCGGTTTAAAGTAGACAACCCCATCCTCCGGGAAATAGACCCGATGACGATTGCTGCGCGGATGAATGAACTTGCCGGTGTGATAACTCGCCGCAAGGTTGATGCCCTGCAGTCCGGAAGAGAGAATTTCATCGACCCTTTCATCTGATTTCTCTGCTGATAAATTCCAAGGATAGGCATAGATGGAATAACTCATGATAACCGGCCCTGGTATGTCAGATCATTCGGGCTTGTAGGCTATGACGTCAATCTCGACCTTGGCATCGACCATAATCTGCGATCGAACACAGGACCGGGCCGGCGGCGCCTCCCCAAAGTATTCCGCATAGACGCGATTAAACGCCTGGAAGTCCCGCGTATCATCCAGCCACACATTGACCTTGACGACATCGGCCAACGTGCAGCCGGCTTTGTTGAGTATTGCAATGATATTTTCCATGGTTTTATGAGCCTGCGGAACAATACCACCGGCAATGATCTCACCCTGGTCATCCATCGCGACCTGCCCGGAGACAAAGATAAACCCCCCTGCCTGCGTAGCCTGGCAGAATGGTAAACTCTGCCCGCCGCTGCCTGTTTTCATCCCACCCGTTCGCTTAATGCTCACTTGATCACACCTCCTACAAACCTGATTTGAATTTAACCCCGCGATAGCTGTTGGGCTGTTGAACCCCCCAGGGCACTTTTCACTGACGAGAGAATCGAGCGGGTAAATATAATAAAGAGTAATTATACTACATAAAAATAAAATACACGAGTATTTTGCAATTTTATTACATTAGTAATGGTCAATACCGACTGCCCCCCAAGTGTCGAAGTCAAATTCCCCACCTGTGGATAAAATAAGTCGTGCATCATGCGGCGCTCCCGCGTGGTGGTTGTCACTGAAGATAGTCCTCCAGTCCTGAAAGCCGCGATTGGACGTGGGGAGAGCGACCTGGCTTGCAGCGCCACCCGCTGTCCTCCCCCAACGGCTGGTAGTGGCTGTCATCCAAAATCCGGGCCTGCTCTGTCTGGGGCAATTGCCTGAGTTTGGCGCCGACAATGTAATGGAAGCCAGCCTCTTCCAGGGCGGTCAGATTGGCCTCATTGAGCAAGCCCCCGATCAGCCACGCACCCTCTGCCGCACATCGTACTTCGCCTGCAGTGATTTGACCACCGGGATGAGGCTGTGACCTTACGACGTCAAGTGTAGAGAGTAAAATTCTTAAAGTATACGGTTGCCCTGGCTTTGGGTTGACAAAACCTTCGTAACCCATTGACAGCATTTTACTTTTCACTTAGGATAAGCGATTTGGTGCAATATCCGGGTTAACCCCATACAGCGAGGAAACACCATGCAAGCAGCTAAACAAGAAGCACTCAACACCATTGGTCAACTGCCGGAGGATACCGACCTGGATGAGATCATGTACCGGCTCTATGTGCTGGATAAGATCAGGAAAGGGCAGAAAGCCGTAAAACAGGGCAAGACTATTACCAGCGGTGAACTCGAGCGGGAAATCGATTCATGGTGACTTGGTCAGAACCGGCCAAGGCTGATTTGCGCTCCATCCACGATTTCATTGCCCACGATTCTCGCCACTACGCCAAGAAGGTAGCCCAAGACATCAGGGAGAAAACAGATATCTTAGACGGCTTGCCGAAGATCGGTAAGAAAGTGCCACAATTGAATGATGAGAATATCAGGGAGCTATCGCTGTATTCCTACCGGATCATCTATGAGATCAAAGATCAGGGCATCTTTGTACTGGCTGTAGTGCATAAACGGCAGAATCTAAACGTTGAGGAGATTGAGCAGTAGCATTTTTCAGCATTGAATTTATCGAAGCCTCTGCATAACAGCGAATATCCTTAATAGCACCTCGCTGGTCTATACACTCAGTTACAGGGGGAGTCGAGAGTGAGCAATGAAGCTGCTTCCATCGAAACAGGCGGAAGGTGCTTTATACACACTTGCACGAGAAATTAATTCGGCGGGAAATATTGCTGATAAATGCACGTCAACTGAATAAATAACATATTACAAAAAAATTAAAAAGTCATCGGAGTTTTGACTTTAAATTACATTTTAATCTGTTTTGTAATGTTTGCACATAATAAAAGGGGATCATCAGACAAGACTTGAATGGAAGAATTTAAAGCTTATTTCGATGCTTAATGTAGATTATTGACTGGATATACCCTGAATTTCTATGAATTTGACATATTCAACCTTTTATGAAAAATTATTTTATATGAATTTTACCACCAGCCTAGAGTAGAAAAATTTTCTTCTTGGGGTTATTGGGGTTATTATCTATCGGGAAAGAGGTAAAGGAAGATGATGCGACTGGATTTCCGCTTGCACGGGAATAGCTTCGGAAGCGCTGAAGCGACGGGGAAATGTCTGCTTCAAGTTGCCATCGAGCAGAGGAACCATTACTGCTCAGTAGAAAATCGTAGTGACTTTACAATCAGAGAATGATTATTTTCATATTTTATCATCTCAAATCAGTATTGCTATGGCGAAAAACTCTATAAAGTTTTCAACAAAGGATGTAAACCACGCTACGGATTTCCTTTCTGTTGTAAGGCAGGCTTACCCTACCTTAAGCAAGTCTGATAAAAAGATTGCACAATTCTTATTGGAAACACCTGAGCGCTTTGCCAATGCCAGCGTCAAGGACGTTTCCAATATAGCTGGTGTCAGTGACGCAACCGTTGTCCGGTTTGGCAGAAATCTGGGCTGTGGCGGCTTTAAAGATCTGAAAATCCTGCTGGTTAAGCACTTGGCCACAAAGCAAGCACTGGCCGATGCCGGGAATGCACCGGTGGACTTGTCAACAGGGTCGTTTGTCGACCGAATCCACCGCTCTGCTTTAACCGTGCTGGAACAAGCCGCCCGTCACATCAAACCGGATAAACTCGATGAGGCCGCACAGATTATCCATCAGGCACGGCGGGTGTTTATCTATGGCACCGGTGGCAGCTCCGGTATTTTAGCCGCCGAGTTACACAATAGATTATTTCGCCTGAATATCATGGCCACCCCGTTCACTGATAATTATTTGCAACGCATGTCAGCATCAACACTCACTGCGGCGGATGCGATCATCATCCTCTCTTCCACCGGCCGGCCTCGTTCCTTACAGGATAGTATGGAACTGGCACAACACTACGGCGCCAAATGCGTGGCCATCACCGACGAAAGCAGTGTCTTGTCGGTGCAAGCCGATGTCTGTATTCACGTAGAACTAAGCCAGTTCGGTGTCGCACATAATCAACCCAATCCCATGCGCTTCGCACAACTCTTTGCCATTGATTGTCTTTGTTACCAGGTCGCATCATTACTTGGTGATGAGGCCGAGAAATCCCTCCAGCGAGTGCGCGCCAGCGTCGCTTCCCTGCATGGCATCGTCCCACAACAGCCTATCGGCGATTAGCGCAAAGGGGTCAAGCTTAATGTAAAGACGATAACCTCTTAATCATGGCGACACAGTTGGATAATATCGGCGAGTTACTGGTCAAGGACAGTAAGTTGCAGCAGGCTGACCTGGAACGGGCTCTGATAGTCAACAACAATAACGGTGTGGGCATCGGTTCTTTATTGGTGCGTCTGGGCTTGGTTTCAGATAAAGACTTGCTATCCACCTATGCCAAGCGATATGTGCTTCCTGTCTTGCAGGATGATGAATTTCCCGATGCGCCCGTGGATAACAGCGCCCTTTCAGTCAAGTTCTTAAAAGCAGTGAACGTGGTGCCCATCAGCGAGGAGGACGACCAGATTACTATTGCCATCACGGATCCAGAAGATCATTTTGCTATTCAGGCGGTAGAAATGGCCTGTGGCAAATCCGTGGTCATAAAACTGGCTACCATCACCCAAGTGGAACGTGCCTTGGACCAACTTTATGGTGGGGGTAAATCCATGATGGAGGACATCGTCGAAGAAATTCAAACGGAAGACAACCGGGCGCAGGTCGATTCCATAGAACGCTTACGCGATCTGGCCGCGGAGGCGCCTATTATCCGCCTGGTGAACTTAATTATCAACCGTGCAGTGGCATTACGCGCATCCGATATTCATATCGAACCGTTTGAGAACCAGTTGAAGGTGCGTTATCGCATTGACGGCGTCCTGCAGGAGGGCGAGGCACCACCGGCACGCTCCACCGCGGCGGTCATCTCCCGCGTCAAGATCATGGCGAAACTGAATATCGCCGAACGGCGTTTGCCCCAGGACGGCCGCATCCAGATACGGGCACAAGGCAAATTGATTGATCTGCGGGTCTCGACCGTGCCGACGTTATACGGTGAGAGCCTGGTCTTGCGCATTTTAGACAAGGGACAGGTTGAATTAGCCCTGAGCGCGCTGGGTTTCGACAAAGCCGCGGCGCAACGTTTCCAGGACATTCTGGCGCTGCCGCACGGTATTATCCTGGTCACCGGGCCGACCGGCAGTGGCAAGACCACCACCTTGTATGCCGCCTTGCAGACGTTGAACACCTCCGAGAAGAAAATTCTCACGGTGGAAGACCCGGTGGAATATCAACTGGAAGGGATTAACCAGATCCAGGTAAAACCCCGGATCGGGTTGAATTTCGCCGGCGCGCTACGCGCCATTGTCCGACAAGATCCTGACATTATCATGATCGGTGAGATGCGTGATTTTGAAACAGCGCGCATTGCCGTGCAATCGGCCCTCACTGGTCACTTGGTTTTTTCTACATTACATACGAATGACGCCAGCAGCTCGATTACCCGTTTACTGGACATGGGCATGGAAGACTACCTGCTTACCTCCACCTTGAACGGGATTCTGGCGCAACGCCTGGTGCGCACATTGTGTCATACCTGCCGGGAACCCTATGTACCACTTCCCGCGTTGCTCGATGAATTGCAACTGAAGTGCTACGGCGGTGGCGAAGTGACATTATATAAGGCGATCGGCTGCGAGACCTGCGCCAACACCGGTTATCACGGTCGTACCGTGATCAGCGAATTACTTATCCTGTCCGACTCCATACGTCAATTGATCCTCTCTCACGCGGACGGTAATAAAATCCAGGATGCAGCGATTAATGCAGGTATGGACAGCATGAAAATTGACGGGTTGAAAAAAGCGCTGCAAGGGGTTACCACGATTGAAGAGGTCTCCCGGGTGACACAAGTACAGTAATAAGATGCCCACATTCAGGTACAAAGCGGTGTCAGCCAAGGGAGGGGACATCCGGCAGGGGGTGATTGAGGCTCCTTCCAGGGACGTGGCTATTGCCAATTTGCAAAGTGCGGGGCACCTGCCCATCAGCGCCGATGAGATTGGCGCCGGGCGTTCGTTTGACTTCATTCGCTTCCCGGTATGGCGGCAACGGGATAAGGTAACCCAAAAAGACGTGGTGCTCATTACCCGGGAACTGGCTACGCTGGTACAGGCCGGGCTGTCTCTGGAGCAGGCGCTACGGACTATAAGTCAGCTCAACCTGGCTGCGCCCGTACGACGGTTATTACATAATTTATTGGAAAACATACAGGGCGGCATCAGCTTATCCGCTGCCATGGCAGAGCAGGCTGGCGTATTCAGCAATTTGTATATCAACATGGTCAGGGCCGGTGAGGCCAGCGGTGCCTTGGATGTCGTGATCAGTCGCTTGGCTGACTACCTGGAACGCATGTCGGAACTACGTGCCCACGTGATTACTGCCATGATCTATCCCGCCATCCTGCTCGGGTTCTCTATTTTATCGTTACTTGTCTTGATGATGTTTGTGGTACCTGAATTTGTGCCCCTGTTTGAAGACGCAGGGCAAACCTTACCCTGGTTAACACAAGTGGTGTTTACGCTCTCCTCGCTGTTTCAGCAGTACTGGTGGGGCCTGTTGGTCCTGTTGACTGCTGCGGTGTGGTTTATGAACAAACACCTGTCAGAGCCTGCTTATCGTCTGCGCTTTGACTCCTGGTGTTTACGTCTGCCCTATATCGGTGATGTCATTAAACAAATGGAAATGGCTCGATTTTCACGTACCTTGAGTACGGCGCTGGGTAACGGTGTACCCTTGCTGACCGGTATCAGACTAGTTAAGGAGGTAATCGCTAATCAGCGGATTGCCAACGTCATGGAAACCGTGTTGATCAACCTTGAGCAAGGTCAATCCATGGCAAAGCCTATGAAAGATTCCCGTGTTTGTCCTGAGCTGGCGACTCAATTAATTGGGATTGGTGAGGCGAGCGGCCAGCTGGAAGCCATGCTGACGAAAATCGCGGATATCTATGATAAAGAGGTACAAGCCAGCATAAAGCGCCTGCTGACCATCCTGGAACCGGTAATGATTCTGGGTTTGGGTGCACTGATAGCGTTTATCATTGTTTCGGTCCTGCTGGCTGTTTTCAGTTTGAATGTACTTGTGGTTTAATACGTATCCGTCCTCAGTGGTTAAAAAACAATGGGCAAGAGATGGCGTAAGACGAATGACTGCCTGATGAAAGACAACGTAAATTTTGGGCAATCAAGGCATTTGCATACGCTTATTAAGCAAACAGGTTTCAGTCTCATTGAGTTGTTGGTTGTGTTAACCATTATTGCCTTACTCGGCGCCGTGGTGGGGCCGCAGGTAATGAAACACCTGGGCAAAGCCAAAGCGGACACCACCAGGATGCAGGTTGAAGACCTCGGAGCGGCCCTGGATTTGTATTACCTGGACAATGGTCGCTACCCTGATTCCCGGGACGGGCTGGTCGCCTTGATTAATGCGCCTGCCGATGCGAGCCACTGGAACGGACCTTACCTGAAGAAGAAAAAAATCCCGCCCGACGCCTGGGGTAATGATTATCACTATGCCTCACCCGGGCAAAATGGGCCTTATGATTTGTATTCCTACGGGGCTGATAACGTTGCCGATGGCGAAGGCGAGGATAGGGATATCGTCAGTTGGGAGTAAGTTAATCGGCAATGAAATACCGTGCCAGACATCATTCCTCTGTGTCCTTCGTAGTTGAAAACGGTGTTACCTTGATTGAGCTGCTGGTTGTATTGGGTATTTTGGCGCTGTTATTGGTCGTCGTCCCACCTTTACTGCCTCACGTGATTGAAAATACTCAGGTAAGAAGTGCAAAACGTGAGCTGATTTCCGTACTGCGTTTTGCCCGGAGCCGGGCCGTCAGTTCACAACAGGCTGTGACACTTACTATCAACGTGCAGGAGGGAACGGTGGCGGTTGCCGGCAAACAGCGTGATTTATCGCTACCGGACGAGGTCAAACTCACCCTGGTCACGGCACAGCAGGAACAATTGTCAGCACATGAAGGGATGATTCGGTTTTACCCGGACGGCAGTTCAACCGGGGGGCAAGTGCGCTTCAGCCGGGGTGGGCAGATTTCTTCTATCGATGTGAACTGGTTGACCGGGCGGGTCAGCAGTACCGGGCAGTAACATGGTTCGTTCCTTGCGCGGTTTTTCCTTAATTGAAGTGCTGGTGGCGTTCTCTGTCACCGCCGTATCGTTAGGGATTGTCTTTCAAATCTATGCCAAAGGCGCTACCGCAACCGTCCTTGCCGGGGAGTATGCCCAGGCCCTGGCCATAGCTGAATCGAAGCTGGCCGGTGTTGCTGTCTTTCGAGCGATTGACGGTCTTGAGATACAAGGTAGAGAACTTAAAAAATATGACTGGGAAATCCGGGTTCAGGACTACACGAATGATGAGCAAGATGAAGATTTGTCGCCATTGTATACTCTGATGTCCGTTGAAGTAAACGTGAGTTGGCGAAGTAGGGGCAAATTACACCGGGTGGAGTTGCAAACGTTGAAACCGGTCATCAGTCGATGATGCACAAACAAACAGGTTTTACTTTACTGGAACTACTGGTTGGGACCGTATTATTCGGTTTCATATTAATTATGCTTTACAGCAGCCTGTTCTCAACCGGCCACCATTGGCGAGTGAGTGCAATTCATGCGCGTCAAAATGATGATAAACGTTTAATCCTGTCATTAATACGCCGGCTGATTAAGCAGACTTCACCGATGATTCAGCGAGACTCGGAAGGAAGCCGTCTGCTGTTCCAGGGAGATGATTCCTCTTTGATATTTGTGACGCATCTACCGGCGCACCATGCCGGGAGCGGGATATACTTCCTGAAATTTGAGGTACAGGATGATGAACTGTTACTCAAATACACGGCGTTGACAAGAGACAAGGCCATGTTCGAAGAGGACATCTTTGTTGAGGCAGAAACTATCAACCTGTTAACGCATATTGAAGGGATTAACCTGTATTATTTCGGCCAGGATGCCGCGGACACTGAACCGACCTGGCATGATGAGTGGAACAATAAAGTACAGTTACCTGAATTGGTACGCTTTCAGGTGATCACGGATCCTGGTAATCCATGGCCGGAATTATTGATTGCACTACGGTCTCAGGCAGTCCGGGGGCAACCGCAATTGACCCTGCCAAGAGAAGAAAGAGATGTCGAGAGTTAAGTCCGAACAGACCGGCATGGCGTTGGTGCTGGTGCTCTGGCTGCTGACGTTACTGACTATCCTGGCCGCTGGCTACAGTCATTCCATGCGCACCGAGACACAACTGACCATCCATGGGGTTGAATTGGCCAAGGCTCGTGCCATTGCCGAAGCCGGATTATGGCTGGCCGTGGCTGATTTGTTTAAACCGCAGTTACAGAGACAGTGGTTGACCGACGGTACGCTTTATCAACTTGACTTTAGTGAAAGCCAAATCCACCTGCGCATACAGGATGAAGCCGGAAGAATTGACCTGAATACGGCTGGTCATGCGCTCCTGCTCGGCCTGCTGGAGAAAGCCACACAGCCTGGTGATGACGTGGCCTTTATATTTAACGCTATCCTGGATTGGCGCGACCCGGATAAGCTACGGCGCGACCCGGGCGCCGAGGACAGTGACTATGAACACGTCGGTTATGGCGCCAAAGATGCGCTGTTCAACAGTATTGAGGAGTTAAGGCTGGTCGCCGGCATGACTAATGAGGTATATACAAACATCTACCCTGCTTTGACGATTCATTCATTGCAACCGGGAATCCATGCCATGGTGGCGCCCCGGGAAGTCTTGCTGGCCCTGCCCGGCAGTGACGTTGAACTGGTTGATGCCTTTGTGCTTGCGCGCCGGAATACAGATGAAGTTGCGGCCCCGCCAGCGGGCATGGATAGACGTTATTTCAGTGGAGTCGGAGGGGTCACTTTTACCATCACCAGTGAAGGGATGGCAGGCCGCAGCAAATTGAAACTGGACATGGTCATTACACTGAATAAGAACGCGAGGCCGCCCTATTCGGTGCTGTCATGGCGGGAGTCCAAACCGGCATACAACCCCCGGCAATCACAATCCGTCCGCGTCAACCGTTGAGTCCTTATCCAATGACCGTCAAACAGCAGATCAAAGAGTTTTCAGCGTGGTGGTTGCAAGGCTTGTTGCTGCTGTTGCCCGAACGCTGGTTGGCCCGGTTGCATCATCATCCCGATACTGTGACAGTTGAACAATGGGATAATACGTTTATCTTCAAGCACTACGACGGCCATGCCCGACAGTTGCGTGAAGAACGTACGATTTCCCTGGATGACGAACCGGAGCAGGCAGCCATCAACCGTTGGCTTAACCAACAGGAAAACCCGCTCCATCTCATCCTGTTGTTGCCGCCGGATAAATGTTTGCAAAAACCACTCATTTATCCCTTGTCCTCCGAAAAGGAGTTGCGCGCTATTCTAGAATTTGAGATGGACAAACAAACGCCGTTTACCAATGAAAAAGTCTGTTTTGATTATACCATCACTCAAAGAGATACTACCAACAACCGACTCCGCATCATCCTGTACGTGGTCTTAACAGAAGTGTTACAAAAACTCTTGGGCGCATTGAATTTCCTGGATTTCAAACCGGCAAGAGCGACTGTTGGCCAGGACGGGATGGTGACGTGCATCAATTTCATGCCGGCGCCTGACAGCAGGGTGAACGGTGCACCCGACCGACGGCGATTGACGCGCCTGGCGTGGATCATGTTTATCCTGTTTATGGTGTCGCTTTATGTGCCGTTACTCCGGCATGCTGATATAATCGAACAATTTGAGGAACAGGTGGAACAAAGCAAAGCGCAGGTTATGCAGGCCCGGATACTCAGCAACAAAAAGCAAACCATCCTGGCGCGGGTAGACTTCTTATCCTATCAAAGTCAACGCCATACTCCCACTATCCGGCTGCTCCAAGAGATTACTAAGCGCCTTCCGGACAACACCTGGATTCACCGGCTGGTCATCCGTGACGGTGAACTGCAGGTGCATGGTGAATCGGATGTGGCCGCGTCAGTCATTCAACTTATGGAAGAATCGAACCACTTTGAACAGGTACAGTTTCGCTCACCGGTCACAAAAAATAATGCGACTGGTAAAGATCAGTTTCACCTTGCCACCAAGCTTAGCCTTGAGGAAAAGAAATGACCCTGACCCCATGGCAACACGCAACGCTTTCCGTCGGTCTCACGCTGGTAGTAACAGGACTGCTCTTTTTTATCCTGGTATCGCCGGCATTATCGGGGCGGGCAGCATATCAGGAACGCCTGGAAGCATTGCAGTTTCAACTGCAAAACTTCAGTATGGCCGTCGAACAAACGTCCATCCTGGAAACAGAACTGGCCGCGCTGGCCAGTCGTGAAATCAACCAAGCCAACTTCTTGGAGCAAAAATCCCGCGCTCTTGCCGCGGCGGATTTACAACGCTTGTTGGACTTATTAATAGAAGAAACCGGGGGTATCTTAATCAGCACACAAGTGCTGCCAGACACCGGCAATAACAGTATTTTTCCGGAAATAACCGTGAGCGTACACCTGCGGGGCGCCACCACATCATTACAAAAATTACTGTACAGGCTCGATTCAGGGCAGCCCCTGTTATTCATGGACAACCTGCTCATCCAGAAACGACGGCGGGAGGATGAGCGTGGCCGGCGCGCTGCCCACCAACTGAACATCCGTTTTGACGTGACCGCGTTCATCTATCGACCCGAAGCCTCATGAGCAACCTTAACCCATGGGCATTACGTTTCTTCCAAGGCATCCTGATTGCCTTGTGCGGGATATTTTCCGGTTATACTCTCTATGAGCTGGTCCGCCCCTATCCACTGTCTTCTTCGGCGCTGTCGATTGAACCGGATAAACAAACCGTGGTCAAAACACAAACTGTGACCAACAGCCCCGTCGCACCACTGGAGACATTTTCAGAGATTATTGAACGGCCGTTGTTCATGGAAAACCGGCGTCCCTTTGTGCCGCCTGTCTCGACAGGGTCAAAAGAATCGAAAAGACCACGCCAGGCTGAGCCGGATATCTCAACGCAGATTTCATTGTCCGCGATTGTGATCGCGGACGAAAAAGGCATAGCATTAATAGAGAACAAGAGGGACAGGAAGCTACAAAAACTCCAGCTGGGAGAGACCTACAACGGCTGGACCTTGTCCGACATTCAAGCCAACCATATTGCCATGCAAAAAGGACCGGAAACCAGACAGATAAAGCTTGTCGTGAAACCATCCCGGCCCGGCTCGCGGGCACAGCAGGAGACGAAGCCTGCGGATGCCGAAAAGCAATTCAGGATAGCCTCGCCGGAAAATGTAGCGGAAAATGGTGATGATGACGAGTAATCCAGACATATTCAGTGTTGTTAGTAATTTTCTTTGTTTATACCCGAATGCTTATATATACTGAATTGACGAAGACAATCAGAATGACGATGGACTTTGTATGATGTGGAAGTGGCGATTAGATGTGTTATGTGTAACAGGACTATTGGTCATGTCAGCCGGAGCCTGCAGCCAATTGCCTCTTCACATGCAGTCGGGAACAACGAGCAACGAGGCTGATACCAGTGTAACGCCAGCCACAACTGCGGAAACCGGCGCCGCAAAAATTGTTGATCCCAGATCCCTGCCACCTCCAAGCAGTAAAGGTAAACAATATATCATCGAACTGGGCAGTAGCGAATTTGTTGCCGATGTAGAGCCTATAAAAAAAGACCCATCCGGTCCCGGTACTATTACCCTGAATTTCCAGGATTCCGACATCCGGGAATTTATTAAAGTGGTTGTGGGTGACGTGTTGAATAAAAATTACGTCATTGATGAAAAAGTGGTCGGAAAAGTCACGATAGCCACCGCAAAACCCGTCCGTAAAGCAATGTTAATGGCCTTACTGGAGGATATCCTTGCCATGAATGGTGCCGCGATTATAAAAGACGGTGATATCTATCGGATCGTGCCAAAAAATCAGGCCGTCAAAGGCAACCTGTCACCGGCTTTGTCAAGGCAAATCGACGAAGGTTATTCGGTCAGAATCATTCCATTGCAATTTATTGCCGCGCAGGAAATGCAGAAAATTCTGGAACCCTTTCTGACTGAAGGCAGTGAATTGCGTATCGACAAGAAAAGAAACCTGGTAATAATCGCAGGTAATCAACAGGAAATTGCCACAGTGCAAGACACCGTCGATGTGTTCGATGTGGATTGGTTGCGCGGCATGTCGATGGGACTGTATCCTCTGGATTACGTTGAACCGGCAACGTTGAAAACCGAACTCGATTCGGTCCTGGCCGCAATTGAAGCGGATAACAGCAGCGAATTGTTGCACGGACTCGTGCGTACGGTGCCAATCGATCGGCTCCAATCCATCCTGTTGATCAGTTCGACGCCCGCAGCGCTACGGGAGGTTGAGATTTGGATACATCGACTGGACCGACCGAGCAAGTCGTTGGATAAGCGCTTGTATGTGTATAACGTACAAAACGCCAAGGCAGATGATTTAGGTGGAATCCTCGGGCAGATTTTCAATACTGCCGCGAAGACCGTCTCAGCACCGGTCAGAGACGTGCAACTGGCGCCGGGTTTAAGCCCGGTTGAGATTACCGCAGACGCTAACCAACCGGCCGCAACTCGAACTACTAGCGATGGTGAAGGCGGGATGGCCCTGCCTTCCGGTCAGTCGGTTGAAATTATTGCCGATGACGTTCGCAATGCGCTTGTGATACTGGCCACGCCGCAGGATTACAAGATGGTGGAAATAGCGCTGGCCAAGCTGGATGTCGTGCCGTTACAGGTATTGATTGAAGCCAGTATTATCGAGGTCAGCCTGAAAGACGACCTGAATTACGGCATAGAGTGGTTTTTCAAGAATTCCATTGAGCGGGGAAACGTCACGGAAGGGCGGGGTACTCTGGACCTTGGTGAGCCGGGTCTGTCGGCGCTGAGCTCCTCTTTCTCTTATGCCATTGTTGATAACGCTGAACAGGTGCGAGTTGCGTTGAATGCCCTTGAGCAGGAATCGGAAGTGAACGTGTTATCTTCCCCATCCCTGATGGTGCTCGACAACCAGACGGCGTTTATTAACGTGGGGGATGAGATCCCCGTCCCCGCCCGACAATCGGTCAGTAATATCAATCCTGACTCACCGACTGTTAACGAAATCCAGTTCAGACAGACCGGTGTGACGCTCACTGTCACCCCACGCGTGAACAGCAGCGGTCTGGTGACGATGGAAATCAAGCAGGAAGTCAGCAACGCGGTCAATACCACTTCATCAGAGATTGATGCCCCCACCATTCAGTTGCGTCAATTGGAAAGCACTGTAGCTATTAACTCGGGGGAAACCATTGTCTTAGGTGGACTGATTCAAGACACGGAAACCAAGGCGGAGAGCGGCATACCGATCCTACACCGTATTCCCCTCCTGGGCAAATTGTTCGGACAGACCCGGGATGAGATGCGCCGCACGGAGTTGCTGATCATGATCACGCCCCGGGTAATACGCAATCGCAACGAAGCAAAAGAGGTAACAGAAGAATTCAAACGTAAACTCCGGGGAATCTCGCCACCGGCCCGACAAAACCAGGAAGAAGTGACTTCTTGAATATTGGTACCGCAGAATATATCGAGGAGATACCGGGTACGATAGCCGCGGGGCTAACGTGGTGAGAGAGACAATATACTAATTAATAAAAGAAAAAAATTAATCTTCAAATTAGCATTCCTCACGGCCCGACCGAAAACTCCTGTAAGCCGCTTTTGCAGTAAAAGCTCGGACTACTGAAGGCGACTGCTGGTATATAGAGAGTTTCTTTTCTTATTGATAATCAAAATCGATAGCTTGCGCCTAACTGTATATTCCGGCCGAACAGGGTATATTGCCCTTGCAGGCTGTCCAATCCGTGATAGTTATCCCTGGCTTCGTTCAGGAGACCCCATCCTTCGACGAACAAGCGGAGTTGCTTGTTGAAGTCATAGCTTACCTGGAATGACAAATCGCCTTCTCCACGGTTAACGGTGAACGCCCGCGCCGGCCGTTGCGGCCGGGTAAACTCAGACCTGTATCGATAAGACGCCCGGGCGCCAAACTTGTCGCGGTGATAGTGCAAGGTGACATTACCGATGTGTTCTGACTGCCCGTCCAGGCCGAATGTGCCGGAATTAAAGGTCTCGGACAATTCTATGTTGGAATCCGTCCAGGTATAGGTCGCGTAAATGCCCACATCTCCATAACCTTCCGGCAAGAGATCGGTAAAAGTATGTTGCACAGTGGCTTCAATCCCCAGAATTCTTCCTCCAGCGCCATTTGCGGCAATAAATGAGGTGACCCTGTCGTCTGAGGGTCCTGATTCAGTCCTGGCCTGGGTGATGAAGGTATCCATGTCCTTGTAAAAAAAGGCTAATGCCAACCCGGTGTCCCTGTCAAAATATCTCTCGAAACTCAGGTCGAACTGGTTGGCAATATACGGTCTGAGATACGGGTTTCCGCCACCGTTTGCGCCACTGTAAATTTCATCTCCGTACCTGTCCGTGCCAGGGCTCAAAAAGCTGATTGCCGGGCGCGCCAGGACTCGAGAACCGGCAACTCTGACGATAATGTCTTCGGTTGGGAAGAAGTTGACGTTGGCTGAGGGCAATACTTCGGTGTATTTGTCATTGGTTGAGATGGGCATTTCAACCCCATCGACGTTGGTAGTTCCCTGCGTATCAGCGTCGGTAGTGACGATACGAACGCCAAAGTTGCCTGAGGCAGGAATACCAAAAAATAGGTCGGTCTCAAAGTCCGCCTGAACATAGTAAGCCTTGAGGTCTTCCTCGATAAAATGCCCCCCGCTGGCTTGATCTTCTGCCTCAATGCCGGCAAAAACCGTATTCCATATTGCCCGGGTATCCAGCACGAGAACCGGATTGGCATCAAAAGCCGAGTCTGCCCCTGACTGATCATACGCATCGAAAACAAAATCAGGATCGATTGCAACAGAAGAGTCAATGTCTGCCGGCGCAGGATCAAGGCGGGCATCACGCCTGACCAGGAGGTTGTCACGATTCACCAGTCGTAAGCCCGCCTTGAAGGCCGTAAAGAACGGATAATCAACAGCGTATTCGGCGTCGAATTTGTAAGTAAAAATCTCATCCTCCCGCTCGTTTTCGATGAGACGAAAGGCATCAACCCGGTTCGTGGCAAGGTCGGTAAAATCCAGGGGCGACGTCAAAAATCCGGCGCCCTGCGCATTTTCTCCGAACGTTGAAACAGGCCGCACCAACTCGAGCGAACCCGGCAAGCCGCTGTATGGTCGATAACCAACGGTAGTGTAGGTGTCTTCACCGTCCGCTTTAGAGTAGGAAAAGTCATACACCAGTGTCAGCGCACCTGCGGACCATTTTCCTTCGATGCCATAGCTGTGTAACTCACTGTTCCCATCATCCAGTGAATTGAACGCTGCAAGATCCTGCCCCCGCTTGCGCATTACACAGTTGTTGGTTTGTTCATGCAGGCAGGTAACAGTTGCCCCAACCACATTAAAATCATCTGTTTCCACGTTCCTCCACCTGTTGCCGGATGAACCAAGCCCGCCTGCCAAGCGCAAACCAGCACCGGTGTTGGTCTGTTCGAACGTGGAAAAGAAACCATCGAAATTGACTTCAAAATTCTCAACGGGTTTCCATTGAATGGTAGCTAAAACGGAGTGGCGGTCACTGGTACCGTTGAAAACGCTGTATTCGGCTCCATACGGGATGTTGAAACTGTTATGGTCGCCAAAACCATTCGGGAGTCCATCAATCGCTCCACCCTGCCCGACTGTCCTGGATTCGTATATCTGTGAATCGGCGCCGACCAGCGGTGCGTATTGCCCGGCATAGCCGATGGCAATACCCAGTGTATCGTCGGCGAATTGATCAAGATACGCAGCGCTGCCGCGATAACCAAACTCTTCACCGTCCGGTAAATCACCGGCCAGATCGTTGTAGCGGCCGCGAACATTAACGGTAACATACTGTTCGCCCCACTCCAGAGCCCGCGCAGTTCGCAGGTTCAGGGTACCGCCTATACCCCCCTCAACACGACTCGCGGAGGGCGCTTTATACAAGCTGGCGCGGGAAATCAATTCAGCCGGAAACATGTTGAAAGCTACGCTTCGGTCGCCCCATTCACTGGCAATGTCCCGGTCATTCAACGTGCCATTCGTCAATACCGCGCCCAGGCCGCGAATGGAAACATTATTCGCGCCGAAGGCATTGCGCGTGTAAGAGACGCCGGGCAGTTTCGCCAGCGCTTCTGCCACGCTGGTGTCCGGGAGTTCGCCGATATCCTCGGCAGACAGAGCTTCAATGATCTCGGATGCCCGGCGCTTCTCGTCCAGTGCGTCACTCAAACTGCGCTGGAACCTGTTGCCGATGACTCGAATTTCCTCGATTTCTACTGCCTTCTCATCTTCTTCCACTTCCGTTTTCACGGTTTCAGCATCCTCTGCTTGAGCCAGAATCCTTGCAGTACGTCGGCTATGGCTATCGCTACCCGTCGTTGGTAGCCCCTGCAATTCAGCAGTTAACCATATTTCGTGTGACGGACTCGTATCCGTATCAATTGCTGAGATGCCATGGACAGGCAGCGCCGTTAAGTTGGATGAAAGTTCGAGCTTCACCTTATTTCCGCCCGATACCAGGTGATAACGAGCACCTGATTTCGCCCTGTAACCGGCTTCATCGGTAACGTCAAATTCAGTGAAAGGTGTTATTACACCGCCTGTATTCGGTGCCAGAAAACCGTAACTGAGTTCCGTGTGAAGTGACCCGAGACGACGCTGCTCCTGTATGCCCCTGTGTAATAACCCGGATACGTTCGGACGCCACATGGCCTCCGTGCCCTCAACCGATCCACCCCACCGAGGCGATAGTAACAGTGACAACCCTGTACCATCACTGTACGGCTGCAATCCGGCCGACAGGCTGAAGCCCTGCTCCTCATAATCATCATCCTCCGAGTGCAACACCAGTATGCGACCACGCGCCTCCAGCCAAAATCCGGATGCTGCACTGTCATAGCGCAAGCCACTGGCAAACTCGATCCCGGCGCCTGTGTTATCACCGTCACCCCCGTCGTAACGGACACCGACGTCTGCAAAAGGCCTCACCATTGCAGAGTTTTTCAGCATGAACGGGTGGGAAGCTTCAAGACCCAAACGCAACTGGCTGGCGTTAACCGCCAGGTCGTCAACCGATTGCATACCATCGTCAGTCCACAGCCGGATAAATGCCGCATCAGCGCGTAGTGCCCAGTTCATGCCGCCGGAATCTGCGCTGAACATCCGCCGTCCGCCGAAGGCGCCCAATGCAACCGACAAATCCGTCGACTCCCGCACCGAACCATCAGTGTGTTCGGCTTCTCCCCAGCCGGCGCCCAGGATCGCCCACACTTCGGTGCGCTCATTGAGCAGTAGCCTGGTATATGGCAGGATAGTGGTCAGTTCCGTGTCCAGTTCTCCCTTCTGGTTGTCAATAACATAATCTGCCCCACTGACACTGTGTGATACGGACACGCCGGCCAGCAAGTCTTCCTTGATGCGCAGATCCGCACCCAGGTATCCGGTGTAAATGTCACCATCGTGTGAGTCGCCGTCAAACGATTGAATATCGCCGCTGCCCCAAAGATTCCACTGCCGGCTGTTTTGACCGCCGCCACCGAACGACATCAGGAAAGCGCTGTCTCGCAGTAACTGACGCCAGCTTACGGTCTGATCATGATTGCGCTGCGCAACTCGCTCAAATCCGAATTCACTGCTCGACATCTCTCCAGCGGTGATAAACCCGACGTGGTCGCTATTGGGAACAATAGCGTCCCAGCCGGTTTCATTCGACATCCGTACGGCTAACTCATCCAGGGTAATTTGTCTGCCAGCCAGAGAAAATTCCGAAGTATCCGACGTCGCAGTAAAACGATTCCCGATTGTAGAGACTACGCTGGATAACATGTTGCGACCTATTGTGGCTGAAACATCTTCCAATGCTGCTTGTTTATCTACAGGAGTGACCTCCGGTGTCTCGGGTTCCTCTGGCACAGGTTCGGCCTCATCCTGAGTCACCGCCGTCACCGTCTCAGACTGCTCACTATTCTGATAATCCGGCGGGTAGGATGCCCCTACCGCATACAGGTAGGTGGCGCCCGCCATCACCCCGCCCGTGTCCCCACCGGTATCCGTGTAACTGGTCGGCGCAGGCGGCGCATCACCCTCGTTCGCCACCCAGGCATGCCACTCCAACTCACAGCTTGTCTCATCTTCCGGCACTTCACAGCGATACACGTTATACCCCAATATACCGTCTGCCGGCGCAGCCCAGCTCAGGCTGACTGATTCTGCGCTGGTGGCCGTCACTGTCAACCCGGTCGGCGCCGGCGGTGTCTCTGGTTCTGTCTCACTCTGAGCCAGCGCCGTCACTTCGTTTGACCAATCACTGTCTCCACCCCGATACGCTGCTACCGTATACCGGTAAGTCGTGCCGGCAACCACCGGGCTTTCGCCTCCCGCCTCATGTGCAGTCGAATCATCATGGGTATCAGTGAATGCCGTGCCGTCATCCACCCAGGCTATCCAGTTATCGGCTGTCAACTCACAAGACTCCTCACAACGATAGACGTTGTAGGCCTCAATCGGGCCACCGCCATCATCCGCCGGCGCCGTCCAGCTTAAGCTGATCGCAGTCTCACTGGTGGCCGTCACCGTCAACCCGGTCGGCGCCGGCGGTGTCTCTGGTTCTGTCTCACTCTGAGCCAGCGCCGTCACTTCGTTTGACCAATCACTGTCTCCACCCCGATACGCTGCTACCGTATACCGGTAAGTCGTGCCGGCAACCACCGGGCTTTCGCCTCCCGCCTCATGTGCAGTCGAATCATCATGGGTGTCAGTGAATGCCGTGCCGTCATCCACCCAGGCTATCCAGTTATCGGCTGTCAACTCACAAGACTCCTCACAACGATAGACGTTGTAGGCCTCAATCGGGCCACCGCCGTCATCCGCCGGCGCCGTCCAGCTTAAGCTGATCGCAGTCTCACTGGTGGCCGTCACCGTCAACCCGGTCGGCGCCGGCGGTGTCTCTGGTTCTGTCTCACTCTGAGCCAGCGCCGTCACTTCGTTTGACCAATCACTGTCTCCACCCCGATACGCTGCTACCGTATACCGGTAAGTCGTGCCGGCAACCACCGGGCTTTCGCCTCCCGCCTCATGTGCAGTCGAATCATCATGGGTGTCAGTGAATGCCGTGCCGTCATCCACCCAGGCTATCCAGTTATCGGCTGTCAACTCACAAGACTCCTCACAACGATAGACGTTGTAGGCCTCAATCGGGCCACCGCCATCATCCGCCGGCGCCGTCCAGCTTAAGCTGATCGCAGTCTCACTGGTGGCCGTCACCGTCAACCCGGTCGGCGCCGGCGGTGTCTCTCTGAGCCAGCGCCGTCACTTCGTTTGACCAATCACTGTCTCCACCCCGGATACGGTGCTGCTACCGTATACCGGTAAGTCGTGCCGGCAACCACCGGGCTTTCGCCTCCCGCCTCATGTGCAGTCGAATCATCATGGGTATCAGTGAATGCCGTGCCGTCATCCACCCAGGCTATCCAGTTATCGGCTGTCAACTCACAAGACTCCTCACAACGATAGACGTTGTAGGCCTCAATCGGGCCACCGCCGTCATCCGCCGGCGCCGTCCACCGTAGCTTAAGCTGATCGCAGTCTCACTGGTGGCCGTCACCGTCAACCCGGTCGGCGCCGGCGGTGTCTCTGGTTCTGTCTCACTCTGAGCCAGCGCCGTCACTTCGTTTGACCAATCACTGTCTCCACCCCGATACGCTGCTACCGTATACCGGTAAGTCGTGCCGGCAACCACCGGGCTTTCGCCTCCCGCCTCATGTGCAGTCGAATCATCATGGGTATCAGTGAATGCCGTGCCGTCATCCACCCAGGCTATCCAGTTATCGGCTGTCAACTCACAAGACTCCTCACAACGATAGACGTTGTAGGCCTCAATCGGGCCACCGCCGTCATCCGCCGGCGCCGTCCAGCTTAAGCTGATCGCAGTCTCACTGGTGGCCGTCACCGTCAACCCGGTCGGCGCCGGCGGTGTCTCTGGTTCTGTCTCACTCTGAGCCAGCGCCGTCACTTCGTTTGACCAATCACTGTCTCCACCCCGATACGCTGCTACCGTATACCGGTAAGTCGTGCCGGCAACCACCGGGCTTTCGCCTCCCGCCTCATGTGCAGTCGAATCATCATGGGTATCAGTGAATGCCGTGCCGTCATCCACCCAGGCTATCCAGTTATCGGCTGTCAACTCACAAGACTCCTCACAACGATAGACGTTGTAGGCCTCAATCGGGCCACCGCCATCATCCGCCGGCGCCGTCCAGCTTAAGCTGATCGCAGTCTCACTGGTGGCCGTCACCGTCAACCCGGTCGGCGCCGGCGGTGTCTCTGGTTCTGTCTCACTCTGAGCCAGCGCCGTCACTTCGTTTGACCAATCACTGTCTCCACCCCGATACGCTGCTACCGTATACCGGTAAGTCGTGCCGGCAACCACCGGGCTTTCGCCTCCCGCCTCATGTGCAGTCGAATCATCATGGGTATCAGTGAATGCCGTGCCGTCATCCACCCAGGCTATCCAGTTATCGGCTGTCAACTCACAAGACTCCTCACAACGATAGACGTTGTAGGCCTCAATCGGGCCACCGCCATCATCCGCCGGCGCCGTCCAGCTTAAGCTGATCGCAGTCTCACTGGTAGCCGTCACCGTCAATCCGGTCGGCGCCGGCACCTTCGGCTGTTCAGGCTCCGGGACGGGTTGGCCCTTCGCCGTCGCCGTCACTGCCTCTGACCGGTCTCCATTCCTGTAATTCGGCGGATAAGATGCCGCTACCATATAGCGGTAGGTCGCGCCGGCAGTGACGCTTCCGGTCTCACCGCCGGTATCCGTATAACTGGTCGGCGCAGGAGGGGTATCACCCGCATTCGCCACCCAGGCATGCCACATAGGTTCGCAGGACGTTTCGCCTGTCGACACACTGCAACGATAGACGTTGTAACCCAATATACCTTCCGCCGGCGCCGTCCAACTCAGGCTGATCGCAATCCTGCTAGTCGCCGTCACCGTCAAATCGGTGGGCGATGCATACCTCCCTCGTTGCGTCGTTACAGTTACCTGATTGGACCAGGGACTCACGTCATCGGCCGACCGATACGCGGCCACCGCATAGCGGTAGGTCGTCCCCGGTTCTGCGTCGTTATCTCTATAGTCGGTCAGAGCAGGATTCCGGCTGACCAAATGCAGGAATTCACTGCAATCCGGGGAGCGGTCTACGTTGCAGCGATAAATATCGTAAGCCTGAATCGGACCCCTGCCATCATCCTCCGGCGCGGTCCAACGTAACCTCACCGACGCTTCATCTACCTCCGTCACCATCAGTCCGGTCGGCGCAGACACCATCTGTGACATTTGCGCCACCACCGTGACCGCCTTGGACAGGTTATCTCTCCCAAAAGGATGTACTGCTACCTGATATCGGTAGGTCTCTCCCGGGGTCACTTCGGTGTCGGTGTAGGCATTGGTATTTTCCAGGTAGGCAAGCCATAGGTCGTCGTAGGGTTCACAGGTCGACTTGCCCTCCCCCTCTGGCACCGTACAGCGATATACACTATAAGCGGCTCCATCGCCGCTGCTGGGGGATGGTTTCCAGTGTAGGCTGACAGATTCTGCACTGACCGCCGTCACTTTCAACCCGACGGGTACGGCCGGTCCGGTTTCCTTGGGCGCTCGAGGCGTTCCCGTCGTTGCCGTCACATAAGCCCAACCGCCGTTCCCACTCCTATATGCCGCCACCGCATAGTGGTAAGTCGTACCGGCTACCACCGGACTGTTGCCGCCCTTTTCATGCGCAGTCGAGTCATCATGGGTGTCAGTGAATTCCGTGCCGTCATCCACCCAGGCTATCCAGTTTTCGGCCGTCAACTTGCACGGTTCCTCGCAACGATAAACGTTGTAGGCCTCAACCGGGCCACCGCCGTCATCCACCGGCGCCGTCCAGCTCAGGCTGACTGATTCTGCGCTGGTTTTCGTCACCGTCAACCCGGTCGGCGCCGGAGGCGTCTCCGGTTCCGGTTCTGGTTCTGGTTCTGGTTCTGTCTCACTCTGAGCCGTCGCCGTCACTGCGTTTGACCAATCGCCTACCACAGCCCGAGACGCCGCCACCGCATAGCGGTAGGTTGTCCCGGCGGCCACAGTCGTATCGGTATACTCGGTGTTACCGGGGACTGCTACCCAGGCCAACCATGGGAAAACACTGCAATCGCTGGAACTGCTCTCGTCACAACGATATACATTATACCCTTCAATGGCACCGCCGCTATCGTCAGCCGGCGCCGTCCACGCCAGACTGATGCTGCTGTCACCCTCTGCCGTCACCGTCAACCCGGTCGGCGCCCCCACTGTCACCGCGGTCACTACTGTACTCCCGGACTTCATCCCCTCTCCCGCACTGTTACTGGCGCTCACCTGATAACAGTAGGTCGTCCCGCCCGTCACACTGTTGTCCGTGTACGTCGTGCCGGTCGTCGACAGACCGCTTCGCAAGACGCTCAACCCCGTGCAGGCGTTGCCTGTCCCCCGGTACAGTGTGTACGCCGTCAGGGCACTGCCACCGTCACTCCCCGGTACCGCCCAAGTCAATACCACCTTGGCCGCCGTCGCCTGGCCCTCCAGACTACCCGGCGCTCCCGGCGCAGTCGGCGTGCGCGCCGTCGCCGTCACTGCGTTTGACCAATCGCCTCCCGCAGCCCGATACGCCGCCACCGCATAGCGGTAGGTTGTCCCGGTGGCCACAGTCGTATCGGTATACTCGGTGTTACCGGGGACTGCTACCCAGGCCAACCATGGGAAAACACTGCAATCGCTGGAACTGCTCTCGTCACAACGATATACATTATACCCTTCAATGGCACCGCCGTCATCGTCAGCCGGCGCCGTCCACGCCAGACTGATGCTGCTGTCACCCTCTGCCGTCACCGTCAACCCGGTCGGCGCCCCCACCGCCACCGCGGTCACTACCGCACTCCCGGACTTCGCCCCCTCTCCCGCACTGTTGCTGGCGCTCACCTGATAACAGTAGGTCGTCCCGCCCGTCACACTGTTGTCCGTGTACGTCGTGCCGGTCGTCGACAGACCGCTTCGCAAGACGCTCAACCCCGTGCAGGCGTTGCCGGTCCCCCGGTACAGTGTGTACGCCGTCAGGGCACTGCCACCGTCACTCCCCGGTACCGCCCAAGTCAATACCACCTTGGCCGCCGTCGCCTGGCCCTCCAGACTACCCGGCGCTCCCGGCGCAGTCGGCGTGCGCGCCGTCGCCGTCACTGCGTTTGACCAATCGCCTCCCGCAGCCCGATACGCCGCCACCGCATAGCGGTAGGTTGTCCCGGCGGCCACAGTCGTATCGGTATACTCGGTGTTACCGGGGACTGCTACCCAGGCCAACCATGGGAAAACACTGCAATCGCTGGAACTGCTCTCGTCACAACGATATACATTATACCCTTCAATGGCACCGCCGTCATCGTCAGCCGGCGCCGTCCACGCCAGACTGATGCTGCTGTCACCCTCTGCCGTCACCGTCAACCCGGTCGGCGCCCCCACCGCCACCGCGGTCACTACCGCACTCCCGGACTTCGCCCCCTCTCCCGCACTGTTGCTGGCGCTCACCTGATAACAGTAGGTCGTCCCGCCCGTCACACTGTTGTCCGTGTACGTCGTGCCGGTCGTCGACAGACCGCTTCGCAAGACGCTCAACCCCGTGCAGGCGTTGCCGGTCCCCCGGTACAGTGTGTACGCCGTCAGGGCACTGCCACCGTCACTCCCCGGTACCGCCCAAGTCAATACCACCTTGGCCGCCGTCGCCTGGCCCTCCAGACTACCCGGCGCTCCCGGCGGTGCTTGTGCCGTCTGAGTGACTACATCGGACCAATCACTGGCACTGTTAGGTTCTGCACTAGTGCCATCATACCGATATGCTGCTACCGCATAGCGGTAGGTTGTCCCGGCGGCCACAGTCGTATCGGTATACTCGGTGTTACCGGGGACTGCTACCCCGGCCAACCATGGGAAAACACTGCAATCGCTGGAACTGCTCTCGTCACAACGATATACATTATACCCTTCTATCGCTCCGTTGCCGTCATCTGTCGGCGCTGCCCAACTCAGACTGATCGAAGTGTCACTGGCCGACGTGATTGTCAATCCGGTCGGCGTCGGAGGCTTGGGTAGAGCAACCGGCGGTGCTTGTGCCGTCTGAGTGACTATATTGGACCAGCTGCTATGCTTCCCCGCCCGGGAGGCTATCACTCCATACCGATAAGTCTTCCCCTCCGTCACTTGATCGTCTGTGAAAGTCGTCGTCTCCGAAGTCACCCAAGCTAACAAATCCGACGACTCATCGGGTAAGGGATCAGTGGGCTTATCAAGCACACACGTACTCGTACCCTCCACACACCGGTACACACCGTAACCGTAACTATTCAACACACCACCGCCGTCATCTGCCGGCGCAGTCCAACTCAGACTGATTGCAGCGCCACTCGCCGCACTCACCCTCAAACCACCCGGCGCACCCACTGTCACCGCCGTGACTACCGCAGCACCCGACTGCGTCCCCTCTCCCGCACTGTTGCTGGCGCTCACCCGATAACAGTACGTCTCTCCCTCCACTACATTGCTGTCTATGTACTCTCCTGTCGAAACTCCCGCGTCCAGAACGTTTCGAATGACGTCTAACCCCGTGCAGGTATTACCCGTCCCCCGGTACACGTCATAACCCGTCAACGCACTGCCGCCGTCGTCACCAGGCGCCACCCAAACTAATCGCACCCGGTCCGCCGCCGCCTGTCCCTTCAGACTACCCGGCGCAGTCGGCGCAGTCGGCGCAGTCGGCGTGCGCGCCGTCGCCGTCACTGCGTTTGACCGATCGCCTCCCGCAGCCCGAGACGCCGCCACCGCATAGCGGTAGGTTGTCCCGGCGGCCACAGTCGTATCGGTATACTCGGTGTTACCGGGGACTGCTACCCAGGCCAACCATGGGAAAACACTGCAATCGCTGGAACTGCTCTCGTCACAACGATATACATTATACCCTTCAATGGCACCGCCGCCATCGTCAGCCGGCGCCGTCCACGCCAGACTGATACTGCTGTCACCCTCTGCCGTCACCGTCAACCCGGTCGGCGCCCCCACTGTCACCGCGGTCACTACTGTACTCCCGGACTTCGCCCCCTCTCCCGCACTGTTACTGGCGCTCACCTGATAACAGTAGGTCGTCCCGCCCGTCACACTGCTGTCCGTGTACGTCGTGCCGGTCGTCGACAGACCGCTTCGCAAGACGCTCAACCCCGTGCAGGCGTTGCCTGTCCCCCGGTACAGTGTGTACGCCGTCAGGGCACTGCCACCGTCACTCCCCGGTACCGCCCAAGTCAATACCACCTTGGCCGCCGTCGCCTGGCCCTCCAGACTACCCGGCGCTCCCGGCGCAGTCGGCGTGCGCGCCGTCGCCGTCACTGCGTTTGACCAATCGCCTCCCGCAGCCCGATACGCCGCCACCGCATAGCGGTAGGTCACCCCCGTCGTCACGTCATCATCAGTCGTATGCGGTATACTCGTGTGTCGTACCGGTCGTGACCCGGGCTATCCACGTCGGCGTACAGGGGCTGCTCCTTCCACACAGCGATACACGTTATAGGCTTCAATGGCACCGCCGCCATCGTCAGCCGGCGCCGTCCACGCCAGACTGATGCTGCTGTCACCCTCTGCCGTCACCGTCAACCCGGTCGGCGCCCCCACTGTCACCGCGGTCACTACTGTACTCCCGGACTTCATCCCCTCTCCCGCACTGTTACTGGCGCTCACCTGATAACAGTAGGTCGTCCCGCCCGTCACACTGCTGTCCGTGTACGTCGTGCCGGTCGTCGACAGACCGCTTCGCAAGACGCTCAACCCCGTGCAGGCGTTGCCGGTCCCCCGGTACAGTGTGTACGCCGTCAGGGCACTGCCACCGTCACTCCCCGGTACCTGCCCAAGTCAATACCACCTTGGCCGCCGTCGCCTGGCCCTCCAGAGTACCCGGCGCTCCCGGCGCAGTCGGCGTGCGCGCCGTCGCCGTCACTTCGTTTGACCAATCACTGTCTCCACCCCGATACGCCGCCACCGCATAGCGGTAGGTTGTCCCGGCGGCCACAGTCGTATCGGTATACTCGGTGTTACCGGGGACTGCTACCCAGGCCAACCATGGGAAAACACTGCAATCGCTGGAACTGCTCTCGTCACAACGATATACATTATACCCTTCAATGGCACCGCCGTCATCGTCAGCCGGCGCCGTCCACGCCAGACTGATGCTGCTGTCACCCTCTGCCGTCACCGTCAACCCGGTCGGCGCTCCCAGCGCTTGCACATTCACTGGTAATGAAACGAGGAACAGCAGACTCACTGATGAAAGGATCGGGGTTACACCAAACAAACCGGTGACAGCAGGTGGCAACCTGCGACATTGGACGTCTGAAGTGGTCCCCCTTATGGCCATTTTCTGAAAAAAATGGGGGGGGGGGGGGGGGGGGGGGGGGAACAACCAGCTAATCATTCTTAACATGATTAAGTCTCCTGAAATATTCACAGGTTACGCGCAGCGTAGTAATTGGGAGAGGGGAGTAATTAGCCATTTGCAGTCGAAGCTGTTACATGGGCCGGGAGTCCTTACTCTTAGCATTGCCCTGTCCGATACAGACTGTTGGAAACAGGCAGACAAAAGCGGCTGTTATCAGCGACGGTAGCAACTGTAATTGGGACTTCATATCAACAATACTACCCTCGTGGCTATCAAGCGCTAAAGAAAACAGAACTATCCATTTGCTTTTGCAAGGCTTAAACAGACTATGCGTTGCTGATAAATGCACTTCGACTGAATAAATAATATTACAAAAAATTAAAAAATCATCATATATATGACTTTAAATTACATTTTAACCTATTTTGTAATTTATGTGCATAAAAAGATGCCTGAACAAGACCTGAATAGAAGAATTTAAAGCTTATTTTGATGCTTAATGTAGATTGTTGACTGGATATCTATGATCTTGCCTTGGACCGCAGGTAGCAATCAGCCAAAATCAACCAAAATTCGGGGGGTTGGTATTAAACTTGGGTTAACTATTATTGGCACATATTCGGAGTCAGCTGTAGAGAGATTTCAGCAAGTTGGGCTTGCGCCCGATTGATGAGGTCGCCGGCCCGACCGGCCATCAATGGGCCACTGGAAAAAGTATCCACTGTTCTTTCTAATCGACTCAGCCACCTGCCGGGGAGATTGTTCCGACCGCATCCTGACAGACTGTTACGTAATACCTTTACTTTCTCAAAGTCTTCTATCCCTTCGCGCAGCAACTCCGAGCGAATGCTGGGCACGACTGTCATGTCCCTGTCGTTACTGCTCCGGTATACCAGTGAGAAATCACCCGCGCTATAGGCGCCCTCACGCAAGTCCAGCGGATCAGATGACCTCCAGTTATCAAAGGCCCAGCGCAAATAACCATCCTGGCGTCTTTGCAGGGCATGCCAGGGTAGTGCTGCCATGTCCAGTGGATCTGCATTGGCGGCAACGAAGCTGTTGGGGCGGGGTTGCACACAGCTTGTGTAGAAAGTGCTTATCTGGTCCGGGTAGTTAGTCCGGTTATCTGCATAGGTCCAGCCCAGGTACGCTGTGGGAGTACAGGTTTCTGACCCCATACAGCGATATATGTCATAGCCTGTAGTAGCATTCCCAGTCCAACTCAGCTGGATTGCCGTGGCGCTTGCTGCCAGTGTTGTCAACTCAGTGGGTATTGTGCCGGTATTGCCTGGTTGCGCTGTGTCTGCTGCAATACGGTCATCTCGTTGGACTGGCTGTCGCAGACGGTCCCATTACACGCCTGCAACGCAGAGGGATAGGCCGATGCCACAGAGTAGTTGAAATCCCACCCTGACCACGAATCCCACACTTGGTGATTAACCATATCAGCAGCCATCGCCGTTATCTGGTGAGATCGGTTCCCGCAGCCGCTCCTGTTACATGCTTGCACCGTATAACGATAGGTCATATTCGCAGCCACATCAGAGTCGCTATAGGTGATACCGGATGCCACCCAGTCCAACCAGGCAGGGATACAGGGACCATTCTCGTCCACACAGCGGTAGATGTTATAACCAGTCAGAGCGCTGCTGCCGGTTGCCGACGGCGCCGTCCAGTTCAACGTAATCCCCGTAGCGTTCATCGCAGTTAAGCCAGTCGGTTCCCCCGGAACGGTCGGTGTCTGTGCCATCACCGTCACGGGGGGTGACGGAGCACTGCAGACATCATTGCACGCGTCCACTGCATAGCGGTAGGTCTCGCCCGTTATCAACCCGCTGTCAACATAAGTGGCGCCGACCAGCACCATCGAACCGGAGCTATCATAAAGCTTGCTGAGAACATGGTCATCAGGACCGTCATGCCCGTAACCAATATAAGCCAATCCGATTTTCCAGTTTTCATCAATGGCTCGAACCAGATTGATCACTGCCTCCGTATCGTCCTCAGAAGATTCGTCCATGTAGAGAACCGTTTTATCGAGCCATTCTTTTTCCAGCAGGTGAGCTCTGAAGTCAATTAAAAAATGTCTCCAGCGTGTATTCCAGGCAGATGACCCTACATCTGCTCGAAATGTTTTCTTGCTTTGAGTGGTCTCGTCCCAATAGGGGATGTCACCCCAGTTCCAGCCCACCGGAGAGAAAGCGCTGATCTGTTGATCAAGACCCCAGGCCGCAAGACGACTCACGTAGGTATCAAAAACAGAATAGTCGTATTCCCGACTGCCGTTTCTTTTCAGCGTCCAACGGATCATGGACGGTGCGCCCAAGGCACCCTCTTTAATGTAAGTAGTCACGGTTCGCTGACCCAGTTCGGCCAGATAACGGTAGGTGGGTTCCAGCAGCGCATAATGTTCTTCCGACCAGAGTTCTATCCGACCTCCCGGATTAGCATCGTTGTATCGGTCCAGCACGGAGACGGGAAACTGCCACAAATCCAGGTGGAACTGCCGCTCTGCTGTTCCGGGCATAGTCCAGGTAGTAACCTGAAGCGAAACTTGAAGCGTTGTCCGGGCAACTGGTGTTGCCCCTGATACTGCATTGATAGTCACTGTAGCTGAGTATTCTCCAGCGGGAGTATCAGATGGGATATCCACTGACATCCACACCAATTCAGGCCAGGATAGCGGCAATGTCTGGTCCGGTCCGGAAAACAGCGCATCGGACAGGTATACAGTTGTATTCTCTTGCTCATAATTCTTATTGCAGCTACGTACCTCGGTATGCCCGGCGACAAAACGGGGATAGCGGAACGATACCGCACTGGCTGGAATGACGTCATTCGTCACGCTTGTAAGATCAGTGGAAACCAGAGATATTCGACTATTTGACGGGACGTGTTTGACCAGGATATGTTGCTGGATACGTTCGCCTTTCCAGGCGATGCTGTTCCATGTGGTTATACCAGATAGTTCAGGTAAAACATCTCTTCGGAACCATTGAGACCCGGATTCAAATGAAGCCTCAAGTTCGCCCAGGCAGGAACATATAGTCCCAGGTACAGCCGAAAGGTCACTACATCCGGCAGATGCGCCCTTGAGTGCCTCATTCACCGCGCGCACCGAAAGCGAATACTGAACACCATCAATCAAACCGGTAACCGTATACGACTTTGTTGTCGTACCGGTGGGTATAATACTGATCCAGCTTCCATTGTCAGTCCCAGTCCTGATTAGAAGCTCCCATCCCGTGACAGGGCCTGATGGGGGCGTCCAACTCAACGTGATTTGCCCATCAGCCGGTGTGGCTATCAGATTCGTCGGTGCATCTGGCGCGGACGCAATGGGCGGAGGTATCTCCCGTGCCACCGCCGTCACTGCTTCAGACCGCTCTCCATTTGCATAATCCGGTGGATACGACGCTGCCACTGCATACAGATAGGTGGCGCCTTCAGTCACCCCGCCGGTCTCTCCACCGGTGTCGGTGTAACTGGTTGGCGCAGGGGGGGCATCACCTTTATTCGCAACCCAGGCATGCCATTCCAACTCACAGGCCACCGCACCGGACTGCACACTGCAACGATACACGTTGTAACCCAATATGCCGTTTGCCGGCACCGTCCAAGTCAGACTAATCGAGGTCGTACTGGTGGCCACGATCGTCAGACCGGTCGGCGCCGCCGATAACGGCTTCTCCGGCTGCAGGGGCGACTCACCCTGCGCCACCGCCTCCACCTCATTCGACCAGTTACCTTCTTCAGCGCGGTAAGCCGCCACCACATAACGGTGAGTCGTGCCTGAAATGAAGGGCTTGTCTGCCGTGCCGCTGTCCGTGTAGGTCGTGCCGCTCGTTACCCAGGCCAGCCAGTCGCTGTCGGCGTCGATGACACAACCCACCCCCTCACAGCGATACACGTTATAGGCTTCTATCGCACCGTACCCATCATCCGGCGGCGCCCTCCAACTCAGTACAATCCGGCCATCAGCGGATGCGGCAGTCAAATTCGTCGGCGTACCGGGAGCTACAGCCAGCGCCAAGGGAGAAACAACAAAAAACAATACACCATACAGTAACAGAGCAAAGCGGTTTGTTGCCAAGTTAGACTCTTCCATACCAAATCATCTTTAATCTGTAATTTAAGTTACACTCCCCCTTCGGTCCCGCAAATCAGGGGAACACGGAAAGACAAATCCTACCGTTAAGGAGATTAAAGGGTTGAATATTATTGGCATATATATAGACACCAACTTACTATTGAACAGCAATATTTATTCACAGATATCGCTTTTAATGTAATAAGATTACATTTTAGGCCATAATCAAAGCAAGTCAATTGTTATCGGCAACTGCTATCGACACATATCGGGGGTTACTGATTGCGACATTTCATGGAGTAACGCACGAGCTTGGGAAATAAGTTCAACTGACTGCCCGGCCATCAACTGCCCGGTTGAAAAAGTGTTGACTGTCTCTTGCAACCTGGTCAGCAAATCTTCTTTTTCACACCGTAACATCACATTACGTAGTACTTGAACTTTTTCATAATCCTCAATCCCATCACGCAGCAATTCCGACCTGGCGCTGGGGATTACCGTCATGTCTTTGTCGTTGCTATTTCGATAAACGAATGAGAAATCACCCGCGGTAAATGAACCATCACGCAAGTCCAAGGGATTGTGGGATTTCCAGTTGTCGAAGGCCCAGCGTAAATAGCCGTCATGTTCCCTGACCATGGCATACCAGGGCATTGCTGCCATATCCGCCGGATTGGCGTCAGCGGCAACGTAATTGTTCGGGCGCCTGAGCGAACAACTCGTGTAAAAAGTAGTTACCTGGTTTGCGTAAGTCTGTACATCTGTTTCACTTTCGTAATACCCGGACACGTCGTAAAGACTGGCGATGACGCTCTCACCTGGGGCATGGCCGTAGGCCAGGCCGATTTTCCAATCCTTGTCATTGAAGCGAATCAGGCCGATAACCGCTTCCATTTCTTCCTTGGGCACCTCGTCCATGTACAGGACGGTTTTCTCAAACCAGCCCTTTTCAAGCAAATGTTCCTTGAAACCGGTGAGAAAGTGATTCCATAACGCGTTATATTCTTTAGATCCTATGCTAGTCTTGAATATTTTCATTTTTCCACTGGCCTCATCCCAGAAGGGGAGTTCGTCCTTATTCCATCCAACCGGGGAAAAGGCGCTGATCTGATCATCAATGCCCCACTCGGCAAGACGCTCGACATGTGCATCAAAAACCGAATAGTCGTATTGCCAACGTTTTCCGTTATCCAGTGCAATCCAACGGATCATTGACGGTGCGGCGAAGGCTCCCTCCTTGATATAAGTAGTAACGGTTCGCTGGCCCAATTCAGCCAGGTAGCGATAGGTGGGTTCCAAAAGAGCGTAATGTTCAGCTGACCAGGTCTTTATCCGTCTTCCCGGGTTGGCGTCGTTGTATCGGTCCAGTACGGATACCGGAAATTGCCATAAATCCAGGTGAAACTGCCGTTCGGAGGCTGGTGGTATGCGCCAGGGGGTCACCTCAAATTCAACATGGAGGGATACCTGCTCGCCTGAAGTCGAACTGACGGTAACACTGCCAACGTAGTCGCCGGGTTGGGCGTCACCAGGGATATCTATCGACATCCAAATTATCGCGGGATAAGAACGCGGCCGGTTTCGAGGCTGTTGCGGAAACAACGCATCTGACAAGTAGACAGCTTCGTCCCGCTCCGGGTAACCGTCGCAATCACGCGCCTCGATATCGCCGATAACGAATTGCGGGTATCGAAACGATACCGCGCTGGCCGGGATAATATTTGCTCGACTTTTGAAATCACCGACAACCACGGAAACTTTTTTGCGTGACAGGACACCCGTCACCAGTATTTGTTTCTGTATGCGTTCACCTCTCCAGACAACACTTTTCCACGCTGATACCCCTGAGAGCTTCGGTATATTGCTTTTTTGAAACCATTGGAATTCGGATTCAAAAGATGCCGCAAATGTATCGGCAGTGACCTTAGCGCCTTTGTTGTCAGCCTGTTCGGTAGTGTCTGTCTCATTAGCGGAACTTTGCGCCTCTTCATCTACGACTTCAATGGTGAAACGCAGGGAATCCGCATCGCCCGTGGTCCAATTCTCATCATCGTCATGGACCCATAAATGGAAGGTTCTCTTCTTTAAAGCGTATTTTGGCGTACCGCTCAATACGCGTGTGAATCGATCGAGGCTCAACCCTGGCGGTAATTTAGCCGGATCAAAGCTGTAATCGCTGAGTTCGTTATTGTTGATATCAGGATCAATGTTCCCACCTGTGGCTGCGGGAAGGGTTATCACGTCGATGGGTATCCCCTTAATAAAGACAAGGTTGCCGATTTTGGCGGTGCCAGGAAAGGTCGGTGCAGTGTCAGTTTGTGCGCCGGCTTGTCCCATCCACAAGCTTGCTATAAGCGTCAACATGATCAGACTCCCCACAATTCGACGACTTTGCAGTGGGGCAGCTGCTTTACATATTGATATCCACATCGCTTGTCGGAAAGACAGAATGATCAACAAACTGCTGAGAGCGTTCAATTTGCCATATACGTGAAATCGCTGGGCCACTCTCCGTATACGCGGTAGTTAATTCCCATCGCTGCATAGCGCTGACATTGAATTTCAATGCGTTTTCTGAAATCGTCCAGGTCTTTTTCCCCCTTGGGACTCCAGGCAATCTCGGCCAGGGCAGACAGTCTTGGAAAGATCATGTATTCATAATAATCATTTGTCTTGATAAACTCCGTCCATAGGTTGGCTTGCAGCCCGAGGACCTGTGCCTCTTGTTGCGGCGTGTACGTATCGGGGATCGGCTCCCACTGGTAAATAAGCTCAACCGAATTGGGGCCGTTATCATTCCCTTCCCAGGGAGCGCCCGGCTCTCCCACGTAATTGGGGTAGTCGAAATAGAGGTAATTGGTGGGCGAGATAATGACACGATGACCCTTTTTGATGGCAAGGTCGAGCGCCTCAGGCCGTAGGTGCAGCCACCACTGCACAACTGCCGCAGGGTTCACGTCAAAGTTAACTATTTCATCCCAGCCGATGGGTGTATAACCTTGGCCCACAATGAAGTCAGCCACGAACCGGTCGAAGTGCCCCTCCACCTCGTGCAGGTCGGTGTAGCCGTGTTCCTGCATGAAGGAATCTATTTCCGGTAATTTGGCCCAGTGATGGTTTCGAACTTCGTCACCGCCGAAATGAAGGTAGCCGGAGGGGAACAACTCCATGACTTCGGTCAGTATGTTCCTGACAAATTCATAGGTCTGCTTATTCCCGGGATTGAAGGTTTTGTCACCATCGAAGAATTCCGGATAGGCCCTGGCAGCCGCCTTGGAATGGCCCGGCATGTCAATTTCAGGTACAACCATGATGTGGCGCTGCCCGGCATACTCGATAATTTCACGGATTTCCTCTTTCGAGAAATACAGACGAGCAGGACCTTCCGGGTTGGACATATCCCCGACAGCACCCACGTTGATGAGTTTTGGATACTGTTCTATCTCAAGGCGCCAACCCGGATCGTCCGTCAGGTGGAGGTGGAGTACGTTGAGTTTATGGATGGACATCGCATCAATGGTCTTTTTTAACTGCTCTTTGGAGAAGAAATGACGAGAGACATCAATCATCAGGCCTCTCCATGAAAACCTCGGACGGTCGGTTATGTCAACGCGTGGGATTGACAGTTCATCAGGTCTGAGGAGATCGGGTTCCTGCGCGTAAATGCTTGGAGGGAACATCTGCAGTAGCGTTTGAACTCCATAGAACAGCCCTGCCGGGTCGGACGCCGAAATGTCGATTTGTTTACCGGTCACGCGTAGATGATAACCCTCCTTGTCTTGATCAGACATTTGCGGCGATGAAGCAAACAGACGCAAATTAATTGTGACCGAATCACTATCAGCCTTGCGTTGACGTATGGGCAACTCGAAACCGGCGGCTTTTCGCAGCCGCTCGGCAAGGTAGGATGCCGACGTGTGTGCGCGGTCATCAGCAACGATTGATGTTCGAGCATCTATCGAAAACGATCCCGAGGATTTTTTCAGTGAGAATGGCTTTGGAATAATCGTGAATTCAGGGTCTTCACCCTGTGCTAATAACGGTGTGCTGGAAAGGATGAACACGAAGGTAACTTTAATAATAGGCAGAAGATAGCTTTTCATAATTGGCGGCTTCAAGTCATAATCGCTACAATGTGGTATCGTTCAGCTTCAGTCAGCTGTGTGTATCTCTTGGCTCTCAGAAATCACTCTTGAGTTGGTTTCAGTCAACCTGTGACATAGTCCAGCTGACTGTCTTCTTCGGGTGTTGCACTTATTATCTGAATTTGCGAAGTAATATTTATTCATAAAATAAACGTAATAAGATTACATTCTAGGACATCTTCAACAGGTGTCAAGTATCCTGTAGGGTTTCCAACACGGCGATTGCCCAGGGCATGGGACGGTACCGCACGACCATCTGGCGCGAGTTACAACGCAATACCGATCGTTGACGGCAGGCTGCCGTCAACGAGATGAACCATCGGCCACGCAAAAGCTTGGGGTTTAAGACCCCGTGGGAAGTATTTTCTGAACCGGTTCAGAAAAATACCAGTACCAAACCACCACTTGTGTGTTGCACTTATGACTTGAAGCTGCCAAAGATGGCCCCAAGGCTACTAGTCCTTATCCTAACAGATGGGCTAAATTTAACGATTATGCATCAGAGTATGGCTGGAAAGAGAGAGAGAATGATCAATATGTTTCAATTTCTCAACCTCCCGAAGTGATTAACTTTGTAAATCACTATGATTTCACCACATGGTTCTGGGACAACTGGGCTTTGCATTACTCAAGTAATTGGCGCGACAAAAACCCTGATGGACTGCCCAATTATGTGCCGAATAACGCGGTGACCCGAGTGAACGACCTGGAGCTTGATATATTTTCCGACTACATCAAGGCCCATCTGTTTACCCCAACACCTGTGGCCAACTGGCAGTCTGTGGTTCCGCTGGTTTCCTACACGGACTATCAGGGTAATAGATTGCGCACGAATCCGAGTTGCATCTATGACATTCACGCTGTATGGGATAATCAGACAGGCGCTTTTTCAGGCAAGCCTAAAATTCCCAGCGACCCGGCAGCAATCCAGGCGCCTGATATTTCGGATGATGATAAAGACAGGCAAGAGCTGTATCATGACTTGAAATCCAACCGTAAGTTTCTCCTGACAAAAGCCACACAAACAAGCTACTTGGCTGTCTATAATGTAGCTCCAAAAGGTGGAGAGACATTTATTGCCGTCAAAAATCCCAGTGAGTAATGTCGCCAGAACCCCCCCCCTGTCCTGTCCTGTGCTGGCTAAGTTAATTCGTACGCGCACTATCCGACACTGCAGGCATCTTTTTCGATGTTGCCTCCACGTGTTTACGCCAAAGAACCCCGCCTTTTGGGGCCGGGTGAGCGGTCGATTTCAAAAAACGTCTCCACACCCAATGCCAACGTTACAAGGCGATGGGCATCAACTATCGCGTCTTCGGCAATTGGCCCAGCGACGTCTCATATCCGACACACTGAATGTGATAATACACTACTCTAATCTTGAGTTCCGTCTACCCCAAGTTGATCTTAACCCGCATATATGATCAGCCCCGGTTTTACAAGGGTTGAATGGGTCTGTGGGAAGCAGTCAGTTGCTGCCATATATCCGGCCTCTGTGTGGGGGTGGTTGACCTCCCCCGGGCACCGGGATTGGCACTTCCCTATAGGTTTCTACAAGAAAAGCATCGATCCCATTGTTGCGTTGGACCGGAACGTGGGGAATTCCATTCAAGAGTGACAGGGCGTTGCTATCCGCGGTCCTGTAGGAATCAACACCGTTTTTCAGAAGATTGGACTCGGTCTTCCCGGGCTCAGCCAGCCGGCGACGTGTCAGCTTCACAGCCTCAGCAGACGCGTCAATACCAATGGCTGATCTGCCAAGCAGTTTCGCAGCCACAAGGGTAGTTCCACTACCGCAGAATGGATCAAGTACGATATCACCCTCGTCAGTCGCGAGGCAGATGATCTGCTCAAGAAGCAATACAGGCTTTTGAGTTGGATAGCCCGTCCTTTCTTTCGCCTTTGGATTCAAAAACGGGATCTCCCAAACGTCGCTCAGTGGGACTCCGCGTTTGCTGCCGGAAATAATAACGTCTCCGTTCTGGTCCCGCGCGTATACCGACTTGTTTGCCGCGTCACGACTGCGGCGTTGAAGAATCTGGTCGACGTTGGTGGTCGAGGAGTAGTCCTTAAAGATCGGGTTGAACTTATAGCCGCGGATCTTCGCGTAGAAGATAATGGTCTGATGTGCCGGCAGGAGTTTTCGCGCGGAGTTTGACCATCTCTTGTAACTCCAGATAATCTCGGACTGGAAACGCTCCGCCCCAAATACCTCATCAAGGATGATTCTGGCAACATGAGAGGCCGTTTTATCGCAGTGAAAGAAAATAGAACCGGTTGATTTAAGGACTCGATGCAGCTCCGCGATGCGGTCACACAAGAAAGACGCATAATGCGAAATCGAGTTCCAATGGTCGTCAAATGAGAATTCCTGGCTTCGGTCCCGGGTTTTCAGACGTTGTTTGCGTTGCGTGAAAAAGGGAGGATCAAGGTACACCAGGTCGATACCGGCCCCGGCCCGAGAGCGAAGTATGTCGATGCAATCGCCTTGATGGACTTCTGTTTCCATTTTATCTGGTATTCTCCTGAGCCAGCTCTCTAAGAATGGCCAGCAGGTCCACCTCAGTTCGGTCTTTCACGAATTGCCAATTTGTTACCAGGTCGCATCATTACTTGGTGATGAGGCCGAGAAATCCCTCCAGCGAGTGCGCGCCAGCGTCGTTTCCCTGCATGGCATCGTCCCACAACAACCTATCGGCGATTGACCCTGGAAGGTATCCAGGTGGCCCGGCAGGGGGGGCAGGCACCAGGCATTGCGGATAACCTCGGCAGAGCCGGTGGTTTCGGGCATTAAATGACAGACAAGGTTGGTTTGTTCACTGGATTCCGGCAGGCGCCGTCATGACATGTAGTCACTCATTGCTCCAGCCTATTACGGTAAACCTTGCCGCCTTTCATCACCAGCAGGATATTGCGTAATGCCTTGATGTCTTTGGTCGGGTCCTTGTCCACGGCAACGAGATCGGCGTATTTGCCCGACTCCAGTGAACCGATCTCACCCTCCGCCTCCAGCAGTCTGGCAGTTTCTATGGTTGCCGAGCGCAGTGCCTGTAGCGGCGTCATGCCGGCTTCGACATAGTATTGCGCCTCGCGGGCGGTTGCCGTGGTCCCGTCATTGGGTTCGGAAGGCAACTGGTCGGTACCCAGGGCAATGTTGACCCCTTCTTCAATAGCCATCTCCAGTGCCTTCCAGTGTGACTTACCGGCGGAATTACGCCGTTCCAGGTACCACGGAGGAGAACCGATCCGCTCAAAAAACGGCTGTGTTGCGGGCGCGGTGACAACGATGGTAGGCACCAGCCAGGTGCCGTGTTCTTTCATTTTCTTCAGGGTCTTTCGATCCAGGAAATAACCGTGTTCGACACAATCAAGCCCGGCGTCTACGGCAATGTCCGTCGCTGCCGGGGACCCGGAGTGGGCCGTCACCTTCACACCGAAGCGATGGGCCGCATCGATCACTGCATGGATTTCCTCGGGCGTCATCAACGCCGCGGCAAGACCGCCGCCGTCGGTCGCTATCCCGCCCGATATCAGTATCTTGAGCCACTTAGCCCCGGCGCTGATCTGTGTGCGCGCCGCTTTTACCAGTTCGTCCGGGCCGTCATAACTCTTCTTTCCCGGCTTTTTCGAACCGTGTCCCGCGGTAATGGTGAGCGTTTCGCCAGCGCTGAAGATACGCGGACCGTCGGCCTGACCCTTGTTTATCGCTCTCATCAAGGCCAGGTCGGCATGGGCCCGGCTACCCGTCAGGCGAATAGTGGTGACGCCGGCCTGCAGGCTTTCACGCGCGTTCGCAGCCATGCGCAGTGCCAGTGCCGCCTCGCTTTCATTGTACAGTTCAGCCGTCATCTTGCCGGGCATAACGAGGCCTAGGTGGACGTGCATATTCATCAGGCCGGGGATCAGCCAAGTACCCCTGGCGTCTATCTGTTCGGCCCCATCCGGGACGTTCACGCTGCCTGCTTCGCCGATTGCTGCGATCCTGTCCCCTTCAACGAGAATAACGGCATTCTCAATCGGCGCTTTACCCTCCAGGTCTACCACCGTGCCACCGACAATGGCAGTGGCTACAGCCGTATCTGCGGCCTGGGCTGATATCGCAAGAAAAATCAGAAATATAATGCTGAATTGTGACTGGGTTAAATTCATTTCACTTGCCTCCAGTTCGGGTATGGCACCCTCTCCGTGCCATCCGGTATGTCGCAAACCGGGGGGCAGGCTTAGTGTCCGGGGACGGATTTCAAATCCGTCCCCTTTTTTTATTTATTACTACAGCTTATTACGGTAGACCTTGCCGCCTTTCATCACCAACAGGATATTGCGCAGTGCCTTGATGTCTTCCGTGGGATCCTTGTCTACTGCTACGATATCGGCATATTTGCCCTCTACCAGCGAACCGATCTCATCGTCCGCCTCCAGCAACCTGGCAGTCTCTATGGTTGCGGAGCGCAAGGCCTGCAGCGGCGTCATGCCTGCTTCCACGTAGTATTGCGCTTCGCGCACGGTTGCCGTGGTCCCGTCATTGGGTTCGGAAGGTAACTGATCCGTACCCAGAGCAATATTGACCCCTTCTTCAATGGCCATCTGAAGTGCCTGCCAGTGCGCCTTGCCGGCAGAGTTACGCCTTTCCAGGTACCATGGAGGGGAACCAATCCGTTCAAAAAACGGTTGTGTTGCGGGTTGGCTAACGACGATAGTCGGCACCAGCCAGGTGCCGTGCTCTTTCATTTTCTTGAGGGTCTTTCTATCAAGAAAATAGCCGTGTTCAACACAATCAAGCCCGGCGTCTATGGCGATATCCGTCGCCACCGGAGAACCGGAATGGGCCGTCACCTTCGCCCCGAAGCGATGAGCCGCGTCAATTACTGCGTGTATTTCCTCGGGCGTCATCAGGGCATTGGCAAGACCTCCACCATCGGTGGCTATACCGCCCGATATGAGTATCTTGATCCATTTTGCCCCGGCGCTGATCTGCGTACGCGCCGCCTTTACCAGTTCGTAGGGGCCATCATAATTTTTCTTCCCATCCTTTTTCGAACCGTGCCCTGCAGTAATAGACAGCGATTCGCCGGAGCTGAATATTCGGGGGCCATCGGCCTGACCTTTATTTATTGCCCTCATCAGGGCCAGGTCGGCATGAGCCCGATCGCCCGGCAAACGAATGGTAGTCACACCGGCCTGCAGGCTCTCCCGCGCCGCTGCAGCCATGCGCAGAGCCAGTGCCGCTTCGGATTCGTTGGCCAATTCCGCTTTCATCTTACCGGGTAGAACAAGACCGAGATGAACGTGCATATTCATAAGACCGGGGATCAGCCAGGTACCCTTGGCGTCTATCTGCTCGGCCCCGTCAGGGATTTCCACACTGCCGGCTGCGCCGATTGCCGCGATCCTGTCCCCCTCAACGACAATAACAGCATTTTCAATCGGTGCTTTACCGTCCAGGTCTACCACCGTGCCGCCGACAATGGCTATAGTCCCGGCAGCGTTTGCAACCTGGACAAATGCTGTGAGAAAAACTATAAAAACAACGCTGATGTGTGTGCGGGACATATTCATTTCAAGTTACCTCCCCCTATATGGTATGACACGGTTCCCTCTGTCATTCCGGCTTCCGCGTTATGGCGAAAGCCGGAATCTCCTCCATGTACAAGAAAAACAGACTACTCGCCGTATGTATATCTCATGCGAATGCCGTAAGTCCGGAAGGACGGTTCAACTGACATACCGCTGGCCCAGGCCTTGACGTAGGCGTTCGGGTAATAATTACTATCAAACAGGTTCTCTGCATACCCGGTTATGGTAAAGTTCTTGTGGCGAATGCCGGCACGCAGGTTGAAGAAATCGTAGCTGGGCACATCATAGGGAAAGCCCTCGTGTATCAGCCCGGCAACATTGGTTTTAGTCCCGTCTCTATAAGTCCACTCAAGTTGGGCGAAACCATCGTAATTCGGACTGATATTAAACATATATTCGGCGTCCGCAGCCAGGGTCCACTCGGGGGCTAGAGGCGTCCTCTGGCCATCCAATACATTATTCTGCCCTTCAATAAAGATAACGGCTTCGTCAAACTTTGCGCTCAGATAACCGATGTCTAAATTCACTCTGAGGTTATCGATGGGTAAGGCAGTAAGTGAAAACTCAACGCCTTTGGAAATCGCGGATTCTGCGTTACTGACGATATCAAATCCCGCCAACGCGCCATCTATCACTACGAATTGCAGAAAATCCGCCTGCATATCAGTCCATTTCATGTAAAACACGGAAGCGTTGAGTCTCAGTCTGTTATCAAAAAGGTCCGCCTTTACACCGAGTTCATAGTTCCACATAGTCTCCGGTTTAAAGAACCGCGTCAGTTCCTCGGAACCGGTCTCAAGCGAAATTATTGCAGCATCGGTATTTATGCCGGCAGACTTGAAACCCTTTGAGATCGTTCCATAGAGGTTAATGTCATCGGTGACACCATAGTTAACCGAGAACCGTGGAGAGAAATTAGTAAATTTTTGCTTGACCGTAGCGATTTGCCTGAAAGTTGCTGCAAGATAATTAACATCCGCATCCATAGTTTCTTCACTGTACCGTCCACCCAGGGAAATAGTCAGATTTTCCGTGAACTCCGCGTCAAACTGTCCGAATACGCCCCAAGTTTCAATCCCTTCAAAGTCATTTCCGTCACTGACAGCTATACCTGCAGGCGCTCCAAACCCATTATCCACGCCGGTAAAGGTTTTACTCCTGATATGTCCGTTGTCATCGGCATACAAGGCCCCTATATTCCACTGAAAGCGACCTTCATTGGTGTTCTGTATACGTACTTCCTGGCTGAAGCTGTCGCGTTCAATATTCCGAAATTCATTCCATGCATCAATACTGGCGCCATCCACGTCGCCATTCAGGTAAAAGTCGGAGTTGATATAGCCGGAGATGCTCGTGAACAACACGTCCCCCAGTTCATAATCCACTCGCCCGGTTATCATCCGGTAATTGGTACCCACGTTCTGGGGATGGTCAAAATTCACCCTGTTTCTGTTTTCAGGATAAAACCCGACTCCATCATGAAGCGGCTCCCGGATACCATCATTATTGGCATCCGGAAATCTTATGCTGTCTCTCTGAAAAAGAAAATTACCAAAATTCGAGAATACACCCGACGGGACGCCTTCGCGCATACCCGCTTTCTCAGAGACAAGCGTTCCCGTGATATCTACCGTCAGGTTTTCGGTAGGGGTGAAACGAATTATCGATCTGGCGTATTTATACTCCGAGTCATTACCACCGCCGATAGGATTGATATTTTTGATATTCCCGTCAGATTCGGTATATTTGATGTTACCGCGCACAGCCAGAACGTCTTTCACGATTGGGAGGTTCACAATAGCTTCAACGTCCTTGGTGTCAAAGCGGGAATAATCCACCATGACAGACCCCGCCAGGTCGTTATGGGGTTTTTTTGAGGTAATACTTATGCCGCCTGCCAGGGCATTCCTGCCGAAGTAAGTCGCCTGGGGGCCGCGCAACACCTCTATGCGCTCGACGTCCAAGATAGGCGGGTTGCCTGAACTGCCAATGATACTGAAATCATCCAGGTAAAAAGCAAACGTGGAAGGTCGCATCGTGCGATTGACATTCAACAGGTTCGTCGCTCCCCGAATGGCCAGTTCCCGCCGTGACTTGGAACCGACAGAGGTCCAAGCAGCGTTGGGAGTGCGGACAAGATAATCCGTTACATCCTGAAACATAAAAGACTCGACGGCATCGGCGCTGAACGCGGAGATACTGATCGGCACATCCTGCAGGTTCTGCTCGCGTCGTTGCGCGGTGACCACCACCTCTTCAATCCCGACGCTGTCCTGGGCAACGATAGCGCTCGAAAACCCCAGCAGCAGGATTCCGAAACTCGTGATCAACAGTCGCACAACGCTACCTGAATTATTATTAATATTATTAACATTTTTTCTGCTCATATTCCTCCCCTCTCTGACGTGGCATTTGCTATTGAGTATCTGTGGACATGGCCACCGCATCAGCGGCAGCCGGTTGGTTGTATCTCACAAAATTGATCAATGAGATCCTGCCGTCTTCTACAGCGGCATAACCCATTAAGTGAGAAAGCCGGTCTGCACCGTTAGCACGTGCGCGGACCAGGTGATAAGTAAAGATTCGGTCGCCGGACGCAGTTTCAAACTCCTCTTCGAACGGCAATACAATTTCTATCGATTCGGAACGCGCCTGGACGCCCCTGAAATGTTCGACCATGGGTTTGATGCCTCGCATCAGTTCATTGCCATTGATGATAATGGCCGCATCCTCGGTGTAATACTCACGAAAAGCCTCTTCCGTCAAGCCGTCGGGAGTATTCATGGCAGCGTTCCACCAGTCAAACATCCGTACCAGTACGTTGGCATCACTCTGTTCTGCGAAAACAGGAGTTCCCAACTGGCACAGCAACGTTATGAATATTATTTTTATAAAATAAATTATCAGCAGGCATCCCCTTACCAATGAGGCACGGAACTCGTCTACCCGTTCCGTTGACACGGGAGTCCCTGTCCCCTACCCAATATTTAGATTACGTGTAAGTTTAACCCACACATATTGTTGTTTCAATACATAACACAATAAAATATTGTTGGTTGTTCACAACAATACAGGAAAATCTTTCATTGAGCCTCACCTGCGAACCAGACACCTGTAAATTGATGGATATTTTGGGTCAGAGTAAAAATACAGTCAGTTTGGCAAGTGGTAGTGGCTTGTTGTTGAGTATTTTTACTCTGACCCCATGCATTAGGTTATTGAGAAGTTACCTTTTCGCTGTTACCTTTTCGCTTGACAAGTCACAGCCAATCCTTATATTAACCATCATCAGCTTAAGAAATTTCAGGAATTACGACATGGATAAGCAAACAGTCACTACAGTAGTATCCGTTGCACTTGGCGTTTTTACTATCATCGGTACAATCCTGCCCTCTGTATTCTGGTCCCACGGCAGGTTATCCGACCAGATTACAACCATAGAAACCCGTTTGGACGATATTGACAACCGTCTTGTTGCGGTGGAAACCACCCTGGAAGTGCGTCAATACGGTCAATTCGTTGAACCTGAAGTTCCGGGTGGTTCCTGATCACTTCATCCCGTCATCAACATTAACCTGATTGAGGTTGGCTGGCCCGGTTAACGGGCTTTGTCTCCAATAAGCTTTTTGATGGGCTTTGCTGCCGCCAACAGCAACAGTCCCGACCCCATCGCTACGGCAATGATTTGCAGGAACAGACCCGGCATATCACTCAGTGATTCCGGGTCGAACCGCCCTGCCAGCAGGCCTGCAATCAGGTTACCCAGTGCCGAACCGAGAAACCAGATGCCCATCATCTGACTCAGGAACCGCTTTGGTGAAAGTTTACTGATGGCGCTCAAACCTACGGGACTCAGGCATAATTCACCGGTAGTGTGTAACAGGTAGGTGAAAAACAGCCATGTGGGTAGAACACTTTCTCCACCGGCCACGAAGCGGGACGCCAGGAATATGACAATAAAGCCAAGACCAAGCTGTATCAGTCCCAGCGCAAATTTTGTCGGCATGGACGGATCAAGATTTTGTTTCCCGAGATTTACCCACAGGGCCGCCATAAACGGAGCAAGGATCAGGATAAACATGGGATTCAGACTCTGGAACCAGCCTGCCGGTATGCTGAAACCCAGTATTTCCTTTTCCGTATAGCGTTGGGCGAACAGGTTCAGGGACGAGCCTGCCTGTTCGAAACCTGACCAGAATATGGCAGCAGCGATCACCAGGATAACAATGACGGCCACACAATTTCTTTCATCCCTGGTTAATTCGCCGAACACAAAGATCCAGGTGAAATACAATGCCACAAGGGCAGTGATCAGGTAGGTGGAGTTTTGCGCCAGGCGCACCGGGTCGAAGCTGATAACTCCGGCTAAGCCCAGCAATACGGTAAAAATCACCAGACCCAGACCAGTGCCGATAATTAACCAGCCAAAACGCGGCGCGCTTCCGGTCCCGGTACCGTCGCGCAAATGGGCAGGATATACACCGGCGTCACGTAGGCGATAGCGAGTAAAACGGTACTGGATTAACCCCAGTAACATTCCGATTCCGGCAGCAGCAAACCCGTAGTGCCAACCGAACCTGTCATTTTCACCCAGAGTACTGCATACCAGCGGGCCAAGCATCGCTCCCAGGTTGATACCCATATAAAAAATGGTATATCCGGCATCCCTGTTGGACCCGCCCTGTGGATACAACTCACCGACGATGGCGCTGATATTCGGTTTCAACAAGCCGGTACCCAGGACTACCAGCATCAGACCGATATAGAAGGTCGGTTGCGCCGGGATGGCCAGGGTAAAATGCCCGAACATAATGACAATTCCCCCGTACCAGACGGCAGTCTGGGCGCCGATCATCCGGTCAGCTATCCAGCCACCCGGCAGTGCCGCCACGTAGACGGCTGCCGTGTACAAGCCGTAAATTGCAGTAGCCGTCACGTCATCCAGGCCGAGCCCGCCTTCAGCGATAGTGGTGGTCATGAACAGCACCAGCAAAGCGCGCATACCGTAATAACTGAAGCGCTCCCACATCTCCGTGAAGAACAGGGTACGCAGCCCCGGTGGATGAACCTGCACCATCAATGAAAGGTTAAAGCAAGGGCATCAATGGGTATCGGACCTGCCTGCAAAACGCCGTCAACGAATTCGCGAGTGCTGAAATTGCCTCCTAGCCGGGCCTTTTCTTCCTGCCACAATTTCCTGAAACCATGAAATCCAAGAAAATAACTGGTGATCTGCAAGGGATTGTTCATTACCCGGTTCCATAGATTAATTGCAAATTGTGGCGCCAGAAGTCCGCGTTGTGTAGCAAATTCCATGAGTTGGTCCTTGTCCCAGCCCTGAACATGCACCATGACGCTCACATAAGCGCGCGTCGCATTTTCGAGGCGTTTCCTCAGGTGTGCAAGGCGCGTCAGTTTTTGGTAATCACCCCAGCCGGCATTCAGCATTAACTCTTCGCTGAAGGTGCCCCAACCTTCAACGTAGACACCATTGGCAAATAGAGAGCGTATGGCCGGCGCCGTGCTGACTGCCACCTTGTATTGCATGTAATGGCCCGGATAGATTTCATGGGCAATAATCATCGTGTTGAAGTGATTATTGAATGATCGGTAAAAACCGACTTTCTGTTGTGCAGGTGAATCATCGGGGATAGTGGGCAGATAAAACAGCGTATCGGCGCCGGGATTAAACGGACCTGTCGGGTAGACGCCGCCATAGGCCGCACCGGAAAAGTGATCGGGTGACAGACCGATAAACAACGTGCGCGGAGCAGGTACCGTCGCCAGTTCTTTTTCAAAGAGAAACGCCTCTGCCCGCTCTGTCAACTGCGCGAAGAATTTCAGGAAATCCTGGCGATTGTCTGACCTGTCTTCTTCCATTACCGCCATAACCGATTGCAATAATTCATTCTCATCCGCCGGTATTTCTACCTGTGAATTTTGTTCTTTCCACCAGGCCCCTGCCTTGCCGATCATCAGCCTCCGTACTTCATCAATCTCTGATAAAGCGATATCCCTGAGTTGTGCCGGAGATAAATCACTATCCACGAAAATCCTTAACTTCCGTGCATAATCCTCATCGTCAAATTTGTCCGGAATGGAAGCCTGCGGCAAAATATTCTCGCGCAGGTGGCGTGTCAGACCATCCACAGAGCTGGTGGCATCATGAACGACCTGCGCCACCTGATCGTGCTGTTTTCCTCCAGACCAGTCGCGACCCAGTCCCGGCAGACTGTCTTTATAAAACGCTGTTGTACGTTCGAGGATCTCTACGGCACGTTGTGTTCTTTCCCTGCTGCCATTTTGCAGTCTGTCTATTCCGAGTTCACACAATGATTGCACACCCTGAAGTCGTTGCACGGTAGCGTGCAGTTTTTCTTCAGGGGTCAGCTGTTCCCTTACCACGATATAGGTCAAGGCCTGGGAAATTAACTCAGCGTACCAGATGGGTTGATTTGCCAGCACCAGGTCATGCTGCCAACGCTCCAGTTCCAGCTTTATTTGACGGCGTAATACCCGTTCGTCAATACGCTCGTTTACGGACAGGTTTAAGAGAGAGTCGATGTCTGTCAGGGTGTCATGATTATAGGCAATCCATTCTGCAACCCGCTCGGTGGAAAAGTTTTCAAATTCCCATGCTGCCGATCTGAGCCCGTTACTGAAAGCCTCGCTGGGGTAAAACGCGGCCCACCTTTTTATATAGGATTCAGATAAGGCATCCAGTTTTGAGCCTGCCTGCACCATCCCGGTGGACAAACAAAAAACTAGTGCCAGTGCGCATGAGAATATTTTTGATCCGGTCATTTATCAGGACTGTTATACGGAAAGTTTATTGTTGTCATTCAGTCAACCCTGCGCCGGTTTTTCCCAGTCAGGATACTTGCCCAGGAAGGCGGCCAGAATGACGGCCAGGATATTGATCCCCACGCAAATCGTCAGGATACCTACATAAGAGCCGGTGGTATCGTAACCGATACCGAACGCGAGCGGTCCAATGGCCGTGCCTACCAATACGGCAGAGAACAGGAAGCCGTAGGTCGCGCCGAATGATTTCAGGCCGAAATAACGTCCGGTCAGGTAGGCCAGCAAGTCCACTTCCGCGCCCAGGCTCAGCCCCACGCAGATGGCGCCGACGAATGCCATGGTATCCACCGCACCCAGCGCAAAGATGGCGATGCCGACTGCAGATAAACTGAAAAACACCATGGCGACGTAAGGCGCAAAGAAGCGATCGATCAGGTAGCCGATGACGATACGGCTGAAGAATACCGTGATGCCCTCCGTTGCCGCCACGGCAGCCGCGGTGCCGGTATCCATCCCCCGGTCCGAAAGCATAGGCACCAGGTGAGCCAGCATGCCGTTCAGTACGAACGACAGGACTATGAAGATCGAAACCAGCATCCAGAATTCACGATGTCTCAGGATTTCCTTCACCTCCAGTCCCACGTCTTTCCTGGTTGCTTCAGGCGGCTTGCCGGATACTTGTCCGTCAGGCATTAAACCCATCTCCGCGGGCGATTCTCTCAGGAAAAAGTAAACCAGCGGCAAGGCGATGAACAGGACTATTGCGCTCAAGGCATAGTAGCCGTAACGCCAACCTGCGTTATCAACCAGGTACTGAATAAGCAACGGTACATAGGCATAACCCAAACCGATGCCGGCGATGGAAATGCCGATAGCAAGGCCGCGATATTTAAAAAACCAGGCGGATAATACAGGCATGTAAGGCACACTGTTTGTGCCCGCAGCGATAGTGCCGATGAGGAAAAAAATCAGCACCAGGTGCCAGAGTTCCGAGACAAAAGCGGGTATGGCCGCCAGGCACAGCGCGAATATGACCAGGGAAGGGAATAAAATGACTCGCGACCCCTTTTTATCCACATAGCGACCGATGATAGGAAGAGAAACGGCGGTTGCCGCAACCAGCAAGGTCAGACAGGCGCTGATCTGGGTCCGCTCCCAGCCGAATTCCGCTTCGAACGGGAGAATGAACAAACCCAGTGCGGCAAAAGCAAAGGGACCGGGGCCGGTAGAAATGCACAACATGGCTGCCCCGACTACAAACCAGCCGAAAAATATACCCTGTTTTTGTTGCTTCATGCTTTTTGTCTCCGTTCTATGGAGTTTCTGTAATACCGGCGAGTATCAGGTTTGGCAACCGGGTATCATTCCATTCCCAGGCAAGTACGCCGGTCCTGACGATAACCAGTTCTGCTGACGGAATCACGTATACCCGTTGTCCCCCCAGGCCGTCGAAATAGATGATGTCCCCCGCATCAAATGGAGTTTCCGCAACCGCGGCAAATCCCTCGAAGGCTTCCAGGGTACGCTCCTCCACGTAGTCCGTCCCGATCCAGATCAGTAAACCGTAACGGGGATTTGTCGGTGAGGGTGTGGTCATCTCTACCAGCCAGTCTTCGGGGATGATCTGCATGCCGTTTGCCCAACCCTTGTTGATCAACAGGTGTCCGATGCGTAACCAGTCCATCGGTTTTGCATACAATGAGGTAGCGCCCCGCGCCAATCCTCCGGGGTGATCCAGCCAGACGCCGGCGTCTTCATTGCCCACCGGCTGCCACAGCTTCCCGGACAGGTAAGCCGCGTAGCGCTGACCCGTTGACCGCTCCAACACCATGACCAGTAAGGTCGGGTTAACGCCGTTGTAGCTGAATACGCTGCCCGGTTCGTCGTGCAGGAGAAAACTCAAGGCAGTGCCGGTGAGGTCAGTCCCGATCTGCCGCTTGACGTGTTTTGAAAAGGGATTTACCGGAAAACTCATGGGCTCAAGACCGCTGTTCATCTGCAGGGCGTGGCGCAGGGTGATCCGTTCACGCGGGTCGCCGCGCCATTCCGGTATATACTTTGCCAGCGGATCATCGATACCGGCAATTTGACCCTCATCAATAGCTATGCCGAGCAACAGGGCGACAATGCTCTTGTGCATGGAAAAAGAGTAGACAACCTGGTCGGCGCCCTTCCCCTTCCAGTACCTTTCCAGCTGTATGACCCCCCTGTGGGAAACAATAAGCGAGGTTGAACCACTCGCCTCCGCAAAGGCCACCGCCTCATCCAGGGCTGTGGATGAAATCGCCCGGGATGCCGCTTCAGCATGGGGAAAAGTAACAGGAGTTTGCGCACCGGGCACTGTTTCCTGCGGATATAACCGATCCACGGTCGGGAACGGATTCTCTACGAACGTATTGAACGTGTAAGCACGCAGGTAGCGATCCCAGTACAACACGTCGGAAAATATCCCCAAGATTAATATAAGCAGTAATCCGGTTGCGACCATCAGGCTGGCCTGAAACAACTGTTTGTCGGTTTTTTTCATGTTATGAGTGTGCCAATCAGGTATATATCCGCCTGATATATTACACGGATATTGTCAACAAAGGTGTGTTGTCAGCAAAGGTGTTGCATGTGGCGGTCCCACGCACTAAAATGATTTCATGAGTGAAGCTATCGCATTTGATACCCATAGATTCGTCAAAAATCTGACAGAAAGTGGCTTTACTGAAAAACAGGCAGAGGCTCTTGCAAATGAGCAGGTCCACCTGCTCAACAGCAACCTGGCAACTAAGGCTGATATTATGGCAGTCAAGGCTGATATTATGGCAGTCAAGGCTGATATTCAAACCACCAATGCCAGGATTGAGACTGTTCACGCCGGACTCAAGGCTGATATTCAAGCCGCCAATGCTAGGATTGAGACTGTTCACGCCGGACTCAAGGCTGATATTCAAGCCGCCAAAGTCGACCTGTTGAAGTGGATAGTTACGGCAATAATTGCCCAGGCTGGTCTGGTTGTTGCCCTCATCAAACTGTTATAACACCGTCTCAAGGTTATCGTCGGGATGCGTATCCGGATGCCTGAACAGTGAACCTGCACGGTTCAGCAAGGCTTGGTCATGACATATCAAACCATTGAGGTGGCCCCGCTGACACCCCGGATCGGGGCAATCGTAACAGGTATCAACCTGGCAGAGTCGCTGGCTGATGCCCAGCTTGAGGACTTGCACAATGCGCTGGCCGCGCACCTGGTGATTTTCTTTCGCGACCAGGCCCTGGACCCCGCCTCATTGAAACGGGTCGGACTCTACTTCGGACCCTTGCAAAAGCACGCCCTCAAAGGTCTGCCCGACCATCCGGAAGTACGCAAGCTGCATGCGGATGAGAATTCCAGGCACGTATCCGGTGAAGAATGGCATACCGATATGTCCTGTGTGGAAGTCCCGCCCATGGGCAGCATTCTCTACCTCCACACGTTGCCGCCGATGGGCGGCGATACGGTCTTCTCCAGCATGTATGCGGCGTATGACGCGCTTTCAGATGGAATGAAGGATTACCTGGAAGGACTGACCGCCACCCATGACGGTATGCTGGCCTTTGGTCGGTTTGATCCCCACGGCAAGTATCCTAAAGCCGTGCATCCGATTATCCGGGTACACCCCGTCACCAAGCGCAAAGTCATTTACGTGAATCGCGGTTTTACCAGCCATATCAATGAACTGAGTGAGCGCGAGGGCCGCCATATTCTCGAATTCCTGTACCAGCAGATTGAAGACCCCTACTTCCACGTCAGGTTTCGATGGAAACCCCATTCAGTGGCATTCTGGGATAACCGCTGTACCCAACACCTGGCAATCTGGGATTACTTTCCCAACGTCCGCTCGGGTCTCCGGGTACAGGTAGAGGACAGACGGCCAATCTGAGAGGAGACAGCAATGGCATTTAAAGATATGCGCGACTTCCTCAACCACCTGGAGGAAAGCGGTAGGCTGGTCCGAATTCAGGATGAGGTAGCGCTCGAATACGAACTGGCGGCTTACCTGCGCAAGGCCTCGGATATGGGTGATGATGGCCCGGCCCTGCTGTTTGAGAAGGTCAAAGGACATGACTTCCGGGTTGCCGGGGGGCTTTATGCAAACCGGCAACTGATGCTGGAGGCCCTGGAAACCACCGAGCAGGAAGCCAACGCCAAATATCTCAATGCCATAGACAACCTGAAGGAACATACATTACTCGACCGGGGGCCCTGCAATGAAATGATCCGCCTGGGCGACGAGGCAGACCTGACTGCGCTCCCCATTCCAACCTATTGCGAACTGGACGGGGGTCCATTTATCACCCTGGGCATCGCTATCAGCAAGGATCCCGAGGACGGCGGCAAGAATGCCTCCATCTATCGCCATCAACTGCTGGGCAAACGCCGCCTGGGAGTGCTGTCACCACCGCCCCATCACCTGGGCGTGCATTACAAAAAAGCCGAAGCGCTGGGTAAACCGCTGGAGCTTGCGATTGCGCTGGGGGTCGCCCCCAGTACATTAATCGCAACTCAATGGGAAGCGGGCTACGGTGTTGATGAACTGACCCTGGCGGGAGCGTTCCTGGAAGAACCCCTGGAGGTCGTCAAATGTCAGACACTGGACCTGGAAGTACCCGCGAGCGCGGAGATTATCATAGAGGGGAAGATGCTTCCCGGAGTACAAGAGCATGAAGGTCCCTTTGGTGAATACACCGGCTACTATACTCAGGGCTCATCTAAACCCGTGCTGGAAGTCAGCGCAATAACCCATCGCCACGACCCCATCCTGCTCGCCGGAATGAGTGGTGTGCCGACGACGGACAACCACGTACTGAAAATGATACCCATGGAGGCTTCCTGCTACGCCATGCTGAAACGCAAGTTTGCCGGCATCAAGCGTGTTCATTTTCACGGCGCCGGAGGTGTGGGACTGATGTGCGTCGTCGCCATGAAGCAATATGCCAGGAATGAGGCCAGGCAAGTACTGGCAACCCTGCTGGGTTCCCAGGGCAGCAAACTGGCCGTGGTCGTGGACGAAGACATCGACATCCACGACATGGACAAGGTGATGTGGGCGATATGCACCCGGGTACAGGCGCAAAAAGACGTCATGATTCTGCCGCAGATGACCCTCTGGCAGTTGGACCCTTCAGCACCGGACGACGGCAGCTATTCCGTCATGGGCATTGATGCAACCCGGCCATTCGGTGAAGACTTTGAACAAGTGGCGCTGGTTCCGGACGTAGATAAGGTCCCCGATTTTTAGGCAGTTGTTTCCGCTGACCGGGTTTTGGGGACTGTTTTTCCTTCCTGTGGAGTTAGATCGGCTATTACGTGTACTTTTCGAATACCGATTGCATTTTTTCCATCATTGCCGGATCCGGAGCCGGTTGAGTATATGATTCGCCGATATCCCGGGTCGCCAATATGCCCAGTTTCGTCACCCGCCAGTGCTGGTCAATCTCCGGGTCCATCTCCCAGGTCGGCATCTGTGGTGAGACAATGTAATCCTCGGGTCGGCGACCGGCGCGGGTTGCCTTGGCCCACTCTACCTGCTCACTGTTATGGGGGTCGATGTCATCATCCACGACCGTCACAAACTTGAAATACTGGGTTGCCAGCAGGTACTGGAGCACCTGCCGATCCTCACCTTCATAGGTCTTCTTCATCGAGACAACCGCGTGAAACCCATGGGAGCCGGCAAAAATACCGATATCCACCACGTGAGGAAACTGTTTTTTAATCTGTTCCAGGCCCATTTGCTCATAACCGAAAAAAGCCCAGATACAACCCACCCGATGTTCTTCGGAATTACCTGACATACAGGTATGAAAAATGGGATTTTTCCTGCAGGTAATCGCAGTGACTTCCATATAGGGAATTGCCTCAACGACGGTGCCCGAATAATCGGTAAACTCCATCATGGGTCCTTCATCTATCTTGTTATCCGGAGGAGGAGGCGATAATCCTTCAATCACGATCTCCGTGTTCGCCGGTACTTCGAGGTCGATGGTCTTGCATTTCACCAGTTCCAGAGGCTTGTTTCGGATCACGCCGGTCATGTCGAACTCACTGTACGGGGGTTCCATCCAATAATGCGGTGATGAGTAGGTCGATAATATCTGCGTAACCGGATCCGGGCCGAGGCATATCGCCATGGGACACGGCTCGCCTTTGTCATGATACTTTTGAATGATCTTCCCGCCTGGCGTTTGCGTGCCGATCTGCACGCCTACCTGGTTGGGCGCATAGCGTTCATGACTCACCATGTGCCGCCTGACACCGATATTAAGCAAGCCGTTATCCGGATCTTTTTGTACCAGACCTCCCGGGGTAATATATGGACCGGCGTCTTCTTTCAAGTGCCAGACCACAGGCAACAAGCCCAGGACGTCGATATTCTCTCTGATTACGACTTCCTGGCAAGGCGCGTTATCCACCATAACGTAAGGCTTCTCCTTGTTATAGGCTCTGCGGTCGGTATCCGTCAGTAACTCCTTGATCAGGATCAGTTCGGCCCGGGAGCGCGGGTCCATGGAAAAACCATTCATCTTGCGACCGGACATCCCGGCCAGTGAACCGGGACTGCCGCGAGGATCGTCATAGTATTTTTTTACCTGCTCCTCTGTAGGCACTATACCCAGGGCCATAGCAGTCCGGTGTATGGTGCCATACAGGTTTGCTACGACCGGCATATCGAAACCCTTGACGTTTTCAAATAATACCGCTTTGTTCGACCCGTTTTCACTATGCTGGACAATGGCGGATAGTTCAAAATTCCGTGGGTCGACTTCCTCCTTGACTACGATGATCTCATCGGTTTCCCGCAACCACTCGATGAACTCGCGCATGTCATCCCGCACTGTTTCAGGATGATGGCTGTTTTCAATTTCCGTGTTGCGCGTTTGATTTTTTTGCTCGTTATTCATCAATATTCTCCCCCAACCGTTCAATTAGCATGTACCAGCAGACCTTCTTGCCGATGATTTTTACAGTTTAATCATCTATGATTTGATTTACAATTTCAAAAAATACTACATCTACTTGTGTAAAAACATAATAATTTTTTTTAAGAAAATATTGTATCAATTTGATATTTATGTCATTTACTAAAAAATACTATAATAGTGATTGAACTTTTATTATTTACAATTTTGTATATAATCCCTAATTGTATATTCCATTATCGGGGGAAAACCATGCGGAATTTCAGTAAATTTCTAATCTGTGCAGTGATCCCTGTTCTTGCTCCGGCTGACGTTTACGCCCAGACAAGCATTGAAGAAATAGTCGTTACCGCAACTAAACGGGGAGAAGTATCCGTACAGGACATAGCAGGTGGAATCACCGCTATCACCGGCGATACTATTGATAAATATGACCTGCGTTCCCTGGAAGATTTTTCCCGTCTGGAACCCGGGCTGCAATATGCCACCCAGGGTGTCGGTGATACCCAGTTGATCATCCGCGGTATTTCATCTCCAGGCGACAGCACCGTAGGCGTCTATTTTGATGAGTCCCCGATCACCGGCGGCAATTTTCAGGACGGCGGCGGCCGCACCCCTGATATCGGCGCCTATGACATTGCCCGCATCGAGGTGCTGAAAGGCCCGCAGGGTACATTATTCGGCGCCAGTTCCATGAGTGGCGCGGTAAGAATTATCACAAACAAGCCGGATGCCTCCGGTTTCAATATGAATATTTCCACGGGGTTTGAGTCGGTCGAGCATGGTGATGAGGGTTACTCGATCAACGCCGCGGTCAACGTTCCGCTGGTCGCGGACACCCTGGCCCTGCGCCTGGTGGGCTGGCAAAAGGAACGGGGTGGGTATATCGACCAGTCCGCCGGACTGAACGGCGTCACTGAACTGGACGACGTGAATGATTCGGAAATCACCGGCGGCCGCATTATGGGGCGCTGGACGCCGAATGAGAACCTGACCGTTGATGCATTTTACCAATTGCAGGAAACCGAGGTAGATGGCGCCCAGCACTATGCGCCCGTTGCCAGTGGCCTGCTCACGCCGACCCAGGTGATCGTTGTGCCGTTCCCGCATTTTATCCCGGCGTTTGAGGGTTCTTTCGGTGATCTGAAGACTTCAACCGCCCACCAGGAACCCTATGGTGACGACATCGATATGTACGGTTTTACTATAGATTATGACCTGGGGTTCGGTTCGATTCTCGGTACCATTTCGAAATTCGAGCGTGACATTGAATTCCTGGAAGACACCTCGGCTACCGCCATGTCATTCGGCTTCCCACCGGCTTTCGGCCCTCCACTCGGTTCCTACGGTATTCACCAGTTTCAGGACCGCGACGTATTCAATGCCGAAATCCGTTTCAGCTCGGACCTGGACGGGCCCATCAACTTTGTCGGCGGTTTCTTCTATGAAGACGATGAGACGTATTCCGAACTGGATATCCTGGCCGGGGATATCGTGACCGGCATTCCCGTATGCAATAGCAGGGACGAATGCATTACCGACCCGGCGCTGGCAGCGGCTTCCCTGGCATTCGCCCGCAGCCAGGATATCAATTTTGAATTCTTTGCGGTATTCGGCCACGTCGATTACGAAATAACTGAGCAAATCACCCTGGGCGGCGGGGTCCGGTATTTCGATTCGGAACAGGAAAACCTGGAACAGACCCTGCAGGCCTTTCAGGGCAGTATCGCTTTCACCATCCCGCCATTATTCGGTGGGCCGATCCAGACCACACCGTTCGTCACCGTCGATAGTACAGCAAAGGAAGATGAGGTTACCTGGGATGCGAGCCTGTCCTACTCGCCGACTGACAACCAGATGTACTATGTCCGCGCAGCAACCGGATTCAGGCAAGGCGGGATCAACGACGCCTCGACAGCCTCTGTTTTCGGCATCAGCATCCCTGCTTCGTTCATTTCAGACCAAGTCCTCAGTATTGAAGTTGGCGCCAAGACCGCCTGGTCCGATGATCGGGTAACCCTCAATGCGACTTATTTCAAGATGTTCTGGGACGATATGCAGGTGCCGGGCGTTGAACCTACCGGCGCCGTTGAATTCATTTCTAATGCAGCAAAAGCGGAAGTGGACGGGGTTGAGATTGAACTGGCGGCACGACCGACGGATCAATTTTTGCTGCACCTGGGCGCCACCTGGATTAATGCGGAACTGACGGAAGACCAAATCATAGATCCGGGCCTGGCCGCGCCGGGGTTTACCCCACCCCTGGGTGTGGATGGCGACAACATACCCAAAGTACCCGACTGGGCTTTCTCCGGGACTATGGAATATTCGTTTCCGCTGACCATGCTGGGTAACGTCGAAGGGTCGTTGCGCGGTAATTTTTCCTACACGGGGGAATCGGATACCTTCTTCAATGACAACTTCCCCGGCTTTGTTGAGATCGGTGATTATTTCCTGTTGAACCTCAGCGCAAATTTCCAGCATAACAACTGGGGGCTGCGCTTCTTCGTGGATAACCTGACCGACGAACGGGCAAAAGTTGATATAGACGGCTCCTGGGGACCGGATACGTACAGGCTCTTCACCGTGAGGCCGCGCACTTTCGGCGCACAGGTAAGCTGGGCTTACGGACAATAGTTCTGCCGTATTTATTGATGCCAATCGTATATTCCGGCAAAATTCCTGACCGTGAGTGAGATAAGCTACAGCAATGCACCCTGGCCGGTGCGCGAGAATTTTGCCGCAGGTCATAATCGCTACTGGCAACGTCTGGCCGCGCCGGGAAACTGGTTGACGAGCACTGAACGGGTCAATGTAGCCAGGGAAATCCGCCAGGCGCGACAATGCAGCCTGTGCCGCCGACGTAAAGAGGCGTTGTCACCTTACCAGGTTGACGGGACTCATGACGTTGTAACCGATCTGCCCGAGGTCATGGTCGAAGTCATCCACCGCGTGGTCACCGACTCGGCTCGTCTCACCAAAAACTGGTTTGACGGGATCATGCAGCAGGGGCTCAGTGAGGAACAATATGTTGAGATCATCGGCACCCTGGTTTCGGTGTTCATGATCGATGAATTCTGCCGTGGTATTGGCCTGCCCCTGAACGAACTACCGGAACCACAACCCGGCAATCCAAGTCGTTACCGCCCTGCCAATGCTTCCCATGACGGCACCTGGGTACCACTGCTCCCGGCGAGAGTCGATAGCGGACCTGATGCCGATTTGTGGGAGGGACGCGTCGGCGGCTATGTCATCCGGGCCCTCAGCCTTGTCCCTGATGAAGTGCGTACCCTGATGGATACCTTGAAAGCGCATTATCTCAACAGCGCAGAAATCTGGAACGTCACAAAGTCCCCTCAAGGAACGCTGACCCGCATTCAGACAGAGGTGGTAGCCGCGCGAGTATCCGCACTCAACGGCTGTTTCTACTGAACCGCCTCACATGTGGTGATGCTCCGTGAGAGCGTCGAGCTGACAGGCGGGTCCATCGACTTCGACGGTCTCACTGATCCCTCCTGTACAGAGATCAGGGGCGTACCGAATTCCCGTGAATTGCTGCAGCTCGCCAATGCCTGTATGGGTGACGACAGTGCCGCCCTGGCCACTGCGCGCCAGGCCCTGGTAGATACAATGGGTTCTGCGGCGATGATCGATACGGTCGGGGTCATATCGAATTTTCAGCGCATGGTGCGGATTGCCGATGCGACAGGCATCCCCTCCGACGACTCAATGCAGGTGATGTCCGAGGACCTGCGGGAGCAACTGGGAATTAACCGGTATGTCTCCGCTGCCAACTCCGAGCGACCATCCTTTTTTCAAAGGCTACTGCTCAAATTCGTAGGTATCCGCCAGTTCCGCAAGATGGTTCGGGAAGCAAGCCAGAATCCAGTGAAATAGACAATTCTTTATAAGGAAGGTTCGTTTACTGGATACCGGCATTCGCCGATATGACGGGATACTGATCTAGCTGGGCTATAAATTCACCTTCCCGGTCCAGACAACGCAGGTCCAGGAAATACGCGCCGTTATTGATCCGGCCGATAACCGGGACAGGCAACCGGCGCAGTGATGCAGCCAGTTCCCGGATAGCCTGGTCTGAATCATCTGCCGCGTTGATCCTGACGCCGACACTGGGCAACGTTTCAACCGGCAAGGCGCCACTGCCGACCTGGCTGTGACATTCTGTTATCGCCACTTCATAACGCGGCGCCAATACTTCCGCAATCCGTGGCGCAACCCGCTCAGCCTGGGAGCGTATCTCGGCAATCGGCCGGGTTAAGGCTGCAAGAGTCGGCAGTTTTTTCGCCAGTTGTGAAGGATTTTGATAGAGTTTCAGCACCTCAGCCAGGGCTGCCAGGGTCATCTTGTCGACGCGCAGGGCGCGTTTCAGCGGATTATTCTTCATCCTGGTTATCAAATCCCGTTTGCCGGCGATAATACCGCACTGGGGGCCGCCCAACAGCTTGTCTCCACTGAAAGTGACAATATCCGCGCCTCTCTTCACCGTCTGCGCAACGGTGGGTTCATCGGGCAGGTTGAAAGCGGAAAAGTCGATCAGGTTACCGCTGCCCAAATCGATCACAAAAGCTAAACCGTTCTCATGGGCCAATTCCGCCAGGTCCGTTTCGGCAACGCTATGGGTAAACCCCCAGATTTGATAATTACTCGCATGTACCTTCAGCAATAACGCAGTATTGGTGTTTATAGCGTTTTTGTAGTCTTTCAGGTGGGTGCGATTGGTTGTTCCGACCTCGACCAGGGCGCACCCTGAACTCCGCATGATTTCGGGGATGCGAAAGGATCCGCCAATTTCGACCAACTCGCCCCGGGATACGGGTACTTCGGCATGATTCGCCAGCGTGTTCAACACCAGTAATACCGCCGCGGCATTGTTGTTTACCACTGTCGCCGCCTCTACCCCGCCAAGCTCACAGATCAGGCGCTCCGCGTGAACGTCACGATCACCGCGTTTACCGGTTGGTAAATCGTATTCCAGGTTAGCCGGTGTTTGTGCTATGGCCAGCACCGCATCCAGTGCTTCACGGGGGAGCGATGCGCGGCCCAGGTTTGTATGTAAAACAGTACCCGTGAGATTGAATACACTGATTAAACTGCTATTAGCGGTATTTTCCAATTCAGTTTCAACGGAACAGACGACATGGCTTAAAAATGAAGTCTTATCAACAGGAGTAAACGTTTCCATGTTATTGCGAATGCGATCAAGCTCATTGCGGATTGCAGTCGTCACACGCTCATGTCCCCAACGTTCAGTAAGATGAGGAGCCTCTCGCAGTACACGATCTACTGACGGCAAGTCCCTCAGACGCTGCTTGTCACTGCTCATTTCTGAATTAATTCGCTAATGCGACTAATATCTAAAACCAAAGGGGTCAGACTCGATTGATATTATAACAATGCAAAGGTGTCTGGAAAATCAATCGAGTCTGACCTCTTTGATTACGGTAATGCGAAGATCGTTGAAGCTCTGAGCGCTGAAAAGTAGCTTTGAAACAGTTTCGGTCTATATCCAATTGTTTTCACTTACTGCCTTGCCTGATAAATGCCGACTTGACGCCTAATACTAAATTCAGCGGTGGCGTTAGCCGTCCGCTGAAGTGTCTTGTTGTGCGATGCGGCACTTTTCGTAAACAAACTCAGGATCAAGATCAGCGCCGGATTCCCATGCAATTGCGTCAAAAGAGACATGAACAGTTTTGAAGACACTTGGATCTTGTATTTTATTAAAAACCCCAAAATTTAAGTACGGTTTCATATCCAGTAATCCATTCTCTCCATTATCAAAAACTACTGACAGGATATAATCATCTTCACACTCAACAGATATTACAGCAGGGTGCATCAAATTGTCCTCATTGTAGTGGTTGAATCTTAAACGGTTCTTCACCATTCATGACAAGTTCCCAATCTGCCATGAGATCTTCCTGGTGGAGCTCTGCCCACGCCAAAACTAACTTGGTTTGCTTTTTTGGCAACTTGCCGTCAATAATCTCACAAGTGCGAATATCAACCCTTGCCTTATGTTCAGCGTAATAAACATGAAAGTGAGGCAGAGGGTGCTCGCGAGGGGCAAAATACATTCTAATGATGATGCCATAAAACATCGATATAGTTGGCACTCCGAAATTCCTCGTTTAGTCAATCAGTTTTTTCCGCACAACGATTTAACCAGACGCCGCGTTAGCGGGTCGGCTGAATTTGATTGTTAGCTTTCTATCACCTATCCGCCTTCTTGAAATCTTCTGTTTTGGGAGGATCAAGCGCAAACCAATCATAATTGAAAACTTGCTCTCTATCGGAATTTACTTCGTTTAATGTACATAGTCCTTCACCTGGCAATCCAGTTTCTTGTTTAACAACCAGAACTGTAAGAGGAGGAAGACCGTTATCTTTGCAGTACCACATAATCGGCCCAGGAAACTGTGCCATTACACCCGCGCCTCCCATCCCAAGTATCTCTGCGATTTCGCCATAAGTGTATGACTTGCGCTCTCTTGCTGCACATACAAGCAACGTCCAGATTTGCAATGATCTTTGATATCTATTCACCACGGTCTCCTTTGTTTGTGTAGCTAACGTTGGAATTGAGCTTGCCTTGGAGCACAGTGGAAGGGTAAGCGGTCAACTCGAATGATATCATATGGCCTGATCGAGAATCCACAAGACCACGCTCGACCATACGTACGAACGTAAGTTCGTGCAGGGTTTCCTTATATGTCGCATCTTCCGGCTGCGACTCGATTACTTCCTTCATTTTCTCTTTCGCTATTGCCACCGAATCTCTCCTCTACTTAAGGCATAACGCCGCACTTGAGCGATCGAGCTGGAGCGAGGTCCGAGCGCCGAAGGAGCGATCTCAAAGTGGGTAACAAATTGAGGACATCCATAAATTGGGGACAAATTCGGGACATCCATAAATTCGAGCGAGCAAATTTGGGACATCCATAAATTAGAGGAAGCAAATTTGGCAAATTCGGGACATCCATAAATTAGAGGAAGCAAATTTGGGACATCCAAGAGGAGGACAAATTCAGGGAGACAAATTCAGGACATCCATAAGTAACCGATTTATCACATTATGACGATGGGTTCGTGAGTTCGTTGGGGGCGGCATCAAAGAGGAGACCGTTGTGCGGTTGGTCCGCCGCAACGATACAGACTCCGATGTTTTTTACACCAAAACAAGTAATTCATTAACGAACTGCTCTGGTGCGGACGTCAGGTGACACCTCATCGGGCAGGAGGAAGGCGGCTACGTATCCCAGCATTTTAATCTTGTATATAATGTCATGTACTTTCAACATGAATCAGGACATCCAAATTCTCACCCCTCGCTGACTACCTGGAACAAATTAGAGAGTAAACCCTGCCACCCCACCCTTTATTATTTTTTGACATCTGCCTCAATGCCCGAACCAGCCACTTTCTCCGACGTCTACGAGGCGCTTTCGCCTGTTGCACAGCTTGTCGCCCAAGTCTACGGCGTCGTGTATCCACACGAGTTCACGACGGCGCGGGTTGCGGCAATGCTGGCTTTCGCCGGGATCGATCTTGGCAGGCGTCATATTCCGAATACCCGAACCAAGACAGCAGGTGATGAGCTTCTGAAAGCGGGCCTCGTATACTCTCCCGGACAGCAGCAGGAGATCAAGGCCATGAGCGCCTGGGCGCCGCGGCTCACGCTCGAGGCTTTCCGTCACCACAGGCTCGATAAGATGATAGCCGCTTTCGAGCGCGAGCGCCCGTATTCCCGATACTACTACAACGATCCCGACCAGGACGCGATGCGGTTGCGCTGCCATACCGTCGCAGGCCGTTTCAAGGAGATTGATAAACAACGCATCGGTATTTCCGTAGACGAGTGGCGCTTCCTGGCCGAGCCCGGCGCCGCCGAACTGTTGCCGAAACTGCCCGAGAAGTACCTGACCCCGGCGCTTACCGCCTGTCTTGCCCACGTCATCGAGACGGCCGCGCCATCGGTTCCGATCATAGCTGCCTGCCGGGCGTTGGCCCCGGATATATCCTTACACCTTGCCGACCTCGCGTTCATCCATATCCTGCAGGGCAGCTTGGACGCGGCCCTGGCGCTTTTCGACGACGGCCGGGCGAAGACCCGCGACAGCAAACGGATAAGAACCGAGCGCGCCGCCACCGGCGCACTCATCGCGACGTTGCGCGGCGATGACGATGAAGCAATCCGCCTCATCGAATCGGCCATTGCCGAGGAGAAGGCAGGAACGCGCAAACGCAGCGTGTTTCCAACAGCGCGGGCCTTTGTCCTGTCCTTGTTGTCCCTGGTGCGAAACGACACGCCCGCAAATATCGCAATGCTCGAGCAACTTCTCCGCACCGGTATTCGACAGAACGTCCACCCACGCATGACCAAGCTCGTCGCAGGCGTTGCGGGATTTCAATACGAGCAACAGTACGGCACGCCAACGCCTGAGCGAGTATCGATTTACTCGCTCCTGGACGGGTTCGCGTGCTGCTGGGCTGACGAACTCCAACTGTTGTTCTACCGCGGCGGCTCGCGTAATATTCTGTCCAGCCTCATGCGCCGCGCCACCGCCAATGGGTTCGACTGGGTCGCAGCAGAGTGCCTCGAGGTCATCCATCGGGCTGAGTCCGACAAGCGCAAGCCTGACAAACGCACCGAAACACTGGCTAAGCAAGCTGCCGACATACACGCCAGACTCGGCACAGTGACGCTGGCCTCTCTAGTCAAGCCCTTGCCCGAGTGGGAATATTCTCTCAAGGAGATCGAGCGGTTCGCGTTCGAGACCAGGAACAGGAAAAAGCCGGTACGGGGGGATACTGCGCCAGGCCGTCAACGCCGGCTGGTGTGGGATCTCAACGCCGACGATCTCAACGACATCTGGGTTACACCGCGCGAGCAGCGCGCCAATAAGAACGGCACGTGGAGCAAGGGCCGTCCGGTGGCCCTGAAGCGGCTGGCCTCAGGGTTGGGCGAGATGGATTTCCTGCTGGAGCAGGACCGTGCGGCGGCGGCGAAGATCAGACAGAATAATTATGGCCGGCGCAGTTACCAGGAATTCTATCTGCCTTTAGCTGGCCTGTACGCGTTGGCCGGTCATCCCTATGTCTTCAACGCTAAAGGCGAGTTGGTCGACGTCGTTCGACGTGAGCCGGAGTTGCTGGTAGATGAAGACGCCAACGGCATGATGGTGGCGCGTGTTGAACCCCATGGTCTGGACGCTGACGAATCGAACTGTCAGGCCCGGATGGGCGGCAATAACCGCTGCGAAGTGACCCGGTTCACACCCGACCATAAACGATTGTTCAACATCATCCCCCCGGAGGGACTCGAACTACCGATGGCGGCCAAGACGCGCCTGCTGGAAGCGGTTTCTGACCTTGCCGCCGAAATACGAGTGCAAGGCGTCATAGGCGAAACCACGGGGGTGGTAAACCAGATTGAAGCGGACCCGCAACCGTGGGTGAAACTCGAGCCGAAGGCAGCGGGGTTGGCCGTGGAGCTGGTAGTCGAACCGGCGCCGGGAACCGGGGCCTACTTCGAACCAGGCACCGGCGGAACCACGGTTTTCACCAATCGGAACGGTGAAGCGGTACAGGCCAGACGCGACCTTAAGGCTGAGCGCGCGGCTGTCGAAAGGCTGGCTTCCGTCTGCCCGATGTTGGGCGCGCTAGGCGCTGGACGACAATCGCTGGCTTTGCCCGCCCCCGCGGATTGTCTTGAACTGCTGGAACAGGTCGACGCTGCCGGGGCTCGTTGCCTGTGGCCCAATGGTGAACCGTTCAAGATCGTCGTCCGCGCCGAAACAGCAGCGCTCAGACTGTCGATAAAATCTGCTGCCGACTGGTTCCGCGCCTCCGGTGAACTCGAGATCGACGAGCAGCGGGCACTTGATCTCCGGCAGCTTTTCGCGCTGATGGATAAGAGTCCGGGGTCGCGCTTCCTGGAGCTGGACAGTGGTGAGTTCGTCGCGTTGACCGTGGCCTTCCGCCGCCAGCTTGACGACTTGCGCAGCTTGTCGGCGCCAGCCGGACAGGGTTCGATTCGGCTGCACCCCCTGGCGACCCTGGCACTGCAGGACTTCGTCGAGGAAACCCAGCTTAAGGCTGGCGCGGCCTGGCACAACCAATGCGACAAGCTGCGGGATGCGCAGGCATTTCAACCGGAGACGCCCAGCACCCTGCAGGCAGATCTGCGTCCGTATCAACTGGAAGGCTTTTACTGGCTTGCTCGACTCAGCCATTGGGGCGCCGGCGCCTGTCTCGCGGACGACATGGGACTCGGCAAGACCGTGCAGGCCCTCGCACTGCTGCTGCGCCGCGCCCCGGACGGTCCCGCGCTCGTGGTCGCACCGACCTCAGTCGTTGCCAACTGGACCGATGAGGCGCGCCGTTTTGCCCCGACGTTGAAGGTCACACCCTACACCGGCGCTGCTGCTACCCGCGCCAAGCTGTTGAAGACCCTCGGCCCCTTCGACGTGATAATCACCACCTACGGCGTCTTGCAGGTCGACACCGACAGACTGGCCGAGGTAGAGTGGCACAGCGCCGTACTTGATGAGGCCCAGGCAATCAAAAATCCGACAACCCAACGCGCCCGGGCGACGCGAATGCTCAATGCACGCTTCCGGCTCGTCACCACCGGCACGCCGATCCAGAATAACCTGATGGATCTGTACTCGCTGTTCGGCTTCATCAATCCGGGGATGCTGGGTTCGATGGAGCAGTACCGGCGCAACTTCGCCCTGCCCATCGAAAGAGACGCCGATGCCGATGCGCGGGCGCGCCTGCGCCGCCTGATCGCGCCGTTCGTGCTGCGGCGGCTGAAGACCCAGGTCCTGGATGATCTGCCGCCCCGCACCGAGATCATCCTGCACGTCGAGATGTCGCCGGCCGAGGCGGCGTTCTACGAGGCGCTTCGGCAGCGGGCCGTTGAGGATCTCGAGACCCTGGCCGATGACAAAGTCGGCGACGGCAAGCACAGGTTGCAGATACTGGCTCACCTGACGCGGCTGCGGCTCGCCTGCTGCAACCCCAGGCTGGTGCAGAAAACCGGTGCCCCGGCAAGCGCTAAGCTGGAGGCGTTCGCCGAGACCTTGGACGAATTGCTTGCCAACCAGCACAAGGTGCTGGTCTTCTCCCAATTCGTCATGCATCTGAAGCTGATTGAAGATTACCTGGGCAAGACCGGCATAGCCTACCAGTACCTGGACGGCAGCACGCCCGCCAAAGCGCGCGCGGAGCGCATCACCGCATTCCAGGCAGGCCAGGGAGACGTGTTCCTGATCTCACTGAAAGCGGGCGGCATCGGCCTGAACCTGACCGCGGCCGACTACGTGATCCACATGGACCCATGGTGGAATCCGGCCGCGGAAGACCAGGCCTCCGACCGCGCCCATCGGATTGGCCAGACACGCCCGGTAACCATCTATCGGCTGGTCACGAAAGGCACCATCGAGGAGCAGATCGTCGATCTGCACCACCACAAGCGCGACCTCGCCGACCGTCTACTGGAGGGCGCGGACGCGCCGGCGCGGCTGAACACCGATGAATTGCTGAACTTGCTGCGCCAGCCGCTGGCATAAGCGCTCGACAGTAATTATCGATAGCGTCATGGCATTGCGTGACCCTGCTCTCAATACCCCTGCACAGCACCAGGATGCTGTCGCAAAGCAGGAGCCAAGGGGTTTGGGGTCAGAGTATGCCCGAATCCGACAAAAATCACTATATTGACCTCGATTTAGCGGGAGCACCTGCGTTTGTATCAGCAAAGTGAGAGATGTGGATTAAAGCGCGCAGGTCCTGAAACCCGCCATCACATCGCGCCGGTCCGGAGGGAAAAAATTACGGTACCGGCCTGTTACCATACGGCTTCGAGTTGCCCAGGCCCCGCCTTTTAATACCTTGGTGTCATAAAACAGCGGCTCTGAATATTCCTTGTAGGCATCCGCTGAAAATCCGGGAAACGGGGCAAACGTATCCGCTGTCCATTCCCATACGTTGCCAAGCATCTGCCGGCAGGCAAACGCGCTGTCTCCCGCAGGCAACGCGGCCACATCAACACACCCCAGTGCGCGGCCATCAAGATTCGCCTGCCGTATCTCCGGCGCTTGTTCCCCCCAGGGGTAGGTGCGTTTTATCAGGGCAAGCACACTGTTGTCTTTTCAGGTTCACCCAATGCGGCGGCTTCCCACTCCACTTCCGTCGGCAAGCGCCTGCCTGCCCAACGGCAATAAGCATTGGCTTCATACCAGTTCACATGAATGACAGGTTGATGCAGCGGCATAGCCTCGATCTCATTAAAACGCCTCAGCCGCCATTCCCCCCGGTCACCGGTGAGCCAATATACAGGATGTCCGGCATGGGTTTGCTCCCGCCAGGACCAGCCTTCATCACTCCAGAACTCCCGGTGCCGATACCCCCCCGCATTGACGAAATCCATGAACTCGGCATTGGTGACCGGCGCTTTTGCCATGTGAAAGGGTTCAACAATTACTTTGTGCGCCCATTTTTCATTATCGAAGACAAACGGCGTTTCTTCAGTGGACCCTGGAAAAAACACCCCTCCCGGAATGGCTGCATCCCCCGGCCAGGCCCCGGCATCTGCATCTTCCGGGCTGAGAGCATTACCGAATGAGGGCTTTGGATAAGCCAATGTCTGACGCGACCAGGAATAAGCCTCGGTGTGCATGTCTTCATGAAAGGTGGAAAACTGGTACAGGTAGCTTTGCGCCGGATCGGCCGTTCCGTCAGGTAACAGTGACAGGCAGTCGTGCAGGACATTCTCCGTATAATCCAGCGTCTCCTGCAAACTCAACAGTGGCAGGTCCCAACGCTGTTCGTGATGGATGGCGATGGAATCATAGATAGCGTCACCGTTTGCCAGTAGCGGGGGCCGACCATACAGGTCGCGCAGGATGAACTTTTCATGAAACCAGGCCACGTGCCCGATTTCCCAGCGTAACGGATTGACGATGGGCAACTTCGGCCCTATCAGTTGCTCCTCATCCAGACCGGTGACCAGTTCCAGAGTCCTGTTATGGGCATCCGTCATGATTTCCTTCAAATAATTACTGCTTACCGGTTGCATCGTGACCATAGTTACTTAAAGTATAAGTATGAAGATTATCCTAATTACCCCCGGAAAAAAACAATCGAAAACGGGAAATCGTACTACGGCGGTACGCTGGGCGCGATTGTTACGGGATATCGGCCACAGGGTAATAGTTCAGACCGACTGGGACGGGACGCCGGCCGATATGATGGTGGCGTTACATGCGTGGCGCAGCGCGTCATCGATAGAGAGATTTTTCCAGCGCTTCCCCGGCCGCCCCCTGGTGGTTGCCTTGACCGGCACGGACATCTACCACTTCCAGCACAGCCATCCTGAGGAAACCCTGCGCTCCATGGAAATGGCCGACGCCCTGGTATGTCTGCATGACCTGGTATACCGGGCGATCCCGGAAACATACCGTGAGAAACTGCGTGTAATCCATCAATCGGCAGTACCGCTGAAACGCGAACGCAGGCCGTCAGTGCGCACATTCGATGCCTGTGTAATAGGTCATTTACGCGAGGAGAAAGACCCGTTCAGAGCCGCCTGCGCTGCCCGAATCCTGCAGGAAGAGTCCAATCTCCGTGTGATCCATCTCGGCAAGGCACATGATAGTGAATGGGCCGAACAGGCGCGCACCGAGATGGAGATAAATCCCCGTTATCACTGGCTTGGCGAGGTTGGCGCGTGGCGGGTACGACGGGAATTTGTAAAGACACATGTGCTGGTGCATAGCTCGATCATGGAAGGCGGCGCTAACGTCATTTCAGAAGCCGTGATCGCGGGTGTTCCTGTCATTGCCTCTGATATCGATGGTAATGTCGGTCTGCTCGGCGAGGATTATCCCGGTTATTATCCCGTAAAAGACACCAGAGCGCTTTGCGCATTGTTACAGCGAGCGGAAACAGAGCAAAGCTTCCTGCGACGTTTGCACGAGCATGGAAATGAACGCAAACAATTGTTTACCCCGGAACGGGAGATCGAGCTCTGGAAAATGTTGTTGGATAGCCTGTGATAATGACGATGACTACCCTGTTTCGAATGGATTCAAGAATTCCACACCAAGTATGTCAAAATCACGCCCGTTTCTGGTGACGACCGTCAACCTGTGAACGATGGCCGTTGCAGCAATCATCGCATCCTCAGTTATGGTGTCTGACTTTCTGTGCATGAGACGCGCCCATTCTCGGAAAGCTGGCGCATTCATCGGTAGTACACTGTAGGAAGCGAGAACTTTGTTGAGCCAGTCTTCCAACTCCTCTGCCTTTACCACATCCTGCTCCCGGGTAATTTCGATGCCCGCCTGTATCTCCCCGACCGTAACTACAGATACAAAGAGTTGATCCGAAGGTATGTTCGTAATCCAATCCAGAACCGCCCGGTGTGGCTGTCGACGTCGCAATTCTGAAACCACCTTGGTATCAAGTAAGTACACCTGTTTACTCGACGACCGTTGGCGTCCGTCGGCGGTATTTCAGACGCGGTGGAGTAAGCGTGTCAGCCCGCGCTTCCGGTGTAAGAAGCAATTCCTTCAAGTCAGGTTTCGCCATCTCCTCTAATCTCCGCCACTGCCCAATAGGGACGAGCACTGCCGTTTCTACGCCACGCTTGGTCACGATCTGCGGTCCATCGGACAGACTAGCTTTAAGTAATTCGCTGAATCTCGCCTTCGCATCCTGAACCTGCCATATCTTGCTCATACCGCCCCCAATTATTTGTAAACTGACTAGGCATAAGACTAGTCTATAACACATGGAAGGTCAAGATGAAGAAGTGCAGTGTGAAAACAGGGCCGAATGGTCATCTTGAAACGTCATGACAGCAATCTTACCGGCTCCAACCGATCACCCTCAGGCAACACCCTGCCGATAATTGCCGTTCGGGTATAGCCCAGATTACGCAGCTCGCTGAGACACGCTTGTGCCCGCTCTTCCGGGACACCGGCAAGTAATCCACCGGAGGTCTGCGGATCGAATATCAATGGGTAGCGCAGATATTTTGACGCGCTTTCAACATCACGTATGGCTCGGCGCAAACGCAGGTTCTCTGGTTGTAATGAGCTGAATATGCCGGCTGCAACCGTCTCCTCGGCACCGGCCAGAAACGGGATGGCGCCCAGGTCGAGCTCAACATCAACGTGAGAAGGCTTTATCATTTCCACCAGGTGTCCCAGCAGGCCAAAGCCGGTTACATCCGTGCATGCGGTTGCCCCGTGTGCGAACAAACACCCGGCGGCTTCATGGTTTGATTGCAACATGCTTGCCAGTGCGGCAGCGATCCAGGGCCCTTTTGCCTTGTATCGCATATCGGCCGCAAACAGGGTCCCGGTCCCGATGGCCTTGGTCAACAGGATTCGATTACCTGCATCCAGGCCGCTTTTATGCAGGATATTCTCCCGGTCAATCAGGCCGTTCACGGAAAAACCCAAAGACAACTCCTCGCCTTCGCTCGTATGTCCGCCGACCAGTGCCGTACCTGTCTCGTTCAATACCTTGAGGGCGCCTCGCAACATTTGCGAAAGCAATTCTTCAACCTTCTTTTCATTAGCGTAGGGGACGGTCACGATAGCCAATGCCGTTTGCGGCTGCGCGCCCATCGCGTATAAGTCACTCAGGGCATGATTTGCGGCCACCTGTCCGAAAATATAGGGATCATCGATAAACGATCGGAATGAATCGACCGTGTGCACCATCACTTTACCGGCAGGAACACTCGCTACGGCAGCATCATCAGGTTCGTGTAACCCGATAAGCACATCATCCCGGGAAACCGGTTCAAGTCCTGCCAGTGCGTTTTCAAGCACCGTAGCGCCCACCTTGGAACCGCAACCGCCACAGCGCATGGCAATGGCGGATATCTCCTTGATCGCGTCCTTATCGACTAACCCGCGGGGAATATCCTGCCGCACCTCCCCCTCCATATCGGGAAGCCGGTTGAACTTGCGCATGAAGCGGCGATCAATCCAGTCTTTCCAGTTCCACACCCAGCGTCCTTCCAGCGCCCACCAGGAGCGTGAGGCGATGGCATATTTATCTCCCGTGGAAATCAGGCTGAGGAATTCTCTTTGCGGGAAAAAGGGTTTAAGGGGACGGTCCAGCAACTTGCGCCGGACATTCGATGACAGAGGCGGTCCCTGACGCACGGCGAACACACCGGATTTGGGCCGGGGATGGTTAACCACGTGGGCGCTATCACCGGCCGCGAAGATGTCCGCATGTGACACGGACTCAAGTGTATTGTTGACTTTGATAAATCCCTGTTCATCAACGTCAAGCCCGGCCTTTGCCAACCACGTCTGGGCGCGGGCCATGGTCACCCATAGTATCTCATCCAGATCAAAGGTTGCGCCGTTGGCGCATTGCAAACCGCCGGGCCGGACTTCGACCACCTTGTGTCGCGTATGGACGTTGATCTCCCGCTCTGTAAGCACGCGCCGGAACTTGGCGCGTACAAATCGGTTGTGGGTGGTCAGGACGGCATCAGCATCGGTAAACAAGTGAAATTCAGGAGCTACATTATCCGGCCATTTTCCGGCCAGTAACTCTTTCAGTCGATATTGAACCGCAAGCGTCAGTTCAACGCCGCCTGCCCCCGCGCCGACGATGCCGATCCGCAAGCCACCCCGGCGCCGTAATACCCGCTCACACAGGCTTTGCCAGTTGTCAACAAAACCATCGATGGGTTTGACCGGCGTTACATTGGCGGCAGCGCCGGGGACAGCAGAGATATCAGGCGCGGAGCCAACGTTAATTGACAGCACGTCGTAACTCACGTCAGGCCGGTCGCGGCAGATCAGTCTTTTATTGTCCGTATCCAGACCGACCACCTCATCATGGAAAAACCGGGCGCCGGCAAATCGGGATAAGGGAACCAGGTCGATATGAGCCTCGTCGAAACTATAGTGTCCGGCTATAAATCCTGGCAACATACCGGAATAAGGCGCCTGCAAATCCCGGCATATCAAGGTCACGCGTACGCCCGGCATGGGCTTCATACCAAGCTTTTTCAACACGGTGACGTGGGCGTGCCCACCACCTACCAGCACCAGGTCCTTCAAAACCGGGATATGATTGCTATTCATCACACCACAAATCCACCCGGGATGGCGCCCATCAACCAGTCCCGGAGAAAGCGCGCCACACTGCGGTCCACCAGGACGCGAAAGCGCGGTGTATCATCCAGGCGATGGATAATGACTGACAGGTGTTGCAAACGGGTCAATGCATAGCGGCCGGAGGGAAATGCCTTGCCATCGAGGTCGACCGAACATCCCTCCGCCAGCCTTGCTACAGCATCTTCACCGGATATGTCGATGATACTGTACGCATCGGTCAAATCAGTGACGACATACGTGACCTCATTGGATGAATCCTGTAACGCGGTGTTGATACTGTCGATATCTGACGCCGGATTAACTAACAACCAGTCATTTGGCGCCAACCAGTAAGCTGAGATCTCATTATCCACATTTTCCTGCGGACCTGGCGGTAGTACGATTCCGGTCAGCCTTTCAAGAGGAGTGGTATTCAATTCAGCACCTGGCCGCGTCTGCAGGCGCAGTTTACGTATATTGTCAACCGCTTGCAGCTTCAGCCGCTCAGTCTGCAGCAACCATGACTGTCCGTCATTTCCTTGCAACGCAAATGAAGGATTGATATCAAACATGCAATCGTTCCCCTTTCGGGTCCCAGGCGGCCGGCACACTGATCACCGCGACATTAACCTGGCCATCGTCATACACGTTCACTGTCTCACCCAGTCGCTTACTGCCGTCCCGCACCAGTCCCAGCCCCACATAGCGTTGCAGGTTGGGACTGTAACAGGCAGATGTGACATACCCCTGGGTAGGTGCCGGCGCCGCCGAATGTCTTGCATCGATAACATGGGAGCCGGCAGCAAGCACCCCTCCGTCCTGCGCTGGAGTCAGCCCTACAAATTCCAGGCGTCCGTCGCTGACATTGAAGGGACGGCTTAAGGATCGTTTACCGAGAAACTCACCCTGCTTCCGGTCTGCCACGTGGCCCCAGCCGATATCCCTGGGCGTGGTATAACCGTCGGTATCACTGCCTACATGCAGGTAGCCCTTCTCGGTCCGCAATACCGTCAGTGTCTCGATACCGATCGGCATCACCTGCAAGTCTTCCCCGAGCTGCAACAAGGCGTTCCATAAGGTTGCTCCCCGGTCCGCGGGAACGTTGAGTTCATAACAAAGTTCACCGGTGAAGCTTGCTCTCAATACGCGTAGCGCTATGTTATCTATAGTACCGGTCGTGATAGCCATATGAGGCAACCCGTTATCGCTGAGATCGATACCGGTCTTCAGTCGCTCAAGCAGTTCTCCGGCGCGCGGCCCGGATACGGCCACATTCGCCCACTGGCTGGTAACAGGCGTCAGCAATACATCCAGATCCGGCCAGTCACCCTGCAGCAAAGCCTCCATCCAGGCGTGGATTCGGTTTGCACCGGCGCTGGTGGTATGTACCAGATAGCGGTTCCCGGCAACCCTGGCAAAAATGCCGTCATCGATGATAACGCCGTTTTCATTCAGCATCAGGCCATAACGGGCCCGGCCTGTTTTCAGCGAGGTGACGTTATTGATGTAAACCCGGTTCAGAAATTCGGCGGCATCAGGTCCATATACTTCAAATTTACCCAGTGGCGACCCGTCAAAGAGAACCACAGAGGTACGCGCAGCCACGGCCTCCCGGGCTATGGCCTGCTGCTCGTTTTCACCATTGCGCAGGTAAACCCGGGGCCGGCGCCAGGGTCCGTAATCGTCAAATTGAGCGTTTAACTGTTCATGACAATCATTCAACGGGCTGCGCTGGACCGGCGCATAGAATTCACCGCTGTTGCGTCCGGCTATAGCACCCAGTGTTACCGGCAGATAGAAGGGGCGAAAGGTGGTAGTGCCTACTTCTCCGGGTGTCCGATCAGTGCGTTCCGCCAGGGCAATCAAGGCATTCACATTTGCGGTTTTACCCTGATCTATGGACATGCCCGTGGTGGTATAGCGTTTCATGTGTTCTACGGAGGTATAGTTCTCGGCTACCGCAATATCTATATCCTGCAGGGTTACGTCATATTGAAAATCAATCCATTGTCTGTCGCTGCGCTGTTCACGCCAGACCCGTTCGATGTGCAGAGCGTCATCACTACTCGATTGAGCGTGCGGGCGATTGTTTTTTGCTTGGTTGCCACTAGCCTTGTATCCGGCATCCCAGCCCTGCTCCAGCGCTCTATCCAGGGTCAGGGCGCCGGCCACCATTCCCGCCACATGCACATGGGGAGGAATCAGGTCCGGCAGGAATGCGCCCAGCGAGGAATCGTAGCGCAGCCTGCCGCGGGCCTGGGTGAAGAGGTGAACCGCCGGCTGCCAGCCTCCGGCCATGGCGACACAGTCACATTGCAGGGTCGCGCTACTCTCCGGATCGTCCCGTTTGGCGACGGACACGCTATGTACGCCTTTATCACCCCGGCAATCAAGGGGAATGGCATTCTGAAACACTGTCATGCTCTGCTCGCGCAGCACCCGCGCGCCTTCGCCTGCCGGCTTTTGCCGTGAGTCGATCATAGCCACAACGTTGACGCCTGCATTCATGAGTGCATCGGCAACGCCATATGCGCTGTCGTTATTTGTCGCAATGACGATGCGCATTCCCGATGCCACTGCGTAACGGCTACAGTATTGTTGTACAGCACTTGCCAGCATGATGCCCGGGCGATCATTGTTGGGGAACACCAGGGGCTGCTCGATGGCGCCTGTAGCCAGGACAACCTCTTGCGCGTGGATCTTCCATAACCGCTGCCGCGGCCCTTCACCTGCCCCAGTGATGCGCCGGTCCTGTACCATTTCAGCGGCGATGACCATGTGATGGTCAAACCAGGCTGAGGCCGTGGTGTTGGTCAACAGTGTAACGTTATCCCGTTGCTGCAAAACGCGAACGGTGTCTTCCAGCCATACGCTCCCCGGTTCACCATTAATGCTATCTTCGTTCCAAAGCAGACTACCGCCTAACAAGGTGTCCTGCTCAATCACAATGACCCGCGCTGCGTGCTCACTGGCGGTCAGCGCCGCGCTCAGCCCGGCTGGTCCCCCGCCCACAACCAGTACATCACAATGCACGTTGTGGTGAATATATTGATCGGGATCATCGTCCGGCGGCAGTTTGCCCAGGCCCGACATACGCCGGATAAACCCTTCGTACCAGCGCCAGCCGGGCCAGATGAAGGTCTTGTTGTAAAAACCGGCAGGCCACAGGAAATGCAAGTAATCCAGGCTGCGCCCGATATCGAAATTTACACCGGGCCAGCAGTTTTGACTGCGCGCGGCCAACCCCTGGTACAATGGCTGCAATGTCGCCCGCACATTGGGCTCTTCCAGTGCGCCCTGCCCCACAGTCACCAGTGCATTACACTCCTCAGCGCCGGCAGCGAGAACGCCCCGGGGACGATGAAACTTGAAACTGCGTCCCACAACCCGTACCCCATTGGCCAATAATGCCGACGCCAGGGTGTCACCTTCAAATCCATCATAGCGTGTGCCGTTGAAAGTAAACGACAACGGCTTCTCACGATCTATCCGGCCACCTGATTCAAGCCGCAATGGCTGCGCTTCGCTCATACCATTTCTTCCGGGTCAATACCAGGGCGTGCTTCATCCATGCGATACACTGTCAGGATTTCATGACTCAGGGTATGACGCACTACATTGAACCACTGCCGGCAACCATGGCGGTGTTGCCAGCGTTCAAAATGCAGTCCCTTGGGGTTATCACGAAAAAAGAGATATTCAGCCCATTCCCGGTCCGATACCTGCCCCGCCGGTTCCGGCCGGGCGATATGTGCTTGCCCGCCGAAAACGAATTCATTTTCATCACGTTCACCACAAAAAGGGCATGAAATACGCAGCATGACAATATCCGGGCTAGTGAGCGACACCTGCCGCGGCCGATTCATCCACCAGGGCGCCGCTCTCAAAACGCTCCAGGGAAAAGGCTTGTATCAATTCATGCGGACGGTCGTTAACGATGGTGTAGGACATGGTGTCACCGCTTGCCGGGATGGCCTTGAAACCACCGGTCCCCCAGCCGCAGTTGATATACAGGTTCCGTACCGGTGTCTTACCCATAATGGGACTGGTGTCCGGCGAAATATCGACAATACCGGCCCACTGGCGCATGAGTTTTAACCGGCTGAAACGAGGATACAACGACAGGAACGCCTGTACATTGGCCTCGATTGTATTAATACCGCCACGCTGGGCATAGGAGTTGTATACATCGGCGCTGGCGCCCAGGACGATTTCACCGCGATCCGACTGATTCACGTACATATGTACGGAGCCTGACAAGGTAGCGATATTAAGTACCGGCTTGACAGGTTCGGATACCATGGCCTGCAACGCCATACTGGTGAGTGGTAAACGAAAACCGGCCATTTTCGCCAGTACACTGGTGTGGCCGGCTACCGTGACATGCACTTTGCCGGCCACAATATCACCCAGGGATGTACGCACTTCGGTCACCGTGCCGTTGCTGATATCCAAACCGGTTACGCTACAGTTCTGAATAATATCCACGCCCAGGTTATCGGCAGCGCGGGCATAGCCCCAGTTGACCGCATCGTGACGAGCAATGCCGCCACGTTTTTGAATAAACCCACCGACCACGGGAAAACGCGCATTGATATCCAGAAGCGGTTCAATCTCTTTGATCCGTCTTGGCGTCAGGATTTCAGAATCTATGCCGTTCAGCTGAATGGCATTGGCCCAGCGCCTGAGCATTTCCATTTCGTGATCACTATGGGCAAGGACCAGCAGGCCGCGCTGGCTGAACATCACATTGATATTCAGCTCGCGGCTCAGGCGTTCGTATAACTTCAGGGAATGCTCAAAGAAAGCGGCGCTTTCCGGATAAAAATAATTTGAACGGATAACCTGGGTATTGCGACCGCTGTTACCGCCGCCCAGCCAACCGCGCTCCAGCACCGCAATATTGCGGACACCATGCTTTTTTGCCAGGTAATACGCAGTGGCAAGACCATGGCCGCCGCCGCCGATGATGACCACGTCATAGGATTTCTTCAACTCCGGGGCACGCCAGGCCGGCTGCCAGCGCTTATGGCCGGTGAGCGCATGGTAGACAATCCTGGCAAAAGAATACCTCTCCACGACAAATTCCCGGTAGCAGTTTAATGTAAATTGATGGTTACATTAGCAGTCATTCCGTGCCCCGGCTTACAACATGCCGGGGCAGGCTTGACACGGAAACCAGTTATTCCAGTTCGTTAACAACAACATTCTCATCCAAACTCCGTAATAACTCAATCCACCTGTCAACGTATTCCTTATCCGAAGGCACAGGCGCTTCGCCTGCTTCGAGTTCACCGCTCATTATGGCTTCTACCACCAGCGAAACCGGAATAGAGACCAGTCTTGCCATGGCTGATCCTGCGTCGTTGCCGGCGCTGTCCAGCGATTAACCGCAACGGCTACCTCATGGCCTGCTCAATGGACCGTTTGACAAACTCATTCAGGTTGAGATTGTTTTTTTTCGCTGTTATAAGTGCCTGCCTGTGCAATTCCGGACCAATACGGACATTAAATGAGCCTTTGCACGGTTTGGCGGGTTCCCTGCCAAGCTTTTCACAATCCAGCAGATAATCGTCAACCGCGTCCTTGAACGCCTGTTCCAGTTCTTCAATGTCTTGACCTTCATAGCTGACCAGCGGTTCGATGAATTCCAGTTTCCCGTACAGACAATTATCCTCTATGCTGGCTTGTGCAGAACCATAAAAGCCTTTGTATTTGAATAAACTCATAACAATTTCGCCCGTGACAATTTGTCTACGACCAATTTGATTGCATATCGTTTTACCTGGTTGTACGGGTGTGGACGATGCAAGTTGATAGTATCGTCCGGGTCACCGTTATCGAATTTTACTCTTGAACCATCTCCCTTAATCTCCCTGTATCCCAGTGATTTCAATAATGTGACTAACTCTTTCCAGGTAACAGCTTGTTTGCCATCCAACAATTTGGCTTTCAACCTATCACGCCTTCCCATAGCTGGAATATATCAAGTGACAGTGTTAAATGCAACTGATAGTCAGTTGCATTGGAGTATAAATGCAGCAAATATCAGTGATAATCAGGCTCCCTGAATGAGCAACAGAAACAGGTGTCATTACTCATTCTTCAGCCGGTTGTAGAGGGGTAACCGGAAGTTTATCTATTTCCGCCACGATGTCAGCAGTCTTTATCAGAGCGACAATAATTCTCTGGTAATGCATAAGGTCATCTGATGTCAGTTTTCGGCCTATGCGATCTTTGAGCCATTTTTGTGCGGGCTGGTATCCGCCTATGTAATGTTCCCAGGCTATCCTGGGAACACCCTCAAAATATTGTGTATCGTTGATATGCACATTACCGGTAGGATCATTCGGCTTCCTGCTTTTAAAATCGATTTTTTCAACATTATTGCTGCCTGGGATGTTGTAGCCGGTAACCAGTTGCCGGAGAGCTGGACTTTCCATTAAATGAAGCGCGCGCAATTCACTTCCTGATATGACCAATCTCCAGAACAACCCTTTGTCAGTGGGACAGGGCACTTTCGGAAAATCCGTTTTCAGGAACTCCTTGTAGCGTTTCCGATACGCGGGTGAGTGCAGAACTGCATACACATAGTCCAGTATGTCAACCGGGGCGAAGCTGACATCATCTTCCTGTTTTTCGGGTGTAAAGCGCAGCCCGAGACTGTCCTCAATGGATTCAACAATGCTTTGCTCCAGATTGGAAATTCGCTCCTTTTCAATGTGTTGTTGGACGGTATCTGGATAAATATAGAGAGGGAAACCGGAGCTTATTTCACTCGTTTTATTTGAAACCAGAGAAGATTCAAAAATATTTTTTGTAATGAACACATGTTGGTAATGTTTGAATGATTTGAACTGCTTGCAAAGCATTAATCCTACATTTTCCCTTATGTCCTCCTCGCTGAGGAAATGCTGCATCACTTCACCGCGAGGCATACAATGAAATCCTTTTGAATTTCCCGTGTAGTATGTATATCGGGTATCAAAGGGACGATAGTTGATTGCTAAAGCTTCGTCGTTGCCCTTAGCGAAAATGTTATCTTCCAAATCCTGTCTTGCCATAGCGACTTTCCAATCCCTGACATCACTACCAAGTGAAAATCTGGCGCGAGCTGTTTCATCATCCATGGCACGAAATTCAGCAATTGCTGCCTTCAATTCCTGTGGCGTATGATAAATTGTAAAATCATCTCGGGCAGTTACAATGCCGACAGAATTTGTCGGAAACAGTTCGGTAAGACGTATGCCTTTGTCATACTCGGCCTGTAACCTATAGTCCTTTGGCACAAAGAAATACTGGGGTGGTTGAGGTTCGAGTTCCCTGAAGTCAATTCGGGGCAGGTCGTGATCCCACAAAAACTGATATTTCTCCTCCCGGGTCCCATACAGATCGTAATGGGCTACCTGGGCCAACGCACCTTCATTTTTCTTACCGGTCTTGATGAACAGGTTAATAGATACACCTTGCTGTATGTCAAACACATTCTTGTCGGCTGAGCCATCAGGCGCGACCTCCTTCTTCTTGCTGTTGCCGTGCAAATCTATGATGTAAATCTCGTCGAAACTCTGTAACAGACTCCAGCGCATACCGCGAAAGGTCGGGTTGTCCAGAAAGCTGTGGTTAGTTATGTAGGCAAGCACGCCTTCACCCGTTCGGTCGATATAGTATTGACCGTACCGGATGAATTTGACATAGTCATCATTCAGCCACTTGGGATTTTTTTCCTGTAATCTGCCGCCGCCCGGTTCCCTCTTGTAGGCCTGCAACAAGCGGGTAATCCATTCTCCCTTGTTGGCCGATTCCCCGCTATAGGGCGGGTTGCCAATCACGACCATTACCGGTGTTTTGAGCTTGATAGAGTCAGCTGCCTTGGCTTCGGCAGCAAGCCATTGAGAAAACATGGCGCCTCTATCGTGTTTATGTTCTTCCAGCGAGTTAGTAAGGAAAATGCGCAGACGTCTATTCTCTGTTTCGCAGCCGGTATCACGCAGTACCATTTCCAGTTTGGTATGCGCCATTGCGTATGAAGCCATTAATATCTCAAATCCGTTGAGGCGCGGTATCAAATCAGAAATCACATAGCCTGGCCAGATTCCTTTCTGGTTGGCAAACCGCGTCTGATAAATGTACTGGACGATGTTAGACAGGAAGGTGCCGGTCCCGGTGGCAGGGTCAAGGATTTGTACCCGGTGTACTTCCCGTTTACTAATTTTATTCTCTCCTTGTTCGGATGAGCTTGTAGAGGTCGGAGTATCCACTTCAATGACGGTCTTGCTGGTGTCAGCCAGGCCCTGAGGCAGACCAAATCTGGTCTGCAAAATCTCATCCACCGCACGAACCATGAAGTTCACCACGGGTTCGGGCGTATAGTAAACTCCTCGGCTCTTACGCAATTTCGGGTTATACTTGGCGAGGAAGGTCTCGTAAAAATGCAGGAACGGGTCATTGCGTTGGGTGGCTTTCCCGTAATCCTTCATCAGTTCACCCACGTCAACTGCGCAGAAAAGGTCAGCAAGATCATCAACGAGCCAACTGATACGGGAATCGAGGTCGTAACCCGCTATGTACTGGAAAAACCTGCGCAGAAAGGGATTGGCTGCCGGAATCAATTCTGCGGCTTCATGGCGCGTGAAGGTATCCGGTGTAGTGTCATGGAGGCGAGCTGAGAACAGGCCATAGGCGATGGTTTGAGCATAAATATCAGCAAACGTAGCCGGATCAAGATCATGTATCAGGCGTTCTTTAAACGCATTCAACTGGCTTAATAACTCGTCGTCCATTTCACTGATTTCATCACTCAGGCCAAGACTGTCGTTTTCCTGGTCAAGCGCATTCTTTATCACCCCTGCCAACATCCGTGTTTTTGCCGCCATATGTTTGGCAAGATTGTTTGCAGATGTGATGGTCTGACCCTGGTAGCCCCAGAAGGCATTAAGGAGAGCGGCTAAGCCATCAAAGCGTTGAGGCGTCTGTTTGACCTTTCCACCTGCGACTGTACCAATACTGACTGTAGTGATTAGCTCTCCATCACGGACCAGGCGAAACTCCAGATAGTTGGAAAAAATCAGGTTGCCAAGTGATTCTCGGTAGCGACTGAATTGCTCTTTGAATCCGGCATCATCCAGATTTTTATCAAGGTCTTTGGCTTCAATGTAACCTCGCGGGATGTTGTTGTGACTCAGAACAAAATCCGGTGCGCCGCACTCTATTTGTCTCGGTTCATTAGTGACGTTCGCTTCAGGCAGTACAGCTTGGAGGAGATTTTGAAAGGCAGGCCGATAAGTATGCTCGGTAGCGTTGCCTTTAGCATACGAATCAGATAACGATTTCAAATAACTTTTTATTGCTGTTTGAAGTGTTTTATCGGCCATAAAAGCTTTCATCTTCTTCGTTATCTTATTGCTTGCGGCCTGACGAAATAAATGGCCCGGATTATTTTTATCCTTACCGATACACAGGTAACAGCAGTTCCCGCTAACGCCCGGGATCGAGGGCATCCTGCCCTCGTGGAGAGCGAGACGCCCTCCCTCCCAGAGAAAAATACCCCCTTATGGTCAGAGTATGCCCGAATCCGGCAAGAATCACTCTATTGATCTAGATTTAGCGGGAGCACCTGCACAGGTAACAGATTATATCGGAGACATAGGTTACATAATATAAGGGGAAGGCGGTTACGCTTCGCAATCAACTCGCCGGCCAACTGAATGCTCTCACCGCACCTTCCGACACGGATAGTTCACACTTCACCATTTCCCCTTTGCGTATAATGACCGGAAGCGCCGCGCCGTTCTGTTCCATCAAGGAAATATCTTCCAGGGGATTGCCGTTGACTACCAGCAGGTCGGCAAACGCGCCTTCCCTGATACATCCCAGCCTGTCGGGTTCCATCAATATCTCGGCATTAACCGCCGTGGCTTGATGCAGTATTTCAAACGGCGCAAATACCTGCTTCCTGATAGCAAATTCAGTGCATTGCCGCACATGCTGCGCGCCGAGCAGGTCCGTGCCCAGACCCATTTTTACACCGGCATCACGCATAATTTCCAGGCCATTCATGGCTTGTCCGTAAATCATCCGGATTTTTTCCTGACTCGCAGGCGGCAGACCATATTTGGCGCCTTCTTCATACAGTGCATTCAGCACTGCAAAAGTAGGCACAACGTAGGCGCCCTGGCCGGCCACATAGTCTGCTGTTTCCCTGTCAATCAGGGTTGCATGTTCAATGCAGCGCACGCCGAACTCAACGCAACGCCTGACGGCCTCAGTCGGATGACAATGTGCGGACACGTAGGTTTCCTGCCGCGTGCATTCATCCACTGCAGCACGAATCTCATCTTCGGTAAACTGTGTATGATGCAAGGGATCATTGGGACTGACCACGCCACCCGATCCCATTATCTTGATGCAATGAGAACCTTTTCTTAATTCTTCCCGCACCGCACGGCGCATTTCATACGGATCATCGACTATACGCGTCAGTTTGGTCGAATAGTTACCACAGGTACAAAGTTGTTCCGAGGGGTCCACTTCCCAGCCCGGGCGCATATCTCCGTGTCCTCCTGTTTGTGACATGATCTTCCCGGCATAATAAAAACGTGGGGCGCGCACAAGTCTGTGATCTATAGCACGTGAGATACCGACATCACCGCCGCCAATATCGCGTATCGTGGTAAATCCACGTTGCAAGGTCGCATTCAAAAAAACATTGGCATACTGGGCAATATACGTCTCCGGCATCCTGGACAATGCAGTCGTATCCAGGGTAGGTATGTTTACATGGATGTGATTATCTATCATACCCGGCATAACGGTGCGGCCTTCGGCATCGACCACGTGATGCTTACCATTGCTGATATCACTCGTAGAAATTTCCTTGATCTCACCATTCGCCAACAGGATATTTGTTCGATCCGACAAATCCGGATTATGTCCGTCAAATATATGCGCGTTTTTTATAAGTATCGATTCAGTGGTCATATCAGTCACCTGTCTTCATTTTCGGGCCAATCTAAAGTCATAAAGATCATCAGCATTGATTGGAATGTCTCTGCCCTGCTCCGCACTCAGGGTATTTAACGCCGCCTGCAGCGTCTCCGGGTCTGTATATCCGTCCGCTGTGTAACACGGCAAAATCAACTCGTAGGTTTTTTCGGCAACCTCATCCGAGACGCCCATTACATCTGCCAGGATGGGATAGATTTCAGCGGGTGAATGGTGGATTACAGCCAGGCTGCGCCGGTAGGCGTTTACCAATCCTTCCACCAGGGCCGGATCTGCCTGCGCAATCGTTTCGGTGGTGGCTATACCGGTGGTAACAAAGGTAATCTCGTCACCCAGCAAGGTCAGCATGTTCAGGCCCAGCCATTGTATCTTCACCGGTGAGATGGCGGAGCTGATCACCGCTGCGTCCACGGCGCCTTCGCGCAGCAGACCCAGGCGGGCTACATCATCTCGCGCAGCCAGCATCTCGACGTCATTATCCGGATCAAGTCCGTGATTGCGCAGGGCGATGCGGTTGAACCAGTATGGCGGGGCCGGCGCAGGATAAGTGGCGATGCGCTTGCCGGCGAGCTGCTCAACGGCAGCTATTCCCGCTCCTGCGTATAACCAGAACATCGGTTTGATCGTGGCAACCAGAAAAATCCTGAAAGGCACAGTCCGGGACTGAAACGCGGCAGCGCAGGCAACCTGAAAAAAATCCGCATCGGGAAGTTTGTCATCGGGGATAAAGGTTGTATCAACCAGTCGAACGTCCAGGCCCGCAGCAGCATAAAAACCGCAACGTTTGGCGACAAAATGGCAAAGCAGTTCATGGATATCAAATGCCTTGATGCCGCATTTAACGGTTTTCATTTGCCTTTTTTGCCGCAGAGGACACAGAGATCATGGAGTGTTGGCATGGCAAAACCATGACAGGTTTGGAAAGGGTTTTCAAGTTAAGATACTATGTTATGTAATACACATGGGGGTCTTCGCATGAAACAACTGCTTTCTCCAATTATCCTCATCATCTCCCTGCAATCGGCGATCGCGGCAGAACCGCCACTTTACCCCTATCCTGCCCCTCAGGATATTACCCTTGAAGACATCACACCTGCTGCCATGGCTAATCTCAAGCAGCCTGGTTACGTACCAGGCATGCAGGCCGGGGAAAAGGTGCTGATTGTCACTGATCGTTCCGTTGATCCATTAACTGCAGAAGCCTTCTATGTGGCGGCATGGCGACTTGGCGCCGCTCAGGTGGACACGATTATGCTGCAAGGCCATCTGGACGTCACCGACCCTACCGAACTCGTCTTCGAAATCTTCGAGAAAGATCCATGGCCGCAATGGGTCTGGGACGCCGCGGCCGGTTATGACCGGGTTATACCGCTGTCTTTTATCAATCCGGTTAACCTGATGGCAGCCGTCAACGTTCCTGGCACCGGTTGGAAAAACAAATGGGCCCACGATACCGATACCGTGTTTCACATGCTCTGGAACACGCACCAACAGCGGCAACGCCTTGCCGCCAACAAGGATTATCCCGATGAACTTGTCTGGGCGTTAATCCGCAAAGGGTATGACACCATGCGCAAGGGCAGGGAATTCCACCTGACGGATCCTAATGGCACGGACTTGAGGTGGAGCCTGGATGAGCAGATGTGGAACCGATATAACGAACTCTGGGGTAATATCGTCAACAACCATTCCCCGCGCCTGCACCTGAGTGACAACCCGGATATGCAGGGCGTATTCGTATCCGACCACCTGCATTCAGGCAGGATCCCCACGATTGAACTCACCATCGATAAGGGCAAGGTCGTCAAGGTCACAGGAGGCGGTAGGATGGGCGATTATCTGCGCACGGCGTTTGAGGAGTACAAGGACGTCCGCTACCCCCATTTCCCGGGTCCGGGAATAAACTGGGTCGAATATGCCGTATGGGGCTTCTACCCGGCCCCCGGTTACGAACCGTTACCGGACATCCCGGATATGGCCTGGTCCGGCAAGTGGTGGACCTACAACATCGACCTGAAAGCGGGTTTGTTTCACATTGCCGTCGGTACGACGGCAGGCGGATTTACAGCGGAATTTACCAACGAGCACGGCTATCCTGTGCATCACAAGGATTTCGTGATTTATAGGCCGACGTTAACGGTAGATGGTGAATTAATCATCGACCCCGGCCATCCCACGGCACTGGATGACCCGGAAATCCGTGCCATCGCCGCGAAATACGGCGATCCGGACACACGCTGCTGAAACAGCCCTGGAGTCCGGATCAAGACCCGCGTTTCAGGTAATAATTGGCGCTTACCCCTCAGACCACGCGCTCGACCTGAGTTGCCGCTAACCCGGATAAAGTCAATATGAATATCAATTGATCTGGTGGCATATCACTCTATAATACCTGTGGTGACAGCGGGAACAATATCATCATGAATGCCATCGCTCATAAAATTGAAATCATCGAACAGAACGGCGGAATGCGCTCCAGAGATATTGCCGACATCCTCGGTTCCAGGCCTGAAACAGTATCCAGGTGAAATCAGGGTAAGGCATTCCCCCACCCGAAAACGGAGCAACTTCTGTCAGACCTGGAATACATCACAAACCAGTTGTCTGATCTATATAAACCTATGGAAGTCAAGCTCTGGTTATTCTCCAGGCAAAAACTACTACACGGTAAAAGACCGGTCGACTTGATAAGGCAAAGACAAACCGAATCCGTGATGAATGTACTCGACCAACTGCTTGATGGAACCTACGTATGACAGGAATGCCCCATCTTGTCGCATGACCGTGAACTACTTGACCACCTCGCCAGTTTGGTTCCAGTCTCTTTCTCCGGCATGGTATAAAGAGCAGTACGGAAAAACCTGAAACCAATAATACCATCAAACGCAGGCGGGCGCTGGGGACCTCGGGGAGAAAACTCCATCCTGTATACCAGCCTCACGCGTGAAGGCGCGCTTGCGGAAATTATCCACCACTGGAGAATGTTGGACCCTCTGCCTTCAAAACCGATAACCTTGAGTACAATACAGGTAACAACAAACTCCACCCCCAAGTTGATTGAGGCTGATCTCACAAGTTCAGGCATAAACCTGGACAGGTACAGTCAATCTGATTACACCAGAACACAGGAAATTGGAGCAATAATCAATTTCCTTAGCCATGATGGTCTGATAGCGCCCTCGGCACGTTGGGACTGTCTCAACCTGATGTTATTTTTCGACAATTTATCTGCCGATATGAGAGTTGAATTGGTAACTACGGAACAAGTGGACTGGCAAACCTGGGGTAAGGAAAACGGCTTGCTGTAAAAACTACCCGCTATCCTGCACCAAGTAAACAAGATATGGGAATGGATTAATTTTTACTCTACCATTCTATCCATATCCCTTTGTCTTGGAAAAATAAAGTTATTCCCTTTCCTTCACAATCATTTCACGCCGATTTCCATTTTCGATTACATCTCCCCCAAGAGTCCTAATCTATACCGAATATTTGCCATTAATTTATGGGTGTCCTGAATTTCACCGAATTTTATGGGTGTCCTAAATTTCACTCATCCTAAATTTCACTCATTAATTTATGGGTGTCCTGAATTTCATCCTTAATTTATGGGTGTCCTGAATTTCATGTACACATTGCCGTCGGTACGACGGCAGGCGGATTTACTACGGAATTTACCAACGGGCACGGCTATCCCGTACATCACAAGGATTTCGTGATCTATCGGCCGACGCTAACGGTCGATGGAGAATTGATCATCGATCGCGGCCATCTCACCGCACTGGATGACCCGGAGATACGCGCCGTCGCTGCCAGATACGGCGATCCGGACACCCTGCTGAAACAGCACTGGAGTCCGGATCAAGACCCGCGTTTCAGATAGTTACCGGCGTCTTCCGCTCAGGCTACGCGCTCGACCTGTACCAGGCTGTCAAACACCCTCGGGGCATGCCCCATGTCGGCAAAGTCCGCGGACGAAACGACGTTGGCGGTACCATTGTTCAACTGCCGCCAGTAGCCCAGGGATGACACCACCAGACCGGCATTGACATCGTCAGTGACCTTGGCCGCGACCTCGAAGGCGCCCCGATCATTAAAGACGCGCACGTGGTCTCCTTCACTGATACCCCGCGCCTCGGCATCCGTTTCGCTGATCATCACGAACTGCTCGCCCTGTCTCTTGATCTTGTTATCCATGTTTGCATAGCAGGAGTTCAGGAAGCCATGACTCTTCGGAGCTATGATATTCAGAGGGTATTTCTCTGCCAGTTCCGGGTTGGTCTCGGGCGCTTCCTTTGACGGCACATAATCAGGCAGACTGTCCAGCGGTTCGCTGTTGCCCGGTTGCATATCCTCGTACATCTGCCGGAATGGCGCGATGACAAAATTGCCGTTGGCGGCAGTTTCCGAGAAAAATTCACACTTGCCTGATGGGGTGGGGAAATTGCCCTCCTTATGCGGCGCCCGCTCATGCGGTTCGCCAATCTTGATGCGTGCAAAACCGTGATCGCGCAGGTAATCCACATTAATGCCCTCACAGGCCGGCGCATCCCAGTCAACAAAACGCTCCAGGCATTCACTGTCAGACCACTTGAAGCGGTCTTCATCAAAGCCCATGCGCGCGGCCAGGTGGTTGAAGATATCGTTATTGGACAAAACCTCGCCGGGTAGTTCTGCACACTTGGTATTGTAGGTAAGATAGTTGTGCCCCCAAGACAGGATGATATCTTCCATTTCCGCCCCCATGGCAGCAGGCAGGACGATATCCGCATAGGCCGCCGTATCGGAGATAAAATGCTCGGCTGAGACCGTGAACAGGTCTTCACGCTCCAGTCCCTTGATTATCTTGTCACTCTCAGGGGCCTGGGTAACCGGGTTCGAGTTCCAGCACATCAGGGACATGACAGGCGGATCCAGGTCCATTTCGCCGGTCAGCGCCCGGCCTATCTGCAGGTTGTTGATAACCCGCGTGCCTTCCGGAATAAGTTGAGGTTGCGATATCACGTCCAGCTTGTAGGGATGTTCCCAGAACGTCATCTGGTAAATACCACCTCCTACCTCGCGCCAGGCGCCGGTCAGGGACGGCAGACAACTGATGGCCCGTATCGCCTGGCCGCCGCCCCAGTTTCTCTCCACCGCAACGCCGATACGAATGGCGGCAGGGTTGTTGGCGGCATATTCACGCGCCAGGGTGCGGATATCATCGGCACTGATGCCCGTGATCTCAGCAGCCCATTCCGGCGTGCGCGTCTTGGCCCTCTCTGCCAGTTCCTTATAGCCCACGGTGTAGTTATCCACGTAATCCTGATCAAGCAGGTTCTCATCGATAATGGTATGGATCATCGCCATGGCCAGGGCGCCGTCGGTACCGGGACGTATTGTTATATGCCAGTCGGCCTGCCTGGCGGTACGTGAACGATAGGGGTCAATCACGATCAGTTTGGCCCCTTTGTCTTTGGCCTCCTTGACAAAATGCCAGGCGTGCAGGTTGGTGCTTACACTGTTGCAACCCCATAGAATAATGTATTTGGAATAGGTAAAACTTTCCGGGTCAACGCCGCTGGTGGGCCCGTTGGTCAGTACCCAGGCCGTTGCCGACCCCTCGCCGCAGAATGTGCGCTCACAAACCGTCGCGCCCAGCTTGTTGAAAAAGGCATCCCCGCCATTCAAACCATGTATCAGTCCCTGGTGTCCGAGGTAACTGTACGGGACGATCGCCTGGGTGCCATATTCATCGATGATGTCTTTCCAGCGGCTGATCACTTCATCCAGCGCCTCATCCCAGGAAACGCGCTCGAATTGTTTACTGCCCTTCGGGCCGGTCCTGCGCAAGGGGTGGAGAACGCGATCAGGATGGTAATGGCGTTTCTCATAATCATCGAGCTTTACGCACAAACCACCCCGCGTCATGGGATGCTCCTTATTCCCGTGCACACCGGTAAGTTTGCCGTCCTCTACTTCGAATACCATGGAACAGGTATCGGGACAATCATGCGGGCAACCGCCGTAATAAGTTTCTTTCAGTTGTGCAGCCATGGAACACCTCCCCTCTGGACTAATTAATTTAAATTTCCGGAATATTCCTGAAACAGATATTAGTATCACCGTATTATAGTATATAAATTAAAGTGTTTGGAAAATTTTGCATTTGATTTTATCCGGTTTTTGTGAGTACTCTAAGCAGTCCTGAAAAAGGGAACATAATTCTCTATGAAACGAATTATTATCGGTATGTCCGGGGCCAGCGGCCTGCCTTACGGTATCCGGCTGGTAGAAGTGCTGGCTGATTTGCCGGATATCGAAACCCACCTGATCATGACCAATGCGGCCAAGCTTAATATCGGTATTGAAACGGAACACAGCGTCACCGACATAGAGGCGTTGGCGGACGTGGTCCATAGCGTAAAAGACGTTGCCGCCACCATCTCCAGCGGTTCTTTCAGGACCGACGGCATGATCGTCGCTCCCTGTTCCATGCGGACACTGTCAGCGATTGCCCACTCCTACGCCGACAACCTGCTGGTGCGAGCTGCCGACGTAGTCCTCAAGGAACGCCGGCGCCTGGTAATCATGCCCCGTGAAACGCCGTTGCATACGGGACACTGTAAATTATTCTACGATGCATCAGTCCTGGGAGCAATCATCGCCCCGCCCATCCCGGCGTTTTATAATCGACCCCAAACCATCGATGATATTGTCAACGCCAGTATAGGACGGGTGCTGGACTTGTTTGATATCGAACCCGGCATCGTAAAACGCTGGGCGGGCGTGAAAAACTGACACATCGAACGATCTCCTCATACGATTATTCAGGAAAAGCAGGCAGATTTTATGTCCGGAAGAACCATCGTATAGCATGTCTGGATGCACAAATTATTTATCAATATCTTCCTTATTGCTATCACTTCTGCTGCTGGCGGGATGTGACAGCGACGGTCAACCTGACCCACTGAGCCGAAAAGACCCTCGCCCGAACATTTTACTCATTGTCGCGGATGATCTCGGTTATACCGACCTGGGGGTATATGGCGGTGAAATTGATACGCCATACCTGGATCAATTAGCCCGCTCCGGGGTGATGTTCACTAATTTTCATGTCGCCGCCGTGTGTTCGCCGACCCGTTCGATGCTGCTGTCCGGCACGGATAACCACCTCGCCGGTCTGGGCAATATGTATGAGGCCATGGCGCCAAATCAATCGGGCAAGCCGGGATATGAGGGCTACCTGAACTTCCGGGTTGTATCCCTGGCAACCCTGCTGCGTGACGCGGGCTATCACACCTATATGACCGGCAAGTGGCACCTGGGCAGGGAGAAGCAGCAGAGTCCGACAGCCCGCGGGTTTGAAAAGTCCTTTGTGTTGACCCATGGTGGCGGCGGCCACTTTGATGACCTGGGCATAAGCATGGACGACCAGGTCGCAGAGTATCGCAAAAACGGTGAACCGGTTGAATTACCGAAGGGGTTTTATTCGACGGAGTTCTATACCAGTGAACTTATCCGCTACATCGACGCGGATAAAAATGATGATAAACCGTTCTTTGCCTACCTTGCCTACACTGCGCCCCATTGGCCATTACAGGCGCCGGATGCGTCCATTGCCAGACAAAAAGGCGCCTACGACGAAGGATACGACGTGATTCATGAACGGCGGATAAAGCAATTAACAGCCAAAGGATTACTCAAGGAAGGGGTACAAATTGCCCCCCGTCTTCCCGGCGAACCGGCCTGGGATGAACTTGATGAAGATGAGAAGAAGATTGAGGCGCGCAAAATGGAGATTTATGCCGCCATGGTGAAGGATATGGATAGCCATATCGGGCGTTTATTGAAGCGCCTGGAGCAATCCGGAGAACTGGATAATACATTCATCTATTTCATGTCGGATAACGGCGCAGAGGGAGCGCCCCTTGATGACTGGCCCGTGTTCGGCGACTGGATGGAGCAATGCTGTGATAACAGTTACGAGAACATGGGCAGACCGGATTCTTATGTGTTTTACGGACAAAACTGGGGGCGGGTGAGTACCGGCCCTTTCCGGGCGTATAAGGGCTTCACCTCCCAGGGAGGTATCCTGGTCCCCGCAATTGCCAGCTACCCCGGATATGTTGAACAAGGAAAAGTCAATCATGATTTTGTTTCCGTCCTGGACGTCATACCGACACTGCTGGAACTGGCTGAGACAGATCATCCCGGCACAAACTATCAGGGCAGGCAAATCTATCCGCTGGAAGGGAAGTCAATGACGGCCATGTTGAAAGGGAATAGTGACAGGGTGCATGCACAGGATGATTGGATGGCATGGGAAATATTTGAGCGCCGGGCAGTATTACAGAACGAGTGGAAAATGCTGATGATGGAGCATCCATGGGGAAACGGTCATTGGCAACTCTACGACTTGAAGGCAGACCCTGCAGAGCAGTTTGATTTAGCCGCGGAATACCCCGAACTGGTTGAGAGGATGGGCAGTTATTGGGAACAATACCAGTCAGAGGTGGGAATTATTCCAATGCAGGGTGGAACAAGGTTTTAAGTCGAGACAGGCAACGATTATTCAGGATGAACGAGCAGGTTTCATGGTTAAAAGCGCTGGTATCATTATTGCGTAACAGGCCAGGATGCAGACGATCGCGTACAGATTCACGCCGTTCAGTGTGTTCTCTGTAACGAATAATCCGGCAGTAGTCGGTGCGAGAGAACTGCCAATCACCAAAACAACTGCTGCAATGGGCATTATCGTTCGTGTTGCATCAAGTGCAGCAATGGATGCGTACAGGTAAGGAAGACCCAGCATCCAGGAAATGAAAAACAATGATGCGCCGATTGGATATAACCATATATAGCTGGCCCCTGATAGATCTGCGCGTTGACTGGACAGACAATAATCCATTGGTCGAACTTCGGGACCTGTGGGACCGATATGCCCCGCAGGTGGATGATTATATATCACGAGCAAACAACCCCTCGTCAGCGCCAGGTTATGGTGTCCCAGGTGAAGGATAACGGCGCCGAGGGAGCGCCCCTTCTGTTGAAGCCAGCTCAGCTACACCGCGCGTCGCCGCCCTCATTACAACAAGTCCACCAGCGAAAGTAAGCGCTAGACTCTCCGTCGCCCATACCATGCCTCCACTTTTGATAAGCCGTTGCATTATATGTGCCCCCAGGGTCGAGTGTAAAGAGCTCGTCCGAACCTTTATTGACAACGACTCTCACCTTTACGGGGTAACTGCATTGGTTCCTGGCATGAAGTTCCTTGGGGTACAGGCAGAGATTCGTGCTCGGGTGAGCACAACGTTTGGAGTCAATACGTCCACTGTCATAATTAATAAGTTTAAGCTTATAACAAGCGGGGGGCGCCCGGAACGAGGACCTGGAACACTCTGCGATACTCGCTGAGGTAAACAGGCACGACACCACAAACGCGCCAGCCAATGTAACCCACCGGAAGGGGGAGAGTTGAGTTATGTGCATCATGATTGCCTCCGGTAATGATCTTAGTCATCTTGGATTGTTACAACAGTACCTTTTTGTCAAAACATGGTACTGTTCTCCTTCGATGCATCCTCTTCAGGAGTCAGTAACTGTGTAAAATGACACTGTTTTTATTATACCTTTTCCTAAGAGGTTTGTAAAGCCCAATGACAACAGCCCAATGACAACACCCAATGACAACATCAGGGCAAACGCATACTTTTGAATTCAGATGTTTTTGCCCGATTCCGTCATTCTGGCGCAGGCCAGAATCCAGTGAATAACCCTTCATTACCCTGAGCATGCGCTGTTGTTTGACTGGATGCTGGCATTCGCCAGCATGACGGGCGGCGTTGTCCGGTTGGTTTCCTGTCTTCTGCAACAGAATCCAAAAGTATGCGGTTGCCCTGATGACAACATTGGTGTGTTGACAACATAACTTTGATCTTATATATTTCTGACTGTTTGGAGCCTTTGGCTGTACGTTTCTCCCGACACTTTCTGGAGGAGAAGCCGAACCCAAAGGCTATTTTATTAATATAGTTGATAACGGACTATTCGGAATGACTGGCCGGGCGAGCAAACCGTCCCAGCGGAAGAGCGACAGTGGGTTTTCGCTGTACCCAGGAAACCAAACAGGGTACTGATGAACCCTCAGTGCGTTGTGTCAATCAGGCAAACAGGTTACCGGGGTCAAGCGCCTGTTTGAGCCTGCCGCGCAGTTCGGACATGCCGGCGTTGTCGTAGCCGGCCACCGCCCGATCCAGGTAACCGGTACTGATATGGCTCACGCCGAAACCTCGTTTTGCCATGGTGTTTATAAGTGCATCAAGAGCAGCTACCGTCCTGGATTCAGCGGAAGTTTGATACGGTAAATAAACCCGCTGGATGATGGAGCGCCAACCGACCGCGTACTCCGTCATATAATCAAATTCACTGCTGCGCACCGCGTTACTGACCAGCTTGTTCATCTTCAACACCTGGCGGCCGTCAATTGGGGAGACAAACCCGGCATACAGGTACGCCTGGCCGGACCAGTTCTCCAGATGATTGAACTCCACCGAGGGCCGGCCGCGCATCATCTTCTCCCTGCCTGCCAATACCGGATTAGCCGCCTGGGTTTTCAAGTCGTGTACCGTGGCGCCTTGAATGCCGGCAAAAGCGCCTCTTACCATGGGCCATAACACATCGATGTTGGGCGGGGTGTTATACAAGGCGCCATACAAAGTCCACAGGCCCACACCATAATCTGCCGCCAACCGCTCCATATCGATTGTTTTGCCGTGGGCATAATCTTTCCGTGATGCGTATGGGCTCACGTCCAGTACCGGATTACTGATTACGACCGTATTCGGAATAATCATGTTGACCTTGAATGAACGCAATATCTCCACCGCCTGGGCAAGATCACTGTCGCTTTTGAGAGTCACTGCAAACGGCTGGTATGCAGGTGGCGCCGGCATCAGCCATACGCCCATTTTGGTCACGATGCCCAGGTTGGATTGCGTAAACAGGCCATCAAGGTAGGGGCCGTAGGCATATTTTGCCAGTTGCCAGGTGTTGCTCTTCGGCATGGCCCCCATACCCAGCCTCACCAGTTCGCCGTCAGCCAGCATGATCTCCATACCACATTGCATCATTGTGTGGTCTCCGTAGGCGGTATAGCCGAACTCCCGGGCGCTGATGCTGCCGGCGACCGAGTTCAAGCCGTTCCTGTCGCAATCCACCCACAGGCCGGTCCTGTTTTCCTGCAGGTAGTCATTTAACTGTATATAACTCACGCCCGGTTCCACCAGGGCGTAAGCGGCCTTGTTATTTACCTCCACGATTTTATCCATCCGGGATTGATCGATAACCAGGACATCCTTATCCGTTACCGTACTGACTATCCCCCCGTTAGCAGCGCTGTTGGGCAGCACCCATAGTGAGACATTGCTTCCGGCAGCAATTGTCAATACCGCCCGCAACTGTTCAACGTCCTCAGGCAGGACCACGCCGACAGGTGTCTTGCCCAGCCGTGCATATCCCTCCTTGACGACAGTGGCGGCACCGGACAACACGGCGTCCTTACCCAGTTCGTTTTTCAGTTCCTTAATTAACTGCCTGGACATATTCACATCCTGTCTGGATACGGGGTTTGTCTGCCATTGTTATAATTCTGATGTTTCATCCACTTGCGCCGGCGGGATATTGTGTTTGTATTTTTCAGGGTGATCCGGGTCTGCTCGAAACCAGGCTTCCCGCTGCGTATAGTCTATGGATTCATCCGGTTCGCTATCGCGCCAGGTGAACGAACAGCGCCGGCAGTGCAAAACGGCCCATACGATTTCATCCCCTTCCCTGCCCTGGTATTCGGTGCGCAGGTGTTCTTCGGCTGATCGGCAACGGGGGCAGTTCATCGGCTTTCCACCTCTTTTTGCAACTGCTGAATATATCTTGCAAGTTCATCAATTTCGGGTCCCCTGGGCGGCGATACGATTTTTGCGTCACCACCGATGGGATCCGGCGGCATGAAACTGGTTGCGTCAATGATCAGACGATGTCCCTTGCCTGGGATTTCCGCAGCCGGGTCAATGTGCACCATTGGCATGTTAGGTATGACGATGATATCGGCGGCGCGGGTGCGCGTGGATAAGGCCCACATCACCTGGTTGAGATCAAAGGGATCGACGTCGTCGTCCACCATGATAAGATTTTTCAGGTACATCAGGCCGTGGGGTGTCCCCAGGGCGCGCATGGCAACCGATTTGGCAAAACCGGCAAATCGGTTCTTCACTGAAATAATCCCAGTCAAACCGTGCTGGTACAAGGCGTTAACCGCAACGACTTCAGGAAAGTTTTCCTTTAACTGAGAGTAAATCGGTGCAGAGGTATTCAGCCCGATCAAAGTATCATGCTCGGTCCAGCCCTTGCCGATATAAATACTTTCAAAGATGGGATCGGTACGGTGGGATACGGCAGTCACCTGGAACAGGGGGACTCGACCAATACCACTGTAACTGCCCGGAAATTCTCCGAACGGCCCCTCCAGGCAGCGCTGGTTATTCAATAATTGCGCCTCTATCACCATTTCAGAGCCGGCGAGGATATCCAGACCATTGCCGGACCGGGTCAGGTCAATGGGGCTGCCCATCATCTGCGAGGCATAGGCAAACTCCGATTCATCGTAATTGACCGGGGTGGCCGCAAACATGGCCATGGCCGGGTGGTTGCCGATCATCACTGCGATCTTCAGCGGGACATCATCCTGTTCCGCCATGCGTATCTGTTGCGCCATGTCATGGGACGGGACAGACAACAAGGTAAACATATCAGGACCCTGCACCTGGATACGGTATATCCCCACGTTCTGTTTGGCAAAATTATCCGGGTCGCGGGGATCGCGGCTGACGATATTGGCCTTGGCGATATAAAAACCACCATCCAGGGCGTTGATACGATACAACGGCAACAGGTCATACAGGTTGATATCAGCCTCAAGCCTGTTCTCATGCACCGCTGCATCTTCCGGTTTCACCCTGTTGATCAGCGGTCTGTCGGAGCCCCAACGGCCTGTGAGTTCGTAGAATAGTTCCTTGATACTGGTCCCTTTCGGCTTGCCCAGCAGGAGGGCTGTATTGGAAAAACTGCCATGTACACCTACCACGAGTCGTTTTCCGGGGTAACCGCGGATCTTATCGAACAGGATGGCCGGACCGGACATCGCGTCGCGCCCTGCCGCAACAACAACCTTACGGATATCAGGCTCGGGCATGACCGCTTCCGGCCAGGTAATACACTGGCCATGCTCGGATAATAGCTCAAGATAATCCCGTATATTCCGGACCCGTTCCGCTACGGCCCGGGCTTCGGCTGATAAAGTATTAGCCCGCATATCTCACCTATGGACGCGAAGATCGCGCCGGATTTGTGCGGCTGGCGGGTGCCTGCGACCGAGAGCATAGTGGTGACTATGGTTGAGGGAGCACGTGCCCGCCAGCCGCACAAAGACAAGCGAGGGAGCATCCATAGGTGAGATATGCGGGCTGGTTTCCATATCCATCAGTTTTCTTCTCCAGTAATATAGCCTGCCAGCAGGTCCAACTGCCTGTCGGTGATTTCAGTGGGACGAAACGGCGGCATCAGTTTGAAACCTTCCCGTACCACCAGCTTTACATACTCGGGATCCAGGTTATCCCGGTTGAGCAGGGGCGCCTGATCTTCACTCAGCCTTTCCTGCAGGCGCATGGTCCCCGGGTGGCCCGGTCCTTCACCATGACAGGCAATACAATACAGTTCGAACAATGCCTTGCCATCAGTAATTGCTTCGATTTGCACGACTGCGGGCTCACCTGCTCCTGTAGTTTCACCCTCACCGCAACCTGTCGCTAACAACAACATAACTACCACAGATATTTTAGCCACAGAGAACACAGAGTGGATCGAGACTCTTGTTAATACACAGGTAGCTTGCATATTTATCATTTTATCTTATTCGCTCGACCCGTCATTCCGGCGAATGCCGGAATCCAGTGAACCAATCATCCTTATAATATAAGGATTTAATTTTTCGACTGGATTCCTGCTTGCGCAGGAATGACGAGTACGCTGATAACTTTATACTTTCTCTGTATCCTCTGTGGCTTTAATCAACCCTGAGAGACCGGCCAGATGCCGCTTTTGCCCGGTGATAAAATGCCATCCGGGTCAAGGGCCTGTTTCAGTCTATGGTGTAATTTCCATAGCGCCCCGTCGTTCCAGTTGTAGGTGCCGGCAATCTCGTCCATGAAATTAAGATGGGTACGGTACTCACCATAACCCTGTTCGGCAAAATCATTAACCAGCAGGCCGAAACACTCATGGGCGCGGCGCCGTTCATCGTCATTCAGGCGATCAAAAACCAGTTGAAAGATATTCAGGAGTTCCCGCCATCCCACCAGGAACTCACCGATGTAATCGAACCCGTACTCATTCGCCCGATCTCTTATCAGTGTGAACTGTTTCATGGAATCTTCGCCGGTGACAGGTGAACGCGGCGAGAAATCGATATGCGCGCCACTGCCTACCCAGTTCATTAAACTGAATTCGGTCATATTCGGTACGCCGCGCATAAGCTTGACCCGATAGCGCCAGGCCGGATCATTCGGCCGCTCCCCCTCAAAGAAAAATTTAGCGCCGGGGATGCTGCGAAAGGCCTCTTCCAGGACTTTCCAGTTGTTATCCATGATCGGTTCCGGTCCATACAGGGCGCCGTAAAAATTCCACATGCCGATGTCAAGATCTTCCGCCATCTTCTGACGCTGGCGCATGGGCATGGGACCTTTACCGCTGTAATATTGCTTCCTGGTCGCCCTGGGGGCAGCTTCCCAGATCAGGCCCACGGTCGTCGCCGCATTGGGTATCAACATATTAAGGCGCAAGGGACCGACAACCTCAGTAATCCGGTAAAGATCTTCTTCGCGCGGGAAAGTCACCAGGTACGGCCGGTAACCGGGTGGCTCGGGCATCAACCAGATACCCACTTTGGTGATAATGCCGAAATTTGACTGGGTAAACATACCTTCCACCCAGGGCCCGCAGCCATACTTGTACAGGCCGGACGTAGCGGCGCCGGACAAGGCCCCCATACCGGTATCGACGACGGTGCCGTCGGCCAGTACCACCTGCATGCCGCAGTTCATCAGCAGGTGATCGCCATAGGGCGTATAACCAGCGCCGTGCTCCGACAGGTTGCCCAGTACGCTGCCCCAGCCCGGGGCCGCAGGGTCTATCCATAATTTGCTGCCGCGCTGCTGCAGGTAATTATACAGTTCAAAATAGCTGACCCCCGGTTCAACCACGGCGTAACCGTGTTCCTCATTGACTTCGATAATGCGCTTCATGCGGTTCAAATCGAGAACGAAAAAACCGGGCTTGCGCGGCGCCGGACCGCCGTAGGCATAATTCTTGCCGGTGGAAACAGTCCAAAGGGGAATTTGATAATTGCGGGCAATGCCCAGGATGGCCTGAATTTCTTCAACGGTCCTGGGCGCAACCGCTGCGGACGGCATATTTGCCTCGTCCGGTAGCGTGGAATAGACATCCCGATACGTTCTCAGTTCCTGTTGTTCATCGGTAATCACCCACTCAGCACCGACGACCTGACGCAATTCCTCAACGGCCTGGTTGTACCCGGCAGGCGTCAGGGTCTCCGGCAGGGGTTTTCCTTGTGCTTCATCTGCTGCGGCTATCCCGCTACCGGCGGCCAGGGGCGCGCCGGCAGCCGCGAACGATGATTTCAGGAAAATTCGTCTGGATAGCATGGGTCAGGAACTCTGGTCCAGGTTGAGTTTTAAATGTGAGCCGTCACACCAGGGCTTGGTTTTCGAGTACTTGCAACCGCACAGTGCAACGTGCTGGAAACCATCCAGTTTAAATTGCAGCGGCACGCGTCTTGTTTCCTTGTGGGAACCATCGCAGAACGGCTGATTTTGAGAACGACCGCAGGCGCACCAGTAATACTCACCCTTGTCCAGGTTCATCAGGTAGGGTGAATTACGACTGCCATCAAGGAATTTGGCCTTTACCCAACCCTCGTTGTACGGACTCACCATGTTCAGCTTCAATTCCATGGATTGGAACAGCCAGCGTCCGTCCTGCTTGACGCACTGACAGTCGTAGGTACCGCCAATCCAGTGGGATTCAGCCTCGTCGGTGTGGGGGTTGGGTACGGTTGCCGATTCCCACAGGTACCAGAATACCGTGGCGCTGAGACCATCAGGGGCGATGTCGATAAGCGGAGAAATCATATAGTGTAACGACCACCAGATTTTCTCACCGGCAATCCCGCGCAATCCCCTTGCCAGTTTATCCCGGCCATGGTATTTGCCGAACCCTTTGCATTCCCAGGTACCGTCTTCTGCAAAACAGGGGCCGATGATTTCCGGGTCATTGCCGCGATCACAACCCCTGGCATACGTTACTATCAGGCGTTGTAGCGCATCTACGTCTTCGAGACGGCTCAGTTTGGCATCCAGTTTTTCCAGTAATCCCTTTATTTCCAGAAGATCATTGCTCATACCTGTCACCCAGGAGTCTGTTTAGACAACCGTCATTCCGGTTAGACAACCGTCATTCCGGCGGATGCCGGAATGAGGCGTAGTAATGAATTGTCAGGCTACCCGTTTCGTTTTTTGTTTGCGTCCCTCAAGCTCTGCCGCGTAAGCCTTGTAGCGGGTTATCAACCAGCGGTTGAATTGCGGCAAGGTTGCCTCTTTAGGGGCGTAACGCCCGCGCGGCGCAAAACGTGAACGCAGGCCCTTGTGAACGTTGGTGTTAGCGCCGGTATCCTGGTCATTCAACGTTTCCAGACCCATGACAACAGCCTTGAATATGATATCGAAATTATCCATCCGCAATGTGGATTTAGGATAGACGAAACCGACCCGGATGGTCATGGCGTTGGCGCCCTGTGGCAGGATACAGTAATAAAAACAACCGTCAGGCACGCAGCCGAAAAACAGGTTGGGCAGGATACAGGCGAACATCACCCGCTTGCGTTCATTCTCGGTCAACCCCTCGATCACGGGAAACAGGCAACTGAAAGCAGAGGTAAAATTACCGTCCAGCTCCAGGAACCCGGTAGGATGAAATATGGCGCCGTCATCGAAATCGTCCCATTCGGCGAACGTGGCCAGCTTGGAAGGAGCAAAATCGTGCGGTCCTTTGTGCAGATACCAGGTGTGATGAGGCTCAATGGCATTCTCGTGCATAAACTTCCAGTTCCACGGACTTGGTCCCCAGTCAACCGTAGGCACGCCTCCCATCTCTGCAAGGTGATGGTTTTCAATTTCCTTGCCGAGCCGTTTCAGACGGGGGGCAAGGGGTTTTGCGTTGCCGTCCATGTTGATGAAGATGAAACCGTTCCACACTTCGGTACGGAGTACGGGCAGGCAATATTTCTTCTGTAATTCACTCAGGCCGGCATGGGCGTCCATTTCCGGGGCGCTTACCAGCTTGCCCGTTTCATCATAGGACCAGCCATGGAATGGACAGGTAAAAACCCGGGTATTGCCTTTTTCCTCGCCCAGCAGGTGACCGCGGTGCCGGCACACGGCAGACATGACCCGCACGCCGCCGTCATCCCGCCGCTGCACCAGGAGAGGGTCTTCGTTGATCGTAATGGACACGTAATCGCCCGCCTGTGGTATCGTACCCACGTGCCCCACACAGATCCATTCCCTGTCCCAGACTGCCCGCTTCTCGAATTCAAACCACTCTTCGGAGGTGTAGACTGCCGGCGGCATGCTAAGGCAATCCTTTAATTCAACATTGGATTCGTCAAGCTGTCCTAATATCTCACGCAGGTGATCGGTCAACCTGATATCAGGTAAGGTATGTGTGACATAATCGGTCATGGCAATCCCCAGGCAGAAATGAGCCTATATCTGATTTATTATACAGTTGGTTTTATCCCTAATAATATACATTAAATCCATGTATATTGAAAAGATTGGCGATATTTCTTTCAGTAATCAGGCAGGAGAAAATTATGACCAGCATTACGGAAAAGAAAAAAATAATCAGTGATTTTATCAGGCAATGTAATGACTATGCCGACGGTCAAATCAGGAAATACCAGGCCCGATTGGATAGCGTCGAAGATATGGAAGCCCTGGATATCGAGACAAAAATTTATCATTGGAAGGTCTACAGAGCGTTCAACGCCTATTCCATTGAAGAACTGAAAACCGACGAACTGGACCCCTGGTTTGATTAGTCACAGAGGGTGAAATACCCCCTCTGTGACTGGATATACTTGACTCAGAGAGGTTCTGACAGGAAATCCCAGAAGACCAGGAAAAAGATTGTCGACAGTACCAGGGTCAGCAACATGGCCGGCGAGCCTTTCCTGAACCAGAGTCCGGGAGTGATACGCAGGCTGGGATCGTTCTCGATTCTTGCCAGGCGTTCCGAAATCGTCACAATGTACACGTTTGCGGTCGAACCGATATGGGTCCCGTTGCCGCCCATGCCCACGCCTATGGCCAGTCCCCACCATAGCGGTGTCACGTTAATGCCCACCGTCTCCATACTTAAAATAATCGGGATCATGGCTGCCGTGAAAGGAATGTTATCAATGGCTGCAGACAGAACCGCGCCAACCCACATCAGGATAATGGTCGCCATCAGCAGGTCCTGTTGTACAAAGGGTGTAATAAACTGGCCAACGTACATGAGGAACTGGCTGTGCTCCACACCTCCCACCAGCATGAACAGTGAAATAAAGAACACCAGCAGGGTAATTTCGACGTGTTCAAACGTATGGTCCATGGTGATCTTGCGGGAGACGTACATCAGCGCCACCATGCCTACTGCCGCGACAAACCATGGGTCCCAGTGCAGTGCAGTGTGGAGCATGAAGAGAATGACCATGAGCCCGAGGATGACGATAGAAGCGTTCCATACCCTCTTGTTTTTCACCTCTACCAAATAATCGGACACGTCTTCAGGTATCTGGGCAAGTTCCTCTTTGAACAGGTATTTCAGCAGGATCAGCACGCCTATCCAGGCAATGAGAACCGGTGGAAACATGTGGATAGCAAAATCGTTGAATGAGATATTTGCCGCGGAACCAATCATCAGGTTCGGGGGGTCGCCTACCAGGGTAGCGACACCACCTGTATCAGATAACAAGGCTGCCGCCAGCAGGAAGGGGATCGGGGTAACCTTTTGCGCCCGGGCAATCAGGATGATAAGCGGACCAAATATAACCACCGTGGTCACGTTATCCAGCAACAGGGATAAAACGGTAACACAGGTACCGGTCAATGCCAGTAATAGATACAAACGACCCTTACTGAAATTTGCGATCCGGTAGGCCAGCATATTGAAGCCGCCGGTGGGTATCATGATGGCAACTACCGTCATCATGGCGCCCAGCAGGAAGACAACGTTCCAGTCCACGGATTCGACTGCCAGCCCAGGCGAGTAAAATCCATAGAGTTGCCCTACAATCACCATAACGACGGCGCCGCCTGCCGCCACTTTCATGCGTTCCAGACCATGTATCATTTCGGTGAATATGCCGACAAAAGTCAGCGCCAGCACGAGTGCCGACACCAGCATCGCCTCACTGAACACTAATGGGGCATCGATACTTACAGACTGCCCGTGACCGGACTCGGCAAATGCCAGAATTGGAAACAATGCAACCGCCAAGACACTGAAAATGGTTCTTTTTATCATTATAACTTCCTGATTATTAATATAATTAAGCCAACTCTTACAGTTGCGACTGAGCAGATCACGGCATGGACGGAGAGATTATAGTACCTGAAATTTATATAATCAATGTTACGCAATTATTACGTCGTTCTCGCTAATGAATATTTGGGGTCAGAGTAAAAATACCCTGGAATAAACCAGCAACGCCTGTCAGTGATTGTATTTTTACTCTGAACCCACAAATCCGCCAGGAGCGGATTTGCAAAGTACGTCCTGTACTTTGCCCTTGCAGGGCCAGTCTCGCTACGCTCGACTGTCCAAATCTGTTCCATACAGATTTGTGGACGTCCGAAGGACGCCCTATGTGCCAGGGAAGGCGCACATCAACTATACCGCAATATCCCGGTTAAGATATAATAGGTTCCCATGATGACTGGGCAATCACTGAAAACAGGTCTCATGGTAACAGGCCTGGTTGTACTGGCAACCATCTTCGGCGTGCTGACCGCAAAATACCAGCAGCAGGCGCAACCCGATATCCAGGGGTTGCTTTGGCCTGAACCGAAGACCCTGGCTCCGTTTACAGCCGTTGATCATGAAAGCAACCCGTTTACCCTGACTAATCTGCTGGGAAAGTGGTCGTTCCTGTTCTTCGGTTTCACGCACTGCCCCGATATATGCCCGGTCACGCTGGCAGCCATGGACAAAGTGCACAAGCAACTGGAGCAGACACAGAACGTACAAACCGTATTCGTTTCGGTTGACCCGGAACGGGATACGCCGGTGCGCCTGGATAAATACGTCACCTCTTTCAATCCGGAATTTATCGGCCTTGGGGGTTCGGTTGAACAGATTGCAAGTCTGACGGGCCAGATCGGCCTCCCCTATTTTCTGGATAAAGCGGAGAGGCAGGAAAACTATCTCGTGGACCACGGCACATCATTATTCCTGATTGATCCTCAGGGTCGGCTGGTGGCGATATTTTCCACTCCTCATGACAGCCGGAGCATCACTGACAGGTTTAACCGGATCCGTCATTTCATTGATGGTTAGCCATCGTCCTGTTATTTTGGTCTTTCTGTTTCCCGTTACTCCCAGGCAGGTGCGGACATGTGGAAGCTGATCAATATCTTCCTCCAATACGTCGTACCGCACCACCTGCTCTCCAGGTTGATGTACGGAGCAACCCGTTGTTCGTGGCGTCCCTGGAAAAATGCCCTGATTCGGCTATTCATCCATAAATATAACGTTGATATGAGCCTGGCAGAGAAATCTTCTGCGCATGAGTTTGAGACTTTCAACGATTTTTTCACTCGCAGCCTGAAACCTGGACTGCGACCCATATCCATGACAGACAACGGCCTGATCTCGCCCGTAGACGCCGGTATCAGCGCAGCAGGAACCCTTGAAGACAAGCAGATTTTCCAGGCTAAAGGCAAGGATTACTCACTTGCAGAACTGGTCAACGGAGACGAGGAACACGTCAGATATTATCAAAATGGCAACTTCATTACACTTTACCTGTCCCCTCGGGATTACCATCGGGTACATATCCCCAGCGACGGAAAATTGCGCTATATGGCTTACATCCCCGGCCGGCTGTTTTCCGTCAACCCGACGAGTACGAATTACATTGATAAATTGTTTGCCCGGAATGAGCGTGTAATTACCACCTTTCAGTCAGCGACCGGCATGTTTTCCATTATTTTTATAGGTGCAATTTTCGTAGGTTCCGTGGAGACGGTATGGCATGGGCAAGTCACCCCTGCTGAAAAACGGGAATACTCCTGTTGGCATTATGATCCAGGCATGGTTTTCACACAGGGAGATGAAATCGGGCGCTTTAATATGGGCTCAACGGTGATCCTGCTGACGGAACCGAATAAAATCAACTGGGCCGTGCCCGGCAAATGGGTGGCCATGGGTCAGCAAATAGCGGTGAGAAATGCGGGTTAGTTCTAATTCGGTCTGTTGCTTCCCGATTTCTGCCCCTTGTAGATAAAGCCGGGGAAAGCAAAGACCACGAATAAAAAGAACGTGACTGCGTAGAACTCCCAATCCTGCGCATGGGTTTCTCCCTGCATTTTTTTCTCAACTCCCAGAGCCAGCAACCCCGCAAGAAAATACAGTATCAACCACTCAAGCAGACACATCCAGACCTTTTTTCTCTCCGGTCTGATAAACAGCAGGAAACGTCCATAAAACCAAGGGACGTTAGCCAGAAAAACAGTAACGATAATCAGCAGCCAGGTAAGATTACCCGCGGACATCGGCAGGAGATAACCCGGATTTCTCACCAGTTGATGCGATGATCGCGCTGGATTTTTGCCGCCAGCGGGTGCCTGCGACCGAAAGCATAGCCGTAGCTATGGTTGAGGAAGCACGTGCCCGCTGGCGGCAAAAAGACAAGCGAGGGCGCATCAAGCGCAGTCTGTTATGTCGATATAGTGAGCAGATTTTCATACCGTATTGACAGCAAACAAATATCCGATGGCAACAAGCGGACTGGTGAGAAAACCGGGTTAAAGGCCTAGAACCGTTGTGCAGATCCGTATGAGTTCTCCCGGGACAAAACCCAGTACCAGCACAGCCAGGCCGTTGAGGCTCACCATCACTCTCACTTGCCTGCTCGCTCCGATCTCCGGCCTGGTCTCCTGTTTATCAAAAAACATCAGCTTAACTATTCGTAAATAATAATAGGCGCCTACCACTGAAAAGATAACCGCCAGAACCGCCAGCCAGATATAACCGATTGCGATGACTTCCTTGATGACGAACCACTTGGCCCAGAACCCAAGGAACGGGGGAACGCCGGCCAGGGAGAACATGAACAACAACATGATGAAGGCAAACCAGGGACTGGACTCGGCAAGACCCTTGTAATCGTCCAGCTGATCGGCTTCATGCCCTTGGCGGCCTGATAATATGATGAAGCCGAAGGCGCCCATGCTCATGATGACGTAGGCAATAACGTAGAACAATGCACCGGCATAACCGGCGCCCAGGCTTACCTGCAATCCCGGCAGAATACCCAGAATCAAGAACCCGGCATGAGCGATGGCGGAATATGCCAGCATACGTTTTATATTGGTCTGGGAGATAGCGATAATGTTCCCGACTGCCATGGACAGCAGGGACAGAATGATCAGCATTCCCTGCCAGTCGACGTGCAGGGGCAGCATTCCGTCAATCAGCAGGCGTATCGCCATGGCGAATGCGGCTACTTTCGGCGCGCCGGCCAGGAACAGGGTGACTGCCGTCGGCGAGCCCTCATATACATCCGGCAGCCAGCTGTGAAAAGGTACTGCGCCCAGTTTGAAAGCGATTCCGACAACGACAAATACCAGTCCGAAGATGAATGCAATCCTGTTATCAGCCTGAGAGCTGATATACGTGGCAAGCTCCGGCAACACCAGCGTACCCGAGGCGCCATATAAAATCGAAATGCCGTATAACAGCAGGCCGGACGCCAGAGCCCCGAGGACAAAATACTTCATGGCGGCCTCGGAGGCTGTCCCTGATTCCTTATTCATGGCAACCATGGCATATAAGGATAGGGACATGAGTTCCAGACCCAGGTAGACGGTCAACATGCTGTACGCTGATATCATGACCAGCATCCCCAACACGGCAAATAGCCCCAGTACGAAATATTCGCCCTGCAACAGCCCGCGCTCTTTGAAGTAATGGTATGAGTACAGGAACACAACGATGGTTGCGGCACAAACAGTTACTTTGAGCAAAGCGCTCAACGGATCGAGAATGAAGTGATGGTGAAATACTGAGACGCTATCACCCGGGCTCAGGTAAATCACAAGAAATATCACCACTGCCAGGGAAACCTGAGCCAGCCAGTAGGTCAGTAGCTTGTTTGGACTTGTTGAAAACGCATCACATACCAGGACCAGGCAAGCAAGGCCCAACAACGCAAGTTCCGGGATAACAAACATGATTTCAGCAGTAATCGGCATCATTAACCCGGATTTCTCACCAGTTGATGCGATGATCGCACAGGATTTTTGATGTGCGCCTTCCCTGGCGCACCCCCTAGGGGCGCCCTACGGGCGTCCAAATCTGCTCCAGGCAGATTTGTGACCGCCAGCGGGTGCCTGCGACCGAAAGCATAGTGGTTCTTATGGTTGAGGGACAAATTGTCAGGACAGACAATTTGCACGGCGACAGCCGCCCGCAGGGTTGCGCCCCAGAGCCTGCCCCTGTATGGAGTTGAGCAGGGGGATGGGCGCAATGAACACGTGCCCGCTGGCGGGAAAAAGACAAGCGAGGGCACATCAAGCGCAATCTGTGATGGCGTCATAATGAGTAAACTAACATAGTGTATTGACTACAAACAACTATCCGATGGCAATAAGCGGACTGGTGAGAAATCCGGGTTAGCCGATCTTGGATTGTGAGATATGCTCCACCAGGTGGTTGAGGGTGGCATCCATAAGTTCAAATAACGGCGCCGGCCACAGTCCCAGGAACAGCACGGCGACTGCAAGCAGGAGCAGGAACAGGGTCTCGCGCCTGGAAATATCCTGCAATTCGGCCACCCGCTCATTGGCCACGTCACCGAATATCACGCGTTTATACATCCATAACGTGTAAGCGGCGCCCAGGATCAGTACGGACGCAGCAATAACAGCAATCCAGGCATTGGCCCGGAAACTGCTCAGGATGACCAGGAATTCGCCGACAAACCCGGAGGTGCCGGGCAAACCGGCATTCGCCATGGCAAACAACATCATAAATGCGGCAAACACCGGCATGGTATTCGCCACGCCGCCATAATCGGAAATCTGTCGGCTGTGCACCCGGTCATACATAACACCGACACACAGGAACAAGGCAGCGGAGATAAGTCCGTGCGATATCATTTGCATCATAGCGCCGGCCAATCCCATTACCGCGCCAGTGTTTGGCTGGGCCTGGTTAATGATGGAAAACACGATAAATAATCCCAGGGTCACAAACCCCATGTGGGAAACGGATGAATAGGCAATCAGTTTTTTCATGTCCTGCTGTACCAGGGCGACAAACCCGATATAGACAATGGCAATCAGTGACAAAATGATCATAAGGTCCGCCAGCGCCGCGCTGGCATCCGGAACGATGGGCAGACTGAAACGAATAAAACCGTATCCACCCATTTTCAACATGATCGCCGCCAGGATCACGGATCCGCCTGTAGGCGCCTCAACGTGTGCGTCCGGTAACCAGGTATGCACCGGCCACATGGGTATTTTCACGGCAAAGGCGAGCAGAAACGCAATAAATATCCATTTCTGTGCAGCCAGTGACAACGGCAACTTGTACAAGTCAGGGATATAGAAACTTCCCATCTTCGAATACAGGTAGAGCAAGGCTACCAGCATGAATACCGAGCCCAGAAAGGTATACAGAAAAAACTTGATGGTGGCATAGACGCGCCTCGGGCCGCCCCACACGCCGATGATTAAAAACATGGGAATCAACATGGCTTCCCAGAAAAAATAAAACAAAATTGCATCCTGAGACACAAACACCCCATTCATCAGCCCTTCCAGGATAAGAAAGGACGCCATGTATTGGGATAGCCTGGTATTGATAACCTCCCAGCCGGCGATAACCACCAGTACTGTCGTAAACGTCGTCAACAGGATCAAGGGTACGGAAATACCGTCAACCCCAAGGTGATAATTTATGTTGAACGTATCTATCCACTCGGAGTATTCAACAAACTGCATCAGGGCGGTTGATGTATCAAAGCGCAGGTATAGCAAGGCCGACAACGAAAATACGATTATGGATACAAGTAATGAAAATAATTTTACCGACTCCCGCTGCCGGTCTCCGGCAAACAGGAGCAATGAGCCACCCAGTATGGGCACCCAAATCAATAAACTCAGAAGAGGCAGGGCTGGAACCATGGGGGCTTATATAATTTGATGAACAAAAACAGCCAGCAGCAATAACAGGCCGATAATCATGGCAAAGGCATAGTGGTACAGGTAACCGGTTTGCACCTTTCTGATTAAAGCCGAAAACCTGCGTACCATACGAGCTGTTCCATTAACCAGGAAGCCGTCAATAATGCGTACGTCGCCCCATTGCCAGAGCGTATTGCCGGTGTTGCGGGCGCCGCCGGCAAAAACAGCCTGGTATATTTCATCGAAATAATATTTCCTGACAAACAGCCGGTACGGTATGGCGAACAGGCCGGCAATCTTACCCGGCCAGTGCGGAAACCTGACATAAAACAACCAGGCAACAAATATCCCTGCCAGAGCCAGCCAGACGGGAGCGTGCTTATACGAGTTCGCGACAAAATCGAAGACGCCGGAATAATGCAAAGCCATTTCATGGAGCCCGGCGGCATGGTCGGCAGACACGTGGATTGCATCCATGTAATAATCGCCCAACACCATGGGTCCAACCAGAAAAGCACCGATGACAAGGGAAGGAATTGCCAGGATGAACAGCGGTACGGTAACGACTCCCGGTGATTCTTTCAGATGTTCCCAGGTATGCCGATCCATCCGTTCCTCACCGTGGAACGTCAGAAAAAATAACCGGAATGTATACAGCGCCGTTATAAAAACGCCGGACAACACGGCCAGGTAGGCGATATCAGCACCCGGAAGTTGTGAATAATGCACCGCTTCGATAATGGCATCCTTCGAGAAGAACCCGGAAGTCAGCGGGAAACCGACCAGTGCGAGAGAACCGATCAGCGCGCTAAACCACGTTATCGGCATGTAACGATACAAGCCTCCCATCTTGCGCATGTCCTGCTCATGGTGTAGCGCAATAATTACGGAACCCGCGGCCAGGAACAGCAATGCCTTGAAAAAGGCGTGTGTCACCAGGTGAAAGATCGCGACGGAGTAGGCGGACGCACCAAGCGCAACTGTCATGTACCCTAACTGGGACAAGGTCGAATAAGCAACTACCCGTTTGATGTCATGCTGAACCAGACCCAGGAGACCCATAAAGAATGCCGTTATCGCGCCAACCAGTAAAATTAAACTGAGCGCAACCTCAGACAACTCGTACAGGGGTGACATACGCGCCACCATGAAAATGCCCGCCGTTACCATCGTGGCCGCGTGAATTAACGCCGAAATAGGCGTAGGTCCCTCCATGGAATCAGGCAACCAGACGTGCAGGGGAACCTGGGCGGATTTTCCCATGGCGCCGATAAACAGGCAGATGCAGATAAAGGTCAGTGCCGACCATTCTTGACCGGGGATGAGGGAAATTGTCGAATCCGCGTGCGCCCCAGCCTGGTTGAACACCTGCACATAATCCAGTGAATTAAAATACAACAGGACCGCAGCAATACCGATCAGGAAGCCGAAATCGCCTACCCGATTAACGATAAAAGCTTTCAGACCGGCAAAAATGGCTGATTCGCGTTTAAACCAGAAGCCGATCAACAAGTAGGATACCAATCCAACCGCTTCCCACCCGAAAAACAATTGGACGAAGTTATTTGACATCACCAACACCAGCATGGCGAAAGTAAACAACGAGATGTAACTGAAAAATCGCTGGTAACCCGGGTCATCATGCATATAGCCGATGGTATAAATATGGATCATCCAGGAAACGAAACTGACGACCACCATCATGGTCACGGATAACTGGTCCACCAGGAAACCCACCGTAAATTTCAGTTCCCCGAGCGTAAGCCAGGTGTAAATCTCGGCGTTATAGACTGCACCACCGTCAAACATGAGATGTTTGTATGCAAGCAGGGATAACACCGTAGAAATGCCTACCCCGATTATGGTCACCCAGTGTGCGCCGCTCCTGCCGATGAGGTGACCTGCCAGGCCGGCGATGATCGCTCCGACTAATGGTGCGAGCACGATCGCAAGATAGATATGTTCCATATTATCCATCGGTTTTATCCTTTAAGACTATCCAGGTCTACCACGTTTATGGTATTTCGATTGCGAAACAGAACTACCAGGATCGCCAGGCCGATCGCAGCTTCAGCCGCGGCAACAGTCAGAATGAAGAAGACAAAAACCTGGCCGTGAATATCACCGAGGAAATAGGAAAACGCGATGAAGTTCAAATTCACGGACAGCAGCATCAATTCGATACACATCAATAAAATAATGACATTTTTCCTGTTGATAAAAACGCCCGCCACACTGATGCAGAACAGTAATGCGGCTAATATCAGGACTTCGGTCAGTTCAATCATCTGCTTTCTCTGACTCCATGTTGACTAACCGCACGCGCGTCCCGGATTTGACATTGACCTGCTCCCAGGGTTTGGGAGTGCGTCGCGCCCGTGGTTTACGCATGGTCAGACTGATCGCTGCGATAATCGCGGTCAACAGGATGGCGCCGGCGATCTCAAAAGGGTAAATATATTCGGTAAACAGTGCTTTGCCGAGCAACCGGGTATTATCGATGCCGGTTGCAAGCTGATCGCTTGTTGGTCCCGAATCAGGCAAAATATGGTCGGCGCCTACAATCAATCCCATGGCAATCAGCATCAGTATGGCAACTGATAAACCGACAGGTAAAAACCGGGAAAAACCTTCCCGCAGTGTTGAGATGTTAATATCCAGCATCATCACCACAAACAGGAATAACACCATCACCGCCCCGACGTAGACCAGCACCAACGCAATAGCCAGGAATTCTGCTTCCAATAGCAACCAGATGGCCGCGCTGCAAAAAAATGACAGGATCAGAAAAAGCGCGGCATGTACCGGGTTACGCACGGTAATTACCATGCAGGCCGACATCACCAGCAACACCGCAAAAATATAAAATATGGATTGTTCAAACATGGATATATATTTATTTTTGCCACAGAGGGCACAGAGATTACACAGTGGCTTTGTTTTTTCCCCTGCGTCCTCTGTGCCCTCTGTGGCTGTATATTTATTTCACCTGTACAAAGCTTCCGTTGCGCGATCCTCGGCAATCTGCTGTTCCGCCAGGTCTCCGACTTCCAGTAACCTGTGCTTCGTCATCAGCAGGTCTGAACGCTGCTCACCGTGGTATTCGTAGATGCGCGTCTCCACAATGGCGTCCACCGGACATGATTCTTCACAGAAACCGCAAAAAATGCACTTCGCCAAATCTATATCGTATTGGGTCGTCCTGCGGGTACCATCATCCCGCTGTTCAGATTCGATAGTGATGGCTACCGCGGGACAAACCGCTTCACACAACTTGCAGGCAATACAGCGCTCTTCACCATTCGGATATCGGCGTAACGCATGAAGCCCCCTGAATCGAGGTGACTGGGGAGTCTTCTCCTCCGGATATTGCACCGTGATTTTACGCCTGAACAGGTAACGCCCCGTCAAACGCAGGCCTTTAAGCAACTCCCATAATAAAAAGCTTCGCAAATAATTTGTTACTTTAGACATCTGCTTTTCCAGTCAGGTAGAAACCGTTTTTTCTCCATGGTTTAAATTATGGAGTATCGAACCAGGGCGGTGCTTCCGCAACGACCATGCCGGAAACAACAACAATCCAGATGATGGTAATAGGCAGGAGTACTTTCCAGCCAAGACGCATGATCTGGTCGTAACGATAACGGGGAAAAGTTGCCCTGAACCACAGAAACAGGAACAAGAACACCGATGTTTTTAACAATAGCCATATTATATTCGGCTCACTGATATAAGGCATATCTCCGAGCAGCGGCAAACCCTGGAAGGGGGACAGCCAACCGCCACAGAACAGGACAGCCGTCAGTACGGCAATAAGTATCATATTGGCATATTCCGCCATGAAGAAAATGGAAAACGCCATGCCACCGTATTCAACGTGGAAACCGGCCACAAGTTCGGATTCACCCTCGGCCACGTCAAACGGCGCCCTGTTGGTCTCGGCTACACCGGAAATAAAATAAACCAGAAAAATCGGCAACAGCGGCAGCCAGTACCAATGCAGGATACTGCCGTTTTGTGCGGCTGTAATCTGGCCCAGGTTTAAACTGCCGGCCGCAATAAGCACACATACCAGCGCAAAACCCATTGCAATCTCGTAAGAAACGATCTGGGCGGCGGAACGCATGGCGCCCAGGAACGCGTACTTGGAATTTGACGCCCAGCCGGCAATAATGATGCCGTAAACGGCTAAGGACGTCAGGGCCAGGATGTATAATAACCCTGCATTGATATCAGCCAGCACCAGCGTATCGGCGAAGGGTATCACGGCCCAGGCGGCCAGGGACGGGGCAAGGGCCAGTACCGGCGCCATCACGAACAAGCGCTTGTTGGCCCCCGTCGGAATAATAATTTCCTTGAAGAGAAGCTTGACGGCATCAGCGATGGGTTGTCCCAGTCCCCACAGGCGGAAACCGAAAAAACCCACTCTATTCGGCCCCAGCCTGCATTGGATAAAGCCGATGATCTTACGTTCCGCGTAAGTCATATAAGCGACACAGAACAGTAAGGGCAGCACTATGGCGAGGATTTTCACCAACACTTCCAGGGTGTAAAGCGTATAATCGGCATAGTTGTCAGGGATAAGCCAGGCAACCACGGGGGCGAGGATATAATCGCTGATGATTTTGAATATGTTTTCAAGCATGAGCGTCAGCAACCGCGGATTAAACCGTGGACACCGAAACCGGGCCTGATAACGAGCCCAAATTGCCGCTATTGACGTGCCCGCCGTGAATTAACACACAGTTATCCGCCACGGAGTCATCAAGTTGCAGGGGCAGTTGCAACTCGGCGTCATGACTAATCACCCTGATGCTTTCCTCACCGGCCACCCCCAGCCTGCCTGCCGTGCGCTTGTTAATATGGGCAAACCCGTCTGCAACGTCCGCGGTCTGCTGCAGTGCCGGGGCATGGCGCGCCAGCGCATCAACGGAATTCATGGGTATATATCCGATACGTTGCAAGCCATCACTACTTGCCGGAATTGTTTCAGGTGTGTTCCAGGCGTCCATATTATCCGGTTGGCTGTTCCCCATCAATTCAGCCGCTTCCGTCCGGACTTCCTCTAACCCGTTATAACTGAAGTCGGAAAGTCGCAATTTACTTGCCAGGGAGCAGAATATTTTCCAGGCCGGGAGCGCGTCCCCGGGAGGTGATACCGCTGCGTTAAAACTTTGGCGTCGACCCTCCATATTCAGGTATGAACCTGCATTTTCCGCGTACAATGCCATCGGCAACAACACGTCGGCATACTCCGGTGCAGTTTTGTACCCGGTTACGGTAACCACACAACTTGCCTCAGCCAGCGCTTCTCGCGCCAGCTTTCCATCAAAAAAATCGAACTCCGGTTCCACATCCAGCAGCAGGTAGGCCGCCATTTGTTCAGTCAGCATGGCGCCGGCATCCAGGCCGCCGGCAGGGGCATTGACCATACCCGGCATCCTGTGGGGTAGCGCTCCGGCCAACCAGGCCCCGGCACTGTTCGCCCCATTATCCAGGTAACCGAATGTGCCCGAAACCCGTTGTGCCAGAGTTCCGGACAGGTATCGCAGCAACGACAGTTGCGGATGGGAAACATCCAGGCTGCCCATGAATACGGCTGCCCTGTCTGCCTTGACCAGCGCTTCAGCAATGTTTTTATGCTGAGGTTTCGGCCTTATTGCCCGCAGCAACTGACCGAGTGCGGAATCTCTGTTCGTCATACTGACCGCAGCCTTCAGTACGGCCGCCAATTCACTCACAAGTTTTGCCGGTGATTCAATACATTTATAGGCAAGCTCATAATTAAAACTGAAATCTACCGGGTTTATCACCATCACTTTGGCGCCGGCCTGGACAGCTTTACGCAAGCGGTGATTGAAAATTGGCTGGTCCTTACGCGGAAAGCCGCCGATGATCAGGACCGCATCAAGTCGTTCGACGTCAGCGAGGGACAACCCCAGACCCGGGTACGCCGGCGCCGCCGCCTGATCGCTGAAGTCCGTTTGCCGCAATCGATGATCAATATTGTTGGAGCCTAATCCCCGCATGAATTTCTGTGCCAGGTATAATTCCTCAGAAGTAGCCGATGAGGAAACCAACGCGCCAACCTTATCCGCCCCATGCTGGTCAATCACGCCTTTCAGCTTGCGCGCTATATGGTTGATTGCCGTATCCCAGTCGACTTCCTGCCAGCCTTGCCCATCCCTGACCATGGGAGCGGTAAGGCGCTCAACACTATTCAGCCCTTCATAACTGAAACGATCCCGGTCTGACAGCCAGACCTCATTGATGTCTTCGTTTTCTGCAGGAACCACACGTTGCACCCGATCATTTTTTACATGAAAGTGGAGGTTTGAGCCTACCGGGTCGTGAGCTGCGATACCGCTATGCTGGGTCATCTCCCAGGTACGCGCAGTAAACCGGAACGGTTTGGAGGTAAGGGCGCCGACCGGACACAGGTCAATCACGTTGCCGGACAATTCGGAGGCCATACTCTTCTCAATGTAGGTGCCGATCTCCATGAACTCACTGCGGCCGGTTGCGCCCAACTCGCGCAGTCCCGCAATTTCCTCACCGAAACGGACGCAACGAGTGCAATGAATACAACGGGTCATGTCAGTCTGTACCAGGGGGCCTATGTTTTTGTCCTGCACGACCCGTTTCTTTTCCTGGTAACGGGACACGTCACTGCCGTAACCCATTGCCAGATCCTGCAATTCACATTCCCCGCCCTGGTCGCAGATAGGGCAATCCAGGGGATGGTTGATCAGCAAAAATTCCATGACTGATTTTTGCGCTTCCAGAGCCAACTCTGATTTGGTATGAACTTTCATCCCGTTCAAAACCGGCGTAGCGCAGGCAGGCAAAGGCTTGGGCGCCTTTTCCACTTCCACCAGGCACATTCTGCAATTTGCCGCAACGGTCAGCTTATCGTGGTAACAGAAACGCGGCACATAATTCCCTGTCCGGTCAGTGACTTCAATCAGCATCTGACCCGGCCTGGCCTCGACTTCCCTGCCGTCAATTTCAATGGTAATGCGGTTATTATCAGACATATATTTGTTTTGCCACAGAGGACACAGAGTGGATCGAGTATCTTTTTAAGACATGGATAACCTGCATAGCTATCAATTCGTCTTGCCTGTTATTCATTTTGTTTTTCTCTGTGTCCTCTGTGGCTTTAATCAATAGTTCAAGCTGCTTTGCTTTCAATTCCATCAACAATACTGCGGCCCTGGTTTTCTATCATGTACTCGAATTCGTGGCGGTAGTGTTTCATGAAACTCTGTACCGGCCACGCCGCGGCATCGCCCAGGGCGCAGATAGTCCGGCCTTCTATTTTATTGGCCACGTCAACCAGTTTGTCCAGGTCTTCCAGCCGGCCCTGACCATCGATAATGCGGGTCAGCATGCGGTACAGCCAGCCGGTCCCCTCGCGGCACGGGGTGCACTGGCCGCATGACTCGACGAAATAAAACCGTGAGATACGCCGCAGCATCCTGACCATGCAAGTGGTATCGTCCATGACCACCACCGCGCCGGAACCGATGGATGAACCCGCAGCGCGCAGGGAATCATAATCCATATTGGTTTCCAGCATGATCTCGCCCGGGACCACCTGCACCGATGAACCGCCGGGAATTACCGCTTTCAATTGCCGCTCTTGCCATACACCGCCGGCCATTTCCAGTAACTCTCTGAACGGCATACCCAGGGGCACCTCAAAATTGCCCGGCTTTGCCACGTGACCGCTCACGGACAAACACTTGGTGCCGCCGCTGTTCTCGACCCCCAGATCGGCAAACCAGCGCGCCCCTTTCAATATGATTGTCGGCGCTGAGCAAAAGCTTTCCGTATTGTTGATTGTTGTAGGTTTGCCGTATAAACCGTATTGCGCAGGAAACGGCGGTTTGAACCTGGGCTTGCCGGGCTTACCCTCCAGGGATTCCAGCAGTGCTGTTTCCTCTCCACATATATAGGCGCCGGCGCCCAGTACCGAATAAATATCGATGTCTACGCCCGTACCAAGGATATCCTTGCCCAGAAAACCCGCGTCGTAGGCTTTCTTCAAGGCATCCTCAAAGCGCTCGTACGGTTCATCCATGAACTCACCCCGGATATAATTATAAGCAACTGAAGCGCCCATGGCATAACAGGCAATAGCGAGGCCTTCGACCAGGGAATGGGGATTGAACCGGAGTATATCCCGATCCTTGCAAGTGCCCGGTTCACTTTCATCGGAATTGCAGACGACATATTTCGGGTTCGGTGCGTCAGGATTCATGAAACTCCACTTCAGGCCCGTGGGGAACCCTGCGCCCCCACGACCGCGCAGGCCCGAGCCCTTAATTTCTTCCGTCACGTCCCAGGGGGAAATTTTATCGTTAAGAATTTTTTTCCAGGCCTTATAACCATCTGCCCGGTAGTAATTCTCCAGGGTCCAGGGCTGGTCGTATTTGAGGGTAGCGTAACAAACCGAGTTGATTGCGTTCCTGTCCATTAATCCAGCCCGTCCAGCACTTCATCCACGCTATCAGGAGTCAGGTTTTCATAGTATTTATGATCGACCATCATCATGGGCGCCCCGCAACAGGCGGCCAGACATTCCTCTTCCTGCTTCAGGTAAATGCGATTGTCGCCGGTGGTCTCGCCGACTTTCACCCCCAGTTTATTTTCAATGTGAGCCACGATATCATCCGCGCCACGCAGCATGCATGAAATATTAGTGCATACGGACACACTGTGGCGCCCGCAGGGCCTGGTTTCCAGCATGGAATAAAAACTGGCCACTTCGTAAACTGCGATACGCGGCATCTCCAGATAACCGGCAACCGCGTCCATCAGTTCCACAGTCAGGTAACCCCCGTTCTCATGCTGCGCCTCACGCAAAGCCGCCAGCACCGCAGACTGCTTCTGATCCGCCGGGAATATCGCTGTCCAGCGATCAATTTCCGCACGTATATGGCTGGACAATCTGTTATTCATTCTCCACCATCCTGAAAAACATGAAAACGAGCAGCAGATCCAGCTAACTGAGGTTTTGGGGACTGTTTTGGAGTGACTAGCGCCAGGGACGAGCGCGGGACGGGCCAGGGATGGCCCTCGGAACGGAAAAACAGTCCCCAAAACCGCCTTACTGTGAAACCGGTCATTTGTACGAATATGAGGCTCATTTTCATCTATCGACCTCGCCGAAGACAATATCCTGGGTACCTATCACCGCGACTACGTCTGCGAGCATGTGCCCCTGTACCATTTCATTCAAGGATGACAGGTGGATAAAACCGGGGGGCCGTATCTTCAGCCGATAAGGTTTATTGGCGCCGTCCGATACCAGGTAAATCCCAAACTCCCCTTTCGGGTGTTCTATGGCCGCATACACCTCACCTTCCGGCACACAATAGCCTTCGGTAAACAACTTGAAGTGGTGAATTAACGACTCCATGTCATCTTTCATCGTTTCTCTACTGGGCGGCACCAGTTTATGATCGTCGATAACCACCGACCCGGGATTATTTCGCAGCCAGTCCACACACTGTTTAATAATGGCATTTGACTGACGCATCTCCTCAACGCGCACCAGGTAACGATCATAACAGTCCCCATTGACGCCGACGGGAATGGCAAATTCCATTTGATCATATACTTCATAAGGCTGTTTTCTGCGCAAGTCCCACTCTACGCCCGAACCGCGCAGCATGGGGCCGGTAAAGCCGAGTTGTATCGCCCTCTCCGCTGAGACAACGCCTATTCCTACCGTGCGCTGCTTCCAGATTCGATTATCAGTCAACAGGGTTTCATACTCGTCGATACAGCCTGGGAAACGTTCCGTAAACGCCGCGATAAAATCGAGCAGGGAACCCTGGCGCGTCTCGTTTAACTTGTTTACCTCTGCTTTTGAACGGTTCACAGTCACCTGGTAGCGCGGCATTTCCGCCGGCAGATCCCGATACACGCCACCCGGCCGGTAATAGGTTGCATGCATTCTCGTGCCTGATACCGCTTCGTAACAATCCATCAGATCTTCCCGTTCCCGGAAGCAATACAGGAATATGCTCATGGCGCCGATGTCCAGGGCATGGGCGCCCAGCCACATAAGGTGATTAAGTACGCGGGTGATCTCATCGAACATCACCCGGATATAACGGGCCCGTATGGGTGGCGTCACGCCCAGTAGTTTTTCAATGGCCAGTACGTAAGCATGTTCATTGCACATCATGGACACGTAATCGAGGCGGTCCATGTAACCGATACTCTGGTTATAGGGCTTGCTCTCGGCCAGCTTTTCGGTGGCGCGATGCAGTAGCCCGATATGCGGGTCGGCGCGCTCAATCACCTCCCCGTCCATCTCCAGAACCAGGCGCAACACCCCGTGAGCCGCCGGGTGCTGCGGGCCGAAGTTCATCGTCATGTTCCTGATTTCAGGCATAAATGAAAAACCTGTTCAGGGAAGTCACAGAGGACACAGAGTGGGTCCAGGACAGTTCCTCTGCAGGTGCTCCGGCTAAATCGAGGTCAATACAGTGATGTTTGCCGAAAACAGGGGGGACAGATTTAAATCTGTCCCCCAACTTCCCCTGACCATAAAGGGGCATATTTTCCTGGGAGGGAGGGCGTCTCGCCCTCCACGAGGGCAGGATGCCTCCGAGCCCGGGAGTTAGCGGGAACGGCTGGTTCCTCTGTAGCTTATGTTTATTTCTCAGGTGAGACATAGCGGTTGTCATGCCTGATTGTTTTTGGCACCAGTACGCGGTTCTTGATCGTGACCGGCTGGTACACGACCCTGCCCTGCTCCGGGTCATAGCGCACTTCCACGTTGCCCTCCAGCGGAAAGTCCTTGCGGAAAGGATGTCCGATAAAACCATAGTCGGTCAGGATACGTCTCAGGTCGGGATGTCCGTCGAAAATGATGCCGAACAGGTCAAAGGCCTCCCGTTCCAGCCAGTTGGCGCTGGCCCAGATGGGGGTTACCGAAGCGATCCTGGCCGGTTGGCCGGAGATAAAACTACGCAGCCTCAGGCGCCGGTTATGTTTTAACGACAACAGGTGATAGACCACAGCGAAGCGATCTTCGATATCCTGGGTATCGATATAGACACCCTGGCTGACCCCGCGGCTGAAACCGGTCCGGGTCGTATCCTCGGTTTCCCAGTCCGCCTTGCCGTAAGACAGGTAATCGACCCCGCACAGGTCGGATAACTGGTTGAATGCCAGGACATCATCGTCCCTCAGGATAAGACATACTTCTGTCAGGTCAGCGGCGCTGACCTCTATGGTCACCTGGCCCGTTTCGAGCTTGTCATTGATAATTCCGGCGCCCAGACGCTCGCGCAGGTCGTTGATAAGCGTATCCATAGCCGGTTAAAGGTGAAATAAAGCTATCCTATCTTCTGATCGTATTGGTGCCGGTACGCTTGATCTTTTTCTGCAATTGCAACACGCCGAACAACAGGGCTTCCGCGGTGGGGGGGCAACCCGGCACATAGATATCCACCGGGACGATTCGGTCGCAACCACGTACAACGGAGTAGGAATAATGGTAATACCCCCCTCCGTTGGCACAGGACCCCATGGAGATCACCCACTTGGGATCAGGCATCTGATCATAGACCCTGCGCAGTGCCGGCGCCATCTTGTTAACCAGCGTTCCCGCAACAATCATGACATCTGACTGCCTGGGGCTGGGACGAAAAATCACGCCGAACCGATCAAGATCATAGCGCGAAGCGCCGGCATGCATCATCTCCACTGCACAACAGGCAAGGCCGAACGTCATCGGCCACAAGGAGCCGGTCCGCGCCCAGTTCACCAGATTATCCACCGTGGTGGTAACGATACCCTCGTGGTGAATTTTTTCTTCAGGATTCAAGTCAGCTTACTCCCATTCCAATGCGCCCTTACGCCACTCATAGATGAAGCCGACGACCAGGACCGCCAGGAACAGCATCATGGCCCAGAAACCCACCATCCCTATCTCGCGCAGGGCAACCGCCCAGGGAAAGAAAAAGGCGATTTCCAGGTCAAAAATGATAAACAGGATGGCAATGAGATAATAGCGCACGTCGAATTGAATCCTGGCATCTTCGAAAACATCAAACCCGCATTCGTAAGGGGACTGTTTCGCTTCGTCGGGACTGTTTGGCCCGAGAAAATAACCGAGGATAAACAATATGCCGCCGAATCCGATTCCGACAACCAGAAAGATCAGTATTGGCAGATAATTTTCTAACATGGGGGAATTATACCCGTATCACGGTATAAAAAAAATGTAAGATTTGACTAAATTTGTTTTCAGGCGATTGTCATTAGTACTTGGTTCCATCAATCTTGTAGTTGCTGTTTTACCCAGCAAAGAAGACGGTTATTCGCCGGCATGGCATAGTCGTGTTGGATATACAGGTCTGCCGCATTCGCCAGTTGCTCAACGTCCTCAAAGTTCCTGATGCCGCTTTCCGGATCCCGTTGTTTCAGCCATATATCAAACCTCGCATTGCTCTTGCTGGTATAGGCATTGTTGTAATTAAACGGGCCGTATAGTACCAATAACCCATTGTTTGGCAACAGCTTCCCTGCTCCGGCTATCATGGCTTTGACTGAGTCCCACCCTATGATATGTATTGTATTAGCACAAAACACGGCATCTATATTCAACTCTGGCCAGTGCGCCCGGGTCACGTCCAGCATCAGTGGCGGAGGCGTATTGGGCAACTTTGCCTCATTCAACCATAATTCGATTCCGGCATGATTCTCCTGCAGGTCGCTGCTGCGCCAGATCAAGTGCGGCAGTTTCTCTGCGAAATAGACAGCGTGCTGCCCGGTACCGCTGCCAATCTCCAGAATTTCCTTACTGTCAGCGAACAATACCTCAATAATCTCAAAAATTGGTTGCCGATTGTTATCACAGGCAGCTGAATATGGTTTTATCATTAAATTGCCTCAATATATCCAAACGCAGCATAACTGAGTCAGGAGGTGTTCTTTAAGTTGGTTCAGAAAATACCAAAATAAACAACTTGTTGCACTTATGATTTGAAACTTCCCATTGAAAAATAATGCGATCGTTGGTATATTTCAAAGCCATATATATATCCTTAAGACTTCCTATACCCCTTAAATTCCGGACAATCATGGCATAGTTTCTGAACCAGTCAACGTAGTTAACTTCCTGTTGTTTGAAAAATTACCCGCATAGACGAATCTGTTTCCAAAAATAAATCACTCGAATCCTGGATATGGGATGCCGCCTGTTCCATACGCGGGGCCAAGGATGCGCCAAAATACAAGGACTATATCCTCCCCCTCATCTTCACCAAGCGCCTGTGCGATGTCTTCGATGACGAAGTGAATCGTATTGCCGCGGAGATTGGCTCGCGGAAGAAGGCCTTCCAACTCGTTAGGGCAGACCAAAAACTTGTCCGCTTCTATCTCCCCCTTGAACCGGATGATCCCGAACAGCCAGTCTGGTCGGTCATTCGTAAGCTTTCGGATAAGATTGGTGAAGGCGTCACTACCCATATGCGGGCTATCGCTCGTGAAAATCCGCTGCTGCAAGGCATCATTAATCGCGTAGATTTCAATGCCACCACTCACGGCCAGCGCGATCTTGACGACGACCGTCTCTCCAACCTCATTGAGGCCATCAGCACCAAACGCCTTGGGCTTGAGGACGTTGAAGCAGACATCATCGGCAAGAGTTACGAATACCTCATCCGCAAATTCGCTGAGAACAGTGGCAAGAGCGCCGGCGAGATTTACACCCCCGGCGAAGTCAGTGAGATTATGGCCCGCGTCCTGGTGCCTGACCCAGGCACGGAAATATACGACCCGACCTGCGGTTCCGGGAGCCTTCTTATCAGGTGCGAACTTGCCATGGAAGCGAAAATGCGTGCCGCCAAACAGACAAATATCGCTCCCGTCAAACTGTTCGGACAGGAGTATGTCCCTGAAACCTGGGCAATGGCCAACATGAACATGATCATCCATGACATGGAGGGCAAGATTGAGATCGGCGATACCTTCAAGAACCCCAGGTTCCGCTATGAGAAAAACGGAAAGCTCCGCACATTTGATCGTGTGGTTGCCAACCCCATGTGGAACCAGAACTGGTTCGCGGAGGCCGACTACGAGAATGATGAATTAGACCGCTTCCCTGCCGGCTTCCCGGGCAAATCATCCGCCGACTGGGGCTGGTTACAGCACATACACGCCAGCCTTAAATCCAAATCCGGAACCCAACAAGGAGGGCGCGCCGCCGTCGTCCTGGACACCGGCGCCGCTTCACGCGGCTCAGGCAATGCCGGCACAAATAAGGAGAAAGACGCCCGCCAGTGGTTTGTTGACCAGTACCTTATCGAAAGCGTCCTCTACCTGCCCGAAAACATCTTCTACAACACCACTGCCCCAGGGATCGTAATTTTTCTAAACAAGGACAAGCCTGCCTCCCGGCAAAGCAAGGTGCTGCTTGTCAACGCCAGCGAGGTTTTTGAGAAGGGCGATCCCAAGAACTTTATTCCACGCGAGGGCATAGTCCGTATCGTAGAGACGCTGACTGGGTGGAAAGAAGAAGAAAAATTCAGCCGCATCGTCGATCATGCCGAATTGAAGAAGAATGACTACAACATATCACCCAGCCGCTACATCCACACCGGCGATGCGGAGACCTACCGTCCGCTGGCAGAGATCGTTGAGGAACTGGACGTGATTGAGGCTGAGGCAAAGGAGGCGGACAGGGCTTTGCGGGAGATTTTGGAGAGCATTGGAGTATGAGTGAAGCGAACGACATCATCAAACCAACCGACGCTCTCCTTGCGGAGTTACGTGGAATGATTGCAGAGGCCCGAGGTCAGGTCGCCCAAGTCACCAACGCCGCGCTCACCATGCTTTTCTGGAAAATCGGACAGCGCATTCACCGCGATATTCTCGGGAAGAAACGTGCGGATTACGGTAAACGGATTGTCGCCTCGCTGGGGCGACATTTAACGGCAGAGTTCGGGGCTGGTTTTGGCGAAAAAAACCTTAGGCGGATGATCCAGTTTGCCGAAGCGTTTCCCGATGAAGAGATTGTCGCTGCGCTGCGGCGACAATTAGGTTGGACTCACTTCAAGACGCTGATTCCAATCCAGGATCCATTAAAACGAAATTTCTACGCCGAGATGTGCCGTATTGAACGGTGGAGTACCCGCACACTCGCCAGTAAACTAGATTCCATGCTCTACGAGCGCACCGCCATTTCCAAAAAGCCGAAAGAAGTCGCCAAAGCCGAGCTCGCTACCCTCGGTACCGAAGACCGATTAACGCCTGATCTCGTCTTTCGTGATCCCTACATCCTCGACTTCCTTGGCCTCAACGACCGCTACCTCGAAAAGGACCTTGAAGACGCTATCCTCCGCGAGATCGAAACCTTCCTGCTCGAACTTGGCAATGGCTTCGCCTTCCTCGGACGCCAAACCCGCATCCAGATCGACTCCGAAGACTTCTACCTAGACCTCCTCTTCTACCACCGCAATCTGAAACGCCTCATTGCCATTGATCTCAAACTTGGCAATTTCAAGGCCGAGTACAAAGGCCAGATGGAACTCTACCTTCGCTGGCTTGCACGCCACGAGCAACAACCCGGCGAAGAGATGCCTTTAGGTATCATCCTCTGTGCCGGAAAGAAGGAAGAACAAATCGAACTCCTCGAACTTGGCCGCTCCGGCATCCATGTTGCCGAATACCTGACCGCGCTGCCGTCGCGAGAACTCCTGCAACAAAAACTCCACGATGCCATCGAGATTTCACAAGCAAGACTGGAAGCGAAGAAGAGAGAAACCGAATGATTTTACTCACCAACCCTGGTCGGGCTTTCGCAAAAAGCGACTTCGGGGGCTAAATCCCGCACGTAGGTATGGACCGCATCACCAAAAATCTGATCGAGTGGAAGGAAAAACTCAGCCGCATCGCCGATCACGTTGAATTGAAGAAGGGTGTTTATAACATTTCACCCAACCGCCGCATCCTTACCGGCGTCATGGAAACGTACCGGCCGCTAGCAGAGATTATAGATGAACTAGATGTGATTGAGGCAGAGGCCAGTGAGACGGATAAAGCCTTGCGGGATATACTGGAGGGAATTAGAGTGTGAGTACTTGGCAAACAAAACGACTCGGAGACGTCCTCCAACTCAATTATGGTAAGGGTCTTCCAGTAAAGAGACGCATAGAAGGGCCAATTCCTGTATATGGCTCAAACGGGGTCGTTGGGACTCACAAAGAACCGATTGTCGGTAGGCCAGGTCTCATAGTTGGAAGAAAAGGCTCAGCAGGCCAAGTCCACTATTCCAGCGGTCCGTTTTACCCCATTGATACGACTTTCTTTGTAACCCAAGACGACGTACCGGATATCGACCTTGAGTTCTTGTATTATCTTCTTAAACACGCTGACCTGACGCGAATTGTCGGCGATGTCGGCGTTCCAGGCTTAAATCGAGAAATGGCATACATGGAGCAGGTCCATTTTCCGGCAGTGCGCTCCGAGCAGAAGAAAATCGCACACATCCTTTCGACAGTACAACGGGCTATAGAGGCACAGGAACGGTTAATTCAGACAACCACCGAACTGAAAAAAGCCCTAATGCACAAACTCTTCACCGAAGGCCTCCACAACGAACCCCACAAACAAACCGAAATCGGCACCATCCCCGAAAGCTGGGAAGTGGTGGCAGTCGGGGATATCTGCCGGAGCATCGTTCCAGGCCGCAATAAACCTAAAGTATTTAATGGCGATATTCTATGGCTCACAATACCTAACATTAAGGGTCTTGATTACATCAATGCAGATGTGGGTGGTCTCAAGATAAGTTTGGTGGAACTTGAATCCTGCGGTGGCCGCTTAATTCCAGAAGATAGTGTGATCATGTTATGTGTTGGCGAGTTTGGAGTGTGTGCAGTTAACAACACCGAGATCGTCATCAACCAACAACTTCATGCCTTTGTCTGTTCCGAGGATATCAATCCTATCTTCTTGTGCAATCAGCTACGTTACCGGAAGCCATATATGCAGAGGATTGCCGCTATTACAACAATTCCATACCTGAATAAAAACAAATGTGAGTCTGTCCCAATTGCACTTCCAAGTCGTGAGGAACAAAATGAGATTACTGCCAGTTTCACGATGCTAGATTCAAAGAGAGAGAACCACGTCGCTCATAGAAAGGCCCTTGCGGAACTCTTTCACAATCTCCTTCACGAGCTGATGACTGCAAAAACGCGTATCCACAGTTTGGACCTAACATGAGAATTAAAGATATTACAGTACAGAACTTTCGGCTCTTGGAAAACGTAGAGCTTTGTCTCGAAGATGATGTTACGTTAATCGTAGGAAGGAATAATAGTGGCAAAACATCCCTGACAGAACTATTTCGACGCTTGCTGGATGATAAATCTCCCAAATTTCGCATTGAAGACTTCTCATTAAGGAGTCATGAACATTTTTGGAAAGCGTTCAAATTATTTCAATCAAATATGGGCGAAGATGCAGTTCGTGAAGCCTTACCCACAATCTCAATTAGCCTGACCGTCAAATTTGATGAAGATGACGAGCTTGGTACTCTTTCTGACTTTGTTATAGATCTTGATGACACCTGTAATACAACGAAAATTGTTGTCACCTACACTCTTGCTTCGGGGAAAATTGCAACTCTGTTCGACGGCCTTGATGACGACCGCAAAGCATTTTTTCGAGCTATTCGTGAACGCGTTCCCAAGCTGTTTGTCGCGAGGATTGAAGCAGAGGACCCAACCGACACAACGAACAAGAAAGACCTAGATAGCACAAACTTAAGTGCAGTACTTCAGTTTGGCTTTATTAACGCTCAACGTGCACTCGACAGCGCATCAAATAAAGAAAAAGCGGTCTTGGGTAAAGTTTTTGAACGTTTGTTTGCATCCGCATCTTCGGCAGAAGCTGGGGTTGAAGACCAAACTAGTGCAGATAAATTAAAGAGCGCTGTCGAAGATATGCAGGAGCAAATCGATACCGACTTTAATAGCCAATTAAACGATTTAGCACCTACGTTCGAACTATTTGGTTATCCTGGACTAGTAGATCCCCAACTTCAAACTGAGACACTGCTTGATATCCAACAACTTCTTTCGAATTATACAACGGTAAGCTACAAAGGTCCCGTTCCAGGTGGTGTCAATCTACCAGAATCCTACAATGGTCTAGGCGTACGGAATCTTATATATATCCTGCTGAAGCTTTATGAATTCTTTCGTGAATTTACTACCCGCCAACCAGAATCCAAAGTCCATCTCATCTTTATCGAAGAGCCCGAGGCCCATCTTCACCCACAAATGCAGGAGGTATTCATTCGGAAACTCAACGAGATCAAGACGATATTTGAAAACACCTACAAAGACACTAGTCCGTGGCCAGTGCAGTTTGTAGTAACCACACATTCATCACATATCGCGAACGAAGCATCCTTTGATTCAATGAGATATTTTCTTACCACTCCAGTCTTGGTAGGGTCAACTATCCAGAGGACCCAAACTAGAGACCTGCGAGCGGGGCTGAGTGGTGAGGATAGCATCAATCGTGACTTCCTCCACAAATACATGACATTGACCCGCTGTGACCTGCTATTCGCTGATGGCGCGATCTTGATTGAAGGTACTACTGAACGACTCCTGCTGCCTAAAATAATTGAGAAATTCGATATTGAGCATGGCGTTAATCTTGGCAGCCGCTACCTGTCGATCATGGAGGTAGGAGGCGCTTATGCATATCTCTTCTACAACCTTGTGGACTTTTTGGGATTGCGAACTCTGATCATAACGGATCTGGACTCTGTTGATGGGAACAACAACGGAGCAAAATGCAAGGTTTCAGAAGGAACTAATTCAAGTAATGTAACTATCAATAGATGGTTTAAATCAGACGATGGTGGCAATCCGACAATTGCTGATATTCAAGCAAAGACCGACCGTGAGAAATCTACTAATACAAGACGACTTGCTTACCAAGTCCCGCACACCCCTGGTGATGCATGCGGTCGAAGTTTCGAAGATGCATTCATTTTGGCAAATCCAAACAAGTTTGAAATTACAGGGCAAATGGCTGAAGAACGGGAGACCCAAGCATGGGATAAAGCTCAGTCAATCAAAAAAACAGAATTTGCATTAACCTATGCTATTAGTGAGACCGACTGGTTTATCCCGCGCTATATACGTGAAAGCTTGTTGTGGTTAGCAAATATCGGAACCTCTGAGTCTGCGGCCAAGTCACCTGAAAAAACCGTTGAGGAACCAGACGATGGCTGAATCAGCAGCAATGAATCCTGCAGAAGCTGCTGCACAAAATGCTCTCGATGAGATGTACCAGTGTATTCTTGAACGGCGAAACTTTCGATTGGAAGCTGGAGCTGGGGCAGGTAAGACCTATTCCCTAGTGAAAGCCCTACACCGAATTATTGACGAGGAAGGTGCTCAGTTCGTCCGGCGACGACAGAAGGTTGCCTGCATCACCTATACAAATGTCGCAACCGACGAAATAACCAGTCGCACTGATGGACATCCTGCTGTGCAAGCATCAACTATCCACTCATTTTGCTGGGGGCTATGCAAAAATTTCCAGTCAATTCTCAGACAAGAGGTCGTGAAAATCAACGGATTGAACGAAAAGATTGAAGAGTCGGGTGGAATTAGTGATCAGCGTGTTGATTACGACTTGGGACATCGGCATGTGACCGATACGGATATCCTATTACATCATGATGACGTTCTGAAGCTGATGGTCGCGTTAATGGAATACCCTAAATTTCGACGAATACTTGCTGCGCGCTTTCCCGTCCTCTTTATCGACGAATATCAGGATACGGATAAGGCATTTGCTGAAAGTCTGATACAGAACTTTGTAGATACGTCTACTGGTCCACTTATTGGCCTATTCGGTGACAGTTGGCAAAAGATATATCGAACGGGCGCGGGAACTATCGAGCATGATAACCTGCAATCTATTGGTAAGGAGGCGAACTTTCGTTCAGTTCCTGATGTGGTAAACGTATTAAATAGGATTCGCCCTGAATTGCCTCAACAGGTGAATGACCCCAACGCTACCGGCACGGCCAGAGTCTATCATTCCAACAATTTCGGGGGAAATCGAAGAACTGGAGGACACTGGGCAGCAGATCTGCCAGCTGAGGACACGCACGAATACTTCAGCGCGCTTCGACAACAACTTACGACCTCCGGCTGGGATTTTTCTCCTCAGATTACGAAGATTCTGATGTTAACGCATAATGTCCTCGCAGAGGAGCAACGCTACAGTCAGATACTTGAAGCATATGAATACAACGACTCGCTATTTAAGAAGGAAGATCCTCACATTGCATTTCTTGTGGATACCATTGAACCTGCATGTACAGCATTTTCTGCCGGAAAGTTTGGAGAAATGTTTTCAGTAATCGGGAAAAAGTTCGGTCATCTTTCAAATGTGGCCGAGAAGCGAGCCTGGGCAAGAGATATGGAGCATTTAGTTGAACTTCGCTTATCAGGGACAATCGGGGATGTGGTCGACCTTCTAAAGGAAACCCGCAGACCACGTCTTCCCGATGCGGTTCTACGCACCGAAAACAGACCCGCAAATGCTACACAAGAAGAGATAGATGAATCATTAACTTTGAAGCAAATTGGGAGGCTTCGGCCGACTCCTTATACCGAACTGATATCAGTAGCTAAATTCATTAATGATCATACACCGTTCTCAACTAAGCACGGTGTCAAAGGTGCGGAGTTTGAAAATATATTAGTCGTCTTTGGGAGGGGCTGGAACCAGTATAACTGGAACCAATTTCTCGAGTGGTTTCCTAATAGATATCCTAACAACAAGAAAGATAGTTATATCCGGAACCGAAATCTCTTTTATGTAGTGTGTTCTCGGCCAAAGAAGAACCTTGCATTGCTATTCACGCAAGAGCTTACAGCAGATGCCCTAGAGACGCTTGAGGAGTGGTTTGGCGCAGAGAATGTTTCCCCTTTCAAACCAACCTAGTTTTTTTCAGGCCCACACCGAGAGAACACCATCGCAACTTAAACTTCTGTGAAAGATTATGCTTGGCAAAACGACGCCATTCTTTGATTACGCCGCTTCGTTAGGCGAACTAAAATCGCGCATTCAATCGCCGTGTATCTCAGCAGCGCGTTCAGTGAACCACGAACTGATCCTGCTCTACTGGTACATCGGACGCTGGACCATGGAGAAACAGGAAGAACTGGGCTGTGGCGAATCGGAAATTGGGCTACTTACGGGAGAGTTCAGACGAGCTTTCCCTGAATCCAAGAGGTTTTCACCACGAAATTTTAGGGATATGAAACGCTTGTTCATCGCTTACTCCAACACCGAATTTAGGCAACAAGCTGTTGCCGAACTTCCTGCCATGGAAGGGCCTGCTTCAAATCGGCGACAGATTGTCGCCAAATTACCTGGCACCTTTCTTGAACAGCTTGTTCAAGCATATCTGTCTTCAGTGCCCTGTGGTCATCTTAAAACATTGGGCGCTGCCATTTGATTACCCATGAGGCATCCTACTGGTGCAAAGAAAGAGATATCTTCCAGAATGGCGCAACGGCACCTCGGCCTTATAGTCAACCTCGGACTGCTACGCTATTTGGGGAGTGGGCAAGCCACCGGATATCAGGTGATTCAACCATGAACGCGACACAGACCACGACTAAATGTCGCGATTTGGCGACTCCAGCGGCACTAGAGATGCTGTCGCGACATGAATCGCGATATCATGTCGCAATCCCGAAGTGCTGCTGCTCCATGGAGTCGAATCGAGCCTGGACCTGAATCTCATGCCCACCCCCTCCGAACATAAAACCGTCCAGGCTCGTATCCTCGAATACGCCAGGGACATCGGCTGGACCTTTGCGTCTCGCGCTGAAGCGGAACAACGACGCGGTTTTGATCCGGATGCGTCATCCACAGATTGCGCAAGAGGTGCATCGCTCTTTTTCGACGCGTTACTCGACACCAAGATACGGGAATTCAATCCCCTTTACGCTGAGCAGCAGGGCGCGCTACTCAACCAATTTCGCCACCTGCACACCAACATTTATGGCAACCGCGAATTCGTCGATTACCTGCGCAACAGAGGCAAGTTTTTTGATCAGGAGAATAACCGCGAACGCGACCTGATCCTGATCGACTACGACGACCCGACGCGCAATATTTTTGAGGTCACCGAGGAGTGGGCCTTTCACAACGGCCATCACGGCACGCGGGAAGACGTGGCCTTTCTCATCAACGGAATCCCGGTGCTGGTAATAGAATGTAAAAACGCTGACAAAGACGAAGCGATCGCTCTCGGTGTAGATCAGATCCGCCGTTATCACCGCGAGACGCCCGAACTGTTCGTCCCCGAACAACTCTTCACTGCCACCGACGCTATTGGTTTCTCCTACGGCGTAACATGGAATACAGCGCGGCGTAATATTTTCAACTGGAAAGATGAAGAAATCGGTCAGTTGGAGACCAAGGTGAAAAGCTTCTGCGCCATTCCGCAGGTGCTCTCCTGCCTGAAGGACTACATCATCTTTGCCGAGAAAGACGAGGAACTGAACAAATACGTTTTAAGCCAGCACCAGACCGGCGCGGTGGGCGCAATCCTCGAGCGTGCGCTCAATCCCGATCGTACCCGCGGGCTCATCTGGCATACCCAGGGCAGCGGCAAGACCTTCACCATGATTAAGGCGGCGGAACTGCTTTTCCGCGCGCCTGCGGCAGACAAACCAACCATCCTCCTGATGATCGACCGTAACGAACTGGAAGATCAAATGCTTAAGAACCTTGAAGCTGTCGGTCTCAGCAACCTGAAGCACGCCAACAGCATCGCCAGGCTTAACCGTCTGCTGAAAGACGACTACAGGGGCATCATCGTCACAATGATCCACAAGTTCCATGGTATGCCGGCAAATCTCAATACCCGCTCGAACCTATACGTCCTTATCGACGAAGCCCACCGGACCACTGGCGGCGATCTCGGCAACTATCTTATGGCTGGCCTGCCGAATGCAACCTACGTCGGTTTCACCGGCACCCCGGTGGACAAGACTGTATATGGAAAGGGCACGTTCAAAACCTTCGGCTGCGAGGACGACCGGGGCTACCTGCACAAATATTCCATCTCCGAAAGTATAGAGGATGGCACGACCCTGCCGCTATATTACCAACTCGCCCCCAACGAAATGCTCGTTCCGCATGAAACATTGGATGCAGAGTTTCTTTCCCTTGCTGAAGCTGAGGGTGTTGCCGACATCGAGGAATTGAATAAAGTCCTTGAGCGCGCAGTAAATCTGAAAAACTTCCTTAAAGGCAAGGAGCGTATCAAACGGGTAGCACGGTTCGTCGCCAGGCATTACCGCGAGCACGTCGAGCCGCTCGGTTACAAAGCCTTCCTCGTCGGCGTTGACCGCGAAGCCTGCGCCCACTACAAGCACGCTCTCGATGCTGAATTTGATAAACTTGGTATCCCGCCCGATTATTCCGAAGTTGTTTACACCGGGAACAACAATGATTCAGCGCTACTGAAGAAATTCCACCTTGATAAAAAAAAGGAGCGGCAGATTCGCAAGCGTTTCGTCAAGCTCGACCAGCAACCGAAGATTCTGATTGTCACAGAAAAACTGCTGACCGGCTTTGACGCACCATTACTCTACGCGATGTATCTCGACAAGCCGATGCGCGACCATACACTGCTCCAGGCCATCGCGCGAGTGAACCGTCCTTATGAGAACGAGGCACAGAAGATGGTTAAGCCCCACGGCTTCGTCCTTGATTTCGTTGGAATCTTTGAGAAACTTGAAAAGGCCCTCGCCTTCGACAGCGATGAAATCAACGCCATCGTAAAAGACATAAAGCTGCTCAAAATCCTGTTCCGGAACAAGATGGAGCAAAAAGTTCCCGAATATCTCTCACTTATCGAAAGCGGATTCAACGACAAAGACGTTGATACGCTTATTGAGCACTTCCGCGATCCTGAGCGTAGGAAAGCGTTCTTTAAGGAATACAAGGAGATTGAGATGCTGTATGAGATCATCTCGCCTGATGTCTTCTTACGGCCCTTCATCGAGACTTATGGAACATTAACAGCAATCTATCAGGTGGTGCGTAAAGCCTACACCAAACGGGTTCAGGTCGACCGGGAATTTCAAAGGAAAACGGAAGAGTTGGTCCGGGCTTATGTGGATTCGTACGGCGTGAAACCGTTAGAAGGACTCATTGAAATCAATTCAGATACTATTGAACTCATCAAGAAACAAAATAGTGGCGATGCAATCAAGGTCATTAACCTGATCAAAGCCATTGAGAAGTCGGCGGAAGAAAGTAGCGATGACCCGTATCTTATCGCAATGGCCAAGCGCGCCCAGGCCGTGCAGGAAAGTTTTGAAAACCGCCAGTCCAGCACTGCAGAGGCCCTGGAAGATCTGATCAAGGAAGTAGAAAAGAACGAAGAACGCAAGAGGGAACAGGCGGAGAAGTCCTTTGACGGACTGACGTATTTTGTTTATCGAAGTCTGCTGGATGCCAGGATTGATAACGCTGAGGTAGTAAGTCGAAAAATCCGTCGAGCTTTCTCTGACTTTCCAAATTGGAGAGTAAGCGAGGATGCTCTACGCGAACTGCGCAAGAAAGTGACATTTTCAATCTACGAGGAAACGGAGGATCTCAATTAAGTAGCATCGCTAGTCGATGATTTATTCACGTTGTTGGAGAAAGCGTACAGGATTTGATTTATGACGACGACCGATCAAAAACAAGTGTTCAAGCGACGCGTCCGTCACTGGGCTGAAAAGTTGGATGTCAAGATTGTGTGGCTTGGTATTCGACCAATGAATAACAAGTGGGCGTCCTGCTCATCAAATGGCCATCTGAACTTTAACGACGAGTTGCTCGACCTTAATGATGAACTCTGGGATTATGTCATTGTCCACGAACTGCTTCATTATTTCGTTCCTAACCATGGCAAACTCTGGAAAAGTCTGATGCGGGCTCACCTCGGTGATTACGAAAAGCTGGAAAATTCTTTAAGGAAAATCAGCAATCAGAAAAAACGCTCATTGGCCGACGCGTTGATGGATATCCCCAGGCTGGATACGGATACGGACGAACTGTTTAAACGACCCGTCGGTTACCCACGTAACGTGGATTAGTCATAACGAGTCATGCGCCACGCCTCTGTTTTCTCCAGCAAACCAGCCGGCTGTTCGCCGGCATGGCATAGTCGTGCCGGACCAGGTGCGATTGAAAATCCTGCTGTTTGCGCGCTGCTTATCAGCGTTGCCCTGTTCACATCTGAAGACTTGCATGCCAGTAGTACCAAACTCAGCGAGACTCAAGCCCAGGCTGTCGAGAAATCGGCGATTGACTCGGATGAAGAGGAAAAGCAACGCCAGGCCATCGCGGTGATGCTGGCTGAATACGAGATCGAGGGAAGGAAATTGCTGGACGGACTCGACGAAAATACTGACAGGGACGTAGTCGACCATAGGGCACGCACCCTGCTCTCATCTGGTGAAAAGATTATGGGCTGGGCCCGTTTCCGTTTAAAGCAGTGTGATGAATACCTGGAGAAATCACTGGAACTCAAGGAAAAGATAACTGACATCACAAGGGAAGTTTTGGAGCGGGACTATCACCACGATGGCGCCCTGCCGAAAGCGCCGGCAGAGTGTTACCACATAAAAGACACATTCGTACATCCTGCCACGGTCCTGGTTCTTACCCGTGATGATCCCGCACTTGGAGAGGAAACCATTACCGGTATCAGGGCGGAGATCATGGAAGTGCTCGGACATACGGAGGTTGTCCGGCAGCTGGTCATTTATTGATAGAAGATACAGTTAATGTTTCGTTCATTATTCTGCAGAATGGATAACTCCAAGCTTCAACTGAATACCTTTGCCCCGGCAGCCAAAGCCGACTTCATCAATAATTTGTCCTGTGTGGCCAGGGGGATATTTCTGCGTAAAGCAAGTTCCAGGTATAGCGCATCATAAGCAGTCAACCCATGCGCCCTGCAAAGATGCAAGACCTGGGTCATACTACTGATGGGCAGGAGATCAGTCTCCACCGGCAGGCGGGCTAACACGTTGAGCGCCTGACTTGCTTTTTCGGCTTTAATACGCTCTCTGCGTTCGGCTTGAAACAACACATTCGTGACCTCTACAGGCCAAATCCCGGGGATAACGGCGAGTGCACCCTCAAGCGATAACGCTTTACGCACGCGTTCGCTGTAGCTGCTGAATTCATCTTCAAAGAACCAGGCCATCGTGACGGAACAATCCAGCACCAGTGAGCTCACTAACGCTGTCCCTCATTACGTAAATCTGCGATGGACAGGTCGGCGCCAAGCCGGGTACCTTCCCTGATTCGGTCCATTTCATCGAACAACGTCTGTAATGCATCCTGTGAAACACGGTCGGCAGGAACCAGTTTTACCAGGGGCTTGTCGTGACGAGTCACAAGAATTTCTTCTCCTTTAGCCGCTTTTGCGGCCAACTCGGAAAAATGGGCTTTGGCGTAGGTAAGAGGGACACTGGTCACTGAACATCTCCGCTTAAAATGACTATTTAATGGTCATTTTAAGCGTTTCCAAGAAGTAAATCAACATGCGCGATCGCGCAGCGCATTGTGCTGGGGCACGCCGTCGATCATATACAGGGTGTTTCTGCCGCGAAAACTTTCGCCCCGCCCGACTAATTTCCCCAGACTCGGACCAAATCCCGGCACGGTGTTTTCCAGCACACTGGCCAGAGCATCACTGATAGAGATTTGTTGCACTATCCGGTCGGGATGACGATATGGGTGGCTGGCGTAACCCTGATGTCTTCTGTTTACATGTTCAATATCAATTCGGCAGCTTTGCCAGCCTGACCAGTTCACTGCGCATGTCCGACATCGTTAAAACAGGCTCGGCAAATCCGAAACGATAAATACGTTTGCCCAGCAGCAGGTTGAAGCCCTCACCGTCGATCCCCACCATCACGGGAGGCTCATCACCTGTTACCGGAATATTTCCCAAGCTGCAATAATGTCTTATAGCATCGGTATGGTCCCGGTTCATATGATCAATCGCCCTGGTTTCTTCATCCGGACTGAACGGGCTTTCTTTCAGAAAGGCATTACGTTCGACCCAGTAAATTTTCCCGAAACCGCCGATGAACCGGACCCGGTAAAACTCCAGGCGATAAAAATCAAAATCATGGGTCTTGTGATAATCCCGCGCATCGGGAAAAAAACGGTAGTAACGTTCCATCGAATCGGTATCATCCGGTGATATCCGCTCTGCCTCCCCCAGGTAGGTCACCCGGCCATTTGCCTGGATATCATCCACGTCCCGTTCCATGACAATCAGCGACACCTTCGGGTCGGCCAGGATATTTTTTGTATGCTGTGCGATACGGCTGATCAGGATGACCGGCCTGCCCTTTCTGTCAAAACAATAAGGTGTCACGGAACCGAACGGATAACCCTGGGCTTCAACCGAATGGGTGGACAGGATTCCCTGATATTCGCTCATCATCAGGCTGCGCGCAGCTTTTCCGGATCGTTCTTTATTTTTCATCATCATTCACCTGTTAATGGATATGCGGGCTGAGGGTGAAGGTATCACCACGCTGCAACCCCAGGTAGGATGTGGCTGCAGCATGACGTCCAGGCCGAATACCTCTTTTATCAGCGCTTCCGTCAATACCTGTTCCGGTTTCCCGTATTGATACAAATTCCCGCCATAAAATACCGCTATCCTGTCTGCGTACATGGCAGCCAGGTTGATGTCATGCAACACTACCAGGACGCCGACCTGACGCCGGCTGAAATCACGGGCAATCTTCAGCGCCTCATGCTGGTGCGCAGGGTCCATGCCGGCCACGGGTTCGTCCAGGAACAGATAACGGGTCAGAATACGCTCATCGTCCCAGATCTGGGTCAATACACGGGCAAATTGTACCCGCTGTTTTTCACCTCCCGAGAGTGTATCGTAGTAGCGCGTGGCCAACTCCCTGATCTCGGTCATTTGCATGGCGGCCAGTGCAATGGCCTGGTCACGCTCGTCCTCAATGCCGCGGATATGCGGACTGCGTCCCAACAGCACCACTTCAAACACAGTGAATGGAAAGGCGATGATGGTACTCTGCGGCATCACTGCGCGTTTGCGGGCATAGTCCAGTTTACTCCATTTTTGTAACTCTTCCCCCTCCAGTGAGATACTGCCCGCGGACGGCTTGAGTTCACCGCTCAGCAGTTTCAGGAACGTGGATTTGCCTGCGCCGTTCGGCCCGATAATCGCCAGGACTTCACCCGGATTGACCGCCAGGGAGATGCCCCTGATCAACTGATTACCGGCAATGGTGTAACTGATCTTTTCTGCCGTCAGCATCTGTTTAAAATGCGCGAATCATGCGCTTGTTCATCAACAGCCAGAGGAAGAACGGACCGCCTATACAGCTTGTTACAACACCGATAGGCAGTTCCGCTGGTGCAACGATAGTCCTGGAAACGATATCGGCTGCGAGTATCAGAGTTGCGCCCAGCAGAATTGAACCCGGGAACAGGTAACGATGATCCGCTCCTATCAATAAGCGCACCAGGTGGGGCACGACCAGTCCGACAAAAGCGATAATGCCAGTCAAGGCCACCGCCGCTCCGATGGCCAGGGTTATCAGGAGGATCGCGACTTTTTTCATGCGCTCGATGTCGTAACCAAGATGGCCCGCCTCACTTTCGCCAAGTACGTAAGCATTCATGGCCCTGGCCAGAAACGGCAGGCCGATTAACGGGATCATCAGGAAAGGCAACAGCGGCAGCACCAGTCTCCAGGTGTTACGCGACAAGCTGCCCATGGTCCAGAAAGTCAGATCCCGTAACTGCTGGTCGTCGCTGACAAATATCAACAAACCCATCAGGGCATTGCATATCGCATTGATAGCAATGCCTGCCAGTAACATCGTCAGCACCATGGAGCGTCCGTTAACGGTGCCGATGCGGTATACCAGCAGGACCGCTGTCAACCCTCCGAAAAATGCAAAAACAGGCAACAGGTAAGTGCGTAACGGCACGGGAATTGCCGTCGCCAACTCCTGACCCAGCACGATAAAGCCAACGGCAGCCAGCGCAGCGCCGCTCGAGACTCCGATCAGGGCGGGGTCTGCCAGGGGGTTACGGAACAGTCCCTGTAACGTGGCGCCGGCAACTGCAAGCGCTGCCCCGATAAAGATACCCAGGACAATCCTTGGCAAGCGTAAGCCTATAACGACCGTCTGTTGTTGTGCCTCGAACTCCCAGGGCACATGGACTCCCAGGTATTGCAGCAATATGGCCGTAACCTGTGCCGGAGCAATCGGGACCGCGCCGGAACAGACTGCCAAGACGGTAACAATGAGCAACAGGGCCGTTAATCCGGACAAGGTGATTTTGGCGCGCCTTTTCCGGCCGGCAAGAAACGGTATAGCTGAATGTTGTGCCACTGCGGTCATGAAAACCCGTTACCGTGCCGACGTGAAATTCCTTAAGCCGAATAAGTCCGGATGAAACTCGGCCGCCAGATCACGAACAGCGCTTACCGTGCGCGGGCCGAAGCCGATTAAATACAGACCGTCGAAGATTGACAGCCTGCCTTCCCTTGCCGCAGGTGTCGTGGCCAGTTCCGGCAGGGCAAAGAGTTTCTCCTTGTCGCCGTAGAGAGCAAAAGTACGCTGCAATACCACGACGATCTCCGGGTCTGCGGCAATGATTGCCTCGGGGGTAATCGCCTTGTAACCACTTACCTGAGCCATTACGTTATTGCCGCCGGCCAGTGAAATCATGCTGTGGGCAGACGTATCCCTGCCTGCCGCCAGAGGGGCGCCGCGTCCGAACGATAGCAGAAACAGCACCTCAGGCCTGGTTTCAGCCTCGCTTAATACAATTGCCACGTCCCGGTATTCCCGCTCCATGTCGCTGATTAGCTGTTCTCCTCTCTGTTCCCGTCCAAGGATCCCGGCAATGCGGCGAATCTTCCGGTATACGCCTTCAATCGACGGTTCATCGGGGATGGTCAGGATCTTGACGCCGACAGCCTGTAATTGTTCCAGGACCTCCGGCGGTCCGGCATCGTCTATGGCCAGAATGACATCCGGATCGACGGATAAAACCGGCTCCGCAGAGAGTGCACGCATATAACCGACGTCAGGGTGACGTTCCAGTGCTGAGACCGGGTACATACTGGTGCTGTCCACTGCAACCAGCTTGTCTTCAGCTCCAAGTGCATAGATTATCTCGGTAATCGACCCGCCGATGGCAATGATCCTGGTCACTTCGTCCGGGGTCGATTCTCCAGCGGTTTCCTTTGCCGACACGAAGTGAGGGAACGTCGCGCAGCATACAACCAGCAAAATCCTGTAAAAACCAGCCATTGGTTCAATATCAGAATACGTACCTGAACGAGGTGGAAATGTTAATACCGGGACGGCTGAAGCGGTCGATATTGTCCCTGGGTATGCTCCCGGGGGGACCTTCCTGGCCGATGCCGCCAATGGCAAATACATCGCTCCATTGCCAGTACTTCTTGTCGGTGAGATTGAATATGCCCACGTTGATATAGGCGTGTCTGTTGAAGCGGTATTCGCCAAGCAGGTCGAGCGTAACAAAGCCCGGCGTGGCAAAATACAGAAAGTCTTCTCCTTCGCTGCCGCTGCCATCAATACGGGTTTTACGTTTTACCGCGGTAAGCACCAGTTCCGCGTCCCATTTCTCGTTTGGCTGCCAGGACAAACCGAATACCCCTTTCATGGGATCGATGCTGTTCAGCGGCTGATCCCTGTCCTTATCGTTACCCCGTGCATAAGCCACGCTGGCATAAGCCTGAAACCCGTTCAATCCGGGGAAAGTGGCTCCGATATTCCAGTTGCCGGCAAATTCAATTCCTTTTATCTCGGCCTCCTCCAGGTTGGTAGGTTGAAACTCGAGCAACCGGGTCTGGCGATTGAACCCCCTGACAAAACTCGTTTCAATGAAATTTTCATATTCATTCAGGAAACCTGTCAGGCTGAATCTGCCGTATGGTCCCTGCCCACGGATACCGAATTCGTAACTGTTGCTGCTTTCCGACTTAAGGTCTGCGTTGGGCAGCGTGGTATAACCACCGATGAAATTGGTGAAGGCACGATTTATATCGTCATAAGGCGGCGCCCGGAACCCTTCGGCAAACTGCCCGTACAACGAATACACGTCATTGAGACGGATCACCGCACCAAGTTTGAACGATACCTGCTCGTCCTGGTAATTCTCCGGAATCGGCGTGCCGCGGTTACCGCTCAGGAACAAGTCGCCCGGTTTTGGCTCCATTTTATAGTGGTCATAACGCAATCCGGGAGTCAGCAATAACCTCTCACCGAACAGGGCTATTTCATCCTGCAGGAAAAAGGCATATTCCGTCGTCTCGGAGACCGGGAATCCCCGGGTCGGGAAGGTAAGGAAGAAGTTCGGGATGGCTGCGCCGGTCTGTGTATTGACCGTTCCCCCGTCACGCAGGGTCTTGCTGTCGGTTTCCTCGTACTCGAAACCATAAACAACATGGTGCTCCATCCCACCGGTATTGATTGTCCTGTCGAGTTGTAACTCCGCGCCGAAGACGTCCTGGTTGAAAGATGAATAGCGCTCGCGATTTTCCCGGCTCCTGAAACGCAGGTTGAAGCGTTCCTGATCGGTTCGCTGTACCGATTTCGAATCCTGGAAATAGAGATGCCATTTGGCGCGGGTAAACAGCCAGGTATCCCCGCTGTACTCATGGCCTATCATCAAACGATAACGTTCACGACCATCATCACCCCTGCTGGACAGGTTTTCATGGCTGCATCCTCGCGAAGTGCAGGTGAAGGTATTGTAGTCAGACAGGATATCGGTGTTGGTATCACTTTTATAATATTCCGCGGTAATGCGAAAACGGTTTGATTCATTCAAATCGTAAACCAGTTTGGCCAACACGTTATGGCTGTCAAAATCTTGCGGGTCCGCCTTGGAGCGACCCGGTCCGAGCGTGTCACCGCCGCCGTTGCTTTCCGTCTCTTCACCATCACGCCAGGTATACACCAATAACCCTTTGAGGACTTCCCCTCCTCCTGTCACGGTGGCAGTAGTCAGAAAGCTGTTATCTTCTGATGAATAACCGCCTTTGGCTGACAAGTACCAGGGGCGTTCAACGGCAGCCAGGTAATCCTCCGGGTCCTTGGTCAGGAAGGACACGACGCCGCCCAAGGCATCGCTGCCATACAGGGACGAGGCCGGGCCGCGCACGATTTCAACAGTTTTCAATGCATCGACATCGACAAAATCGCGCCGCGCCGTCATAAACGCGCCGAAATTATATTCATCGATCGTCGGTACGCCGTCCACCTGGGTCAGCACCCGATCATCACCGATACCGCGAATAGTAAAACCGTTCAGGCCGAAACGGTTTGAACCGCCGACGGATACGCCGGGTTCATAACGGATCAAATCGCGTATGTCCCGACTCAGGTTTTTCTCCACTTCATCGGCGCTGATGATGGAAACCGTGGCGGGAACATCTTCGAGCGAACGCTCCACCCGGGTAGCCGTTACAGTAATATATTCAATCTCTGCAGCGTGACTCACCACATTGGCGGCAGTCAGGCCAACTAAAACAACCGCAGCAAATAATCCAGACTCTGTGCCAAATCTCATCTCATCACCTCGTTATCTTAGAGAGTCTGGCTTGCTAACTAGTTCCGCAATTCCGGTCCGGCTGGCGGTATGGGTGGCTGGCGTGACCCTGATGGGTTTTTGTTTACTTGGTTAAAATCAACTTGTTATTTGCGGTAATGCGCAGAACATAACGTTCATTGTTATGCAGGATATATATCTCCCTGTCCCGGCCGAGCAGTTGACGACTATCCATCTGTTTCGGCGCAGGCAGTTTTTGTTTGTCACCTGCATTCGGCATTTAGTGACTATGCACACTCATCTTGGCGTGCTCCTTGTGTCCGTAGTGTTCCCTGTAAATAGAGCTTAACGCCCCGCAGATATTCTCGAACACCTCTTCCCGCAGACGCAAACTCAGCGGACCGATATGCAGGTGATACATCCGGCAATCAGGGCATTGGGTTATCGAGCAGTATTCGGACTGGCCTACTGTCAATGTTTGACACGTGGTATGTTGGCTCATCATCTCATCTCAAGGACTAACAACCTTATTATTGTAAATACGAATTATTCTCATTTAGTTTATTGCTACTATACGCAAATGTCAAATAAATTTTTGACATTAACGCATTGTCTTTGGCTGGTGACCGAAAATAGGTGATAATCTATTGATTATATTGAAGAAACAGGTGAAGCAGGAAGCTGTATTTGTTTCAGGAGATGATAGACTCCATCCCGATAGTCAGCTTATCATCTGAAAGCATGTCGGCTCTTAACCCTCCCTTATGTATAATTGCCCTGACCACCCTGCCAGTACCCATCACGCATTCAGGGCATAATTCCAGGTAATCATCCACGAGGGCTCGTCAGCGGCGGCAACAAAGTCCGTATCGGTCCAGAACCCTGCCACTATGGCAAGCCTGTCACCGACGTAGATGAGCGGCACGCGTTCACGCAGCCAGGGCGGCGTCCCGGTTTCCTGAAACAGCTTTTTTAACTTATGCCGGCAGTGCCTGCCAGGCAGGTGGATTTCCTCACCACCGGTACGGTAACGCACTTCCACCAGTGCATCGACGCATAATTCTTTTTTTATTCCGTTGCCGTATCCTTCAACCGCGCTCAATTCACCATATTGCAAGCGACAGGGTCCGGTAAAATCCCATACCCGTGTCACGGACTTGTCAAACTCTTCCAGCGGAGCGGCAAGGTACATGTAATTCCCGTGCCGTTGCAGTTCCGCTCCTTTCCACCTGACCCGGGCGCTGGAGTCATGTCTCGCCTCTATCATGTCTGAAACAATGTGGGATACATGCCGGCTGTCCGGAGACGGCAAATTCAGGGCGCGGCTCCAGTAACGCATCATGTTTTTCTGCCTGGGGATGGACAACCGCTTAACGCAGTCCACAGCTACCACGTCCGGTTTTTCCGTGGAGCAGTTGAGCAAATCCTGCCGTGCCACTTCGTCCAGCAACTCCTGTGTATCGGAAAAAGCCTGAATAGCCCGGCTAACCGGCTGGTCTACCGAGGGCCACCTGTTTTTTATTACCGGGATCACTTCATGCCGGACAAAATTTCTGTCAAACCGTTTATCCGCGTTCGAGGGGTCGTCAATCCAGTCCAGGTTGTTACGTCCGGCATAATCGAACAACTGTGCGCGGGAATGGTGCAGCAACGGTCGCGCATGCAAACCTCTGCCGAACTCTCGAACGGCGCGCATTGATGCCAGTCCCATCACCCCTGAGCCGCGAAATAAACGCAACAGCAAGGTCTCAAGCTGATCATCCTGATGGTGCGCGGTCAACAGGATTTCTCCCTCAGTCAGAATATTCTCGATAGCTGCGTAACGTTTGTGCCTGGCCCAGCTTTCCGGGCTTTCCTTTCCAGGGTCATTTGCATCGATGTCAATCACTTCAAGTTCAACACCCAGGGCGCGACAGGTATCCCGGCAATGCCCGGCCCAGGTCCGGCTTTCCGGCTGTATATTGTGGTTTATATGTACCGCCTTGATGCGGTACTCGGATTCCTCACTCACGGCGACCATCAGATGCAGCAATACATGGGAATCCAAACCGCCACTATAGGCTATAAGAAATCGTTTACGACCTGGAAGGGTCTCGAGGAAGTCTGCGAGGTTCTCAGTGCTGACCCACATAAGTCACCCTGAAAAAAGAGATAAAAATACGCTTATCCCCCAAAAATGAAAACCCCCTCCCCTGCTTTACTCATGAAAATGTCCGTATGAACGAAGCCGTGTTTGACGGGTATCCAAAAGTTCGTCGGCGCTTACCTGATTAAGTTCGGATAACTGTCTTTTTATCTCTGTACTGACGTTGGACGCCACCTGATCATAGTTCCTGTGCGCCCCCCCCAGGGGCTCATCAATTATGCTGTCAATCACATCCAGTTTTTGCAGTCTTTGTGCGGTTACCCCCAGGGCTTCAGCGGCGTCTTCAGCCCTGCCCGCATCTTTCCACAGAATGGACGCACAGCCTTCGGGTGAAATAACCGAGTAGGTGCTGTATTGCAGCATATTCAACCTGTCTCCTACGCCGATTGCCAGAGCGCCGCCGGAGCCTCCCTCGCCGATGACGATTGCGATAATGGGGGTGCGTAACTCTGACATCACCATTAAATTTCTCGCAATGGCCTCGCTTTGCCCGCGCTCTTCGGCGCCGATCCCCGGATAAGCCCCGGGTGTATCGATAAAAGTCACTACCGGTAATTTGAACCTTTCCGCCAGTTGCATGATACGCAGCGCTTTGCGATAACCTTCGGGTTTCGGCATCCCGTAATTACGGTAGATTCTCTCCTTTATATCCCTGCCCTTCTGGTGTCCTATCAGCGCAACGGGCTCGCCTTCAAACCGGGCAATACCGGCCAGTATAGCCGGGTCATCGGCAAAATTACGATCGCCGTGCAACTCGGTAAAATCAGTAAAAATCCTGCTCACATAGTCCAGGGTATAGGGTCTGAGTGGATGTCTGGCTATCTGGGAAATCTGCCAGGCGCTGAGCGACGTAAAAATAGCCTGGGTCAGATCTTTACTGCGTTTCTGCAACCGGGTAATTTCATCATGGATATTCAGCTCACTGTCGTCACTGACATGACGCAACTCCTCAATCTTTGCTTCCAGCTCAGCAATAGGCTGTTCAAAATCGAGAAAATTAACCGATTGATTTTGTTGTTCCATTGTACGGATCGTCTACAAGTTTACCTTGTCTGGAAAATCCAGATTTATATTCACTGCGCCAACCATATTGCTGAGTTCGGCCAGTAATTCATCACTGATTTTTACGCTCCAGTCGCTGCCGAAACTCAAAACAGTTGAGATACAACCGTTATTATATTCCATACAAACCCGGTTTGTCCCGGTTCCATGCCGTGATAATACCTCTTTCAGACCGGGAATAAACCTGTTGTCCAACATGTTTTTGTTTATCTTCAACCGCACTGCGGCAAATTGCTCACGCAGTTGTGCAAGCGAATAAACCTCTTTGGCAACGATAGCAACACCTGATTCGTAATAGTCATCCGCCACCGCTTCACCCTTGAGGATGACCAGTTGGTCTTTCAGTAATAAATCACGGTAGAGCTGGTAATTTTCACTGTAAACCGTGATTTGGACCCGGGCGGTTTTATCATCCAGCATGATCTCGGCCATGCGCCCCCTGACCCCGGACCGGATGCGGACATTTTCAATGTAGCCGGCTACCGTCAGGTTCACGCCGGGCCTGACCTTGCTCAGATTGGATGTAGTGAATGTTGACAGTTCACTTTCGTAACGCGTGATGGGATGACCTTCCAGGTAGAATCCCAGGGTCTGTTTCTCTCCCATCAGGCGTTCGTGCTCTTCCCAGTCAGGCACACAGACATAGGGTATTTCAGACTTGTGACTGCTGTCTGCAGGTACTGTCAACAGTACCGTTCCAAACATGTCATCCTGTCCTGAATCCGCATTCCCCACGTATTGCTCAGCAAACTTCATCGCCTTCTCCAGGCTTGCCGCCAGCATACTCCTGGGCCGGCCGAAGTCATCCAGCGCGCCGGATCGGATCAGGGCTTCTATAACACGCTTGTTTACCCTGCGCGGATCAACCCGCCGGCAGAATTCAAACAGGTCAGAGAACTCCCCATGCTCCTGCCTTTCTTCGCACAGTCTGATGATTGCAGACCGGCCCACTCCCTTTATGGCGCCCAATCCGAATAAAATCGTTCCCTCGTCCATCACCCTGAACTTGAAATCACTGCTATTTACCGAAGGTGGCTTCAGGATCAGCTTCATCCTTCTCAATTCCTCGATAAGCCTGACAATCTTGTCTGTGTTGTTCATATCCGCAGACAGCACGGCCGCCATAAATGCCGCAGGATAATGCGTTTTCAGCCAGGCTGTCTGGTAGGCCAGCAAGGCATAAGCAACGGAGTGAGATTTATTGAAACCGTAACCGGCAAATTTTTCCATCAGGTCGAATATGGATGTGGCAATCTTATTGCTGACCTGATTTTTTATCGCACCGTCGACGAAAATGTCTCTCTGCAGGGACATTTCTTCGCGTTTTTTCTTCCCCATGGCGCGTCTCAGCAAATCTGCCGCCCCCAGGGTGTAGCCTCCCAACATCCGGGCAATCTGCATCACTTGTTCCTGGTACAGGATGACGCCGTAAGTCGGCTTCAATACAGATTCCAGCGCGGGGTGAAGATAGCGCACCGGCGCCTTGCCTTTTTTCCTGTCGATAAAATCATCAACCATCCCCGAATCCAACGGGCCGGGGCGAAATAACGCCACCAGGGCAACCAGGTCATCGAATTTATCCGGCTCAAGCCGTTTTATCAGTTTTCTCATCCCGTCCGATTCCAACTGGAATACGGCAGTGGTATCCATGCGCCGGATCGTTGCATAAGTGTCTGCATCATCGAGAGCAATGGTGCTGATATCCAGTTTTGCAGCAGTCTTGTCAAGCAGTTTGTCATTGATATCCTTCAGCGCCCAATCGATGATGGTCAGGGTGCGCAAGCCGAGAAAATCGAATTTGACCAGGCCAATGGTCTCCACGTCGCCCATATCAAACTGGGTTGACGTGACCGTAGTGTTTTTTTCACAGTACAAAGGCATGAACTCAGTCAATGCCCGGGGTGAGATGACGATGCCGCCGGCGTGTTTTCCTGCGTTCCGGACCAATCCTTCCAGTTTTTTAGCCAGGTCAATAAGTATCCTGACTTCCTCTTCATCAGCATATCGCTGTTTCAACGTATCCTCTTCTTTCAGCGCGCGCTCCAGTGTCATATCCAGTTCAAACGGAATTAATTTGGCTATCTTGTCGACGAAACCGTAAGGGTGTCCGAGAACCCTGCCGACATCCCGCACCACGGCTTTCGCAGCCATGCTTCCAAAAGTGATTATCTGGGAGACACGCTCACGGCCATATCGGGTGGATACGTATTCAATCACTTCATCCCGTCTGTCCATGCAAAAGTCCACGTCAAAATCCGGTAACGATACCCTTTCAGGATTCAGGAACCGCTCGAACAACAACTCGTGATAAATGGGGTCCAAATCGGTAATGCCCAGGACATAAGCAACCAGGGACCCTCCCCCGGAACCGCGCCCCGGCCCAACCGGTATCCCCTGCTGTTTTGCCCAACGGATGAAATCAGCGACGATGAGAAAATAACCGGGGAAACCCATGTTGGTAATGACTTCAAGCTCCTGCTCCAGACGCTGCCTGTATTGCTCCAGGTCAATATCACTGCCGGATACTTTGCTGTCATCGACCAGTCTCTCCAACCCGGTATGCGCCTCCCGCTGCAACAAGCCGGCCTGGTCAAGGCCTTCAGGAACAGGAAACTCCGGCAGGTGGTACTCATCAAATTGCAACTCAAGGTTACAGCGTTTGGCAATATTTACGCTATTCTGCAAGGCTTCCGGCAGGTCATGAAATAACTCAGCCATTTGTTCCGACGTCTTCAGGTATTGTTCGTTGCTGTACAGGCGCGGTCGTTTGGGATCGTTAAGCGTATATCCGTTATTGATACACACGCGGGCTTCGTGGGCAGCAAAGTCATCAGGCGTTAAAAACCTTACATCATTGGTTGCAACCACCGGCATGTCGAACTCGGCTGCAAGCTCCATGGTTTCATCAATATAGATGTCTTCTCCCTGACGGCCGGTTCGTTGTAACTCCAGGTAAAACCGGTCCGGGAATAAATCCCTGAAATATGCAAGTTGCTCCCTGGCATTATCGATTTGATTGTGCAGCAGAGATTGGCCGACCACACCGTTCCCGGCACCGGACAAGGCAATCAAGTCTGCTGCGTGACGATTGAGCCAGTCTCTTTGTATAACAGGCGCTCCACGCGTCTGGCCATGGGTGAAACTACGGGTAATCAATTCCGCCAGGTTTCTAAATCCGTCGTTATTCTGACACAGCAGTACCAGTCTGTGACCTTTGTCGTCGCCATCATTATCCGCCAGGTTGATTTCGGCGCCGATGATGGGTTTGACACCTCGGTCCAGGCATTTTCGATAAAATTTAACCATCGAAAACACGTTACACAATTCAGTGACGGCTGCACTCCACATACCTTTATCTACCAGGGCGTCAACGTAATCGCCCACTCGCAACAGGCCGTCTACCAGGGAATACTCCGTGTGAACGTGTAAATGAACGAATTTATTATCTGCCGTTTCCATCTTCGCTTAGGAGTTTTTCTACCACAGAAGAGTTTTTTGCCACAGAGGGCACAGAGCTCACAGAGTGGATTGGGAATCTTTTTTGTGCATAGGTGACTTGCATGTTTATCAGTTTATCTTCGCGCTATTCATGTTGTTTTTTCTGTATGTATCCTGTGGCTGATAATCCTGCAACACTTGCCTGAATTCATCTGAGGCACTATATCGACTCTGTGTTCTCTGTGCCCTCTGTGGCAAAAATTATCGACCGCTTTACCGGGGCAAAACTGCGTCGGTGGATTGGACAAGGGCCGATTTCAGACAATGCCCGAACATGCTGCCGGGTCGGATAACCCTTGTGCCGTGCGAAACCATAGCCTGGATATTTTCGGTCCATTTCCAGCATTTCCTGATCCCTGCTCACCTTCGCCAGGATTGAGGCGGCGCTTATACAAGCCTCGGTTTGGTCACCTTTAATTATGGCAGTTACCGGATAGTCTGTATGCGGGCATCGATTGCCGTCAACCAGGACCCGGGCAGGCGCCAAACTCAACCCGTTAATTGCACGTTGCATGGCCAGCAGGCTCGCATTCAATATATTTAACCGGTCAATCTCCAGATGGTCCGCTCGGCCGATGGAGCAGGCCAGCGCCTTTTCCCGGATAACCTGCGCCAGTTTTTCCCTGTGCTGTTCCGATAATGTCTTGGAATCGGCCAAGCCTGTAATCTTCTCTGTTTCATCGAGGATAACCGCAGCCGCGATAACCGGTCCGGCAAGCGGCCCCCTCCCGGCTTCATCGACACCTGCTACCAGTTGTAGACCGGACATTATCAATTTACCGAACTCACCGGACACAGCATGAAATCTTTGCCACAGAGGGCACAGAGACAAGAGGGGATGCCGCCGACCCGTCATTCCGGCGTAGGCCGGTATCCAGTCGATTAGACAATTCCTTATAAAAAAAGGTTATCTGACTGGATTCCGGCATACGCCGGAATGACGAACGGGAGCATGCACCGGAATGCCTGTCCTGGAATGCTGTAATCCAAGAACGATGCTGAACCTGTGACGGCGACTCTGGAATGTCCCTGCACCCATTATTCATTTTATTTCCTCTGTGTCCTCTGTGACTGTTTAGTATCGACCAGTGTCAGGACAGCTTGTGCCGCGCTTTCATCAGCTTTCTGTAAGGATATGTGCAGGTGTGTGAAATATTGGGATAATGACCGGACGTTATCCGGATTATCCAACCAGTATCGCAGTGCAGGACCCAGGATTTCCGCCCGGCAATCCGATTGAAAGTACTCGGGAACCAGTCTGCGGTTTGCCAGCAAATTGGGCAGGGATACAAATTTTACCTTGATCAATGCCCGTACTATCCAAAACGTGAGACTATGCATTCTGTAAGCCACCACCATGGGAACTTTGTGCAGCATCGCTTCCAGGGTAACAGTGCCTGAAGCGACTAATGCAACGCTCGCGGCGGCCAATGTGTCTCCAATCCTGTTTTTCACAATTTTCAACTGCAACCCACTGCGTTTTGCGGCGGCGTTCAACTGTTTTTCTGCGGCATCATTCACTACGTTAGTCACAAACTGGATCTTGTCATAGTGCATATCAAGCCAGACTGCCGTTTCGATAAAAGGGCCTGTCATCCTGTCCAGTTCCGAACTTCTGCTGCCGGGCAGAACGGCAACCGTCAAAACCTGCGGAGGCAAACCTAGACGCCGCCGTGCGCTTTCTACATCAGGCTGCAAATCCACCTGTCCGGCCAGCGGATGGCCGACAAAGCTTATCGGAACGCGATGTCTGCGGAAATATTCCACTTCAAAAGGAAATATTGATAACACGAGATCTGCGGCCTTTCTGATTTTCCGCACTCGCCAGGTACGCCATGCCCAAATCGTCGGACAGACGTAATGAATAGTCTTTATGCCTTTATTCCTTAACCTCCTTTCCAGGCCAAGATTAAAGTCAGGCGCATCAACACCGATAAACACATCAGGCGGATTAGTTATGAAATGGTCAGCTAGTTTCGCCCGTATCTTGCTCAGTTCCCATACTTTCCCCAGTACTTCCACCAACCCCATAACAGCAAGTTTTTCCATCGGAAACAGAATGTCGCAGCCCGCCTCGCGCAACCTTTCCCCCCCTATGCCTTCCACCTTGACGTCAGGCCGCTTTTTTCTGATGGACTTGATTAGCTCAGCGGCTAAAAAATCTCCGGAAGGTTCCCCTGCTACAATTCCGATTCTCACCTCTACTCACCTGCATGAGTCACTCGTCAACCCGACGCTAACGAATAATCCCACGTTCGGATTCCTTGATGAACCGGGTGAAATTGGCGACTTCCCTGTTGATGTTCGCCAGTGTCTCGAGTTTTTTTATGGCATCTTTAACAAGCAGGCCTTCTCGATAGACGATGCGGTATGCCTTTCTCATAGCCTCAACCGTGTCGTCCGAAAACCCGTTACGCCTGAGTCCCACCCTGTTCAATCCGTTCGGTTTAGCGGTATTTCCGGATACCATCAAGTACGGTGGAACATCTTTTACGATAATGGAAGCAATGGCCGAAATGCTATGGCAACCAACCCGGCAAAACTGGTGCACACCGGTAAATCCGCCCAGGATGGCAAAATCATCAATATGCACATGGCCTGCCAGGGTGGCGTTATTGGCGAAAATGGTGTTATTACCCACTTGACAATCATGCGCTATATGAACGTAAGCCATGATCCAGTTGTTATTACCGACCCGGGTTATCCCTCCACCTTGCGCCGTTCCGCGGTTGATACTGCAAAACTCCCGTATGACGTTATTGGAGCCGATCTCCAGCTGAGATGCTGCTTCACCCTGATACTTTTTGTCCTGGGGGTCATCCCCGATTGATGTAAATTGTGAGATACGGGTTGATTCACCTATACGGGTGGGGCCTTTGATAACTACGTGCGGCCCTATTTCACAGTTATCTGCAATTTGAACTTGCTCCCCTATGATGGAATAGGCTCCGATCCTGACCCCTGTTCCAATATCAGCATCGGGATGCACTATCGCGGTGGGTTCGATCAAGTCTCCCGGTCCGCAATAGTAGTCAATAAATCCGCATCGGCCACAGTCGTATCGTTCACTTTGGCAACACAGGAAAAGCGCCAGATATTTCTCCGTAACGCAACGAATTTTACCTCGACCACCAGTTGATCACCCGGCCCTACAGTTTTTCTGAACCTGGCCTTATCAACGCCAACCAGGTAATACAGCTTGTTCCAGTGCCGCTCCCCCTCATTTGACAACAATCCCAATACCGCGGAGGCCTGTGCCATTGCTTCAATGATAAATACACCGGGCATGATCGGCTGCTGGGGGAAGTGCCCCTGGAAAAAAGGTTCATTTACCGTGACGTTTTTAATAGCGGTCAGAGAAACCCCCGGTTCGTAATCTGTCACTTTATCCAGTAACAGCATAGGATACCGGTGCGGCAGCGCCTTTTTGATCTGCTCGATATTCAGTTCAGGCATAGCAGGGCAAACCTGTATTCATCGGCCACAGAGGACACAGAGAGCACAGAGCGGATCGAGATACTCTTTAACACATGGGCAGCCTGCATAATTATTGTCATCTTACTCGTTATTCATGTTGCTTGCTGTGGCTTATAGTCTTAAAACGCTTACCTGAACCCGTCGAAAGCATTATATTAGACAACTCTGTGATCTCTGTGCCCTCTGTGGCTTATTGCTTGATCTGTTTTTCCATTCGGGCGATTTTTCTTGCAATTTCATCAAGATGCCTGAACCTCACCATATTTTTACGCCAGGTCTTATTATCCGTTACGGGTACTCCCGAAGAATAGACACCGGCTTGCCTGATGCTGTTCGATACACCGGACATCCCGGTTATTACTACGTCATCTGCAATCTCAATATGGCCGGTAATGGCGCTGGCTCCGCCAATCATACATCTCCTGCCTATTTTTACACTACCGGCAACTACCGCTGCGCCGGCAATAGCCGTATGCTCCCCGACACGGGTATTATGTCCGATCTGCACCTGATTATCGATTTTGACCCCGGTTTCTATAACCGTATTTTCCAGGGACCCTCTGTCAATAGTTGTGTTGGCGCCGATTTCAACATCATCGTGAACGACAACATTACCCAGTTGAGGAATTTTCAACCAGCGGCCGGCGTCATTGGCGATCCCGTAACCATCCGCCCCCAGCACAACGCCAGGATGGATCAATACCCGCATACCGATTTCAACACGCTCCATCAGGCTCACATTAGCATAGAAACGACAATGATCACCGATTACAACGTTTGCTTCAATCACGCAACCCGGACCGATATAAGTCCTGGAACCGACCGCAACGTTTTCGCCAATGACGCAATTGGCGCCGATAAAACAATCAGCCGCGATATCCGCAGTTGCGTCTACCAGCGCCGATGGATGAATGCCCGGAGTGAATTCTGCTACCGGGTTAAGAAACCTGGCAGCTTTCGCATAAGCAAGGTAGGGATCATTTGAAATTAATTTCGCTGTCGGACACGCCGATGCATCCGCTGCGGTCAACACCACCGCACTGGCGCGGGTCGTTTCCAAATCAGCATAATAAAGTTTGTTGACAAAGAAAGACAGGGCGCCCGGCGTCGAATTATGCAGACTGGCAACATTGATGATCTCGCTGGCAGGGTCGCCTTGCAGTTCTGCCTCACAAACAGCAGCAATTTCTGCCAATGTTGCGGTCATGAGTACAGCAAGCCGTATTATTCAGCTCCATCAATGTCTTTTCCCGAGTCATTTTCCGTCTTCAACTGATCTATGACAAGCTGGGATATATCCACTTTCGGGCTTGCGTAAATTACGCCTTCATTCAATATCATGTCAAATCCGTTTTCCTGGGCGATCGTATTGATGGCATCGACGATTTCTTTTTGAATCTTTGCAATTTCCTCATTCCTGCGAAAGGTGAGATCTTCGCGGAACTCATCCTGGTTGCGTTTCAAATCACGCCGTTCATTGATGATATCTCTCTCCAGTTTGCTCCTTTCCGCCTCACTCATGATGGGGGCGTCTTTTGTCAAGCGATCTTCCATTTCTTTTAATCCTTTTTGCGCAGCGACCAGTTCCCGGTCGCGCGGAGCAAACTCCTGCTCAAGCAAATTACGCATCTTCTCAGCCTGGGGGGATTGTTCCAGGATGCGTATCGCGTTAACAGCACCGATCTTATAATCCTCGGCAATCACATCCTGGATAAAACCAATTGCAAAAAAACATATCAGGAAATGGGTAAGCCTCATAGCTCTCATAGACTCCAATTTGTTATTAATAAACCTCAGTATGCGTCATTTCCCGGCTCAAGTCCGGGATTTACTCTGAAAATACCAGAATTCTGAAATACAGATTTCAATTTTCTCATAAAAACGGCAGAAGCTCCCGATAAATCAGGTTTTTCTAAAATGTCGATCCAAAGGTAAATTGAAACGGCTGCGTCTCATCTCCTGCCTTGTCTCCAATGGGTCTGGCTATACTAACACTTACCAGACCAAAAGGTGAGATCCAGATACCACTTAAACCCGTAGAATACCTGAGTTCACTAAACTCAAACGATTCATCACTGGAGTAAACGTTACCACCATCAAAAAACGCAGCGAACCGAACCTGCTTGAAATCCTTGAGAAAAGGTATGGGAAATATCATTTCCGCCCCACCCACCACCTTGATATTGCCACCTAACGGCCGACGCCTGGTCCCTCCATGGACCGGCGTGTCCTTGGGCCCCAGGGTATTTTCCTCATAACCGCGTACGGAACGGGGCCCACCGGCATAGAAATTTTCAAAAAACGGGAGTTCATCTGTTCCAAACAGGCCATTGCCATAGCCAAAATCACCCTTGACGGTAAAAATGAAACTGCGCAGGACCGGGTGGTACCACTGGGTGCGGTATCCGACTTTAAAAAACTCCAGGGAATTACCGAATGAGGGAACCGCTACCTCGGTACTGAACCGGTGCTGTACCCCCCGGGTCGGGAATATCGCGCGGTTGCGCGTGTCGTAGGAAAAGGCGGCAGAGAGCCTGAGAATATCGAATTTGTTTCCTTCCCGCTCGATAAAATCCGCCACTTGCTGTGCAAAGAAGCGATCTTCGGATAACGTGGTGTTTTCGTAACCGAATGAGGTACTGATAAAATTATATTCCGTCACCGGGACACCAAAACTGACGCCGACGCCGATGACCCGGCTGTCGAATGCGGTAATGTTTGCGTCATATGCCTCGGTTTGCTGGTAATTTACGTTAAATCCCCGGCTTATTCCGTCAACGGTATAGTAAGGATTTACATAACCCAGGGCAAACCTGCGATTGATATCACTGTTATTAAACGCAAACTGGATACGTTTCCCGGAGCCCAGGAAATTGTCCTGGGTGATGCTGGTCTGGAATATCAATCCCTGATTCTGGGAAAAGCCCAGGCCAGCCAGAAAGTTACCGAACGGCTTTTCAGTCACGGTATAATTTACATCAACCTGGTCCGCGGAACCGGCTATGGCCGGCGTCTCGACATTCACTTCTTCAAAGTAGCCCAGTCGTTGCAGCCTGATCTTACCCCGCTCAACCTTAGGGGTTGAAATCCAGCCTCCTTCATGCTGGCGCATTTCCCGTCTCAAAACATCATCTTTGGTCCTGGTATTACCCGAAAAATTGATCCTTCTCACGTAAACCCGTTTCCCCGGGTCCACAAAAAAAGTCACTTCCACCGTGTTCTCTTCTTCATTGATATCCGGGATGGAATTGATATTGGCAAAAGCATATCCGGTGCCGCCCAGGCGTTCAGTCATCCGTTCACTGCTGTCAGTCACCTGTTTGCGTGAGAAAAGGCTTCCCTGGGTTACGCTGATCAGGTTGTACAACTGCTGCTCCGGAATAATGAACTCACCTGCCAGCTTCACCCCTGACACGGTGTATTGCCCGCCTTCAGTGATATTGATAGTGATGTATATATCTTTCTTGTCAGGAGTAATCGATACCTGGGTGGAGTCAATGCTGAAGTTCACGTAACCCCGGTCGAGGTAATACGAGCGCAGGGTTTCCAGGTCACCCGATAATTTTTGGCGCGAATACTGGTTGTCCTTGGTAAAAAAGGAAAACAACGTGGGCCTGGACAATTCAAAATCGTCCAGTAAATCGTCCTCCTTGAAGGACTGGTTACCAACGATATTAATCTGTTTGATCCGAGCCGCTTTCCCTTCCGAGATATCGATAGACACCGCAACCCGGTTATTGGCTAACGGCGTAACATCCGAATTGATCGTCACGGCGTATTTGCCAGCAGAAAAATACTGCCTGCGCAGTTCACGCTCCAGTCCATCAAGCTGCGACTGGTCGAACACCCGTCCTTCCGCAAAGCCTATCTGGTTCAGGCCATCCAGCAAATCCTCGGTTTTTATGTCCTTGTTGCCACTGATTTCAATACTGCCTATTGCCGCCCTTTCCTTCAATACAATAACCAGGATGTTGCCATCCCGCTGCAGTTGGACATCATCAAAAAAACCCGTCTTGAACAGGGCGCTGACGGCTTCTGCGGAAATGCCTGGATTAAACGTGTCACCCACTTCCAGAGGCAGGTAATTGAATACGGTTCCCGGAGTCAGGCGTTGCAGTCCCTCGACCCGAATATCCTCAATAACAAATTCCTGTGCACATACCCGGGGAAGGAAGCCGGTGAACAACAACGTCACCAGAATTGATGTGCAGAAACAGGCTTTTAATCTTGCGGGCAACATGACTGCCTATATTAAAACACTCAGCCCGACAAATCCATCATTCACCCTGCATATGCTGTGTTGTCTGCCGGAAGAGGGTTTTGGGCGCTGTTTGTCCGTGACTAGCGCCATGGACGAGCGCGGGACGGGCCAGAGCCTGCCCCTGCATGTCGTAAGCAGGGGGATGGCCCTCGGAACGGACAGACAGCGCCCAAAACCCGGCGGGCAGGTAACACCGCTTACCCGGCAAGTCTGATAATGTCATTATAAATGGCCAGGGTCATAAGACCGAACAGCAGTACAATGCCGATACGCTGACCAAGCAGTTGTACGGATTCGGATACCGGGCTGCCCTTGAAAAATTCTATCAAATAATAGAACAGGTGACCTCCGTCCAGTAACGGAACAGGCAACAGATTCAACACCCCCAGACTGACACTGACGATGGCCAGAAACCCCAGAAAGGCGACGATACCCAGTTGTGCGGTCTGCCCTGCGTATTGGGCAATGCTGACCGGACCACTCAGGTTTTTCAGCGAAGCCTCACCGGTTATCATCCTGGCCAGGATCTGCAGGGTGATAACGGTCATATCAAGCGTTTTGCGAATCCCTTTTACCAGGGCGGTATGCAGCGGATAGGCTTCAACCGCAAACAGGGATTGATCAGCGTTGAAGTCCGGATCCAGCCCTACCCCAATAAAACCGATTGTCCCTCCCTCCTCAGAGACCTTTTCCTCAGGTGTTAATACTATCTCCATGTCATCACCGCCCCTGGATAGCCTGACGGACAGGGGAATACCCGGTGCAGCCCTGATAAGTTCCACCCAGTGTTGCCAATCCCTGACAGCCGCACCGTCAACGGCTACTATTCTGTCACCGGCTACCAGGCCGGCCTCCCGGGCCGCGCCCTGGTTTGCAACCTCACCGATAATTGCAGGTATTGCCGGGCGTACGGGTTCGACACCCAGCAGACGCAACAAATTCCCTTCGGCCATGGCATCAATCGGTATTGACGCGAGGTCGACTTCCAGCCAACGTTCATATCCCCGGGTATCCTTTACGCTGACAGTCGCTACGCTGCCATCGATCACTCCGGCAACCAGTTTCTCCAGGGCCGTATTCCAGGTCGGTGTTCCCTGCCCGTTAATTTCCGTAATTTTATCACCTGCCCGAAAACCGGCCTGCATAGCGACGGAACTCTCCTCTACTGAACCGACTATGGGTTTCAATCCGGTTACGCCAAGTCCGTAGATAACCCAATAAGCCAGAACAGCAAAAATAAAATTGAATAACGGCCCCGCTACGACAATGGTAAAACGCTCACCGAGTGACTTGTTATTAAACGCCCTGGTACGTTCCGGTTCGGACACGGAGCCCTCCCGTTCGTCCAGCATTTTCACGTACCCCCCCAGAGGAATTGCGCCAATGACAAATTCAGTATTGTCTATGCCGAACACTTTACGCCACAGGGGACGCCCGAAACCAACTGAAAATCGCAGGATTTTTACATCGCATTTCCTGGCGACCCAGTAATGCCCGAATTCATGAAAGGTGATCAAAATCCCCAGGGCGAAAATAAACGCGAAGACCATCTGCATCATAGCTATCATCAGTTTAGCCCGGATTTCTCACTAGGCCGCTAGATGCCGCCGGAGATTTGTTTGCTGTCAATGAGTTTAAATACATTCTTCACTATGTCGCCATTACAGGCTACGCTTGATGCGCCCTCGCTTGTCTTTTTGCCGCCAGCGGGCACGTGTTCATTGCGCCCATCCCTGGGCGCAACCCTGCGGGCGGCTGTCGCCGTGCAAATTGTCTATCCTGACAATTTGTCCCTCAACCAGAGCTACAGCTATGGTTTCGGTCGCAGGCACCCGCTGGCGGCAAAAATCCGGCGCGATCATCGCATCACCTGGTGAGAAATCCGGGCTGCCAGCCTCCGGCATTGATCAGTTGCGTAAGACCGGGCTTTCCTGTCCGCGTCCAGGATCTGTTCCAGCGTATCGGCAGCCTGGTTCTCAATGCCGTCCAGAGTTTGTTTCACGACCTCCGCTATTTCCGTATACCTGATATGGTTTCCCAGGAATTCCGCAACTGCAACTTCATTGGCGGCATTCAATATGGCCGTAGCAGTTCCGCCCTCAGCCAGCGCCTGCCTTGCCAACCCCAGGCATGGGAACCTGTCCGGGTCAGGTTTTTCAAAGTTCAATTGCGATACGTCGAACAGGCTCAGCTTTTCCACCCCGGAATCGATTCGCCGCGGCCAGGCCAGGCCATGGGCTATGGGTGTGCGCATATCAGGATTTCCCAACTGCGCCAGAACCGAACCGTCGGAATACTCGACCAGAGAATGAATAACACTCTGCGGATGGATTACGACTTCAATATTCTCAGCGGTAGTATCGAACAGCCAGCAGGCTTCAATCACCTCCAGCCCCTTGTTCATCATGGTGGCGGAATCCACCGATATCTTTCTTCCCATATCCCAGTTGGGATGTGCACAGGCCTCAGCGGGAGTCACATTTCTCAACTCCTGTAACGCTTTTGTCCGGAACGGTCCACCCGATGCGGTAAGCAGGACCCGCGTTACGCCGGCCTGCTCCAACCCGGCGTTGAAGTTCTGTGGCATACATTGGAATATGGCATTGTGCTCACTGTCGATGGGCAGTAATTGAGCGCCGTTTTCTCTTATTGCATCCATAAACAGTTTTCCCGACATCACCAACGCCTCCTTATTGGCAAGCAATACCCGTTTGCCGTTGCGCGCAGCCGCCAGTGTGGGCAGCAAACCCGCGGCGCCGACGATTGCCGCCATGACGTAATCCGTCTCGCTGCACCCGGCGATCTCCTGTAATCCCTCCTGCCCTGATAACACCTTGATGTCCGGCGCTTCCTGTTGCAGTGCATCTTTCAAGTGGCCGGCTGCTTCAATGTCTGCCATGGCTGCATAGCGTGGCCTCCAATCGAGGCATTGCTCAAGCATCCCCCCGACGTTGGTGTTACCCGTGAGCCCAATCAATTCAAACATATCCCTGTGTCTGGCCATCACATCCAGTGTACTTAACCCGATACTTCCGGTTGACCCCAGGATAGTTACGCCGATCAATTTACTCCCTCCAATAACAGGACCCCGGTGTAAAATACCGGCGCTGCCGCAGTGAGACTGTCTATCCTGTCCAGAGCACCTCCGTGGCCGGGTAACAATTCTCCGCTGTCCTTAACTCCTCTACTTCTCTTCAACATACTCTCCATGAGATCGCCGACAACAGATATGGCAATCGTGACCAGGCAAACCAACAGGAACAGTATGGACTTGTATAGCGTCATTTGCACTAACAGGGAACACAGGACTGCGGCAGACAGGCCAAACCCAAGGGCGCCATATAAACCCTCCCAGGTTTTACCCGGACTGACATGACCGGCAAGTTTTTTCCTGCCCCATCTTTGACCTACGTAATAAGCTCCTGTGTCCGCCACCCAGATCAATACAAATAAACACGTTACCAGCAGCGGGCCACGCAATTCAGGATCAGCGTGCAGTGCGACCACTGATACCCAGGCGGGAACCAACACGATGATACCGATGCCCGTCTGTAATATCGGTCCGGGATCGAATATTTCGCCGTCTTGCCGGCGCAAGATCAATATCAGCGCCACCAGCCACCAGACAAGTGAAAAGCCCACGATAAACAACGTCATAACGCTGTTGATATTGCAGTAACAGGCTATCAAAAGCAATGCGGTCAATACCACTACAATTGCTTTCCAGTGTGTTTTCCGTGGTCCTGCCAAATCTGCCCATTCCCAGATGCCTGCCAGAACAACAACGGCGCATAACCCGGCAAACAGTTTGTGTGTGCCGTAAACTGTTACCCCAAGAACCAGCGGTATCAGCACCAGAGCAGTACTTATCCTGGAATTAACCCGCAGTTTCATTCTGCTTGAGTTGTTCTGAAGTGCGACCGAAGCGACGCTGTCTGCCGATATAGGATTCCAATGCCTTGTCAAATTCGACCTCGTCAAAATCCGGCCAGTACACATCGGTAAAATACATTTCCGTATACGCCAGTTGCCACAACAGGAAATTACTGATACGCACTTCTCCTCCCGTTCGAATGAACAGATCAGGATAGTCCGGCAGGTCCAGGTGGCGCCTCAAGCTTTCTTCCGAGATATATTCTCCGCCCCTGTTTTGCGCGGACAACGCGGCGAAGAGTTTTTTGCAGGCGGATACGATTTCCCGACGCCCACCATAATTTATCGCTATGACCAGATTTAACCCGTTATTTGCCGAAGTTTTACATCTGGCATTTTGAATAGATACCTGTAGCTCGTCGGGAAAAACAGAAATATCGCCGATAAAAGACAGCCTGACATTATTTTTATGCAGTTCGTCGATCTCGTCATCCAATGCAGTTATGAATAGCTCTATCAATAGCGCCACCTCGGCATCCGGCCGCTGCCAGTTTTCAACGCTGAAAACATATACGGTGAGCGTCTTTATCTCACGGCAAATACTGTGTTCAACCGTTTCGCGCAACGCATCTATACCGGCTTTGTGACCGGCCGCTCGTGGCAATCCCCTGCTCTTTGCCCACCTGCCGTTGCCATCCATGACGATGGCGACGTGCCCCGGTATATTTTCCATTAGCCCGGATATTACACCAGTGGATGCGATCCTAAATCTCCATCAACTCCATCTCTTTTTCCTTGAGGGTATTATCAATGTCCTTGATATGCGCATCAGTGATCTTCTGTATATTGTCTTCCTGCTGGCGGTCTTCATCTTCAGTAATGAGCCTTTCCTTCAACATTTGTTTCAGGTGATGGTTCGCATCGCGGCGGATATTACGGATAGCAACCCTGGCTTTCTCCGCTTCCGACCTGACTACCCGGGTCAATTCCTTTCTGCGCTCCTCTGTCAGTATCGGCAGGGGAACCCGCATCACGCTACCGGCAGTAACCGGGTTCAGTCCCAGATCCGAATTCATTATCGCCTTCTCAATATCGGCAACCATGTTCCTATCCCACGGCGCCACACCCAACGTGCGAGCATCCAGAACGTTGATATTGGCCGCCTGGTTTAATGGGACCTGACTTCCATAGTAATTAACGCTGATATGTTCCAACAGACTTGGATGAGCCCGTCCGGTGCGAATTTTTGCAAGCTCACTGGCTAATGCCTTGAGCGTTTTATTCATGCGATTATCAGCATCTTTGAGAATTTCTTCAATCATGACGATTCTCCAATATCGGTCACAAGCGTGCCTTCCTGCATGCCCCTGGCGGTGCGCAACAAAGCGCCGGGTTGCATCATATTCAACACTCGTAGCGGCATGTTATTTTCCCGGCACAATACGATGGCAGTCGTATCCATAACTGCCAGTTTACGTTCAATCACCTCATCATAACTCAAAACGTCAAACCTTTTTGCCGATTTATCGCGTACCGGATCGGCCGAATAAATCCCGTCCACCTTGGTTGCCTTGATTAACAGGTCGGCATCGATCTCGACGGCCCTTAGGCTTGCAGCTGAATCCGTGGTAAAAAAAGGGTTTCCCGTACCGGCCGCAAAAATCACCACCCGGCCTTTTTCAAGGTGACGCACTGCCCGTCGCCTGATGTAATCTTCACAAACTTCGTTGATTTTAATCGCCGACATAACCCTGGCAAAGGAACCTAGTTGCTCCAGGGCATCCTGTAAAGCAAGAGAATTCATAATTGTAGCCAGCATACCCATATGGTCGGCTGTTACCCGGTCAATTCCTGCGGCGGCAAGCCCCGATCCCCGGAAAAAATTTCCCGCACCCAAAACCAGTGCAATCTCGGCGCCGTTCAGACTCAACTCGCGAATCTCATTCGCCAATCGCTTTATCGTTGCCGGATCGAGGCCGTACGCGGCTTCGCCCATTAATGCTTCGCCGCTCAGCTTTATTAAAATTCTTCGATAATGCAGTTCCGGGGCTTCAGGCAAAACGCACCTATTCTTTAACCCGGATATTGCGCCAGTGGATGCGATGACAAATCGTCAGGATAGACGATTTGCACGGCCGCAGGCCGCCGTAAGGTTGCGCCCAAGGATGGGTGCAATGAACGCGCTGGATTTTTTGCGCTGACGGGCGCCTGCGACCGAAGGCATAGCCGGGTCTCTGGTTGAGGGAGCACGTGCCCGTCAGCGCAGAAAAGACAAGTGAGGGCGCATCCAGCGCAGTTTGTAACATCATATAAATTAGAATTAGCCATATAACCGTATGATTATATATGAATTTTAGTCTTCTTCCAAGCGGACTGGCGCAATATCCGGGTTAGTTAATCCGGCCTGTTGCATGACTTCTGCTGCAAAATTATCCGCGTTCTTCTCTATCCCCTCACCTACCTCATACCTGATAAAACCGTTCACTACGGTATCATTTGCTTTTAACAAGGCTGCAACGGAGATATCGGGGTCCTTGACAAAGGTCTGCCCCGATAAGGTATTTTCCCGCAGGAACTTCTTTATCCTGCCGCTCACCATCTTCTCGATAATCTCATCAGGTTTTCCCGATTGTCTTGCCTGGGCAAGCTGGATTTCCCTTTCCTTTTCCAACACCTCTTGCGGGACATCCTGCTCATCAACGCACAATGGATTGGCAGCTGCGATATGCATGGCAATATCCCTGGCCAACACGGGATTGTCCGTTGACAAATCCACTATAACACCGATCCTGATGCCGTGCAGATAGATCCCCAGAGCGCCACCAGCGGATTTATTGATCCGGGCATAGCGGCGAATACTGATGTTCTCTCCCAGCTTTGTCACCAGTTGTTGCCTGGCTTCTTCCACCGATTGTGGGTCCGTATTGTTTAACGGCATGTTGACCAACATATCCATAGTTCCGTTGCCCCGGTCCAGGAGTACAGTTGCAAGCTGCCCGGAAAAAGCCTGAAAGTTCTCATCCCTGGCGACGAAGTCTGTTTCACAATTGACTTCCAGAATCACAGCCTGATTGCCTGCCTGGTCCGGTTTAATCACTATTGCGCCTTCAGCCGCGATACGCCCTGCTTTTTTTGCTGCTTTGGCTACGCCGGATTTTCGCATCGCATCAATCGCAGCTTCAATGTCGCCGGCAGTTTCCTGCAATGCTTTTTTACAATCCATCATCCCGGCTCCTGTCCTGTCCCTCAATTCTTTTACCATTGATGCAGAAATTTGCATAAAGCTATCCTCAGTCCTGTTTGGCTTCAGTTGCATCTTCAGCGGGCGAGTCGGCCTGCTTGGCTGCAACTGCGTCTTCAGCAGGCGAGTCGGCCTGCTTGGCTGCAACTGCGTCTTCAGCGGGCGAGTCGGCCTGTTTGGCTACAACTGCGTCTTCAGCGGGCGAGTCGGCCTGTTTGGCTTCAGCCACGTCTTCAGCGGGCGAGTCGGCCTGTTTGGCTGCAACCTTCTTTTTTGTTGCTGTTTTAGCCGGGGTTTTCTTCACGGCTTTTTTTGTCGTGCTTTTCGTGGCTGAGGATTTCGCTGCAGCAGTCTTTTTCCTGGTGGTCTCCGCAGCAACCGTCTCTTCCACTGACGGCTCATCTACCCGTTGTTCTGGTTGCGTTTCAGTATTTGATGCGTCCCGGTTATCACTGCCGGCCTCGACCTTCGGCACCGTGGTTTTACTGATCTTTTTCTTGACAGTCCTCTTTTTGACCTGAACTTTTTCCCGCTTGGCCTCGACAATCGGCGCGCCCTCGGCGTCAAGCTCCACAAATTCATCCTTATCCCCACTCTCACCCAGGTGCGCAACGGAATCTTTCCCCGTCAAAATGGCATCGGCTACAGCCTTTGTGTACAACCTGATAGACCGTATGGCATCATCATTACCTGGTATAACGTAGTCAACGCCAAGGGGACTGTTGTTGCTGTCGACTATGCCGACTACAGGTATCTTGAGTTTGACCGCTTCACTGATGGCTATATCCTCGTAGCCTACGTCAATTACAAATAATGCATCAGGCCAGCCGTTCATGTCTTTGATGCCCGACAGATTCCGGTCCAGTTTTTCCAGCTCCCTTTCATAATGCAGTATTTCTTTTTTACTCATGCGTGCCATGCTGCCGTCAGTTTTCATCTCCTCCAGTTCCCGCAGGCGGTTAATAGACTGTTTGACCGTTTTATAGTTGGTCAGCAAGCCACCTAACCAGCGCAGGTTTATATAAGGCATACCGCAACGCAATGCTTCTTCCTTGATAATCTGTTGCGCGGCGCGTTTTGTTCCCACGAACAGGAGTGTCCCTTTATTGGCCGACAACTTACTGACAAAATTCAGGGCTTCCTGGAACAGAACCTTAGTCTGTTCCAGGTCAATAATATGTATTTTATTACGGTGGCCGAACAGGTAAGCAGCCATTTTGGGATTCCAATAGCGGGTCTGGTGACCAAAATGGACACCAGCCTCCAGCATTTCACGCATGCTGATTTCAGACATAATCATGCTCCTGACAGGGTTAAGCTTCCGCACATCCCGCATTTCACCCGGCGACTTTAACAAGAGGTGGCCAGGACCCCGATATGCGCTCTACAATGTGCGTGTGTATTTAATGATATTTGGATATCTTGCCATAACAGCAGGCGCTTTATAACATAGAAGCCTTGGAGCAACAAATATTTCCATACAATTTATGACAATTTCACTAAAAACCGCAGACGAGATAGAGAAAATGCGCGTTGTCGGCGCCCTGGCCTCCTCAGTCCTTACCATGGTAGAACCTCACGTTAAGGCAGGCATTACCACTGCGGAACTGGATCGGATCTGCCATGAATACATCACTGAAGAATTGGATGCAGTACCCGCCCCTTTAAATTACCGTGGTTTTCCCAAGTCTATCTGCACCTCAATTAATCATGTTGTCTGCCATGGCATCCCGGGAAATAAACGTTTAAGAAACGGCGATATTATCAACATAGACATCACCGTGATAAAAGACGAATTTCATGGCGACACAAGCAAGATGTTCTGTGTCGGCGAGCCCTCAGTACGCGCCCGGCGGCTGGTTGACACAACTTATGAGTGCCTGCTGCTTGGGATCGGCATGGTCAAACCCGGAACGCGTTTAGGTGATATAGGGCACGCTATTCAATCCTTTGCGGAAGCGAAACAGTTCTCAGTTGTGCAGGAATATTGCGGCCACGGTATCGGCAGGCAATTTCACGAGGACCCGCAGGTCCTGCATTACGGCATACCAGGCACCGGGCTGGCGCTTGAAGCTGGTATGACATTTACCATAGAACCCATGATTAATGCCGGCAAGCGTCATGTCAAACTACTGCCCGACAACTGGACCGTGGTAACCAAAGACCATTCTCTTTCAGCGCAATGGGAACATACCATCCTGGTCACCGGCGACGGCTTTGAGGTATTGACCCGGCGTCCCGAAGAGAATTTTTAAATCCAAAGATATGGCCACAGAGAACACAGAGTGGATCGAGAATCTTTATTAAACGAAGGTGTCAAACCCTGATCTCCGTGTTCTCTGTACCCTCTGTGGCAAAATAAGATGACTATTGAAAACTTATTGCTGTTCGATAAAACCAGCCTGGCCGGAGATCCTCCCGACGTAACCTGCTATAAGCACGCCCTGAGCCGGGGAGATCGCCACCTGACTGAACGGTTTGAAGCCGGCACGCCGATTCGTGAGATTATTTATAACCGCGCCTGGCTGATCGACCAGTTACTCGTAAGCGCGTGGCATCATCATATGGATAGTGACGCCATGGCGTTGATTGCGGTGGGCGGTTACGGCCGGGGAGGATTATTACCGGCCTCCGACGTGGACCTGATGCTGCTCATCAAACCGCGCAGCCGAAGATACCTGAAATCCAAAATTGAAACCTTTCTCGCTTTCCTCTGGGACATTGGCCTGGAAGTGGGGCACAGCGTCAGGACAGTCAAGGACTGTGTCCGGGAGGCGAAGTCAGATATTACGGTAGCCACAAACCTCATGGAATCCAGACTGCTTGTGGGTAATGCGGCGCTGTTTGAAGCCATGGCCAAAATGACAGGGCCGAAAAAAATCTGGCCTTCAAGAAAATTCTTTGCTGCTAAATGGGAAGAACAGGTTGCCCGCCACCATAAATTTCACGATAGCGAGAACAACCTGGAACCCAATGTCAAGGAAAGCCCGGGGGGACTGCGTGACATTCAGATGATCGGCTGGGTGGCAAAAAGACATTTCGACGCGGAGCGGCTCAGGGACCTGGTTAAACACAATTTCCTGTCTCAAAAAGAATACGACAGCCTGGATAAGGGACACAATTTTTTATGGCGCGTACGCTATGCACTCCACATTATTTCCGGAAGAAGAGAGGATCGGCTGTTATTTGATTACCAGAAAAGCGTAGCCGGCAAATTTGGCTTCACTACCGAAGGTAATTCGGGCGTTGAGCAATTCATGAAAATCTACTACCAGACGGTAAAGGAGACCAGCCGCTTGAATGAAATGCTACTGCAGCATTTCCAGGAGGAGATAATTTACGCACGCAGGCGGGAATCGATTCGGCCAATTAACAACCGCTTTCAGATAAGAAATGATTTTATCGAAGTAAAGAACCGGCAAGTCTTTAAAAAATACCCCATCGCCCTGCTTGAGATATTCCTGCTGTTGCAGCAGAACCAGAATATTAAAGGGGTCAGGGCCAGCACTGTCAGACTGATCAGGGAGTCATTGAACATGATTGACGACAGTTTCAGGGAAGACATAAAAAGTCAGAGCCTGTTTCTGGAAATTATCCGCCAGCCACATCGGGTCGGGCATGAATTAAGACGCATGCACAAGTACGGAGTGCTGGGCGCGTACATGCCTGAATTTGCCAAGATTGAAGGACTGATGCAATTCGATTTATTCCACATCTATACGGTTGACGAACATATCCTGTTTGTAATCAGGTATATGCGGCGCTTCGGCCTGGACGAATACAGGGAAAATTTTCCGTTATGCCGGAAGGTCCTGGAACAAATACCCAAACAGGAATTACTTTATTTTGCCGGTATGTTCCATGACATGGCGAAGGGTAGGCGCGGTGATCATTCCTCTCTGGGCGCTACCGACGCCCTGGCATTCTGCAAAAGACACCACCTGAGCGATTATGACTCGAAACTTGTCGCCTGGCTGGTGGAACATCACCTGTTAATGTCAAAAACGGCGCAAAGAGACGATATCGAAGATCCGGAAGTCATTAACAATTTTGCCAAAAAAGTGGGGGACACCATTCACCTGAATTACCTCTACCTGTTGACTGTCGCTGATATCAACGGGACAAACCCAAGACTGTGGAACGGCTGGAAAGACGCATTAATCGCTGACCTGTATAATAAATCCCTGTCTGCGCTACGCCGTGGTCTGGAGAACCCGGTAAATAAAAACGAACTCATAGCAGACAGGAAAAGCCGCTCCCTGGCAATTATTAACGACGGTAACCAGGCTGATGCCGGCGCCGAATCGATTTGGTCATACCTTAGTGATGATTATTTCCTGCGCCACTCGGCTACGGAAATTGCCTGGCACACACGGGCGATCCTGAGAAGCAGCGCTGATCGGCTACCCCTGATTCTGATGCGGGAAGAGACAGAGCGCGGCGCGGCAGCACTGTTTATTCACATGCTCGACCATGACAACATATTCTCGCGGGTCTCCCGCACCCTGGACTTGCTGGGCCTTAACGTTGTTGATGCCCGTATCATGAATTCCAATCACGGTTATACCCTGGATACTTTCAGCGTACTGGAAAAATCCGGGGCTAACGTAAAAGGGCGGGATCGAAAAAAGGAAATCATCTCTGCCCTGAAACAAAACCTGTCGTCATTGGATAAGCCCATAAGACGCGCTGAACGTCTCAGATCAAGAAGATTACAGCACTTTTCCATTCCCACGAGAGTCATGTTCAGTATCGACGAAAACAACAAACGCAATATCATGGAGGTCAGCGCTGCGGACCGGCCCGGGTTTCTCTCATCAGTCGGGATGGCTTTGGAGTTTTGTGGAGCGCGCCTGCAGGCAGCGAAAATCGCAACCTACGGTGAACGGGTCGAAGACATCTTCTATATCACCGACAGGAATAACCGGGTCATCACCGACGCCGCCAAACTGAAGTGCCTGACCGATACGATTACGATGTCACTGAGTATGAATTAATCGCTAATGACGCAGAGGACTTTTGCCACAGAGGGCACAGAGATCACAGAGTGGATCGTGGAGCTTTTTGATTCATGGGCAACCAGAATGTTTATCAGCTATTTTACCTGCTACGTAAAAAAGAACGGACTGAAACGAAGCCTGTTGATTACTTGGTGTAACCAGACTATGCGAAGGTATTAAACCTTGATCTCTGTGATCTCTGTGCCCTCTGTGGCAAAAAATTCTCTGTTTCGTCTACGAACAATTTAATGATCACGAACAGAAAACCTCCCGGGTCGGAAGCTGAACTGATCGGGCGTTGCCGGGCGCTGGCCGGAAAGTCTCTAGGTCAAGTCGCCGCTGAATTGAATATCGCCGTCCCCGCATCCCGGTCCAGGGCAAAAGGATGGGCCGGTCAACTGATTGAACACTATCTGGGCGCCAGCGCAGCTTCAAAGCCCGAACCGGACTTCCAGGCGCTCGGCATAGAATTAAAAACCATACCCGTTAACCGACGCGGCCGAGCCAAAGAATCGACTTTCGTATGTATGGCGCCGATGGCGGCCTCATCCGGCTTGCGCTGGCCCGATTCCAGCGTCAGGCATAAGCTTAACCGGGTGCTCTGGGTCCCGATTGAAGCCGACCCCGGCATACTCCCAGCCAACAGCAGGGTTGGAAACGCCTTTCTGTGGAGCCCGTCGGCGGAACAGGCCCGGGTGCTTGAACAGGATTGGCATGAATTGATTGAAATGATATGTTTCGGCGAATTTGACAAGGTCAGCGCAAAACATGGCGAATATCTGCAGATAAGACCCAAGGCCGCCAACTCCGCCAGCCTGGTACGAATAACATTGGCCAACGGTGAACCAGGGCTCACCCTGCCCAGGGGATTTTACCTCCGTACCTGCTTTACCAACATGCTGCTTGATGCCTATATTAAATAATGATACATGCCGTAAGTCGGCCCCCCCCGGTTCTGAGCCGAAGCGGAGATTCTGTGTAGCACCGATGATGTCTCATACAGACAGGCATTTTCGTTACCTCCTGCGCCTTCTGTCCAAGCAGTCCATGCTATACACTGAAATGCTGACTACCGGCGCCTTGCTGCATGGAGATACGGACAGGTATGCCAGGTTCAATGCTGCAGAACATCCTGTCGGCATGCAGATGGGCGGCAGTGACCCACATGAATTGGCAAGCTGTGTAAAAATCGCCGCAGATTATGGTTACGATGAAATAAACCTGAACGTAGGTTGCCCCAGCGAGCGGGTCAGATCCGGCCGTTTTGGCGCCTGCCTCATGGCTGAGCCTGAACTGGTTGCCGAATGTGTCCGGGCCATGACAGCCGCTGCCGATTTGCCGGTTACAGTAAAAACACGTATCGGTATCGATGACCATGACGGTTATGATCACCTGGCGCGGTTTATTTCGACTGTCGCACAGGCTGGCTGTCGCACATTTATCATACATGCCCGCAAGGCCTGGCTGCAGGGTCTGAGTCCACGGGAAAACAGGTCGGTTCCGCCTTTGCAATATGAACTGGTTTATCGGTTGAAACAGGATTTCCCATTGCTGGAAATCATTATTAACGGCGCTATTACCTGCCTTGCCGAGGCACGAAACCATATGCGCCACGTTGATGGAGTCATGCTTGGCAGAGCAGTCAGCAATGACCCCTACATGCTGGCCGGGGTGGACAAAGAACTGTTTGGCGTGAACAATATGACAGTTTCACGCACACAAATACTGCAAAACTACATGCATTACATGAAAGCGGAAATGGCAAATGGTGAAAATCTGTACGCCATGGCGCGCCATATACTGGGTTTATTTCACGGACAATATGGCGCTCGCGCTTTCCGGCGGCATTTGTCTACAAAGGCCCATAAAATGGATGCCGGAGTGGAAATTGTCAGTGAAGCACTGGCTTTGATGAGAAATAAATATCAGAATACAGGGAACAATTAACCGCAGACAGGAATCATATTGCTAAGGTGCAATAGCCTGGTGAGGCCATTGGCTAATTCGAGAATCTAAATGAAAATATATCTATTACCTATTGTTTTTACTCTATTTATTGTTGTTAATACGCCTGTTTTTGGAGAAGATTCGAGCATGACCGAAAAACAAAAACTGAGTTATGCCCTGGGCGTATTTTTTGCCCAGAGCGTATCACAGCAGGATATCGACATGGATGTGGAACATTTCCTGGCGGCGGTAGCTGACGTCTTGAATAATGATGAGCCGAAACTGTCCGTTGAAGAAATACAATCTATTTTTACAAAGTTCCAACAACGGGAACAGGAAAAAAGAACCAGGCAAGCGACTGCCAACAATCAGGCCGGGAAAGCGTTTCTGGAACAAAACAGGACGGAGGAAGGTGTGGTAGAGCTGGATAACGGCCTGCAATATAAAATCCTGCGGCCCGGAACCGGCGTAAACCCGAAACCCGACAGCGAAGTGACCGTTCATTACCGGGGAACACTGCTTAACGGTAATGAGTTCGATAGTTCATATAAGCGTAACCAGCCGACGAAACTGACCCTGAACCGCGTCATTCAGGGCTGGCAACAGGCGTTACCCCTGATGAAAACAGGCGCTAAATGGCAACTGTACATACCATCGGAACTTGCCTACGGTCCTGCAGGACAGGGGGCTATCGGAGCGGATGAAACTTTGATCTTTGAGGTCGAATTAATTGAGGTACATTAACAGTTTGGCAACGGCAGTTATTCCTGCGAAAGCAGGAATCCGGTTACTTCAATGATTCATTACAGGGAAAGCTGGTTTGACTGGATTCCGCGTCAAGCCCGGAATGACGGGCCGCCGGCTCATCGAAATGATAATGGAGGATTATCAGTTTTCATTACGGGAACGATAGCTGTGTTGGTCCTGGCTTTCAACGGTACTGGCGGCCTGGCCGACGACAATACTGATGATCCTGTTAACGCAGGAATTGCCGCTTATGAAATGGGCCATTATAAAGAGGCTGCTGAGAATTTTAATAACGCCCTTCAGTCGGCGCCGGATACTTCATTCCTGCATCATTGGCTGGGCAAATGTTATGGGCGTATCGCTGAAAACGCTAACTGGTTCAAGGCCATGTCTTATGCGAAAAAGACCCTGAAACAATTCCGTAAGGCTGTCAAACTGGACGTGAATAACCGTGAGGCCCTGCGTGACCTGGTAGATTACCTTGATACGGCGCCCGCATTCATGGGTGGGAATAAGCAGGAAGCGATACATCTGAAGCAACGCTTGGAACAGTTACAAATCGTGCGCGAGGAAAGCAATGAATAGAGTAGTCCTGCTGCTGTTCATGGTGCTGGCTGCAACTGCCAGGGCGAACCCGCCGCTTGTCATCGACGCAGAGCTGCGCGCCGAGGAACGCCACAAGCGCGCTACGGTAATCATCACTCATATCATGGATAAATACCATTACCGAAAAAAGCCGCTGAATGATGCTTTGTCCAGCCGGATACTGGATTCTTACCTGGACAGCCTGGATGGGAATCACAGTTTTTTTCTTGAACAAGATATAGCGGGTTTTGAGCGGTATCGCTTCCTGCTCGACGATGCGCTTGAGGGCCCGGACCTTGAACCCGCCTATGCCATCTTCAAGGTTTACCGGCAGCGGGTTGCTGAACGCGCCGCCTATGCCCGAGGACTGCTTGAAACCGAATTTGATTTCAGCATCGATGAGGACTACATGTTTGACCGACTGGAAAGTGACTGGGCGCAGACAGAGGATGAATTGAACGAAACCTGGAGAAAGAAGGTAAAGAATGATTATTTGATGTTGCGACTTGCGGACAAGGATACCGACGAGATAAAGGAAATATTGCACAAACGCTATACACGCTTCAAAACCGGTACTTTCCAGCTTAACTCCAATGACGTGTTCCAGTCGTTCATTAATGCTTATACCGTAGTCATCGAACCCCACACTTCCTATTTTACCCCGCGTTCATCGGAAAACTTCGATATCACCATGCGCCTTTCCCTGGAAGGAATCGGCGCAGTATTACGTGCGGAGCAGGATTACACGGTGGTACAGAAAATAATCCCCGGGGGACCGGCTGAACTCGGCGGTCAACTGCATGCGGAAGATAAGGTCATCGGCGTCGGACAAGGCATCCTGGGTGAGATAACGGATGTGGTAGGCTGGCGTCTTGATGATGTGGTCGACATGATTCGAGGCCCGAAAGGCTCTGTAGTCAGGTTGGAAATTTTGTCTGATAGAACCGGCTTAGAAGGTGCCGGGAAAATCATCTCCATCACCCGGGATGAAATAAGATTGGAAGATCAGGCTGCCAAATCGGAGATTATCCGATTGGAAAATGGCGGGAAAATCGGCGTCATAGATGTGCCCACTTTTTACAGTGACTTTCCGGCCCAGGCGAAAGGAGAAAAGGACTATCGCAGCACGACCCGGGACGTAAGGCGTTTACTCTCCGAGTTAAAGGATAAAAACCTGGATGGCCTGATAATTGACCTGCGCGGTAACGGCGGCGGTTCGTTGAGCGAATCCCTGGAATTGACCGGATTATTCATAGAATCCGGACCTATCATTCAGACCAGGGACTACGCCGGCAATATCGAGATCAACAACGACCCTGACCCGGACATTACATATGGGGGCCCGTTAGCCGTACTGGTCAATCGCAACAGCGCATCGGCTTCCGAGATTATTGCCGGCGCAATCCAGGACTACCGACGCGGGATCATTATCGGCGAACCTACTTTCGGCAAAGGCACGGTACAGAATATTATTGATTTAAATAACTTTACCGAATCCTCGGACGAGGACCACGGCCGACTGAAGGCTACGATTGCACAGTTTTTCCGCATCAGCGGCGGCAGTAATCAACACCGGGGGGTAACCCCTGACATCATATTTCCCACTGCCCTCTACGATAAAGAGTACGGCGAACGGGTTCTGGACAATGCCCTGCCCTGGGATAAAGTCAAACCGGTCCGTTTCATACCGACCAATGCACCGGTGGAAAGTTTTGACCGGGCCAGGATATTTCATGAGAAGCGTATAAAAAACAACCGCTTAATCCGGCTGCTGCTGAAGGAGATTGAAGCAGTGCAAGTGACGAATAATATGACAACCGTCAGTCTGCAGGAAAGCAAACGCAGAGCGGAACGCGAAAAGCTCCAGCTCGCATCAGCAGAGTTACGCAATGAATTCCGCGTTGCAGCGGGGTTAGAGCCTGTACCCGCCACTTCCGAGAACCTTGAGGAGGATGACCAACTGGAAGATATCGATCCGTTACTGGATGAAACTGCCCGGATATTGTTTGATCTGGTCACTCCGGCCGGGCAGGTAGCAGGCGGATTTCCTGATACTGCAAAAACTGCAGGGATAACAACACGCACAGGAGGAACCATCCAATGACACTGAAAAACTTATCCATATTGTGCTTGTTATCATTATTTTATGTATTGTCACAGGCGGTATCGGCAATAGACGTAAAAGGGACAATTCAATACCGCCAGAACTATATGAATGCCATCAGCGGTCACACCGGAGCAATTCGACGGCTTAAAGATGGTCGTTTCAACGCGCCAGGACACCTGCAGATGCACACTGACGCCCTGGCAAAGCTGACCAGGGATATCGCCCTGTTATTTCCGGAGGGAACATTGGCCGGGAAAACCGATGCAAAACCGGAGATCTGGGAAAACTGGTCAGACTTTGAAGCCCGTGCAAATGAAAGTCAACAAGCGGCACAAGCCCTCCTTGACGCAGTTCAATCCGGTGATGCAGGGGTAATCGATACCAGGTTCGGCGAGTTAACGCAGACCTGTAAAGCCTGTCACCGACCGTTCAGGAAGTGATATTTTCAGCCATATGGCTAAAATTAACTGGTTCCGGTTGGCGCTTTTGGGCGCGGTTTTCCTGCTTGCCTCGCTCTGGTGGCTGTCACGACCGGAGCCGCTCCCTGCTTTTGCCGTCCCGGAGAACAGTCTTACTGAAACTGATATCAGTCGAGGCGAATACCTGGTAAATATTGCCGGCTGCGTCAGTTGTCACACGGATGCAGACAACGGCGGCGCCCACCTGGCCGGCGGAGTGAAGCTGGATACCCCGTTCGGCAGTTTTTTCGCCCCCAATATTACATCGGACAGGGAAACCGGCATCGGTGACTGGAGCTTCGCGGATTTTGCCGGGGCGATGCACCTGGGTATTACACCCGCGGGAGCACGCTATTACCCTGCATTTCCCTATACATCCTACACACAAATTCACTTTTCCGACCTGCGCGCCATGTATGACTACCTGCAGGCGACGCCACCGATCAAGCGCCGCAATAAGCCACATGAATTACCCTGGTATATCAACCGTTTAATGTTACCGGCCTGGCAGGCATTATTTTTCAGACCCGGTGTTTTCCAGGCCGACGCCGTTCATAACGAAAGCCTCAACCGTGGGGCGTATATCGTCAATGCCCTGACCCATTGCAGTGAGTGCCACACACCCAGGAACCTGTTCGGCGCCACTCGCCCGGAACTGTTCCTGGCCGGCTCCGAAGACGGGCCTGATGGGGACCCGGTCCCCAACATCACATCATCGGAAACAGATGGTATTGGTGGCTGGGATGAGGATGAGTTATTACTCTACCTGGAAGAAGGCGAATTGCCCGATGGCGATTATGCCGGCGGCGCCATGGTTGACGTGATTGATAATTCCACCAGCTTGATGAACCCGGCAGACCTGCAAGGAGTGATCCGGTACCTGCTCTCTGTTCCTGCCGTGGATCATTCTTCCCCATGACGGGATCACAGCCAGGATTGCCGTTACTGGAGGTAGCGTAACTAATTATCATCACTTGTAAACAATAATTATGATTGGAAGACTCAATATCCTGCTAAAATAGCAATCGATTAAACGGGCTTAAGCAGAAGAATCCACAAGAGTCTCATGACACTTAGCATTGACCAACTCCCCACCATTGATGTCACCGCAGCCTTTGCCTCCAGTGACGATTTTGATACTATTGTTATGTCGGCCCATGAACAGGGACCCTTCGCCCGTAGCGCTCGCGGGTTGGAAGTGCTGGGACATAAAGAATGTGTCAGCTTATTAAGGGATCGGCGCTTACATTCAGATCATATGGGCCTGGTGGAGGCCATGGGCTTTCCTGAAGGGCCGGCAAAGGAATTCAAAAAATGCATGTTATTAAGCCACGGCCGGGATGAATACCGCACGCGTATCCGCCAGGCACTGATACGAGCAATCGGCGCCTCTGTCATAGAAGAGCAACGCCCCATGATCCGGCAACTTGTCAAGGATCTCCTGCTGAAAATAGATCCGGACAAAGAAACCGATCTGCTGCACGATTTCGCTTTTTCGGTCCCGGCCAGCCTGTTTTGTCTTTGGTTTGGCGCACCGCTGAGTGATGCCCCCTGGATCGCCGACCTGTCTGATCGTATTCTAAAGATTTTCAGCAATAATCCTGAATATACCCCCGGTATCATCGCTGCCTACGATGAATTGTTTCCCTACGTCCAAAACCTCATAGACAATGCAATGGAAGCACCGAAGGAAAATCTCCTTGCCAATTTCATTGCCGAACATCAGGCTGGCCATTTCAATGAACAGGAGTTGTTCCACATTGTCTCCATGTTTAATGAGGCCAGTACCGACAACACCGCCCATGGTATCGCCACGGTCATCGGCCGGCTTACGAGTGATCAGCAACGTTGGCAACAGATCATTGATCATCCTGAATTGATTCCTGCTGCTGTTAACGAATGTATCCGTTTGTCTGCCCGTATCAATACACTGATCCGCTACGCTTCAGAAGACCTGGAATACGGTGGAGTCCTGATCCCTGAGGGCACACCGGCCCATCATCTGATACCCGCGGCCCACCGGGACCCGAGGGTCTATACCGATCCATTACGCTACGATCCGACCCGGAAAGTTGTCCACCATCTGCTGGACTTTGGCGGCGGTATATACTCCTGTCTCGGTCAGTATGTAGCATTAATTGAGATCCAGGAAGCCGTTGCAGAACTGGTAAGCAGCTACTCCAATGCCCGATTAAAAAGCTTTAAGATAAACACCAATATGTTTGTCAGCGAAGTAAGCGAACTCAGAGTCGAGTTAAATGGGAGCGGAACATAAGACGGCTGTAGAATGGGGTCAGGTCGCACAATGCACACTTGAGGCTCATTCTTTCAACGTTCGGCCCACTGCAGTTCTGCTGATTCCAAAATACACTGTCACTTCACCTATAGTGTGCATTGTGCGACCTGACCCCATTCTATGCATTCTATGCAGGCTTTTTGAGGGGGAAATCTTTGTAATACGTCGCAATGGAATCCTTATTCATTTTGTTATTGTACTGAACCTCGCGACACCCAGAAAAAACGACCGTAGCCTCACCAGCGCCAGTGTGTCGAGTTTGCAGTATAAGTCTTTAGGGTCGGGCCAGTAGAACACGTACCAATATAAGACTTGACCTGTTGTTTGTAAGTGAATTGTCGGGAACCGTTAGCAAAAATATCTGACTCGGGTCAAATTTCCCTGTACTCGATTGTCTGATTTGGTATCAAGTATCGTTTCTGCGGCTGTGTGATCAACCCCCTTCTCTTCGACATCTAAAATGGGGTCAGGTCGCGCAATGCACACCTGAGATATCTTCTTTCAACGCTCGGCCCACTGTAGTTCTGCTGACTCCGAAATACTCCGCCACTTCAACCATAGTGTAATGCCCTGACCGATAGGCAGCAGCCATAGCACTTTGACGCGTCGTGAATGCTGATTCGTAGTAGTCAAGCGGTTTGGGTGGGGCCAGCGTTTGCAGCTTCGGTATATCCTTAGAAACCTTATCCGGTTCTATATGATTCAACATTTCCTGCACAAAGGAATCCGAACCCAGGTAAATTTGATTTTTGAGATTCTCCCAGGGTGACGGTTGGTTTTGATCGGTGTTAACAAACTCCTGGTACTTCGATCTTGCACTGTCACACCTTTCCGAAAATTCGGCTAATACCCTGTCAATTGTTAAACAAGGTTCGGGGCGTGCCAGCCCTGCCGTGGCCCGGTAACTGCTCCAGGGCCATTCTTGAGCCTGTCTCACCATCCGGGCTCGAACCGGGTTTAAAACTATGTACCGTACCAGCTCTAAAAAATAGACGTCACTCTCAACCAGAATTCCTTTGAACCGGCCCTGGAACAAGTGCCCTACTCTGGTATGACGTTTATTATAACGTTGCGTATAAACACCGTTGAGGAAGCGCATTCCTTTTGACAAACCGGGCTGACCGATTTCTATGAGCAAGTGATAGTGGTTGGACATCAAGCAATACGCATGACACAACCAACCAAACCGCTTGCCTGCTTCACCTAGCAGCTTAAGAAATTGATAACGGTCAAAATCATCTGAAAATATATCAGCACGTGCGTTACCGCGGGAGGTGATGTGGTAGAGTGCCCCTGCAAATTCTATTCGGAGAGGTCTTGCCATAAGTTCATCCTTGAAAGCTACTTTAGATAAAATCTCTGTTACGGAATGCTGACTTATTCCGAGGTTAGCTGAAATCCTACCATTAGTCTACCTGCTTTTCAAATAAATCAGGCTAATCTGGAACCTGTTACGAGCGATGTGCATTGTGCGACCTGACCCCATCACACACAAACAGACCGTGATCGTGAACGCAAAGAAAAACTCCGGCGGCGACCAGCCAAGGTCGGCCGTAACAGGACCAACGAAGAATCCTTGTGAGTAATTGGTTATTGTGAGCAAGCCGCACATCATGCCTACCGTTGCGGCCAGCAACGGTCCCCAGCCTTTCTTGAATTCGTTCATGCTATTTCCCCACGATACTGCAAAGTTTCAATAAAACTCCGCCAGTGGTGCTGGTTCTTTAGAATGGGGTCATTTAGAATGCAGTAGAATGGGGTCAGGTCGCACAATGCACACTTGAGGCTCATTCTTTCGATGTTCGGCCCAATGTAGTTCTGCTGGTTCCAAAATACACTGTCACTTCGGCTATGTGCATTGTGCGACCTGACCCCGTTGACCTGACCCCGTTGACCTCGCATTGTTCAGCGACGCAATACGTATGCTATAGCGTGCCCATGAGCCCCAGAATCCCAAGCCGTTGATGCCGGTATTTCAATGCAAGCGAACCGATAAGTGGCGCAGTAAAAAGCCCCAAACAGCCTTTCTTGAATTCGCATGCTATTTCCCCAATATCGTGCGACGTTTCAGGAAACGACTGCGTCGGTGTGAGTTCTTGGTTAATTCGAATGGCAGCGGCACGTCATGCCTAAATGAGTGCAATCCAGCAACGGTCCCCAGCCTTTCTTGACCGTAACGTGCTGGCTGTAGTTGATGAAGATCGCTGAATCCTTGTGAGTAATTGGTTATTGTGAGCAAGCCGCACATCATGCCTACCGTTGCGGCCAGCAACCGACGTTTCAGGAAACGACTGCGTCGGTGATGCCGGTTCTTGGTTTAATTCGAATGGCAGCGGCACGTGACAGGTAAATGAGTGTCAATCCGGACAAGGTAGCCCAGGGGTCAGACCGTAACGTGCTGGCTGTAGTTGATGAAGGCTGCCGCTTATGCGGCGGCTTCACCCTGACTTCAAATGATTTTAGTTATATCGGTAATTAAAGGATAAACCGATTGTCCGTGGACGCAAAGAGAAAAAGTATTGATGCACACCTCCGGCGGCGGCTGCGGTATTTCCGGCAGATATATTTTGTTCATTCCCTATATTGCGCACAAACAGTGATGCAGTCCAGTTCTCATTGGATTCCAATGCTATTGACGCATTAAACACTGCATAGGAATCAATTTCGAAGAAATCTCGTCCAAAATTTATATTTTGACTGAATGTCGATTGTGTGTCGCTGGCGTATTTTCCGTCCACATGGTAGGCAAGCGACCAGTTATTCATTTTAAGTGGTTGCAGATAATCAAGAGCGAATGTAAATGTATGGTCAGGCACACTCGGCAATGGATCACCATCTGAAACTGTAATAAGGGGGAGTACTGTGAAAGGTGGTATAAAAAAGGACCCCGTCGTTCCGGCGACATAGTCTGATATGACGAAATCCTTTGTGACCTCCGCATCGACGTATGAATATCCAATATTATATGTCAGGCCTTCACCCATGTTTCCATTCAGTTCCAGCTCAATACCTTTTGTTTCGGCTTCTTCTCCATTTAGCACAACCTTAAATCCCGCTATTACCAAAGATTCAAACTGAAATTGATCCCATTCAACAAGATAGGCCGCTATTGAATAGTTTATATTCTCCGAGAGAGATCCTTTCAAACCTATTTCCCAATTGGTAGTCGAATCCGGTTGAAACTGGAGCAATGATGGCAAAGAGGCCTGGCGACCACCTTGTGGAAGCGCATTGGCACCGCCATGGCGGAACCCTTCGGCCCAGGTAAAATAAGCCATCATATCGTCGTTGATATTATATGACGTGTTGACCTTGAAAATCTGATCTTCAAATTCCCGCTTTGCATCAGTAACGGTCGTACCACCTTCGAAAAACCGAGGCTGCTCGGCGCTTGAACAAAAAAGACCGCAAAAGGGTATTAATGTTTCAAAGTCGTGGGAAAATTCCTGCCAAAATGCTCGTATACCACCGGTAATCTGCCATTGGTCGCTTACGTGCCAGGTTAACTCGCCAAAGACAGCAATATCTTCAAATTTAAAAAGTCTGTCTTCTGTAAAGGTGACATCCGGTAAATTAGCGTTGTTTCTGCCGCGGGGAAATCCAATGTTTGCTACATTGATGGTCGTATCAAATTCACTTAAACCCGGTTGCGTGGTAGTAGTCAGGCCGACCGATTCCCTGTCTTCATAATAAGCACCGATAACGTAGTCAATCTTGTTATCTCCATTTGACGTGAGTCGAATTTCCTGTGTAAACCGCTCGGTTTCGTCAAAGGAAGATGTGACACCGGCAGCTCGTGGATAAAATGAATTAAATGTTGCCACACTTGAACCCCCCGGTGCCCTGGTAGGTAAATCAAAGCCGGTAAAATCAGGGGTATTAAAATAGCTGACTTCCGAATAGGAAGTCGAAGATGAAATTGAAGCAATACCAACATCGATATTCACTTCAGCACTGAAAATGTCAGCCTTGCTTGCGCCGGCTGATTTGAGGAACATGGTGTGATCATAGTCACTGGCATCAGGAATCGTTACGCCACTGTTCGCGTAAAGCGTATTCCCACCTGCTCCAAGACAAGGCTGATTTGGGGTAAAAAAATCTGCAGAGAATGCGACGCCTCCATTACAGGCATTTGCGTTGGAAAAGAATGAACCAGGAAAATTAGCGAGACTGGCGTCAACCAGACCCCCGTCAAAGCCGGGGTTAACCCCGGAAAAATCATCTACTTCACTCTTCTGGTTGAGGTAAGTCAACTGGACATCGACCGTATCTGTCGGCGCCCAATGCAGGTTGGCGCGAATCATATGTGATTGAAGATCATTGGTATCCTCTTCCGGAGCCAGTACATATCCGCTCGCAAGGTCACCAGCTACACTTGGAACAGGCTCACCGCTACTATCACGTTGTACAAGACCGATTCCGTCCACAAAGCCACCTAAATCATCCCAGCTCCCGACAATCCTTAAGGCCAGGGTATCTTCCACCAGGGGAACATTGACCGCGATGTCACCGCCATAACCAAGCTCATCAGATTCCCACATCGAATCAAGATGGGTATTGACGTCCAGCGAAAACCCTTCAAAGTCGGCTGCTTTCGGTATGAAGCGGATTGTCCCACCTAGCGAACCGGAACCGTATAATGTTCCCTGTGGGCCACGCAAAACTTCCACCCGTTCAATATCCTTCATAACCAGAGGAAAAAATAATGGAGTTTCGCCGAAATACATTGAAACTGCACCAGAACTGACATCGGTACCAAAGATGAGCCTGGAATCATTGGCATTAATGCCACGGAGAATAAAAGTATTTCGACTTGAACGTAATGATCCGCCTTGATCCTTAAAATTGAGCCCTGGTACGAGGCGAGCGACGTCACCTATATCGAACGCTCGTGCGGTTTTCATATACTCATCTGAATATGCTGAAATATTATAGGGAATATCCTGAATACTCTGCTCTCTACGCTGTGCAGTGACTGTTATTTCTTCAAGCGGTGCTTGCGCCAACGCCGGAGATGAAAAAACACTGACCGTACATGCAACCATTACAGCAGCAGCGAAAGACTTTATTGGCGCGTTCTGAGAGGAGTTTATATTCTTGGTCCCCCGTTTCAGTTTCTTTTTCACGATATTTTCCCCAGTTCGAAATCAATAATTTTGACAGTATTAACCCGGATTTCTCACCAGGCCGCTTGTTGCTATCGGAGACATGTTTTCTGTCAATGAGTGATGGAAACCTTTTCACTATATCGACATTACAGACTGCGCTTGATACGCCATTGCTTGTCTTTTTTGCGCCAGTGGGCACGTGTTCATTGCGCCCATCCCCCTGCTCAACTCCATACAGAGCTTACCCCTGCGGTTGTAAGCAGGGGGGCAGGCTCTGGGCGCAACCCTGCGGGCGGCTGTCGCCGTGCAAATCGTCTGTCCTGACGATTTGTCCCTCAACCAGAGCATAAGGGGACGGATTTGAAATCCGTCCCCGGAGAGTTCAGGCGCCCGCTGGCGCAAAAAATCCAGTGCAATCATCGTATCACCTGAGAAATCCGGGTTAAAAGCTATATTGGATATAGTTTATTTAAGTCTTGGACACCAATAGCTTTTGCTTTGATTGTCATGGGAAATAGTTGCGCAACTGACTTTAGATGTTAAGCTTTTGACTTTAAAAGGTAAAAACGGCTCAAATGATGGACCCCGATTGGTTGCCATTTCACCCTGCGCCCAGTTCGCCTGAATTTGTGCTGCCTGATGGGGCGGTCGATGCACACTGTCACGTATTTGGCCCCGCAGCAGAGTTTCCTTTTGCGCCAGAGAGAAAATACACCCCCTGCGATGCGAGCAAAGGCAATTTATGGCAATTGCGTGATCATCTTGGTTTCTCACGCAATGTGATTGTGCAGGCCACTTGCCATGGCGCCGACAATCATGCACTGGCGGATGCCCTGCAATCCTCCCACGGCAAGGCTCGAGGTATCGCCACGCTGCGATCGACTGTAACCGGTGACGAATTGGCACAATTGCATGCAGCCGGCGTACGCGGTGTACGCTTCAATTTTGTACAGCGCCTGGTGGATAGTTTGCCCTTTGGCGAATTGGCCGGTATTGCAGAGCGAATCGTACCTTTGGGTTGGCACGTCGTCATCTATTTTGAGGCAGCAGACCTGGCAGAGTATTACGATTTCTTCACATCTTTGCCTACCACGGTGGTGGTAGATCATATGGGTCGCCCCGATGTCAGCCAACCGGTCAACGGCACAGGGTTTAATCTCTTTATCAAACTGTTGACCGAGAATGAGAATTTCTGGTCGAAGGTCAGTTGTCCGGAGCGGATTTCAGAAGTTGGTCCGCCAGGATATGAAGATGTCATCCCCTTCGCCCAGCGTGTGATCGACGCTTTTCCAGACCGTGTGTTATGGGGAACCGACTGGCCTCACCCCAATATGAAGTCTCACATGCCGGACGATGGTAAATTGGTAGACTTGATACCTCATATTGCCCTCACAGAAAAACTACAACAAAAACTGCTGGTAGATAACCCCATGCGCCTGTATTGGCCGGAAGAAATCAGCTGATGATATTGCAAGTGATGGGGTCAGGTCACACATTGTGCAATGTGCGACCTGACCCCATCACTCCAGGACTCTGGTTGAGGGAGCACGTGCCCGCCAGCGCAAAAAAGACAAGTGAGAGCGCATTCAGCGCTGTTTGCACCGACGACGATAGTAATAAACTGCGAATAACTCATTGACATCACGGAACTTTCCATCTATGACAAGCGAACTGGCGCAATATCCGGGTTAAGGCGCTTTTGGCAATGAACTTGTCGCCTGTTACGCTGTACTGTGCTTGTGAATCTCCTCTGAGACTTCCCTGAGGTACTCCAGGAACAATTCAGCCGCAGGCGAGGGTTGGGTATGGGCTCGTAGTGTCAGACCGATGGGTCGATAAGTGTCCTCCAGTACGACCGGCAAAACATCCAGTATGCCGAACTGCATGTCATAATAAATCTGGTGTTCCGACAACAAGGCTACCCGGTCACTGTCCAACAGGAGGCCTCTCACCATGGATAGAGAACTGGTCTCCACTGCATGTTCCGGTACGAGCATTTCATGACGCGACAGCGTCTCATCGAACAATTGCCGGCTGGGGCTTCCCCTTGCGGGTAACACCCATTGCGCGTCCTGCATGTCCTTAAAGTTGATTCTTGACCTGCCGGCCAGCGGGTGGTCTTTGCGTGCAATCACCGACAGTCGATCTTCAAAAAGTTTTTCGGTAACAATATCAGCACGGTTTTCGACGTTGCGAATGGCACCCACTATGAAGTCGATATCACCACTTCGTAAGGACGACTCCAGCACATCGTAGGGACCCTCCCGGGTGACCACATCAATCTGGGGATATTTTTCCAGCAACCTGTTGATGGCAACAGGTGTCAGATAGGTTCGAGTATAAGGCAGTGTTCCGATGACAACACGTCCCTGAGTCACTCCATCCAGGCTGGCGATATCGTCGATGGCTTGATGGATTTGTGAAAATGCCAGTTTGGTGTGTCGAGCGAGAATCGTGGCCAGTCCGGTCGGTGTTACCCCATTGGGTTCGCTCCGGAAAAGAGGTAATTCCAGCAACTCCTCCAGATATCGCATGGAGTTATATACTGCTGTTTTGCTTATCCCCAGGGTCTGCGCAGCGGCAGTGACGTTACGCTTCTCATAAAGTGCTACAAAGGCTGCCAACCGCTTGTAACTGATATCCAATGAGAAAACCGGTATTGAGTGGTAGTGTCGTCCGCCGGGTTTGAATTCCTGATATGATTTGCCGGCCTTGTCAAATTCATCTACCACCAGCCTTACCCTGCGAGCCAGGGCAACGCCATATACAGTGGGCATCATGCCCGTTGCGGCTCGGTCAAACAGCCGTGTACCCAGGGTTAATTCCAGTTCGCTGATTGCTTTAGTGATGGTGGTCTGGGAACGATTCAGCTTGTTGGCAGCGCGAGTCACATTTTTATATTCTGCTACGTACAGGGCAGATTTAAGATGGCGCAGACTGACTCCCGGAATGCGGAAATTATCGTTACTCACTCTGTTTCGACATGACATTTTTCAGTACGATAGCAGTTTTTTTACAATTATTCATGACAGGAAACAGGCATGTTGCTTTGGGGACGGACTTAAGCATGCCCCCGTATGTTGTCAGCGGGGGTCCGTCCCCGGATAGACCAGGGGCATGGTGAGCATGGCCGGATTACTTTTTCGCATGGTTGGGAAATTAATTCCCATTGGTTAGCTGACCGGATTATAAATACGCTGGTATCACATAAATTGGAAGCACGAACGTGAAACAGTTAGCGATACCGTATATGCAGATGCGCGGGGGGAGTTCGAAAGGTTTGTATTTCCTTTCTGAAGATTTACCCACGGACCCGGCACAGCGTAACGAAGTACTGCTTGATGCTATGGGTCGAGGTGAGCGTCAGATAGACGGTCTGGGCGGCGCCGATCCCCTGACCAGCAAGGTGGCGATTGTTAGCCGTTCTTCCCGGCCGGACGCAGATATCGACTTCTTATTCGTACAAATAGTGGTAGGTCAGGACAAAGTCGATACTATACCAAACTGTGGAAACATACTGGCGGGCGTTGGGCCCTTTGCCATAGAGACTGGCCTGGTGCCGGCAGATGAACAGACAACCCGACTTACTGTGCATATGGTCAACAGCGGAATATTGAGCGAGTTGGAACTGTCTACTCCCGGCGGCAAAACGGAGTACGAGGGCGAGGCTCAAATTGATGGCGTGCCAGGCAGTGCGGCGCCAGTGCTTTGCTCCTATAAGGATTTGTCCGGCTCAATCTGTGGTGAGCTCCTGCCCACCGGCCGGGTACTGGACGTTGTAGATGATGTGGAAATGACCTGCGTTGACAATGGCATGCCTGTAGTGGTTTTGCGGGCAAAAGATTTCGGCATCAGTGGCTATGAGTCACCGCTTGAACTGAACGCGAATGAGAATTTAAAGGCGAGACTGGAGTCGATTCGACTTCAAATTGGCCCCGATATGAACCTGGATGACGTGAAAAACAAGACCATTCCGAAGATGTGCCTTGTATCGCCGGCTGTAAATGGAGGACTGGTCAACACACGAACGTTCATTCCTCATAAATGTCATGCGGCTGTCGGGGTGTTGGGGGCGGTGTCGGCAGCTAGCGCTTGCATATTACCTGGATCGGTCGTAGAGGGAATGGTCGAACGGCCGGGAGGCGAAGTCAAAACTATATCAGTGGAACACCCCATTGGAGAGTTTTCTGTAACTCTGCAAGTGGATGAATCCGGTGAATTTCCGCTAATCAAAAAAGCGGGTTTGCTGCGCACTGCGCGCCTGCTGAGCAGGGGTGTATTGTATGTTCCCGCCAGAGGGGAAAGTAAGTTATGAGGACGGTAGCAGTTCGAAACATTGAACGAGCAGATGCAGCGGTCGTGGAGGTACTGGGAACTTTGGGCGTTGCCACGGTACATGAAGCGCTGGGACGGGTGGGGCTGTTAAAACCCTATATGCGACCGATATACCGACACGCCCGGATCGCAGGCAGTGCCATTACGATTTTGGCCCAGCCTGGTGATAACTGGATGTTACATGTGGCCATCGAACTTTGCCAACCCGGGGATGTCCTCGTGGTAGCTTGCACCACGGACAATACCGACGGAATGTTTGGTGATTTATTGGCCACTTCGGCCCGGGTTCGGGGTGTAAAAGGCCTTGTGGTAGATGCCGGCGTACGCGATGTGGCAATACTGGAAGATATGAGTTTCCCCGTTTGGTGCAAAGCGGTATCCGCTCAGGGTACGGTTAAAAACACGCCTGGTTCGGTAAACGTACCCATTGTCTGTGCCGGCCAGACAGTCAATCCCGGTGATGTAGTAGTTGCTGATGATGACGGTGTAGTAGTGATTCCGAGACACCGGGCCGAAGCTGCTATGGCTGCTGCCCGGACTCGGGAACAAAATGAGGCGAGCAAGCGTGAAAAACTGGCAAACGGCATTTTAGGTCTGGATATGTATGACATGCGCCCTCGCCTGGAAAAAGCGGGCCTGATTTACCTGGATTCACTGGAAGATTTAAAAGACTGATCATGATTATTGATTGCCACGGGCACTACACCACGGCACCGGGTGCGCTGGGCGAATACCGTGAGCGACAAAAAGCGGAACTGACTGATGAACCAAACTTTCAACATGAAAAAGGTATCATTGATATCAGCGATGAGCAGTTGCGGGAGAGTCTTGAAGGAGCACAATTAAAACTGCAACGGGAACGCGGTACCGATCTCACTATATTTTCACCGCGCGCCAGCTGGATGGGGCATCATATCGGCAATGAGAGCACCAGTAAATTCTGGTCTGAGCACTGTAATGAGTTAATCTACCGCATCACACAGCTATATCCGGATAACTTCGCCGGAGGTTGCCAGTTGCCCCAGACACCGGGGGCAGAACTACGTAATGCCGTCCTGGAACTGGAGCGTTGTGTGCTTGAGTTCGGTTTTGTCGGGTTTAACCTGAATCCGGACCCATCGGGCGGCCACTGGGACTCCCCTCCCCTGGGAGATCGCTATTGGTATCCTGTCTACGAAAAAATGTGCGAACTGGATGTCCCCGCCATGATCCATGTGAGTGGGGCTTGTAATCATGCCTTTCAAACCACCGGTTCCTATTACCTGAGTGCCGACACTACTGCCTTCATGCAGTTGATGACATCGACTGTGTGCCAGGATTTTCCGGATATCAGGTTCATAATCCCCCATGGTGGCGGTGCAGTGCCTTATCACTGGGGGCGTTTCCGCGGTCTGGCTGACATGATGAAGCTGCCTCCCCTCGATGAATTGTTGTTGAACAATGTCTACTTTGACACCTGTGTTTATCACCAGCCCGGGATTGATTTGTTAGTGGATGTGATCCCCTCCAAAAATATTTTGTTTGCATCAGAAATGATAGGTGCAGTACGCGGCATAGACCCCGAAACCGGCCATTATTTCGATGATACCAAACGTTACATCGATAACAACAATGCACTCAGCAAAGACGAAAAAAAGGCCATTTTTGAGGGCAATGCCCGTAGGGTATTTACCCGATTGAACAAATCAAATTCGAATACGGCACGCATCGTGAAGGCAGGATAACTCACCAGGATTACAAATGACTTTTCCCATAGCTTTAAAAATAAAATTCATTAGTATCAATATTAAGCTGCTTTTATGTTAGCTTACAGGGCAAACGCATACTTTTGGATTCTGTTGCAGAAGACAGGAAATCAACCGGAAAACGCCGCCCGTCATGCTGGCGAATGCCAGCATCCAGTCAAACAACAGCGCATGATCATGGTGATGAAGGGTTATTCACTGGATTCTGGCTTGCGCCAGAATGACGGAATCGGGTAAAAACGTCTGAATTCAAAAGTATGCGTTTGCCCTGTGTTAGCTTAAGTCTACAACCCGCTTTTCAGGAAAATGCAGAGTAAAAATACGACCAATCTGGCAGACTGTGTTGCTGTACTGTCAGGTATTTTTACTCTGACCCCAAGTGTCGAGGGTTTGTCAATTCAGGAGACAACACAATGCATGTACCAGTCGTGATAGTTGGTGCGGGCCCGTCCGGTTCGCTCTTGGCCTGGATTTTACGCCAGCGCGGGATCGAAAGTATCGTCCTGGAAAGGAAAAGCCGTGAATACGTCGAAAGTCGCATTCGTGCCGGTGTCATGGAGCAAAACGCTGTAGACTTGATGATTAAAGCAGGTGTCGGCGAACGCCTGAAAAAGGAATGCATGTATCACCCAGGTGTGGTCATCGGCCTTCACAATGAGCATCATTTTCTCGATTTCGATAGGCTGATAGGGGTTGGTGTCACCATATACGGCCAGTCGGAGCTTACCAAGGATCTATTGGGCGCACTTGCAGCGGTAGATCACAAGGTTTTCTATGAGGCGCCCGCCACGGCAATCGAAGGCATTGAGGGTGATTCCCCGACGGTGAAGTACACTCACGAGGGCGTGGATAAGGAAATAAGCTGCGATTTCGTTGTCGGGGCCGATGGTTTTCATGGTCCCTCACGTTCGTCGATCCCGGCCGGCGTCCTCAAGACTTACGAAAACGTTTATCCCTACGGTTGGCTCGGTGTGATGGTCAAAGCGCCGCCGTCGAAAGATGTAGCAATGTTTTCGCATCATGAACGTGGCTTTGCACTGTTGAGCATGCGTTCACCGAAAATTTCGCGGCTCTATCTCCAGTGCGCGCCGGATGAAGATATCAACGAATGGCCCGATGAGCGGGTCTGGGAAGAACTCGATACGCGCCTGGGTGCACCCGGTTGGGAGCTTGAGCGAGGGGAGATCTTTCAGAAGGATGTGACCCCACTGCGGAGTTTTTTCTCCCAACCCATGTCCCATGGTCGTCTGTTTCTGTGCGGTGATGCCGCGCACATCGTCCCGCCGACCGGCGCCAAGGGCCTTAACGCGGCATTTGCCGATGTGAGCGTTCTGTCCGCCGGATTGATCGAATACTTTACAAAAGACAACGCTACGATTTTAGATCGTTATGCCCACGTTGCCCTGGCCCGCAACCTCCAGTGTCAGCGTTTTTCCTCGGGCAACACGGCCAAGTATCATATCCACCCCGACAGCAATTCCTTCGAACGCCGTATGCAAGTGGCGGAGTTGGAATATCTGGTGTCTGACGAGACGACCCAGATATCCTATGCCAGGCAACATACCGGGCTTCCGTTCGATTACTGGCCGGAACTCTGAATGCGAACCCCTTCCCGGACACTGACCCGGATTTCTCACCAGGCCGCTTGTTGCTATTGAATACTTTGCTAACAATAAATTACGGTAATATGTCCATTATATCAACAGAACAGGCTGCGCTTGATGCGCCCTTGCTTGTCTTTTTTACGCCTACGGGCACATGCTCCCTCAACCAGAGCTATGGCTATGCTTTCGGTCGCAGGCACCCGTAGGCGTAAAAAATCCGGCGCAATCATCGCATCACCCGGTGAGAAATCCGGGTTGATCACCTGTGCCGATATGCGAGTTTTGCACAGTCTGACGGGGTCCGCGTCCCTTCAACTTTTCAGGAATAAGGAAGAGAAACATGAGTAGAGAAACTGGTCACAGTGATAATATTCCAGGCACATGTGTGTTCACCGGGCAAAGGTCGCAGAAGGGGCTAAAGCTGAATAGCTTTGCCTATTCTCTTCACAAAGCCGGGAACCGGGAGGTCTATCGTCAGGATCCGGCGGGCTACATGGATAGCTACGGTCTTTCAGCCTGGGAGAAACAAAAGGTTAAAGAGAAGGACTGGAAGGCCCTGATCGAAGAAGGCGGCGGCAACATCTATATGCTGTTGAAAGTCGGCGCTATTACCGGTGATGGTCTTGTCCCCATCGGTGCGCAGCAGCGAGGCGAATCGGTGGAAGATTTCATGAAGTCCCGCAACGTGCCATTGCGGCAAAATATGTAGCAGCAAAACAAATAGTGGAGCAATAAAATGGGTAGACTAGTTGCCGGTATCGGTTCGTCTCACGTTCCTTCGATTGGCGTGGCTTTCGATCAAAACCAGCAGGAGGCTCCTGGGTGGAAGCCCCTGTTTGATGGTTATAGGCCTGCTAAAGCCTGGTTAAAGGATGTCGGTATAACTCACGCCGTCGTTCTGTACAACGATCATGGCACCGATTTTTTTTTCGATAAGTATCCGACATTCGCGATGGGTGTTGCCGATGAATACCCTATCGGTGATGAAGGTTGGGGCGTACGTCCGCTGCCGGCGGTAAAGGGTGATAGTGTTTTTTCCTGGCACCTGGCTAACTCTCTGGTGAAAGAGAGTGAATTCGATCTTACCATTTGTCAGGACATGGTGATGGACCACGGCATCCTGGTACCATTGCCGTTATTGTTTGATCATAAGCCTGACTGGAGTGTCAAGACTGTGCCTATGCAGGTCAATGTGCTGCAGCATCCGTTACCGACACCGCACCGGTTATGGAAACTTGGACAAGCACTGCGAACAGCCGTTGAGTCCTATCCCGATGATGTGCGTGTTGTTGTTGTTGGCACTGGTGGACTTTCTCACCAGTTGCATGGCGATCGTTTCGGTCATATGAACTCGGACTGGGACAAGGAATTTCTTGACCGGATCGAAGATGATCCGGAAAGCCTCGTCGATATCTCTCATGATGAATTGATGGAACGTGGTGGGGCGGAAGCGGTGGAGATGATGGTGTGGCTTGGGATGCGTGGCGCCTTAACCCCGAAGGTCAACAAGATCCACCGGAATTACTACCTGCCGATGTTATCAGGGATGGGATTGACCGTTCTGGAGGATACGCTGACAGGCGATGCAACCTGAATCCGGAAATGCGGAAATGGGGTCAGGTCGCACAATGCACACTTGAGGCTCACCCTTTCAACGTTCGGTCCACTGTACTGTCACTTCAGCTATAGTGTGCATTGTGCGACCTGACCCCGCATCCGTTACCGACACCGCACCGTTATGGAAACTTGGACAAGCATTGCGAACAGCCGTAGAGTCCTATCCCGAAGAGGTGCGTGTCGTTGTTGTGGGCACCGGCGGGCTTTCTCACCAGCTGCATGGCGATCGTTTCGGCCATATGAACGCGGACTGGGACAAGGAATTTCTTGACCGGATCGAAGATGATCCGGAAAGCCTTGTCGACATCTCTCATGATGAATTGATGGAACGTGGTGGTGCGGAAGCGGTGGAGATGATGGTGTGGCTTGGGATGCGTGGCGCCTTAACCCCGAAGGTCAACAAGATCCACCGGAATTACTACCTGCCGATGTTATCAGGGATGGGATTGACCGTTCTGGAAGATACGCTGACAGGCGATGCAACCTGAATCCGGAAATGGGGTCAGGTCGCACAATGCACACTTGAGGCTCACCCTTTCAACGTTCGGTCCACTGTACTGTCACTTCAGCTATAGTGTGCATTGTGCGACCTGACCCCGCATACACGCATACAGGGGAATTACATGACCACAGAGAAAACAAATGGTAGGTTTATCAAAGAAGAGACCTGGCGTCACTTTTGGCATCCTGTCTGTACACTGGAGGAATTGTATTCAGCGGACCCCTCCGGTAATGGTCCGCTCCAGGTGCAGTTACTGGGTGAGGCCCTGGTTATAGCAAAACTGGACGGGAGTATTTCCGCGTTCGCCGATCGATGTGCGCATCGTTCAACATCCTTGTCCAGGGGATTCATAGATGATGGCAGAATACGCTGCCGTTATCATGGCTGGGCCTATGACAGTAGCGGAAAATGTGTCGACATTCCTGCGTGCCGGGATTTAAAAATACCCGGTCGTGCGAAGATTCAAAAATTTGATGCTGAAGTAAAATACGACCTCGTATGGGTTAGTCTTGAAGCCCATGCAGCCACAGAAATCCCTCCCTGTCCCGGATTTGATGATGAAGTGTTTAAGGCAGTTATCGGCAAACCCTATACCTGGGCAACCTCCGCGGCAAGGCGGTTGGAAAATTTTGTCGATTTGGCTCATTTCCCCTATGTTCATCCAAATACACTGTTTGATCCAAACATGACAGATGTATCACCCCCATCAATCGATCGTAATAATGGTCAATTGATCTTTCATTTCAACCCTCAAACTGATGATATGCCCATCCCGGATGTGTCTTTAATGGGAAAAACGGATTATCAGATTACTATGCCGTTTACTGTCAACCTGGAATTTGAACTCATCAGCAAAGCCGGGAAAGGTAATCGGGCCATATTATGGATGAGTGCATCACCCCTTGACGAGGGTCATTGCCGCAGTTTCTGGTTTACCTGTCGTGATCACAACAAAGATGAACCCGATTATCCTCATCTTGCATTTCAGGAACGTGTACTGGAAGAAGATATTGTGGTGATCGAAGCACAGAATCCGCCCCAGATTCCTTATGGCATCGATGAAATTTCAGTGCCGACTGATATGGTATCCATCCAGTACCGGAGGTGGCTACGTGAAATCGAACAAGCTGTTGATAACGATAGCTTATTGAAAAATCTTACTACCAATGAAAGATGCGCATAGGGTGGGATATCCAGGTTTACACGGTTATTCAGAAATTGCAGCTCAGGCCCAGTTCGATGAAGCTGTCGCGGCGCGCATAGTAGTGGATATCCTCCCTGTCGATGCCGAGCAGGACAACCGCCTCCAGGTACAGCGACCAGCGGTCTGAGAGACGCCGGTCCAATCCGACAGCCAGAGAATGGGTAGCCCGTCCCAGGTCCCCGATAAAACTTGCCGTCATTTCGGTGCTCTGAATATCATTGAACGCCAGGCGCGCGGCCGTGAAGAGTTCGTTTTCGAACGTGCCGGGCGAACGGCTCGGCGGCGCATCCCGGTCCCGGTCATCATAGTGCCATTCACCGAACAGGGTGAGGTCGGCAACAGTATTTAATATGGAATAGAGCGTGTATTCGCCACCAATGACGGATGCCACGTAATCCTCTTCCCTGCCCAGCAGGTTCAGGGCGCCGGACCGTTGAATCGCCTCCAGCTTGAACAACCAGGGACCAAGGGTCAACTGGGCGTCCAGACCGAACTGGCGTATCTGGGTATAATATTGAACCAGATTCAGCTCGCCGCCGGGCGTGAAGTCCAATTGCGCGGCCGGCTCCCGGCTGGTGCCGTCGAACACGCTCAGCCCCATATCCAGGGGACCGAAACTGTTACTGTAGCGCGCGGCAAAATCCAGGTGCCACTCTTCGTCCGCGCTCTCATAGCGGATGTTGTCGTCGTCTATGACGAGCGGCAGGCGCAGACGGCCGCGCCGGCCCGAGAAGGTCCGGGCGCGATGATAGGGCAACCCGAACAATTCCAACACGCCCCAATCACCCGATAAGGTAGCGTGAGCCATGGGTTGGCCCAGCTTGGCCATTCCGTCCGGATGTTCAACAAAATCGACCTGGTTGATGATATCGACCAGACGTTGCGATTCAACTACACCCCAGAACACCTGGTCCACACCCAGCCGCAGTTCCCATTCATTATCACCGATCCCGCCGAACAGCAGGAGGTAGGCTTCACGCAGGTCCACGTGGGTACGGCGCGGGTCCGCGGCATCGTAACGAAAAAAAGGCGCCAGGGTGAAGCTTCTGCCCTCGACGTCCTCAATGTAGAACTCCGGCTCAAGAACGAAGCCGCTTGCGTGGGAACGCTGGCCGGGATACAGGGCGGACTCCGGATACCAGCGACCATCGATGCCTATGCGGCCGGAAAATTCGTAATCGGCAATTTCAACCCCCACGCTTGTTCCAGCAGCAACGATTGAAATCAAAAGCCAGACAACCCCGAAAACCGCACAGTAAAGGGCGCCACCGCGCGGCATCAACGCACCCGCTTCAAACCGGTTTGCGTGAAGTCTCGGTCATCCAGGTCGGTGCGGAACTGATATTCCGTCCAGGTCAGGTCAGTACTCTTCCCGGTGAGATGATTGATCATGGTCATCTCGCCGGCATACCAGTAATTATCCAGGTACTGCTCGTAGTTGGCTAAAGTCAGCGTTTTCAAGTGCGCATCCTTGCGGTCGTAGTACTCGACTTTCCAGGTGCGCAATTCGTCACGGTCGCGCCAGACCAGTTGGCGGCTGTAACCCGATTTCTTGTCAGTCGGGACGCGTTCGGAAACCGTGCAGGTCAACTCGCCGCATGGTTTGTCGTCCAGGTAACGGTAAGTATATTTCTCCACCTCCTGGGCGCCCATGTCTTCATAGGAAAATTCACTACCCATGAAAGATCCGGAACGATTCGACGAACTGATGCGTTTGACCCGTTTCAGGGCGGGCAAATAAAGCCATTGATCGTCCGCTTCCACCTTGTGAGAATGGATAAGAAAAGCAGTCCCTTCTACGTCGCGTGGTTCATCGAACACAAACAGACTCTTGTCACCGTCGTCCTCCACCTCAAGTACCTTTACCCTGATAGAACGCCGGCTTTCCTGTCCCTGTTTGTTACGCAATATCATGGTCTGGCGCGCCGTGAAATTGCCGAAACCCTTTGCTTGTCCAGCGGCTGCTTGCGCAATTTTCAACCCGATTTCTTCGGCGCTTGCATTATCAGCTATTGCGCCCGGCAACGTACCCAGACACACCAGCACGGTAACGAACAATGAAAATACAGGCCGGATGAAACATGCGTACATCATGTTTCTCCTGTCGATGACTGTCAGCAGGGCAATAGTGTATGTACGTATCATAATTTCTTCCTGTCGATAGCTAACAACAGCGGCGGGAGAAGCAGGAAATCGGCGAGGACCGCAAACATAATCGTGCTCGTTACCAGGAGGCCGAGTGACCAACTGACCTCGAATCCCGATAAGGCGAATACCAGGAAGCCTGCCGCCAATACCAGGGTGGTGGTCCATAGTGCTTGTCCCACGGTGCAAAAGGTATAGCGCACGGCTTCCGGCGCCGGGAGACCCTCGCGCCGGGCTTTCAAATATTTGCTCAGGAAATGAGTAGTGTCGTCCACAATAATGCCGAACGCGATTGCGGTCGTTACGGAACCGGCAAGACCTACCTGGCCGACCAGATAGCCCCACAGGCCGAAGCTCATGGCCGCGGGAACGAAGTTGGGCACAAGACTGATGAGACCGAGGCGCACGCTTTTGAAAACCCAGATAAAAATGAACGAAATAAGACCCATGGCGATAATCGTGGCGCGCAACATGCTATTGATGTTGCGTTGGGAAAGGTGAGCAAAGGTCATGCTGACGCCCGTTGCCGGGGCCGCCAGGTCGGGGGCATTAGCCTGGAGCCAGGCCAGTGCGCGCGCATCGAGTTCGCGCTGTTGCTTGGACGTCAGGCTACGCAGCACGACGGTCATACGCGTTGCGGATTTGGCGATATCAATACGGTCATTGAGATCTTTGCCGAACGGCAGCGAAAACTCGTAAAGCAACAGGTATTGCGCGGCAAGCTCCGGGTCGGCGGGTATTCGGTAGAAGGCCGGATCCTCGCCGTGCATGTTCTTGTTCAGGCGTTTCATGATGTCCGGAAAAGCTCTGACGTGGGTCACTTCGGGCTGGCCCCGATACCATTCGGCGAATGTATTGACCGTGCGCAGGTAATCGGGATCGGTGATGCCGCCTTCACTCCCCGCCTCAAGCGAATACTCCAGCGTTTCCATGCCGGTCAGGTTTTCAAGGACGAAGTCCGTAGCGCGTCGGAACTCGTAACGCTCGTCGAAATACTGCGTCCAATTGTCGGTCAACTCATTGCGGGGAATGCCCGAGATCAGAGCAACTGTCAGAAGGGCGAAGAACCAGAGCAGGAATTTGCTGCGTGCGACGACAAAGGCGCCGAACCGGTCGAAGAATCCAGGCCGATCAGTGCGGACGGGACGGGCGCGCAAGGGCAGGATCGAAAGCAACGCCGGCAAGAGCGTCATGGAATAGACAAAGGCGCATAGCACGCCAAACGCCACCATATTGCCCAGAACGTGAAAAGGCGGCGAATCCGAGGCATTCAAGGTGAGGAACCCGCCCGCGGTCGTGACCGACGTGAGAAAAACCGGCCAGGCATTGCTGCGCAGCGATTCGATAATCGCCTCATTTCTACTCAAACCCCGGTTCACACCCGCCAAAGTGGCCGTGATGATGTGGATGGAATCCGCCACGGCAATCGTCATGATGATGATCGGCACGCCGGAATTGGCTGGATTGAACACCGTGCCGGTCCAACCGGCAAACCCCATGGCCGTGTTGACGGTGAACACAACCACGATAACGGTGACCAGGGTGCCGAATACGGATCGCAGAAGAACGCCGGTCAACACCGCGATGACAAGGAATACGAGTGGTACGAGTTTTTCCAAATCGTCCTTTGTGACGTCGGCGAAGGCGCGATTCATGACAACGTCGCCGGTGAGGTAATAAGCGATGTCCGCATGGCTCGAGCGGGCCTGGTCCAGGAGCGCGTTGAGATAATCGGTTATTTCAACCACAGCAGCATCCGGGTTTTCGGGCAGAACGAAATTGATCGCCATCCCGGCCACGCGTCCGTCATGGGCGACCAGGCGCCCGGCAATAGCGACCGCGTTCAGTGCGATCTCTTCGACTCTCTTCAGGTCGGCGTCACTCAACGACTGCGCGTCACCGACGAGCGGTTCGACAATCAAATCGTCGCCGAACGCCTCGCTATGGGAATAATTGGTAAGAGAGTCGACGCGATTGGAATAAGGCGTACGCCACGCGGCTTCGGTCAACTCCTCCAGTGCGCCAAGCGTCTCCCGGGTGAACACTGAGCCCTCCCGGGGAGCGAGGGCAATCAGCGCCGTATGGGACACGGAGTAGGTGTTCTCCAGGTCGTCGAAAGCCGCTAGTTGCGGATTGTCTTCGTCGAACAGGCTGCGGTAATCGTTGGTGACGCCGATGAAGCGGGCGCCCCCGGCCACAAATGTTGCGACCGCAACGACCAGCCACCGGCGACGCAGAATGACGGCGATACAGCGGTCCAATAATACAGGACTCATCGCCTCAACTATTACTGGCTGGAAGCGGTAGCGAACTCATACGACACGCATGCACGGCGTTATCGATACTGCCAACTGCAGGTGGCTTCGTTCCCTACCACTCGATTGATTTTGTCGTATGGGCGTGGTTGGGCATCCTGTAACTCAGCCCACCCTCGTCATACACCGAAATTTGGAGAAGCTGGGTAAAATTTCCTGCCCTGATCAACGGTGTGCCCTTCAGCAATCGCTTAATACGTTCTTTCGTCCGGAAAGCAAACAATGTACCTATGGTAGGGTACTTTGGAAACTGGAACCCGTCAGCGAGCCGGTTTCCTATAAGCGCGCGTGAGAGACGGTAAGCCAAAGCCAGCAACTTTTCCCTTTCAACCGGATCTGCTATACCCGCAACTGACGGAATGGCCTGGATCAGCGTGTTCGCCACGGCTATCGAATCGGCGTCTGCCGGCGGCTCGCACACGTAGCCGACCTTGTAAATATTATCCGCCTCTGCGGTGTTGCTATAGAGGATGGTGTCAGGGATCCCCATGAGATAGCCGGCGTAGCGCCAGATACTCATAACACTCTCTCGTTCTTCTTTGTTGAAATTCGCTCCCATCAATTTCGAGTAATCCAACAAGCGCTTGGAAAAGACGGAGATGGCATAACCCAGGTGTGCTGTGCTTACCGGCACGCCCCAGGCTTCGTGATTCCAATCATCGGAGTTAGCCAGCAGGGTCCTTATTCGACTATGAACGAAGCGAATGCGCGTGGATAACTTCCAGCCGTCACCGTCTCTTTGCAGGCCACCGGGAAAAAATATTTCCAACATATGGCGATTATTCTGCTGGAGACGTCTTTTGGTCGCCGCCACGCGTCCGGTAATTTTGAAAGACTTGGCGATACGCGTCGAAAAACCTTCCACCAGCACCCCGGTAACGAATGCGACCAACATGAGGTCTACGTTTGGGTGGAAGGCGCGAATGCCCGGCTCGAAGGCGCTGTGGTTGAGCCAGGGAGGCTGCTCTTCAAGATTTTTGAAAAAATCGCGTAAGACCTGCGGCGCCTTGCGCACAACCCCATCATCATGTTGCTCTATGGCGGCCCCGATGAACCGGTGCAGGTCGTTCGGAGGCATTGAGGAGAGTTCCTGCATTACCGGGTCCAACTCAGGGTCGCCAATCAAGGTATGTTTGATGTAGTTGTCGGCAAGCGCCTGGTCGAGGCGGCGGGCTTGCTGGTAGCTCTCGACGTAATCTGATGGAATTATTGTGTCATCTTCCCCCCCCCCCCCCCCAATCAACTTAATGGAACCTCTAATAATAGACATTTTTCGATACACAGGGTCGCTAACTTATTGAAATCATTGACTGCTAATATATCAATTTGTGAATAAATAGAGGTTCACTTAAAAGAGCACCTATAATAATAAAGCGTTGTGTTGTCAAGCATTTTGTCGAGCCTGCTCGCTCCTTGTCGTTCCGGCGTAAAGTTCCCGCGGCAGTGAAAACACCACGCTTTCCTGTATCCCCGGCGCTTCCACCACGCTGTTAACGCCCCACGCCTTCAGCTTTTCAATGACTTCTTCAACCAGGACTTCCGGCGCGGACGCGCCCGCGGTCAGGCCAATATTGGACTTGCCCTCCAGCCATTCCCGCTGAATTTCAGAGACGTTATCTATCAGGTAGGCAGGCACGCCCTTTTTCTGGGACAATTCCATCAGACGGGTCGAATTGGAACTGTTTGGCGAACCGACGACCAGGATCAGGTCACAATCACCCGTCAGTTTTTTTACCGCGTCCTGGCGGTTTTGCGTGGCATAGCAGATATCCTCTTTTTTGGGGCCGACTATTTCCGGAAACCGCCGGCGCAATACATCGATCACCTCCGCGGTATCATCCACAGACAGGGTGGTTTGGGTTACAAACGCGAGAAACTCAGGCTTTTTTACTTCCAGTCTTTCAACGTCTTCAACCGACTCCACCAGATACATGGCGCCGGCGCCGTTTATGGAACGATATTGACCCAGGGTACCTTCCACCTCGGGATGGCCCGCGTGACCGATAAGGATACATTCCCTGCCCTCAGCCTGGTAACGGTCCACCTCCATGTGTACTTTTGTCACCAACGGACAGATCGCATCATAAACCCGCAGTTTTCTTTTTGCGGCCACCTCCCTCACGACTTTGGAAACCCCGTGGGCACTGAAAATAACCACCGAATCATCCGGTACTTCATCCAGTTCATTAACGAATACCGCACCTTTATTCCGCAACGTGTCTACCACGTATTTATTATGGACTACCTCGTGACGCACATAGACGGGCATGCCGAATAAATTCAACGCCCGCTCAACAATCTCAATCGCCCGATCCACACCCGCACAGAAACCACGCGGGTTAGCCAATGTTATCTGCATCTGTATATCCACCTTGTTTTCAAGCAGGTTTACATTATATACCATATCTTTCCCTTTATCCTACGAATGCGATAAGCGGGGACAGATTTAAATCTGTCCCTCTTCCCTACGGTCTTTTGAACGCGTCGATGATCAGCATGAAGGCGCCGACCGTGATGGCAGAATCGGCGATATTGAATACCGGCCATGACCACTTGTCATAATACACTTCAATAAAATCAATCACGTAACCGTATTGTAACCGATCCCACAGGTTTCCGACAGCGCCGCCGATAATCAAGGCCAGGGCGCAGGCCAGTGATGCGCGCCTGGCGGGTAAACGCACCAGCCAGATCAACAGAACGGCACTGATGCCCGTTGTCAAAATAATAAAAAAATAACGCTGCCAGCCACCCGCATCCCGAAGAAAACTGAATGCGGCGCCGGTATTGTGGACCAGGGTCAGGTTGAATCCATGGAATACCGGCTGGGCCTGGTTAAACACCAGCCACTGGCTTGCCGCAGACTTGCTCAACTGGTCCAGGATAATAACCAGCAGGGTTATCCAGAGCCAGCGCAAATTAGCAGTTTTCATGATTTAATTTACATGGATTCACAGGATGTACAGGATTTCAATATTGCTGTTAGTCAGCTTCAAACACTCACGCTGGTTTATGATAAACAAGAAACTCCCCCCATAACCTATTACTTCATCGATAGACATGCACTACCGACAAAAAATATCCTGTATATCCTGTTCATCCATGTAAATTAAAAATCATGAAAAATAACGGGCTTCGCCGGCCCCGTCCACGTTGAGCACGCAACGGCCACACAACTCCGGGTGAGCCGGGTCAATACCGATATCCTCACAGCGATGCCAGCAACGCACACATTTACTATGAGACGAGGCCGTCACATTAATCCAGAGGTCATCCAGTTCACTTTTCCTGGCGTTTTTCGGCCTGTTTTCATGCGCGTACACATCCGCTCGGGAAGTAATGAATATAAACCGCAACTCATCTCCCAGGTACTCCAGGGCGGTCCGGATAGCGCCGTTACAATATATCTGTACCTCCGCGTCCAGGGATGAACCTATGCTGCCCGCGGCGCGCAACCGCTCCAGTTCTTTACTGACCTCCTCGCGCACCCTGATCACCCTGGGCCAGTGATCGGCAACAGCAACGGCGGGGAAACCGTCATACCAGTCCTCCAGGAAAACTGAGCCGCTGCGTTGCCCTGGCAGGTGTTGCCAGATTTCATCGGCGGTAAAGCTCAGGATGGGCGCCAGCCAGCGCACAAAAGCCTCGGTTATGTGAAACATGCTCGTCTGCGCCGAACGACGCGCCAAACTGTATTCCTGCAACGTATAGATACGGTCCTTGATAATGTCAAGATAGAAACCGCCCAGTGTCACTACACAGTAATGATGCAATTTCTGGTAGATTAGATGGAACTGGTATTCAGCGTAAGCCCGAATGATCTCTTCCTGTAACCTGCGCGTTTCAGCCAATACCCATTTATCCAGTTCCAGCATGTCATCCGCGGGAACACAGTGTTCGGCCGGATCAAATTGATACAGGTTAGCCAGCAAGTAGCGAGCGGTATTCCGAATCCTGCGATAGGCATCTGCCATACGCTTGAGAATCTCATCGGATACGTTCATCTCGCCGCGGTAATCGGTGGCCGCAACCCATAACCGCAGTATGTCCGCGCCAAGGGTCTGCATGACTCTTTGCGGAGCTATCACGTTGCCCAGTGACTTGGACATTTTCATACCTTTGGCGTCAACAGTGAACCCGTGGGTAAGCACGCCGCGATAAGGCGCCTGCTTTCTTATCCCGACTGAGGTCAACAATGATGATTGGAACCATCCCCGGTGCTGATCCGATCCTTCCAGGTACAAATCTGCCGGGAAGCCCAGTCTCTCATCGAGTTCCAGCACGGAGGCATGGGTAACGCCGGAATCAAACCACACATCCAGCGTATCCGTCACCTTGGTATAGCGTTGCGCGTCCTCACCCAGTAATTCCCCGGCCTCAAGCTCGAACCAGCCGTCGATCCCCGTCTGTTCAATCTTCTGCGCGGCCGCCTCAATCAAATGGGGCGTGTCCGGGTGTAACTCTCCTGATTGTTTATCAATAAATACCGCAATCGGCACACCCCATGTCCGTTGCCGGGATATACACCAGTCGGTACGCTCATCCACCATACCGTGAATCCTCTGATGCCCCCATTCCGGAGTCCAACACACCTTGTCGATTTCCTTCAATGCCCTGGCCCGCAACCCATGTTCATCCATGCTGAAAAACCATTGCGGCGTTGCCCGGAAGATAACGGGGGATTTATGCCGCCAACAGTGAGGGTAACTATGCCGAACCGTCGTTTCGACCAGTAAATGATTCCTGTCGATGAGGACTTCAATGATATGGGAGTTCGCCTTGAATACGTGCTCACCGGCAAACAGTCCGGTATCGTCATGAAAACAGCCATTATCAGCAACGGGATTACTGATAGGCAGGTCATATTTCACGCCCACATTGTAATCATCGACGCCGTGCCCCGGTGAAGTGTGTACCGCACCGGTGCCGGTTTCCAGGGTCACGTGCTCCCCCAATATCACTGGAACCCGGTAACTATAAAATGGATGTTGCAGCTCCACACCTTCAAGCGCCGCCCCTTTCAATGAAGCCAGTACCCGATAATCCTCAATCCCGTAGCGATGTAATGCCGAGGAGGCCAGTTTTTGCGCCAGGATCAACCTCTCCCTGCCACGCGCTGAATCACACTGCACGACAAGGTAGTCAAACCCCGGGTTAAGCGCTACCGCCCGGTTTGCCGGCAAGGTCCACGGCGTGGTGGTCCAGATAACAAAAAACAGTTCGCCTTCTCCCCTGTCACCGGGTTTACCCGGCATCCTGCTGAAAACGGCATCCTCATCGACAACGGGGAAACATACGTCTATCGCAGGGGATTGTTTGTCAATATATTCAACTTCCGCTTCCGCCAGGGCCGAACCGCAATCGATGCACCAGTACACGGGTTTGAACCCCCGATCCAGGTGTCCGGCTTTGATCATCTTTCCCAGCGATCGAACAATATCGGCTTCGGTTTTATAATTCATCGTCAGGTAAGGTCTGTCCCAATCACCCAGCACGCCCAATCGTTGGAAATCAATTTTCTGTTTGTCTATCTGTTTTTGCGCGTATTCCCGACAGGCATTGCGAAACGTGCGCGCGTCAACCCTGGCGCCGGCCTTACCGATTTTCTTTTCCACCTGGTGCTCAATAGGCAACCCATGACAGTCCCAGCCGGGCACGTAGGGACAATCCAGCCCATCCAGCCCGTGTGATTTGATGATAATGTCCTTCAGAATTTTATTGACTGCATGCCCCAAATGGATATCACCGTTTGCATAAGGAGGGCCGTCATGCAGGATATATTTCTTTCTGCCGGCCTTGCGCTGCCTGATTTGAGCGTAAATATCCTGTTCCTGCCAGCGTTGCAACATTTCCGGTTCACGCCGGGCCAGATTGCCTTTCATGGGAAAATCCGTTTTCGGTAAATTCAAGCTGTCTTTATAATCAGTCATGGCCTTCCAGGTCGATTTCAGTGAAAAATTCCCTGGCTGTCTTAATATCCGTCGCGATCTGCGCTACCAGTTCATCAATCGAGGAAAATTTTCTTTCATCGCGCAGGCGTTTGAAAAACTCGACACTGATATGTTTGCCGTAAATCATCTTATCGAAATCAAACAAATGCGCCTCCAGCAATAATTTTTTTTCATCGAATACCGGACGCGTACCCAGGTTGGCGACTCCCAGGTGCGTTGCTTCATCAGCTCCCTTGACACTCACGGCAAACACACCCCGGAGCGGGACGAAGCGCTTGCTGAGATTGATGTTAGCGGTGGGAAAGCCAAGCTGGCGTCCCCGTTTTGCGCCATGAACGACGCGCCCGCTGATACTGAAATAACGGCCCAATAATAACTGCGCCTCCTCAAATCGGCTTTCCTGCAACCTGTCACGGATGCTGCTGCTGCTGACCCTGTCACCGTCGAGTTTATGGGTCTCCGTTAGAATAACGTCGAAATCCAGTCGTTTTCCGGCCTCCTGCAGCATGCTGAAATCACCGCGCCGGTTTTTACCGAACCTGAAATCATCACCGATTATAAGACGCTTCACCGATAGATCATTAACCAGAATCTGTTCGATAAATTGTTCCGCCGACAGGTCGGCGATACCCTGCTGAAAGCGCAGACACAGTACCCGATCGATATTTTGTTGTTTGAGCATCTCCAGTTTTTCCCTGAAACTCGTTATCCTGGTAGGCGCCTCTCCTGATTGGAAAAACTCCTGGGGATGAGGCTCAAAGGTAATCACCAGGGCCGGCAAACCCATGACCTCCGCATGCCGCTTGAGCTGCCTGAGCACAGCCTGGTGTCCAAGATGAATCCCGTCATAGTTACCGATAGTGGCAACGCAGCCGCGATGTCGTGACTTGAGATTGTATGAATATCTGATCAGTTCCATAATCAGGTATCAGAGAACAGGAAACAGGTCTGGGCAGGCCTTTCAAGACTATCATCCGCATGGACAGCGGATGGTAAGCGTACCAGCCCGCATTTCTCACCAGTTGATGCGATGATCGCACCAGATTTTTGCCGCCAGCGGGTGCCTGCGACCGAAAGCATAGCCGTAGCTACGATTGAGGGAGCACGTGCCCGCTGGCGGCAAAAAGACAAGCGAGGGCGCATCAAGCGCAGTCTGTTATGTCGATATAGTGAGCAGGTCGTCATAACGTAACAACAGCAAACAACTATCCGATGACGACAAGCGAACTGGTGAGAAATGCGGGCTAGGACGTATTCACAGCGTGTCTTGAAAGGCCTGTTCAGACCTGTATTCATAACTATCATAACCTCAGGATTGTAAAATCATCTTGTGTAAACGAAGTCCTGCCAGCCACAGAGTGGCGAAATAGACCAGGGCGCCGGCAAGCGTGCATAATACTACATTTATTACGCGCTCATTCATATCCCATTGAAACCAGGCGACTTGATCAGGAACAAAGTAAACCAGACCCAGCGCCATTACCCCCAGCCCCAGGATAACTCTGGCCAGATAACCGGACCAATCAGGCCCTATATCAAATCCCTTTTGTGTACGTAAAATCCGGTAAAGCAGCGCACCGTTGATACAGGCCGATAAGGACGTCGCCAGGGCCAACCCCGCATGAGCCAGGGGAATAACCAGCAGCAGGTTCAGGACGATATTGGCCAGCATTGCAATTACCGCAACTTTTACCGGTGTCCTGGTATCCTGTTTGGAAAAAAATCCGGAGGACAGCACTTTTATCAGGATAAAGGCCGGCAACCCGATTGCGTACGCCACCAGGCTGCGCGCCGCCATCTGGACGTCATATTGAGAAAATTCATTATACTGAAACAGGGTGGTTAACAGTGGCGCCCCCAGCAGTATAAGCCCCGCAGCGGCCGGGAGAGAGACCAGGAACACCCAGCGCAAAGCCCAATCCAGGGTTTTATTGAACGCTGCGTTATCTCTACCAGTATGCTCTGCCGCCAGGTTGGGAAGAATAACTGTAGCCAGTGCGATACCGAATACACCCAGCGGAAATTCGACCAATCTATCAGCAAAATACAGCCAGGAGATACTGCCTGTCTCCAGGAATGAGGCGATAACGGTATCGATGAGCAGGTTAATCTGGGTAACGGATGCAGCGAACAGGGTCGGCACCATCAAGGTAATAATTCTGCCGACACCCTCCCTGTCCCGATTGAACCTGGGGAGCCGCAATAACCTGAGTTTCAGCAGAAATGGAAATTGAAACAGCAATTGCGCCACGCCTGCTATAAAAACTCCCCAGGCCAATGCGACTATCCTTTGTTCCGGTGGAAAATAAGGCGTCAGCCATAATGCGCAACCGATTAATGACAGATTGAGCAATACCGGTGTAAACGCAGGCACTGCGAAACGCCGGTAGGTATTGAGGATGCCGCCTGCCATCGCAATCAGCGAAATGAACAGGATGTAAGGAAAGGTAATACGCAACATCTGGGTTGCCAGGCCCTGCTTTTCCAGGTCCCCACTGAAGCCGGGGGCAAAGATCCATATCAGCACAGGCGCAGCCAGTACGCCCACGACCGTGGTCACACACAGGCAGGCGCCAAGCACCGCGGCGGTATGTTCAACCAGTGCATTGACTTCGGCCTGGCCGCGCCGTTCCCGGTATTCGGACAGAACCGGTACGAATGCCTGGGAGAAACCGCCTTCCGCGAATATACGGCGTAAAAAGTTCGGGATACGAAAAGCAACGATAAACGCGTCGACACCGGCCCCGGGACCGAACATGGCGCCGATAATAATATCCCGTATCAATCCGAGAATACGGGACAGCGTCGTCATCAGGCCGACTACCAGTGTCGATTTCAGTAACTTCTGCATCATTCGAATTACGAATCAGGAATTCCTGATGAGAATACCACAGGGTAAGCAGCAGTTCCCGCTGACCCTCCCTCCCAGGGAAACATGTCCCCTTATGGGCAGAGCATGCAACAAGCATGTATTGACCTCGATGTAGCGGAAGCTGCCGCCGTTTAGTCAGGTGCTCCCGCTAACTTCCGGGATCGAGGGCGTCCCGCCCTCAGCGAGGGCAAGATGCCCTCTATCCCAAGGAAATATCCCCCCATTTGTACGGAATAACCTCGATTCGGGCCAGAATGACTGTTGGGACACAAAGTTAGCGGGAGCACCTGCCGTTTAGTGTAGTGTAAGGCCGGCTGGGGACGGATTTAAAATCCGTCCCCAGAATTGCTCTTGCCAAACTGACTGTATTTTTACTCTGACCCCGAAAATCCCACTTTCCAATGCGGGATGGGGAGTCATTAAAGATTGACAAAATGCCGGCATATCCGCATAGTGTTGTGCCCTTGAAATTATCGACAATCAGGAGTTACATTTGGCTAATATCGCATCAGCGAAGAAACGCGCAAGACAGGCGGCCAAGCGCCGTCTACACAACAATTCACGCCGGTCCATGTTACGGTCTTCTATCAGGAAAGTGCTGGACTCCATAGCAAAAGGCGATAAAACAGCGGCGACCGCCGCCTACCAGGCAGCCGTTCCCATCATTGACAGGATGGCGAATAAAGGCTTGATACACAAGAACAAGGCCGCCCGGCACAAGAGCCACCTGAATATCAAAATCCGCGCACTTGGAGATTAATGAAGAATTAAGAATTACGAATTAAGAATTAGGGTATAACCTCCCATTCCTAATTCTTAATTCGTAATTCTTAATTTCTAATTCTCAAAAACGACCATGTTATCCCGGTGGATCAGTTCCGCATCATCAACATAGCCCAGTAATTGTTCAATCCTGTTGCTTGGCTGACCCATGATCTTGCGCGTCTCGCCGGCATTGTAGTTGACCAGACCCCGGGCAACCTCGCTGCCATCCCGGGCAACGCAACTGACAATCTCACCCCGGTTGAACTCACCGCGGACGTCAACGACCCCGACGGCCAGCAAACTCTTGCCCTGCTCAGCCAGTACGCGGCAGGCGCCGTCATCCAGTACCAGAGTACCATCAGGACGTTTGTGTCCCGCCAGCCATTGTTTGCGCGCGGCCAATGGCGAGCGTTTGACGCTGAGCCGGGTTCCAGTCTGCTCTCCTCCTGCAATTTTCAGCAGCGCGTCAGCTTCCAGACCTGAGCAAATGATCGTATCGGCTCCCGATTTCGCGGCAGTCTCGGCAGCCTTGAGTTTGGTCAACATGCCGCCCCGGCCCAGTGCTCCCCCCGGGCCGGCATAATCCAGTAAGGATGCATCGCCGGCTCGCCCTGCCTTGATTAACCTGGCATCCGGATATTGACGCGGGTCACGGTCATATAAGCCCGCTTGATCCGTCAGGATTATTAACTGGTCCGCCTCTGCCAGATTTGCCACCAGACCCGCTAACGAGTCGTTATCTCCGAAGCGTATTTCATCCGTAGCGACGCTGTCATTCTCGTTTATAATGGGTACGACATCCAACTCCAGCAAAGTGCGCAACGCGGACCGGGCATTCAGGTAACGCCCCCGGTCGGCTATGTCATCATGGGTCAGGAGTATCTGGGCAGTGTGTATGCCATATCCCTGGAACGCGGACTCGTAAGCCTGGATCAAGCCCATCTGGCCGACGGCTGCCGCGGCCTGCTGCTCGTGCAGGCTGACAGGCCTCATGTCCCAGCCCAGGCGCGCCCTGCCTTCCGCGATCGCCCCGGATGAAACGATGATAAAACGGAACCCGCGGCGGCGTAATTGCGCCATCTGTCCCACCCAACCGGCAATGGCCTCCATACGCAAACCGCAACCGTCATTGGTCAACAAGGCACTGCCTATCTTGACCACCCAGCACTGTTTACCGTTGCCTTTAGATTCCGATTTGGACATGGATCAGTCTTCCGCCTGCTGTTCTGAAAGCCACTGGAATATAGCCTTTATCAATTCGTCGCAACCTCGTCCCGTTGCCGCAGAGATGCAGAATACAGGATGCTGCCAGTTCAGTTCTTTTATTATGGCATCCTGGATTTCCGCAACTTTTTCAGCGGCAACTATATCAATCTTGTTAAGCACCAGCCACCTCGGCTTATTCATAAGCTCACTATCCCAGGCTGCAAGTTCAGCTTCAATTCCACAAATATCTGCTACAGTTTCCAGCGTATCATGTAAACCAATATCAACGATATGCAGCAACAGGCGCGTCCTGGACAGGTGCCTCAGAAATTGAGCGCCCAGGCCGGCGCCGGCGGCAGCGCCCTCTATCAGTCCGGGTATGTCCGCTATGACGACGTCGCGGCTGATACCAAGCCGGACTACACCCAGTTGCGGATACAATGTGGTAAACGGATAAGCAGCCACCTTGGGGCGTGCGGCGGAAACCTGGCGGATGAAAGTGGATTTGCCGGCATTGGGCAGGCCAAGCAGACCGACGTCAGCCAGCACCTGTAATTCCAGCCGTAAGTTCCTGATCTCTCCCTGACCACCTTTGGTGATTTTTCTCGGCGCTCGATTGACGCTGCTCTTGAAACGGGCATTGCCCAGGCCATGCTCACCGCCACGGGCTACCAGGAGAGTATCATTGCCGGCAACCAGGTCTCCGATCAACTCATCGGTGTCGTCATCGTAAACCAGAGTACCCAACGGGACCCTGATTCTTATATCCTCGGCACTTTTTCCGGCCCGGTCCCGGCCACTGCCTGAATGTCCGTTTTTGGCCCGGTACAAACGTGCGTGACGAAAGTCAACCAGTGTGTTCAGTCCTTCATCAACCACCAGGTAAATACTGCCGCCATCGCCCCCATCGCCCCCGTCAGGGCCACCCCGGGGAATATATTTTTCCCGCCGGAAACTCAGACAGCCATCACCACCCTTACCTGCTTCAACCCGGATGGTTGCCTCATCAACGAATTTCATGTTTCAGGGCCAAAGCCACAGAGGGCACAGAGATCACAGAGGGGGTCGTGTGATCTCTGTGTCCTCTGTGGCTAATCTGTCTTCTGAATACTGACAAAAGTCCTGTTTTTTGCACCTTTTTGTTCAAACACCACCATTCCATCAGCCGTAGCGAACAGGGTATGGTCTCTACCGCAACCAACATTGACACCGGGATGAAACCGGGTGCCACGTTGCCTGACTAAAATATTACCGGCCTTTACCATTTCACTGCCGAAGCGTTTGACGCCCAGACGCTTTGATTGGGAATCCCGGCCGTTACGTGTACTGCCGCCTGCTTTTTTATGTGCCATTCTCCAACTCCCGATAATTATTGCGTATTAATACCGGTAATTTCCAATTCGGTATAAGCCTGGCGATGCCCCATCTGCTTGCGATGGTGTTTTCGCCGTTTGAACTTGATCACCTTGATTTTAGGTCCCCTGCCGTGAGACTTTACCGTTGCCGCAACTGTCGCACCGGCGACCATGGGGGTCCCCACCGAAATATCATCGCCATCAGCTACCATGAGAATGTCATCCAGACTGATTTCGCCACCCTCTTCCACATCGATTTTCTCTACCCGGAGGGTATCACCTTCCCGCACTTTGTACTGCTTCCCACCGGACTTTATAACTGCATACATAAATCACTCCAGACACATCATAGTATTGTCAACCTGACGCAAACAACCGCGCACTTCAAACATGGGATTTTATAACACTATTTCAGTTCATACAAGCACCATCAGCAGCCCAAGCGCATACTTTGACCGCCATCGACCTCCTCATGCACCGCCAACTGCGCCGCATCATCACGCTTCACCTTATAACAAATCGTCAGGACAGACGATTTACAAAGTACATCCTGTACTTTGCCCCGTTGGGGCCAGTCTCGCGTGGCTCGACTGTTCAACAGCTCCAGGCAAATTTGTGCATGGCGCCAGCCGCCCATCGGGTAGCGTCCAGAGCCTGCCCCCTGCTTACAACCGCAGGGGCAAGCTCTGTATGGAGTTGAGCAGGGGGATGGACGCTATGAAAATACGCCTTTATTTCCCGTTGTAAGGTCTTATGATTGGCCTTCAGACACAACGTCTAATCCCCACCCCCTTCTCGTGTATCTTCCGGGCCGGCTTCTTCTGCGTGCTCGTTGCGCCCACACATGATTGATGGCCGTCTGCTACTTTCTCCCTGGCAATAAGGCTGTTCCCTCACGGATTTTGACATGATTTCCTGATGGGCGGCATCAAGGTTTGTGGCCCGTTTTCAGGCGAGGGGGGCGGCTCACACGAAAAGACTTGACTACTTCCCGCGCCACGACCCCGGGGCTTCATCAGGTGATGAAGCCCCGGGGTCTCTTCAGGCCGTCCAGGTCAGCAGGGAGAGGGGTGTGTGAGAATGGTCAGAAGTTGAAACCGACACCCACGCCGCCACCGGTCTCACCACTGGAATGGGAGATACCCAATTTTGCCTGACCTCTATCACCGACCCGGAAGCTGGCGCCGATAGCGATTGCTTCCTTGCCGTCAAAAAAGCCACCGCCTACGCCCACACTGCCACGACTGCCTCCCGTCGCGGCGGGGATATGCGCCAGCGCAATGGCCATGGCGATACCCGCCTTGTTATTGAGTATGTCACGGGCATTCACATTGATATTGGAGCTATTGGTCACGATATTATCGGTATTGGTTGCGATGTTGCCGGCATTGGTGGAAATATGGGCACTGTTGGTCGTGATATTACCCGCATTGGTCGTGATATTACCGGTATTGGCATCAATATCCGTACGGTTGCCGGTAACGTTTTTGTCAATGCCCATTAAATCCATGCCCCCGACTTCCACTTTTGTCGGTTCCGTTACCGATGACAATTTCTTTTTCCCCGGCTTCAACGTCAGCGCCTATAGCGATGCTGTTGGCCTTGGCGCTGGCACCTGCGCCAATAGCGACCGCGTTATCGCCGGTAACTTTCACATCTGCACCGACAGCAACAGCTCGGTTTACTGGCATCTTGGTAGGTTCTCCCCCATTCCGCGGCCTCGGGTTGGAGGTCTTTTTCTCCAGGACGTAATTCGTATAGTCCTCAAGCTTGAGTGGGTCCTTGTCGCGCAACGCCACCCACCACCTTGTAGAACTCGATACCACCGTTCGTTGGTTTTGCCTCTAACTCGATAGTACGCCAGTGTCGACCACTCTTATCATCCTTATACTCTAGGGTATGAGTAATGACAGGCGGCTCCGGCGGCTCCGGCGGCTGCGTTTCTATTCTTACAACTGATGCGTTGGGTCCGATAGCGATACTATCCTCGCCCATAACCCGAGACTCAGAACCGATAGCGATACCGTTATTACCCATCTTCGAGGGAACAGGGTCTATCTTTTTAACTTTTGTTAGTTTCTCCAGGACGTAATTCGTATAGTCCTCAAGCTTGAGTGGGTCCTCTCATCGGGCACGCCACCCACCACCTTGTAGAACTCGATACCACCGTTCGTTGGTTTTGCCTCTAACTCGATAGTTGTGCGACCACTCTTAAGGGTATGAGTAATACTGATTTCTCTATGCCAGGTTTTAGTGTCTTGTACAACTCCACCCTTGCAGTGTCGCCAATCGCGACGCTGCCATCCGTTCCAGCATGCGCTCCACAGCCAGCAGCAAACGAAGAAGGATCATCGTTGGCGGGGTCGGTGACTCCAGTCTCTGCTACTGGTGTAGCACCAGGACATGTGTCGGGATTAGTAACACCCTGGCCGTAAGTTGCTGGAAACGCCAAGCCGAGGACGACAGCGATGCACCCGAGGAAGACCCCTGGCGCCCGCCCTGGCTTACCTACAAGATGGGGGGGGGGGGGGGGGGGGTAATAGAAAACACAGACATCGCTGTCATTTTCTGTATCAGTTTTTTCATTTCAATTACTCCTGATAGTTAAAAGAAAACCTTCAACAACTTCGGCCACCGCTACCACACAGCTACCTGATTAGATTACCACTAGATACGCATTATGTCACCAGATTCCAGCATGTCAAGTTTTTTTGGTGTTTTTTTTGGTATGAGTATTTTCCAACAGCCGTTCCCGCTAACTTTATCAGCCGGTTATATTGTCGGGTCAGGTCCGTTTTTTTCACCGTGACCCGACCCTCAGGGAATACGCGGCCCGCCGGCTATCCCCGGTTATGTTGATGTGGCTTGGTTTCCCCTGACGTCCCCCACCTTGAACTGCTCGACCCCGGCCCGTCCTCAAGCGGTATCATACGGCGCCACCACGGTCGGGGCGGCGCCATAGGCCAGTACCCGATACAACGTCTCCCAGTCCGGCACCAGCCAGGTGAAGAAGACGCTGCGCAGTGTCTCCCGGACGTCACGCTTGCAGCCCTGCTTCGCCACCCCCTGTTGAAACAGCCCGCAGCAGTGCTGCTGCACCGGGTCAATCAGACACGCCAGCCGCATCAGGTACGCCAGCACCGTGGACAGGTGCTGATAGCCGTGTTGGAGGGTATGCTCAACGTGGTCGCCTGGGTGCTTCAGAGTATTAAATGTCTCGTTCTCAATCTTCACAACGCGCCCGTGCCCGCGACTCGCGCGAGTCGCCGGGGACGGATTTCAAATCCGTCCCCACCAACACTCTTCCCACGCGCCTGCGCCGCGCAGCAGTCGCATCAGGTTGTCGCTATGCAGAGGAATTTTGGGGACACAATACTTAATTACTTTAAATCACGGAATAGTGGCACATTGACTCTAATAATTAAGTATTGTGTCCCCAAAATTATTCCGTGCTTCGTAATCCAGTAAGTTCACCTGAAAGTCAACGTGTGACTCGTTCAAGGGCGCCCCGTTCAGATACAGATATTTAGGGACATTTGGGGTCAGAGTAAAAATACTCAATAACGAGCCACTACCACTTGCCAAACTGGCTATATTTTTACTCTGACCCCAAATGTCCCAGGAGTTCTCCGCTTGTTTATAACTTTTTAGAATAAAAAACCTCTTTCTTATGACAAAAAGTATGATATTGCCCTATCGACGAACCCATAGTAAACGGGAAATCGAACGATGCAATAGCGGCAACATGTTATTATCGTTTCATGCCATCGCAGAATATCAAAAAATCATGAGTGCAGTACCAGTACGGGAACCCGGTTTAGAGTCGATTCAAGCGCTGGTCAGGGACGACATGCAGAAGGTAGACAGGTTGATACAGGAAAAACTGCATTCCGAGACCGGGCTTATCGATCAATTAGGTCATTATATCGTCAACAGTGGAGGTAAAAGACTGCGACCGGCCCTGGTATTGCTCAGCGCCAACTGTTTTGCTTATCGCGCGAGCCTGCACATTAAACTTGCCTCCGTTATTGAATTTATCCATACCGCCACCCTGCTGCACGACGACGTGGTCGATGCCTCCATGCTGCGCCGGGGCAAGGCCACTGCCAACCAGCGCTGGGGTAATGAGGCAAGTGTCCTGGTCGGTGATTTTCTCTATTCCCGCGCCTTCCAGATGATGGTGGAAGTGGGTTCCATGCACGTCATGGAAATCATGGCTGAGGCCACCAATACCATTGCTGAAGGAGAGGTACAGCAACTCATAAACCGGCATGATCCGGAAACGACGGAACAGCGTTACCTGCAAGTCATACATAACAAAACGGCAAAATTGTTTGAGGCGTCGGCCCGGGTCGGCGCCGTCATCGCCGGGCAAGACCGGCAAACGGAGCAGGCCATGTCCAACTACGGCAGGCACCTGGGCATAGCCTACCAGCTCATCGATGATGCACTGGATTACAGCGCCCCCAGTGAGAACCTGGGCAAAAATATCGGTGACGACCTCGCCGAAGGCAAACCCACCTTACCCCTGTTATACGCCCTCTGGCATAGTTCGGATGAGCAGGCAGCCCTGATCAGGAGCGCCATAAAACAGGGGAGCCTTGAGTGCATGGATCAAATCTGTGCGGCTATTGCTGCAACCGGGGCAATCCAGCATATCCGTGAGTGCGCTCGCCGGGAGGCTGAAACCGCCATGCAGCACCTCGAGGGTCTGCCTCAATCCGAATACCTGGATGCACTGTTCATGCTGACGCGCTTCGCTACCGAACGGAATTACTGAGCAGATGGGGACGAATTTAAATCCGTCCCCTTCCAGTTATAGACGCAAAGCGCATTGTAAGGTAGAGTTCGCATTGGCATTCGGCAGGCGGGTTTAAACAGTCTGCCGGTTGTTCCATATCGGGGTGTAGCTCAGCCTGGTAGAGCACTGCCTTCGGGAGGCAGGGGCCGGAGGTTCAAATCCTCTCACCCCGACCAGTAAACTCATTATAATTAAATTAATCAATTTTCCTTAGAATATTTAATTAATAATGATATTTCCGCATTAATAATTATTTTTCCGTTTTTTATTTTTTCACCTAAAATAACTATTTTTCCTAAAAATATGTTGTTTTTATATATTTTTTCTGTAAAATAACTGTTTTTCCGCAATCTTTTCTGCTTCTAATGACAATCAGGACATCAACACGGAAGCCAGCCGGCTACAATTGGCTGAAACAGCATTACCCTGTGCCGGATATCCCCCACGACCATGTCTCCTGGCTGGATGCTGTAGCAGACCGGACACAGGTTGGTATTGATGAAGTCTTTCCTTCCCGGAAGTTTACCCCGGCCGATACCTGGACCGGGCACCTGGAGTTTGCTCTGAAGTACGACGGAATAAATCTGCGACTCCTGTTGCAACTTTTTCACCATATCCCTGCCGCCGAACTGGAAGTCTGGATTCAGGCACAGCCAACAGGGATATATACGCGCAGGAGCTGGTTCCTGTATGAATTTCTGCTGCAAACCACGCTGGATATAGAATATCTGGAACGAGGAAACTACATAGACTTGCTTGACCCGGCACAGCACATGGTTACGACATTTCCAGATCAGGCAACACGCCGCGCCTACATGTCGAAGCGCCATCGCGTAGTCAACAATCTACTCGGTAATACACAGTTTTGTCCGATGGTACGCCCGCGCAACCTGAACTGGCAGGCCCTACACGATAAAACCAGGCAGTTACTCGAGAAGTATGACCATGCCACTATCATCGGTTCCATTAATTATCTTTATACCAAGGAAACTCGCTCGTCTTTTGCTATTGAAAACGAAACTCCGAGCAAGGATAAAGTTGAGCGCTTTGGAAAAGTCTTACGTCATGCCGGCAAATGGCCGTCACTGGATAAAGGCGCTTATATTGAACTACAGAAGATCATGCTAACCAATCCGGGAGAAGATTATCGTACAACCCAGAATTATGTCGGTGAAACCATTGGCATGAATGAGTACGTGCATCTGGTGCCTCCCAAACCGGACGATGTACCTGTGCTCATGGAGGGTTTACAAGCTTTCATCGAAGAATCAACTAACTTGAATCCAATAATAGTAGCGGCAGTGGCCGCCTTTGGTTTCGTGTTTATTCATCCCTTTGAAGATGGAAATGGCAGAACGCACCGCTTTATGCTTCACTACTTCCTGTCCACACGCGGCGTGACTCCGGAGAACTTTATTTTTCCTGTCTCGGCAACAATACTCGAAGATATGTCGGCTTATGATGCGTGCCTGGAGACCTTTTCTATTCCAGTCAAAAACCTGGTTGAGTATGACTTTGATGATGATTTCAGCATGACTGTCACAAGTGATTCGGCTTATCTGTATCGCTATCTGGACGCCACACCACTGGTTGACTATCTCTATGATTGCATCAACCAGACGATAGAAGTCGTCTTGAAGAAGGAACTGGACCTTCTACACAAATTCAGAAACGTAAAACAATCTATTGATCGTGAAATGGACATTCCCAATACCGCGTTGGACCGCTTCGTGAATTTTTGCCGTCAAAATAACGGTCACCTGTCACAGAAAAAACGTGCTCGTTTCTTTAAAGACTATACGGATACACAGGTCGCCAGAATGGAGGAAATTTATCAATCCTTCTTTACTGACCAGTATTAAATCAAAACTGTATATCCTCTTTCTCTCTCGACAAAGACAAGAATAACAAGCGTGAGCCGCAAACCTGTCATTGCCATTACCGCTGACCACATCATGGTCAGGGATCTTCTGCCGGCTGCGGCCGTCTATAATGTTTACAGTGATGCTGTCATCCACGCGGCCGACGCCCTGCCCTGGATAGTTCCGCCTGCCGCTGAATTCCTGGATATGGATGCCCTGCTTCACAGGGTCGACGGCATCATCTTTACCGGCGCGCGTTCCAATATTCAACCACACCGTTACCAGGGTGAAGCTACGGCTGAAAATACCGTACAGGACCCGCACCGGGATGCGACAACCCTCCCTCTGATTCCAAAAGTAATCGACGTCGGCATCCCCATGTTGTGTATCTGTCGCGGTATCCAGGAACTCAACGTGGCCCTGGGGGGCAGCCTGTACCAGGACGTGCCCAACCTGCCGGGGAAATTAAACCACTTCGCACCTGAAGAGTGGAGCATGGAACGGCGTTTCGCCCCATCTCATGATGTCCTGTTTGAAAAAGACAGTGAATTGGGAAAATTGAGCACATCGAAAACGGTCACGGTAAACAGTGTCCATGAACAGGGTATTGGCCGTCTCGCTGATGACCTTGTCATAGAGGCGCGCGCCCCGGACGGGATCATAGAAGCAGTCCGGGTCCGCAACAGCAAGGCATTTGCAGCCGGCGTGCAATGGCATCCTGAGTGGGACTGGCGTTCGCATCCCCTGAACGCAAAAATATGGGAAGTCTTCGGCGCAGCCTGCCGCGGCGGAGGACACGAAATAATGGGGTCAGGTCGCACATTGCACATATGAAGAAATGAGTGTGAAGTTGTGAGGCCATCCCAATGTGCAATGTGCGACCTGACCCCATTATTCGAAAACGGGAGCAGGGGAGAGAGGATAAATCGTGCCAATCCGTTTCGGGATAATTTTATTTCTTTATATTACTGGATGGTATGCCTGTGCCGGCGCCGCAGAGTTACCCCGGCCCATCGGGATCGTTATCAATGGTCATAAAATCCCGTCCGGCGCCTACAGTCTTTACGCCAGGGAAGTCGGCAAACAAGAGCCGGTGCTGGCGGTCAACGCGGAACTACCGTTCAACCCCGCGTCCGTCATTAAAATCATTCCCACGCTCGCTGCCCTGGATTTGCTGGGCCCGGGCTATCGCTGGAAAACCGAGGTTTACACCCTGGGCAGTATCAGGGACGGGGTGTTACAGGGCGATATCCTGTTCAAAGGGTACGGCGACCCCCATCTCGTCACGGAAGAATTCCGCAAGATACTGGAAGAACTCAGACGGCGCGGACTCAGGGAAATTACAGGCGACCTTTTGATCGATCACTCCTACTTTAATGTTCCATACGAAAACCCCGGTGCGTTTGACAATAATCCGTACCGTACCTATAACGTCCTGCCGAACGCGTTTCTGATTAATTTCAAGGCGGTTAATTTTCATTTCTACCCTGCGGCAAACGGCAGAAACGTCATGGTTCATCCCGAACCGGCACTGGTGGGACTGAAGATTGATAACCGGTTGCGCTTGCGAAAACGCTATTGTGGCGGCTTCCAGAGGGGTGTAGCCGTGACTGTCCCTGACCGGGAAACGGCTGACCGCATCATTTTTTCGGGAAGATTCCCGACAGGTTGCAGCCATTACATCCTGTCCCGTACCGTGCTGACCCATGAAACCTATGCATTCGGATTATTCAAGTCAATATGGCAACAACTGGGTGGAAGCATCGCCGGGCAGGTCAGGACAGCCATGGCGCCGACAACAGGCGAGCCTTTCCTGGTCAGGCATTCTAAGTCCTTGTCCGACGTCATCAAACTCATCAACAAATTCAGCAATAACGTCATGAGCCGGCAACTGATGCTGACCCTGGGGGCTGAACTACAGGAACAACCCGGCACAACTGAAAAGGGCGCCAGGGTTATTGACGGGTATCTCACGGACCTGGGCCTGGATACGCAAACCCTGAAAATTGTAAACGGCGCCGGACTGTCAAGAGAGGCGCGCGCCTCGGCAAAATTGCTGGCGGATATCCTGGATCATGCCTGGACCATACCCAACCGGCCGGAGTTCATATCCTCGTTATCCATAACCGGTGTGGACGGCACGGCAAAAAACCGTCTGAAATACAAACCGGCTTCGGGCTATGCGCATATCAAGACCGGTACGATAGATGACGTCTCCGCCATAGCGGGATATGTCCAAGCCAGGTCCGGACGGAAGTATATTGTGTCGGGCATATTGAACCGGAAGCTGGCACACAAGGGGCCCGGCAAGGAACTGATGAACGCCCTGGTTACCTGGGTCTATAATCTTTAGCCACAGAGGACACAGGGATAAAACAGTACGAATAATGTAACAGGCAACTTGCTGAATATGCAGGCTACCCGGGTATTAACCGGTGACTCGACCCACTCTGTGATCTCTGTGCCCTCTGTGGCTAAAAATGCGCTCGCCATAGTCTGAATTGGCAGGCAGGCCGGTCCAGGGCCAGGGCCGCGACGTGATTTCCAGGTACGGGAATGTTTTTTATAAGCCACCGGGCCGCGTCTTCTTCCCTCCGGCGTATGGTCAACGCCGCATAGGCTTCATCCGGGTCAATACTGACGTCAAACTCTTTCAGGCCGTAGGCAATCCCGGCGCCCAGCGCCTTGACGAAGGCCTCCTTGCGGGTCCAACAGGTAAAAAAAGCCTTCATGCAACTGTCCCGGGGATACCTGTCCAAGGCCCGGCCTTCAGCGCCGGAAAAATATTTCTGCGCCAGGGAACGCCATTCAACTTCCGGCCTGATTTTTTCCAGGTCCACACCCAGTCTGCCCCCCAGGGTGAGCGCCACCAGGGCCAGACCGTGGGAATGGGATACGTTAAATGCGATGGCTTCCCCGGGCATACCAGTACCCAGACAAGGCTTGCCGTGCTCGCCATAATCGAAGTCAATCCCGACCATGTCCAATCCGGATACTCTGGACAGCGCCTGCCTGAGCAGCCCGCGGGTGACGATATATTCCCTGTACTTGGAAACCGGCTTGAACTTTTGCGCGCGCGCCAGTTCCGCCTGTGTCAGGCATTGCCTGTATGCCTGAACCTGTTCCTCCCCTAACTCCGTTGATATCAACCAGATATCAACGGAGTTAGGGGAAATCTCAAGATCATCCGGTGCTGTTTGCCATGTATCATTCATATCATCAGATTCTATCGCTTTTTTGGATCATACGGAGCAAATGTCACAGGAAGTAAGGGTTTTGAGGGCTGTTGTGGCGTGACTAGCGCCAGAGCCTGCCCCTGCATGTCGTAAGCAGGGGGATGGCCCACACGGAACGGAGTAGTGGCACATGGGTGTGCCGTAAACGGACCAAAGGACGGACCAACAGCCCTCAAAACCCGGTTAGCGGAAACTGCTGGTGAAATAACTGTACTGTGAAATAACTGTACTGAAATAACTGTACTGAAATAACTGTACTGGTGACTGGAGCAACGGTTTTGCGTATCATTGATGTACCGGACCTACGATATTAATAATTTGGGAGGCTATAAATGATTCAACTGTTCAACTATCCCAACACGCGCGGCCTCAGGGTGACCTGGATGCTGGAAGAACTGGAGGCAGACTACGAATTCAACCTGGTTCCAGCGGGCAGCAACGGGTTTGGCTCAGAGGAATATTTAAAAATCAACCCGGCCGGAAAAGTCCCGGCACTCCGGGACGGGGACCTGTTGCTGACCGAATCCGCAGCCATCGTGACCTACCTGGGCGATAAATTCCCGGAGAAAAAACTGGTTCCCCGCGCGGGGTCTGCCGCGCGCGCCAAATACAACCAGTGGTGTTACTTTGTGTTGTCGGAACTCGAACAGCCCCTGTGGACCAAGGGAAAACATAAATTCATACTGCCCCCGGACAAACGCGTGCCGGCAGTATTCGAAACCGCCGAATGGGAATTTCAAAAAGCATTGAAGATACTCAGCCAGGGGCTGAATGGAAATAAATTTATCCTTGGAGACACTTTCAGCGCTGCGGATATCCTGATCGGCCACACCTTGTCCTGGGCCCGTACCGCAAAACAACCCGTTGAGATGCAAAACGTAACAGACTATGCAGTTTCGGTACTGGGCAGAGAGGCGCTGCAACGAGCCAGGGCCAGGGAAGCGGCATCGAAGGAAGCCTGAGACACCACATTTATAAGGGCAACTTTACCTTGCCCACTGCCTTGCCAGTTCGACACTGTGCCTGAATGGTTTCATGCACAGGTAAAAGGACGGAAATCCGGCAAGGAAACCCGCCTCGTCATTCCGGCGTGTGCCGGAATCCAGTGGACAACCTGTCATTTCTTTATAAGGAATTATTTTTTTGACTGGATTTGCATCCTACGCTCCGTTGACGGCACATCCATGTGCCACTACTCGGCATTCGCCGGAATGACGACACTGAGCATGGCAATGACCGGGGCGACTTCAACCTCCCTCATTCCGAGCAGGTCCAGCAACATGCCGCCGTCACGCAGGAAAGAACCGGAAATGCTGTGGCCACCGCTCTTTGCGATCAGCTTTAAACCCTGAGCCCGGGCATGGTTGACCGCGGCTACGACGTCATCGACGGAATTTGCCTGGACGATTAAATCGGGTCGGCGCGCCGGTTTGGCTACCTGCCATACCAGGCTCTTTCTCCTCGTCTCATAGTCGGGATGATCGCGACTGATCATGTTCCCTGCGAGCGAGCGTGCATAGGCCCCGCCGGATCGGAAAAAAGTGAACAGCGCTCCCCCGGCCCCGACCAGGCCACGCAGAAATTGCCTTCGGCAAAAACTATCCAGCGCGGCTTTGAAAATCATGCCGGCAACCCCGTTTCCCGCTACGCCTTACGCTGTATTGACAGGGATGCCGGCTTCGATCGGAATAACAGTTGTACCGATTAATTAAAATTCCGGCGAAGGCTGACAGACCAGGTTGCCGGCAAGCCGTACACGCCCTCGGTACCATTATTATTGGAAAATCCTGTGATGAGATACGCCTCATCGGTCACGTTGCGTCCTGCCGCGGTAATGGACCATACATCGTTGACATCCCGCCAGGTCAGTGAGAGATTTAACAGGGTATAGGCGTCTTGTACCAGCAATGGAGTATTTCTGTCGTCATTCGCGACTTTGCTGGTATGGGCCAGGTCAAGCCGCGGTGTCAACGAGCCCATATCGCCCAGGTCGATAGAATATTGCGCAGCGGCGTTGATGTTCCATTCCGGTGCGTTGATCAGTTGATCATCAATGTCGAAAGCGACACCCTCATCCAGCTTAGCGTATTCCGCGTCCAGGTAGCCTACGCCGACCTGCAGTAACATTTCGGCTGTAGGCAGCGCGGTCATTTCCACCTCAAATCCCAGGATTTCCGCCTCTGCCGCATTGACTGTGGACAGGCCGATGGTGCCAGCGCTATCGCTCTCGTCAGAGGTGACCTGCATATCCGTGTAATCGGTGAAAAATACGGACGCATTCAAGCGCATGCGATTATCGAGCAAGGTGGACTTAAAGCCGCCTTCGTAGACCTTCACGAACTCAGGCCCCGCAACCGGGACTTCACGCTTCGCCGGAAAGACCCGCTGAGTGAAGGCGCCTGCTTTGAAGCCTTCCGAGTAAGACACGTAAGTCATGAAATCCTCGGCCCACCGGTAAGACAGGTTGACATAGGGTTGCAACTCACTTGCATTGGAATGGGCAGGCTCCGGTGGCAACACACAGGAACCTTCGGTGTTAGCCGCCGTAAGTGGCGTACCTCGACAGTCGAACGGGGAGGCAGGTGATATTGACAGTGGAAAAGGGACGCCCCTGTCGATACCAACGTAGGATGCCGGGACAAACTCTTTTTCCTCATCCGTATAACGCACACCTGCCGTCAGCGATAACTGGCTCGTTATATCAAAGGTGCCCTGGGCAAACACGGCCTTGCTCTCGTTATCTATCGTGCCGCCACTGTCGAATACGGTATTAAACGGCAGTTCCACCACATCCAGGTGCTTACCCGTTTCTTTCAGGTAATACAAGCCCACCAGCCATTCCAGGCGATCATCAAAGGCATTGCCCAGCAACTGAAATTCCTGGGTGGTCTGTTTTTGCTCATAATCGTTGGCGGTGCGAACAATCACGTGGACCGGCAGCTTCGAATGGCTGGTGTCCCGGGACCAGAAGCCGTCTTCCACCCGGCGGTGCGCGGTGATGGACTTGAAAGTGAAGTTATCATTGATATCCCACTCAATGGTCCCGCCGACGCCCCAGACATTCAGTTCGGAGTCAGGGCGCACGGCTACGCCGAAGCGTTCATCCGTCTGTAGTTCCGGTGTTGCGCTGACGTGAGAACTCCAGGTCTTGTAAGGCCCTACGACCCATTGATCATTATAACAGTTGTCATTTCCGATCCGGCCCGGGTCCGTGCTGACCGCGAAACCGCCACAGACCGGATCGCCCGATACAAATTGATTATTAATTTGGGGGAAAAACCCATTTTCCGCCACATCGATCAGGACATTGGGAGCGGGGTTTTCATCGGTGGTGGAATAATCGGCCGTCAAATCCACAGTAATGGCAGCGGAGGGTGTCCAGCGGAACGCCAGCCGGCCGGAGAGATCTTCGTTATCACCCAGGTCCGGTCCATCTCCCAGGTTTTTCACGTAACCGTCCCGGTTTCTGCTGGAGACGGAGATGCTTCCCGCCAGGTTCTCACCCATGGGAACGTTGACATAAGCGTTTACGTCGATACGGTCATAACTGCCGGTCGTCACTTCCGCCCTGCCGTGGAAGCTGTCGGTCGTCGGCTTTTTGGTGACCACGGAGATAGCGCCGCCGATGGTGTTGCGTCCGAACAGGGTGCCCTGGGGACCGCGTAATACCTCAATACGCTCCACGTCCACCGTATCCATGACCTGACCGATGGTACGGGAGATATACACGCCATCCAGGTAAATTCCGACTCCCGGGTCTACCGGCAAAGCCCAGTCGGCGCTGCCCACACCGCGGATCATGATGATGGCAGCTGAATTACCGGCGGCGATGGGTGCGGTAAAATCGAACACGACGTTCGGCGTAAATTCCCCGAGGTCGGCAAAATCCACCATGCCCCGTTGTTCTATATCATCAGCCGTAAAAGCGGCGACCGAGATAGGCGTGTCCTGCAGACTCTCTTCGCGCTTGCGGGCGGTCACTACAATTTCTTCCAGAGCGCCGGCCTGGGCAAGCAGTTCAGTGGTTGCAGTTCCGAGCAGACAGGCAAATAATAAAAGCTGAACAGTGCTGACTGTCGCTGTTCTTTTTTTGGTTATATTATTGTAATTATACATCTCGTTCCTCGAATTATGTGTTTAGAAAAGAATCTTTACCGTCATCATGGTGATTCGGCCAGTATACCTTGTATTATATTTATAACAACCTGTATTTAATCAGAAATGTGAATATCCCGCGCCCTCAGGGATATGTTCGGAAGCGTCGTTTCTTATACAGCTAAGCCCCTGCCCTGCCGTAATTGTGCCGATGCGGTATGCCGGGTGGCCGATGCGTTCCAATGCCTGCTGTTTTGCCGGCGGTACGGAAAAACACAACTCGTAATCATCGCCGCCGCTGGTGTTTTCGACTAACCCCTTATACAACCATCAGAGAGGTCTCGGTGTTTGTTATAATGAATTTTTTACCAGAGAGTTAGGATTTAACATACTCAATAGCAGTAACGAAGCAAGTTTTACTGAAAAACAGGATATTATGGAATACTGTTGTATTTTTAATGTGTAGTTACAACTATGTCATACTTTGAGGAAATAAAGGAAGCGTATAAATTGGTCTGTGGTGGTGAGACTTCACAAGCAGCTGTGGGGCAAGCATTACAATACGAAAACTGGCAACATCTCCACGATAAAATTACCAGGAAGGTTCTTAACCACCCGGATTACCCTCTCCTGGCTGCCGACAGGGAACAACCTATACCAACCTGTTCAGAGTTGGCTCAAGATTGCCAAATACCGAGAAGTAGCAAAAAAATCAGTCTAGCCTACTCCCTGTATAGATATAGAGTAGAAGTTTCCTCTCCACAGCTTAAAATGATATATGCCGATGACCTCACAAAACTTTGGAGAAAACTTGAACGAGAACGCATCAAGAAAGTCTGGATTACCACAAATCATTTAGCCCTGCGGTCGGAACGTGATTTACATGATTTAGTGTGTCGTTTAGGCTTGTATCATTGGCGAAGGCCTCTGTTGGATACACCTGTCTTTTGCCTGGAATGGCGTAATATAGACTGTGTCAAACCTAACGCACTGGATGCTGGGTTAGCATTCTACTTTCATCAAACGCCGGAACAAGCTCCTGGCAGCACGCGAAACCTGGAAACAGGTGAACCGGATATGGAAGAATGGTTATGTTTAGAGGTCGATAATAATTCGATAAAATGTGTGGCTGGCTGTTTCACCCGCCAAGAAGTAGAATTAAATATGAGCAATTATTTCGAAAAGAACGCACAAAGGATGAGGGGGTAATGTTGTATGGATGAGCAACAAATTATCCGACATTTCTTCAAGGATGAGGATTCCGCGATTTCATATATCCAAAATCGCTTGCTGGGTAACTTCGACGATGCCCCACCGCCAACCGGTGACCGTTTCATCGAAGAATACGCGACGGATATTCTGCAACACCTGGTTTATGACCTTGAAGATAAATCTATTTTCTGGAATGCCTGTTTCCGGTTATTCAAAGAATGGCGAGACCCTGAGAAAGCTGATCAAGAACATGCGACAGGTCTGAGTGAATTAGCCTATTTGATCCGTCAAATTAATCAGAATAATGAAAAAGTATTCAGTGAAGAAAGATATCGCTGGCAAAAAGAACTAGACCCCCAGAATCTCAGAGTGATCCCATATGTTACTCAAGAAGCAAATTTGGTATACACCCAGAATTTGAGTCTGGTGCATATTTGGAGCCTTTGGCCTAATGATCGATGGTTAAGACTATACGAAAATATCCTGAAGGCAAGCGAAGTGAACAACGAAGCTCAATTTGAGCTTATGCTGATTACTATCCAACACATGAAATGGGACGTAATGAAGACCAGACAGTTATTCCGGTGGGCCTTGGATCGGGATAACCTGCCGAAAACTTTTTATAACCAGTATATTTTTCACCGTTTATGCGAATGTGGTAATAGCATGACCGACACCAGTACTAAGGAACAGAAGATATGCCAGAGCAAGTTAGTTGGCGATATTCTAATAACTCATGACCAGTTGTTCTATAGCTTACCCAAAGAGCAAAAAGAGGCACTCGGTAAGGCCTTGCTTGAAGCCAGTGAGTTGTTAGATTTGAAAAGTTTTAAATGCCTGGATAAGGGAAAGAGAGCCCTACTGAAGCGAGAGCTTGATAAACTCGTCCAACCACCTTCTGAAGGGGAAACCTGCATGATTAAATCCAATACTGAAGCCTCGTCCGAGCATAGATTCATGAAAGCAGATTATGCCGGGGACGCTGAGGATGGACGATTAGCTGCCTGAACAGATGTCTGCTCAATCAACTCAATTCATCTCTTTCTACTCTTACAAAGGTGGAGTGGGACGCAGCACAGTGCTTGCCAACCTTGCTTGCAGGCAAGCAATGCAGGGCAGAAAGGTTCTGATTATCGACCTTGATCTCGAGGCACCAGGGCAACACAGTAGCGGATTGTTTGAAGGGAATCTGGTAGCTGATTCGGCAATAAAAGGGGGGTTTATTGACCTCTGCGAATCCTGGAAAAAACACCGTGAGGAAACGCCTGACGAAGTATATGAATGGGATTTGCGAGAATACATGCTGCGAAGCGTTCTTCCGGATACTTTGCCTGGCACCAACAAGGGCGAAATTTTTTTGATGCCTGCCGGTAAAAAACTGGGTACAGGCTATGTCGAAAAACTGAACAGACTTGATTGGCATGGCTTCTTCTCATTATCTGGAAACAAAGGTTACCAGTTGCTTGCCACTTTGAAGTTATACTGTGAGATCGAAGAATTTGATAAAGTATTCATTGATTCAAGGACGGGACTCAGTGACCCCTATTACATGGCAACCTCCTGGTTAAGCGATACTGTTGTTTGTTTCAGTTTGTTGAACAAGCAGAGTGTTGAAGGGTGCCGTTATACCATGGGGCTTATCCTGACCGAAGACTTCAAGAGTAAATATGGTGAAAAACGTGTATTGCCAGTAGCCACCCTGATTCCTCCAACCAGAAATTTTGAGTCTAACAATAGAATAAAAGACATTCTTGCTGCCGAATGGCCCGAAATTGAGAGCGGTTTCGTCACTGAATTCAGGTATGACGACGCGCTGGCCTTGGAAGAACAAATACTGGTAATTAAAGATGGATTTGAAGAATCGGATTTCGGTAAGTCATTGAAGGCACTGAATACTGCCCTGGAAACTTCAGCCTCTTATTTGCTGAGCAAAGATCAGGCACGTAAAAACTTCAGAGAAACAGCTTTAAAAAATCCTTTTCCTAACCTTCGCATCGAGTACTGGAGTCCGATGGAGATTGCCAGTCACTATTCAACCATTTATCCAAGGATTGAAGAACAATTGACAAGCTTTCAACCTGTTATTGTTTATGGATCTCGAGGGACAGGCAAAACCACCATGGCTCGTTATTTCGATTATGAAACCCAATTAATCATATTTGAGCAAAATAATCAACGCATGCCAAAGCCCGAAGAACTTTCTTACCTTGGCTTGTGGATTCGTCAGGACAGCGATTTTCTCAAGGCATTTAATGTGCCTGATGAGGATAAACAGAAGAATTACAGTGCCCTTTTTGGCTTGTTCTTCGACATGGTTGTATTGCGCAAAGCACTACACGCTATGCAGGCTTCCGAAGGACTGTCTGGCTGGGTTAAATCAACCGCAGAGTTATTCCGGGTTTTGTGTCGTGAAATCGGTGTACCAGTTGTTGAGCAATGTGATATGGAAGTTTTTTTGAAGCATTTAGAAACTCGTTTATACGAAATTCGCGCTTATATCAACAATCCCCATCGCACTGAAATACCGTACCTGTTCCAGGGTAACACCTTAATGAAGCTGTTGGCAGAACAACTAAAGAAAAGAGGAAACTTCCATTTTGTGGTATTTGTTGATGAGGTTGAAAATTATGCAAGCCATCAGCAACAAATGCTTAATACACGAGTTAAACATGTTAAAGAGAGTGATGCAGTCACCTATAAGTTGCTTGCACTTAATGATGGAATCAAAACCACATCCACGGACTCAGATAAACAGGAACTGGAGGTAACCCACGACTACCGTGCTTATTTTCTGGATGAAGAAATCGAGTTTGATGAATTCAAGAAATGTGCGGAAATTTTGGTGGACCGATATATCTCCAGTTCACCCCAGTTTCAACATATCGGCCAAGTACAGAAATATCTGGAATATCTTACACCTGAAGAAGAAGCGCGAAAAATCTGCGGAACCCGAAGCAATAAATTACTGATTGGCTACCTAGGCAAGCAGCATCACCTAAAGGCGAACCATGCCCTGATACAATGGATGCGGAAAGAACCCAACATACTACGCCAAGTGGTTGCTACTGTGATGGCTAATCAGGGCAAGAACGCCGATGATGTTGCAAAGAATATGCACTATAACACTTCTACAGCACAAGACTGGTATCACAACTATTCAAGAGGAGCATTGTATTGGTTGTGTACCTTACATAGAAAAACAAAAACTTACTCAGGGTTTAACGATATTGCCGGTATTGCCGGTGAAAATATTCGTGTGGTGGTAGATCTATTTTACGCAATTTTTGAAGAATGGATTAAACAAGAAGAAAGGGGGTTGCCATTCAGCTATGAACTGCAAAGCAGGTGCATCGTGGACATGTCAAGAACCTATTTCAAGAAGCTCGACCGGTTTCGGCCCACGGAAAATCAACTGAACCGGTTAGTAGAGCGTCTCGGTAATCTTTTTGCCGCAATACATAAGAGTCCGCGGCAGGGAGAGCCGGAAATCAATCATTTCTCGGCAAATGGGGACATGGATGACGAGACGGTGAAACACCTGAAGATTTGTCGGCAGGAGAATTTACTGCGGTGGTTACCAAGCAACAAACAAAAGTCATCAAGCGACTACTTGCCCGATGCTTTCCAGATTAATCCCTGTTTTACCCCGAACTTCGGTATTTCCTGGCGAAGAAAAAAGAAGCTTACGCTAACGCCCGATGATGTCCATAAACTCTGTTTGGGTACGGATGATGAGTGGAAAAAGATTCACTCTCGCATCGAGCGGCAATATCATCGTGGAAGAAACGGTGACAAGTCTCAAGAAAGCCTACTACTTTAATGCTCGAACAATATGCTCCTGTTGACCAATCCTACCGGGAAATAGCTGGTTTACGTCCGTGGAACCTGTTGTTGACCGGAAGCCAAGAAACACTGGAGGCTGAACCCAGGTGCGTGGAACCCATTAAAAAGATTTCCCCTCATTTATCTGAAAAATATCAGCATATAAAAATTACCCGCCAACCGGATAAAGGGGGCGACGGCAGATTCATTCTTGATAAAGACGGAAAAACAAAGGAAACATCTGCCCAGGATTTCCACAAAAGCTTTAAAGAAATCATGGAGCGGCCTTGTGAGCAATCCGTTAGTGTGTTGATGGACATAACCAGCCTTGAATTGGATGCAATCCTTCATCTCCAGCATTATTTTAACCAACCGGATAATGTTCAAAACTTGTTTGCACTGTACACTTCTCCGCAAGATTATCATGGCCGTGACGAGTACAAATTGCGACTCAACGAGGTTGCTCAGCCGCCCGGCTACATCTCCCTGCGTCTGGATGAAGCCTCTTCTTATCCCCATGTTTTTATTTTGGGGTTTGATACAGGCAGGGCACTAAGATTCTTTGATCTGTTTGATGAATGGAAGGACAAAGAAAAATACGCCATCATCAGTGAACCATCTTATGTTCCCGACGGTGCCAGGAAAGCCAGGGATGCCAATCCATGGATTAACGATTTAATGCCTGAACAAATTTTTTCAATCCAAGGATTTGATCCGCTCGAGGTCTACGAAAAGTTACAGCAACTGTATCAACTCAAAGAACGGCTGGACATCATACCATTGGGACCAAAGCTGATGCTCCTGGGCGCTACCCGATTCTACTTTTCTTTGGCTGAAAAAGAACGCAACAATGTTCGTATTTTGTACGATTTTCCACAATCTACTGCTGGGATTACTTCTGGCATAGGTTGGCACTACCTGTTTGACTGCAAAGCATCATGAATCTGGCACAGCATTTCACGCCGCATCCTCACGCAAGTTTGCTGGTTCAGGAAATGTATCCATTTACCGGCAGCAACAAGGATATAAGTGGGGTTGATCTCGGTGCGGGGAGTGGCGCACTCCTGTATTCAGCGACCCAAACATGGAAAAAAGCCAGTTTTTTTGGTGTGGATGTTTCCCGGTCTTTATTGAAAACCATAAAACAACATTTTCCTTCGGTACAATTCCGTTGCCTGGATTTGCTCAGTACAAGGTCGCTTAAATCAAGAATACTGACAGATTTGGCCGAGTCCCGTGATATTGCCGTTTGCAATCCGCCATTCCTGAACTACCGTAATGACAAATTTTTTCGTGATCTTTGTCGAACGGTTAATTTACAGGATTGCTGCAAGATGTCAGTCGTTACCTCCGACGTCATTTTTCTGCTCCATAATTTACGCTTGCTGAAAAAAGGCGGCACTCTCGGAATCATATTACCCGATGGTTTAATCACGGGGAAGAAGTTCCAGATATTACGCCAAAGCCTGCTATACAACCATCGGATTGAAGCAGTCATTCAATTACCTGACAATTCGTTCCCTGGAATTGAGGTCAGGACGCACATTTTAATCTTGCGTAAAGACATGACGCCTGCCGTAAGCGTAAAGGTAATGCAGGCAGGTACCGGTAGCATAAACGGGGAGTTGGAGGTTGAAGCTTCGGCGCTGGAACAACGAATGGACTACTCATACTGGCACTGGAAGTCGATCACAACAAATGCAAGGACTTTGACGTTGGCAGAGATTGGCGCAGACATTCATCGCGGTACAAGACCTCGGACATTTTTTGAGAATTCAGGGATCGACTGTGTCCATACCACTGGGTTACCTACAGCCGCCAAGCGTATCAATTTGCGGAGATCAACGTCCTTGGGATTCAGGATGGCGGAAACACAAGATATATTAACTGCCAGGGTCGGAAAACGTTGTATCGGTAGAGTAATGCTTGTGAATAAAGGGAACCTGCCAATAACTGACTGCATTTATCGTGTCCGCGTACCAAAACGTTGGATCAACGAAGTATGGCGCTCACTTATTTCTGACAGGGCGCGGGATTGGTTTTCAGCACATTCTCACGGCGTTTGTGCGCAGGTAATAAGCAAATCAGATCTATTAAATTTTCCTATTGATTGTTGTGAGAACTGATAGCCGTAGTCCGAACGTCTCGCGAGCAGTGATAATAGAGACGAAAATAGAGGTTGTAGATTACTTTTTCTAGTTTGCTGATTCAGAAATGGGAATATCCCGCGCCCTCAGGGGTATATTCGGAGCCGTCGTTTCTCATATAGCGCAGTCTCTTCTCTGCCGTAATTGTGCCGATGCGGTATGCCGGGTGGCCGATGCGTTCCAATTCCTGCTGTTTTGCCGGCGGTACGGTAAAACACAACTCGTAATCATCGCCGCCGCTGAGTACGTAGCGCCACTTTTCCGCAGGCGGACACTCGTTCTCAAGGTATGGGTCGACCGGAATTGAATCAATATTGAGCACGGCGCCGACGCGGCCGGCATCAAGCAGGTGACCCAGGTCAGCAAGCAGTCCGTCCGAGATGTCGATCATAGCGCTTGCGATTCCTCGCAGGGAAACCCCTAATCCCACCCGTGGTGTGGGCCTGAGCAAGCGCTTGTGACAATCAGCTTGAGGAGTCCGGCCGGACTTGAGCAGCGCCAATGCAAAAGCCGCACTGCCTGATGGACCGCTGACATAAATCAAATCATCCGCTTTTACGCCATCCCGCCGCACTTCCCGGCCTTTCGGACACTCCCCGATGACCTGGATTGTCACTGAAAGGGGCCCTTTACAGAGATCCCCGCCGACCAGTGAAACCTCGTATTGCCCGGCCAGTTCCGCCAGGCCGCAGGCGAACCCGTCCAACCAGGCATGGGTCATCTGGTCCTCCGACAGGGTCAGTGCCAGGGTAATCCAGCGCGGCATGGCAGCCATAGCGGCCATATCGCTGAGGTTTACGGCCAGCGCCTTGTAGCCGATATCGGCAGGGTCCGCATCGGGAAAAAAATGGACGCCGGAAACCAGGCTGTCGGTTGTGGCGACAAGGTGAGAGGCCGCATCAACGGCTAAAACCGCCGCATCATCACCCACACCGAGCACGACCCCGCTCCCCCCGGGGGTCAATCCGGCAAAATACTTTTCGATGGCGCCAAATTCAGTTAATGACATTACGCCGCAGCGGATTATCCCACTGCTCCATGACTGTTATTTCTCAATGGCCGGCGATAAGACATTTTCAAAACCAGTTCAATTACCAGCCTTCGAACGAAGCTGTTGCGCGGCATGATCCAATACCCCGTTGATATATTTGTAGGAATCCTCCGCACCGAATACTTTTGCCAATTCAACAGACTCATTCAATACCACGCGCCAAGGTAATGCAGGCTGATATTTGAGTTCATACATGCCCAGGTGCAGTACGGCCCTGGTGACCGGGTCCAGTTTATCCAGGGTCCGATCCAGAAAAGGTGTCAGGGCATCACTGATCGCGGCTGAATTACTGGCGCTTCCAGTCAGGATAGCGCGGAAATATTCCCCATCGGCCTTCTTCAACTCTTTTCTTTCATGCTCAAATTCAGTGATGATTTCACTCATCGGACGTCCGGTTAAAAACCACTGGTACAGTGCCTGCACGGCAGAGCGCCTGGCCCGCACTCGTGCGCGCATGGAGCGGCCGTTATTATCTGCGTTTATCTGCGTCATGTGCGGATTGATCTTTCAATAACTCGGCTTGAATACAAAACGCCAGTCCTCATCAAACCGACGAAAGTCCACCAGATCCATTTTATAGCGGTCGTTCATATCGGTGATGACGGGAGTATCCATCATATCAACGGCAGCCGCGCCCAGTATGATCGGAGCCTGGTATACTACAAGTTCATCAATCAGGCCTTGGGCCAGCATAACACCGGACAACTTCGCTCCCGCTTCCACCAGCAACTCGTTCACCTCATAAGTCAGCGCCAACTCCCGCAAGACGGCATCCAGAAAATCGTCCTCATCCTCATCAACAGGCTGAACGCGCGCGCCGGCGCGTTCAAGGATTTGCCGGATTTGCTCATCCCTGTTCCTGGTGAACAGGATAGTTGTCCCGTCCACGGCAAGCATTTTTGCGCCGGCAGGGAATCTCAGGTCCCTGTCGAGCACTATCCTGAGAGGTTGCCTGCCCCTGGTATCCACATCCCTGACATTCAAGCGCGGGTCATCAGCCAATACGGTATTGATACCGGTCATGACGGCAGAGCTTGCCGCTCTCAACTCCTGCACGTCCAGCCTGGAAGCTGTGCCGGTTATCCACCGGCTTACCCCCCCGGCTAATGCCGTTTTCCCGTCAAGACTGACGGCTGATTTACAGCGGACATAAGGCCGCCCCCGTGTCATCCTGGAAATGAACCCCTTGTTCAGTTCGTTTGCTTGTTCCGCCATTAAGCCGGTTTCCACACCGATGCCGGCATTTTTTAACGCCTTTATTCCCGCAACTTGCGGATTCGGGTCCGGCGCGGCTATCACGACCCGGCTTATTCCTGCCCTGATAAGCGCTTCCGTACAAGGCGGTGTTCGTCCGTGATGGGAACAGGGCTCGAGTGAGACGTAGGCAGTGGCGCCGCGCAGGTCACAGGAAGCATCATTCAACGCGTTGATCTCCGCATGAGGCTCGCCGGCTTTCAGATGCCAGCCTGTCCCCATAACTCGCTCATCCTTTGTTATGACACAACCCACTCGGGGGTTGGGGTGGGTGGTAAACCGACCCAGTTGCGCCAGCTCCAGGGCACGCGACATACAGGCGGAATCAACTGCCGTCCACCTCACTTCAATTGTTTCTCTCGTTCAGCAGGTCCAGTTGCGCATCTTTCAGCTCAGGAGGCACTTCGTCCTCAAGCTTCTCTATCTCTTCCAAAAATGCCCTGACGTCGGCAAAACTATGATACACGGAAGCAAATCGGAGATAGGCCACCTGGTCCACAGTCCGTAATTCTTCCATGACCAGGTCCCCTAATTTTCTTGACTTTACTTCCCTCACACCCAGAGAGCGCAGCTTATGTTTGAGGCGGGCAATGGCATTTTCCACCTTTTCCATTGCAACCGGCCTTTTTTCAAGGGCGCGCAAAATGCCGGAACGCAGTTTATCCTCAATGAATCGTTCACGCCGGTCATCGGATTTGATAATCCTGGGGTAACTGAACTCGGCTGCCTCATAAGTGGTATAACGTTCTTTGCATTCCAGGCATTCACGTCGACGCCTGACCTGATCCCCCTCGTCGGTCAACCTGGAATCGACGACCCTCGTATCCTCAAATGAGCAGAATGGGCAACGCATAATTGCAATTATACGTTAAATAAGGGGACAGATTTAAATCTGTCCCCTGCATGGGCAGATATGTCAGGGAAAGATATAAATCTGTTCCTGCATCGGCACGGTCACTTATTATCCGTTACTTGCTTCATACATCGGAAAACGTCCGCATAAAGCCTTCACTTCGCCTTTAATCTTCTCGACCAATGCATCATTACCCATATTATCTATCACTTCACAAATCCAGGAGGCAACCTGGGAGGCCTCTGCTTGCTTGAAGCCGCGGGTAGTAATCGACGGGGTGCCGATACGTATCCCGCTGGTTACGAAAGGCGATTGCGGGTCGTTGGGCACAGCGTTTTTATTTACCGTAATGTTGGCCCGGTCCAGGGCCGCGTCCAGGTCTTTACCCGTTATGCCTTTGTTCACCAGGTTGACCAGGAACAGGTGGTTGTCAGTCCCACCGGAAACAACGTCAACGCCCCGTTGAATAAAGACCTCTGCCATGGTACGCGCATTGTTTATAACCTGGTGCTGGTAGACCTTGAATTCCGGTTCCATGGCCTCCTTGAAAGCAACCGCTTTTGCGGCAATCACATGCATCAACGGCCCGCCCTGATAGGATGGAAAAACCGTAAAATTCAGCTTTTTTTCGATTTCAGGGTTGGCTTTAGCCAGGATCAGACCGGAACGGGGACCGCGCAAGGTCTTATGAGTGGTCGTTGTCGTCACGTCCGCTATTTGGACCGGGCTGGGGTACGTTCCGGTGGCGATCAACCCGGCCACATGGGCGATGTCGGCTACCAGGTATGCGCCTGTTTTATCCGCAATATCCCTGAATCTCTGCCAGTCCAGTCTGCGCGAATAGGCGGAGAAACCGGTCATGATGAGCCGTGGTTTATGTTCCAGGGCGAGCTGTTCCGCAGCGTCGTAATCAATTTCGCCGGTATCCGCGTTCAGCCCGTACTGTACCGCCTTATATAATCTTCCCGAGACGCTGACCGATGCCCCATGAGTCAGGTGACCACCGTGAGCAAGACTCATTCCCATAATCGTATCGCCCGGTTGGCACAGCGCAAGATACACCGCGCCGTTTGCCTGGGAACCCGAATGGGGTTGAACATTGGCGTAATCCGCGCCGAACAACTGTTTGGCGCGATCGATGGCAAGTTGTTCAACAACGTCGACATATTCACAGCCGCCGTAGTAACGTTTACCCGGATAGCCTTCGGCATATTTATTGGTCAGCACCGAACCCTGCGCCTCCAGCACCCTGGGGCTGACGTTGTTTTCCGACGCTATCAACTCAATATGCTCTTCCTGCCGGGTCTTCTCCCCCTGCATGGCCTGGTAGAGCACATCATCGTACTCCGCAATTTTCATGTCTCTACTGAACATAACTCACCTTTCAATTTACAAAATTGGTACGGTATCATAAAGCTGACAGATATATTTACATCCGGATTTTACAAAAAAGCCGGAGGCGCTGCATATCAGCGTATAATGGTGGATTAATCAACAATATAATCGTGTAATGACAAATACGGATAATTCGGGGTCTCGATTCAATTCCCTGCTGGACAGACTGAAATTTATCATACCGTCCCCGCGCCCGAAGCAGGCTGCCTCTCTGATGCGCTGGCGGCGTAAAGGTGCGTCATCATACATCGAGAAAATCAAATATTCCAGGGATATCAGGTTGGATGACCTGCTTTTTCTGGACCGGCAAAAAACCGTTATGCGTTCGAACACCGAACAGTTCATCAACAATTATCCCGCAAACAACGTCCTGTTGTGGGGTCCACGGGGTACGGGTAAATCATCCCTGGTCAAAGCCATATTCAGTGAGTACCGGGACCGGGGACTGCACCTGCTGGAAGTGACGCGGGACAACCTGATCGACCTGAACGAAATCTGTGATGCATTGAGCCATTTCACAGGCAGATTCATTATTTACTGTGATGATTTATCTTTCGACGCGAATGATCCCAGTTACAAGTCTCTCAAGGTACTGTTGGACGGTTCGGTAAGCGATATTCCGGACAACATCCTGATCTACGCCACCTCGAACCGGCGTCACCTGATACCGGAATTCAGGTCTGAGAACCTTGAGGCAAAAATGCTTGACGGCGAGATTCACCATGGAGAAGCCGTGGAAGAGAAACTCTCGCTGTCGGAACGCTTCGGCATCTGGTTGTCGTTCCACCCGTTCAACCAGGAACAATACCTGCAGATTGCATTTCACTGGCTGGACAGGGCTGGTGTAAATATCGATGATCCCGAACAGGTCAGAGAAGCTGCATTGCAATGGGCGCTGGAAAAAGGCACGCGTAGCGGCAGAAGCGCAGCCCAATTCGCGCGCAACTGGGCCGGCATGACCTTACTGGCTGATAATGGTTGAGTTTGCAGTCATCGGCGGCACCGGTCTGACCAGCATCGATGCGGTGACAATCTTGTCCGAACAGGATGTCGAGACTCCTTTCGGCGAGCCTTCAGGCAAACTGATATTCGGCAAACTGGCAGGAAGGGAAATCGTGTTTCTTCCACGTCATGGCCGCCGCTACGCCATCCCGCCCCACAAGATCAACTACAGGGCGAATATCCGGGCGCTCAAGGATTGCGGTTGCAGGAAAATCATCGCGATAAACGCGGTGGGCGGTATCACCGGGGCTATGCAGCCAGGCTGGCTGGTCATACCCGACCAGGTCATTGATTATACTCACTCAAGAAAAAACACTTATTTCGAGGATGACCTGGACAGGGCCGTCAATATAGATTTCAGTGATCCGTATTGCACAGACCTGCGGGATAAAATCATTGCTGCCGGCGCGGCCCTGGATCTTGATCTGGTAACGTACGGGACCATGGGCGTTACCCAGGGACCCAGGCTTGAAACCGTTGCGGAGATTAACCGCCTGGAGAGGGACGGCTGCGATATTGTCGGCATGACGGGTATGCCGGAAGCCTGTCTCGCGCGCGAACTGGAACTGGACTATGCGACCCTTGCAGTAATCGCCAACCGGGGGGCAGGCAGGGGCGACCCTGTGATCACTATGGAGTCGATAGAAAAAAATCTGGCAGCTGGAATGGCCGGGGTATTGCGCTTGCTCACCGCGATAATTCAATGATTGTCGTTCCTGGCAACTACGGGTTTTGGGGGCTGCTCCCGGTTTCAATCCGGCTGACCTGGATGACCAGGCCAAACAAGGGATGGTCAAAATAATGTAATTCGTTCAGTTTGACCCTTCTGCTCTCCGTCAGCCTCACGTAGTCCGCCCATAGCCGGTCATAGCCGGCGGTTCCCTCCGGGGGGTCCAGGTCCGGTTGTTCCAGGAACTCTGGGAAATAGGCAAAATCCACATCAAGATGCAGGTAACGCGATCTGCGCAGCCGGATGATGCCGTCATAAACCTTCACAGGCGGCGTATACTCCGGCCTATCCCATAGCTCACCCGGTTCCGCTTCAACCTGTTCTGCGGGTTTCTCCTCAAACTGGGTATTGTCCAGGTGGATGGCTCTGATATCCCGTTTATCAAGTGCTGGTTGTTGCCATGCCACGTGGAGCAGAGGTCGATATTCCCTGGATAACCTCAGCACCCTGTTGACGCCGGCAAGCCGGTAATTGTCTTTTGACAAGGCCAGGTACGGCATCAAATCCGCCTCATCAGCGGGATTAATCGTTTCTCCCGGCACAGGCTCTGCCACGCCTGTGATCAATTCAATGGATTGATCACGTCCGGGCAATCCCGGGTTTTCATACCACCATTCGTTGCCGGCATCAGGCTCTAGGTATTCAAACAGGACCACCTCCACCTGGTACCAGTCGGCTGGCGCAGGGGCGCTGAATCCCGCTAACAGACAATAAAACAAGGCCGGCAGCAACCTGGGCCTGGTACGTGGGAACTGCGGAAAATTAATACCAATCAGCATGTACCTTCAGGATATCTCAATCATCCTCTCAAATATTTATTTATCGTAGCACAACCCGAAACAGCGGCTCCCGCTAATTTCACCTGGAGGGTTTTGGCAGCTATGTGTCCGTGACTAGCGCCAGAGCCTGCCCCTGCATGCCGTAAGCAGGGGGACGAGCGCGGGACGGGCCAGAGCCTGCATGTCGTAAGCAGGGGGATGGCCCTCGGAACGGACACATAGCTCCCAAAACCCGGTTGCCGAACCTGAAACTATACGTTGCCCTGCAAGCAATAATGCCCCTTATAATGTTAACCTTGTGAGATGACCCCATTAACGGCATAAAACTCCGTAACATTTGATGAAAACTGACAAACTGGTCGCAGATATTCTCTTCAAGGGTGGCGCTATCGTCACGCTGGATAAACATAATCCCTACATCAGCAATGGCGCCATAGCCGTTGCCGGTAAGGAAATTGTCGCAATCGGATCCGCATCCGAGGTGATGGCCGAAATCGCCGCAGCGCGGCGTACTGTGGATTTTTCCGGCCTGACTATGATGCCCGGTTTAATCGATGGGCATAATCATTTGTTTCAGCACCTCGGCAAGACGCTGGGGGACGGCCTGTCCCTGCTACCCTGGCTGGCGAAGTTCATGATGCCGCTGGCGGCGGAGATCAACCGGGAGGACGCCATTCATGCGGTGCGCCTGGGTGCTTTAAACAGCGTACTGTGCGGAACCACTACCATAGTCGACAACCATTACGCGCCGGTAGATGAAACAACCATTATCAGCGCAGCACAGGCGCTGGAACAAATCGGGGTGCGCGGCGTGGTTGCGCGCGGTATTTACGGCCGGATGGTGGAAGGCGGCAGGCGCATGAACAGCGACCCGCGCCTGTTCCGATACAGCAGTGCTGAAGAACTTGAAATCACTCGTAACTGCATCCGGGAAAAACCTGCCGGTTCCCTGGTGGAGGTTTGGCCTGCGCCTGAAAACGTGGTCTACGTCGATCCGGATCTCATGCTTGCATGCCACGATCTGGCAACGGAATTTGACGTTTCCTGGCATTCACACTGTAGCGAATCCAGGTTTGAAGTGGATATTTTTACATCCATCTACAATATGAGGCCCGCCAGGTGGTTACATGAACAGGGAATTCTCGATGATCGTATCACGCTGGCACACGCTATCTGGCTCGATGAAGAAGAGATCGCCTTGCTGGGTGACGCAAACGCCAGTATCGTACATAACCCCGTGAGCAACCAGTACCTGGCTTCAGGTATCATCAAGCTCGGACCGCTGATGAACGCCGGCGCCAACGTCGCGTTAGGTTCGGACGGCGTCGCCGTTGCCGGAGAGAATATGTTCGAGGCCATGAAATCCGCTCAAATGTTGCAGCGTATGCGCGAACTGGACCCGGCGGCAACCAGTTCGGAACTGTTGCTGTGTCTGGCAACCCGGAATGGCGGCCGCATGCTCAGGAAAAATCTGGGCGTGTTAACGCAAGGCGCACTGGCGGACTTTATACTGGTTGATTTGAACGGCGTACATCACCAACCCGGCAACAGGCCGGTATGCAATCTCACTTTTTCCACCCGCGGTTCGGATGTCAGGCATGTCGTGATTAACGGTGAAATCGTCGTCGAAAACGGCCGCTGTACCAGGGTGGACCAGGACAAGATCATTGCCGATGCGGTTCAGGCCTCGGGCAACCTGATCGAGCGTGCGGGATTACACAACCTGTGTGCAGATTGGATAGAACCCGATATTCATTGATATGAGGCAGCGTTTTCCATGAATAATGATAAAGATAATGCCATCCACGGGAAAATGCCGCTTGTTCAGGGGCTGCCGCTGGGATTGCAACACACCCTGGCGATATTTGCCGGCACTATCGCCGCACCGCTCATTGTTGCGGAAGCGCTGGATTTAAGCCCGGCAGACAAGACCCTGATAATTCAGGCGACTTTATTCATGTCGGGCCTGGGGACTCTGCTGCAGTCGGCCGGCATCGGCCCGGTCGGGGCCAGGTTGCCGTTAGTCCTCGGCACCAGTTTCGCCTATATCGGTATTGCCATTACCATAGGCGGTCAATTCGGACTGAGCGCAGTTTTCGGCGGCGCATTGGCTGCCGGCCTGTTCCAGGTCTTTGCCGGACATGTCATCAAATACCTGCGGTTTTTATTTCCCCCGCTCATCACCGGCCTGTGTATATTATTAATCGGCCTCAATCTGTTACCGGTGGCCTTCAGCCTGGCCTTCGGCGGCGCCGATGCCGTCGATTTCGGCGCGCCAGGTCATTATCTTCTTTCCGGAACCGTTCTCGTCATTGCTGTTTTCATTCATCAATTCGGCAAGGGGTTCCTGTCCCTGGCCTCGATCATCATCGCCATGGTCTGCGGTTGCCTTATTGCCTGGTTTATGGGGTTTATTGACCTGGACGCGCTGAACCGGGCCAGCTGGGTATCCACCCCCGTACCGGTCCCGTTCGGTTTGAGTTTCGAGATTTCAGCGATTTTCAGCTTCGTGCTGATTTCAACGGTGGCGATTACCGAAACCATCGGTGACATCTCCGGTACGACTATCGCGGGGGTGAACCGGGAACCTACGGACAAGGAAATTTCCGGCGGGGTGATGGCTGACGGCTGCGGTTCGCTGCTGGCGGCTGTGTTCGGCTGCCTGCCGCTAGTCACTTATAGCCAGAACGTCGGGCTGGTTGCCTTGACTGGCATTGTAAACCGTCATGTGGTATCCCTGGCCGGCATCTTCATGATTATAATCGGCCTGTTTCCGAAACTGTCCGCGCTTATCGGTGCCATGCCGACGGCTGTCCTGGGGGGTGTTTCGATTCTGATGTTCGGCTCGGTGGTGGCTGCGGGCCTGAAAATGCTTGAACTGGCCAATTACAACCAGCGCAATATGTTGATTGCCGGTCTGGCCCTGGCCGTCGGGATCGGTCTGCCGGAACAGCACGGATTTCTTGAACGTCTCCCGGAGCAACTGCGCATCATCATGGAGACGGGACTGGTCCCTGCAATCCTGTTAGCTATTGTAATGAACCTGATTTTGCCTGGGCGGGAGTAGTTGGCCGCAGGTTTTGGGGGCTGTTGTTCCGTTCCGAGGGCCATCCATGGCCCGTCCCGCGCTCGTCCCTGGCGCTAGTCACTCCACAACAGCCCCCAAAACCTGCTACTTACCAATCCCGACTTTCGTTTGAAAATAGATATTTGGGGTCAGAGTAAAAATACTTAATGACAAAGTACCACCACCTACCAACTCAACTGTATTTTTACTCTGACCCCAAATATCAAATATCCGGTGATACTATGAAGCCAGGTTGTCGAGGAGATCGTCGAGGCATTGGAAGCGGGCTTGTGCATTGGGGAATTCGTTGTTTATCCTGAGTTTTTCTCCCCCTTCAAGTTTATATAAGTGGGGGTTTGTCTGGAGCAGGCTTATCAGTTTTGTCATGTCGATATCTGCGTTTTCGTGGAAGTATATTCTTCCGCCCTTCTCGCCCAGGTCTATTTTTCGGATTCCAAGTGGCCGTGTGCGCTGCTTGATCCCGGCCAGACGAAACAGGTTCTTTGCTGCGTCCGGCAATAAGCCGAAGCGGTCTATACACTCTTCCTGCAGGTCCCATAATGCGGCTTCCTGCTCTGTTCCGGCTATTCGCTTGTACATTATCAACCTGGCGTGGACGTCGGGCAGGTAGTCTGCCGGTATCAATGCGGGTATGTGCATGTCTATTTCAGTGCCATGATCCAGGGGCCGGTCCAGGTCCGGCTGGCGCCCGTCTTTCAATGAGGATACCGCCCGCTCCAGCAAACTCATGTATAAACCATACCCGATCTCCTGGATTTGTCCGCTTTGTTCATCGCCTAAAATTTCTCCCACTCCACGTATTTCCATATCATGGGTAGCCAGGGTAAAACCCATGCCCAGTTCCTCCAGGGCCTCAATCGCTTCAAACCGTTTTGCCGCACTGGCGCTGATGGCTCTCCGGTCCGGCGTAACCAGGTAGGCATAGGCCCGGTGATGGGATCGCCCGACCCGGCCGCGCAGTTGATACAGTTGGGCAAGACCGAATTTGTCTGCCCGGTTAATGATGATGGTGTTGGCGCTGGGCACGTCGATGCCGGTCTCTATGATCGTCGTACACACCAGCACATTGAACCTGAGGCGGTAAAAGTCCAGCATTACCTGCTCTAGCTGTTTTTCCGGCATCTGTCCGTGCGCTATCCGGAGCTTGGCCTCCGGCGCCAGCCGGGCGACTTCAGCTGCTGTTTTTTCTATGGTGCTTATCTCATTATGTACAAAATATACCTGTCCTCCCCGCTTGATTTCCCGCAGCATCGCTTCGCTAAGCCAGGCTTTATCCCATTCCCGGATAAAGATTTTTATCGGCAGCCGTTTTGACGGCGGGGTTGCAATGATGGACAGGGAACGCAAATCCGATAATGCCAGGTTGAGCGTGCGCGGTATCGGGGTAGCGGTGAGCGTCAAGACGTCCACATGGGCCCGCATTGACTTCAGTTTTTCCTTCTGCCGCACACCGAAGCGGTGCTCCTCATCAATGATGACGAGACCGAGATTGTCGTAGACAATACTGTCCTGCAGCAGTTTATGCGTGCCGATGACGATGTCGACTTTGCCGGCGAGCAGGTCGTCCACGATCGCAGTCTGGTCTTTTCTGGAGACAAACCTGGACAGCACCTCTATGCGCACGGGCCAATCCGCAAACCGGTCCCTGAAATTCTGGTAATGCTGTTGGGCCAGCAAGGTGGTAGGCGCCAGCATGACGACCTGTTTATGATTTTCCACCGCGACGAATGCAGCCCGCATAGCCACTTCCGTCTTGCCGAAACCGGAATCACCGCAAACGAGCCGGTCCATGGGGACGGCTGCGCGCATGTCATCAAGCACCCCGGCGATCGCCTCTGTCTGGCCCGGGGTCTCCTCAAAAGGGAAATCCTGGGCAAATGCCTGGTAGGTATTATTGTCGATGCTGAACACATGACCATTGAGCGCCGCCCTGCGGGCGTGCAGCTCCAGCAATTCCGCTGCCACGTCATAAACTCTCGTCAGGGCCTTGCGTTTCGCCTTCTGCCATTGGCCGCTGCCCAGGCGCTGCAACGGTGCGTGTTCCGCATCCACACCGACGAACCGGCTGACCTGGTCCAGCGCAGCCACCGGCACGTATAACTTGTCTCCCTGGTCATATTCCAGACAGATAAACTCGGCTTCAATTTCGTTTACCGTCAGGGTCAGCAAGCCGCGGTAACGGCCCACCCCATGTTCTTCATGGACGACCGGCGCTCCCAGCGACAATTCGGTTAAATTACTGACAATCGAATCGGTAAGTTGGCGGCGTCTTTTGCGCAGGCGGCGCTGCTGCGCCCGCTCGCCGAACAACTGGGATTCGCTCAATACGACGAGACTGGGTTGTTCCAGCACGGCCCCCCGTTCCAGCGGCGCTACGGTCAAACCGAAGCGCACCTCCTGCATCATGAACTCATCCCAATCCCTGCACAGGACCGGCCTGGTTTTTTCATTACGGAATAATTCCATGATAGTTTCCCGGCGGCCGACCGATTCCGCCACAATCAGCATGCGTCCTGCAAACCCGTCCATGAACCGGTGGAAAACAGCCAGGGGATCCTGCGCGCGTATATTAACGGGGAGTTTTTTCGGATACCCCGTATTAAAGGTAATCGTTTTGCCCCCCCTGGCATCAATACCGGTGTTGTCGATATGAATCTGCGGGTATGCCGCCAGTAAGCCGAACACCTCATCGGTCGGGTAAAATACTTCATCCGGCGACAACAGGGGCCGTTCACCATCGTGCTTTCCCTGTTCATAACGGGTTTCCGCCATATCCCGGAAATCCAGCGCCGCGTTATACACACCCTCATCCAGCATGACTGTCGGGTTTTCCGGAAAATAATCGACCAGGCTACCGGTATGCGAATAAAACAATGGCAGGTAGTACTCAATTCCTGCCGGGGCAATTGCGTTGCTGACGTCGGTATAAATCGGGCAACGGCTGGGATTTCCGGCAAACCGCAAGCGCCAGTTACTCCGGAACAGCTCTATGGCCGATGCGGTTAAAGGCACTTCCCTGGCAGGCAATATCCTGATTTCCTGCGTTTTTTCCAGGGACCTCTGGGTTTCGATATCGAAAATCCGGATACTGTCGATTTCATTATCGAACAGATCCAGCCGGAACGGCGCCTCGGAACCCATAGGATAAATATCGAGGATTGAACCTCTTATGGCCACGTCCCCGTGCTCCATAACCTGGGATACGTTACGATAACCATTATTATCCAGTTCCTGCCTGAAGACGTCCGTCTCCAAAGTCTGTCCGGTACGTAAAAACATGCTGTGCGCCAGAAGATAATCTGCCGGCAGCAGTCGATGCATCAAGGTGGAAACGGGAACGACCAGAATGGCCGTGCGAATTTTGCGCAATTCCACCAGTGTCGCCAGTCGGTCGGAAACGATATCCTGGTAAGGGGAAAACTTGTCATATGGCAGGGTCTCCCAGTCCGGGAACGACAACAACCTGTGCCCGCTGCGGGGGGGATTGAAAAAAGCCAGTTCTTCCATGAGGCGGTGGGCGCCGGACTGGTCCGCAGTGATAACGATAAATAGCGCCGCGTTTTTCTTTGCAGCAGACGTGATTGCCAGTGCTTTGCTGCAGCCGGGCAGCCGCTCCCAATTTACCCGCTGTCCTTCAAGCACGGGAATTTCAGGATGTAGTGGGCTGGACACAATATTTTCAGCCACAGAGGGCACAGAGATCACAGAGTGGGTCGGGAATCATGATTACACAAAGGTATTAAATCCTTACCTCTGTGGCAAAAAAATCTGTTGCTTAATCTTTATCTGTGGAAAGCTGGGTATCGGGTGTAGCGTCTGTCTGATGGGCTTTGAGCTGCCTGTTGAGTTTTGCTTTGTCACGTTTGAGTTTTAACCATGCCGGCAAACCTGACAATACACCCAGTATTGCACCGCCAAGCAGGGCAACGGCAAGCGCCATCGATAACGGTATTTCACTGCTTCCGAGATAGTAATCAACTGTCACCTGTTGCCCATTACGAACATGGAACGCCAATCCAATTAAAACAACAAGCAGGATCAGGGCGTATTTAATGATGGACATCAATCTGTGCGATCATCAATTACGGTCGAATTCTGATCCACCCGCTCCCGCATTTGCTTTCCGGGTTTGAAATAAGGGACATACTTGGCCGCCAAAGAAACAGCTTCGCCGGACTTGGGGTTTCGACCGACCCGAGGTGGCCGATAGTGTAGTGAAAAGCTGCCGAATCCCCGAATTTCAATCCTCTCCCCACTTGCCAGGCTCTGGGCCATAGACTCAAGGATAGTTTTTACTGCCGATTCTATGTCTTTAGATGTAAACTGAGGCTGTCGCCTGCTTAAAGCTTCAATCAGTTCAGATTTGGTCATTGCTCCAATCTCGCATTGTTTGTGCGAAGAATCAACCACTATCCCCGCTGTCCAAGTGCTTCTTCAGCAAGTCGCCCAATTTTGCTCCAGACGAAGAGTCGGGAGTGTACTCCTTGATTGCCGCGGACTCTTCATCCGATTCTTTTGCCTTCACGGAGACGGAAATTGTACGTTTTTTCCTGTCCACAGCAGTGATTTTGACTTCGACCTCATCATCTTCCTTCAACCCACTGCTTTTAGCATCCCTGGCTTTCTTATCTCCTGACAACTCAGATATTTTTAACTGCCCATCAACTCCCTGGGCTAATTCAACTATAATATTCCTGGTTTCGATGGCGCTGATCTTACCGCTAACCACCGCACCCTTGGGATTCTCTGCCACATAAGCCGTGAACGGATCCCTTTCCAGTTGTTTAATCCCCAGTGAGATGCGTTCTCTCTCGGTATCCACCGCGAGCACGACCGTTTCAATCTGGGTTCCTTTTTTATAATTTCGAAGTGCGTCCTCACCCTCGTCCACCCAGGATACATCCGATAAATGCACCAACCCATCTATACCGCCGGGCAGCCCGATAAAGATGCCGAAGTCAGTGATAGACTTGATTTGACCACTAACCCGGTCTCCCTTGTTATGCAGGGCGGCAAACTCTTCCCAGGGATTCGGTTGACATTGTTTCATCCCAAGTGAAATCCGCCGGCGTTCCTGGTCGATATCCAATACAATGACGTCAACCTGATCACCCGTCTGCACGAGCTTTGAAGGATGGATATTCTTATTCGTCCAATCCATTTCCGACACATGCACCAACCCCTCGACACCTTCTTCCAGCTCGACGAAACAACCGTAATCGGCCAGATTGGTGACTGCGCCGTGCAAGCGTGAACCTTCCGGAAAGCGTTTGGTTAAATCTCCCCAGGGATCATCCCCCATCTGTTTCAGTCCCAGGGATACCCGGTTGCGTTCACGGTCAAACTTCAACACCTTGACTTCGATTTCATCACCGATATTGACGATATCGGCAGGGTCTTTTACCCGTTTCCAGGCCATGTCAGTGATATGCAACAGTCCGTCAATACCGCCAAGGTCCAGAAACGCGCCATAGTCCGTCAGGTTCTTCACCACACCTGTCACGGTGACTCCTTCCTTGAGTTTATCAATCAGGCTTTGCCGCTCTGCAATATTTTCACTCTCCACCACAGCCCTGCGGGACACCACCACATTACTTCGTTTCTGGTCGATTTTAATTACCTTGAAATCAAGCGCCTTACCTTCAAGGTAAACCGTATCCTTGACAGGCCGAACGTCAACAAGCGACCCCGGCAAAAATGCCCTGATACCTTCAACGTCAACGGTAAAACCACCCTTCACCCGCTCCGTGATCACACCGGTGACGGTCTTATCGGAGTCATGGGCTTGTTCCAGGTTGCTCCATGCCAGCAGCCGTTTAGCTTTCTCCCTCGATAGACGAGTCTCGCCGTAACCGTCTTCTATCGCGTCCAGAGCCACCTCGACCTGGTCGCCTACTGAAACTTCAAGTTCTCCTTTTTCGTCGAAAAACTGATCGATGGGTATCCATGATTCCGATTTCAAACCGGCGCTGACTATAACGTTGTCCTGGTAAACATCAACGACGGTACCGTTTAAAATGGAACCAAGACGCATTTTCGACTCTACTTGGCTTTGTTCGAATAATTCCGCGAAACTCTCAGTCATCTAGTAAGTTATCTCTTATATTTAATGTATTATGTTATGTCTGCATTGTTGACATATCAAAACGTTCTCCAATTATCGCCGCCACTTGTGCAAATACATCATCTCTCCCGCTGTCAGAGGTATCAATTACAACAGCGCTATCTGCCGGCTTCAAAGGAGAGAGAATGCGTTGCTTATCACGCTTGTCCCGTTCAGCGATAGACCCCACGAGTTGCGGGAATCTAACATTAATCCCTTTTGCATTCAACTGTTTATATCGTCTTTTTGCTCGTTCTTGCGGATTCGCCGTCAAAAATAGCTTTAATTCGGCATCCGGAAATACCACAGTGCCCATATCGCGTCCATCCGCCACCAGACCGGGGGGGCGCTGAAAATCCCTTTGCCATCCCAATATTGCCTCACGCACTATGCCGTGCGCAGCCAGACTTGATGCCGCGTTACCACAGTCTTCCCGGCGGATCTGGGGGCCGACGTCATTTCCATTCAGTATGACTTTTACCGGTTCGTCTGCATCGACGGGTATAAATTGAACATCCAGGTCCCGCGCCAGCGCGGCCACCCCTGCAGCATCGGAAACAGGAATGTTTCCCCGTTGCGCCAACAGAGCCAGGATACGATACAGCGCGCCACTGTCCAGCAGATTCCAGTTCAACCAGCGGCTGATACGGCTGCAAAGCGTCCCCTTGCCGGTGCCACTGGGACCATCCACGGTTATGACGGGAGAATCAGCCATTATTTTTTTGCCACAGAGGACACAGAGATCACAGGGGGAACCGGGTACTCTTTCAATTCAGGGGTAACCTGCATATTAATCAATTCTTCCGCCCTTATACATACTGTTTTTTCTCCGTGTACTCTGTGCCCTCTGTGGCTTAAATCAGAATTATCCTGTTTCTTGTACATCCCAGCCTACCTGCCGGGCGCAATCGATAAATCCGGGAAACGAAGTCGCTACATTGTTACAGTCCCTGATGGTGATCGGTCCCTGCGCGGCCAGGCCGGCCACGGAGAAGGCCATGGCGATACGGTGGTCACCATAACTGTCCACTACGCCTCCACGGGGCCGCCCGCCGGTCACACTTAACCCGTCAGGACGGGACTCAACGGTGATGCCTGTTCTATCAAGCCCGTCCGCCAGGGCCTGGATACGGTCGCTCTCTTTCACGCGCAATTCGGCTGCGCCCCTGAGTACGGTTTCACCTTTTGCATAACAGGCCGCTACCATGATGGCCGGAAATTCATCAATGGCTATCGGCACCAGGGCTTCGGGAATTGATATCCCATGCAGGGGCCGGTATTTTACCCGCAGGTCCGCCAATGGCTCAGCCACTCCGTCAACCACGTTGGTGACGCTGATGTCTGCTCCCATCATATTGAGAATTTCCACTACCGCCTGCCGGGTGGGATTGATCCCGACGCCTTCGATGACCAGGTCCGAACCGGGGACGATACAGCCCGCGACCAGAAAAAAAGCGGCGGATGAAATATCACCGGGAATACGCAGCCGGTTTGCCTGCAATACCCCGCTTTCAATCGTTAACCGATTACCCGAGCGCGTGACCGGGCAGCCGAAATGCCTCAGCAGTCTTTCCGTATGATCACGGGTCGGCGCCGGTTCGATAATTACGGTTTTACCCTCGGCGTACAACCCTGCCAGCAACAATGCAGATTTCAACTGGGCGCTGGCAACGGGCAGTTCATACTCAATGCCGCACAAGCGCCTGTTGCCCGGTACGCGCACGGGCAGGGTTCCCTCGGGACTGGTGCGCACATCGGCGTTCATCATGTTGAGCGGGTCAGCCACGCGCCGCATCGGCCGGCGCAGCAGTGACTCATCACCTGATAACGTGGAAGCAAACCATTGGCCGGCCAGGACACCCAGCAACAAACGCGCCGACGTGCCGGAATTACCCAGGTCCAGAATACCGGGCGGCGCCGACAAACCGTGCAGCCCTGCCCCGTTGATGGACAGGAACTCATCTTTCTGCGTGATGCGCACCCCCATCTGCCGCAAGGCGGCCATGGTTGCGCGAGTATCTGCACTGTCCAGGAAACCGCTGCAATCACTGACTCCTTCAGCCAGCGACGCCAGTATCACCGCCCTGTGTGAGATGGATTTATCCCCGGGGACGCGTATCCTGCCCTGTAGCGCCCCACTCACGGGTTCAACAAGGTAATCGATCCCCGGTTGCACCCCAACACTGCTTTTTCTCATCATGGAAACCTGGCTATCGACAAGCGGACGGGTGCAATAATTTGGGCTAACGTCCTTTAGCTTCAGTAAACTTATCCCTGGCCTGCCTGGCCCGGGAAAATATTTCCATCAAGCGCTCGCCATCACCCCCGGCAATCGCCTGTCTCACTCCGTGCAGGTGCTGCTCAAACCTGTCTAAAACGGCCAGTAACGCCGTCTCGTTAGCCAGGCAGATGTCGCGCCACATCTCCGGGCTGCTGGAGGCTACCCGGGTAAAGTCGGCGAAACCACCGGCTGCGTAGGCAAAAATCTCCTCCTTGTCCTGCATACGCGCCAGACAATCAATCAGAGTATAAACCAGTACATGGGGCAGGTGACTGGTTGCCGCCAATACCTCATCATGGTGCCCGACCTCCAGGTCGACAACGGTGGCGCCCACCCCTCGCCACATTGCGGCAATCGTCTCCCTGGCGCCGGCGTCCGTCTCCGCAAGTGGCGTAAGGATCACAATATGTTTTTCAAACAACTCGGCAAAAGATGCCTCAACACCGCTTTTCTCCGTACCGGCAATGGGATGCGCCGGAACAAAATACGGGAGCCGGTCAGCAAGGACTTTTCTCGCCGTCTCCACCACTATACCCTTGGCGCTGCCGACGTCGGTAATAATGCATTCCTGCTTCAATCCATCCGACATTTCGCGCAATAAGGTCTCGGTAGTGGCAAGTGGCGTAGCCAGGACAACTACGTCAGCCCCGCTGACTGCCTCCCGGGCGTCGAGGCTGTAATGGTCGATGACTCCGAGTTCAACGGCTTGTTGCAGGGCTGCCTCGCGCCGGCCATAACCGGTAATCGTCTTGCACAGGGAAGTACGCTTCAGGGCGCGCGCCAGCGAACCCCCAATCAGGCCGAGTCCGATGATGGTGATCTTGTCAAACAGCATGTTTTTAGCCACAGAGGACACAGCGATCACAGAGAAAGAAAAAACAGTATGAATAACGTAACAGGTGAATCGCTGAACATGCAGGCTACCCAGGTATAAAAAGTGACTCGAATCACTCTGTAATCTCTGTGTCCTCTGTGGCCAAAGCCTTGCCCAGCGCCTTGAGAAATTTGGCGTTTTCCTGTTCCAGGCCGATGGTCACCCGCAGGTGGTTGGGTAACCCGTATTCAAGCACGGGTCTGACGATGACGCCGTCTTTCAGCATGGCCTGGTAAACAGGGTCGGCCGGCCGTTCCAGATCAAAAGTGATGAAATTGGCTATGGACTCTATCCACTGAATCCCCAGGTCGGCGAAGCCCGAAATCAGTGTCTGCATGCCCTGATCGTTGATTGCCACACTGTGGCGCAGGTGTTCCTGGTCCTTCAATGCAACTTCCGCGGCGTGTAGCGCCAGGGTATTCACATTGAAAGGCTGCCTTACCCGGTTCATTAAATCCGCCATGTCGGGGTGGCTTACGGCATAGCCGACCCGGAGCCCGGCCAGCCCGTAGGCTTTGGAAAAAGTACGAGTAATTACCAGGTTGGGAAAATCCGCCAGGAAGTCTACCGAATTCGGGTAATCATCACACAAGGAAACGGCAAATTCATAATAGGCCTCATCGATCACCACTATCACGTCTTCAGGCACGGAAGCCAAAAACGACCGCAACTCGCTCTTGTCGATCCAACTGCCGGTCGGATTGTTCGGGTTATCAATAAAGATCAGCCGGGTGCGGCTGCTGACTGCATCCAGCATCGCTGCCAGGTCATGCCGGTAATCCCGGGTGGGCGTGACGACGGGAGTAGCGCCGATCGCATGGGTTGCCAGGTGATAAACAATAAATGCATTTTCAGAATAGATCACCTCATGGGCGCCGCTGACGATACTGCGGGCAGCCAGTTCGAGCACGTCGTTGGAACCGTTGCCCAGGGTAATCTGCTCCGGACTGACGCCGTGAAAGTCCGCCAGTGCGCGCTTCAGGGAAGAACCTGAACCGTCCGGATAACGGCTCAAGTCAAACCCGTCCGCCGCCAGCGCCTGCAGCACTTTTTTACTGGGACCCAGCGAACTTTCATTGGAAGCCAGTTTGATCACGTTGGTCAAACCAAGCTCCTGGCGCACTTCGTCCGCGGATTTGCCGGGCCGGTAGGTTGGTAAAGCGGCAATCCCCGGCGTCGCTAATCTGGTAATATCGATAGTCATGAGATGTGATTGATTATTTTCTAGTCAGCCACAGAGTACATGGAAATCACAGAGTGAAACGGGGCAGCAGTTAAGATTTGGGTAGCTTGCATGTTCTGCGATTCACCTGTTACGTTATTCATACTGTTTTTTCTTTCTCTGTGCCCTCTGTGGCAAATAAACCGGCGGAATCCAGGTCAGCACGCCGCGGGATAGGACCCCAGCAACTTCATCATGGCGGCCTTGTCACGCAACTCGGCCAGGGCCTGCGCTATATCTTCATCGTCTGCATGACCGGCGATATCCACGAAAAATACGTATTCCCACATGCCCTGGCGCGCCGGCCTCGATTCTATCCTCGTCATATTCACGTCGTGCTGCGAGAAACAGGCAAGCATGTTCATCAATGCGCCGGGCTTGCTGGGCATGGCAAATAATACCGAAGTCTTGTCATTACCGCTGGGCGGCAGCGTTTCCTTGCCAAGCACCAGGAACCGCGTTGTATTATCAGGATCATCCTCTATGTTTTTCCTGAGAATGGGTAAATTGTAAGTCATTGCCGCCCGCTCTCCTGCAACGGCCGCGCTGTTCTCATTCTTGCCGGCATTTAACGCCGCGTCCGCGTTACTCGGCATGGCAATACGCCGGGCCTGTTCCAGGTTCGCATCGAGCCAGCGGCGACACTGCGCCAATGACTGCTCATGGGAATACACGATTTCAATATCTTCCATATTTTCCGAGTGGCTGAGCAAATGCTGATGGATACGCAATTCCACTTCACCACAGAGTTTCAGGTCGGAAACCAGCAGCATGTCCAGCGTATGGTTGATCGCGCCTTCAATCGAATTCTCTACGGGAACCACTCCGTATTGACATACGCCTGCTTCGACTTCCCGGAATACCTGGTCAATACTGCCCAGCAGGGACAGTTTAACCGACTGCCCGAACTGTTTCAGCGCCGCGGATTGGGTGAACGTTCCTTCCGGCCCCAGGCAAGCGATACCAAGTGGCGCCTCCAGGGCCAGGCAGGCAGACATGACCTCCCGCACCAGCCTGCTGATCTCATCATCCGGCAAGGGCCCGGTGTTAAGGTTCTTCACCCTTTCCAATACCCGGGCTTCACGCTCAGGCCGATATAACGGAAGCTCATCGTTCAGCTGTTTTTTTACCTCAGCGACTTCCAGCGCCAGGCGCGCGCGCCGGTTGAGCAACTCGACCAGTTGCTCATCCAGGGCATCAATTTTACTCCTTAATTGTTCCAGCCTTGAATTTTTCACGAATTATTGTTTTGTACCAGCCTTCCCCCGGCTCACCCATTACGTGCGGCAAAATCTGCCATGAATTCAATTAACGTATCCACTCCGGCTTCAGGCATCCCATTGTACATGCTTGCCCGCATCCCGCCCACGCTGCGATGGCCTTTCAATTCAATCAACCCGCTGTCCCCGGCGCCGGCAAGAAATGTGCCGTCAAGATTCGGGTGCGCCAGGATGAACGGTACGTTCATCCTCGAACGATAAGGTCCGGCAACGGGATTACTGTAAAAATCATGGCCGTCGATGAAATCATACAACCTGCCTGAACGGCGCAATGCGTTCTCGTGCATTTGTTCTACCCCCCCCTGCTCCCTGATCCAGGCAAACGTCAAACCCGCCATGTACCAGTTAAAGACAGACGGCGTATTGAACATGGAATCATGCTCGGCCAGAATTTTAAAATCGTATAATACCGGTATATCCGGACGCGCCCGGCCAAGCAGGTCTTCCCGAACCAGGGCGATAGTCAAACCGGCCGGGGCAATATTCTTTTGTGCGCCCGCAAATATCAGCCCATACCGATCTACCGGCACGGGACGGGATAAAAAATTAGATGTCATATCACAGACCAGTACAGCATTCCCATAAGCGTCCGGCAACACCGGCGTAGCCTGGAATTCCACCCCTGTAATCGTTTCATTATCACAATAATACAGGTAGGCGGGGCGCTCACTGAGGCGCCAATCATCCTGGTCAGGGATAGTGGTGAAATTCGCAGCTGCTGACGTGGCGGCAATATTCACGTTCGTCAGGCGGCCGGCCTCTTTGGCGGCCTTTTCCGACCAGGCGCCCGTAACCACGTAATCTGCGCCGGACGATTTGTTACACAGGTTCAACGGTGCCATACTCATCACGTGTGTAGCGCCGCCTTGCAGGAACAGTATCCTGTAATTTTCCGGGATATGGAGCAACCCGGTTAAATCCATGACGGACTGCTCGGCTATGCCCTTGAATGCCCGGCTCCTGTGGCTCATTTCAGCAATGGAGATGCCGAGACCGTGCCAATCGAGAAATTCTTCCTGAACCTTTGCCATCACCTCCCGGGGCAGCAGCGCGGGACCGGCGCTGAAATTATAGACGGGGTTTGTGGACATATTTTATCCTGACGGCGGGAAATTACGCCGCGGGCGGCGCATCGTCACTACTATTATCTTCTCCGTATTCAATAATCCGTTCAAGTCCGGCAAGGCTCTCGGATTCATTCAGGTTGACCAGTGTCACCCCCATGGTATTCCGGCCGATTACCGATACCTCGCTGACCGGCATCCGGATCAAGGTACCCTGGTCGCTTATCAGCATGATCTCATCGTCTTCATCGACCATCTGAGCTCCGACTACTTTGCCGTTGCGCGCATCGGTATGGATGGATATCACGCCCTGGCCGCCGCGACCGCGTACCGGGTAGTCCTCGATCGGGGTGCGTTTGCCATAGCCATGCTCGGTGACGGTCAATACGGCTTTGCCCTCTTTGACGATGATCAGGGAAATGACGTTATCATCGGGACCCAGCCTGATCCCCCTTACACCACGCGCGGTTCTGCCCATGGAGCGCACATCGGATTCCTTGAAACGGATTACCTTGCCGGCATCACTGAACAGCATCACGTCATCATTACCGTCCGTCAGTTCGACACCCACCAGTTGATTGCCCTCGACCAGCTCAATCGCCCTGATGCCGCTTGGCCTGGCTCTGGAAAAGCTCTTAAGCGCCGTCTTCTTGGTGGTGCCATCCCTGGTTGCCATGAAAACGAACAGATCTTCGCTGAACTCCCGTATCGGTAAAACTGCATTGATGCGCTCACCCTCATCCAGGGGCAACAGGTTGACGATGGGTTTACCCTTGGCGGAGCGGCTGGCCTGGGGCAACTGATACACCTTCAGCCAGTACAGCCTGCCCAGGCTGGAAAAGCACAGCATGGTATCGTGGGTGCTGGCAATGAACAGTTTGTCGACAAAATCCTCATTTTTCACAACGGTAGCCGACTTACCCCTGCCGCCGCGGCGTTGTATCCGGTAACCATCCAGGGGTTGCGTTTTTGCGTAACCCGCATGGGACAGGGTTACCACCACATCCTGTTCGGTGATCAGGTCTTCCAGGGTCAGGTCCAGCTGGTCTTCGATAATCACAGTGCGCCGCGCATCGCCATACTGCTCACGGATCTCCTCCAGTTCCGTTCTGATTACATCCAGCAGCCGTTGCGGGCGCGCCAGAACGTCAAGCAGGTCAGCAATCCTGTCCAGCAACTCCCGGTATTCACTGGTTATCTTTTCCTGCTCCAGTCCGGTCAGTTTCTGCAGGCGCATATCCAGTATGGCCTGGGCCTGTACGTTCGACAGGCGATATCCGTCCGCCGTCAATCCCAACTCTTTCGGCAGGTCATCGGGCCTGGAAATATCCGCGCTTACCCCTTCCAGCAGTGCGACAACCGCTCCCGGTTGCCACGGCGCTGCCAGCAGGCCGCGTTTTGCCTCGGCCGGCGTGGCGGATCGTTTGATAAGGTCGATCATCGGATCGATGTTGGCCAGCGCCGCCGCCAACCCTTCCAGGATGTGCGCACGAGCCCTGGCTTTACGCAAATCGAACAGGGTACGCCGGATTACCACCTCGCGCCGGTGCCGGATAAATGCATCCAGCATGCCCTTGAGGGTCATCAGGCGGGGCTGTCCGTCCTCCAGCGCTACCAGGTTGATACCGAAAACGCTCTGTATCGCGGTGAACTGGTACAGGTTATTAAGGATGACCTCCGGCACTTCGCCGCGCCGCAGTTCGATAACCAGCCGCATGCCATCCTTATCGGACTCATCGCGCAACTCGCGAATGCCGGTCAGCTTTTTGTCTTTAACCAGCTCGGCTATCTTTTCCTGCAGCCTGGCCTTATTCACCTGGTAAGGTAATTCGGTAATGACAATGGCATTCTGCCCGGATTTTTCATCAGTTTCGATGTGTGAACGGGCGCGCATGTAAATGCGCCCGCGCCCGGTGCGGTAGGCTTCGTGAATGCCCTGGGAACCGTTAATGATACCGGCAGTAGGGAAATCCGGTCCCGGTATATACTCGATCAGTTGTTCTACGCTGAGATTTTCATCCTCTATGAGCGCAATACAAGCATTAACCACTTCAATTAAATTATGCGGTGGGATATTAGTCGCCATACCGACGGCAATGCCGCTGGAACCGTTAATCAGGAGGTTGGGCAGGCGCGTGGGCAGCACCACGGGTTCATGTTCCGCACCGTCATAATTCGGCACATAATCGACGGTTTCCTTATCTATGTCCTCCAACAGCTCATGCGCGATTCTGGACATACGTATTTCGGTATAGCGCATGGCGGCCGGGGCATCGCCATCCACCGAGCCGAAGTTACCCTGGCCGTCCACCAGTACGTAACGCAACGAGAAATCCTGGGCCATACGCACTATCGTGTCGTAAACGGCAGAATCTCCGTGGGGGTGATATTTACCAATGACGTCACCGACGATACGCGCGGATTTCTTGTACGACTTATTGTAATCATTGCCCATTTCGTTCATGGCAAACAATACCCGTCTGTGGACAGGTTTGAGTCCGTCACGAACGTCCGGCAAAGCCCTGCCGACGATGACGCTCATAGCGTAATCCATGTAGGATTGACGCATTTCATCTTCAATGTTTACCGGTAGAACAGACCGGGCTATCTCGTTGTTAGGCATGTCTCTCTAATCAGGCACACAAACAGGTTCGTTCCCTGCTGTTTCCGCTTGGATTGGAATAAGATATAAGGGCGAAAATTCTACCACAATACTCCTGGTAACGATACTGTTATGACTGAGTCAGGCGCTCCCGCTAACTCCCGGGATCGAGGGCATCCTGCCCTCGTGGAGGGCGAGACGCCCTCCCTCCCAGGGAAACAGGCCCCGTGACTCCTGGGGGACAGATTTAAATCTGTCCCCTCTGTCTTCGAAGCCGGCAAGAATCACTGTATTGACCTCGATTTAGCGGGAACAGCTGTGACTGAGTTGCAGCAGCTCCCACTAACCCGGATTTCTCGGGAACGGCTGCGTGATGATTGAGAGAAATTTCGGAAACAACTGAATGAACGTTAAGGAGAGACGCACATGAAATATGAGCCTAAATCTCGCGCTCTGCCATGTGAGTAGCCGTAGCTACCTGACATGCCCGATGGTGTGACTACAAAGCCGAAACGTTATTCTTGGCTAATATATTCCCAGTGTCTATTTAGCCCGATAATTTGAAATTTAGCCGGGTAGATGATTCCAGCTATGGACACTGTTCCGACCCCGTTTGTATCGCCCTCCATTGTAGACTGAGACAACTGGACTAGGCCTTTTCCACTGGGATGACCACCGTCTAATAGAGCCAAGTTATAGTCTAACTGCGAGAAACATCGCCATTTTTCCGTTGCAATCTTCGGGCTTTCCTGCGCCTGAATATTGAAAGTTATCAGTACGAAGACAATAACTATAGGCAGAAAGTGTCCTCCCAAGAGAAACACACATTGTTCGACATATGACAGATGGTCATCCATTCTGTTGAAAAGTGGGACGGTGAGTCCAGCTAGGCTGATTCCAACCAGGATGATCATAATGATGACAGCAAGAATGCCGGTGAGTACAGACATAATTCCAGTTACTTCCCCTCCTTGTAAGCAAGACACACCAGGCCGCCGCGTCCGGTCAATAAATCGTTAGTATTTGCGATTGTGTAAGGTATGATTGCATAAGCTTTGCCTGTTGCAACCACCGGGTGATATTAATTGATTACACAACATTATTAAGGGAACCTCTAATAATTGACAGTTTTTGATACACAGGGTCGCTAACTTATTGAAATCATTGACCGCTAATATATCAATTTGTGAATAAATAGAGGTTCCCTTAATTATTATATAGGAAAGGCTTTTTTGATTCCCGCACTTTCTAATGCGGGATTAGGGTTTTTTATCCAGCTCCCAGAACAAACCTTGCTCTTTCCCGGCGCAACATTTCGTAGGGGTTGATGCAGCGAAGATCGAGACCGAGGCAGACATTTGGAATCTTGATCTTCTTTATGGTTTCGGCGGGCACTTCGTGGCTGACGATAGCGCAGCGGTGCGCCAGGGCGTGGGCGACAAGCCAGTAGTCCGCGACCTGCAAAAAGGTGGCGACGGCAGAGGCATCGTAATCCTGGTTGCTTACCCAAGCGCTGACCCTCCCAAGAGCAGGGATAACCTTCTCATCAGGCCTCAGAAAGAAGTCATCGCCGCGCGCCTCGGCCCATTTCGCCAGGTCATCATTGCCAGCATGCAACTCGCCGGCGACCTTCTCGATACTCGCTACATTTCCCGCTTTGTTCTGCCCAACCAGCCAATCCCAGAAGGCGGGACAAAAGTCGAAGCCGTAGTGCAGATTCTTCGCCTGGATGAAGACGTTCGCATCAAGGAGATACCTGGTCATCCCGTGACCCCGACTTCGCGCCCAAGATTATTAAATGTCTCGTTCCTGGACACGCCAAGCATCCGGAAGGCGTCTCGATAGAGTGTCCGGCCTTCAAGCGTGCTGACCACGAGCGATCGAGCGAACCTCCGGCCCACACGCGCTAGGGTCGTGCGGTAGAAATCGCCGCCTCCAGCACCGCGTTGTGCGAGGGGACGCAGACGTGTGATTTCCTGCGCCCAGACGATATCGAAACTGTCGCGGTCGAGCCAGCCTGTATCGAGCAAACGCCGCAGAATGACCAAGGTGCTGACCTTGAAGGACCTTGCCAGCCGTGACAGTGCCATCGGGAGTGTCTCATTTTTGTGCAGTTCGGCTTGCAATGCGGCAAACGGCACCAGCAACTCCGCCGCCACGGCGTTGCACCAGACCTCCTCAGGCCGAAACCCCGGCGTAGGGGCAGCATTGGCGTTCGACAGGGCGGACGCACCCAGCCACAGGTGCGCAAGCTCGTGGGCGAGCGTGAACATCTGCGCCGCCTTGGTGTCCGCGCCGTTGATAAAGATCAGCGGTGCAAGAGGATCGCACAGGGCGAAACCACGAAATTCGGCAGGGTCCAAGCGACGATGGTTGTTACTCATCACAACCCCGCTCACCATGACGAGCACACCAGCTTCATCGGCTTGGCGGATAAACAGCCGCAAGGCCTCGGACCATGTCGGACACTCTCGACGGGCAGTCAGATTGAAACCGAGCGTTTCACTCATCCGGACCGCGACTGTCTTCGGCGCTGTCTCAACCGTGGCGCTGCCGACGAAGCCGAGCTCTGGCTGCCGCTCGATTCGGACGAAATCTCGATACCAGATCTGCCGTTCCTGACAGGCATAGATCGTATCCAGAAGGTTCGGGCTCGGACGCGCCACGGCTTGCCCGGAAAAGGTGCGGAAGTCCGGGATGGGAACAGTCTCATCGGGGGGCTCCGTCAGGAAAAGATAGCCGACCGGTACATGAACGGCGCGGGCAAATGCCTCCACCTGCTTCAGGGTGGGCTGGGTCTTACCGTCCTCCCACTCCTGCAGTTTCCTGAACCTGGTCGCAAGATCCTCCTGCGCCAGCCCGCACCGTTCACGCGCCCAGCGGAGGAGTTCAGGAGAGACGGCGACGCGTATCATGTCATGGCCTCTGCCGCTCGTTCAGCCTCGTCAAGACGGATTTCACCGGATACGAGTTTCGGAAATAGTGTGTCGCGCAGAGTAGTAAAAGTGTGGGATTCATGTAAATTAGCGAGGATTCGGCTCATTATTGGCTGAACTACAGCTTCAGATGTACTGGCTAACTTAGCGGGTGGAATTACCGCATCAACCAGTTTGAAAGTTTGTCGTGTAATCGTGTCAAAAATCGTTCCATGAGTTCGTCTTTGTAACTCATCTACAGCCATCCTGATATTTAAGTAAGTGAAGAAGTCAGGATAACCGTGAGCACCACGAATGCCGTAACACGTCTGATTCATGGCCATTGGTATCCCGAGACAAGCTAACCTTCCGACGGTGCCCCTTGCTGTGATAACGGTTGTGTATGCAGGAAGGATTTTCGCCGCGCTGTTCTCAACCCCTTCCTGTGTAATCTTTCTCTCGGTTTCCAGTACGAACACGTCACTTGGTGAGGGAGAATCCTTCGCCGTGTACCAAGGAGTGTTTCCATCCCAGTATTTTGATACGGATGTACTGGGGGTACCGCCACTGGAAATTTCTATCATATCATCCAACACTCCCACCCCCCACCCCTCCGGTATCTCTCCGAATTGGGAGTCGACAAGTCTGCCGGGAAACAAGTCGGCGAGGTGTCGGGGCAGATCAGGGTCTCGGCCTTCCATCTTGGCACGGACGGGGCCGAAATCGACGAACCAGTCCTTGAAGATCGCCCGCGCCATGGCCTCCAGCGTCTCGTTCATGCGCCGGTTCAACTCGATCTTGTCGTCCAGCGTACCGAGGATATGAGCGATGGCGCGTTGTTCGGGGAGTGAAGGGAGTGGGATTTCAACGCGCAGGATATCGTCCTTGCGTAGTCCGAATCTCGTTCTGTAACTTGACCAAGAGGCACGGCCCGGAATGCGTCCACGTTCTCTCCTGTATCCCGTAAGACCATATAATCCCGCTCGATCTCTCGGTGAAACCGCTCCGGCAGACGCGCCCAGTCTCTTGCCTCAACCAGAAAGGGGATAGTCGACTCCCGCACAGCTTCCTCGAAATCGACCAGGGAATCTATCGGAATCTTGTTCAGGCCCAGCCCGCGCAGTACCAGATCGAGATCGCTGCCGTCATGGCTGCACCCGTTCACCCGGCTGCCGTAGGCCCAGACCTCAACCTCGGGCAGATGCTTCTGCAACAGCGCCTCCAGCAGCCGACGGTGCTTGGGCAGCAGACGCAGCCTGTCAGTCATTGTCTGCCGCCTCGATCATGTCGACCAGCACCTTGATGTTCCCGGCGATGGCGGCGTCCAGCCGCGCGCCTTCGGCGTGCTGCTCGTGCAGTTGCGCGACGAGTCGCTTCATCTTGTCCTCGAACGGTTCGCCGTCATCCTCCTGCGGCGGCGCGCCGACATAGCGGCCGGGGGTCAGCACATGGCCGTACTTGCGCACATCATCAAGCGGCGCGCTCTGGCAGAAGCCGGGGACGTCAACGTATTCGCCTGCATCCTTCTCGCCGCGCCAGTCGGAGACGTTGAAGGGCGGGTTGGCAAGGATGAAATCTGCTTTGAGATGGGGATGGCGGTCGTTGTTGAAGCTGTCGCCGTGGGCGGTCTGACCCTCGATGCCGCGGATAGCGAGGTTCATCTTCGCCAGCCGCCAAGTCGTGTAGTTGAACTCCTGGCCGTAAATGCTGATGTCGCGCCTGGCTCTGCCACCATTGCCGTTACCCTCTGCTTTCGTCTTCGCGCCATGCGCTATCTCTCCGGTTGAGTGAGATGCCATATTTCGTGTCTGTCGGGGGTTATGCACCCGTACAGCAATCCATACTCCATCTTCATCCCGGTCAATGGTCATTGATGAATTTCATGAATCCTATTATTCATCATGTTCGCGGAAAGTGTAACCGATAATGCTTCAAGATTACATCAACTGTCCGGGTTCAACAGGACCATCTTATAGTTCCCCCGGTCTGGAGGCTGTTACATGGGGGGCGGTCAGGCTGGCCCTATGGTCTGTCGATTTGTACTTTTTGGCAGCTTGTTTCAGTTTTAGCGGCTTGCTACGGGTCTGATTTGCGCGTTGGGCGTGGGTTTGAGGTCGCTGCGAGTCAGTGCGGGCCAAGCCCGTCGACGGCGTTCTGAAACATCAGAACATCCGGTTGAGCACGTAGTTTAATCAGGAACCCAACCAACGAAACACAGTACAGGACGCCCACCCATTTTCCTACTGCGCCCCAAGTTAAAGGTGGAGCTTTCTCCATACCCGGTGCCGTGGGCACGGAAGAAACGATGGATTTTTATGATGTGCCGGTGGTCAAAGCGGGCCAGTGTCTGCGCTTCATTGGGAAATCGCTCCAACCCCCATTCGCAATCGGCTTTGTCCTATTTGGATTTGGGGAGCGTACTGCCTCGAATCCGGCCAAGGAGCCTTGTTGCTCCACTCTTGAATATATGAGGTCGGGATCAAAAGTCTATCTCCACGGGTTCATTTATCACGAGTGCCCACTTGGCGTCTTTTTCGGGTTCATACAACTCGCCAAACGCTTCAGGCATCGGTTTAACAGACGGGTCCAGGGGCTTCATGGATTTAGCCTTCTTTACGAACGATTCCAGCGCCTTAGCCTGGCTTACATGACCGGTATGTTCCAGCAGGTACCCAAGTCGGCGCACCGTTGAGTTCTCGTATGCCAGGGCGATTTTCGCAAGCTTGCGCGGGTCGGCGTCAGCGCCGAGGTGTTTTGCAATCTGGGCCACTCCATTGATGCCGGCAGCTTTGTGAAAATAGCGTACGCAATCCAGAAGAGTCAGTTCCACACCAGCTACTTTGGCGAAGCCCGCCTCGCTTTTTATTTGCGAAAGCCATTCGGACGTATTGGTTCTAACAAAGACCGACGAGTCCTGGTAGATGAATTGAAGTCGTTGACGGCCTATATCGAACGGACGAAACTGCCTTGGTGCAATCACTTGAAAGACCATGGCGGCCTGGTGCGAAGAACCATGGAAAGAAGCTGCACGCAACAAGGATATCCGATAGTCGAGACCTGAATATTTCATCAGGGGGTCGATCCAGCGCACTGGGTCCGGCACCCCACTCACCCTATCTTCGGGTCGCAGGATCAGGTAGAAACCACGGCGGGGAGACACCAGCCGATACTTCTTGATCAATCTGGCAGCGGCGGCGATAAATGCCTCTGCACTCAGACCGAGTGATGCCAATGCTTCTTCCCGAGAGAAGTGGGCCTGGCCACGAGAAAGCAGTTCATCAAGATAATGGTTAAGGGAGGCCATACCCCGATTATATGCGAAATACGACGGAAATAAAAGATTTTTGCATATAATCGGGGGTGTCGTTGGGCAGGTACTCCTTGATGGCCACGGCCTTATCAAGGTGATGGTCATAGCCCAGGTAGGTAATCCCGAAGCCGCCGCCCAGGACACGCACCAGTTCATATTCCTGGATGCGACAACCCGGGGGCAGGGCATGGAGATGGTCGGTTATGAATGACAATTAATTCTTATCATGAAGGCGCTAATGATATAGGGAACCATCTATTAATGGTTCCTCGTAGTAGTGAAAACTTCAGGCTGAGGCGGTACGATCAATTCGCTCAACTTCGATCTTGCCGACCCGCTTCAGCGCCTGGGCAAGGTTGTAGGCCGCCTGCATTCGGCACCACGTGGCCGCGCCACCGCCAAATGCTTTGTCGAGACGTATCGCCATCTCAGGTGAAATCCCCGAACGACCATTCACGACGTCCGATAGCTGCTTACGACTAACCCCAAGTTTGTTTGCTGCATCTGTCACGTTGAGCCCGAGAGGCTCCAGGCAATCGTAGCGGACAGACAGACCCGGATGAGGTGGATTCTTTATCGACACTTTAATATCCTCCTAATGGTAATCGGTCAGTTCTACATCATAGACGTTGACCCCTTCAAAACGGAATACGACACGCCAGTTACCGGATACATCAACCGCCCAGTATCCCGCATAACTACCCTTCAAGGGATGTAGCCGAAAACCTGGCAGGTCCATGTCTGCCGGTCTGGCCGCTTCGTCCAAACGTGCGAGAATTCGCTCAACTTTGTCGACGTATTCAGGCTTTATCCGTCGCCGGTCTCCCTTGTCATAGAGGAGCTTGAGACCCTTGTGGCGAAAACTGATAATCATATCCCAGTATGCCTTGTCACATCTCAGATTACAATCCGATATAAGGGGACCCCCCAGGGCAAACGCATACTTTTGAATTCAGATGTTTTTGCCCGATTCCGTCATTCTGGCGCAGGCCAGAATCCAGTGAATAACCCTTCATTACCCTGAGCATGCGCTGTTGTTTGACTGGATGCTGGCATTCGCCAGCATGACGGGCGGCGTTGTCCGGTTGGTTTCCTGTCATCTGCAACAGAATCCAAAAGTATGCGGCTTGACTGTTGAAAAGAAGACGGAACAAAACAGCCCCCAAACTCTCTTTCAATCCGGTTAGCGGGAGCTGCTGCCGGGAGGGCAAGGAACTGTCACTAAAAATCGAATTTGTTGTATATTGGCTGTCCTGTTATACTTGAACACTAGCTGAACTGAAAAGGAGGAAGTCGCCATGGAAAATAAACTGCATCGAGAACCCGCCACATTCGAAAAAATCCGGGCTACCCTGGACCGGGTATCAGAGAAACAGGAGAAATTCGCCGCGGGGATAGAGGAGCTCAGGAGGCTCTCCAAGGAGGACAAAGAGCGGATGAAAAAGCTGGAAGAGTTGTTTACGGGTCAATGGGGCAAACTGATGGAAAGCCTGGTGGAGGGCGACCTGGTGGCCTTGCTACAGGCACGAGAGATCACTGTGGAGTGCACATATCCACGCGTGCGCGGCCAGCGCAATGGCGTCGAATACCTGGATGAAATCGCGGCGGGTGGGCCGGTGCACATATCCACGCGTGCGCGGCCAGCGCAATGGCGAGCATTACGAATTTGACATCCTGGCCGGGAATGGCGCCGAGCTGGTGGTGGTGGAAGTAAAGACCACGATGAAGGTCGGGGACGTGAGGTATTTTCTGGCGAAGCTGGATAGATTCACGCAATACCAGCCGCTCTACAAAGACAAGCAGATCTATGGCGCGGTGGCGTATTTGAAGGCGGAGGATGCCTCAGACGTGTATGCGCAACGGCGGGGTTTGTACGTCATCCGGGCCACCGGCAGCAGCGCCAGCATCATCAACAAAGCAGACTTCCGGCCCCGGCTATTCAATTGATTGAAAATGGGGACAGATTTATTTTTAGCAGGATGTTCAACCCCACATTCAACACCTGAAAGCAAATGGCAGGCGTCAGGCGTTGACGGATGCGGGCCGGCGAGCCTTCGGTGTCAAAAAGATGGCGTCATTCCGGTATGCGCCGGACAGACTGCTAATGCAAACGCCAGAGATTGACGATATTGCAGAATAGTTCGGCCGTACGTTCGGCGTCGTACAGGGCCGAATGCGCTTCTTCCTCTTCCCACTCCAGCCCCGCTGCCCTGACTGCCCGGGACAGTACGGTCTGGCCGTAGGCCAGGCCTCCCAATGTAGCCGTATCAAATGTGCTGAAGGGGTGAAAAGGATTGCGCTTCAGACCCGACCGGTTGGCTGCGGCATTGATGAAATTCAGGTCAAAGGAGGGATTGTGCCCCACCAGGATTGCACGGGTGCAGCCGTTTTCCTTCATCATCCTTTTAACAGCCTGAAAGATTTCGCGTAATGCCTCTTTCTCGGATACGGCAATCTCTTTGCGGAACGGGTGATCAGGGTCGATACCGGTAAATTCCAGCGCCGCCTTATCCAGATTGGCTCCGGGGAAAGGTTGAATATGCTTTGAGATGGTCTCCCGATGGCGCCATACACCATCAGGTTCGACTTGCAGGAAAACTACTGCGACCTCAAGCAAGGCATCCTCGACGGGATTGAACCCGGCCGTTTCCACATCCACAACCACGGGATAATAGCCCCTGAAACGGCCGGCGATCACACCGTTCTTATCACTGCTCACGAAGCAATTTCCACTGGCAGACTTTACCCGCCATGAACGGGACAAGCATAGTGTCCGCAAAGGTGATTATGTTGGGTATACGCCAATCTTCCCGGCGCAAGGTAATCTTTTCCGTATTCAATGGTAATCCATAAAAAAGTGGCCCATTCCTGCTTGCGAATTTTTCCAGGGTGTCGAGGCTGTTTACCGCATCGAATATGGAAGCATACAACTCAATGGCTGCGTAAGCATTATAGATACCTGCGCAGCATGGCGGTTTTTCTTTTACCCGTATGCCATGGGGGGCGCTGTCACTGCCAAGGAAAAATTTCGGGTTGCCGCCGACCGCTGCAGTCATCAGCGCCTGCCTGTGCTCCTCCCTTTTCAGCAGGGGCAGGCAGTAATGGTGCGGGTCAATCCCTCCGGAGAGCATGGCATTCCGGTTCAAAATCAGGTGATGGGGAGTAATCGTAGCGGCAATCTTTGCCGACGCGGCAGTTACGAACCGTACCGCGTCGCTGGTGGTAATATGCTCAAATACAACCCGTAGTGAACTGATATTCTCTACCAGGGGAGACAATACCCGTTCGATAAACACCTTTTCCCGGTCAAATACGTCAACATCGGCAGCCGTCACCTCGCCATGCACCAGCAGGGGAACGTCTCTTTGGGCCATGTACTCCAGTAACGGCATCACTTTGTCAATATCGGTTACACCGGAACTGGAATTTGTCGTGGCGCCCGCCGGATAGTACTTGAAGGCGCACACTTCGTCACAGTCGGCAACACGGTCCACCTCACCTCTACCGGTATCATCGGTCAGGTACAAGGTCATCAATGGATTAAAACCGGCGTTTTCAGGCAGACAGGCAAGAATTCTTTGCCGATAATCCAGGGCCTGTTGAACGGACACGACCGGTGGAGCCAGGTTCGGCATGATCACAGCCCTGGCGAAGCGCTGGGCACTATCGCCCACTATACTGGCCAACTCTTCCCCGTCGCGCAGGTGCAGGTGAAAATCATCCGGCTTCAGCAGCGTAATCGTATCTATTGGTAGGGCTCCCATGGTCAGTATTTACTATCAGGTAGGGGTAGTATCAACCAAAAATAAAAAACAGGAAACTAAAAAGTGAAATCTGATATATGATTCCGTTACATGCAATACAGGAAACTGGGACATACCGATATTGATGTCAGCGTAATCTGCCTGGGCAGCATGACCTGGGGAGAACAGAATACGCTGGCGGAAGCCCATCAACAGCTTGATTTCGCCGTGCAAAAAGGCGTTAACTTCATCGATACCGCGGAACTTTATCCCAGCCCGATACGGGCAGATACCCAGGGAAAAACAGAAGACTACCTGGGACGTTGGCTGAGCCAACGACCGGACCGTGACAAGCTGGTCATCGCCACCAAGATGTGCCCGTCCGCATCACATATCAACTACATGCGTGGCGGAAATAACCGGCTGGATAAGCAAAACATACAGCTGGCCGTTGACGCCAGCCTGAAACGCCTGCAAACCGACTATATCGACCTGTACCAGATACACTGGCCGGAGCGGGACACGAATTATTTCGGTCAACTGGATTACTTCCATGCCCCTGATAAGGACGGCGTACCCATAGAGGAGACCCTCAGCGCTCTGGGTGATCTTGTACGGATTGGGAAAATCCGCTACGTCGGCGTTTCCAACGAGACGCCCTGGGGCGTCAGTGAGTACCTCAGGTTAGCCCGGGAACTGGACCTGCCCCGGATAGTTTCCATCCAAAATCCATACAGCCTGCTGAACAGGAGCTTTGATATCGGTCTGGCGGAGTTTGCCCACCGGGAAAAAGTCGGGTTGCTGGCTTACTCGCCGCTGGGATTTGGCGTATTATCGGGGAAATATTTAAACGGAAACCGGCCCGATAGGGCGCGCCTGACCTTATTCGGCGCGCAATACAAACGATACAACAACAAAATAGCTGATGAATGCACCCGGCAATACACGGCCGTTGCCAGAGAATACGGCATTGACCCGGCGCAGATGGCGCTGGCATTCGTCAACCGGCGCCCTTTCGTTACCAGCACGATTATCGGCGCAACCTCGCCGGCACAGCTTGAAGTGAATATCGCCAGCGTTGACCTGGAACTGGACAAGAGCATGCTGAAACAGATCGAGGAAATCCACCTGTCACAACCCAACCCCAGTCCATGAACCCGGATCCCGTCGGATGGAGCTAAACCACCTTACTGCAATATCTCCCATAGACGGCCGTTACGGGCCCAGGACGGCGCCTTTACGCGCCATCTTCAGTGAATATGGCCTGTTTCACAGGAGGGCGCTGGTGGAAATCCGCTGGTTGCAGGCCCTGGCAAAGCATCCGGACATTACCGGATTGTCCGAATTAAGCCCTGAGGCCGACCGTGAACTCGAAGCTATCATCCGGGATTTCTCAGCGGCTGATGCCGCCAGGATCAAGGAGATCGAAAAAACGACCAACCATGACGTAAAGGCGGTGGAATATTTCATCCGGGAAAAAATCGGGGACAACGACGAGTTGCGCTCCGCTTCCGGGTTTATTCATTTTGCCTGCACCTCGGAAGATATTAATAACCTCAGCCAGGGTTTGATGTTGGCGGAGGCTCGGGAGCATCATTTATGCACTGACCTGGACAAGCTGATTAACGGGTTGCGCCAGCTGGCGGAACGCTGGGCAACACAATCCATGCTGGCAAGAACCCATGGCCAAGCGGCCTCCCCCACCACCCTGGGGAAAGAACTGGCCATATTTGTACACCGGCTGCTCCGCCAGCTTGATCGCTTCAACAGGATTGACATATCGGGCAAGATGAACGGCGCCGTAGGTAATTTCAATGCGCACCTGGTTGCTTATCCCGACGTTGACTGGATGGAGTGTTCACGCATGTTTGTGGCGGATCTGGGGCTGAGCCATAATCCCCATACCACTCAGATTGAATCCCACGACTACATGGCCGAATACTTTCATGCCCTCGGCCGCATCAATACGATCCTGGTTGATTTATGCCGGGATATCTGGGCTTATATTGCCCTGGATTATTTTAAGCTGAAACCGGTCGCGGGCGAGACGGGCTCGTCAACCATGCCCCACAAGGTAAATCCCATCGACTTCGAGAACGCGGAAGGCAACCTTGGAGTAGCCAACGCCCTGCTCACCTTCCTGGCGGAAAAGCTGCCCGTATCCCGCTGGCAGCGGGATCTCACTGATTCAACCACTATCAGGAACATGGGCGCGGCAATAGCGCATTGCCTCATCGCTTACCAGTCCTGCCTGAAAGGGCTGAACAAACTGGAGGCGAATACGAAACGGATCAACGCCGACCTGGAAAACAACCCTGAGGTGCTGGCAGAGGCCATACAAACGGTAATGCGTCGGCACGGCATCGAAGAACCCTACGAAAAGCTCAAGGAACTGACCCGCGGCCAACGCGTTACCCTGGCGATATTACAGGAATTCATTGCCGGACTTGACATCCCCGCACAGGATAAAGCCGCGCTGGCCAAACTCTCTCCCAAGGACTACATCGGCAACGCCATACAACAGACGGCGCAAATTATATCCGAGGGAAAGGGGCCGAAGCCTGGTAGATAACCATGAGTTCGACGTCTCGTCATTCTCCTGGATTATTCTACGCTGCGGCGTTCTGGATTTCTGCCCCTGCTCAACAGCATACAGGGGTAAACTTTCGCAAATGGTAAATGGGGGATGGGAGAAACCGGAGGAATGCGCCGCGCTGACGCTTGATTTTCTGGAGAGTCTTGAAATAAACCCGTGATGCGAATCATGCGCGGCTCCACCGCCTTCTCACAATTCCGGATCGAGAAAAAGCTGGCCGAACTGTCACGGATTCTGCCCGGTATCCGTAAGGCGCGGGCCGAATTTATCCATTTCCTGGATATTGATGATCCTTTGACCTCCCGGCAAGAGGAGCAGCTGGCCGAATTGCTCACTTATGGGCAACCGGCAAATGTCGCTGTTGCCATGCCGCCCGCCTGTATTGTTATTCCCAGGCCGGGGATGATTTCCCCCTGGTCCAGCAAGGCAACAGATATCCTGCATCATTGTGGCCTAGCGGCATTGAAAAGAATTGAACGCGGAACCTGCTGGTATCTCGAAAACAGCGATGGTCAACGGGTGAGCAGCACGCAACTGGATAAGATTAAACACCATCTGTACGATCAGATGACTCAAGTCGTTATTGGGGATGTCAATGAGGCAACGTCTCTTTTTGCCGCCCGGGAAGCCGGCAAGCTGACACATATCCGTCTTGGCGCTGACGGCAAGGCAGCGTTGCAGGATGCCAACGCGACATTGGGACTGGCTTTATCCGAACAGGAAATTGATTACCTGTACGACGCATACAGCAGGCTGGAACGGGACCCAACGGACGTGGAACTGATGACCTTCGCGCAGGTGAACTCGGAGCATTGCCGTCATAAGATTTTTAATGCGGAGTGGATCATAGACGACGAAACCAGGACAAAAAGCCTGTTTGACCTGATCAGGGACACCCATGCAGCACATCCGGGCCGGGTGCTGGCCGCCTATTCAGATAATGCTGCGGTGATGCGCGGACACCATGCCGCGCGCTTCTTTGCCTCGCCGCTGGATCATAAATACCGTTATGAACAGGAAGATGTACATATTGTGATGAAGGTGGAGACCCATAATCACCCTACCGCGATCTCGCCGTTTCCGGGTGCTGCCACCGGTTCCGGCGGCGAGATTCGCGATGAGGCCGCAACCGGTTGCGGGGCCAGGCCGAAAGCCGGGTTCACGGGGTTTACCGTTTCCAACCTGAATATACCGGCATTGCCGCAAGCCTGGGAGCGGGCACCGGACAAGCCTGACCACCTTGCTTCTCCACTGGACATCATGCTGGAAGGACCTATCGGCGCAGCGTCATACAACAATGAGTTCGGCCGCCCTGCCCTTGCCGGCTATTTCCGCACGTTTGAGCAGGCCGACGAACGCTCAGGCAACATCCGCGGTTACCATAAACCCATCATGCTGGCCGGCGGCTATGGCGCCATCCGGCCGCGCCACGTCAACAAAAACACTCTTCCATCGGGCAGTAAAATCGTCGTTCTGGGCGGCCCGGCAATGCTGATCGGCCTCGGTGGCGGCGCGGCCTCCTCCGTGGACTCCGGCGCAGGCAAGCAGGAACTGGATTTCGCTTCCGTGCAACGGGATAACGCGGAAATGCAGCGCCGTTGCCAGGAAGTCATCGATCAATGCTGGGCGCTGGGCGCGGCGAACCCGATATTGTCGATCCACGACGTGGGCGCAGGCGGTCTGTCCAATGCACTGCCCGAACTGGTCCACCAGGGTGATACTGGCGCCGTGTTTGATTTACGGGCAGTCCATAGCGCCGACCTGGGCATGTCACCGATGGAATTATGGTGTAATGAGTCCCAGGAGAGATACGTCCTGGCTATTGCCGCCAAGGATGCGGGGTTGTTCGGCTCCCTGTGCGAGCGGGAGCGGGCGCCGTACGCAATCATCGGCGAGACGAATAACAGCGGACGCCTGCTGGTCACTGATAACCAATCCGGCACTGTTCCCATCGACGTGCCCCTTGAGATGATACTCGGCAAAACTCCCGGGCTGTCGTTCCGGGTAAAGGCATACCCGGGCGCCCGGGAAACGCGCAGACCGGATGCTATTTCCCTGGACGAGGCCATAGCCCGGGTGCTGCAAGTACCGGCCGTGTCTGATAAACGTTTCCTGATCACTATCGGTGACCGCAGTGTATCCGGCCTGGTGGTCCGTGACCAGATGGTAGGGCCGTGGCAAACCCCGGTTGCGGACTGTGCGGTTACCGCGTCCTCATTCGGCGCCTTTACCGGCGAGGCCATGGCCCTGGGAGAACGCCCACCGGTCGCCGTCAGCAACGCACCGGCGTCCGGACGGCTGGCCGTCGCGGAGGCCCTGACAAACATCTGCTCCACCCGCATCCTGCGTCTGGAGGACGTGGCCCTGTCCGCAAACTGGATGGCAGCCAGCGGCGATGCGGAAGAAAAAGCAGCCTTGTACGCCACCGTCGAGGCCGTATCGATGCTGGCACAGCAGTTAGGCATAGCTATCCCGGTGGGCAAGGATTCAATGTCGATGAGCGTGGCATGGACGCAAACAGGCCGGGAGAAACGGGTAACGTCGCCGCTATCGCTGAACGTCACCGCTTTTGCCGCCGTCGCAGACATTCGCAAGACTTTGACGCCACAGTTACAGAGGTTGGATGACTCCGCGCTGTTGCTGATTGACCTGGGCATGGGAAAAAACCGCCTGGGCGGCTCTGCCCTGGCGCAGGTGACGCAGCAGACCGGCCTGGCCACCCCCGACCTGGACGAGCCGGCCCTGTTAACGGCCTGTTTCAACGGGGTCCAGTTGCTGAATGAAACCGGCTATATCCTGGCCTACCATGATCGTTCGGACGGAGGCGTCTTCACTACCCTGTGCGAAATGGCATTTGCCGGCCGTTGCGGCCTGGACGTCCATACCGGCAATACCGGCCTGCAGGCGTTCCTGTTCAACGAAGAACCCGGGATCGTGCTGCAGATCCCCACGGAACACCTGCAGACGGTACAGGAAACCCTGCTTCAATCCGGCCTTCCCGAGGCCTGCCTGTCGGTAGTTGCCAGTCCGAACGGGGATAACGAAGTGCGCATCAGACATCAGGACAAGGTGGTCTACACAGCCGCGATAAATCAACTGCACCGGCTCTGGTCGCTGACTTCGTACCATATACAGGCATTACGGGATAATCCTGCCTGCGCTGAAGAGGAGTTTGCCTGTCTGCAGGACGACACCGACCCGGGCTTGTCAATCATGCCCACTTATCAGGTCAGTTCCATTCCGACCACACATCCACATATCGAGCATCCACCTTACCATTCCCGCGCAAGCGGGAATCCAGTAAGCGGGCATTCCTTATATACGGATAACCATTCCACTGGATTCCGGGTCAAGCCCGGAATGGCGACGGCAATTAATACCTGTCGGCCCGCCGTGGGGATTTTGCGGGAACAGGGTGTCAACGGCCATATTGAGATGGCCGCAGCGTTTGAACGTGCGGGCTTTGACTGCATCGATATCAATATGAACGACCTGATAACCCGGTCTGCGTCACTGGACAAACTGGCCGGCCTGGTGGCCTGCGGCGGTTTTTCCTACGGCGACGTCCTGGGCGCCGGCGGCGGCTGGGCAAAATCCATACTGTACAATGACCACCTGAGGGATGAGTTTGAGCGCTTCTTCAAGCGCGCCGACAGCTTCGGCCTGGGCGTCTGCAATGGCTGCCAGATGCTGTCCCGCCTGCGCAGTATCATACCCGGCGCCGGTCATTGGCCGGATTTCGAGCGCAATCGGTCCGAGCAGTTTGAATCCCGGGTGGTCATGGTCGAGATCGTCGACTCGCCTTCGCTGTTCTTTAAAGGCATGGCCGGATCGAAAATGCCCATCGTGGTTGCCCATGGGGAAGGGCGCGCGGTGTTTAACGAAGACCGGCAACGAGCGCAGGCCGTATTACGGTTTGTCGATAATCGGGGAGAAGTGACGGAAACATACCCGTATAATCCCAACGGCTCAAGCCGGGGCCTGACGGGATTCACCAGCGACGACGGGCGCTTTACCATATTGATGCCGCACCCGGAACGGGTATTCCTGACACAACAGCTATCCTGGATTGCCCAGGATCAGCCCGGCGCCGATAGCCCCTGGATGCAGATGTTCTATAATGCACGGAAATGGCTCGGTTAGTACGAGAACTTTTAAACCAGTTTGTAGTCAATAATAGAAATGTTTTTAAATTGTCACAGAAATCTCTGTGGCCAAAATTAACGCCAGGCGAATACCATGCTGATAAAGACACCGGACCCGATCAAACCTTCCGAGATCACGGACCGGCAACTCTACCTGAACAGGCGTAAATTCATCAGCAATGGTGCGAAATTCGGCATGGCCGGCGCCTTGCTCAACGCGGTGTCCGTAACAGACGCCCTGGCCGGAACAAAATTGTCTCCAGTAAAAAACAATGAATTCTCCACGGAAGAGGAGTTGACGCCATATGACGCAGTCACCCGCTACAACAACTTTTATGAATTCGGCACCCACAAACGCGACCCGTCCGAAAACGCCGGTAAATTCAAACCGCAACCCTGGTCGGTAGTTATTGACGGCGAATGCATGAAGCCCGGCACGTATACGTATGAAGACATCATCCAGCCCCACCAGTTGCAGGAGCGCATCTACCGTTTACGTTGCGTCGAAGCCTGGTCCATGGTCATCCCCTGGGTGGGCATCCCGCTGGCAGACGTGCTGAAACGATTTGAGCCCACGTCACAGGCGAAATACGTGGCATTTACCACCGTCATGCGCCCGGACGAGATGCCCGGTCTCAGGCGCAGGGTGCTGGACTGGCCCTACCGCGAGGGCTTGCGCATTGACGAAGCCATGCATCCGCTGACCCTGCTGACCGTCGGCCTGTACGGCGAGGTGTTGCCGAACCAGAACGGTGCGCCCATGCGCCTGATCGTACCCTGGAAATACGGCTTCAAAAGTGTTAAATCCATCGTCAGGATAGAATTCACCGGCAAACGACCGGATACTTCCTGGAATATGTCGGCCCCGCAGGAATATGGATTTTATTCCAACGTCAATCCGGAAGTGGATCACCCGCGCTGGGGCCAGCGCAAGGAACGCCGTATTGGTGATTTCTTCAAGCGCGACACCCTGATGTTCAACGGTTACGGCGAGCAGGTGGCGGCACTCTACAGCGGTATGGACTTGCGGAAAAATTATTGATGAGCATACGCTGGCACAAGCCCACCCTGTTCCTGCTCTGTTCGATCCCGTTCTGCGTACTGGTCTACAACGGCTTTACCGATAACCTGACTGCCAACCCGATCAAGGAGATCACGCATTTTACCGGTGGCTGGGCACTGAAATTCCTGCTCATCACCTTATCCATCACCCCGTTGCGGAAAATTATCCGCAAGAATTCACTGATCCGGTTCCGCAGGATGCTGGGCCTGTTCGCGTTTTTTTACGCCAGCCTGCACTTCTCCACCTACCTGGTGCTGGACCAGTTTTTCGACTGGGGCGAGATTGTCCGCGACGTGGCGAAGCGGCCTTATATCACCGTCGGCTTCACTGCTTTCGTATTACTGATCCCGCTGGCGGTCACGTCCACGAATAAGATGGTGCAGCGCCTGGGAAACAACTGGCGCAGACTCCATAAATTAATCTACCCCAGCGCCATCCTGGTCATCCTCCACTACCTCTGGCTGGTCAAGGCTGATATCCTGCCTCCGGTCATCTACGGCCTTATCCTGTGCCTGTTGCTCGCCCTGCGTTCGCCCAGGCTGAAGCTGGACAGGATAAGAAATCTGGCAATGATGCGAATACCGGACAACGCAATGCATACTCGAAACACAGAGACATACCCGACGAATGAGACGCCCTAAACCTGATCCAGGTGAGATTGAACTGTTCCGGCGCTCCGTCGGCGACGTCACACCGATAAAATACGACAAGGTACAGCATCAACCGGATAAACCCGCGCCCGAAGCGGTGCAAAGAATGGCTGATGAAGCCGCAGTCATCAAAGAGATGGCTGACGGCTTTTTTGACACCGAGGCGGCAGAAACCGGGGATGAACTCCTGTACAAAAGGTCGGGAATTCAAGACAAGGTATTCAGAAAACTGCGCCGGGGACAATTCGCCATCTCTGGGGAACTGGATCTGCATGGATTCAGAGTACAGGATGCCAAAGACAGCCTGTCCGACTTTCTCAAACAATGCATAAACCGTAACCGGCGGTGCGTGCGGATCATCCACGGCAAGGGACTGCGCTCAAAACAGGGCAGACCAACCATTAAAAGCCTGATTGGTAAATGGTTGCAACAAAGACAGGAAGTGCTGGCTTACTGCTCGGCAAGACAGGTAGACGGCGGCACCGGGGCGATTTACGTGCTGCTCAAGAATTATCAGCGGTAAGCTGAACTATCGGGGACGGATTTCAAATCCGTCCCCTTATGCACGTCAGACCGGTCGGGATAAAGGGGTCAGTTTCGCCCCCAGATGGGGACAAAAGGCGTTGGCAATGCAGAGTTTCCCGTCAGTGCCGCGCCAGCCGATCACCTCATTGCCCAGCCACTGTCTGCCGACCAGCTTTCCGACCGGCATATTCCCGGATAGCTCGAAGAAATACCAGCCACTGGGAAAGGGCGTGAATGGAAATCTGCTGTTCAAGTTAACGATCCCGTTTTATCCAGCCTTGGTGTGACGGCAGGACAAGGCACAACAGCCCCAGAAAAATATAATCCAGCATCTGGTTGACGGCTGACCACTCCTGCAGGATGTAATGACCGACCAGCAGGCTGATCATAAAGGCAAACCAGGCATACACCGTGTACGGCTTCCACCGGGTGACGACGAGGGCCAGGGCCAGACCCACCTCAATAAACGGTATGCAGGCCAGATACAGGTTCACCAGCCAAGCCGGCATTTGAAGCCGCAGGTCTCCCTGAAACAACTCCGAATAATATCCGTAAAATCCCCCGGCACTGAAGAATTTACTGGTACCGGCGGTGAGGAGGATCACAATCATCACCAGGCGGACGATACGTTCGGCGTCTTTCAATAATACTGGATTGATCATTTGGGTCCTCGCGACATTAATATGATATGCACGCAGGATTATTATAGAGGCAAGATAGGCGAGTTAGAAATGGTGCTGGAAGGGGGAATATAAATGAGTAAATAACTCGTTGATTCTAACATTAATTATACCACGTCCCGCCTCTTTACCCTACGTTTATCCCAACACGTTTATCCCAACACGTTTATCCCAACAAGATTTAAACTGATAACAGTTAAAATTCTACCTTAATACCATATCAATAACTGGCAATAATTGTACAAAAGCCTTATTCAGAATCCTGAATGGAGACCCAGTGCATACCGTCCAAGAATTTCATGAGTAAGCAAAAATTATTTTTACGATTTTATTCTGGGGTTCTCCCAATAGGCTGATTCAGGTGCACTGATTAAGAATCTCGTTAAGATCATCCCGTGGTGGTAGAAGCTAAAACTAACTATCTTTTTGAGGACCGGCTGATTGATTATGTTTAACCGGCGATTTACACAGAAATATTTACAGTCCCCTCAAGTCTGGACAACTTGAGAGTTGAATTAAACTCTCAAGCCGCTTTTTTTGGCCGTGTAGTGATTTTCAGTTCCCGCCCTACCCTAGCCAGCATATTCACCAGCGCATCAATGCTGAATTTGAAGATATGACCATGCATCAATGCGCTGACTTCAGGCTGGTTGATACCCAACAAGGTAGCAGCATCCTTCTGCTTGAGACCTTTCTTACGGATGTATTCCCGGATTTCCAGCAGTAATTCCGCACGGACTTTCATGTTGGCGGCTTCTTGTTTATCGAAACCAATATCTTCAAAGACGTTATCTGTCGTGATATTTTTCATCGTGTCATCTCTTAATCTGTTTAAGCCTGTTTCTGGCAAGGTCTATGTCTTGTCTGGACGTACGCTGCGTCTTTTTACGGAATGCATGAAGTACGTAAATTGATTCGCTGAATTTGGCTATATAAATCACCCGGTATTGTCCTTCATACTGGACACGGATTTCCCTTACACCCTGACCGATACTGTTTATGGGCTTCCAATCAGAAGGATCATAACCTGACTGTACGGCCATCAGTTCAGCGCCGACTACCTGTCTGGCCTTATCCGGGAAAGCTTTTACATCTTCCCTGGACGTACCTAACCACATAATCGGCTTTATATTCGACATGCTGAATTATAGAAAATTATCTATACGGTAGTCAAGGAAATAGACCCAATTATCGTGTAAGCGATATACGGAGGGGGCTAGTGTATCCCTCATTGGCATTTGTATCTTTATTGCAGGAAGTCTCTCACACGTTACGAAGCCCGCTTCAGCAGTGAGTACGTCCTGTAAATTTATAGAACCTGAGGAGATTTTCGGGTCTCTTGCCAGGGAACGCTGAGACATGCCGACATAATATTAATTCGATATTAATAATTAATATGATGTATTTTAGCAAATATACAATATGAATAATGTATTTTTATGAATATACAATTTATATAATGTATTTTAGTTGATATACAATTAATTTATTGTATAATCATTATTAAACTATTAATATATTGTCTACGTTGAATAACCTGGTTAGCCACCATGAAAACACTGATCGAACTTTCTTCCGAACTTGAGAAGCGCCGGCGCGCTCTGGGGTTGAATCAATCGGATATGCTGATGAAAATCGGCATGTCACAGCAGCAATACCAGCGGGTTGAGGTCGGCCATGACATACGGGTTTCCACCCTTTTACGTGTACTGGAAGGCATGGGTCTGGAACTCCTTCTGGCGCCCCGCGAGCAGGTTCGACACCTGGAAAATATGCTGCAACCAGGTGAGCATGACTATGACATCATGCCTGCTGATGCTGATTGGCAGGATGAGGTCAAAGAATCCTCATGGTCCTCTATGTTGAAAGAATTTGAGGATGAATAACAATGGAAGCGACGAACCGGCTGGTAGAATCCGCAGCAGCGTTGCAACTGACACTGCACGGACAGAGGGTCGGAATACTCACCCATTACACCGGCGACAAGAACATATTAACCTTCGACCCGGAATACAAGGCCTTACGGGAGCAAAACCGGCCAATAATGACGCTGACTCAAAGGATGAACCCGAACTACCTGGACAGGGTGTTGGTGAGTTCTCAGAGAGTTCCGGCCGTCTTGTCCAATTTGTTGCCAGAAGGCGCGCTGCGGGAACTGCTATCGGGAGCATTGAAAATTCATCCCACAAACGAGTTCCCTTTACTGGCATGGGTTGGCAACAACCTGCCTGGGGCTATCGTTGCAGCGCCTGTGCCGGCCGGTGAGATTCCTGTCTGGGCTTTGTCTGCGAGGAGCCGGACAGAGGCGGTTCAAATTGACGTTAAGGGAGTTGCGCAAAAGTTTTCACTCGCCGGTATTCAAATGAAATTTTCCACCATCCGGCAGGATGTACGTTACAACATCAGCGCTGAGATAGGGGATGACAATTGGATTGTCAAAACGCCATCCACAATGCACAGGAACGTGCCGGAAAACGAATACAGTGCTATGAAACTGGCCAAATCCATAGGCGTGGATATGCCCGAGATTGCGCTCATTTCCCTGGATTCACTGGATAACCTGCCCGCAATCCAATTGCCTGACGAAGCGCATGCTTACGCCATCCACCGTTTTGACCGTCGGCCCCGGAGTCGTATCCATACGGAAGATTTTGCCCAGGTATTCGAGTTTTTCGCTCACGATAAGTATGGAAAGACCAATTACGAACAGGTTGCCAGCGCACTATATCGTTATGGCGCGGGCGGGTTGGGAGATATCCAGCAAATGGCCCGTCGCCTGCTGGCGAATATCCTGCTGGCTAACGGCGATGCCCATTTGAAGAATTGGTCTCTGATTTACCCCGATGCCGTCAACCCGAAGCTGGCCCCGGCGTACGACATCGTGTCGACGCTGCCGTACGTCCCGGGCGAAACCGGCATCGCGTTGAACCTTGGCAAACAGAAAAAGTGGTATTCCATGAGTTTGCAGGCTTTTCAGACCTGGAGTAAACGGATAGGCGTCCCGTGGCCTGCCGTGAAAGCGCATTTGCTTGATGCTCTGACGGCAGCCCGTGACTTGTGGCCCGGGATGTTAGAGGACCTGCCCATGCAGGAACTACATAAGGAAATCCTCAGGTCCCATTGGTCGAAGCTTTCGGCGGATTTTAAATTGTCGTAGCTTTACCTTACAGTATTCTTGTTGAATACTTCCATGTTGTGTGCCTATAAATTCAGTTTCCAGTTCAGGCATGCCATCTTCCAGCAACATGGCAATGACTTCCTGCAAGTTTTTGTTCAGTTCATCCAAGGTTTTTCCCTGAGAATGGGCGCCCATAAAACCTGGCACATAGCCTACATACAGCCCCGTTTCTTTGCAGTGCTCGACAACTGCCGTAAAATTCATGTTAATACCTCATTACTCTCAGATAGGGTCAGACAAAATTCAGACGCCTGATATAGGATAGATGATCCGAGTGTACACATCAATGTGTGTGATATTAGTGTGTGTATGCACACTGATAGTGGTGTGGTTTTGTGCCAGAAAGACTATCGCGGCGTGGGGAGACCACTGCAACCATGTACGGCCACACAGCTCTTTGGGCAATATACCGCCAGCTGTGTTCGCCCAGAGGGCAGCATGATTTGATCCATTTTCCCTCAACTGCTGTGGGACTGATTGTTAGGAACAAATAAACTGTCCGGTCCCGTATCGGTGTACTGGACAAGCATTATCATGTCAGCTTTTGGGAGGCAGGCCATGACGCGGACAAACTGGTTACAGGAGACAAAGCGGATGAGATTTGAAGAAGCCTATAGGGGTTGGACAGCGCGGCGATTAACCCAAGAGGACGCGGCACAGTAACCGGGCGTGTGTGCCCGGACCTGCCGACGTTACATCGACCGGTATGAAGACGCCGGGTTGGACGGGTTACTGGACAAGCGTCTCTCGCAGGTCTCGCACCGGCGGGCGCTCCCTGCGGCAGTTGGGTATTGAGATGATACCGGCGTATTCTCCGGCAGCCCGGGGGCGCTCGGAGCGGGCTTTCGGGACACACCCGGGACGCTTGCCGCAGGAATTGGCTGCGGTCGGTATTACCACGATGGATGCCGCCAAAATATCCTCCGATTACCTATGGAGCGCACCTGTCAGAAATCATAGCAAAGGTTTATAACACAAACCCGTTGCAGGAAAACTGATAGCGATTCTTTTCTGTTCAGGTTTGCGTCTGAAGTCCTGCAATCAAAACTCCAGTTTTCGATTGGGGTATTTTTCCATCATTTTCATATGGCCGTTCATCAATTGTCTTATCGGTTCCATAGCCCACCGATATTGTTGTCTGTTAGTGTGTATTTCATTGGGATCGCGCATAATGTTAAAAATTTTCACCGTGTTCGGATAAAGCTTGATATTGTTCCATCGAACAGCTTCAAGCCGTGTGCCGAGCCCTGTTCCGAAAACGCTGTACTTATAATGGAACAGGTAATCCCTGCGTGAAAATCCTTCCCCATTGATGAGTAATGACGTCTGGTTTACGCCATCGATTATCCTGTCACCGGGAATATTAGCCTGGGCGCCGGCAATGCTGGCTATCGTGGTGTACCAGTCAGTGATGTGAACAAGATCCAGGGGTTTAGATCCCGGTTCGATAATCCCCGGCCACCACGCGATTGCCGGGGTTCTGACACCGCCTTCCTTTACCTCGTGTTTCCTTCCGCGCAGGTAACTGAAGCCAGCTGAAGGGTAAAAAGAATACATTGGCCCGTTATCGCTTGCCCATATAACAAGGGTGTTTTCTTCTATTTCCAATTGTTCCAGTTTTTCTCTCAGACGCCTTATATTCTTGTCGTGTTGAAATATCTGTGCAGCCTGGCAATATGCCCTGTCCCGAAAGCATTGGCATCATTGGCGAAATTCTTCGTTATCTTGTTCGTCAGGTTACGTCCGACCAATGCGATTTCCCAGGTGTTCTCGTCGATGGTAATGGCAAGACGCCCATCGAGTTTCACGTAACCTGACAGGAAGGTGAAGGGCTCAAGGTCCAGCGCCATGGCTATCCTGTCCTGGTAGTAGACCTGGAGAAATCCGATTACATTTATATTGGTTGCCAATTACCAGGAATATTCTGCATTTGCAGTAAAGGCCCAGTTTGGCGCATATTGCAAGGTCTTGTCATTCAGGTTCTGGGTTGCCGTTGCCGGACCTGGTCCATCGGGGTCTATGCACCCATCAGCTACGGTCTGCCCGACATAACAGGGCGCATTATTATATTTATCAAAACTTGCGTCCAGGTGTGCCATGGTCGCGTAAAGAAGTAGATTTTCCATTGGTCACCAACGAATATCCGCTTCAATACCTTGAGTGACAGCGGATGCGGCATTACCCACATTGAAGGTGACTGAACCCTGTAATGTGCTTACTTGCAAATTGTCAAATTCACTACGGAATAACGCAATATTTGCCTGAGCGGCGCCACCGGCAAAGGTCAACTTTGCTCTCACTTCGTACGCGGTTACATCTTCATCTTCAAATTGAAAATTATCCAGAGCAGTGGCTTGGGGTGCGGAAAGCTGATGATCAAATCCCTCCCCTTGAAACCCCTGTCGATACTGCCGTGTAAACGGGAGCTGCCGGTCCTCCCGGGAGTCTTCTTCCGAGGGGCGTTCGCGTGTAGAGCACGGCCGGGAACTGTTCCTGGTCTGATTTGGGCCGCTGCTCACTCACCTTGTTCAATATCGGACGACTGGTAATCCGGCGCTGAAATTTTGCTCTGCTCCATTCTTTCATAATTACGTGTATAAATTTCGCGTTTACGGGCAACAAAGCTCCGGATACGCGGGTAACGTGCATTCAAGAAATCTTCAGTCATGCCCAGTTCGGGGTCTGTCGGTATTGCTTCCAGCACGTCAATGTTGTCCAGGAGGCAGGCGCGTTTTGCCGGGTCTTCAACGGCAAGGCTGGCCGTGTATTCAATAAACCTGTATGCCTGCCTGTGCGATTCTCTGTCCTGACTTCTGAATAAATCACTGAGAGCGTGGTTCAAGACCCTGACGGCCAATCTTGTGCGCTCTGTGCTGCGACCATCGGTTTGCCCGGATCGACGGTTTAGAATTCCATACGTGTTGTATATCCTGCTGGCCAGGCAATGTGCCGGATGGAGCACCAGGACGGATTTTTGCGTATTCGGGTTCCTGGCCTTCTGTGCGTCCTTTCTTATGTGGTAGTTGTCGACTCCTATCATTACCTCAAGAAAATCGACGTTGATGGGCCGGCCGTCTTCAAGATTGAACTTCAGGTTTGCCGACATCGGGGTATGGGTGTCCATGTCCGGCACCCTGATTTCGCCTTTCCAGATTTTATGCATGGCAGCGGCCGAGTCCTGGTCGCCAAGAAAATCGATGTCATGACTGAAAAAAGGGGAGTATGTGTTCAGGGATGAGTCTTGTTGGGCATAATATTCCGCCCAGATATTGAGAGCCTGGCCGCCGATCAGGATGGCATCGTTATCATCTGGCAGGGATTCAAGGACCTTGGCAATGTCTCTGATCCGGAACATCTATTCATACCACATGGGACCCTTTTCATTCCAGGGAACAAGCTCAAAGTCGTCATCCCAGTGGATGCAGTTTCTTTTCCGCAGTTCTTCCGGCGAAATGAGACCTTTTTCAATATCCTCGCGCATTTTTCTGTATTCGGCTTCTTTTTCCTCTTCGAACACGCGCCCGGGCACAACGATTATGTTCAGTTCACTATCATCTGGTTTGGAGTGCTTCATAACATGCTTACCCAGGTTCGCGGTCACGGTATCTTATTATTTTAACACAGGAATTCCCGATATTGACCTGCCCTTCTTCCGTTCCACGGGCAGCAGATGAAAAATCTGCGGATGACGGCTTCGACACCATAATTTATCCTATTGAATTTTAACAGATAATATTTTGAGCAAATTAAAATGGTGCCGATGGCCGGAGTCGAACCGGCACGCCTTTTGGGCACTGCCCCCTCAAGACAGCGTGTCTACCAATTCCACCACATCGGCACGGTCTGGAAAATCTCTTTGTTATTCCGGAATGGACGGGATATCCGATTCAGGCACGTCCACGGGTATATTGGCGGGATCGAACTGAGGCTCTTCAACCGGCTGCTCAAGCACCATCGGCTCAATTATATTCAATTCCCTTGCCTCCATGCTGCGCTCCTTGGCCATCCAGGCCAGGGCCAGGCTGTTTATCAGGAATACAAAGGCCAGGGCTGCCGTTGTCTTGGTCAGGAAATTGCCGGAACCCGATGCGCCGAAGACGGTAGCCGATGCGCCGCTGCCGAACGCCGCGCCGGCATCCGCGCCCTTGCCGTGCTGTATCAGGATAAAACCGATTAATGCCATAGCACAGACCACCTGCACTACCAGTAATAGAGCTTGTAACGTTTCCATTTTTACCTCGCTGCCCGGCAGATTGCCAGGAAATCTTCAACATTTAATGATGCGCCGCCTATCAGCCCACCATCCACGTCCGCCATGGAAAACAATGCTGCGGCGTTATCCGCCTTCACACTGCCTCCGTACAGGATACGCAGGTCGTCGGCAATCCGGTCATCGTGCCGGGCCACCTGCAGCCGGATGAAGCTGTGGGCCGCCTGGGCCTGCTCCGGCAATGCGGTGCGCCCTGTTCCGATAGCCCATACCGGCTCATAAGCGATCACAACGCCGCCAAAGGCATCTATTCCTGTTTTTGCGATCACCGCGTCCAGTTGTTCGGATAATACCTGTTCGGTCATGTCTGCCTCTCTCTCAGGCAATCGCTCTCCCAGACAAAGTATGACCTTCAGCCCGCTCTCCCGGGCGAAACAGAACTTGTTCGCCACCGTCTCATTGGTTTCGGCGAAGATATGGCGTCGTTCCGAGTGGCCGATGATAACATATCGGCAACCATAATCTTTCAGCATATCCACCGATATCTCACCCGTGTAGGCACCGTTTGCATATTCCGACACCGTCTGCGCCCCCAGCCCGATGGCGCTACCGGTCAGTTGCTGCGCCGCCAGCGGAATATGGATATAGGGCGGGCAGACCAGGACTTCTACTCCGTCCACAGGCAGGCCCTGCCTGAACCCGCGCAACAGCGCGGTGACGGACACGCGGCTGCCGTTCATCTTCCAGTTGGCCGCTACCAGGGGTTGTCTGCTGGTCATAACGGATGGTTTACCGACTCAATACAAAAAGGGATGTCAAGATTAACGGAACTATCTGAAAAGTCAAAGGAGATGTCAATCTTCCCGGGTCTTTTGCAGGTGCTCCCGCTAACTCGAAGTCAATACAGTGATTCTTGCCGGATTCGAAGACAGAGGGGACAGATTTAAATCTGTCCCCCAGGAGTTACGGGCATTTTCCCCTGGGAGGGAGGGCGTCTCGCCCTCCAAGAGGGCAGGATGCCCTCGATCCCGGGAGTTAGCGGGAACTGCTGGGTCTTTTGTTACAGCCGCAGCGCATTCCGGTGCGACTCACACCTGTTGAGATCAGTCTTACTCGAAAACTGACGCCTTCAATTTGTATTCACGGGGAGTGCAGTCGTAGTATTGCTTAAACCTGCGATAAAAATAGGGAAGACTGCTGAAGCCGCACTGGTAGGCAATCGCGTCGGTATTGCGGTTTATGTTCCGGGAACAGCTTAATAATTCCGTGCATTTCTCCAGACGGCGTTTGCAGATCCAGCGGGTTATCGATGTATTTTCCCTGGCAAACAGCTTGTTCAGGTAACGCACCGTCACGCAATGGGCTGATGCTACCTGTTCCGGGTTGAGATCATGATTCAATAGGTGGTAGTCGATATACGACTTGACCCTGTGCAGCAAGGCACTACTGCTGCTGGAAAACTGCCCGTCCCTGTTACGAAAACTGCTGGATACCGCAGCAGTGATGGTATCGAGTATCGCGTTGGTTACGGTAGTACTTGTCTCGGTGTTGCCTGATTGCAACTGGCTGTTGAGCGATAGCACCATATCGAAGGCCAGTCTGACCATGGTGTTACGCGGGTCGAGCGGCACCGTGGTGATTTCATTCAGGTAGGGTATTCTATGAATGAATTCCCTGCGCGGTACGCGCAAGAACAGATTTTTTACTCCACTGCCTCCACGACCACGGCCGCTATGGGGCAACCTGGAGTCATATAAGACCATATCACCCGGCCTTAAGTGGGCAGTACGGCCTGCTTGATTGACAATAGTTGTGCCTTCAATTTGTACGTTGAGAAGGGCAAACTCATCTCTGGATTGACAGGTACGCCGCAGGTCACGGGATACGGTAAAGGATTCCCGGCTCAGTACATCAATCAGACTCAGGTGGCCCAGGTCATATGTGATCAACCTCCCCTCGAACCGGGGCACGCTCATACAGGGCACATCAATGCTGGTATTGACGTCTAACACGTAATCACAAATTACCTCGTTCCAATAGGCGATTCGCTCCTTGCTGGGAAGATTTTCAGTCGTGAAAATTTGCATGTGCCCTGGCTACAAAGAAAGTTGACTAACCAACAGAATTGTAGAACATATTTACAACAACACAACAAAAAAAGGGTATTTATTCCTGTTAACCCCAGTTTTATTCCTTATAGGGTATAAACAGGTTCCGTATAGGAGACGACTCAATACCGGTTTGGTTAGTACGCTGGTTTCTTTACTCTGGTCTGGAGATAATGGAGAATTTGTCATGATCAATCGTATTGCATATGTGTTTTTTATCCTGGCTGGTTTGCTCGCACAACCTGTTGTGACTGCACAACAACTGGAAGAAATCGTGGTTACCGCTCAGCGACGGGCAGAGAGTCTGCAAGACGTTCCCATCACCATCTACGCGTTGAGTGGAGAACAGTTATCAGAATCAGGGATCGAATACACGACGGACTTACAATTCCATGTGCCGGGCTTCGTACTCAGCCCGAATGCACACTTTGGCTTGCCTTTCCTGCGCGGTGTAGGCACGGACCAAGTCACGGTAGGTCTGGAAGGATCCGTCGCGGTTCATTCCAACGGCGTTTATCTGCCCAGGCTGGTCAGTTCGATCTCGGACTTTTACGATATTGAGCGCGTTGAAGTGATTAAGGGTCCACAGGGTACCCTGTTCGGACGCAATGCGACCGGTGGCGTGATTAACATATTCCCCAGACAACCAGAAGAGGAATTCGGCGGTTACGTCGATTTCAGCGCCGGCAATTATGAAACCATTCGTGTGAGCGGGGCCGTGAACGTACCGCTGGCGCAAGATAAGGCCATTTTGCGCATCGCCGCTCTGGGCAGTTTTGATGACGGTTATGCGACCAATCCTTATCTCAGCGAGGGTAGTGAGGAAACCGACGTGGTCTCTTTCCGTTCACAACTGTTGCTCCAGGTGACGGATGATTTATCAATCCGGTTGTTCGGCGATTATACGAAGGATGAAAGCAGCCGCGGACAAGGCGTACAACTCCAGCCCGTATTTGCCTCCAATCTCGGCGTTGCCTTCGGCGCTCCCCTCCACACTGACATCAGGACACAGAGCGGAGATGCCCTGAATCAGCTTGACCTTGAGGATTACGGGTTTGGCGCTGAGATTATCTGGGACCTGGGTTCAATGGAATTCAAGTCCTTAAGCAGTTACCGGGAATATGAACAGACCTGGGCACTGGATTTCGACGTGTCTGAATTAAACCTGATATTCTCTGCGCCATCGGAAAGTTCAGAATCGGTATTGCAGGAGTTCCAGTTAGCGTCGACCGGTGACGCAGCGCTTGAATGGCTTGTGGGCGCCTTTCTCTTTTTTGAGGAGCCGGAACAGGACTTTCGCCTCATTTTCGGCGCCGCACCTCTGGGCGGCACGGCGCTGGCCGCTAGCGGATTATACGACCAGGGAATCGCTGATGTTACCCGCGTCGAGACGGAAGCCTATGCCGTATTCGGGCAATTCAGTTACAGCTTTAGCGAGCAGTGGCGCGCTACTCTGGGTCTGCGTTACAGTTATGAGCAGAAAGATGTAGACTACAACTTCACTTTACTGAATATTCCGACGCCGGCAACGGCTGCCGACCTTATCGCAAACAGGCCGGCATTGGGATTCAGTCCGTTCGGTGATTCGCCGCAAAACAGTTGGAGCGCCTTCACACCCAAGTTCGGTATCGAGTACATCATGTCGGACGACATCCTCTGGTTTGCATCAGCAACCCGGGGTTTTAAATCCGGCGGCTTCAACTCCTTGCTGTTCGGCGCCTCGACAACCCTCGAATCGGTCGATGAAGAATTCATCTGGTCCTATGAAGGTGGGGTAAAAACCACTCTCATAGATGGCCGCCTGCGGGCCAATGCAGCTTTTTTCTATTACGATTACAGCGACCTGCAACAGAATGTATTAACGCAAGAGGCTATCGCGGCAGGCAACGGTTTCGCCAGTGTGCGTAATGTCGGCGATGCTGAGGTGTGGGGCCTGGAACTGGAACTGGATTTAGCTGCAACGGGTAATCTGTTTTTTGATGGTCAGCTCGCGTACCTGAATACTGAAATCGAACAACTGCAGGCACCGGACCCCAACAATCCTGTCGATGTTGACCAGGACGGCAATGACCTTCCCAAGGCGCCCGAGTTCAGCGTCAGCCTCGGCGCTGAATATCATATGCCGCTTGAAGACCTGGGCAGACTGATCCTGCGGATGGAATACAGCTATCGTGACAGGATTTTCTATACCTTGTTCAATGATCCCCTGGCAGCCGCCGACTCCCACGACATCGTAAACGGACGCCTGACATTGAACAGCCGGGATGATAAATGGAGTGCGGCGCTGTATGTAAGAAACCTGCTGGATGAGGATTATGAGATCGGGGGCTTTCGTGGCGGCGCCTTCGGCAACGTAGTCGAGTTCGGGCGGCCGCGGACTTATGGTATTAACCTTAAGTATAATTTTTAATTTGTCCGATCCCGTATAATCCTTCCCCGGTCCGACCGGGGTCAGGGGTATGTCGCTTGCTTACGCCATAGAATACATAGCATAAACGACCAATAACAAGACAGTGGGATCATGTCCCAGGCAAAGAATTTATCCGTTACAGACAGTCAACCCGGGGGTGATGCCGTGTTGAGTTTTATTCACACAGGCCCTGATGCAGACACGGCAGGCAATCTTGTTTTTCTGCACGGATTAATGATGAGCAAAGAGGTCTGGAACTCCCAGATCAGTCACTTCTCCGACAAATACAGAATCATTGCCATAGACCTTGCAGGTTTTGGTGATTCCTCAAGCATTGTACCGCCGGATTCATACGCAGGACACGCACGGGACGTCCATGACTTGCTGCAACATCTTCAAATAAGCAACGTTCATCTGGTTGGCTGGTCGATGGGCGCTCTTGTTGCAATTAACTTTGCAGATTTATTCCACCCTGAGTTGAATACCCTGACCCTGGTTAATGCTAACGCCAATGGGATAAGATCGGCAGATTTTCCCTGGGGCATAGAAAGCGGCACGTTGTCTGCAATGATGGAGACCCTGGAGCAAGACCCGGCGTTCATGGCTGAAAAATTCGTGACTCAGATATTATCCGGTTCCACTGACAAGGCGCTGTATGAAAAAATCCTGAATATCGTCAATCAGACAACCCCGGAGGTCGCATTGCATCACTTGCGGCTTGCGATTGAGAGTGATTCACGGGCAATGCTGGGCAGCATACGGTCTCCGACACTCTTAATTAATGGAGAACTCGATATATTCAGCACTACACAGGCTAATGAATATATGGCACAGCACATAAAACAGGTGACCTGGACTGAGATCCCGCGTACCGGACATGCTCCATTTTTAACGGAACCGGTGAAATTTAATCATTGCCTGGAACACTTTTTAAGAAATGCCGCCTCATAACCATGTCTGTTTCTGAATACTTCAGCGAAACATACCAGCAGGCTCGTAATAAGTTTCTGGAGGTTTGTGAAAACCATCAATTGGACGTCTGGAGTTATCAAAATCCTGTTGTGAAAGGAGCCGAGGGCGAAGCACTTTATACCGACATCGCAGTGGTAGGGGATACAGGCGCAAACAAGGTGTTGATTATTTCTTCAGGGACACACGGTGTCGAAGGTTATTGCGGATCGGCATTACAAGTTTATGCCTTGGAACAGGGGTTGCATGACATTGTCAGCCACGATTGCGTTTGTTATATCGTCCATGCAATAAATCCTTACGGTTTTTCTCATCATCGGCGGGTCAATGAGGATAACGTCGATTTAAATCGCAATTTCATCGATTTTACGCAGCCGCTGCCGGACAACTCAAACTACCGGATGTTCAAGGAATTTATGCATAAATTCACTCAAGAAGCCGGAGGTCGTACTGCAACGGATGCTGCTTGTGCGTATATAGAGAAATATGGTGAAAAGAAGTATCAGAAGGCCATTACTTCAGGCCAGTATACCGATGAAACGGATATTTATTTTGGCGGGAAGCAAGCGACCTGGAGTAACGTAATGTGGATGAATTTTATAAAACAAGTGGTTTCGCATGCATCCCATGTTATCCATATTGATATCCATACCGGACTCGGCCCTTTCGGGAAGCAGACACTGATATATACTGGAGACCCGTCAAAACCAGCCTTCCAGATGGCCTGTCAGTGCTATGGGAAAACCAACCTGCTGGTGCCTGGTGATGAACTGACTCCCAATGTCAATGGCCCGTTAACCTCCTCTTTTAACATTGTTAAAGATAGAACACACGTGATCGGCGTGGCGCCTGAATTTGGTACGGTATCACTCCAGGAGATGCTGGGCACACTGATTGATGAAAATATATTATGGGGTGATGTCCATGGCGCTGCAGGTGAACGAATGGAGATTATTAAAAGAATGCGTCGTTGTTTTTGTCCTGATGATCCCGGTTGGGCCAAAGATGTATGGACACAATTTAAAAAATGCCTGAAAAAATCAATCGATTATTTGGGCAATAATGCGTCAATGTCCTCCGGTTTCAATTCCCAGCACTGGCCGGGGCGCTTGATACGGGGCAGGTTGTAAGAGCCGTATCTTATCCGGATGAGGCGGTTTGTCAGCAAACCCTGGGATTCCCAGAGGCGCCGGACTTCCCGGTTCCGGCCTTCCATTATGACTACGTGATACCAGTGATTCCTGCCCTTGCCTCCGCCATCCGTGATACTGGCAAAGCGGGCTATGCCATCCTCAAGCCGGACGCCTTTCAGCAGGGCATTGAGCTGATCCTGGCGGGCCCGGCCTGATACGCGCACGGCATACTCACGTTGCACCTGGTTACGCGGGTGCATCAGGTCATTCGCCAGTGCGCCATTATCGGTAAACAGCAACAGGCCACTACTGTTGATGTCCAGGCGCCCGATACTGATCCAGCGCCCCCGATGCAGCTTCGGCAGGTTTGCAAAAACCGTCCTCCGACCCTCAGGGTCTTTTACCGTACAAATTTCTCCTTCGGGTTTGTAATAGGCCAGCACCTTGGGACAGCCCCCTGCACTATCCACAGGTAGAGGATTTAACCGGATCCTGCGCCGGTCGATTATTACCTGGTCGGTCGTCCTGATCTTGTCCCCCGGTTTTGCGACATATCCGTTAACGCGCACACGCCCCGCCTTGATCAGGCTGTCTATGTGACGCCGCGAACCCACTCCCTCGGCAGCCAGGACCTTCTGAATACGGTCAGACACTGGTTTACAAACCTCTCAATCTACTCATCAGTAAAAGCACAATTAATAGCTGAATAATATCCCACAGGTACACTCCCAATATGAAATCGATGTCGAACCTCCGACTACAGGTATACCAGAAAACCAGTGTTCACCGAAGAAATATCCTGTCCTGCAGAAAATACGGTACTGCCGGAACCGTTTCAAAACCATGCATTTCTCAGGTGCTCCCGCTAACCCGAGGTCAATACAGTGATTATTGCCGAAGGCAGGGGGGACAGATTTAAATCTGTCCCCCAAGTTCCTGACCATAAGGGAGCGTATTTCCTTGGGAGGGAGAGCGTCTCGCCCTCCACGAGGGCAGGATGCCCTCGATCCCGGGAGTTAGCCGGAACTGCTGTGCATTTCTTATACAAATTGTAATTTATAGTTACAATTTGTATAATTATTTCTGCCATGAAAAAAACTGCCTTTATTGATAGAACAGTTGAAATAACACTCAATCGGCTTGCTGCGTCATTTCCAGTGGTTGGCGTTACCGGCCCACGTCAGGCAGGTAAAACCACCCTGGCCCGGCACTGTTTTCCAAAAAAACCCTATGTTTCGTTAGAGGATCCAGACTACCTCGACTTCGCGCATACTGACCCGCGCCGATTTCTGGGGCAATTTCCACAAGGTGCGATACTGGATGAAGTACAACGCTGCCCGGAATTGTTCTCCTACTTACAACTTATTGTCGATGAAGCCCGACAAATGGGACAGTTCATCTTAACCGGTTCTCAACAATTTGGTTTTCGCGCCAAAATCAGCCAAACCCTCGCAGGCCGTATCGGTTTGATTCATCTCTTACCATTTTCGTTCACAGAGCTGCGTACTGCAGGTGTGGAACCAAAATCACTCGATGACCTCGTTTATAAAGGCTTCTATCCACCAGTTTACGACCGGAACATCCATCCTTCTGACTGGTATGGGTCTTATGTCCAAACCTATGTTGAACGGGATGTTCAGCAACTTGTCAAAGTCAAAGACCTTAATGCCTTTCGCACCTTTTTACGAATTTGCGCAGGTAGAGCGGGACAAATAATTAACTTGAGCAGTATGGGAAATGACTGCGGGCTTTCCCATAACACCGTGAAGGAGTGGCTGTCTGTATTGGAGGCCAGCTATATCACGTTTCAACTACGGCCACACTACAAAAATTTTTCGAAACGATTAATAAAAAGCCCCAAACTGTATTTTTATGATAGCGGCCTTTTGGCATGGCTGCTGGGTATTAAAGGCTCCAGTCAAATAATCATGCATGCGCTGCGCGGCGCACTTTTCGAGAACTTTATCATCAGTGAACTGGTGAAATACCAGTACGCCAAAGGCGAACCGGCAAACATCTCTACGTGGCGGGACAATAATGGTCTGGAAATTGATGTAATTATCGACCAGGACAGCAGGTTAATACCACTGGAAATCAAGGCGGGTCAGACTATCAACAGAGATTTTTTTAAGAACCTGAGAAAATGGCTGAAACTGGCCGGAGACGAGGCAGCACAGGCATTTTTGATTTATGGAGGCGACCAGGATCAGGATAGAGGTGATATCAACGTGCTATCCTGGCGCCACCTGGAAAAATTGCACGAATGGCTTACCGATTAAAAGTCGTTCATACGCAGCTATCAGCATCATCTCCCGAGAAATCCGGGCTAACCGCTACCGGGCTGGCTGGAAAAAGGAACAACGTTATTTTCCTCAAAGGCGCCTTTAGCGGAATCTGCTTCCGTATCCTGCCGGGAAGACTGAATCTCAATGGCAGGAGCCTGTTCAAGGTTCCCAAACAAGTCAGGCTCCAGTTGGTCGATGTCCTTCACCTCACCCAAAGAAGGCAATTCCGATAATTCCTTCAGGTTGAAATAATCAAGAAACTGCCTGGTGGTTGCCAGTAATTCCGGATGACCGGGCACATCCCGGTGACCCACTACTCTTATCCATTCACGTTCCAGCAGGGTGCGGATGATGCCGGTACTGAGGCTGACGCCGCGTATATCTTCAATTTCGCCCCGGGTGACCGGTTGCTGGTAGGCAATAATAGCCAGAGTTTCCAGCAGCGCCTGGGAATATCGCTGGGGTTTTTCATCATACAGCCGGTTTATCCATCCGGCAAAATCCGAACGGGCCTGAAAACGGAAACCACTGGCAACTTCCTTGAGTTCTATGCCGCGTTCGGCATAATCCTCCCGCAACTCATTCAACGCTTTCCTGACTTCATTACGGTCGGGTTTCTCCAGGTCATCCTCGAACATGGATAACAGGTCGCTGACACTCAGCGGTTGGGCCAGCACCATCAGCGCGGCTTCCACAATCTTTTTCAACTCTGCGTGATTCATACCACTGCCTTGATGTAGATCGGGCCATTGGCTTCGTTCTGCACCATATCAATCAGGGCTTCTTTTGCCAGTTCCAGTATTGCCAGCAAGACCACGATGACGCCTGCCTTGCCCTCTTCCATGACAAACAACTCCTTGAAATCGGTAAAATCGTCAGCGCTGATTCTGTCCAGTATGGACACCATGCGTTCCCTGACTGATAAGGGTTCGCGCTGGATATGATGGTGGGAAAACACTTCGGCGCGCTGCAAGACCTCCGCAAACGTCTGCAAAATGGCATCCAGTGACACTTCAGGCGGCCGGCTGCGAATACTTTTATCAGGAAAATCAATAATAGCTGCAAAGCAGTCACGACCAAGGCGCGGCAACTCATCGACATCCTGTGCCGCCTGTTTATAAATTTCGTATTCCTGCAAGCGGCGCACCAGCTGCGCGCGCGGGTCTTCCTCTTCCTCATCCGGTTTGAGGCGCGGCAGCAGCATCCTCGATTTGATCTCGGCCAGCATAGCCGCCATAACCAGATATTCCCCGGCCAGTTCCAGGTGTAGTTCCTCCATCAATTCGATGTAACGCATATATTGTTCCGTTACCTTGGCAATAGGGATGTCGAGGATGTCCAGGTTCTGGCGTCTGATCAGGTATAGCAACAAGTCAAGCGGGCCGGCGAATGCCTCAAGGAATACCTCCAGGGCGTCCGGCGGGATATACAGGTCTTTGGGAATCTCACTCAGCGGAACACCTTGCACTACGGCAAAGGGCATCTCCTCCTGCCTGGCATTACCCTGCTGCTGATTTGCCGGTTGGTTAACCATAATCCAGTCCCATGGCCTCGCGCACCTCTGCCAGGGTTTCCCGGGCCATATCCCGTGCAGACTCGCAACCCTCGTTAATGATAGCCCGCACCGTTTCCGGATCATTAATGTACTCGTCGGCTCGCTCCTTGATAGGCGCCTGCTCCTTAATAATGGCGTCTATCAGGGGTTTTTTACAATCCAGGCAACCTATCCCGGCACTGCGGCAACCTTCCTGCACCCAACTCTTGAGATCCGCATCGGAATAGACCTTATGCAGGTCCCAAACGGGACATTTCTCCGGGTCGCCCGGATCGTTACGCCTTATCCGGGCAGGATCAGTGGGCATGGTTCTCACCTTGTCTTCTACACTGCCAGCATTTTCCCGCAGTGAAATAGTGTTATTGTATGATTTGGACATCTTCTGCCCATCCATACCCGGCATTTTCGGCGCTTCGGTCAGCAGCGCCCGGGGTTCGGGAAAGATCATTTTCCCGCCACCTTCCAGGAATCCGTCCAGGCGCTCGCGATCACCGATACTGATATTCTGCTGCGTTTCTACCAGGGCCCTGGCTTTTTCCAGCGCCTGTACGTCTCCTTGTTCCTGGTATTTCCTTAACAGGTCAAAATACATCCTGTTGTTCTTTTTGCCCATTTTCCTGGCGGCCTTCTCCGCCTTTTTTTCAAATCCGGGATCGCGTCCGTACAGATAATTGAAGCGCCGGGCCACCTCGCGGGCCATTTCCACGTGAGCAACCTGGTCCTCACCCACCGGGACGTAGCTGGCCTTGAATATGATGATATCGGCGGTTTGCAACAGCGGATAACCCAGGAAACCATACGTGGTCAGGTCTTTGTCGCGCAGGCGTTCCTGTTGTTCCTTATAGGAAGGGACCCGCTCAAGCCAGCTTAGCGGGGTGATCATGGACAGCAACAGGTGCAGTTCCGCGTGTTCCGGGATGCGTGATTGTATGTACAATTTCGCCGAACCGGGATTGATGCCGACCGCCAGCCAATCGATGATCATCTCCCAGACGTTTTTCTCGACCTTACCAGGCGCTTCATACTCCGTCGTTAAGGCATGCCAGTCAACGACGCTGTAAAAACATTCATATTCGTTTTGCAACCTGACCCAGTTTTTCAATACGCCATGATAGTGACCAAGATGCAGGGCGCCGGTCGGCCTCATACCGGACATCACTCGCTGGTTAGCTGAACTTGCCAATATTATCCCCTTATTATGTTGTTTATCCGCAGATTTGTTTTGCCACAGAGGGCACAGAGAGAATCGAGTTTCTTTTTAATGTATGTGCAACCTGCATGTAACAATCCATCTTTCCTGTGATTTATATTGTTTTTTCTCTGTGCCCTCTGTGCTCTCTGTGGCACAAACAGATTATTCACTACCGGGGATATCCTGTAAATCCCCGCGGCCCTGGCGGACGACTTCAACTGATTCCGAAGTCAGGTCAATGACCGTGGTCAATCCCATTCCACAGGGACCGGCGTCAATTACCAGGTCAACCTCCTGACCCAGCTTAGTGCTGATGACTTCGGCATCAGTCTCCGGTGATTCATTGTCCGGCAAGATAAGGCTGGTGCTCAATATCGGTTCTGCGACCAGTTCCAGCAACGCCAGCAGCGTTTCGTGTGCCGGGATTCTTAATCCGATCGTCTTTTTTTTCGGATGTTGAATATACCGGGGCACCTGGTGGGACGCCGGTAATAAAAACGTATACGGTCCGGGCGTCAGGCGTTTTATCAACCGGAAGGCCGTATTATCTGTTTTGGCCAACGCCCCCACTGTCGTCATGGACGAACATAATAATGTAAAATTGTGTTTATGGTTTAACCGGCGTATGGAAAGTATTCTTTCAAAGGCGCTTTTGCTGCCCGGCAGGCAGCCCAGGGCAAAACAGGAGTCGGTGGGATAGACAATTACGCCACCCTGCTGCAGAATATGTACGGCCTGGTTTAATAAACGCACTTGTGGATTTTCAGGGTGGATTTTAAAATACTGGGCCATATACTCACTATCATATTACTTCTGGCCCGACAATATGAAATTTTTCCTGGATTTTTTGCCCGGACTGGCTTTCCTGGTCGCACTGTTTATCCCCGAAAGCCGGCAAGAGGGATTATACCTGGCGACTAAAGTCCTGATAGCGACGTCGTTTTTGCAGATAATCCTGGGCTGGCTCCTTACTAAAAAGATTGAAAAACAGTACGTCGTTATTTTCCTGGTGGTACTGGTTTTAGGCAGCGCGACCTTACTGCTCAAGGATGAGATGTTTATCAAATGGAAACCGACCATCGTGTTCTGGATCTTCTCTCTGTCCTTCCTGGCAAGTGATTACATCGGCAGTCGTAACCTGTCAGCGCGGTTAATGGGGCAAGTGTTCAACGCACCGCAAAATGTCTGGAGTCGGGTCAACCTGTCCTTTGTAGGATTCTTCCTGTTATGTGGCGCAATCAACTTATTTGTCGCCTATAACTTCAGCACTGAGACCTGGGCAATGTTCAAACTGTTCGGTTTCCTGTTGTTGAATATAATTTACTTGACAGGCGTCGCTATCTTCCTGTCCCGTTACGCGATAGAGCAACCACAGGCCGGCAAGAAATAACATGGACAGACTTGAAACCATCAGATCGAAACTGCATCAGGCCCTGGCGCCTGAACGCCTGGAAATAACGGATGATTCTCACCTGCACGTCGGACATGCCGGCGCCGCCGCCGGGGGCGGACACTTTTCCGTCAGGATCATAAGTTCCCAATTCCAGGGTCGTTCCACCCTGGAGCGGCACCGCCTGGTGTACCAGGCAGTCGACGACATGATGCCCGCAGAAATCCACGCATTGAGTATCCAGGCGCGTACTCCGGAAGAACAGACATCAGCAGCCGGCCAGACATAAGGCCATTTTTGAAATGGCCCGGGGGGAAATACCGGCTCCTGTCGAAAATACGCCGCGCCCTGCATCCGGGGAAACGGTTGATTGAACCGTTTGTCGGTTCCGGCGCGGTATTCCTCAATACCGATTACGCCACCTACCTGCTGGCGGATGCCAACCCTGACCTGATTGGCCTATACCAACAGTTAATTGAGGAAGGCCCCTCTTTCATCAGCTATTGCCGTTTTTTTTTTGATGGCAGGCACAACAACGGGGAAAATTATTACGCCTATCGTGACGAATTTAATGAAACCCGTAATGCCAGAAGGAAATCGGCGCTTTTTCTGTACCTGAACCGGCACGGTTATAATGGTTTATGCCGCTACAATGGCAAGGGCGGGTTCAATACGCCGTTTGGCCGCTATGACAAGCCCTATTTCCCCGAAAAAGAAATGCAGGCCTTTGCCGCACGCGCGCAAAGCACCACGCTGCTGCAAGCCCATTTTGACGAGAGCATGGCAAGGGCGCAGCCCGGCGATGCGGTCTATTGCGACCCGCCGTATGTCCCCTTATCGGAAACCGCGCACTTTACCGACTACCACACGGCAGGTTTTAGCTGGGATGATCAGGTACGTCTGGCAAACTTTGCCTGTGAACTGGCGGGCAACCGGATTCAGGTTGTCATCTCAAACCACGATACCAGGCAGACGCGGGAGTTATATGCCGGGAGAAAGGCAAAAATTTCCCGCTTCAAAGTCAGGAGATACATCAGCAGCGACGGGAACAACCGCGGGGAAGTCGGCGAACTGCTTGCGGTGTTCAACCCCCGGTAAGCAGGTACTGTCACCTGCCTCCCTGCCTCCCGACCAGTAGTTCCCGCTAACTCCCGGGCACGAGGGCATCCTGCCCTCGTGGAGGGCGAGACGCCCTCACTGCCAGAGAAGCAGGCCCCGTGACTCCTCGGGGACAGATTTAAATCTGTCCCCTCTGTTTTCGAATCCGGCAAAAATCACTGTATTGACCTCGATTTAGCGGGAGCATCTACCTCCCAGCTATTGATCATAACGGCGGTAATTGGTAGATTAGACGCTGTTCCCCGGGGAAAAACTCAAAACAGCATACTGAAATACCAGCGCCTCCATTCTCCTGATAGCTTCATGACAAAAACAGACACTGCCTCCTGGGTCGGAAAAACCTTCGACGATTTCCTGTTTCGCCCGCAAAAAGGGCTGACCGAAACACGCCGTGATATTAACCTGTCCACGGTTATGACCAATGACATCTCATTGGAACTGCCCATTGTCTCGTCCAATATGGATAGCGTGACCGGCGCGGATATGGCCAGGGCCATGGCGATGGAAGGGGGCATTGGCGTTATCCATCGCGCCATGACTATAGAGAGACAGGCGCGCAAGGTGGCCCAGATTAAACGCAGCCAGAGCGCGGTCATCAAAAACCCTTTATGCCTGCCGTCGGGCGCTACCATTAAGCAAGCCAGGAAGTTTGCCAAGAACCATGCGATTACCGGCATTCTTATCGAGACGGAACCCGGCAGCGGTATCCTGGCCGGACTCCTGTCGCAACGGGATATGCCCTGGAACGGTGACCACGATGGAGAACCGGTTGATCGTTTTATGACGCCTTTCGACCGGCTCGCAGTCGATAAGCCTGACATTTCCATCGAACAGGCCTCAAAAATCCTGTTTGAAAATCGCATTGAACGCCTGCCGCTGGTCGATGCAGACCGGCGCATCCATGGTTTGATCACGCGCCGGGATATTTTTTCCCTGCGAGAACGCCCCTACTCCAGTAAAGATGATAAGGGACGCCTGCTGGTGGGCGCGGCCATCGGCGCGCGGGGTGATTACCTGGACCGTTCCGCGGCACTGCTGGAGGCCGGTGCGGACTGCCTGTTCATAGATATTGCCCACGGCCATTCAACCGTGATGGAAGATGCCGTTGAAAAATTTCGCCAACGGTTCGCTGGCGTGCCGCTTGTCTGCGGCAACGTAGCCACTGCGGAAGGCGCGCAATTCATGCGGGATATCGGCGCCGATGCGGTTAAGGTCGGTGTGGGTCCCGGGAGCGGTTGCCGCACTCGCCTGGAAACCGCAGCTGGCGTGCCGCAGTTACAAGCGATACGTGAAACCTGGCAGGCTCTGGGTGATTCGATCCCGATTATGGCCGACGGCGGCATCAAGACGGACAAGGATATCTTTCTCGCCCTGGTATGCGGCGCAACAACGGTCATGCTGGGCAGCGCATTGTCCGGCACCGACGAGGCGCCCGGCCGAGTCATCGAAGATCCCGTCACCCATACCAAAAAGAAGATCTATCGCGGCATGACCTCCCCGGAAGCGGTGTTCGAATCTCTGTACGATCCGGAGAATGCCGAAGCTACGGATGCGGCCCTGGATACCCCGCCCGAAGGCCAGGAAATACAGGTGCCCTATAAAGGCAGCGTCGGGGATATACTGCATCGTATCCGCGGCCACCTCCGCTCATCCATCAGCTATGCCGGCGAAGCCTCCTTGCAAGCAGCGCGCACAAAGATTCTGAACAACCCGGAAAAGTACCTGATACCCCTGTCGGAATCCTCCCGCAGGGAGTCCTACGAACGCTGATAATTACAACTTATATTTCACCCTGATTATTTCTTTTCGCAGGTAACAAATCTTCCAACTCTGCAAAGATTTCTTTTGCACCCTTTTTATCCCGGTAAATTTCACTCAAGGACAAGCCATTTAATTCGTAGGGCAATACCAGCCATTTATCGGTTTCGTGCAAATAATAATCCGGTATTCGCCCGGTTCGGTTATTGGCCGGTTTATACCAGAGTACGGCAACACGGACATCCACAGGCATATTCCTGCGAGTTTTTTGAGAAAGTTGATCAATCACGGCCTTGACACTCAGCCCGGTGCCATATACATCATCGACAATCAATAGCCTGTTGTCCGCTTCCAGGTTTTCCAGTAAGTATTGCAGTCCATGTACATGAATACCCGATACATTCTCGATCATGTCTGCATAAGTGTTCATGCCGGCATAAGAGGTGCGTATGGAAATATGATCCGTTTCCACACCGAGGTATTCGAGACAGTCCTGTACACCGATACCAACCGGGCTGCCGCCACGCCACAACCCGACGATAAAATCCGGCCTGAATTCACTTGCATGGATTTTTACCGCGAGCCGGTAACAATCCAGCAATTGATCCTCTGCGTTGATAAATACTTTATCCAATTCTCAAATCCAAACCGATTAAATCATCCCCGGCGCGGGAAAATGATTTAGCACAGGCACCCAATATCTAAAAGTATATAATGACACACAGAATATGGTAGAAAATAATTCCCTATGACCGAAAAGCTCTATCTCTCTGCACAAGGCCAACTTGAAGATTCGTTCAGATTAGGCAGCCAGGTTCTGAAAAGCGGGTTTAAACCCAAAGTCATTATCGCAATATGGCGGGGCGGGGCGCCTATCGGTATCGCGGTGCAGGAAATACTCGAATACTTCGGCATTAAAACCGACCATATTGCTATTCGTACGTCGTCTTACGGTGGTATTGAAAAACGTTCGGATGACGTGCGCGTTCACGGCTTGAATTATTTAATTAAAAATATCAATCATACCGATCCGTTACTCATTGTTGATGATGTATTTGATACCGGCCTGACGATTCACGCGGTCATTGAAACAATACGGGAAAGGGCAAGACTGAATGCACCCGATGATATCCGGGTCGCCGTACCCTGGTATAAACCCAGCCATAATAAAACAGAGCGTGAGCCTGATTATTACCTGCACACCACAGAACAATGGATAAAGTTTCCGTTTTCACTGGAAGGATTGACCATTGATGAGATACAACAAAACAGGCCTTCCATATATGAAATCCTGGCGCCGGTGATAACTTCTCGCTAATTCAACGCTGTTAATTACAATTTATATCTCAACCTGATTTTTTCTGTTTGCAGTAAAATATCCTTCAACTCATTTTATGACGTTGAGGGGGACCACGATCAAGTTCGAGGGCTGGTAGAACCTTGTTTTTCGACTCCTCTATACCAGGTCTTAGACATATCCTCACTCAAAACCGGGGACACATCAGGGTTAATGCTTAGAACGTTCAGCCCAACCCGTGCAGCCATATTCACCAACTTATCGATGGTGAATTTGCTAATCCGATCATGGACGAGTTCACTGACTCGTGAACGGGGTACCCCAAACCGCAGTGCGGCCTCTTTTTGAGTGATTCCTTCGCTGCGGATATAATTCGCCAGAATATCCATCAGTTGAGAACGGAGTTTGAGATTGGCAGATTCTCCCGGGCTGTCTGCAATTGCATCCCATACGCTCTGACAAGTATCAATCTTCACCGGCGCCTCCTGAAACCAGGTCCGGTTGGCTCGTATTCCAATAGTGCTGACTTTCCGACCATCTCAATGAACCGTACTGTCCATTCAGATCCGTTGATATCGGTGAGACGCAAGGGCTGTTTAAGTTTGAAGTGTACCGGTTGCTGTTCTCCTTCATTTATCGCAATGTTGGTAGTGTAGAGATACATGCGGTCGAGGTTGTCAAGAATTGGGTTAAGCTGACCAGCTAAATCAGGTAAATGACCAGTCTGCTCCGGGAATATCTCGGAACCGCCCTGCGGCAGTGGTTCGAGTTCTACAGAGAGGGGCTCAGGTGGATGCCAATCACACTCAACATATGCGCTATGCTCTGGCGCCGCACAGAAGACGGTAATGGGTAGTTCTGAATGAAACCCAAAGGTAACCCGTCCGAACGCGTCGGTTTCTCCCCCCATCCAGGTCTTATTGGGATAAAGAGCTACGACTTTTGCGCCCGCAAGTGGTCTACCGGACACAAATACCGATACTTCTCCTTCGATGCCCGCTACCGGTGGATTGGCAGAAGGTATAGTCAACCATAGTTCCGCAACGCCGTTCAATTTGTATTCCGGGTCACGCCCGGTTAACTCCCGGGTCTGTTCGTAAATAATCGGCACACCTTCACCGCGTTGCTCAAGGAAATACTGCTGGTCGCCAGCGCCGGCGATGTCCCCCACCACGAGCATCCGCAGGTTTGATGCAAGGGTTTCATTGCGAGTGGCTTGCCTGCTGCGCATCGCTTCTATGGGCAGGGTATTGGGCAGGGCACCGGGCGAATATAACTCAAGGCGATCATCGAAGATGAAGAGACGTATTTTCTCGTTATGAATCGAGTAGTCACGATGCACCACAGCATTAACAATGGCCTCAAACACAGATCGCGGACTGAATTGTGGGGTTTCCATACGCCCAGGGTCCTTGCGCGCTGCTACCCGGGTGTTAAGCCTGATGAAATTCACGGTGTCACGGATCTGCCGGTCTAACGAGCCGGTGATAGTCGACGCATCATGTTGGCTTGCACGGCCGAGCACTGTGCCGCGATAGCGAACAGCTTCAATCATGGCGCCTCTTATATATTTTTCCGGGTGAGCACAACAAAGTAAAATACCGGCGACCGTTGCACGTAGGCTACCGTTATCATCTTCCCGCATTAAACCCAGCTTTGTGAGTTGTACTATTTCGGTCTCAATGGCGCGTGAACTTAAAAAGCGGTCCACAAGACTTGCATCAAGCGTGTTCCGTCCGGTTCCAGCGATGATTGCTTCATCCGGGCCAAGCAAACCGGAACGACCCCGCTGTTGGAACAGCCGCTGTAGTGCCTCGGATGACAATTCACGCTTGGAACTCCCTTGTCTGACCAAATATCCGCCGGGACTCTTGTGAACCAACGCACTCTGTTCTACTTCAACAATAAGTACAGATGAATCATCAGGCAAAGCCAGTCGTTGAGTAATAATGTTCAGTTTTGGTCGGATACTATCTTCACAAATCTCGGTGACGAAGGCTTCTAACGCATCCATCTGTTGCCGATTCATCGAACGCACATCACCGGAGTCGGACACGTTGAAAATCAACGTACCTCCTCTAGTGTTGCCGAAAGAGGACAACTCGTCTGCGACAGCATCCCGGTGTGGCGCACGAACGCGGTTCTTAGCGGTGAATTTGACTTCCTTGAACTCAACGCGGCTGTCCTCACCGAGTTTGAGTTGTTGTAACAAACTTTTATTATCCCAAGCCATGAAGTACAAATATCAGGAGTATTTACACGCCTGGAAAGCGAGAATCCGTCGGGCGGCATCAAGCGAAGTGTACTTGTATAGAATCATGTCTGCATAGGTACTGATACCAGTATAAACGGTAACTCGCGGCCGTCCAACTCTACCTCAGCGGTCAGGAAGCCTATCAGGGTACCTGACTCTTTCACCCGCTTCTATTCCACTTCGGCGCCTGACTTATACCATTGATCGACAAGTCGGCGTTCTTCGCTGGTCATCTGTGTCAGGTTTGCCAACGGCATGGTCCTGGTGGTGACGGTTCTGTCATGAATACGTTGCGCCCATTGTCTGATTTGTTCCGGGGTGTCGAACATCACGCCGTTGGGCGCTACGGGCGCGGTGGGATGGTTCGGTTCAGCGGAATGACAGACATTACAACGCTGAACGATCACTTCATTCAGTCGGGAAAATGAAACAGGCTCTACGAGTTGAGCAGGTTTTATTACCGTATCCTGCTCCGGAATGGCCCTGGATTTAGGGGCAGCCAGGAACGCAACCACGGCAATAATGATAATCGCGATAACGAGCAGAGCGGGCGCCGCCTTGCCCTGGTTGCGCAGGTTGAAGAAATGCCGGATCAATACCCCGACGATGAAGATGGCAATGAGCAGCAGCCAGTTGTATTCATGCCCGTAGGTCATGGGATAGTGGGGGCTCAGCATAACGAACAATACAGGCAGGGTGATGTAGTTGTTATGCACGGAACGCTGTCTGGCCTTGAGACCCGGTAACGGGTCCGGCTCTTCGCCGCGCTGTTTGGCCTGCACCAGTTCACGCTGGCCCGGAATGATGACCATGAGCACATTGGCGACCATAATGGTGCCCAGCATGGTGCCGATTTGAATATAAGCGCCGCGTCCGCTGAACAGCTGCGATACGATATAAACGGCGACAACCAGGAATAAAAAGCCGAGCAGCCCAATCCAGGCGTCAGTCAAGCCGCTCCTGCATAGCAGGTCGTAGACGACCCAGGCCACTACAATGAAGCCGATACTGATACCAATGGCCATGCCGCCCGTGATATCGGCAACGGTTTTATCGACCAGGTACACATCGGCATTGACGTAATACATCACAACGAGCAAAGCAAACCCGGTCAACCAGGTGGCATAAGCCTCCCACTTGAACCAGTGCAGAGGTTCGGGCAATTCTCCGGGCGCGACCTTATACTTCTGTGCGTGATAGAAACCCCCGCCATGCACTGCCCAGAGATCGCCGGCCACCGCGTCGTCTTCCGGATCCCGGGGAGGGATATTAAGATTCGTATCCAGCCAGACAAAGTAAAAAGAGGAACCGATCCAGGCGATACCCACGATCAGGTGCGCCCAGCGCAACAACAGGTTCAGCCATTCCAGTATGTATGCTTCCATCATTTGAATATCCGCAGATTACGCAGATTATCGCAGATAATTATCTGCGGATTTTATTTTAAGCAATTGGGCGGCAACGGACACGGCAATAACGCCGGGTTCCTTTGATTCAATGCCGGGAATGCCGATGGGACAGGTCAGCCGTTCCAGTTGCCGTTCGTTCAGGCCTTTTTCACTTAGTCTCTGCACAAAACGCCGGTGTTTGGTTGCCGATCCGATCAAGCCGAGGAAAGCGAAATCATCCCTGCGCAACAGGGCCTCACACAGGTCCTGGTCGAGTTGATGGCTGTGAGTCATGACCAGGCAATACGCTTGCCTGGACAGGCCATCGATTTCCGCGACCGGGTTATCTGTGAGCCGGGGCTCTACGTTGGACGGCAGTTCCTCCGGAAACTGCCCGGCGCGACTGTCTACCCAGGTGATGCTGCAGAGGGTGGCGCCAGCCAGGGCACTCACCAGGGCGCGGCCCACGTGGCCGGCGCCGAACAGTACGACCTGGAAATCACAAGGTGAGATCACTTCGAAGAACAGGACATCCGATATATCCGGCAGGGTCGATTGCGTCTCGACCAGGGGGTGCAACAGGGAGGTTTCCGGCGCGCCCTGTGCGGACAGGAACGCGGCCGCTTTTGCTGTTGCGAGCTCGTCGAGGTTTTTATCGCCCAGGCTGCCCGTAATGCCTGCTTCCGTGAATATCATTTTCCCGGTAAGCGAAGTCCGGCTCACCAATAACGCGGGAGTGTTGTTTTGTTCGCTGGCTGCTGCGACGGATACCCAATCGGCCTGTCCGTATCTTACTACTTCAAAATGCAGGAAGACCGCGCCGCCGCAACATTGTTGCAGCATGGAACCAAGTGGAAATAATTCAATAACGCGTCGCGTACCCGGCATGTGTGGTTTATCCAGCCGGGACCGTGCAATGCGGATGGCTTCATATTCAAGATTCCCGCCGCCGATAGTACCTAATACCTGTGCAGGGGTCACGATCATGCGCGCGCCCGCCTCACGCGGCGCCGAACCGGCTATATGGGCAACCGTCACCAGTACACAGGGATGATTGCTGCTCACAACATCAAGCAGCGTCGAAAAGCAATTGTTCATGTCAGTTGTTGATTTAAGCCACAGAGGGCACAGAGTGGATCGAGAATCTTTTTATTACATGGGTAGGCTGCGTGTTTATCAATTCATCCTGGTCGTCATTCATATTGTTTTTTCTCTGTGATCTCTGTGTCCTCTGTGGCTTAAGCTGTTTTTCTCTGTGGCAAAAAACATCAGTCTTGCTGCAACAACTCTTCAATACTGTTCAATACCTGCTCCGGGGTGGACGGCGCATGTAATATTGGCCTGACCTGACCGGCGCGCAGTGCAGCTATGGCGTCTTTCAAGGCATGAAAAACCGATATGGCGAGCATGAGTGGCGGCTCGCCCACCGCCTTGGAGCGGTAGATCGTCTGTTCTCTGTTCCTGCCCCAGTCGATCAGTTCCACGTTGCATTCAGGCGGCCAGTCACTGCCGGTCGGGATTTTGTAGGTGGACGGGGCATGGGTCATCAGTTTCCCGGCAGAGTCCCACCACAACTCCTCACTGGTGAGCCAACCGGCGCCTTGCAGGAAACCGCCCTCCACCTGTCCCATGTCGACGGCCGGATTCAATGACTCCCCGGCGTCGTGCAGGATATCCACGCGCAGTGTTTTATGTTCGCCGGTCAGGGTATCCAGCAGCACCTCGGTCACCGCCGCGCCGTAGGCGAAATAGAAAAACGGGCGTCCGGTCAGGGTATTCGGGTCATAATCGATCCTGGGAGTGCGGTAATAGCCGGTGGAGGACAGGGAAATACGCGCCAGGTAAGCCTGGTTGGTCAACTCGGCAAAATCAATCAGCTTCCCGCCTGCCCGCACCCCTGCCGGTGTAAAGCAGACCTGCTCCTCCGCTACCCCATACTTTTGCGCGGCAAACCCGGTCAGGCGCTGCCTGATCACTACGGCCGCCGCCCTGGCGGCCATGCCGTTGAGATCACTGCCGGACGAGGCAGCCGTTGCAGAGGTATTCGGAACTTTTCCGGTATTGGCAGCGGTACATTTTATCCTGTCCCGGTCTACCTGGAACTCCTCGGCTATCACCTGGGCGACCTTGGTATATAGTCCCTGCCCCATTTCGGTCCCCCCATGGTTCAACATAATGCTGCCGTCGCGGTAAACATGCAGCAAGGCGCCTGCCTGGTTGTAGAACGTGGCAGTAAAGGAAATACCGAATTTGACCGGCGTGAGTGCGATACCTTTTTTAAGGATGCTACCGGTAGCATTGAATTCCTCCACCTGCCGGCGCCTTTCCCGATAAGCGGATTTTTCTTCGAGTTCTTCCACCAACTCATGGATGATATTATCTTCCAACGTCATGCTGTATGGCGTTACGTTCCTGTCATCCTTGCCGTAGAAATTGATTTTGCGTACGTCCAGGGGGTCTTTATCAAGAAAACGGGCAATTTCGTCGATGACGTTCTCGATTCCCATCATCCCCTGGGGTCCGCCAAACCCCCTGAAGGCCACGTTTGATGCCTTATGGGTCTTACAACGGTGGGAAGTAATCGTCACATGCTCCAGGAAATAGCAGTTGTCGCTGTGGAACATGGCGCGTACGTTAATGGGGCCTGACAAATCAGCCGAACGCCCGCAATCGGAGGCCAGTTCCAGGTCGATACCCTTGATCAGTCCGCGCACATCAAAGCCGACCTTGTAATCGATGCGGAAGCCATGGCGTTTGCCGGTAATGGTCATGTCATCATCACGATCCACCCGTAATTTTACCGGCCGGCCGGTTTTGTGCGCGCCGACGGCGGCAATCACGGCAAACAGGGCCGGCGTGGTTTCCTTGCCACCGAAACCACCGCCCATGCGCCGGCATTCAACCACCACGTCCTTCGAGGAAATATGCAATGCGTGGGCAACCAGATGCTGCACCTCCGTCGGGTGCTGGGTAGAGGTGTGGACCAGCATGGCGCCGTCCTCCCGGGGATATGCCGTGGTTATCTGCCCCTCCAGGTAAAAATGGTCCTGCCCGCCAACCCTCAAACGGCCCTGCAATTGATTGGCTGCTGCGGAAATTGCCGGTTCCGGTTGACCACGAACAATGGTCTGGGCAGGGAGCACGAAGGATTCCTGCGCCATGGCGCTGTCTATATCCAGGATGGCCGGCAGTTCTTCATATTCGATGCTGGCCAGGCGTGCGGCCTTGCGGGCATTGATCACCGTATCGGCCAGTACGGCAAAAATGGATTGCCCCACATATTCGACGAGGCCATCTGCAAAAACGGGATCATCCGCCAGTATGGGACCGTGGTTGTTGGCGCCGGGAATATCTTCCGCGCTGATGATTTCCACTACGCCGGGTGATGATCGGACCGCAGTGAAATCGATATGCCTGATCCGGGCATTGGCCTTGGTGCTGAAACCGATAGCGGCATACAGCAGGCCCCTGGGCTCAGGCTGGTCGTCCACATATTCAGCCTCCCCGCTCACATGCAGGTGGGCGCTTTCATGGGGCAGCGCTGCGCCCACACTAAAAATGTCTTTTTTATGAGTCATCGACATTTGGACATTTGGGGTCAGCGTAAAAATATATTTAGTTAAGTGGGCTTACTGATTTATAGCCGAGTATTTTTACTCTGACCCCAAATGTTGCCAAATATTGGTGGACTCGACACCTGTTGTTTCAATATAGAAACGTTTTAACAGGTTGCCGGCCACGCACCGGCGGTATGCGGCTGAGGCGCGCATATCGGTTAACGGTTGATAATCCTCTACAAGGGCCTTTATTGCCGCTTCAACTGTTGCTTCATTCCAGGGCTGGTCGCGTAATGCGGCTTCGCAGTGTTTTGCCCGTTGCGGGACCGCCGCCATACCGCCATAGCAGATGCGCACATCGGCAACGACGTCTGCCTCAAGGTGCAGAAAATAAGCGCCGCAGACTGCGGAGATATCCTGGTCATAACGTTTGGCAATCTTGTAGGAACGGAAATGTTTGCCGGCTCCCTGCTGCAAGGGAACCCGTACTGCCTGGACAAACTCGGATTGTTGCAAGGCATTTTCCCGGTAGCCCAGGTAAAATTCATCCAGGGGTAATTCGCGTACCTGTTTGCCGCGCCGCAGGACCAGCGTTGCGCCCAGGCTGATCAGCGCCGGCATCGTATCGCCGATGGGCGAACCATTGGCAATGTTGCCGCACAGGGTAGCGGCGTTGCGGATGGGAGGCGAGGCAAATCGGCGCATGATTTCATACAGATCAGGATAGTGTTTTCCCAGGACTGCAAAGGCATCGGTGAGACTGACCGCAGCACCGATTTCCAGCTGGTCTTCGGTTTCATCAACATAATCCAGTTCCCTGACCCGGCCCAGGTAGATAATTACGCCAAGCTCACGATATTGTTTGGTCACCCATAAGCCCACGTCGGTAGCGCCGGCCAGTATCGTGGCGTTGGGATAGCGCATCAATAAATCCGCCAGTTCGGACAGGCTTGCCGGAGCGAAATATTTATCCCGTACTACGATACGGGACCTGTCCGTTTCATCGGCGCGGGAATGACTGTGGGTAGATAACTCCAGGGAAACAGCGGGACGGATATCTTCAAGCCGGCGCGCCAGTTCCCGCTCATCGACCAGGTCCTGCCCATAGCCGTACATGCTGCCCGCCGCATGGATGATAGGCCGATAACCGGTACAACGGCAAAGGTTACCGGACAGTGCGTCATCAATCTCCGCCCGCGTGGGGCCGGGGTTATTCTTATAGAGGGCAAACAGCGACATGACAAATCCTGGCGTACAGAAACCACATTGGGAACCGTGACAGTCCACCATGGCCTGCTGCACCGGGTGTAACCCCTGACTGCTGATCTGCTTCAGACTCTCCACGGTGTACAAAGCCTTACCGTTTAAGGTCGGAAGAAACTGGATACAGGAATTGATGGAACGAAAGCGTACCCGTCCCGTGTCCAGATCGGCAACGACGACGGTGCAGGCGCCGCAATCCCCCTCCGCACAGCCTTCTTTGGCGCCCGTGCGTTGCAAATCCTCTCTCAGGTAATTCAATACGGTGGTCGTAGGAGCAACGTCTGCAACTTCATGCACATGGTTATCCAACAGGAAACGTATAGTCCCGTTAGCCGTGTCTTTATGGTTCGTCCCGGCCATGAAGTCAACTGCCGCGATAAGTGCTGTAGCTCCATGGTGAGACCAGCAGGGGAACATGGTAGTGTTCAGTGGTGGCGGCAATGCCGAAACGCAAGGTCACCCGATCGAGAAAAGGCGGTTCAGGCAACTCAACTCCCAAGGCAGTAAAATACTCGGCTACGTGGAATACCAGCTCCCAGGCGCCCACCCTGAACGCTTCTCCATCGAGCATCGGCTCGGCGCAACGCCCGTTTGAATCGGTCGTTACGGTCTTCACCGGGGTACGCGTTTCACCGTCAATCGAAAACAACTCGACCGTCATGCCCGCGGCGGGCAAGCCATGCGCCGTATCCAGAACGTGTGTAGTCAGAAAGCCCATGTTACCAGCTATCATAAACCATTATCTTTTGGAATCCAGCCAAACTGCGGGCAGGCTTGGATGAGCTTTTCAAGACTTGCTGTGAATACATCCCTGTACGTTCATTGCGTCCATCCTTGGGCGCAACCCTTCGGGCGGCTTACGCCGTGCAAATCGTCTATCCTGACGATTTGTTACCATCCGCTATCCCTGCGGATGATGGTCCTGACAAATTTGTCTGGAACAAATTTGGACGTCCGCAGAACGCCCGTAGGGTGTGCGCCAGAGCCTGCCCCTGTATGGAGTTGAGCAGGGGGAAGGCGCACATTAAAAGCTCATCCAAGCCTGTTCTCAGCAGCATCTAATTCCGTGATCAGCGCTGATTTGGAATCTGCATCAAGCAGGGACGCCTCAAAGGAATTCCGGGCAAGTTGTACCAGTTCCGACCGGTCCAGGTTCAGGGCATAGGCAACCGCGAGGTAGTTTTCATTGACGTAGCCGCCAAAATAGGCAGGATCGTCAGAGTTGACAGTAACCAACAGCCCGAGATCCAGCATGCGCTTCAATGGGTGGGCGGTCATGTCGTCCACGACACAAAGCTTCACATTACTGAGTGGGCAGACCGTCAGCGGAATTCGCCTTCGCACCAGTTCTGCAACCAGGTCGGCATCTGTCAGCGCGTTGTTTCCGTGGTCGATGCGTACTACCTCGAGCGCGTTCAGCGCTTCCCGGACATATTCGGCGGGACCTTCCTCACCGGCATGGGCCACGGCGATAAAACCCGCAGCCCGGGCGCGCCGGAATACTTCACGGAATTTGCCCGGCGGATTACCGCGCTCGGATGAATCGAGCCCGACTCCGGCGATACGGTCCCGATAAACCATCGCTGTATCCAGGGTTTCCAGTGCAGCCGCTTCGTCCAGGTGGCGCAGAAAACACAGGATCAAACGGGAACTGATACCCAGTCTGGCCTCAGCATCGGCCAGGGCCCGGCTGATGCCGTCAATCACTGTGGCAAACGCAACCCCGCGCCCGGTGTGGGTCTGCGGGTCGAAAAAGATCTCGGCATGGCGCACGTTCTGGGCAAACGCCCGCTGCAGATAGGCCCAGGTCAGGTCGTAGAAGTCCTGCATTTCAACAAGTGCGTTGGCGCCGGCATAATAAATATCGAGAAAGTCCTGCAGGTTGGAAAACCGGTAAGCCGCCTTCACTTCTTCAATCGAGGCATAGGGCAGTTCAATACCGTTGCGTCCGGCAATGGCAAACATCAACTCAGGCTCAAGCGTACCCTCGATATGCAGGTGCAGCTCCGCCTTCGGCAAGGCGGCGACAAACGCAGCCAGGTTGTCGTTTTCCCGGGCCGGGAAGCGGGAAGGTGAAACGTCACTCATATAAGCCGAACCAACTGTAATACGGTATCGGTCAGTATCAAACAAACACCTGGTTTCAGTCAAACGATTTGACTGCACACCGGAGAAATGTGATATCTCTCTGGTTACTGCGTGATGTATACTAAATCCATGACAATGCCCGCTGACAAACGCAAAGGCACTCTGTTTATCATTGCTGCCCCTTCCGGTGCCGGGAAGACTTCCCTGGTGCGAGCGCTGGTGGAAATGATTCCTGATTTATATGTTTCCATTTCGCACACGACCCGTCCGTCACGGCCCCATGAGAAAAACGCGGTCGATTATTACTTTGTCAGTGAAGATGAATTCCAGGACCTGGTTGGGCAAAACCGGTTCCTTGAGCATGCCGTTGTGTTTGACCACCGCTACGGTACCTCGTGTACCTGGGTGGAACAGCAACTGGCTGACGGCAAGGACATCATCCTGGAGATAGACTGGCAGGGCGCGCAACAGGTTCGGGCGAGGCTGAAAGACGCGGTCAATATCTTTATCCTGCCCCCTTCTCTTGCGGCCCTGGAAGAACGCCTGAAGGGGCGGGGTGATAATGAAGGGAATATCCGCCGGCGCCTGCGGGATGCCGTCAGCGAAATAGAGCATTACAAGGAATACGACTACCTGGTTGTGAATGACAACTTTGCTGAAACTCTGAAACAGCTTGCGGCAATCCTTGTCTCTGTGAGGCATAACTACAGCCGGCAGCAGGATTATTTTGATAAATTACTTAAGGAAATATTGCAACAAGACGGAAACTTCCGGTAAACTGACACAACATCTGGGCGCCTGTATCAACCAACGGCACACACACTATCTGTAGGATAATTTCATATTTCGGGAATTAACATGGCTAGACTGACTGTAGAAGACTGTTTGGAAAATATTGAAAACCGCTATGACCTGGTTTTATTGGCCAGCAAACGTACCCGGCAACTCCTTATGGGCTCCGATCCCCTGATCGAGGATCAGTCGGATAAGCCTACTGTGATGGCTTTGCGGGAAATCGCAGCGGGAGTCGTCACCTATGAGAATATTGAAGCTATCGGCAGATCACAGTTTGACTCTGATATAGAAGATATAGAATTCCAGACCATGGACACAGGCGAAATCGCCAACGAAGATTCATTCTGAAACGGATTTTCAGTTAACCTGAAGCCAACCCCGGAAAGCCGCTTTGCCGGCAGATGACAGGGCATCAGGACTCTCTATTCCATTCGGATTTCCACTTGCTCCGTGAGTTGATGTCAAGCTGCCGCTGGCGCCGGGCCTGGCAGGGTTTTGCCCCTTTTTCCGGAAATGCAGGTTATACTTCCCGTTATGACGACCATTTCTGAACTTGAAAAAAGAATAGGCGGTTACCTCACCTCCGAGGAGGTTGAAAAAGTACGCCGCGCCTATGAGTTCAGCGCTTCAGCTCATGAGGGCCAGCACCGCAAGAGCGGCGAGCCTTATATCAGCCATCCCCTGGAAGTAGCCGGCATCCTTGGCGACATGCACATGGACCACCAAACCCTGGCTGCAGCTATTTTACACGACGTTATCGAAGATACCAAAACCGATAAAAAAGAAATCGTGCGCCGCTTCGGCAAGGGTATTGCAGAGCTGGTAGACGGCGTCAGTAAACTGGCGCAGGTTGAATTCGATTCCCATGCGGAAGCCCAGGCCCATAACTTTCGCAAAATGCTGATGGCCATGAGCAATGACATCCGCGTGATCATCGTGAAACTGGCTGATCGGCTGCATAACATGCGCACCCTGGGCGCCCTCGAGCCGGCCAAGCGCCGGCGCATAGCCAGGGAAACCCTTGAAATCTATGCGCCTATAGCCCAGCGTCTGGGTATAAACAGTATTCGCCTGGAACTTGAGGATTTGGGCTTTGCAACACTCTATCCAATGCGCCACCGCATCCTGAACGAACAGATCATCAAGGCCAGGGGACATCGCAAGGAAATCATTGCCAAGATAAAAAACTCAATCAAACGCCGGTTACGCCAGGAAAAAATTCCGGCCAAAGTAATCGGCAGGGAAAAACACCTTTACGGCATATATCAAAAAATGCTGGAGAAAGATCTTTCCTTCAGCGAGGTATATGATGTTTACGCCTTTCGTATCGTTGTCGATGAAGTAGATACCTGTTACCGCGTGGTTGGCACCGTACACAACCTGTACCGCCCTGTTCCGGGAAAATTCAAGGATTACGTGGCCATTCCCAAGTCAAACGGCTACCAGTCACTGCACACCGTCCTGTTCGGCCCTTACGGCGTGCCCCTGGAAGTGCAAATCAGGACCGCGGACATGAATGACGTCGCCGAAGTCGGTATTGCAGCCCATTGGTTGTACAAATCGGGTCCGTCCATTGACCGAACCGGCGCCCATAAACGCGCTCGGGAATGGTTGCAACACATCATGGAAATGCAAACCGCGGCGGGCAATCCGCAGGACTTCCTGGAACACGTTAAAATCGATTTGTTCCCTGAATCCGTTTATGCATTCACGCCCAAAGGAGATATCTTTGAACTGCAAAAAAGCGCCACAGCTGTAGACTTTGCTTACGCGATCCACACTGACGTGGGCAACAGTTGCGTGGGGGTCAGGATTGACCGACGCCTGGCGCCGTTGAGCACCCTTCTTGCCACGGGACAGACTATTGAAGTCATTACCGCGCCGGGCGCAAAACCCGACCCTGCCTGGCTGAATTTTGCCGTTACGGCAAAGGCCAGGGCAAATATCAGGCACTTTCTCAAAAATCTCCGCACGAGTGAAGCGCGGGCGCTGGGTAAACGCCTGCTCGTCAGGGAGCTCAAGATGTACTCGACCGGTTATGATGAAATCAAATCTCCCCAATGGAACAAGCTGGTGAAAGAGTTCAACCTGGATAACCAGAACGAATTACTCCAGGAAGTAGGGTTGGGTAACAGGATTGCCGCCATAGTTGCCAGGCAACTGATTGAGAAACCGGTACGGACAAAAAAGAAAACCAGTAGAAACAGCGCGCCATTGACCATAAGAGGCACCGAGGGCATGGTAGTCAACTTCCCCAAGTGCTGCCGACCTATACCAGGTGATTCTATTCTCGGGTTTGTAACGACCGGCCGCGGTATTGTCGTGCATCACCAGACCTGCCCGAACGTGACGGAATTCAGGAATCACCCGGACAAATGGCTTGATGTCGCCTGGGAAGAGCAGATTGTCAACAGCTTTCCGACAAATATCAGGGTGGACGTAACCAACCAGCGCGGTGTATTAGCCAAGATCGCAACCGAAATAGCCGCAAGTAACGCCAATATCATCAGTGTGGAAATGAACGACAAGGATGATCGCTATACAACCTTAAAGTTCGTTGTGGAAGTCTCTAACCGACTGCATTTAGCCAACATTATCAGACGGATCAGGAACATTCCCCACGTATCCAGGATCAGCAGAAGATAAGCATTCCGGCTCGTGGGATCCGAACAACTCCCAACTTTAGCCCGCATATCTCATCAATGGATGCGATGATCGCACCGGATTTTTGCGGCTGGCAGGCACCTGCGACCGAAAGCATAGTAGTGGCTATGGTTGAGGAAGCACGTGCCTGCCAGCCGCAAAAAGACAAGCGAGGGCGCATCCAGCGCAGTATGTAATAGCAACCAAATGATGTGCTCCTGAGAAATTATTGACAGCAAAATGCCCTCCGTTGACGACAAGCGAATTGGTGAGATATGCGGGCTTACCGCTCCCGTTAATACCTTGAAAGGGGTAGGCCCACGGATCGGCGAACGCTTGCAACACCTGGGCATCCGTCAAATCCAGGACTTGTTGTTTCACCTGCCCCATCGATATATCGACCGTACCCGGCTTATCCCCATCGGCAGCCTGAGGCCGGGCGACAGCGCCCTGTTCCAGGGTACGGTTGAACTGGTCCAGGTACTGACCGGTCGGCGCCGCAGTCTGCTCTGCCGTATCAGTGACGGGACGGGCGCCATAACCCTGAGGTTCTTTCATTTCTCCTGGGCACAGCAGACCAACCTGAAACAAGGTATGACCTTGCGTTGCTGGGGCCAGATAAGAAATATCAATCATTCCCTGGAGATAGTCCATCCCGAATACCAGCGGATTGATGCGGATGAAGATGCCGACCTGGAGCAAACCCTGACGCCGGTATATCCACTGACCCAGGGAATTTCCCAGTTCAAGCTGCGTAACCTGACCGGGCAGGCCCTGGATGCCCTGTCCAGGGACAAGACCGGCTTGACGGAGTTGCTGCCGGACGGGATATTGAAACACAAGCCGCTGTTCAACCTCGGACAGGCGGTGAGGTATGTCCACAGGCCGCCGCAGGATGCCGACTTAAGTCGCCTGATGGACGGTAATCATCCGGCCCAGCAACGCCTGGCATTCGAAGAGTTACTGGCGCACCACTTGAGTCTGCGCCTGATCAGGAAAACGCTGCAGGCGCGGGCGGCATTTGCCATCGACAAAGGCTCAGGTGGCAAGGTCAAGGCATTCCTGGATAATCTCCCATTCGAACTGACCCATGCCCAGAAGCGGGTCCTGGGCGAAATCCGGAAAGACTTATTGCAGCCTCAGCCGATGCTCCGTCTTGTCCAGGGAGACGTCGGCTCGGGTAAAACCGTAGTAGCCGCTATTGCCGCCCTGCAGGTAATCCACTCCGGTTATCAGGTTGCCCTGATGGCCCCCACGGAAATTCTTGCGGATCAGCATTATTTCAATATCAAACAATGGTTTTCATCTATTGGCATCCCGGTACTGCTGTTGACCGGGAAACAATCACGCAGCGAAAAAGAGGACGTGTTGACGCTGCTGAACTCGGCGCAACCGACGGTTGTTGTCGGCACCCACGCGCTGTTCCAGGACCAGGTTGCTTTCGCTAACGTGGGCTTGATTATTATTGACGAACAACACCGCTTCGGTGTTGACCAGCGGCTTGCCCTGCTGGAAAAAGGCATGGAAAAAACCCGGCAGCCGCACCAGTTGATCATGACTGCAACACCTATTCCCAGGACCCTGGCCATGACGCTGTTTGCAGACCTGGATATTTCCGTCATCGACCAGCTTCCTCCCGGGCGACAGCCGATCAAGACAACGGTGATCTCGAATGAAAAAAGGGAAGAAGTCATCGAACGTATCCATGAAATCTGCAAACAGGGACGCCAGGCTTACTGGGTATGCACCCTGATTGAAAATTCGGATACACTGCAATTGCAAGCGGCGGAAGACATCCAGCAACAGCTGGCCGGGCAATTGGGTGGGTTAAATATCGGTCTTATCCACGGCAGGATGAAGAACTCGGAGAAGGAGTCGGTGATGGATGATTTCAAAGCCGGGCGGATAGACCTGCTGGTTGCGACGACCGTCATTGAGGTGGGCGTTGACGTCACTAACGCCAGCCTGATGATCATTGAGAATGCCGAGCGGCTGGGACTATCCCAACTGCACCAGTTGCGCGGCAGGGTTGGCCGGGGATCCCAGGCAAGTGATTGTGTCCTGCTCTACCAGACACCCTTATCGGAGAACGCCCGGGTGAGATTGAACAGGATGCGGGAAACCAGTGACGGTTTCGCCATCGCGAAGAGTGACCTGGAGCTGCGCGGACCCGGGGAAATACTGGGGAAAAAACAGACTGGCGTACCGGAACTGCACATCGCTGATTTCGTGCGCGATGCACACCTGATACCGCGGGTACAACAAACTGCCGATTTTATCCTGGCACAATGCCCCCGGCAGGTGAATAAACTGATATCGAGATGGCTGAGTACAAAAATCGAATTCGGCAAAGTTTGACGGAGTGGTGGAACACAGTAAAGGTAAAGTCTGCGCTTCACGCTGACCTGATCCGGCTGGATAAACCCATCGGCTGGCTGTTGCTGTTATGGCCTACCCTGTGGGCCTTATGGCTTGCCAATGAAGGCATACCATCCCTGCATTTGCTGGTGGTGTTCGTTATTGGGGTATTTCTCACCCGCTCAGCCGGGGCCGTCGTGAATGACCTGGTGGACAGGGATTTTGACTCATTTGTCGAGCGCACAAAAAATCGTCCCATTGCTACCGGGAAGGTTTCGGTAACAGAGGCCTGTGGGGTCATTGCCGCTTTGACGTTCTGCGCTTTCCTGCTGGTATTGACGACCAATCGTCTGACCGTGCAATTATCAATCTTTGCCGTCTGCATCACCCTGCTCTATCCCTTCATGAAACGCTATACCTATCTGCCGCAGGTTTTTCTCGGATTTGCCTTCAGTTGGGGCATCCCCATGGCGTTTGCCGCCTCTACCAATGCCGTGCCGGCCGGCGCCTGGTTGATCTTTGCCGCGAACATGCTGTGGGTATTAATCTACGACACGATATACGCTATGGTAGACCGGGAAGATGACTTGCGGATTGGGCTTAAATCCACTGCTATCCTGCTGGACGACGCCGATCGCCTCATTATCGGCCTCATCCAGGTCATGTTTATCGCGGCCCTGTACAGTGTCGGTCGTCAGGCGGGACTGGATACGGCTTATTATGTCGCCCTCGTGTTCGCCGGGGCCCTCCTGGGATACCAGCAATATCTGATTTACGACCGGACTCCGGCGAACTGTTTCAAGGCATTTCTCAATAACAACTGGGTGGGCCTGATTATTTTCTCAGGTATCGCATTGAGCTTATAATCAACGGCGCGCCGGCACCAGGACCTGTCGGGGCTGGTAGCGCTCGGATACACTCTTTAATTCCGGCAGGCTGGTCAATTTATCAACTTTTATCAGCGTCGTTGTCCCGGCAGGAATTTTAATCGCCGGCCGGCTGTTGGCAACGAGAGCTTTCGTCTCGCGATCAAGCTCCCAGCCCAGGTATATAACGTTGCCGACAAGCAGTAACAGAGTCAACCATCTCATATTCGTCATTATATCGTTTGCGCGCGCCCCATTGCCACATCCTTTACGAGCTGGATAAAAAACTTGCATGGCAACATGCTTGCAGGTGCGCGCCTTGTCAGGACCCCTGCGCGATAATGGTACCGGCCAAGCTTATGTATTTTCAATGTGAAATCAGATTAAGACCCTCCAGGACAAGATGAGGTTCATGGTAATATTGGCCGGGCAGCAGGGGCAGTGCCTGTTCCGCTCCTCCCCCGGTGACGATGAATAACAGTTCGGCGCCCTGTTCTTCCCTGATTTTCCTGGCGCAGCGCTCTACCAGACCCGCGAGCGCAAACGCAAATCCATTGCGGATACAGGCCGCAGTTGAACGACCGAATTCCAGTTGCGCAGCCGTTTCATGATGCACTTGAATTCCATGGGTTTCCCGTACCAGGGCGGCGCTCATCAGTGGCATACCGGGAAGAATAAAACCTCCGGCATGCCGGCCGTCTGCCAGGATGACATCAACCGTAAGCGCGGTGCCGCAGTCAATCACGCATACGGGCTTGTTATACCTGTTCCAGGCTGCCAGCATCGCCAGCCAGCGGTCCACACCCATAGCCGTTACATCGTCATAGGCGTTTGTCAAGCCTGCCCGTTCCTTTTCGGCAACAGCCTGTTGTGGTTCCAGAGACCAGTACGCCCGGATATACTCCCGGACTTTAGCGGTCGTTTCGGCGTCAACCACACTGGCGATATATACGTGTTTCGGCTGTACCAACGTACTCCATTTTCGCACCAGCTGGTCAGGAAGCGTGTCCTGTGTGTAACTGAAACCATCATGGTCGAAAAGGGATTTATTATCCGCACAGGCCCATTTGACCCGGGTATTACCAATATCGACGAGTAAATTCAATCTACTGCCCTTACACGAAGTTCACCGCTGCTGAATTTACTGGTTCCTTTTGAGGTCTGCAACAACAACTGGCCGTTATCATCCACGCCCCTGACCCGGCCGTGCAATACCTGACCTGGTATGAGCAATTCCACCCGCCTGCCTGAAAGATAGTCCAGGCTACGCCATTCTGCCACGTATTCTCCCATACTGCCGGCAGCTACACGATTTAGCATCAAATACTGCTCAGCAATGATCTTAGCCGCCAGTCTGTTCCTTGAAGGCAGGATTTGATGATGACACGCCAGATCGGTAACCGGTTGGTCAAGATTGCATTTTAATTCATCCGTCAGACTGATATTGATGCCGATACCGATTACCACGTCACAGGAGGCCGCGGTTTCACTCCGTGCTTCCAGCAGGATACCGCCCAATTTTTTATCGGCACAAATAAGGTCGTTGGGCCACTTAAGAAAAACCCCTTCTATATCCAGCCCGTTCAATGCCCGCACTACTGCTACTCCTGAAGCCAGGGACAGGGCATTCAGTGACGCCGGCGCCATGGCAAAATGCCAGCCCAGTGACAGGTACAGACCCCGCGCAAACGGGGATACCCAGGTTCTTCCGCGGCGTCCCTTACCACCGTGCTGGCTTTCTGCAAGGACTATGCGATGATGCAGATCAGGTTGACCGAAGCGTTCAGTAAGACACTTGTTGGTTGATTCAGCTTCAAACAGGACGTCAATCCGACAGCCGCATGCTGACTGTCCCAGTTCGCTGACTATTTCAGCCTCGTCCAGCAGGTCAATCTCATCCTGCAGGCGGTAGCCCTTGCCATGCCGCGCATCTATAACCAACCCGAAATTCCGGAGTTGTTTGATCTCCTTCCAGACAACCGTACGACTCACGCCCAACTGAGCTGACAACCTGCTGCCGGAATGATACTCGTTATCCAAAAGACAGCTTAATAACTTTTTTTTATTCACCGGCTTCAACAGGCCGACCCGGGTCTGAGCACCATTCACTCCATGAACCGGCATATAATCCGGGCAGCGGGTATCCGGCGTGGACCGCCGCCAACAGGTTATGACAGGCTGAAACACCGGAGCCGCAGTAAAACACGACATCTTCCGCTCGGGTACCCGTATACACCTTGCGGAAAGCCTGCCTCAGACGGTCCGGAGTTAAAAATCTTCCTTTATCATCCAGGTTGTTTTTCCAGAAATGATTTACCGCTCCGGGAATGTGTCCGGCTACCGAATCTATAGGTTCTGTTTTGCCTGAATACCTGTCGGGTTCACGTGAATCAATCAGCCGGGATACAGTTGCTACTTCGTTCACCCTGACCAGGGCCGCGCTATTGAGCGCTGCCTTGAAATTTCCTGCAACGGCTTGTTTCTCATTGTTCTCCAGATTATAACCGGCTTGTTTCCAGGCGTTCAGGCCTCCATCCAGAACCGCTACCCGGCCATGGCCGGCATAGTTCAACAGCCACCACAGGCGCGCGGCGAATGTTCCGCCGGAATTGTCATAGGCCACCACCTGTTTGTGATTGGCAATCCCCATTGCAGAAAATTTTTTTTCCAATGCCTCCCGGGAAGGTACGGGATGTCTTCCGCAATCGGTAACGGGCTCACTGCTGAGGTCTCTGTGCAGGCTGGCATAAACGGCCCCGGGTATATGTCCTGCCAGGTAGGATTGGTAACCTGCATCTTTATCCATCAGGTCATACTGGCAGTCCACAAATGTCCAGTCAGGCTCGGCGAGATGCTCGTAAACGGTTTGCGCTTCAATTAACGTATTGTACATGTTTGAATGTTACTTATAATGAATTCAATAATAACCTTAGCAGCTCCCGCGAACCAGGTTTTGGGGCTGTTTTTCCGATGCAAAGTAAAATGTATCACAATATTACGGATATTATGCCGCCCGGCAAGAAAGTTCGGTGCGCGTTGGCGATGTTACTGGTCTTTATATTCCTGCCCGGTTTGAATATGAACATCCAGGCTCTGGATTTCAGGCAGGTTATACATCCGACCGATAGTTACTCGCTGAATGAGGCGACTCCGGGAATAAATGAACAGGTCAGACTTGTCCGCGGTGTTATCCTGATTGCCAAAAAGTCCATGACGGACCCCAATTTTGCCAAAACGGTGCTGTTGATTACGCAATATGATGAAACCGGAACCATTGGGCTTGTCCTGAATCGTCCCCTGGATAAACCGGCTGTTGAAATCCTCCCTCAATTGCAGGAATTGGTCCTGGATTCACTCAACCTTTACCTGGGAGGACCGGTAAGGCTGAACAGTCTGCGCCTCCTGGTACAAACCGAGATGAACCTTGGAGAATCCTATCACGTTGTTGACAACGTCTTTCAAATCACGGACCTGCAGGGCGTACAGCACCTGCTGGAACGAATGAAGGGAGAGTTTCGCACTCGTCTTTATGCAGGTTACGCCGGCTGGCACCCGGGACAACTGGAGCAGGAACTCCTGCGTGGAGACTGGCATTTGTCCAGGGTGGATACTGCCCTGATATTCACGGATGATCCTGTATCCTTATGGGAGCAATTGATAGATCAAATGGAAATGCAATGGGTGAGCCGGAATCAGAAAAAGACACTTACGGAACTTAACACTTCTTTTATATTAATTAGTAATATAAATAGCATTACTTATTATGGATTGGAATAAGTATTGTTGTTAAAATTCCATTTTTACAGTCTGATTTACCTGTTCCTAGAATCACTATTATCAAGATTACACATGACAATCGAAACATTTGACATTGAAGCTCATGCCGAAGTCTACCAGGACAAAGGCCCGGACGAGGTCTTGCGCTTTGCCTTCCGGAATTTTGACAACATTGCTATTTCCTTCAGCGGAGCGGAGGACGTTGTGCTCATAGATATGGCCAGCCGGATAAATCCGGACCTCCAGGTATTTTCTCTGGATACGGGTCGTCTGCATATCGAAACCTACCGTTTTTTGGATCAGGTCAGGGAGCATTACAATATCAAGCTGGAGGTGTTGTCACCGGATAACGTACAACTGGAAAAATTGGTCAGGGAAAAAGGATTGTACAGTTTCTACAAGGACGGGCATAAGGAGTGCTGTGCTGTTCGTAAAATCACCCCGTTAAGACGGAAACTGCACACGCTGGATGCCTGGGTTACCGGTCAGAGGAAAGACCAGAGTCCCACCAGGACAAATGTTCGCACAATGGAGGCCGATACGGCATTCTCGACCGCCGAACATCCGTTGTATAAATTCAATCCCCTGTCAAACTGGACTTCCGAACAGGTCTGGAGCTATATCCGAACGAACGACGTACCCTATAATGAGTTGCATAGCAGGGGTTACATCAGCATTGGCTGTGAACCCTGTACCCGTCAGGTATTGCCCAACCAGCATGAACGAGAAGGCCGCTGGTGGTGGGAAGAGGAAACCAAGAAGGAATGCGGTCTGCACGCAGGAAATATCGGCAGCAACGGCTGACCCGATACGAGCCGATTAAAATACGCCAAAAAGGGACAGCCGGCGAAGTCGCAGAAACTCAGAGAACGGGCAATTCCAGTTCACTGAACAGTCGTTCCAGTTCCCTCCTGTCATCAGTCTGGGCTGCTTGTTGCACCAGCTTCCGTTTCAGATGCGGCGTAAATAACTCAATAAATTCATACATGTAATTCCGCATGAAAATCCCTCGTCGAAAGCCGATGCGGGTAGTGGCGCGTTCAAATAAATGGCCCGCATCAATAGATACCAGATCAGCATCCAGTTCCGGATCATGGGCCATGCTTGCTATTATGCCAGCGCCCATGCCTGTCCTCACATAGGTCTTGATTACGTCGGCATCAGTGGCGGTAAATACAACCTGTGGCTGCAGTCCGGCCTCGTTAAAAGCACGGTCCAGTTGTGACCGGCCGGTAAATCCAAAGACATAAGTAACGATGGGATATTTGACTATGGCCTCTAATGTCAGCTTATCAAGCTGGGCCAGCGGGTGATCACGAGGCACGATAACACTGCGATTCCAGTGATAGCAAGGCATCATAACCAGGTTCTCGAATAATTCCAAAGCTTCTGTTGCAATGGCAAATTCGACCGTGCCCTTGGCTGCCAGCTCGGATATCTGCATTGGCGTACCCTGGTGCATGTGCAAGGCAACGTTCGGATATTTTTTGCTAAAACGCTGAATGACGGAGGGCAATACATAACGCGCCTGGGTGTGAGTCGTCGCTATCGAAAGCGTCCCCGTGCTTTCATCTGTATATTCCACGGCCACCTGTTTTAATTTATCCACTTTTTCCAGGATTTCATTGGCAAGGGATATAATCACTTCACCAGCCTGGGTGACTTCGGTCAGGTGTTTGCCGCCGCGCTGGAATACTTTCAAACCCAGTTCATCCTCCAGCATGCGGATTTGTTTACTGATCCCGGACTGGGAAGTGTAAAGTCTCTCGGCAGTGGCCGACACGTTGAGCCCGTGCCTGGCAACTTCCCGGATATATAACAATTGCTGCAGCTTCATAGTAGTTATTCCTTGTGTTTGGTTCTTTATGACGTTTAGTGCTAAAAATATAGGAAATAATCACTTTTAAGTATATATGTTTACGATTAGAGTACTACTCTTTTTTGAATCAGATTATTTTCGTTTCTTATCATGGATATCAGTTTTACCTTCGCCGGCTTTATTGTCGGCTTTATTATCGGTCTTACCGGGGTCGGCGGCGGCTCCCTGATGACGCCTATCCTTGTGCTCGTGTTCAGCATCAAACCGGCGATAGCAGTCGGAACCGACCTGTTATATGCTGCCATAACCAAGGGAGGCGGCATTTTTTCCCACCATAAGCAGGGATCCATAGACTGGCGGATAGTCAGGTTGCTGTCTATGGGCAGCATCCCGGCTACATTGTCCGCGGTATTTATACTTCAACAACTGGCGAGCAGAGGCATCAACTATGAACCCATCATTACCTCTTCGCTCAGCCTGGCCCTGATCTTAACGTCACTGGTCATATTGTTTAAAAGCCAGTTACAGTCTCTTGGCAAAACGGAGCCGTTACAGTTCATCCGTGTCATCCACAGAAAACTATGTACACCAATGACCATCCTTTCCGGTGCTATCATCGGCATACTGGTGACGCTCTCATCTGTTGGCGCCGGCGCTCTCGGTGCGGCGATTCTGTTTTTTCTCTATCCTCGCCTGAATACCGTCAGAATCGTCGGTACGGACCTCGCCCACGCAGTCCCCATTACCGCAATAGCCGGCCTGGGCCATTGGCACCTGGGCTCAGTGGACTTTCAATTACTGCTCAGCCTGGTTATAGGTTCGCTTCCGGGGATCTACCTGGGCAGCCATACCGGCCTGCATTTACCGGAAAAATTCATGCGGCTGCTGCTTGCCTTTATGTTATTACTGATTGGCGGGCGCCTCGCCATATTATAAAAAAACCCCGCTGCAGCGGGGTCTTTTGGGTAACTATCAATGCCGGGCGCCTCAGTTGAAATGATTTTGACGATAGTTATCAATCATTGCCGCCAGTTTATCTTTGACATACAGTTTTTCTTTTTTCAGGTTATCTAGCGCGTAACCGTCTATTGGTGCAGCCCCGGAATTAGCATTCTTTACTTTCTCCTTCAATTCGCCATGTCTTGAATAAAGCCGTTTAAAATTTTCATTTTCACTTAGCAATGCATTGACGATCTCCTGCTCATATTCGAACATAGAAGCCTCCTTCGGGTTAGGTAAAATCGGAATGGAAAGAACACAATTAAAAGTTAGTCTATATTTTCACAGACTACAAGCAAAATATATCTTATTATTAGCAGGATGACATTTCCCCAGCTTTTTATTGTTTAATCCGTATCTCACTGCCGATGAGCGTTAATCCCAACAACCTTAAACTCGTCCATATTATCTCCGGGACATGGTTGGTGCTTGTATTGATTGGCTACGCTTGCGCCACTCCAGATGACAAAGAGTCGTTCAACCTGATCGAGATTAGCCAGGGTATTTACGTTCACAAGGGCAAACACGTCGATTTGGAGCATATGGACCACGACGACATTGCCAATATCGGCTTCATAACAGGGGATGAATGTATCGCGGTCATTGACACGGGGGGCTCCGTGGCCATCGGCCATGCCCTTAAAAAAGCCATAAAAGGAATTTCCTCCCTGCCCGTTTGCTATGTCATTAATACCCATGTGCACTTCGACCATGTGCTGGGTAATATTGCATTCAATGAGTATGAACCTGAATTCGTCGGACATGAAAACCTCGTCGAGGAGATGGAGCATAACCGTTCCTTCTTCCTGTCGGAATTTGCTGCCGACCTGGGAGAAAACCCGGGAGATGCCTCGATTATCGGGCCTGATATTGCCGTTTCCGACCGGCTTGACCTGGACCTGGGCAACCGTGTGATTTCGCTCAGTGCGCACCCCCCTTCCCACTCTTATACCGATTTATCGATTTACGATAATAATACCGGGACCCTGTGGCTCTCCGACCTGCTTTTCATTAACAGAATCCCGGTCCTGGACGGCAGACTGAAAGGCTGGTTGAAGACCATGGAGGCATTAAAATTACAGCAGGCAAACCACGTCATCCCCGGTCACGGCACCATCACCCTGCCCTGGCCCGATGCGTCAAACGCCCAGTTCAGCTACCTGAACATGCTGCTGAACGACACCAGAAAGGAAATCGAAGAGGGAACGTTCATGGAAGAGGTGGTCGATAGCGTCGGCAAGTCAGAGAAAACCGAATGGCTGCTGCACGAACAAAACCATAGACGCAACGTCACCAGGGCCTTCACCGAACTGGAATGGGAGTAAGAGAAGCGGCCGGTCTGTTCCCTGGCCGGTTACATATTGGGATAATTCGGTCCTCCCCCACCCTCAGGGGCCACCCAGACAATGTTCTGGGTCGGGTCCTTGATATCACAGGTCTTGCAATGTACGCAGTTTTGCGCATTGATCTGTAATTTCGGATTGTCATCCTCGGTAATAATCTCATAGACACCGGCGGGGCAGTAGCGTTGCTCCGGCGCCGCGTACAGTTTCAAATTCGTATCGATGGGAACCTTTTCGTCTTTCAGGGTCAGATGGCAGGGTTGATCCTCTTCATGGTTGGTATTGGAGATGAATACTGAAGAGAGCTTGTCAAAACTTAACACACCGTCTGGTTTCGGATAATCGATCTCCTTGCAGTCCGCAGCAGGCTTCAGACATTCGTGGTCCGCTTGTCTGTCAGTCAGAGTTAACGGCAACCTGCCGGAAAAAACGGATTGATCGATTAAATTGAACGCGGCTCCCAGGTACAACCCGAATTTGTGCAGGGCAGCGCCGAAATTCCGGGACCGGTGTATATCGCCATGAGCCCAGGAGGCCAGAAAATTTTCGCCATAGGCAACCAGGTCTTTTCCTGCGGCGCCTTCCGTTTCGAGTTCCGACATCAGGGTTTGCGCGGCTACCATGCCTGATTTCATGGCGGTATGCGTCCCTTTGATCTTCGCGTAATTCAGCGTTCCTGCGTCACATCCGACCAGTAATGCACCGGGCATGGACATCTTCGGCAGCGAATTCAATCCACCCTTGGTGATAGACCGGGCACCGTACGCCAGGCGTCTGCCGCCGGTCAGGGTTTTCGCTACCAGGGGATGGTGTTTAAAGCGTTGAAATTCATCAAAAGGGCTGATGTGCGGATTGGAATAATTCAGGTCTATGATCAATCCCACCACCACCTGGTTCTGTTCCAGGTGATACAGGAAAAAACCGCCGGACGCATCAGCGGATAACGGCCAGCCCGAACCGTGCACTACCAGTCCGGGCTGGAAATTCTGCGAGTCCACCTCCCACAGTTCCTTGATACCCAGACCGTAGTGTTGCGGGTCACAGCCCTCGTCAAGCTTATATCTGTCGATGAGTTGCCGGCCCAGGTGCCCGCGGCTGCCCTCGGCAAACACCGTATACCTGGCATGGAGTTCCATACCCGGTTCATAGGCGTCCTTCCTCTCTCCGGCAGCGGATATGCCCATGTCTCCCGTTGCCACGCCTGTTACACAGCCCGCAGCATCGAACAGGATTTCCGTCGCCGCAAAGCCGGGATATATCTCAACCTCAAGCGCCTCCGCCTGCTCCGCCAGCCAACGGCAAACATTCCCCAGGCTGACAATATAATTGCCTCGATTGTGCATGCTTGCGGGAACAATGAGGCCGGGAACCTTGATAGCGGACTTATCGCTCGTCAGGAAGTACACGAGGTCCCGGCTGACCGCTGTGTTTAACGGGGCTCCCTGTTGTTTCCAGTCGGGGATCAGTTCGTCCAGGGCACGCGGTTCAAGCACGGCCCCCGAAAGAATATGGGCGCCGACCTCAGAGCCTTTCTCCAACAGACAGACACTGACGTCCCGGTCTTGCTGCTGTGCCAGGGTCTTGAGGTGAATGGCTGTCGCCAGTCCGGCCGGTCCTCCACCGACAACGACCACGTCGTATTCCATCGACTCGCGCTGTATGGACTCAGTCATGATTATCCGCAGATGGATATTTTATCCGCAGATTACGCAGATTTACGCAGATAAAATAAAACATTTCTCAGTGTATTCTGTGCCTCAGGGAAATTTATAGCTACATTCGCCGAGAAAACCTGCTTCGTTGCATCGCCAGCTGGCGGAACATCGAAATCCTGAGATACAAATATCAGTTCGGCTGAGAGAATGTCGAGATTATAGGGCTAAATCCCCTCCCAGTAAAAAAATAATCTGCGAAAATCTGCGTAATCTGCGGATAATATCAGCTGCGCCGGCGTTGTTTCAGGCTCTCTTCCAGTTGCTTCTTTCGTTTTTTCTCGCTGCTAACGTAGCCCAGCCAGGTTTGCGCGGCCTTGCGACTCCTCTTGTCTTTGCTGGCTTCGTTGAAGGCCGCAAGGGATGCGTCAAATTTCTGCGTCTCAAACAGCGCCAGCCCCAGCATGATATTAGCCTGGTCAGGACGCTTCAGGCCGCCTTTCTTGAACGCAGTGCGCAGAGATTTAACGGCTTCATCATACCGGTAAAGATTGATATAAGCCTGGGCGATGCGCATATCCAGGTCGCCATCTTTGGATAACCGGGCAGCATGTTGTAAGGGCGGAAGCGATTTTTCATTCTCCTGGGCCTGCAACCAGGCCTGTGACAACAGCCTCAGGTTCCTGATACTGTCCTCGATTTTACCTTCTTTCATTCCCTTATCCAGCACTACCGCAGCCTGGTGAGGAGCCTCATGCAGCATGTACAGGTTGGCCAGGTTCAGTTGCTGGTTACCTCTCTGCAACATATCTGCCTCATACAGCATTTCCAGGATGGACATCTGCTTATCCAGTCGTTTCAATTCCGAATAAGTGCCGGCCATGGTCAGCCAGTATTCCGTTTTGGGATAATAAACAACCAACTCCTTCAGCACCTTGAGCATATTCTCGTAATCGCCGAGATTGTAATAGTCCACCCGCAGCAACAGCATCAGGTTTTCTTTCGGGACATCGCCGCGACCCTTGACCATGGCATAAGCCTTTTTCAGTGGAACAAGTGATTCCTTGTACTGCTCCAATTGATAATAGCCCTGACCCAGCAGCATGTAGGCATTTTCAGTAGGATTCTCCGTCAGGGCAAACCACCTGTTGATAATGTCTACCGCCTTTTTATAATCTTCGATAATGAAATAAAGCTGGGCGAGGGTATACAGGGAATTGGTCTCCAGCGCCTCGGGCAAGTCCGGTTGCGCCAGCACTTTTTCATAAGAGGATATGGCGTCCTTGTATCTTTCCAGGGTGAAATAGGTATAGGCAAAGTAATTGTACAACTGTGCCTTTTCATAGTTTGAAAGCTTCGGCTCATTTGCCAGTTCAGTTAATGCCGCCAATCCCTGGTCGTAATTATTCACTTCAATCAGTTCCTGTGCCTCGGTCAATTTGTTGTAGACCTTTTCACTCATCGACGGCGTTTTCCTGGTCTTACGTTTCTCTCCCTTCTCCGATGATCCCTGCGCGAAGACCTCAGGAGAAGTTGACACAATGAGAGCGGGGACTATAGCGAGCACCAGCGCCAGCAACACTGTATGAAGAAGAAGGGACTTAACCGTTGTGTAACGAGTACTCATAGGCATCAATCTCCTACGTTAATCCTCAAGTTCAAAAGTGATCTTGTTTTGTACGCCGGGCACCTCGATAGGCTGGCCGTCAACGACGCGGGGCTTATACTTGAACTTGGCGGCTGCCTGCAGCGAGGCTTTGTCGAAAATGCCCGGAGGGACAGCCTCGACAATCCGGATATCCTTTGTTGTGCCTGTTTTGGTTACGGTGAATTCAACGATCACGTAACCCTCGATGCCCCGTGACTGTGCCCGCCGGGGATAGATGGGCTGGACCTTGACGATGGGCAGATATTCGCCGTCGCTGGGCGCCAGGCCGAAACCGCTCGCATCCAGGTTGATATTCGTATTCACCGGGGCTGCCGACACATGCACTGACTGCGCCTCCGGCGTTATGTTATCCATTGCCGGCGGGGGCGGTTCCGGTGGCGGCTGGTCCGGGGGCGGGGGCTTCTTCGGCGGCGGTTTACGGCGATTGACCACCTCATCAGGGTTTACCCGTACAAACTCCAGCATCCTGCCGGCTTCATCCTTGTCCAGGTCCCGATCCGCTATGTTAATCAGGTACTGCATCAGCCAGAACAGGCCAAATACCACTATCAAGGCAGAACCACCGGCGATTAAGTAACGACCGACGATGAGGCTACGAACAAGCATTCGAACAAAACCCGTCGTTATTTTTCGGCCGCAAGTGCGATGTTGGTCACACCTGCCTGGCGTGCGGCGTCCATAACCTCAACCAGCATTTTATTCTTGGATTCCTCATCCGCCTGAATAACAACCGAACCCTGTGGGTTTTCGGAGCGCAGGCGTTTGATATTCGGAATAACGGAACGGATGTCTATCTTCCTGCGGTCCAGCCAGATATTATTGTTGGCATCAATCGCGATGAGTATATTTGCTTTTTTCTTTACTTCCGCGGTCGGCGCATCGGGTTTATTTACATCGATACCGGATTCCTTGACAAAGGTCGCCGTCACAATGAAGAAAATCAGCATGATGAATACTATGTCAATCAAAGGTGTTATATCAACCTGTGACTCATCATCGGCAGATCCACTGGTGATTCTACGCATAGTTAAGCTTCCTCACAGCATATAAATTAATGGTCCATCGTCAAGTGCTCGCTCAATTTCTCAACTTCTGAGTCAGCCTTGCTCTGTAACCAGACACTGATAAAATAGCCGGATAATGCCGCGACCATACCGGACATGGTCGGCACCGTCGCCTGTGAGACCCCGGCCGCCATGGCCCTGGCGTTACCGGTGCCCAGAAACGCCATTACCTCAAACACTGTGATCATCCCCGTCACCGTTCCCAGCAAACCTACCAGCGGGCACAAGGCGACGCAGGCCTTGATGGTTCCCAGGTATTGATTCGCCCGGACCTTGGCATCAGAGATCAGGGCTTCACGCACCCGGCGGGCATTCCAGGATTTCCTTTCCGGACGCGTATCCCAGCGCTTAACGGCCCCCTCGGACAAGCGTGGTTGTTGGATCGAAAAATAAATAAACCGTTCCACAATACACAGCCACATGATGGCAAGCACTACAGCTACCAGGTACAACACCGGTCCACCCAGTTCCAGGAAGTCCCGGATGGCTTCCCACATATCGATGAAGCCCTGTTCGATCCCTACGAGGGATGTGATGCCGCGCAGGATTGAATAGATAAGATCAGCCATTTGTCATTATCAATAGTCGAATCATGCTGCCTGGTGCTGTTGCTCCGATGCTTCTGCGACAAAACCGGTTGCCTGCCCTTCCAGAGTCTCGACAATCCTTCTGCTCTGGCCGGCCATGATACTGTGCAGAAATACCGTAGGGATGGCGACACACAAACCCAGCATCGTGGTGATCAAGGCCTGTGAAATACCGCCGGCCATGAGTTTCGGGTCGCCGGTACCGAACATGGTAATTGACTGGAACGTCACGATCATGCCGATAACCGTACCCAATAATCCGAGCAACGGCGCAACCACGGAAATGACCTTGATCAGTGTGTTTAACCGGCTCAGTTTCGGCACCTCGCGTAATACCGCCTCACCCATCTTCAATTCCAGGGATTCCACATCGATGTTCTTGTTCTCATGATAAGCGAGCAATACCCGCCCAAGGGGATTACTCCTGGATGGATTATCCACATTGCGTACCTGTTTGGCTACCGACATACCGACGCCCATCATGTAAAGAATCCTGAGCAGGGCTATGCTGATGCCGAAAATACCCAGGCCGATGATGATCCAGCCTACCGTCCCACCCTGGGTCGTAGCCCGTTCATACCAACTGGGCACATTAACCAACTGACCCAGCAACTGGCCTTTGGTCGGGTCCAGGCCTAATGGAATAAAACCGCCTTCAGCCTCAGCCAACTCTTCGGCGCCGTTGACAAAGCGATCTTCCGGCTGGCGCAGCAGTTCGGAAATCTTCTGTGTTTCCGGATCATATTTAAGGTATTTGCCGGCGGCGACCAGGTTGAATACGCCTACCCTGATGACGTCTTTTTCCACTTCCTGGCCGTCAGGAAGAACAACGTCCGACTTGAAGCGCTTCACCTTGCCGGTCTCGGTCATTTCCCGCTGGATCTCGAACCAGAGTTCTTCAATCTCTTCCAAAGACGCCAATTCACTCCCGGAACCCATTTTCTCCGCCAGCGAGGTGAGGAAATCACCGCGTCCGGGATATTCAATGTTGGTCAATGATGCATCAAAAGTAGCACGGGAATCGCCTGCTGCGGTCTGTAGTACGCCAAATAATTCCTTTAATGATCCCAGCGCCTGTTGCAGGTCCTGCTTCAGTATATCAATGTCGTCCTGGTTGGCCTCAAATTCCTTTTCCAAACGCTCACTGACCGCTTCAAGTACCGCCCTTTCCTGGTTGGCTTTCTTCAATAACCCGGCCTGGCTCGCCTTGTTACGTTTAAATTCGTCTTCTCTGGCCTTGTTTTCTTTGGATTCATCAATCCTGCCCTGCTGCACCTGTTTCAGTAACGTATCAAGTGACATCGCTTCATCGGCGGCAATGGCGGGAGACAGGTAACCTGAAAGCAATAAAATAACGATTAGGTATTGGTAAAGTTTCACGTCTGGGTCTCCTCTGTTACTGCGCCGCACTCACCGGCAGGATGAATATGTCGGGTGGAAGCTGCTTCCTGGCAATTTTCAATCCCTGGCGGATATAGTTGCGATACTCAGCAGAATCCAGCGGTACCCATTCCCTGTTTTCCTGATCCCATACACCGTTCTCTTTGCCGTCGTCGGTCTGATATACCAGCACAAGACGACCGAAACGCAAAACGTTCACCGGTCGTTCCTGGCCATTGACTTCGATTACTTCGCTGTATTCATCCAGGTCACCGCCGTAACTCGTCTCGATACGGTAGGCTTCAAGCACCAGGCGTAGCTTTTCAGCTGCGCTGATTCCGGCATCGCCGATATATTTTTTCACGTCCTCTACCCTTTTGCGGCGTTCTTCCATGTGAAAGGGGCGGTCAAGTTCGACAAACTGCTCCAGGGCGTTTGCCATTCTGAGCATAAGAGGAAAAATCTGGCGTTCAACTATCGCTATTTCGTCAATGGATTCAGCAATCGTATTTTTTTCCCGGTTCTGATCATCAACCTGTTTCTGCAATAGCGCGTTATAAACCTTGAGTCCGTCAATGACTTTCAGTTCACGCCGATGCTTTGAGACCAGTTTCTCCGTATCACTCGCCGTTGTGTCGATACGTTTCTGTGACTCTACAGCATCCTGGTTACGGGCAAGGCCCTCATCCACTACCTTGTCAATCTTGTCCTGGCTATAACTGATCGAATTGAATCCGAATATAAGACCCAACATTAATAACTTCCTGAAAGTTACTAATATTTTCATAGTACCCATAAGGAAATAACCTCCCCGCGCTGATTATATTAGGCAAATCTCAAAAATCCCTGCATTTGAACTGCATAATCCACTTCCGAATGATCGGCTTTTCGATATCCACACGTTGTTTTTTATTATTCTGTCCGATTTGACGAGAGTCAACCAGACAAACGGCGATTATACAACAGGAATTTATTAAATAAATATGAAATTATGAAATTACGGATCGAAAACTGAACAAACATCATTCTATAACAACAACCGGACATGCGCAATTGTCAGCAGTGTTGTGTCAGCAGTGTTGTCCCTTCATAAATTATTCCACGGCGTTCCCCGTCAACCGAAATCGTCTATCCTCCACCTGGTCCATGACTTCTGCTCCCTGATATCCGGCTATGAAGTTGAAATTGCATGAAATCAACCGGTATGAGATTCTTTCATGCTATGACAACGCCGATACCTGAACAGATCCGTAACGTACTCGCGGCTTATGCCATCAGCCCCGTTCAAGTTCAACCGGTTGATGCCGGTCTGATCAACAAGACTTATCGGGTCTCAGACGTTGATGGTCGGGAATATATATTGCAGGCCGTAAACAGGATGTTTCCTCCTGAAGTGAACCTGGATATCGATGTGGTAACCCGCCACCTGGAGAAATCAGGCCTGTTGACTCCCAGACTGCTGCCTGACCGGAACGGTATGGTATTTTACCGGGAAAACAGCCAAATCTGGCGGCTGTTCAATTATATCAGCGGTAATACTCATCTGCGCCTGGAACAGCCGGAAGCGGCAGAGGCGACGGGCACCATGCTCGGGCGCCTGCATGCTGCACTGGCGCTACTCGATTATGAGTTACAGACTTTACGGCCGGGCACTCATGATACGCCCCGTCATACGCAACACCTGAAGAACACCCTGGAGAATAACAGGAGTCATACAAGATATCCGGCGATCAAACCCCTGGGGGAGACCATTCTGATGCGTTTGGAACAACTGCCGGTATTACCCGCAGTTGTCGGACAGATAGTACACGGTGACCCGAAAATATCCAATTTTATCTTCACAAGGAACGATCGGGAAGTGAAATGCATGGTGGATTTCGATACCTTTGACAAGATGCCGGTTTACCTGGAATTGGGTGATGCCCTGCGTTCCTGGTGTAACCCGTCAGGGGAAGATACAACTGACGGGTACTTCTCAATGGCACATTGCCGCGCCGCGCTTAACGGCTACGCCCGCCATGCCCGGGAGCTGCTCACCCGGCAGGAGTGGCTCGCCATCCCGCCGGCGACACTGACAATATACCTTGAGTTAGCCGCCCGTTTCTGTGCTGACTCCTTGAATGAAGATTATTTTTCGTGGGATGCCGGGAGGTTCAGGAATCACAGTGAACACAGTGAAATCAGGGCCAGAGGTCAACTGAACGCAGCAAACTCTGTCCTGGAACAATTCGCCGAACTAACTGATGCGGTTAATATGGCATTCTGTCCCTGACCACATTTCGGGAATTTCAGCAGGTTTACGCGTGTGCGCCGGGCAAAATCTCCTGCGCTATACAGCACCTGAAGTTGGACATGAGAATTGACAGCCGTAGTTATCTGGTTTAACCTGATTAAGGTTGAATACCGTAACCGGAATCTTAATGGATGATTTTGGAAGTAAACCTGCAAACGGAAACGTCTGAATTAGACTTTATGGAATTAGAACTGCGATGGAACGTCTTGCATCATTTTTGACCGCGGCCCTGTTATATCTGTCAACAACCCATTCCCCATTTCGGCTGTAATGGAATACATCCTGCGCCATCCGGCCAATCATAAACAGCGTTATCTTTGCTCCTGGTGTGGGGCGTCGCTGGAATCACAATGTGGCTGCCGTGCTTCAGACAGGGAATCGAAATCCCGACTTTGCGATAACTGTCATTGCCCGTTACCCGGAATGGTGCGGGATGAAAACACTCGTTACAGCCAGATTACCAATTCCGGACCGGACCAGGATATTGATCCCATCAACCGGGTTGAACGCCGTTATCTCACCATCATGTTCTGTGACCTGGTTAATTCAACACGCCTGTCCACAAGACTGGATCCGGAAGAGATGCTGCAAATTATCCAGGCCTACAGGAACCTCTGCGTTGCAATAATTGAAAAATACGACGGATTCGCAGCAGGCCACATGGGTGACGGTGTCATGAGTTATTTCGGTTACCCCCAGGCCCATGAAGATGATGCAGAGCGTGCAGTATACGCGGCTCTGGATTTGCTTGCTTCGATTAAAACCGGGGAAACCCGACTGGGGGATGGGAACGGGAACAGGAATTCCATCAGGATAGGGATTGCATCAGGATTAGTCGTGGTGGGAAACCCAATCGGGACCGGTGCTGTAGCGCAGGAAACCGTAATCGGAGAAGCACCCAACCTGGCCGCAAGATTACAAACACTGGCGCAACCCGATTCGGTAATCGTGAGTAGCGAAACCCGCAATCTCATACAAAATCGGTTCAGAGTGAAAAATATCGGTATGCATCCATTAGCGGGATTCAAAAAAACACAAATGCTATGGCAGGTAGTTAATGCAACCGATATGGAGAAGCGCCTGCACGCCACCCGGCATATCAACCGGACAGGACTGCCAGTCAGAAGCAGAGAATTTAAACGCATCATCCGACAATGGAAACTGGCCCGGCGCAGGGATGGCCGGGTAGTGCTGGTTTGCGGTGAGACAGGTATAGGAAAATCAACACTGCTGGAGACATTGCGCATGTATGTCTCCAGGGAAAGACGCAACCAGTTCATTTTCCGCTGCTCACCCATACACACAAACGGCAACTCGTACCCTGGTCATGCACAAATACAGGCTTCAGCCGGATTGACCCCCTGGGATGCTGCTGCAGAGAAAAAAATTACCGGCAACCAGGTTGAAACAGAACCGTGTCTGATCATCCTCGAAGACGCGCACTGGATAGATCCCATGTCACTGGAACGGCTCAATGAACTGATACCGCAGGTACGGGGTAAGCCGATACTCCTGGCAATATCATATCGGATTCATTTCAAACCACCCGCGTTGTGGTTTGAACAGGATCACGTGAAAAAAATCTCTCTGGCGCCGCTTAACCGACCTGCCGCAGAGTTATTCATTCGCCAGCTTATCGGAAATAGACAAATTCCAGCCCGCCTTATGTCTCGAATCGTTGCCGGAGCTGACGGAATCCCTTTCTTCCTGGAAGAATTAACCAGGACAACATTAAAAGCGCGGCTCGCCGGATACGGCGACCTGCAGTCAACCTCGAGTGACTTTGAAATACCGAAAAAAGTGCGTACTGTTTTGATGGCAAGACTGGACCAGGATACTTCCTCCCGTGAAGTGGCCCAGATTGGCTCCGCTATAGGCCATGAATTCAGTTATAGCCTGCTGATAAAGATTTGGGATCATAATCGGAATACGCTCGATCATGCATTGAATTCCCTGTGCAGGTCCGAGTTACTGGTGAAATCAGGAGATGCTGATAATACCCGTTACACGTTCAAGTGGGTATTGATGCGCGAGGTGGCGTACCAAAGCATATTAAAACGGGTACGACAGCATCTGCACAGGCGGATCATAAGGGTGCTGAAAGAACACTTTGCTGAACATGTCAGACTTCATCCGCATTTACTGGAGCGTCATTACACCCTTGCCGGAACCCCGAAAAATCATTGAACCACAACGAGCACAATAGATGAACTAAAAAAAATCATCCCCATACAAAATACGATTAACGGAATATTTATGATAATCGTGAAAAAAATGACAAAAACAACCATTGAGATCACTGCGGGCTCACTAGCCGCGGTTAAATTATTTTATGACCTGTCCTTTAACGACCGTAAGGTGGTTGCCGATAAATCCCGGGGAATGAAATTCGCTACGGGAGATGTGATCACGTCCCATAATGATATGGACAACGACGTATATTTTATCATCAGCGGTAAAGTGCGGATCGCCATCTATTCTTCTTCAGGAAAGGAAGTCTCTTTCCGTGACCTGCTGGCGGGGGAAATGTTTGGTGAAATTGCAGCCGTAGACAACAAATCCCGGTCTGCCTACGTCGTAACCCTGTATGAGACCACCCTCGCTGCCATGACTGCGGAGAATTTTCTATGGCTTATGCAGCTTTATCCTTCGGTCATGAACAGAACACTGGAGCACTTTGCACAATTGATCAGATTATTATCAGAGCGTGTGGTTGAATTCAGTTGTCTGGACGTCAGAAACAGACTCCACGCGGAACTGCTTCGATTAGCCTGGAAAAATATGGACAATTCCAATACTGCGACAATATCACCAGCGCCTAAGCATGTCGAACTTGCCAGCCGGATCAGTACCCACCGGGAAGCCATAACGCGGGAGCTGACGCAACTTGCATTATCCGGCATGATCCATAAAGGAAAAAATTGGTTGCGAATAAACGATGTGGTAAAACTTGAAAACATGGTCCAGGACACGATTGGAATCTATAAAACATAGTCATGCTGCGGCCTGTCTGTAAAATTTTATTATTATTTTCAACAAAATGTGACTTTTCCCACATTCATCATCTACCGAATCCGCTAGACTTTCCAGGCCTGTCCACAAGATGAAGTTTGTTACGTGAACATTTCATTTGGTGGACCAAATCAGTACAGGAGGTACTGATGGTGGTGGTGGAGGGATCTACCATAACCGAAGCCGCCACTTGGTTGCTCTGTTCGGGAATCTGACAGGACGTTATTTTCCCGGACAATTGTATTACCCGGTATGCCTGCTTTAGCGGAAAAGCGCGGGTAAAGGCTTTTCCCCCGAAAAGTAGGGATGCCAGAACCTGATAGTGATGGGGACGGAGACGTTAAGCCAGAAAATTGTAATCATGAGAGTATAAAATACTTCCTCGGTAAAGATGCCGTGTTGTATGTATGCGATATTCATCACAACAAACGCCAGTTCCGCCCGTCCCAGCATGCCAAATCCGATCATTATCGAATCCTGCCAGTTAAAACTGCCGGTATAACGCGCCGCGGCAGCGGCTGATATCACCTGGGCAAAAAACACGCAGCCAAGCAGGATCAGGGTTTCATCAAGGACGGAAGCGATAATATCCGCGTCAAAGACGATTTCAGTACCCAGGTTTACGAAAAAGATCGGGCCAATCCACGAGAAGGCAACATCATCGATGATCTTACGGGTGTCTTGATACAGGGTGCGCATGTTTTCCCGTTTGCCGAAATGAAAGTATTCCTCCTTGATGATCAGACCCGCCATGTAGGCGCCGATAGCCGGGTGCAATCCCAGCTGATGGGCCAGCAGGCTGATCGAAATGGCGACCAGTAAAATACCCAGGGTGGCCTTGCTGCCATCATCTATGGCAAGCAGGTTAATCATCCCGAAACGGCGCAGGACGGGGTAGCGTGCCAGCAATCCTCTGTCGGCACTGTGCGGCATGATCCAGACCGCAATAATGACTATGAGAATAAAGAAAAACAGCGCTTTGAACAGAATCATTGCTATCCCGATTATGGATAAATCACCTGATCCCGTGGCTACTGGTATCAGGACAGCAACCAAAGCCAGGGAAGCAATATCATCTATTACTGCCGAAGTCATGATACCGCTGGCCGCGCCGGATAAATGCAGTCCTTCACTTCTCAGTGAAACCATGGTCAACGAAACAGCCGTCGCGGTCATGGTCAAACCGCACAACATGGCGACGTGGTCATCTCCCCAGAAATATTGCGCACAGCTATAGGCAGCAATGAACGGGGCAATCGCGCCGAACAGGGCAATCCCCCAGCTGCGTTTGATAGTCCGGATGAAATGACCCGGATTTGCTTCAAACCCCAGTGCGAACATGATCAGGATAATGCCCACCTCGGAAATCCCTGTTATGAAAGGTGTGCTGTGGCTGGGCAGCCAACCCAGGTTGACCATGAGGCAACCCGCGGCAAGGAAATACAGCACCGGCGTAAGCTTGGTCCTGAACGCCAGCCAGGAAGCGATAAAAACACAGGCCCAGATCAAAGCCAGTTGTTGTAAGTCATGCATAGTCAGGTTTTCATCCAGTTATTATTGCTTTCGAAAGCGCAGCTTGCGCCAATCCGGCACAAAATCTCGCCGGCCGGGTATTCCTGATCCTTCTCAAGTACTGTCCGAGATTCCATTGTGCGCTCGTCCGCTGAACTGCTATTATTATATTAACTGATCCATGATAATGTATGCCATGGCTGCCTTAATTGAAACCCTCCATAAGGATCACAAGAATTACTCAGTTCTACTGGATCTGCTGGGTGTGGAAGCAGACAAGCTTGAGCAGGGACATGAGCCTGACCTGGTGCGCATGTATGACATAGCGAACTATATGGTCAGCTATCCTGATACTTTCCATCATCCACATGAGGAGTTAATCTTTGATATCCTGGGAGCGCTCGAACCGGACTGCTCGGCGGAGCTCAGTATACTGAATAACGAACACAAGCAGTTGGCTGTCACCGGACTGACTTTGAAAGACGCACTGAACGGCGCGATCAACGGTGCGATAGTCCCTATGGACAAGATTCTAGACAATGCCAAAAGTTATATAAATTTGCTATGGAAACACATGAATATGGAGGAAGGGAGCATTTTCCCAAAAGCACAATCCGTTCTGGAAGACACGGAATGGCAGTTGATAAATGACAAGATTTCCCAGGTCGAGGATCCGTTATTCGGTGACGTTGTCCAAACCCAGTTCACAAAACTGTACGAAAGCATCATACAGAATACCGACATATCTTCCTCACAAGGATGAATCTATGAGAAATTGCAGTCTGGTCACTGTATTTTGGGGTCAGTGTAAAAACCCTTTCTGATATCAGGGCCGGTATCATAACCCACAGGGTTTTTACACCGACCCCAAATATACAACGAACGAGACTTTGACCCCTTTCCTGAATTGTTGTTCAATAATCACCCATGACTCTTGCATTAACCAGGGAACTCATAGCCAGGCCGTCAGTAACTCCTGATGATGCCGGTTGCCAGCAGTTAATAGGCGAACGCCTGAAAACGTGCGGTTTCAATATTACCCACCTGCCCTGTGCGGATGTGGCCAATCTCTGGGCCACTCATGGCCGGGGCGCCCCCGTCTTTACTTTTCTGGGACACACCGACGTGGTGCCGGCAGGGCCGGAAAAAGACTGGGAATCGCCCTCGTTCCAGCCACGCGAACGAAACGGCTACCTGTACGGTCGCGGCGCCGCCGACATGAAAGGCAGTATCGCCGCCATGGTTACCGCACTGGAGCGTTTCGTTGCAGCCAATGGCGCACACAAGGGAACCATCAGCCTGTTATTGACCAGTGATGAAGAGGGTATTGCAGTCAACGGCACAAAAAAAGTAGTGGCATACCTGGAGCAGAACAAGGTCAGGATTGACTGGTGCCTGGTAGGCGAACCCTGCAGCCGTGAACAGGTCGGTGATACCATCAAGAATGGCCGGCGCGGATCCTTATCAGGCGTGCTCACCGTCTCCGGCATACAGGGCCATACAGCCTACCCGGCGTTGGCAAAAAACCCCGTTCACCTGGTCGGCCCGGCACTGGTGGAGTTGAGTCAGCGGGTCTGGGATGACGGCAACGCCCATTATCCGCCCAGCAGCTTCCAGATCTCCAATATTCATGGGGGGACCGGCGCCGAGAACGTTATACCGGCCGCCGTAGAGGTCAGTTTCAACCTGCGTTTTTCCACTGAATGGACCGAACAGCGACTCAAAGACGCTATAGAGAACCTGCTGCAAAAGCATGATCTGGACTACAACATCCTCTGGCGTCCCTGCAGCCAACCCTTCCTGACCCAAGCCGGGAAATTACTTGATGCAGTTCAGTCTGCGGTTGCGGACGCCTGCGGGGTCACGCCGGAAACCTCCACGGCCGGCGGCACTTCCGATGGCCGCTTCATCGCGCCCACGGGCGCCGAGGTGGTGGAACTGGGACCGGTAAACGCCACCATCCACAAGGTCAACGAGTGTGTCCGTAGCGCCGACCTGGAAACGCTGTCGGACCTGTACGAAGACATCCTGACGCGGTTGATAATATAAGGGAAACTCTGAACAAGTCCATCCTGGTCCTGTCAGAAGTTCATGAGATGTTACGCACGGACTAAGACTGTCCCGCTTTATACCTGATCACCTCACCCATTTTTTGCAGGCGCAACTGAAAGCGATCGGAGGGTTCCTGTTTGAGCCAGGTGAGAAATTCCAGCAACAAATCCGCGGTAAGCCCCCAGACGTAACCGCCGTCCCAGTCAAATGCATGGGTTGTCCGTGGTTTGCCGAGAAAGTCAACGGTATGTGAGGTATTCACTTCAGGGAGTAACAACACCCGGATATCGGCAATGATCACCTCTGCCACTTCACCGGCATTTGCCGTAATCTCAGGCGCCTTGTCGGCCCAGCCCACGTAAGGGATTACGTGATGGCCGGCGATACTGTAGGCATCATCCAGGCGACCCATTATGGTGACGGCGCCAGGGTCAATACCAAGTTCCTCCTGAGTTTCCCGTAAAGCAGTAGCGGCCATGTCCTCATCACCGGCATGAAACACGCCACCGGGGAAGGACACCTGCCCGCGATGACTGGAAACAGTCTCAGTACGTTTGGTGAAAACGACTTCAATGGCATCTTCCGGACCTGGCCAGAACAACAATAAAACGGCGGCACTGGAGAATGTGTCGGGAAGCAGGTGTTCAGGGAAAGTTTGCGGCTTCCGTTCCTTAAGCTCTGCCAAGCGCTCCTGGAACCATGTTCTGAAACTCATCAGACTGTCCGGGGATGTGCAGGGGCGAGTTTCGGCGCCCCCCGCCTTCCCGGTTCTCTTTGTTCTCTCCTCAGTTACTGGCCGCCTTGTCAAACTGTTCCTCTTCTGTGGAACCCGTCAACGCCGTTACCGATGAGCGGCCACCCTGTATAACGTTAGTCACTTCATCGAAATAGCCGGCGCCCACTTCCTGCTGGTGCGAGGCGAACGTATAGCCCTTTTTCGCCGCAGCAAATTCCGGTTCCTGTATCATCTCGACATAGGCAGTCATGCCCCTGTTTACATAATTGTGGGCAAGATCAAACATGTGGTACCACATGTTATGGATACCCGCCAGGGTAATGAACTGGTACTTATAACCCATGGCTCCCAACTCACGTTGAAATTTGGCTATGGTGATATCATCCAGGTTCTTTTTCCAGTTGAAAGACGGCGAGCAGTTATAGGCCAGCAGTTGCTCCGGGTATTCCCCGCGGATTGCCTCGGCAAAACGTCTGGCCTCGTCCAGGTCCGGCACAGCCGTCTCGCACCAGAGTAAATCCGCGTACGGTGCGTAGGCCAGGCCCCGGGCAATCGCCTGGTCCAGCCCGGCGTGGGTAACGTAAAATCCTTCCGTGGTCCGTTTACCGGTGATGAACGGATGATCTCTTTCATCCACATCGGAGGTGAGCAGCGCCGCGGCATTGGCGTCTGTCCTGGCCAGGACAATGGTCGGCACGCCCATTATGTCCGCCGCCAATCTTGCCGCTGCCAGCTTCTGGATAGCTTCCTGGGTGGGCACCAACACCTTTCCTCCCATGTGCCCGCATTTCTTGACGGAGGCAAGCTGGTCCTCAAAATGCACGCCGGCAGCGCCTGCTTCAATCATACCCTTCATCAATTCAAACGCATTCAGGACACCGCCGAACCCGGCTTCAGCGTCGGCAACTATCGGCGCAAAGTAATCCAGGTCCCCTCCCCCCCTGGCGCACTGGATTTCATCGGCCCGCTTAAAGGCATTGTTAATACGTCGAACCACGGTGGGAACTGAATCGACTGCATAAAGTGATTGATCAGGATACATGGTCTCTGAAGTATTGCCGTCGGCCGCTACTTGCCAACCCGACAGGTAGATAGCCTTTACACCGGCTTTGACCTGTTGTACGGCCTGACCGCCGGTTACCGCGCCCAGGCTGTTTATATAATCCTCGTTGTTCACCAGGTCCCACAACTTCTCGGCGCCGCGCTTTGCCAGTGTATGCTCGATCTGCACAGAACCTCTCAATTTCACTACGTCAGCCGCGTTATAGTCCCGCCTGATATTTTTCCAACGAGGATTCTCTACCCAATCCCGCTCAATCTGCCTTATTTGATTATTCATCTAATTCTCCTTAACGAAACGAAAACGGCCAATATACACTGCCAATGCGTCACCTGCAAATCTGCTCCCAGCAGTTCCCGCTAACTCCTGGGAGCTAGGGCATCCTGCCCTCGTGGAGGGCGAGACGCCCTCCCTCCCAGGGAAACAGGCCCCCTTATGGTCAGAGTATGCCCAACTCCCAGGGGACAGATTTAAATCTGTCCCCCACGTTGTCTTAAACTGTATTAACCTCGAGTTAGCGGGAGCACATGATCTGTTCCCAAGGTCAGCAGCCACCCGCTACGGTTAAACCATAGAGTCGTCCGTGAAGAAGACGAAGTACGTGTCCATGAGGTCTGCTTCGTTGAAGTCTTGCAGCGTGATCGTTCCGCCACCCTGCCCGGACAAGTCAATGACCAGATTACTCGCTTGCTGCTGCATGACCAGGTCCTCTACTGACTGAATGTCCTGGAAAGCCGTGAGAACAATTTTATCATCACCGTTGCGGAAATCCGCGATGGTGTCATCCCCGCCTTCAGTGGCAAAGCAGAAGGTGTCATTACCCTCTCCCCCCTCTAGCCAGTCATTACCCAAGCCGCTTTTCGACCAGTCCTCATCGAAATCGGAGTTGAATTCAAACCAGTCATTGCCGGGGCCGCCCCGCAGCAGGTCGTCGCCGAAGCCGCCCAGAAGCATATCATCGCCCTTGCCGCCGTACAGCCTGTCGTCCCCATAGCCGCCTAGCAGCAGGTCGTGGCCGCCGTCAGGGCCACCGTACAGCAGGTCGTCCCCGGCAAGACCCAAAAGCGTGTTATTCCTGAGGTCGCCGGCCACTACGTCGTTGTGATCAGAGCCTGCCAAGTGCTCAATATCAGGCACTTCCATTGTCCGTGTGTTACCCCCAGCGTCCGTATACTCGATCACATCCGTTCCAAACGTATCGCCTTCGGCATCGCCCCCCCAGGCCGTGCCGTCATACAGACGCACTTCCACGCCAACCACTCCAGGGTAATAAAACCCATACGAGGCAGTATCGTTACCAGGACCACCCCTGAGCGCGTCCGCGCCCTCACCGCCTATAAGCACGTCATCACCCTCCCTGCCGTCCAACTCATCGTTGCCGAAAGCGCCATGAAGGAAGTTGGCGTCGTGAGCACCTACCAGGAGATCATCATGAGCAGAACCCACGAGACCTTCAATATCAGGGACGTCCACCTGTTGCGTGTTACCCTTGGCATCCTCGTACTCGATGGTCTTCATGCCAACAAACGTATCCCCTTCGGCCTCGCCGCCCCGGGCCGCGCCGTCATACAGACGCACTTCCACCCCGGCATGCGAATACAGATACAATATTAAATCGTTGCCGGCGCCGCCCCTGAACGTATCCGCACCCCGACTGCCTTCAAACACGTCATTCCCCGCACCACCTTCCAGCGTGTCGTCACCGCTGCTACCTACAATCAGGTCACTACTCCCCATTCTATATATGGTCACCCTGTAGTCACCCCAATTCTCCTGGTTCGGGTTACTCCCATAACTGTCGGCGCTGATGTAGTAAACGCCAGTGACATCCGGGGAAAACCTCACCATCGAGTTGAGTTCTCCCGCGGCGAAGTCGACGTCGTCGTTAACGGCAACCTGCTCCCCCACTGAATTGAAAATCTTCAGAATAGTGTCCACCGCGCCGCTGGCCCCGACTCCAGTCAGGCTGATTGCATACCGATCTCCCGTAACCAGGTCAACTCTGATCCAGTCTTCGTCGAACTCAGAAAATGCTTGATGCGAAAAAAGATAATATCGTAGCGTGGCTTGATTTGTTCCTCACCCTGCTCCTCAAGCAGGCACAGATGGCAGTTGAATTACTCGCAAAAGAAAAACTTGAGAAGTTGCTCACCGCAAAGCAAATGGCAGTCTTCAATTCGTCGATGACCCACAACACGCCACGGACTCGTACACCGGCCTCCGTCGCGACATTGCGCAGAAGAGCATCGCCGGTCAGGAGAATGCCCTCTTCGTAGCACTGTGCCGTTACGAGGCAGATGCAGTCATTGGCCGAGAGACTGCCATGCTGCTGCTTCAGTGCGAAGACATCTCCCATCCGTTGTGGGGGGAGGTCATAGGTTTCCATGCCGCTGCCATCAAGGATTGCCCATTCCTGGTACGTGAAATCAAGCAGTTCGGACTCGCGGATTGGTAGAGGCACGATGAAACGTTAAGGCAGGTACGTCAACGCAGGCAGCAGCTGCCCCTTGCGCAAGTCGATCAGGCAAGACGCATCGTTAATGACGACACAGGTCACCGGTCACGCGGTCCCCGAATTTCCCGTTCAATGGTTAAAAGGGACAAGCGCAAGAACTGTGCCGCGCGGACAGGCGAGATCAGTTGTTCACCTAATGCCCACCAAACCAGCCGCTCGAAACGTTGCGGCCGTTCAAAGGCGCCAAAACCTTTATCATCGCTGATCGGCTCCGGCTCCTCGGTTCGCCAGGCACGCGCATAGCTGCGGAAAGCATACTCAATTACCGCTGGTGACAGGATGCCAGTCTGTCCGAGCCGCATCAACATCGCCGCCGCCGACACGCCATAGAGACGCTTCAGCCGTATGAGTTCGTGATAAGTCATGCCGTGTCGTTGCGCTCCGACTTCTTCGACCAGGCGCTCGCCCGGTACCAGAAACGCCCCCGCGAAGTGGTTCATGGCCTTTTCAAGGCCGACAGCCGGATTACCAGTCGCGCGAATGACCCGGTGTGCGAGTTCATGGGCGAGGGTAAAACGTTTGCGCTCGATATTGGTCCGGTTGGACACAACAACGACTGCGGCGTCGGGCTTGCCGTCACTACGCTTCACATCACAAGCCATCCCGTCGAAGCGCTCCGGTAGGTCCGCTTCGATGACCTTGATCCCCTTGTCTTCGAGCAGGGCTGATATGCTGGGGATTGGATCAATCCCCAACGTCCATTTCTGGCGCAGGGCCTGAGCCATGTCTTCCACGGCCTCGAAATTCTCGACCCGATCGGTCACGAGGTCGCTAAAGGGATCAGCAGGCGGAACCAGTTCCAGAATGTCCTCGATTGCCAGATAGTCTTCGAGCTTTTCGATCACGATCGCTTCGGCCTGTGCGCGGTCCTTCGCCGAGGTGCCGGAATGCTTGCGGAATTCGAGCCCACTCAGGGTCTCGACTTGGCCCCCCATGAGGAAATCCAAGGACACGCCAAGTGCCTTGCCGAGCCCGACCAACACCTTTGATGAGGGCATCATCTTGTCTGCCTCGTATTTGCTGATGGCTTGTGCACTGACTTTAGGAATGACGCGATCAGCAAGGGCCTGCATCGACAGTCCTACCTTCTTTCGCGCCAATCTGAGCCTTTGTCCGAACATTGTTTCTGCTCCAGTTTTCATGGTTGATAAACACCAAAATATGTAATATATTTAAACATATGATTGTATATTTTGACATGTATCTGGTCATTTTTCAATCGAAATGAAATTACGAGTCCTGGCCTTTTCGACTCATAATACGCAATGGATTCAAGGTGCTCAGCTTCTGCGGCAGGATGGAAGAAATAGCTCATCTGAGCAAAGCTTGTGCCTTTCTCCTGACTTCTTCTACCGGAATTGGTTGAACAATACCTTCATTGAATTCCATGGCCCGTCGGTGTGCTTCAACTAACCAATCTTCCTCAATTTCATTTTGTGATGGGACATCGAGACTCAGCAGAGGCTGTTGCGCCAGCTCTGTTCTTTCTTCTTCTGATAAATGAAGAACCTCATCTTTAATCTGTTTCAGGTTCATATTTTTATCTCTTGTCGTTGATCCTGCTGACTGTCCGAATTCAATACCTATGAGACAAGCCTGTGCTGGCGCAGGCCAGTATCAGGCGGTCTGTGTGAGTGGTTGATAATGCTCCATTGGGGTCAGTAAACCAAAACTAAAATGATCCGTGCTCGAGTTGAAATACAACTCCAACTGCTTCAGACGCTATCGCCGCGGCCTCGGCAGTTCAAATCCTGTTAGCCGTACCAAACTTTCGTTAAACCGAATTTTTCAGAAAGTGCTCCTGGACCCATAACGGGATGTGATCTGATAACTGCCTGAATTCAAAATTTTTGATGCATCCGATAACCACGAATTCAGAGGTGCTGTCTACAAACGTTGTCCTGTCAGCGATGATGCTTAGTTCCGATGCAACTTCAAGCGCATCCAGATATAACGTTCTGATTGTATCAGCAGATGCGCCATGCCCTCCTTCCGACTTTCTCAGACTGACCCGGGTCACACAGATAGCAGTGTTTTCCGGGCAGACTACCCACAAACGGATTTGATAGTCCAGCATTCTCGCCGGTATTACTATTTCATCTGCTATCGTCGAATCTGCTACGTGGTCCAAAACAAGGGGAGAGGCGCCTTTATTCAGATTATCAAGGAATCTGCCGGATAACCGACGCCAGGCATTCGCCCGGACCGACGGGTCATCCGGGTCGCCGACGCTCCGGGCCAAATCATCCAGGTTATAAATGACGTGGGACCAGTCCTCCTGCCTCCTGCAAAAAGCGGATTTCCCCGACCCGGAAGGGCCGGTGACGATATTAACAACGCGGTTCAATTAACCCCGTTCAGCGCGGCTGTCAATCAATGCTTAGGACCCGGGTTCCCGGCCGGCTTGCGACTCTGACAGGATTTCCTCAGAGCCATCCGGGAAAATCTTTACCGTCGTGCCGTCCGGGCGACCGATAACAGCGGGTAATCCGACCCTGAGTCTGTCTGCGGCCGGGTCAAGCCCTTTTACTCGGGCCAGCATCTCTTCTTCAAAGTCCATCTTTTCAACCTGCGGTTTTGGAATGTCGCATTATAGATTTCCCCCCGGTTCCAGTCAATGCGAAATGTTAGGAATGTTTTTTCCTAACCGGTTGGCCCAGGGTCAATACAGACCCGGCCAGCTGCTGCCGGTGCCAGCCAGGAGCAGACCGCAAACCGGGTTAGCTGGAAACCTCGCACAGACAACGGTTACACCAGCTGAAACGGTAAGGTCGGTGTACATCGCCGGGCGCCCCAGACGGTCGTAGGTCATCACTTGAGCATACCCGCTCTCCCGTATCCCCTACCCGCTGTAACTGCCCCAACCCATTAGCCGCCCCGTCACAGCGCCAACTCGCCGCCCCCGTCAGCGCCCCACCCGCCGTGTAGTCCCGGCGCGTCAGCCGCCGCCCCAACGCGCTATCACGCTCCCCACAACAGTTTCGGAACTGCTATGTACCAACATAGACCAGGTGCGATACGTAGTAATCATTTTGGCTAATCGGCGTAATGTGCTTAGATCCTTGATTTCGGGATCCTGTCAGTAAGACAGAAGGAAAGCTACGTGCAGCTTTACGGATCTGAGTTGCTAATATTCGAGGTATATAAAACATTTGAGAATTTTAAACTAGAACTTTAAAATTCTCATAAAATATTATCTCTTCCTGAGCAGGATTTGTGATGACTCATTCGGTTTTTTCATGCAGTGGTCCCCACTAAATCCATGAGTTCCCTGTTTCCTTATATCTTTTTCGACTATTAACGCCATTTCTTATGAAAAAAGTATGCTCTTGCCTAGAGATGACCCCGGAGTACTTGCGAAACCAGCAGTTCCCGCTAACGCCCGGGATCGAGGGCATCCTGCCCTCGTGGAGGGCGAGACGCCCTCCCTCCCAGGGAAACAGGCCCCGTGACTCCTGGGGGACAGATTTAAATCTGTCCCCTGTGTCTTGTTGACATCGAGTTAGCGGGAGCACCTGGCGCAAAACATACGATATTGGCAGTCATTTCCTGTTACGCTATTATTAGCAAAATAAACGATACAGGAGCGCAATGGCTGATAAATCTCACGAACGTTATAACGATGACCTGGCGTTACTGGAGGCCAAGCCCAAGTTAAAACGTCCGCCCCTCTACAAGGTCATTTTGGTTAATGATGATTACACGCCCATGGAATTTGTGGTACACATCCTGGAAATATTTTTTTGCCTGGACCGGGAAACCGCGACTCGGATCATGCTGGAAGTACATACGCGCGGCATGGGAGTGTGCGGAATCTTCACCCATGATATTGCCCAGACCAAGGTCGTCCAGGTGAATCATTACTCAAAGGAACACGAACATCCATTAAAATGTACAATGGAGCAAGCCCACTGATATCAGGACACCGTTATGCTCGATAAAGACCTGGAACAGACACTGAATGACGCGTTCCGCAATGCACGCGACAAACGCTACGAATTCGTGACGGTTGAGCATTTATTACTGGCATTGCTGGACAACCCGGCCGCGCTCAAGGTGTTGCGGGCCTGCGGCGCCGATATGGAGAAATTGCATAACGAACTTACCCGCTTTATTGAGGATAATTCCCCACGTCTCAGTGACAATGACGAGCGTGAGACTCAACCTACCCTGGGCTTTCAACGGGTGTTCCAGCGGGCCGTACAGCATGTACAGTCATCCGGTAGTAAAGAAGTCAGCGGCGCCAATATTCTGGTCGCCATTTTTGGCGAACGTGAATCCCATGCCGCTTTTTTCCTGCACCAGCAAAACATCGCCAGGCTTGATATGGTGAATTACATCGCTCACGGCATCACAAAAAACCCGGAGGACGAAACCGGGGATTCAACCACTTCCGGCGACTACGACGAATCACGCCAGGATGAAGGCGGCAATAATCCGCTGGAAAATTACACGACCAACCTGAATCAACAGGCGGAACTCGGCAAGATTGATCCGCTTATCGGTCGCGAACACGAGGTGCAAAGGACTATTCAGATCCTATGTCGGCGCCGCAAGAACAATCCGCTCTTCGTCGGCGAAGCCGGCGTCGGCAAAACCGCCATCACCGAAGGCATTGCCAAACAGATTGTCGATAAACAAGTGCCGGAAGTGTTGCTGGACTGCACAATTTTTTCCCTGGATATGGGCGCCCTGCTGGCCGGGACCAAGTATCGCGGCGATTTTGAAAAACGGCTCAAGGGCGTCATTGCCGAACTTATGCGTCACAAAGGCGCGATTCTGTTCATTGATGAGATACATACCATTATCGGCGCCGGCGCCGCCTCGGGCGGAGTCATGGATGCCTCCAATATTATCAAACCGGTGCTGGCGTCCGGTGAGATCAAATGTATCGGCTCCACTACCTACCAGGAATTCCGCGGTATTTTCGAGAAAGACCGGGCCCTGGCGCGGCGCTTCCAGAAAATCGACGTGACCGAGCCTTCCATCGAAGAAACCGTCAAAATATTACAGGGATTGAAATCCCGTTTTGAAGATCATCACCAGGTGCGTTACACCAACCAGTCATTACGGACCGCGGCGGAACTCGCGGAACGCTATATTACCGACCGCTACCTGCCTGATAAAGCCATCGACATCATAGATGAAGCCGGCGCATCACAGCAGTTGCTGCCACCTTCAAGGCGCAAAAAAACCATCGGGGTACAGGACATTGAAAGCATTGTCGCCAAGGTCGCCCGTATCCCGCCGAAAACAGTGACTACGTCACACCGGGATATCATGAAGAACCTTGATCGCAACCTGAAAATGGTCGTCTTCGGTCAGGACAAGGCTATCGAAAGCCTTGCCACGGCCATCAAGATGGCGCGCTCGGGGCTGGGTGACCCGGGACAGCCCATAGGCTCGTTCCTGCTGGCCGGACCCACCGGAGTCGGGAAAACGGAGATCAGTAAACAACTGGCCAATGCCATGGGTATCCAGTTGATCCGCTTTGATATGTCCGAATACATGGAACGTCATACGGTGTCCCGCTTGATCGGCGCGCCGCCGGGATACGTGGGTTTCGACCAGGGTGGTCTCCTGACGGATGAGATCAACAAGCATCCCCACTGCGTGCTGCTCCTGGACGAAATGGAAAAGGCGCATCCCGATGTCTTTAACCTGATGCTGCAGGTCATGGACCACGGTACCCTTACGGACACCAATGGCCGTCACGTTGATTTCCGCAATGTGATCCTCATCATGACCACCAACGCCGGGGCGGACCGTATCAGCCGGGCTTCAGTCGGTTTTACCCAGCAGGACCACAGTTCGGACGCCCTGGAAGTCGTCAACAAGACCTTCAGCCCGGAATTCCGTAACCGCCTGAACGCCATAATTGAATTCAATGCGCTGGACCACAAGACCATACTCAACGTAGTGGATAAATTCCTGGTTGAATTGCAGGCGCAACTCGACGATAAGAAAGTCGTCATCGACGTGGATGAATCCGCCCGCCTGTGGTTGGGCCGACACGGCTATGACAAGATCATGGGCGCCAGGCCCATGGCGCGCCTGATCCAGGATAAGATAAAGAAACAGCTGGCGGAAGAACTCCTGTTCGGTAAACTGCTGCACGGCGGTCACGTCATCGTCTTAGCAGAAGACGACGAACTCACCATCGAGATAGAGGAAAAAGAAACGGCCGGAATGGCTATATCCGCAGATTAGCGCAGATAAACAAAAACAGGTTTGGACAGGCTTTTTAAGACTGTCCAAACCTGTCGTTACTCTATATCTTCTGTGCTCTCTGTGTCCTCTGTAGCTAATAATTCGTCTGAAAGTTCCAGCATTTTGACCGATTCTTCTCCCGGCAATGCCTCGACTTCACGGAGTTTTCTCGCCATGGCGCGGGTGCGGACTCCCGTCTCATCGATGGTATTGGAAGCCGTGTCCAGTTGTCTTTTAACCCTGGACAACACGTCACCGAACTTGCCGAACTCGGTCTTGACGGCCGCGAGTATCTGCCACACCTCGCTGGAGCGTTGTTCTATGGCCAGGGTACGAAAACCCATTCGCAAACTACTCAAGGTGGCGGACAAGGTTGTCGGCCCGGTAACAACCACCCTGTGCGCGTGCTGAAGTTTTTCGACCAGGCCGGGTTGTCTGAGCACTTCCGCGTACAGGCCTTCCGTGGGCAGGAACATGATGGCAAAGTCGGTGGTTGCCGGGGGCGCAATGTATTTTTCCGATATGGTCTTTGCCGAGTTCTCAATCGCTCGGGTCAATGCCTTCAGCGATTGATCGACGGCATCCGCATCTGCGATATCCGTGGCGCTGACCAGACGTTGATAATCTTCCTGGGGGAATTTCGAATCTATCGGCAACCACATGTTTTCCTCGGCGCCGGCGCCGGGCAGGCGAACGGCAAACTCGACAACTTCAGCGGATGAAGGGCGCACCCTGACGTTCCTGTCATACTGATCGGGAGTCAACATCTGCTCCAGGATGGCGCCGAGTTGCACCTCCCCCCAGGTTCCCCGCGCCTTGACATTGGTCAGTACCCGCTTCAGATCACCCACGCCGGTCGCCAGGTTCTGCATTTCACCCAGTCCGCGTTGTACCGCCTCCAGGCGCTCGCTGACGATTTTGAAGGATTCACCCAGACGCTTCTCCAGCGTGCTCTGCAATTTTTCATCCACCGTCTGGCGCATTTGCTCAAGCTTCCTGTCATTACCATCCTGCAAGGTCTTCATTTTCGTATCCAGTGTGTCCCGCAGTTGACCTATTCTTATTTCATTTTTATCGCTCAACTCCTTAATCCTTCGCTCGACCGCATCAAGGCGTGTCTGCTGGGACTTGCTCATCTCACCGATTACTTTAATAACGCTGTCATTGGCGTCTTTTTGCATTCTGGCTACTTCTTCGCGCAGGCTGCGGGCGCTGCCGGTGGCTTCCTGGCGGCTCGTGCGAAACTCCTCGCGCAGAATTTCCTCCGTTTCCCCCTTACGGTTCACAGGCAATTTGCCGAGTATAACGACCAGCAATACTACGATCAGGGCTGATACACACAGCAGTAGCCATAGCGGAAGCGTAATCATGTCATTCTGTCACTCACTGCTGGTCACCTGGAAATATTGGTAAATCGAGTTACTACCATTCAATTGTACTATCACATACCGGGTTATACTATAAGCCGACAATATCACTGTCGTCCTGAATTCTTCACATTTTTTTCACCAAACTCACGACAAGCTGTCATATTTTTTCAGGAACATGTCATTCCGAAATGACGGCAGCTACCAGTAGATTAGGGCGGATACGCCCGATACACTATCGGAGCATATTCATTTCGAGTGTGCATCTTGGTTTTTCCGGATGCAGCGCCGAGTACCTGCTGGATTTCCTCCGTTCCACTACCTGCGATTACCTCTACCTGGTCGGCGATATCATCGATATCTGGCAGATGAAGAAAAAAATTCACTGGCCGCAGTCGCATAATGACGTCATAAGGACAATCCTCGGCAAGGCAAAACACGGGACCAGGATCATTTACGTGCCCGGAAATCATGACGAACTGCTGCGGGATTATAACAATATCATTTTGGGCAACCTGGAAATCCGTAACGAATACGTACACGTAACCAAAAATGGACAACGTTTTCTGGTACTGCACGGCGATCAGTTCGACGGTTTCATCAAACATTCCAGGATACTGTCTTTGATAGGCAGTTCACTCTATGAAATGCTGCTTGGCTTGAATCAACTGGTTAATTTCTTCAGAAGGAAATTGGGATTTTCCTATTGGTCACTCGCCAATGTGTTAAAGCAAAAAGTCAAACATGCAGTCAAATATATCAGTAATTTTGAGACTGCTGTTGCTTATGCAGCCAAACAACACAACGTTGTCACCCTCTCCCGCGGCGTCAATACCGAATTATTCAAACCGGGATCAAAGACTTTCATATCATGTCCGCGCCCGGTTTTTTTATACATGGGCCGTGTCTCGGTAGAAAAAAACATTGAGGCTTTCCTGCGCCTGGACCTGGCCGGCAGCAAGGTTGTCGTCGGTGACGGTCCAGACCTGGAAAAACTGAAACAACAATACCCTGAAGCTTTTTTTACCGGTTTCAAATTCGGCGTCGAGTTAAGTCAATGCGTTGCCGCTGCTGACGTCTTCGTATTTCCCAGCCTGACAGACACATTCGGTATCGTATTGCTGGAGGCAATGGCCTGTGGGGTGCCGGTGGCCGCCTATCCGGTAACAGGCCCGATTGACGTGGTAAGGAATGGCTTGACCAGCGTGTTGGATCACGATTTAACGAACGATTCATCACATTTGTCCACTACATACCGTATAAGAGATTCATCCAAGTGGTAACCATGTTCCAGTAACCGGTTTAACAAGGGAGTGGCTGCTGGAACCAGGTTCTCCTGTTTCGCCCTGATTAATACATACAGGCTACCTACAAAGTCGATGTTTTCACGGCCGGCGACCTTGCGGGCCGCCCCTTCGTCAATCAATGCTATTGCGTTCTTCTCTTTTGCCAAAGTAATTGTCTCAGCCTCACCAGGATCCAGTACTTGAGCCAGAAGTTCACAATAATTTCGATTGGTGACGGATTGTTCTACCAATAATTGGTTTGCCAGCGCCTTACTGATTTCTGCCACCATAGGTTTTGATAAATCATTGAGACATTCCCTGACGACGGCGGATGGAACCAGGATGGTCTTGAAGATGATGCGTAAAACGGGCAACAAGCCCATTGTCGCCAGGGCAATTAACGGGCTTGTATCAGCAACGACTAGCGCCGGTTTCAAAACTTATCCAGTTCCTTCTGAATCTCATCAGTATCGTAACCGAACACAGAAATGCGGGCCGCGCCCAATACCGCAATAAACTTATCCATCGGCATCCCGGCCAGGGTGGCGGCCTTATTGAGCGTTAATACGCCTTCCTGATATAGTTTTACGGCAAGCGCCTTGTGCGCGCCCAGTTGAACCAAAGTATCGTCAAACGGAATGTTAACGGTCAGCGGTGTACCGTTCCGGGTTATGACGCTGATAGCTCCGGCTTCGGCTTGTGCAGTATAAGACCCGATTTTTTTCCGTAAATCTCTTATGCCAAAAGATAGCATGACAAGAAGCCCCAATAAATGTGTACACATATGATAGCACAAATATTTTGAAGCAAGAATAAATCTTACGGACAATCTTACGGACAATTTCCGCACCGGCGGGAAATGAGAGATCTTCATCAAGTAGCGATTTACTCATCTTTCTTGTAGCATTATGGTAATCTGCGTGCGGTTCATATCATGGAGTAAGTATGCAAAAAAAGATGCCGGCCCCAGACCCCCGAAATGCCAGCCAATCCACTATGCCTGTTGTCTTCTTCGGACATGGCAGCCCTGCCAATGCCATCGAAGATAATGAAGCAACACAAACCTGGCATCGTATCGCCAGCCGGATGGAACGACCCGAAGCCATTTTGTGCATATCAGCGCACTGGTACACACACGGCAGTGCAGTTACCGCCATGGAGGCGCCGAAAACGATCCATGATTTCGGCAGGTCTCTGCCGGCTTCGTTATTCGAACTGCAATATTCTGCTCCGGGCAAACCCGAATTGGCTCAACGGGTGTGTGAGTTGCTGGCGCCGGTACCGGTAACAATGGATCAATCATGGGGGCTGGACCATGGTACCTGGTCAGTATTAATCAAAGCATACCCGGAAGCGGAAATCCCGGTGGTCCAACTCAGCCTTGATCTGGATAAGCCGCTGGACTGGCACTACCGGATTGGACAGCGCCTGCGGCCGTTAAGGCGGGAAGGCATATTGATTTTGGGCAGCGGCAATATCGTGCATAACCTGGCTTTGATGGACTGGTCGAACCCCGCAGCTCCTGCCTATGACTGGGCAGTACGGTTCAATGACAGGATTAAGGGGCATATCCTGAGTAATGACCCACAGGGTATCTCGGAATATCAACGCTATGGACAGGACGCCACACTTGCGGTACCCTCAGCGGAACATTTATGCCCCCTGCTGTATACTCTGGGCGCCCGCGAAGATACGGATACGGTCAGTATTGAAACTGATTTTATCGTTCATAAATCACTGAGTATGACCAGTGTACTGTTCCATGCAGAAAATTAATCTGCAGGCACAATTCCGGCAGTCGTCAAAATGACGGGGGCGACGAAATTCAATCGTTGGTGGATGTTCGCTCTCGCCAGTGCTTTCTTCTTCTTCATCACGGCTGCAACTTTCAGTTCCCTGGGTGTCATACTACCCTATATGATCGAGGAATTTTCCTGGAGCTGGTCCCAGGCCGGCACAGGTTTTTCCTTGCTGGCATTGCTGGTGGGACTGGCAGGCACCGTTCCAGCCTGGACTATACGACGCTTCGGTATCAAGGCGACCTATGTTATCGGCGCAGCCACGATGGCTTGTGGTTTTGTCCTGATATCCACCGGCACCGGACTGTACCAGTATTGGCTCGGAGCGAGCCTGCTGGGACTGGGCTTTGCCCTGTGTGCGACGGTGCCGGGCATCCATCTGATAAATGACTGGTTGCCTGACAGGCGTTCATTCGCCATCGGCCTGTACATGACCCTGGGCGGGCTGGGCGCCGTCGCCGGTCCCCCTGTTGTCACCTTCATTGTCAGCAATACGGATTCCTGGCGCATACACTGGTGGTCCATGACTGCTGCTGTACTCACCCTCATGGTGCTTGCAATCGCGTTCATAAATAAACGGCCGGCAGGGGAGAAGGAGGACGCAAGCGCATTGAAAGAAGAGAAAACCTCCGACAAGGTGTTCAAGACAAAGATCGAATGGCGCTACCGGGACGCGCTGCGTACACCCCAGTATTACGTGATTGTTGCGGCGTTGACGCTGACATTATTCTGTACCCTGACCATGAACAACTGGGCATTTACCCACCTGGGCATGCTTGGCATATCCACGGCGCTCGCCACGCTGGTACTGAGCGCAGATGGCGCGGTGAATGCCTTATCACGCGCCCTGGGAGGAATGATCGCCACCCGGATTGATCCCAAATGGCTGTTGGTTGCGGCATTGATCGGTGAATTGATCGGTATGCTGGCCCTCTCTGTTGCAGATAACCCGGCCGCCCTTATCCTGTTTGCCGTCGGCGAAGGTTTCGGCTTCGGCATGTGCTTCCTGGCTACCGCCTTACTGCTGCTGAATTATTTCGGGGAGAAAGATAACCCTGAAATACTCGGCACCATGAACTTCATCACTACGGCGGCCATGCTGGGACCCGTCATCGCCGGTTATATCGGCGACAGAGTGGGTAGTTTCTCCCCGGCGTTCCAGCTGAACGCAGCGCTGTTGTTGATCATCATCATCGCCGTTGCCGCAATGAAACCTCCACGGCAAAAAGTGGTAGAGAATTAATCATTTTCCCTACGGATACGCCAGCTGTCGAGAAAAACAGCGATAATAATCACACCTCCCGTTATCAAGCGTTTTGCGGGTTCCGATACGCCTATCTGTGCCAATCCATTTTGTAATATCGCGATAATAAGCACACCTGCGAATGCCCCGACAATAGTACCCCGCCCGCCCCTCAAACTGGTACCGCCTATAACCGCCGCTGCGATTGCGGCCAGCTCCAGACCGATACCTGCGTTCGGATCGGCAGCCCCCAGGTAGGCTATATTGAATATGCCTCCCAGACCTGCGAGCGCCCCTGATACAGCCAGCACAAGCATGCGGTACAGTTTTGTGTCAATGCCGGACATTCTCGCTGCCTGGGCATTGGCGCCCACAGCAATAATATTACGCCCCGGTACTGTTTTTGTTAAAATGAACTGCGCTGCAAAGACTGTTAATAGAGCAAAGATCAGCGCCATGGAAATACCTGTCCCTGAAATTGGCAGTGCGAGTTTCTGAATTGAAGCGCCGATATACATGGTCTGTGAGTTGGTAGTCAGATAAGCCAGACCACGGGCCATTTCCAGCATACCCAAGGTCACGATAAAAGAGGGCAAGCCAAGGTATGCCACCAATATGCCGTTCATTGAGCCGCAGAGTATTCCTGCACCTATCCCAAACAGACATGCAGTGAGAATGGAAAGATCCCAGCCGACCATTGCCATACCGACAACTGCGGCGCAGAATCCAAGCACTGACCCGACAGATAAATCGATACCACCCACAATAAGAACGAGTGTCATACCGACAGTGACAACCGTTAACGCCGGTAACTGATTAAGAATCGTTCTGAGGGTTACAACTGAAAAAAAGTTATCTGCAACGAGGCCAAAAAAAAGAATCAATAGCAGCAGGGAGGCAAAAATAAAATGTTCTTTTATGAATGATCTCATAAGACCGGCGCAGCTCATATTGCTACCGGGCGGGTAACACCGGATAGCTGCTTGGACTTATTCATACCCGTAGATTGTGTTGTAAACTCACTGAAGCAAGCTGCCAATATCTTTGCTTCGGACCAGTTATCTGCGTTGAATATTGTTACCAGCTTGCGCTTCGACAAGACAAATATACGATTGCTCAGCGCCATAAGTTCTTCAATTTCGCCTGATGTGATCAACAGGGTCTTTTGATTATCCCGCAAATTGAACATCTGGTTGTAGATCATGGTCTTGGCGCCGACGTCAATCCCTCTGGTAGGTTCGTCAAACAGCAATATGTCCGAATTACAATGCAGCCACCTGGCAATCAGCACTTTTTGTTGATTTCCTCCGCTGAGCCGGTCTACATCCTGATCAAGGTCATTGCATTTAATGCTCAGCGCTTCAACTAACTCGTTACCCGCAGCTATTTCACGTTCGTTATCCAGCAGGGCCAATGAAGCAAAACCATGCAACACACCTGGAATCATCATATTCGTTAAAATCGAATGGCCTGAGTACAAACCCATGGATTGCCGGTCCTCGCCCAGGTACGCCACCCCTGCTCTTTTTGCCGTTCTTGCATTATTGATGTTTATTTTTCCATTTGCGGTGTAAAGGCTGATATGACCGCCGGTCAACGAAGTCAAGCCGAACAGTGCATTTAATAATTCACTCCGTCCGGAACCGGATAAACCGGCAATACCGATTATTTCTCCGGAATATCCTGTGAAACTTATCTCATGGGGCAGCTCTTTGGTGGTTATGTGATCCACTTCAAGAACTGCCGCAGGTTCAAGTGCGGCAGCAGACAGCCTGGTTTTATTTCCGGAATGAATATGGCCACTCATATGTTCCAAAATCCGGGATACACTTAACGAACTTGCAGGAGCAGTTGTTACAACCCGTCCATCCCTGAGAACCGTGATGGTATCTGATGCCTCAAGCACATCCTGTAAGCGATGGCTGATGTAAATCACCGATGTGCCGGAAGCTGCCAACCCGGTAATAATATTATGTAGACGAGCGGCCTGTTGCGTCGTCAGGGCAGCAGTCGGTTCATCCAGGATCAGTACTCTGCAATCAGTGGAAATCGACTTGGCAATTTCCACCAGTTGGCGTTCGGCGAGGCCCAGTGTTTCTGTGCGCGTGTTCAGGTCAAGAGCTTCCAAACCGACAATCCGAAGTAATGAGCGAACCTGTTTCTCGAGCTTCTCCTTAACGATGATGGAACAACGGTGGGGTAATTTTCTTAACGCTATATTTTCTGCAATACTCAGCGAATTAATCAAACTCAATTCTTGCGTGGCACAGGAAATCCCGGTCTGAAAAGCATCTTTTGGATTAGCCGGTTCGTATTCAACTCCATCCAGGAGTATCTCGCCACTATCCTTATTCAGAAAACCTGCCAGGATACTGCCGAGGGTAGTTTTGCCGGCGCCATTTTCGCCAACGATAGCGTGTATCTCGCCACGAGCGAATGTCAGGTTAACATTTGTCAGAACAGGTACTGAAAACGACTTGTTAAGGTTACGGATACTTAATCGAGCCGCCGCCATCTCCGGTTTACTCTATCGAGGTTCTGGTTATGAGGTCAACCGGGGTGGTTTTATCCTTTAACGGCAGATCAGAAGATAAGGCCTCAAGAGCGTATTCTATACCGTACACGGCCAACAGGTCTGCATGTTGATCTATTGTTGCCAGTACACGCTCTTCCCTGATGAGGTTATGTAGCGCAGAAATATTATCAAACCCGACTATTTTTACCTGATCTTCCTTGCCGGCTTGCACGACAGCCGCCGCCGCGCCCAAAGCCATGTTGTCATTTGCACACAAAATCGCCTCCAGCTCAGGGAATTGCACCAGCATAGCCGCGGTGACCGTAACAGCCAATGTCTGATCCCATTGCGCACTTTGTTGTGCCACGATATCCATACCTGAGTCAATCATTGCCTTGCGAAAACCTCCCGTGCGTTGGCGCGAATTAAACGCAGTGGGTACGCCTTCAAGTATCGCCACCTGGTCAGCGGCCGTCAGTTGTGAGGCCAGGTATTTGCCGACCATTTCCGCACCCTGGAAATTGTCCGGTCCGACAAACGGAATTATCAAGTCATATTCACGGAGTATTTCCTGTTCCAGTCGATTATCGATGTTGATAATTGCAATACCGGCTGCATTCGCTCGCGCCAATGCAGGAACAACAGCCTTTGAGTCTGCCGGAGAGATGACAATAGCATCAACGCCGGAAGCTATCATTTGATCAATCAAGGCAACCTGCTGAGCGAGGTCCACTTCGTTCTTTATTCCATTAATAACCAGATGGTAACGCTCGGCATATAATTCCTGATGTGCCCTGGCTCCATCTGCCATGGTAACGAAAAATTCGTTTGCCAGTGATTTCATGACCAATGCAATCGTCGGAAGTTCTATTTCTGCTTCGCCCCGGTGAGAACTTTGAGGCGTTTGTTCGGAATCACTGCAAGAAATTGCAACCGACATACATAAGAAGGCCACTACAGATTTCAATATTTGTTCCATAATAAATCCGTTGCCTGGATAATCGATTTGCAACATAGTCTACTGGGCAATTATATTATTTCAAAGATTATGTTGATTGTGGTTCAGGACAAACACATACTGCGGTCGTCATGGATCGTTGTTTAAATATGAGGGGATCATGATGAGAAGATCACTGTTTTTTTTCATAGCTGTTTTGTGAATCTTCGCCCGGAAAATGCTTTGGAAAATGCTTTGTATTGCAATGCTTGATTGTATCCCATAAGATACAATAATGGGCAGGGTTGATAGGAGCAATACAATTAATGAATATACGGATGAGGGAGGGAAAAGTCCTTATGCTCAATGGATTGGTAGTCTCAGAGATATTCGGGCAAAGGCAAAAATTATGATGCAAATGGACAACATGGAATTAGGACTGTTCGGGGATGTTGTGCCACTAGCCCGCATTTCTCACCAGTCCGCTTGATGCCATCGGATACTTGTTTGCCGTCAATATGTTATGACACATTCAGCACTATCTCGCCATTACAGACTGCGCTTGATGCGCCCTCGCTTGTCTTTGTCCCGCCTGTGGGCACGTGCTCCCTCAACCGTAGCTACGGCTATGCTTTCAGTCGCAGGCACCCACAGGCGGGACAAATCCTGCGCGAGCATCGCATCAACTGGTGAGAAATGCGGGCTAGGCGCTGGTCTTAGTGAACTGCGCATCCACTATGGCCCCGGTTATCGGATATATTACGGTAAAGAGGCACAACGAGTGTATTTGTTGTTATGTGGTGGAGATAAATCTACCCAATCTAAGGATATCAGGAAAGCTAAAGAATATTGGAAAAAGTACAAACAGAGAAATCAACATGGCGCGTAGTGTAAGAGTAACACATAATGAACAATTGCGCGACGCCAAGGTGGCAGCGGAATACCTTAGTGAAGCGCTCCAGGAAGGTAATACCGCGATTATCCTGATGGCCTTGCGCAATATCGCCGAAGCGCAGGATGATGGGGTTGCCGGGTTAGCCGCCCGTTCGGAATTGGGTCGCGAGAGTATCTATAAAATGCTTTCAGCGACCAGCAACCCCAAACTGTCCAGCTTCACCAAGGTAATACATGGTTTGGGATTAAAACTCAGAGTAGAGCGGGACCCATATCAGACACCACTTTGATCGGAATCCTGAAATACTCGGATTAGCAATCGGAGGCGGTTTGCGCAGAGTCTTCTCCAGTAATCCGTCAATACCTCCTTCTTCGACGAACGAGGACCACCCAATGGCGACCGTGCGGCGGACATTACGCAGCAGTCGGTAACTCATCCTGTAATACCTGCCCTTGCGCATCGTAGTTTGCCAAGCGCCGCTCTGTCCAACCACTATACGCTTCTTCACCAATCCGCCTGGAGCGGATTGGGACGTCCGTAGGGCGCCTGCAGGGGGCACCCCAGAGCCTGCCCCTGTATGGCGTTGAGCAATGGGCGCTTTCCGGTGGTGTTGACATTGCACACACATCAGGGTTTTATTTGGGCTCCTGGGTGTCTTCCATAGACTTTAATTCGGATGCATCTGATCCGGCGCAAGTTGAGTGGCATATCGGAAAACTAGTATTTACGGTACTTTCCGCCTGACAATATCGCTACCTGCAAAACTCAGTGGTTATATATCATACGGACATCTCGACGTAGATGATATTGACCTTGCCTACTCACATTATGTCCCAGGTATTTCCAGGAATTTTGCAGGTTTTGGATTTGATATTTCCTGGAATGATGCTGATAGTGAGTGTGGAGGAAAAGACTTATGTCAAGGAATCGTCTTCAGCATCACTAAAGCATTCTGACTTAATTCTTCAGGCGATCTGTCCCAACTCTTTTGACGACTTACAACGCAATACAAACTGATGCCTGCATGTGTAGCCAGTTCCGTACCCATTCCCGTGTAGCCAAACACCTGTTCCGGTTAATTACGGCACAATATCAAATCAACCTCTGACCGGGTTGGTATCGATGTAGCCGCCCCGGGACGTTCCACAGAGATCGACGCCGCCGCAACAGCTAACCTGATCGCTTCGGCTAATGCAAGGCCCTGTGCCAGTCCCGCCGCCAAAGCCCCACAAAAACAATCACCTGCCCCGGTCGTATCCACTACATCAGCCGGCCTGCTTGGGATTATATCGCTCTGTATATCATTTACTGCGACGACCCCATCAGCGCCCAGTGTTACTATTACGGTTTGTCCTTCACGAGAAATTAATTGTCGCGCAGCCGTGATGACGATATCTTTTTCTTTCGATGTTTCAGGCAAACCTGCATAAGTTGCAAGTTCCGCCTCATTGAGTATGAGAATGTCGACAAGAGGAAACAGTACCGCGCCCTCCTTTTCAGCCGGTGCGGCATTCAGTATGGTAATCCCCTGCTGTGCCTTGTCGCTACTGAATAACGTCCTGATCGTTTCGACCGGACTCTCGAGCTGTGCAAGGAATACCCCGCGGTCTGTCAGTTCTCCAACCGGGATGTCAGCGGGACGTAATTCGGTATTTGCCCCGGTAACAATCACGATTGCATTCTCGCCGGTATCAGACACATTGATAAAGGCTTGACCGGTAAGGTGATTGGCATCGGTTTTTACCCTTGCTATATTCACCCCGCTATCCTGTAAAAAGGTTCGCATCCTGTTGCCGGGACCATCAGCTCCTACTGCCCCTATCATTAACGTTTCAGCATCCATGCGTGCCGCTGCCACTGCCTGATTTGCGCCTTTACCACCGGGGAACTGTGCAAGACTGCGCGCGACAACGGTTTCCCCCGGGCGCGGCAGGTTTTCGACAGATGCAACAGTATCGAGGTTAATTGAACCTAATACACAGATATTCTTTAGGTCACGGCCCTGTTCAGGTCTCATTACTCTCGTCTTCTGCCAGTGGCAACCTTACGTTTCTGGCAGGTACTATCGTCGAGATTGCATGTTTATAAACCAACTGGCTCACCGAGTTTTTCAGCAATATCACGAACTGATCAAAAGATTCGACATGCCCTTGAAGTTTGATACCGTTGGCGAGATAAATCGATACGGGAATCCGTTCCTTACGCAAAGTGTTGAGGAATGGATCCTGGAGTGTATGCCCTTTACTCATAATAAAACCTCACTACTATTCGTTCTGATTATTATTGTCTGCACCCCCTCTCCGGTTCATCCCTGTCGGCCGGACTGATTCACGGGAGTCGTTATAATTATATTACAAACTGGAAGAAAACGCGGGACTGTTGCGTAAAAACTCGATAACTACCTGTGCAATATCCGCTCGGGAACTATCGAACCAGGTGGTATTATCCTCCGTTCTCAACCAGGTGAGTTGGCGCTTTGCCAGTTGCCGCGTTGCTATTACGGCGCGTTCCTGCATTTCGGAATAACTGAGACAGTCTGCCAGGTAAGACCATACCTGCCGGTACCCGACCATCCGCATGGAAGTCAGACCTTCATGCATATTCTCTTGCTCGAAGAAACCGCGCACTTCATCTACCAGGCCGTTATCCAGCATCCTGATAAAACGCTGTCGAGAACGTTCACGGATAATACGCCTGTCGGACGGGGCGAGCGCCAGTTTGATAACCTTATGGGGTAACGCTCCCAGCCGACCTTCGGCGATAAAGACGGAAAGTGGTGTTTTTGTGATTTCATATACTTCCAGAGCCCGCTGGATTCGCTGCGAGTCGTTGGGATGCAGGCGCTCGGCAGAAACAGGGTCGACCCGGCTTAATTCTGCATGCAGAGCCGGGGAACCGCGTTCTCGCATAATCTGTGCCAGGCGTGTCCGAAGCGCCGGGTCAGTGGAAGGCAAATCGGAAAATCCCTGTTCGAGAGAACGAAAATACAATCCTGTGCCGCCGACCAATATGGGGATTCGATTATTTTCCCGGATTTCTTCAATAGCCGTCATGGCATCACGCCGGAATCTGCCGGCAGAATAAGACTCGGTCGGATCACATATATCAATCAAACGGTGGGGGGCGATTTCCAGCACTTCCCGGGTTGGTTTTGCCGTTCCGATATCCATTCCCCGGTACACCATGGCTGAATCAACACTGACTATCTCCAAAGGCAGATGTTTTACGAGTTCAACCGCCAGGGAAGTCTTACCACTGGCCGTCGGTCCCATGAGAAAGATGACCTCATCAATCATCGATCAACGCGCTGATCTCATCTATCGATATGGTTCGCCACATACCTTTGTAATGTCTCTGTGTAGTGTCAAGACCAGTCCTGTCCAGTTCATTCAGTAAACTCTGCATTTTGAATCCGGACGGCGTTTCCATGTTTGTTACCAGGCATTGCGTCATAACCGCCAATAACTTTTCTCCCGGGTTTGAATTTTCACCCGGGTGCTGCAACGCTTCCAATACGGCCGTTGCCAGAGTCTTGACGTCAACTTCTTCAAGCAAAGCAGGAATAGACTTGATGGAGACAACGTCAGTTGATGCAACCCTCAATGACAGGCCGAGCGTTTCCAGCAGATCTGCGTACTTCTCCACAAGTCCAACCTGCAAGGGACCTGTTTCAATGTGCACGGGAACCAGTAACGGCCGCCGGCGCACGGACTTATCCTGGTACTCCTGCCCTAATCGATAGCGCAGAACATATTCGCTTGCGGCCTGATAGTTCAATAATACGTATTCCTGATCTCTCTGCGCTATTACAAACCGGCCGGACAATGCTGCCAGGGGGACGCCAAGTTCGGCATGCTTATCAAGCAAGTCATCCTGTTCCTCCCTGGGAGCGATGTTTTTATAAAACAGACCGGCTTCTTTAACCTGAAGTTTGTGGCTACGAATATGATGTCCCGGGTACGCTTCCGACCTGTTTTCAGGCACATGGCCGATAACGTCTGAAGCAAGCGACTGCACGGTTTTCAAAGCATCCCGCAGGCTGATAAATATAAAATCATGAACGCCCCGGTGGTCCTTGAAGCGGATTTCACTCTTGGTCGGATGGACATTGATGTCGGTAACTGACGGATCGATATCCAGGTTCAGCAGGTAGGTCGGATAGCGGCCAGTGGGTAGTGAATCATCGAAGCCGGAGCGAACTGCATGAAAGATTTTTTTATCCCGAACCACCCGGCCGTTGACAAAACAGAACTGGCGATCAGACTGACTGCGGCTGAGACTGCTTCTTCCCAGCCAGCCCCACAATCTCATTCCTGAGGATTCATAATTCACCGGAATGGATTGGCTTGCAAATTGATGACCGAACACGTCTGCCACTCTTTCAATCATATCGTCCTGGCAGGCGCGATAGCGCAACACCTGTTTATTGTTATGTGTCAGTGTAAAAGTGATATTGAATCGACTGCAGGCCACGCGCTTGAATACTTCATTGATATGCAGAAATTCAGTTGTCCGGCTGCGCAGGAATTTGCGGCGCGCGGGTGTAGCCTGAAAAATATCGGCAGCTTCAACGGTGGTTCCCCGGGACCGTGGCGCCGGTTTGAGAATTGAATTGCCACTGACCGGGTCGAACGACAATGACCAGGCCGAATCGGACTGGTCGGTTCTTGAGACAAGTAAAAATCTTGAAACAGCCGCAATGCTGGCCAGGGCCTCGCCGCGAAATCCCAGACTGTTGATACAGTCAAGGTCGGATTGAGTATTGAGTTTGCTGGTGCTGTGCCGCCGTAACGCCAGTTGAATGTCATCAGGATGGATACCGTGGCCGTCATCACTGACGGAGATCAGTCTATGCCCCCCCTCAGTTATCGCTACCGCCACATTATCGGCGCCGGCGTCAATACTGTTATCCAGTAATTCTTTGACAATGGCTGCCGGTCGTTCTATGACCTCTCCTGCCGCGATCTGGCTTGCCAGGGTTGCAGGCAACTCGGCAATCCTGGGTACTTTCATGATGAACTATCAGCCGTCGCTCACTGCACCCGGGATGACTATTACCTGGCCTGCTTTAATACTGTCATCGGCTAATCCGTTCAGCGCCCGCAGACTGTGCAGGCTGACGCGGTAATGCTTTGCAATCTCAATTAATGTATCGCCGCGTTCTATAATGTGCTGCCGGGATGCCAGTAATGTGCCATTCGGGGCATAAACCTCAAAATAACGCTTTATGCTGACGGCCAGTGCCCGAGCAAGTTCCTGCTGGTGAGCGGCACTCAGCAGTTTCTTTTCTTCCTGGGGATTGGAAATAAACGCGGTTTCGACCAGCAAAGAGGGGATATCCGGCGATTTCAAAACGGCAAAAGCCGCGGATTCCACACCGGGTTTATGCAGTTTTCCTACCTTTTTCAAACCCTCAAGAACTCTCTCGGCCGCATCGATACTGGCCTCCAGGCTTGCCGTCTGGGACAGGTCCAGCAGTACCGATGCCAACAGGCCGTCCTTGTCGTCGAGACTCACCCCACCGATCAGGTCGGAAGCATTTTCCCGCTCAGCCAGCCAGCGGGCATGCTCACTACTGGCGCCTCGTCTCGATAGGACGTATACGGATGAACCGTGTACTTTGGAATTGGTGAACGCGTCGGCATGTATGGAAATAAACAGGTCGGCCTTGTGCTTACGCGCCAACTCGATGCGCCTGCGTAACGGCAGGTAATAATCACCATGCCTGGTCAATTCCGCCTGCATTCCGCGTTCCCTGTTGATGAAATGGGCCAATTTCTTTGCAATCTGCAAAACGACCGTCTTTTCATGAGTTCCCCACGGCCCTATCGCCCCCGGGTCTTCACCTCCGTGACCGGCATCGATGGCAACCACAACGTTACGATAACCGGATGTCGGCACTTCCTGTTTTATTGCCACCTGCTGTTCTTTTCCATCGGATATATCCACCACCAGTCTGTGACCATAGTGTTCGTTCGGCGCCAGCAGGAAACTCTTTGCCTGGGCGTGTTTTTTCAAATCCAGAACGATTCTCAGGAAGTCGCCGTGCTGCCCACTCCTGATTCCCCGTACATATTCATCGCGTGTGACCGGTTGCGGCAAGTTGGAGAACGGTTCGGTATTTTCCAGGTCTATAACGACTCGAAAAGGCTCCGATAACAGTTTCAGGTCGTGCTTGACCGGGCTGGAAACATCGAATACGACGCGGGTGTTGTCAGGCGCGGCCCAGACCCGGATATTTTTCAGGCGGATGTCTTCCCCCGCACTGCAGGGCAGAGAAAAAATCAGGAGTAAACAATAACTTGAGATAAAACGCACCATTTGCCAAGCCCTTGCGCTTCAATACTGATGGTAATTATCTCAATAATTTTTTAAAAAGTCAACCTATCTAACTGTTTTTTTTAGCTTTAGAAATCTGTTTCAGGGGATTTGCGCTGATCAGTTGTTTCAAATATTGATTACCTGATGCGCTATGTGCTTCACAATTCAGGTCGCGCCGGGTCCGGTTGATGCTGATATTGATGATTAAATCGGGGTCAGGCAGGCAGCCTTTGCCCCGCTCCGGCCATTCCACCAGGCAAATACTGTGGCCATCAAAATAGTCCCGGTAACCGATATCAATCAACTCCGCCGGTGTTGTGATCCGATAAAGGTCGAAGTGGAAGATACGATAGGAAGCGGCAAGGTAGTATTCAACCAGCGTGTAGGTCGGACTCTTGACAACCCCCTGGTAATCAAGCGCCCGCAACAACCCCCTGACGAACGTAGTCTTGCCTGCCCCAAGTTCTCCATGCAGATACAGGTTGAATCCGTCGTGGATGAACCTGGCGCAACAGGCTGCAAACTGACCCATTTCCTCCGGACTGGCAACAGCTAAGCGCATTGGTCCGGATTAACGACAGAACGAATGACAGGAAGGAGATCACCAGCCAGCATCCCTCTTTCGCCCTCGCCGGCGCACAGGTCTGCTGCATGACCATGCAGGTAAACCCCGGATAGCGCAGCCAGGCCAGGCACCATGCCCTGAGCCATCAAGCCGGCAATGACCCCGGTCAGGACGTCACCCATTCCACCACCGGCCATCCCCGGATTCCCGGTACGATTGAGATAGATCGGGCCTGTTGCATCCACGACCAGACTACCGGCTCCCTTGAGGACGGCAACGCCGTCGAATTTATCCCGTAACGAGGTTACAGCCGCAAACCTGTCCGCTTGAATATCCTCGGTTGCAACATCCAGTAACCGGCCTGCCTCACCCGGATGTGGCGTCAGTACCCAGTTTTCCCGACGCTGGTGCTCAAGGGCCAGCAGGTTCAAGGCATCGGCATCCACGACAAGCGGAAGCCGGGTCTGTAACACCTTGGCAAACAATGACATTGCCCAATCTGATTGACCCAGCCCCGGTCCTATGGCGACTACGCTTACCCTGTTCAACACCGTGTCCAGGTCCCGAGTTGAAGTCACGGCCGCGGTCATCAATTCGGGACGGAACAGCGGTATATTTCTGGCGTGCTCCACCCGTGTCGCTACCGTAACCAGCCCGGCCCCGGTCCTGGCAGCCGCAGATCCGGCCAGAATGGCTGCGCCAAGGTAACCGTAATCACCGCCGATAACGAGTACGTGACCATAGCGGCCCTTATGGGCATGGCGTGGACGGGCGAGCAGGTTCTGCAACACGCCCGCAGGCTTTATCAGGCGCGCAGCGGCGCTGACTGAAGCATGTATGTCAGCGGGCGTGCCCAGATCACTGAACAGTATCTCGCCACAGAAATCGGGACCCTGTGCGGTAAACAAGCCCCGTTTCAATCCGATGAACGTGAGCGTGGCGTCGGCCCTGACAGCCGTCCCCATGCATACCCCTGTATCCGCATTCAATCCGGAAGGAATATCCAGGGCAAGGACCGGGACGGCCGACCCATTGATCAATCCGATAGCGTCGGCGAACACGCCTCCCACCTGACGGTTCAGGCCACTGCCCAGCAAGGCGTCGACGATCAAATCGGCACCGTCTATTGACAGCGTATCCTGAACAGTGCCTGTATGCAGGTATTTCTGTGCGCTGGCGGCGGCGTCACCCCTGAGTTGACCGGGTTCAACCAGGGCAACCACCCTGACGTTAAGACCCGCCTGCTGCGCTAGTCGCGCCAGTACGTAACCGTCACCGGCGTTATTTCCGCCGCCGCAGATAACGACCAGGTTTGTAGCGCCGGGATAGCGCCTGGTCAAAACCTCAAGGGCGCTACCCCCTGCCCGTTCCATTAACGTAATTGAAGGAATTCCCCGCTCTTCAATTGCGATCCGGTCCAGTTCCCGTACCTGTCCGGCTGTATATAATTTCGCGGGTAACGCAGACATCAGAAGTCACCCATAGCTGCACCTATACAATATCGTCATACCGGGCTTGACCCTGCCTTACAACATGCCAGGGCAGGCCCGGTATCCAGTGAAATATCCTTTCGAGCGCATAATATAAATCACCAGTTCCATAGGGTGCCGTCTTCCAACCTGTTCACCGGCAGATAGGCGCGCCGGTAAGGAAACTTTGCCGCCAGTTCCTCATCAATATCCACGCCATGACCCGGTGTCTCACCCGGATGGAGAAAACCATCCTTAAATGTATAGTCGTGGGGAAATACCTGGTCGGTTTCTTCACTGTGACGCATATATTCCTGGATCCCGAAGTTCGGCACCCAGGTATCGAAGTGCAGGGCCGCGCCCATACAGACCGGCGACAGGTCCGTTGCGCCATGACAACCGGTGCGGACGTGATACAGCGCGGCGAGGTCGGCAATGCGGCGCAAGTGGGTGATACCCCCGGCATGTACCACGGTAGTCCGTATATAATCAATCAGTTGTTCCCTGATCAGGTCCTTGCAATCCCAGATAGAGTTAAACACCTCCCCGACCGCCAGCGGCGTCACGGTATGCTGTCGAATTAGACGAAACCCTTCCTGGTTCTCAGCCGGAACCGCGTCTTCCAGCCAGAACAGGCGGTAATCTTCCAATGCCTTACCCAGGCGCGCTGCTTCGATGGGTGTCAGGCGATGGTGTACATCATGCAGTAAATGGGGCTGATAACCGTATTGCTGCCTGAGCTTGTCGAACAATACAGGCACATGATCCAGATACTTTTCCGTTGACCAGGTATTCTCCACCGGCAGGCCCGTATCTGCCGGTTCATAGAACAACCGGTCTTTCCCAACACCGTAGGTGGAGGTCAGACCCGGGATTCCGGATTGCGCGCGCACGGCCTTGTAACCCATATCGATATATCTGCCCACCTCATCAACGGTTTGCTCAATATCTTCTCCATTGGCATGGCCGTAAACCATGACCCCGTTGCGGCTGCTGCCGCCGAGCAACTGGTAAAGCGGCATATCTGCCAGTTTTGCCTTGATATCCCATAGCGCCGTATCCACGGCGCCGATAGCCGTCATGGTCACCGGCCCACGCCGCCAGTAACTCCCACGGTAAAGAAATTGCCAGATATCTTCCGACCGGCGCGGATCGCGCTCGATCAGGCAGGGAACAACGTGGTCCTGCAGGTATGAAACGACAGCAAGTTCCCGACCGTTAAGCGTGGCGTCACCCAACCCGTAAATCCCCACGTCAGTCTCCACCTTCAGGGTAACGAAATTGCGCCCGGGGCAGGTTACGATAACTCTTGCGCTGGTAATTTTCATAGCAATCCAGTCGAGGTAAAGGCCACGCAAGTATTGTTTATCAACACTTGCGATATCGGAAACAGCAATTACATGAACCTTGGATTATACTATATCGAAACAAACTCAAGTCAACCCATAGGCGGCGCCGGTCGAGGCGCTTCGCGGCGAATGTGGTTGTCAGCTACTTTTTTGTTTGAAGTGATTACGGAGCACGTTTTTAACGTATTCCGGCGCTTCTTCTTGTACTTTTGCAGCCTCGTCTACGAGTAGATCGTAGTCGGTAATTTCTTCTCCCGACCACAGAAGATCAAGTCTACGAATGTCCCGCATTGCAATATGTGTATACAACTCTGGATAGGCCCAATAGCAGGACTGGCAAGTAACAATATCTTTCTTCTGCCAGTTGAGACAATTTTCACAACTCCAGGACTTTGCTCTATTTGCGGAAGCGCAAAGCAGCATATATTCACTTATATCCGCCGACAGACTTCCATTGTCACCGGCGATTTCAAATGGAATCCTGTGGTCAATTTGTAATTCCTGCACTGGAAATGGCTCAAGATAAATATTACAACGCGGACCCTGTTTATCTATTAATGCATTTTAGATTTGATGAGAATGCTGTCCGTCCAGATAGCTGGGCAGCACGTACTTGTGTTGGGTCAGCAAATTTATAGGCAGCGATTTTTCGACCATCTGTGCCTGTGATACGAAACGTTTTTACTGGAATCCCCTGTTCCCGAACATCTCTGATTGCTCTCGGTGGATGGTTGTATCCATATATATCCTTAAGTTCTTCTGTCGTAATTTGACCGTGCTTAAGAATGTGGTCGATTACAGTCTTTGGACGTTTTGCTTTTACACTTTTAAGTAATCTCAAAAACTCAAAAGGATAATTTTGCTTACTCATGCAATTGCAAGCTCTTGTTGTTTTTCAATATCCTTGGAAACAATCTTGCTCCTCTCACGATTTAACCTATCCACGAGGGCGGGTGATAAATACAATGATTCAACGGTCTCGGCGTCCCCCCCCAATAACGTTGCCTGGCTCGACCTTCCTGCATGAATATGGAAGTGTTTTAACGATAAGCTCTCTGGTAGATGCTTACCGTACTTTTTTTCACCCGTGATGCCATCGTAACTGATGATGTATGAAATATATCTTTCATTCATTTCTATCAATGCCTCCACGAAATCATCGTATGTGAGTCCGTTAATATACCGGTGGTCTCTTGTGAATGATGTCCCTTGGTATGGGGGGTCCAGATAAACCAAATCTTTAGCTTTGGCTTTATTGGCGACTTCTCTAAAATCAACTGAGAAAACAGTTGTTTTTCGCGCAAGCAGTTGTGAGACGCCCATAATATTTTTTCTCATGGTGTTCGGTTTCATTCCTGAACGTCTGTTGTCTGAGCTTTGGTTGAACAAGCCTTCCGAATTGTATCTCACAGATCCTTTTACAATACGCGCAAGCAGGTAAAGCAGGAGTTGAGGTTTATGTGAGTGATTGAACTCATCACGAATTCTGAAAAAATACTCTTTCCTATCCGAGTGCTGTGCCAGCCATAACTTTTCATAGACATCGACAAGTTGACATGGTCTTTCAAGAATTTCTACCCACAAACTCATTAACGGTTCGTTCAGATCGTTGAGTACAAACCGTTCAGCCAATCCGTGCGCGGCAGTAGCAATTGAAATCGCTCCTGCGCCGCAGAAAGGCTCAATAAGGCACTGGATATCGGGAGGGAAGTGTAGAAGTATATCTTTCGCTATTTCGCGTTTACTTCCCTGGTACGGAAACGGATGAGGGAGGGGTATATTCCGGAGCGTTTTCATCATATTCTTTATTTTACCCGATTTCCTCCCACGTAGCAGGTGCTCCCGCTAAATCTGCTCCCGCTAAATCGAGGTCAATACAGTGATTTCTGCCGGATTCGGGCATACTCTGACCATAAGGGGGCATATTTCCTTGGGAGGGAGGGCGTCTCGCCCTCCACGAGGGCAGGATGCCCTCGGTCCCGGGAGTTAGCGGGAACTGCTGCCCATGTAGTGTAGTGTTTGACAGTATCTGTTAGGAACAAATATAATGCCCGCCGCGCAGTCGGTGCTTGGCGACCCCCGTCAGATTCTGTTTTTCCGGATAGCTTCAGCGTTAGCAAGCTATAGAGAGAATAAAAGAATGAAAGAGAGTGACCAATATCATAAATGGGTTGAATGGAGCGAAGAAGATCATATTTACATTGGAAAATGCCCCGATTTGATCACGGGAATTCATGGAGATGATCCTCTGTCCCTCTACAGTGAGTTATGCGAGGTGGTTGAAGACGTATTGAGGCACTTCCACTCGGAGGGGCGTCCACTACCGACACCACAGGTCAGACCGATGTGTGAAGTTGCTTAGCGTCAGCTAATACACTGCCCGGCCGACGCCATTTCAGATACCAGGCAGTTGGTACGGGGAGTAGAAAAACAGACACTGCGGGATGCCGCTTGGTTCACAACAACCCGAATACCAGCACGCAGCCAACTCCGATAGGGGCAACATACCGGGTAAGCAAACGCCACACCTGAAAGGCTTTCTCGTTCCTGATACCCATTTCCTCCCTTAACAACTTAGCGGACATAACCCAGCCGGCGAACAGCGCTATCAGCAGCGCGGTCAGCGGCAGCATGATATTCGACACAGTGAATTCAATGATGTTGAACATGCCTTTGCCTGCATACAGCGGGATAAACGATAACGGCTTGAAATCTTTTATTACATTAAACGACAGGACCGCCGTCAGACCGACAAGCCAGATCACCGAACCGCTGACCACCGACATCGTAAAACGTTTATACCCCTTGTCTTCCATGAATGATACAAAGGGCTCCAGCATGGCCAGCGATGAGGTAAATGCCGCAAAAAAAACCAGGATAAAAAATATCACGCTGAAAAAGTGGCCGGCCGGCATGCCCCCGAGGGCAACCGGTAAGGTAATAAACATCAGCCCGGGCCCACCTGCCGGGTCCAGTCCGGAGGCAAATACAATGGGAAAAATGGCCAACCCGGCCAACAGGGCTGCCATGGTATCACTGATTGCAATCAACCAGGAGGGTCCGGGTAGGGAGATATCCCTGGATAAATAGGCGCCGTATGTAAGCAGCGCGCCAGTGCCGACGGTGATGGAAAACAAAGCCTGCCCCAGGGCCATCAGCAGGCTTCTCCAGGTAAGGCTGGAGAAATCCGGGTTGAACATAAATTGCCAGGCCCGGCCGGGCTCACCTTCGATATGTCCATATATCACCAGCATGATCAGCAGGATAAACAACGTCGGCAGCATGAAAGTAGTTACCGACTCTATACCGCGCTTGACGCCCATGCCTATAACCCAGACAGTTCCCGCAATATATATGGAATACCAAAGAGTCATCCGGTAGGGAGAGGCAAGCAGGTTATCAAACTGTCCTTCAGCATCCCCGGGTGAGATGGAAACAAAAAAGCCGAGCAAGGCATGAAGGGCATAATCCAGGGACCAGCCGGCGACGACGGAATAAAAACATAAGGCGCAAACCGGTGAAATGACGCTCAACCAGCCGATGATCTTCCAGAAGCCATGATGGTTACCCTCCTTGCACAGACTGACCATCGTCATCACCGGGCTCTTGCCGCCGCGCCGGCCCATCGCCAGTTCAGCCATGACCAGGGGCACACACAGCAACAGGATGATGGCCAGGTAAACAATGATAAAGGCGCCGCCGCCGTTTTCACCGGCGACATAGGGGAAACGCCAAAGGTTCCCAAGGCCGATGGATGCGCCGACCATGGCAAACATAAACGTCAGCCTTGATGACCAGGTCTTGGTGGATGATGCGGGGGCAGGCATGGTTGTAAAATTAGCTTATTAATTCGGATATTCGGGGAGTCCTGTGCGCGGGAATGATGGCGCCGGGATACTGGATAACCAGGTCAGCCAAAGATTGCCCTGCCCGGACGGAGGTCGCGATATCACTGCCGGACAGCCTTGCGGAGATATAACCGGCATTAAACGAATCCCCTGCGGCGGTTGTATCAACAACCCGTTCCTGGACGGTTACCGGAAAGCCGGCAATATCCGGTCCGATTGCGACCGTACATGGTGATGAACCATTTTTCACAACGATCTCCGCAACCCCCAGGGCAGCCAGGCGAGCGCATGTATGTTCCGGCGTGGCATCATTAAAAAGTGCTTTTTCATCGTCAAAACCGGGCAAGGCCACACCGGCCTCGCAGTAGATGCGGTCGGCCCAGTCCCTTGCTTCCCCGGGGGACTGCCACAGCACCGCCCTGTAATTCGAATCATACACGATAATGACACCTGTCTTACGTAAAAATCTCAATAAGTCCAGCAGGCTCTCCCTGTAATCGGGGGTGAGTATGGCGATTGATATACCGGATAAATAGAGTACCTGAAAACCCTTCAGGGAAGTTTCCAGGCTTATGGCATAATTATCCCTGAACAAATCACGCGCTGCTGACTTTTCCCGATCATAGCTGAAACGACGCTCTCCACCGCTTCCGGTTGTAATAGTGTAACTTCCCGGTAATTTATCCCGGAAACGTCTGACAAACGCGGTATTAATACCCTCAGACTTCCAGACCGCCAACATGGTGGCGCTGTGCGCGTCTTCTCCTACTGCAGTGACATAAAACAGGTCCGCCCTGTCCCTGTCCAGTAGTCTTGCCATATAGGTTACGGTATTGAGCGTATCGCCTGAAAATCCCTGGGGATACCTGGAAGAACCATCAGCCCTGTGCTCAACCATACACTCACCGATGGCTGCAATCATGCAAGGACCGTCTTTTTTCCACTCCATCATAAAGCCTAACGTATTCTTTTATTGTAATTACGCTTATTTCTACTAAGTCCCCCGATCGTCATTCTGGCGAATGGAGAAAACGGGGTCTATACTCTGCTATCGAATAATAGGGTAAAATCATCGACACAGTATAATTTAACAGCGCGTAGTATGAAATCCATCACGGATATTATCCCTACGGGAAGTATTATTCCCGTGTGTACCGTTAATGACCCCGGCAAGGCCGTTCCGTTGGCTCAAACGCTACAGGATTGCGGCATCCATTTCATCGAGATCACCCTGCGTACGGAGGGAGCTTTTACGTCCGCTGAAAACGTGATCAAGGAATGTCCTGACATGTATGTCGGCATCGGTACGGTTACTTCTGTAGATCAACTAAACCGGGCAAAAGAGACCGGCGCACAATTCTGCGTCAGCCCCGGCATGACGGAACGTCTCGTCAAGAACGCCGAACAACTGGAACTGCCTTACCTGCCGGGCGTCAGTACCGTGTCGGAGGTAATGTCTGCCCGGGAAATGGGATTACGTTATTTGAAATTTTTCCCGGCAGAGTCGGCAGGCGGTACCGGAACTCTTAGAATTTTCCGGGAACTGTTCCCGGAGACCCGTTTTTGCCCCACAGGGGGCCTCAATGAAAATAACGCCGGAGATTACCTGCGTCTGGACAACGTGTACTGCATCGGCGGAAGCTGGCTGGCATCACAAGAGAAGATAGATGCCGCGGACTGGAAAGGCATCAAAAAAACAATACGACGGGCTATGCAATATTAGGTTATACTTTTTACTAAATAATTGGATAGTTTGCATTTCAAGAAAGCAGGTGCGTTTATGGGTACTCTTATTGCAATGCATTACGGCGTAGCCGGTAGCTTGGCTGACCACACATACGTCAAGTGTAGTACTGATAATGTTGCCTGGGGCTGTTTTGGTGAGAAGACAGGTGGAAATCCACTTAGACATGGTGATGGAAGCACCATGCGAGCCGACAGGATTGCAGGTCCGAGTGAAACCGGGAATCTCAACTGTTATCTCATAAATGGTGTATGCCATCAGGCAGCAAATCGCATACTTTCCCCGGCTGGCGTCACCGTATTAGGAGCACTTGGTTACAGTGTCTCGCGTTCTCTGTACGGCATTTTTGGCAGGTCCAATGGCCTGTTCGATTCTTGTAAGTCGCCATTTAACCTGTACAGTAAGGTCCAAGGTGATCTGCCTGAGTGTGTAACAGGTGTAATGGAGCCGATGGGTGTGACGTATAGTCAGGAATCAGGATTAGTTAGTCCTGAAATCAGTCGGGTAGATCAAGATGACATACAAGGTGAAATTGAGCTATACGAACGAGTCGATTGGAAATGGAGTGAGGAACTTAGTATCGAGCTCTTCACTCACATGGTTAAATCTCACCTCGGCTGGGGGGTGACAGGAAATCTGGAAAACCAACTGATAAATGTGCGCGCTGCAATCGAGAGAAAAAGGATGGAGATAGAGGAAGCACTGTACTACGAGGAACTCAATCTTAAAGATTACGCAGAAGCTTTTGACGAACTGACCCTCACTTTTCAACGCCAAACAGCAGAAGTTCTGAGTTCCGACCAGTACGAAAATCTTTTCGGACTGAAACCTGAGTATTCGATTACTCTGGCAGATCCCAACATTATCTCACCTCCCTCATTAGACAAGAGTATCGACCAAGAAGAAGATATGCCACGGGGGCCAACCCATGGATAGTGATCTTGGCTATGGCCCATGCCTCTCAATCGAGGAGTATGAAAAGAAAATATTCGAGCTTTACAATCAACTGCCTCCTGAGCCGAGCCGTGAACAAGACGACTTAGTACGTCGCCAGGAATTGGAGTTGACTATCGACCATCGTTTAGGTCGGAACTTTCCCCATGAAAGCCGCGAAGCCCTCTGGGCAATTCAGCAGCAGGTAGAGCGGAAACGTCTATTGCTCCTGGCGAGGTATCTGCTGAAATGCATCTTTCCGAGTAGTATCGCTACCGGAGCTCAACGATTAGCCAACGGTGTAGTAAAAGAGTACGCCAAAGTATTAAGCCAGCGAGAGATCGAAAGCTTCTTTGGAGAAGATGAGGCCCGGCGCCCGGTGCTCCCAATCGATCTGGAGCGAGTCAAAGGACACTTTGACTCCTATTGAGATGACTACCTGCTTTAAAGTAGGATAATTAGTCGACCCTGAAAAACCCTGTTTCAGGTTGGCATTGAGGGGGCCGGTAGGGGCGGCAGACAGACAGGCTTGTGGCTCAACAGCGTGCTGGCGCCTGACAGACGAACAGACGCTCTGCGGCAGCCAACCCGCGTAGCCAAGCCAGTATAAGTATCCTTTTGTTGAGACAAAAAAACCTGAGTCGCCTCAGGATCAAGCGCAGGTTGTGGCCGGCACAACTCAACAGGACATTTAATTGGTCGCCGTCTGTCCCGTTCAGGTGATTGCGCCCTAACAGTCCGTCGGCTTTCAAATGACCGATGACCGGTTCAATTGCCTGGCGGCGTCTAAGCGACCGTTTCAACCGTTGGGTTTTGATGCCACGCTTCTGCCCGGAGATGTACACCGTGGACTCGGTTTCATCATGCCCCCGATAACCCCGGTCTACAAACGCCTCGTCACTACTCGTCCCGGTCAAGCACCGTACCTGTGCCAGGGCTTTCTTCAAGGTGTGCCCGTCATACGGACTGCCCGGCACGGCCAACCCTCCCACCACAAAGTTACTCTTGTTCGTGGTGGCAATACTCGCCTTCACCCCGAATTCATTGCGCCCCTCCTTGGGCGCAACCCTTCGGGCGGCTTGCGCCGTGCAAATCGTCTGTCCTGACGATTTGTCATACCGCTTGTGCGCCTTCCCTTTACTGATACATTCCGCCGCCGGGGCATGCAGGCTGTACAGCTTGTGTTTATCCTGCTTCTGTTGCGCCAACAATCGCTTGGCTAAGGCCAACTCGTCCGCAAACAGCGCCTGTCGGGCCGGATTGCCCGCGGTGTTACGCTCACTGTCACGTACTACCCGCCCCAAAGCCTGCCCCTGTATGGAGTTGAGCAGGGGGAGGTGCGTAATCGCTTCACCTCGCGCCGCAGCCGCCGATACTGTTTGGCATGACCGTAGCGGTTCGCCTGTTGTAACGCCCGCGGCCCTTTACGGGCGTAGCTCTGACGTAACAGGACCCCGTAACGATGACATAACCGCACCAACCGCGCCCGTGACCGATTTAACAACTTGCTGTCCGTCGGATAGCTCACCGCCTTCTCCTGTACCGTGGTATCCACCGTTACCCGCTTGAAGTCCGTCGTCTTCACTGCCTTGCTCTGCACCCCCGCCGCCACCGTCACCTGTAAAATCCGCGCACACCCTGACTCCCCAATGCGCCGGCGACAGCGCGTCAGGCTGCTCGGGTCCACCGGCGCCTCATGCTGAAAGTACACCGCCCCACAGACGGACTGCCAATACGGATTCTCCACCCAGCCCGACACCACCGCCTCATCGGATAACCCATAACAATGCGTCAGATAATGCAACCCCACCAGCAACCGGGTGGGCTTCCCCGGACAGCCGTTGTCCGGGCAGTACAGGGCGCCGAATGCGGTATCAAACACCGACCCGTCCACCAGGTCGGCTAACCGATACAATTCGTGGCGTGGGTTGAGCATAGTATCCAACTGTTCGCTGAACAGGTCTGATGAAGGATGCGTGTCAGCGTGTCTGGGGGTCATTTTTATCTCCGATATTGCCAGAAAATGAAGCCCTATGATACCAAAACCGGCACTATCAGTCCAGGAAAAAATGCAGGTTACATAAATATAATCAATAGGTTAGAATAGCTTTTGGGGTTATTCAGGGACGACTAATTAGGACCGGTCTCGGCGTTGTTGTCAATACTCGGCAATCATTCAAAAAATCGACGCCCTTTTTTATTACGGTAAAATACCTTATTTACAGACGTTGAAAAAGGCAGGTGTAATACCCTGGTACGGAGGATGCTGTAATAGCAACGTTATCCCGCTTTGACCTGAAGCTAGATAAAGAAAACAAGGAGATGTTTGCCGAGGCTGCAACTCTGATGGGGGCAACCATGCAAGGTTTTGTGCGTGCTGCCGCAAAGGAAAAAACTCGAGTGGTAATTGATCAAGAAACCAGACTCATCAGTCTCGATGACCAGGTCTTGGTGGATGATGCAGCGGCAGGCATGGTTATTTGATCAGCTTATTAATTCGGATATTCGGGGAGTCCTGTGCGCGGGAATGATGGCGCCGGGATATTGAATAACCTCCCCGGCAAGAAATTGCCCTGCCCGGACGGAGGTCGCGATATCACTGCCGGACAGTCTTGCCGCGATATAACCGGCATTAAAGGAGTCACCTGCGGCAGTTGTGTCAACAACCCGTTCCCGGGCCGTTACCGGAAAGCCGGCAATATCCGGTCCGATTGCGACCGTACATGGTGATGAACCATTTTTCACAACGATCTCCGCAACCCCCAGGGCGGCCAGACGAGCACAGGTATGTTCTGGCGTGGCGTCATTAAAAAGTGCTTTTTCATCGTCAAAACCGGGCAAGGCCACACTGGTCTCGCGGTAGATGCGGTCGGCCCAGTCTCTTGCTTCCCCGGGGGACGGCCACAGCGCCGCCCTGTAATTCGAATCATACACGATAATGACACCTGTCTTACGTAAAAATCTCAATAAGTCCAGCAGGCTCTCCCTGTAATCGGGGGTGAGTATGGCGATTGATATACCGGATAAATAGAGTACCTGAAAACCCTTCAGGGAAGTTTCCAGGCTTATGGCATAATTATCCCTGAACAAATCACGCGCTGCTGACTTTTCCCGATCATAGCTGAAACGACGCTCTCCACCGCTTCCGGTTGTAATAGTGTAACTTCCCGGTAATTTATCCCGGAAACGTCTGACAAACGCGGTATTAATACCCTCAGACTTCCAGACCGCCAACATGGTGGCGCTGTGCGCGTCTTCTCCTACTGCAGTGACATAAAACAGGTCCGCCCTGTCCCTGTCCAGTAGTCTTGCCATATAGGTTACGGTATTGAGCGTATCGCCTGAAAATCCCTGAGAATACTCGAGAGAACCATCAGCCCTGTGTTCAACCATACACTCACCGATGGCTGCAATCATGCAAGGACCGTCTTTTTTCCACTCCATCATAAAGATTCCCTTATTCTTTCGTACAGAGACGTTTAGCCCGATAATAGGGTAAAATCATCGACCCAGTATAATTTAACAGCGCGTAGTATGAAATCCATCACGGATATTATCTCTACGGGAAGTATTATTCCCGTGTGTACCGTTAATGACCCCGGCAAGGCCGTTCCGTTGGCTCAAATGCTACAGGATTGCGGCATTAACTTTATTGAGATTACCCTGCGAACTGAAGGCGCTTTTGCAGCCGCACAGAATGTCATCGATGAATGTCCGGATATGTACGTCGGTATCGGCACGGTGACCGGAGCCGAACAGCTTCGCCGGGCAAAAGAAGCCGGTGCGCATTTCTGTGTCAGTCCCGGCATGACCGAACGTCTCATCCGTACGGCCGAACAATTAAACCTGCCCTACTTGCCGGGCGTCAGCAGCGTGTCAGAAGTGATGTTTGCCAGGGAATTGGGGTTACGGCACTTGAAGTTTTTCCCGGCTGAATTATCAGGGGGAGTCAGGATTCTTGGTATGTTCCGGGAACTATTCCCCGAGATCAAATTTTGTCCCACCGGCGGACTGAATGAAAATAACGCCGGAGATTACCTGCAACTGGCGAACGTGTTCAGCATCGGTGGGAGTTGGCTGACGTCACAAGAGAAGATCGATGCTGCCGACTGGAGGGGTATCGAAAAAACAATACGACGGGTTATCTGTTCGCAACATTCGTAACGACGAACATTGACATGCCTTCTCAATACGGTAAAATACCGTATCAACAAATACCAAAAAAGACAACATGCAGAACCCCAGAACCGGAGGATAGTGTAATGACGACGTTAGCCCGCTTTGACCTGAAGCTGGATAAAGAAGACAAGGATATGTTTGCCGAGGCTGCCACGCTGGTGGGGACCACTATGGCAGGTTTTGTGCGTGCTGCCGCAAAAGAGAAAGCGCGGGAGGTAATTGATCAAGAAGCCAGACTCGCCCTGACCCGGCGCGATTTTGGTGCATTCAGTGCGGCGCTGAATCGGGCTTTTACTCCTGACCAGCCTCTGCAGGAAGCTTTAGCTACGGCGCGCCAAACCGTGAAGCGTGCTTGAAGAACAGCAGCTTAATTCCAGACTCCATAATTGTGCCGAATTTGATTGTGGAATACCCGAGCTGAACAATTATCTTACGCGATATGCGACTCAGGACCGTCGGCGTAACCTCTCTCAAGTCTATGTTCTGATTGACACCGATAAGCCGACCGAGGTTCTCGGCTGCTATACGTTGAGCGCCGCCCATATTGAGGTAGACCAGATATCAGAGCAAGAACAACAGCGTCTCCCACGCTATCCTATTCTTTGTTTTCGTATGGGGCGGTTTGCGATTCGGAAAGATATTCAAGGCAAGGGTATGGGTAAACTCTTACTGGGCTGTGCTGTAGATCGTTGTTTGCGGGCAAGGCAAGAGGTTGCCGCATATGCCCTGATCGTAGACGCTAAGGACGCAAAAGCGAAATCATTTTATGAGTATTTCGGGTTTATTGCTTTTGCCGATATACCCTACTCCCTGTACTTGACCATCCCCTGATAAGCCATATACCTGAACTTGCAACAAGCTCAAACAGCTTGCTATTACTGCTTTCCCAAACCTGAGAGGAGGAAAAGAATTTGACTATTCAGACCGGAACCGGTGGATTGAGTGAATATTATTGGTGTCGGGATGACCCGAAGTTTTTGTTTATCTTTTCTTCGATGACGGCAGCGGGATAGCTGAGGAGATTGCCGAACTGCCTGGCTATGTCCCGGCGCGCCTCACCCGCATAGGAACCGGCTTCCATTAAACCAGACTTTCTCTCTTTCAATGCCAGATACTCTTCCAGGGTTGCGTCTTTATAAATTAACAGCACGTGTTTGCCTTTGGCGACATCAGCCGGGAACAGGTCGGTGACAATCAAATCCGTCTCGCGGTATAGCAGGACACCTTCTCCCTGTGCAATCTGCTCCGCATCCTCCACCAAGTCATCCATTTCCTCTGGTGTCACCGCCGCGCTCAGCGCCAGGGTGTTGACACCGACACTGACCATCTCCGCAAAAGTGCTGAGCCCTCCCAGCCGATAGAAGCGTTGATCGATTTGCCTGCTCATGTTTTGAGAACGAGACATTTACTACCCTGAAGAACCAAGGCTACCACGTTGAGCATAACCTCCAACACGGCTATCAGCGCCTGTCCACGGTGCTGACCTATGCCTGACCATGCCATGCCTTGATAACTGTTACCATTTCAGGTAACATCATCAAATGGGTAAGATACGTCGTAATAACTACGTTTTCCTGACTTGGAAAGGCGATCATTCCCCCCGACATGTCCATGTATACAAGGATTCGAAATTCGTAGTTAAATATGATTTGGAAAACAGGCAGGTTATGAAAGGGAGAATTACCGGGGCTTTGTTGGCAACCATCATTGAACTGGAAAGAGAAGGTTTGCTATGAAAATACGTAATGTTGAAATGAATAATCGAAAAAACGAGTTTACTGTTACTACCCGGTCTGGTTCTGTTTATATCTTTCCATACTCAAAGGCAGACCCGTGTCCGAAGCCGGATAATCGCATCAAAAAGCTTTTTGTTGACAATGAGTTTGCAAGCGAGGCGTTCACATATCTTCTGGAATCAGGTGAAGAGGGCTCGATTCACATAGAACAAATATTCGAATATAACGACGACCCGGCTTATTATGCAGATTTGCTGATATACAAGTTATCTGTAGAGGCCAAGCAACGCGTTGAAAAGAGTGACCTGAGCCGACGGCAAATAGCCCGGCGTCTATCGACATCCGTTCCTCAATTATATCGATTACTGGACCCCTCTAACTCCAGGAAATCCATCAGACAATTAATTGCGCTGTTGCATGTTCTGGATTGTGGTCTGAACCTGGTCGTGAAAAACAGAAAGGAAGCAGCATGAGAGAAAAATAATCAGAAAACTCTGACTTAACCAGATGTTCCCTGAGAAAACCACGGGAGTTGTGCTCATTCCTGATGTTGAGCAGACCCGGAGTTCTTATTTATCAATTCTTCGATGACGGTGTTGGGATAGCTGAGGAGCTTGCCGAACTGGCGGGCAATGTCCTTGCGCGCTTCACCTTCATAAGAGCCGGATTTCACCAATTCAGATTTCCTTTCTTTCAATGCCAGGTACTCATCCAGGGTTGTTCCTTCATAGATCAATAGGACATGTTTGCCTACGGCAACGTCAGCAGGAAAAAGATCGGTGACGATCAAATCCGTCTCGCGGTACAGCATAACCCCTTCTTCCCGCGCAATTCCCGCTGCATCATCCGCCAGGACATCCATTTCTTCCGGCGTAACAGCCGCACTCAGCGCCAGTGTCTTGACCCCGACACTGACCATCTCCGCAAAGGTGGATAAACCACCCAATGTGAACGAACGTTGATCAATTTGCTTATTCATACTTGAAGATTCTTCAGCAACACAAGGGTATGCAGTTGCCAGAAACAGGAAAATAATTGTCCTGATTATCCGTATCACAGGGTTCTCAGAGTTGAAATAACGGGCTTGAGTGTCCTGGCTATGATTGCATGGAACAGCAGAGCATTACACTATTTTTCAATATTAGAGCTTCATTGGAAAAAGTAGTATCTCCACCTTTTCCCAGCGAAAAATAAAACCCCTGCTTAAACAGCAGGGGTCAATAAAAGTGCAACCAGGAATTGTCAGTTATGCTGACTAAATCCCACCGTAGGTATAACTTATCGAACCGCCAATAGTAAGCGGGTTGGGTCGCAATCGAATACCACTGACGCCAAAGTTCTCCTGGGTTCCCGTATAGTATTTTTCATCTGTCAGGTTCTGCACGAAGCCTGTAATACTCCATTGTCCCCATTCAACACCGGCTCTCAGGTTCAGCAAATCATGATCCGGACTCCGGTACGGAAATTCATTAGGACCTGAATTATGAATAAGCGCGGCGTTGTTCGGTGAGGGTCCATTCAACTGGCGGTTCGTCACGCCTTCCATATCGGAATACTGCCCATCACGGTGGATATACTCCAATCGTACCCAGGCTTCATTATCCCCACTGATTGACCAGCGATATTCACCCACCAGGTTTGCAGTCAATTCCGGCGATTTAGGCAGCTCCAGTCCAAGCAATGACGGGCGCCATCCACCGGATAACTGCACTATTGTGTCGCTGGTCACCTCGGTATCCAGGTAACCGAAGCCGCCTGAGATAGTCAGGCCGTCAGTCACCAGCGCGGCAAATTCCATTTCCACGCCGCTTGCCTCTGCGTCTTCAATACTGATAATCTGGTCGACGTTGGTTGACAAATCGCCCGGGGTCAGGAAGAAAAAGGATTCAAACTGCAGGTCGTCCCACTCAAGGTGGAACACTGCCGCATTCAAACGCAAGCGACCTTCCAGCAACTCCGACTTCAGCCCCAGTTCATAATTCCACAGGGTTTCGTTATCATATTTCGTTGCAAACGCGGGAGCGCCACCCACATTCGTATTATTGCCGATGCTGCTGCCGCCGGGTTTGTAACCTTTAGACACCATGGCATAGACGTTCACTTCATCCGTGATCTGAAAGCGGGCGCCAAAGCGTGGTGCAAAATCCGAAAAGTCTGAGCTAGCTCCCGCTACCGGACGTGGACTATTTGCAAAACTCTGAAAAAATGCAAACCCGGGACCACCGGGAAACCCGGGACTCCCTGGAAAACAGCAAGTCGGTCCAATGCCATTGGCCGCCAACTCTCTCTCCACCTGGCTTCTGGTAAACCGGCCACCGGCGATGAGATCCAGACTTTCCGCCATGTGAAACGTTATATCACCGAATAGCGCCTGTTCTTCCACCTCATAACCTTTGCTGTTAAAGGCCAGACCCAGGTCTTCCGGGAACGGCGGCAGCCAGCCGACACCATTTAAAGTATGGGTTGCGTTTGTGGAAACAGCTACCAGGTTATTCTGATCCTGTTTATCTTTCGAGTACATCGCGCCAAGCGTCCAGTCTACGGAATCGCCTGAATAATCAAGTCGTAATTCAGCGCTCCATGAAGTACCTTCATAACTGTTGGTTCTATCTATTGAATCTACACCTCCAACCAGGTCTTGATCGAACCAGCGATTATTATCCGCATCGATCACGCCGGTGATGGAAGTGAGTTTCAGATTATCGTTCAATTCATGTTCGATATTGACGATGGCGATGAATGCCTCATTTTTATTATATTCGCCCAGGTCATGGCTGAGATAGCTCCTGTTATCCGGCCAGAATCCCGTCCCGGGATCGATCGCCTCTGATATTCCCAATGTGTCGATGGTGTCCACATCCAGAATACCCGAAGGGACGTTTTCGTCATGGCCTTGCTCGATATCGGTATAGCTCAGGTTAACACTGACGGTGGTATCATCCGAGACATCCCACACCGCCTTGATACGGCCGAAGAATTCTTCATAACCACTGTTCTTGGCGCCATTGGGTGTAAAATTATTTTCCACCGAACCGGGACATTCGGCAGCCGAAGCGCCGGTCGCGCAGGCATTTTTGACCCGGCCCCCGCTGTCTTCATACATAAAAACACCACGCAGGCCAAAGTCATCGGATACAGGCGCATTGAAAACAGCAGTGACATTGCCCATCTCATTGGCATTTTCATAACTTTCACCACCGACTGTCAGCTTGAGACCAAATTCATCGGTCGGGTCGGCAGTCCTCAGGTTCAAAGCGCCGCCCACTGAGTTACGCCCGAAGAAAGTTCCCTGGGGGCCGCGCAACACCTCAATACTTTGCATATCCGGCAAGGCAGGATTTGACACTCCGCTAGGCACGGACGCAATACTGAAACCGTCCATGTAGATGCCTATGGAATTTATGCCGGTATTTTCAGCTGCGCCCGAGATCATATTACTGACGCCGCGAACGGCAATACCGATACCCTTGCTTCCCACCTGCCCGTCATCGGTAAACGCTACGTTTGGCGTTAATGCCAGGTAGTCCCTGGCGGCCCGTATATTACCCTGCTCTACGGCGGCGCCGGTAAACGCAGTCACACTGACCGGCACATCCTGCAGGTTCTGTTCCCTGCGTTGTGCCGTTACAACAATTTCCTCCAGTGCGCTCTGGGAATAGACGGGTACTGCAATGGAAGCAGCCAGCACAGCAAATAAACATGTCTTTATTCTCATCTGGACCCCCTTGGAAGGCTTAACGTGTCTTGTTCTCATAATCTTGTCCTGTAAAATCAGATCGGGTGATAACTATTGATTAGTACTCATAAAATCCTTAGAATAGTTTAGGCTTGAATTATTTTTCTGTCAAGAAATTTTGTCAGAAATTTTGTCAGGCAATAACTGAACATTCGTATTTTAACCGGGACTCGGCAAATTATGTCAAGAACAGGACACAATTACCTGATTTATTGTTGTATGAGTACAACCAGCAGTTAACTGAAGCAAGATGCCTGATACCGGTAACAGTGACATCATTCAGATAGAGAATCTGAATAAATGGTATGGCGAGTTCCACGTTCTGAAGGACATCAACCTCCGGGTCAGTACCGGTGAGAAGATCGTCATATGCGGACCTTCCGGTTCGGGTAAATCCACTCTGATCCGGTGTATTAACGCGCTGGAAAACTATCAATCGGGCTCGTTGACCGTCCAAGGCGTGGCGTTGACCGACAACAAAGATATCCGCGCAGTGCGTGAAGATATCGGCATGGTATTCCAGCAGTTTAATTTATTTCCTCATTTAACCGTTTTGGAAAATCTGGTCCTGGCCCCGGTCAGGGTACGGAAAACCAGCGAAAAAGAAGCGGAAGAACTGGCCATGTATTATTTGAATAAGGTAAAGATGCCGGAGTACACCCATAAATACCCGGCGCAATTGTCCGGTGGTCAGCAACAACGGGTGGCTATCGCACGGGCATTATGTATGAAGCCCAAAATCATGCTGTTCGATGAACCAACGTCTGCCCTGGACCCGGAAATGATCGGCGAGGTACTGGAAACCATGACGGGACTGGCCGCCTCCGGCATGACCATGTTATGCGTCACCCATGAAATGGGGTTCGCCCGGCAAGTGGCTAACCGGATTATTTTTATGGATGAGGGCCGGATTATAGAACAGGGTACCCCGGATAACTTTTTCAACAACCCCGCATCGGAGCGGCTTAAAGTATTCTTGAGCCAGATATTGCGCCATTAGATTAGCTCATTTCGGGACTGCGCATTCAAAATTTTCATGTGCGTTGATACTGCCTGACCCAAGATAACGGGAAACCCGGGGATAGGCACACAACGGGCGCGATCGGTTGACACTTCCCTGCTCGATTCGGTAACCAGTAAGATCTTTTGGTATAACACCACCCTCCACCCAGTTAATCAGCGGGGTCATCAAATCGAACCGGTCTATATTCACCCCGCCCGCACAATGGTGCATGCCCGGTATCAGGTAAAGCTGGAGAAACTTCGATACGTCAGCGCCGGACAGCGCGGCTACTTGTTCGAAATACTCGACAGTCGACAGGGGATTGATACCAAAATCAGCCCAGCCATGGTAAATGATCATTTTTCCTCCACGTTCGTGGAAAGGTCTGAGATCGGGATTTGTCGCGTTGAAAATTCGACCGGATTGCTCCGTTCGCACAAAGTCCCGTTCAGGATCCAGCGTTTTCCAATCCAGTTCACTGTCATCCGTTTCAAACGCGAAATGCCGGAACCAGGATTCAACAATCGACTGCTGTCCTAACCTGCCTTGACTGTCAGGGACTACGCGCCCTTCCCATGCCGATTGCGGTGCTATGGGCGTAAAGGTACCGTCAACATAGGCGAGACCCGGAAACTCCCCGCCAGTGACAATTCCGGGGTAGATTTCCGCATCTCCGATGTAGGTCGGCCCGTAGATAACAGACAACACCTTGATTTCATCATTGGTAAAACCCTGGCGTTCCGTACTCGCGCGCGGTAAATCCCGTTGCGGGTCGAAATCCACGGCGAGAGGATTGCCAATCACGCTATCCATTATACCATCGGTCTCATCGAACAACCTGAGGACAAGGTCGCCAAGCATCTTAAGCTTTTCCCGGGATAAAGGTGATTCAACTATCGCCTTCTGGTTCTTCCAATACTGCCAAATCATCTCCCTGAGACTGAAGACAGGCGCACCGGCCAGGATGCCGTCAAAGTCAGCAGGGAAACGTTGCGCTTCATTAAATCCCTGTAAGCCACCGGTTGAGCAACCGTCAAAATAGGAATAATCAGGACCTTTCCCGTAATGTGCCGTGGCAAGTTTTTTTACCGCTACGGCTGTCAGGTGGACTGCACGGAACCCGAAATCCATCTCTTTTTGAAGATTGTTGTATGCCCAACTACCACCGGGCTGTGACGCAGCGTCGTGGCCGGTGTTTGTAAACGCCAGCACGAATCCATGCCGGACTGCTCTCAGCCGAGCAAGGTGGCCGACCTCATCATCGAGCGATTCGCCTCCATAACCCCCATTGCCAGGCATGTAAAATCGACCATTCCAGCGGGTCGGCAGGTAAACAATATACTGAACTTCAGGACTGATGATTCCACGTACTACGCACATCTCCGTCCCTGTTGATATCAGGACAGCAGATAAAACGCTGCTATCCGGGTCTGACAGGTTGATGAGAGCACGACAGGCTATCCGGGAATGTTGTGTTGCCGGTATCGTGTAATCAATACGGGATTCTCTTGCATCAAGGAAACTTGAGCCGTTTGCGGTAGGACTCGCCAATGCGGCAGGCGCAGTAAATACCGCTGTAAGCACTACCGTAGTAAACTGCCTGATAAGACTGTTGTGGAACATTTTACGCTTCCGGCGAACCTGTTTGATGTCTGACTCAATTCAACTGCAAAGTGAAACTTACAGTAATTTCCACTCCTTACCGCCTGGATATGCATAATCTTCCAGGCTTTTGGATCGTATCCGGATACTGTAACCCGGCGCCATTGGCACCGAATAACGCCCATTTCTTACCACGCAGGGATCTAAAAAATGCTCGTGTAGATGATCCACGTACTCTATTACACGGTTTTCCATTGTTCCGGAGATACGGATAAAATCGAGCATGGAAAGGTGCTGCACATATTCGCACAGGCCAACCCCGCCTGCGTGGGGCCAAACGGGTATCCGGTATTTAGCCGCCAGCAGCAACACTGCCAGTACTTCATTTACGCCCCCCAGACGGCAACTGTCCAATTGACAATAATCAATTGCCTGCGCCTGAAAGAATTGTTTAAACATGATCCTGTTATGACAATGTTCACCCGTGGCAACCCCAATTGGTTTAACATTTTCTCGAATCTTCTTATGACCCAACACGTCATCCGGATTAGTCGGTTCTTCAATGAACAAAGGCCGAAAACACGACAATTTATTTACCCACTCAATAGCCTGATCAACGTCCCATATCTGGTTTGCATCAATCAGGATATGCATACCGTCACCAACGATCTCCCTGACAATAGTAAGCCTGCGCTGATCATCCGTAAGGTCTTTTCCCACCTTGAATTTCATGTATGTCCAGCCTTGGTCAACACATTTGCGACAAAGTGCGCGAAGCTTGTCATCATCATAGCCCAACCATCCGGCTGAAGTGGTATACGCGGGATAACCGTTCTGTAAAAGGAATGTTTCCCGGTCATCGCTCCCCTTACTTCTTTCCTTCAGAAGACTCAACGCCTGTTCCGGCGTCAGCACATCCGTGATATACCGAAAATCAACACACGCTATTAATTGCTCAGGACTCATGTCAGCAAGCAGTTTCCACAAAGGCTTATTTTCTACCTTGGCCCAGAGATCCCATACAGCATTTACTATTGCCGCAGTACTCATATGTATGATGCCTTTTTCCGGTCCTAACCAACGCAGATGACTGTCTCCTGTTATGTACCGCCAAAATCCCGCCATATCATTTGCGATAGAGTCCAGTTTTTTCCCGACGACACGCGCTGATAACAAATCGATTGCGGCGAGGCAGAGATCATTTCCGCGACCGATGGTAAACGTCATTCCACAGCCTTCCAGGCCGGCTTGATCGGTTTCCAAAACGACATAAGCCGCTGAATAATCCGGAGCGGAATTCATCGCATCAGAACCATCTGCGTAACGCGAAGTGGGGAATCTCAAATCTACGGTTCTGGCTCCAGTAATCCTGATCGATAATTTTCCCACGGGAACCGGTAACCAGGTGATGTTAAATATAAGAACGTTGCGCCAGATTTTTCATTAATGCACTAATGCCGAACTTCCAATCACTTACCTCATCCGTGTGCTGGACCTGATTTACTAACATACCAAGCCGGGATGATGAAATTCGAACGATATCACCGACCTTGTGGGTAAAGTCGTCAACCTCTCCATCTCGCCCATGATTAAATGATGACATTACACCTAACATCAATGCTACACCATCGGGATAACTATTGTACGGACCAATGCACTGCCCCACTATGTCAGTTATATCTCTGCGGATATTACTCATCGTATTTTTGTTCCGCATAATTTTTCCATCCAGCCCTTCCACTTCCAGCTGTACGTCCAGATTGCGCACATCATCAAGCGTAAATGACTTATCCAGCAGTCGGATAAATGATCCCAACGCACAGGCAGCATTATTATCTTTGGCCTTACCCAGCAGCAATGCACTACGCCCTTCAATATCGCGATGATTTACATCATTACCGAGTGTTACTCCAACAACCAGTCCCTTACTGTTTATCAATAGAGTTATTTCTGACTCCGGGTTATTCCAGTCCGAGGTAGGCAACACTCCGATTTGCGACTCCGTTCCAACACTGGCGAGTGGAGATGCTTTAGTAAAGATTTCAGCATCGGGACCCAACCCGACTTCCAGATATTGTGACCAAAGTTTTTTCTCCTTTAACAGTGCCAATAACTCCAGCGCCTGTTTGGAACCCGGTTTAACTGTATTGAAATCAGCACCCACCTTTTCCAATAACTCTCTCCTGATGAGTAATGCCTTCTCTTTGTTGCCTTCCGCTCGCTCCTCGATAATTCGTTCGACCAGACTATCGTGAAATGTCACACCACATGCTTTTACCGGTTGCAGATCAATCGGCGAAATAAAATAGGGTTTACTGTAATCGCGCTCAGTTATGAGTGTATTCGCCGCTATTTCACCAAACGTTGCGATAAACATTCCACCTGTAACGGAATTAACTACATCTGCAGGATTGTCTTGATTAATAAGATCAGATATCGTAGGAATTCGTGCCGTCAGGTCATAAACTGCACTCCCGGTGACCCGGACTACGGAAGGTCCTCCCGGGTTGTTTTCTTTACCCGGCAACCAGACCCGGCCAACCAGTCCCGCTTCTGCATGATCTTCAGGCAGCAGATTTGTTAAGTCATCCACCAAATGACCTTATTCCTCGCAACAAGGCTCTTTCTCTTTTCCTATTCCCAGGTATAAGTCGCTTTTAAACCGACCTGTCGAGGATGAGGCCTTACATTGACGCCATTCAGTCGAAATCCGTATCGTGCGCCGGTGAAATAATCTTCCTCGAGTACGTTATCAGCATAGGCAATTAAACGCCAGTTCTTGACCTGGACCCCCGCTCGAAGGTTCAGTACATCGTATGAAGGCACAACAAACGGGTATGTGTCTCCGTCGTTTTCGATAAAACCTAGAACAGCGGGATCGGTGATCCTGAAGAAATAACCGTCAAGGTTCGGAACGACCTCGTCACGATAAAACCATTCAAGTCGGATATAGCCCTCATAGCCCATGAGCGGAAATCGCTGCTCGCCATAAAAACTCGCGGTCCATTCGGCAGCCCCCGGGACCTGCTCCCCCGACAAGTCGACAGGACCTATGCCTTGCGGGCGCGCTATTCCGGCAAAATCACCGAACGTCGCATCAGTAAACCCAATACCGCCCCCAATCGTCATGTTATCCCATGGTAAGGCAACAAACTCTATTTCTACTCCCTTCGAGGTAGCCTTTTTCGCGCTCCTGATAAATGTCGCGGTCTCAGTCATGTTGGTTACGGGGTTGACGACGAAAGCGGTATCGTCCACTTGCAGATTTTTCCAGTCCATGTAAAACAGTGCAGCGTTAACGCGCATCCGATTGTCAAACAGCGTGGCTTTTACACCAAGCTCGTAATTCCAAAGAGTTTCCTTGCCGAAAAATGATGGTATGTATTGCCCACCGACTTGTGAGCCCTCGACCTGTGAGCCACCAGGCTTATATCCACGTGACACAGATAAGTAGGACTTTACACTATCCGACCAGTCGACGGTGAGCGCAAAGCGTGGAGAAAAGTCATCGGTTTTCGCAGAATTGGCACAGGTAAACGGCACCTCTGCGCCGGGTGACAGGTTTTGTGCGCATTGAGTAGTTTCGTTCTCAGAATAACGCCCACCTGCGGTCAGCGTGAAACTATCAGTTACATGCCAGTTTATATCACCGAAAAATGCAAAACTCTCAACCTTGGTGGTTTGAAAAAACTGATTCAGTGTAGCCAGAGGCTGGAATATGAAGAATCGCTCCGTATCTGCCGTGATCAGGTTCCTTCGTTCCTGGTTTGATTCGAAATAAAAGCCTCCCAATACCCAATCCAAACTCTTACCATTAGACGACAATCGGATCTCTTCGCTCCAGGCATCGGTAGTATCGTTATTTTTGCGATTAACAAAATTGCCGTTCACGGCATCAAGATCGAAGCGTGCCTGGTTTTGACTATCCACATAGCCGGTAATGGATTCGATAGTAAACAAGTCTGTTTCGTAAGTGATGTGACCGCTGAAAATCAGCATATCATTCTCTATTGATTCCGTTTTTCGTTCACCGGCGCCAGCAGTAGATTTGTCAACCTTGTCATCGTTGTCCGGAAAGCATCCGAGACCGTCATCAATGGCGCCGTCAACACCCGCGGGAATCGGTGCGGGAAAACCCAGGATCCTGACCCCGTTATCCAGCGACAGGAGAGTTTGGCTGCTGCGCCCAAGTCTACACGTCGGCACCAGTGCAGCGAGGTCCTGTTCTTCGTCCGAGTAGGTGACTTTGGCCTGGATGCGCAGTTCATCCATAGGCTCATAACGCGCACTGAACCGGTAGGTCTGGTTGAAACTCCCGCTATCTCCACCTACGGGATCGATGTTCTCGACAACGGCAGGCGTTTCTTCGATTGAAACGACACCGCGAACGAAGAGATCATCACTAACCGGTGCGTTATAAATTCCCGAAACCGCCCACTGTTCGTGATTACCCACCTCCGCATTCAACTCACCCTGTCGCTTTTCATTGGGCGAACGCGTCAGGATATTCAATGCGCCTCCCGTCGCACTCAGGCCGAAGAAAGTGCCCTGAGGCCCCCGCAAAACTTCGATCCGTTCGACATCGATGAGTTGTGGGTTAGCAGTTCCCTGCGAAACCGCGCCCAGACTCACTTCATCATAGTAATAACCAATGGCGCTCCCGCCTCCACGATTCTCCAGTACGGAAATGTTGTTGACTCCACGAATCGCGATGGCGATGCTACGCTCTCCACGTTGACCTTCCTCTGAAAAAGTCACATTCGGGGTGATTGACAGGTAGTCTTGAGCTTCTTTGATGTTCTGAGTATCAATTTCGATTCCCCTGGTGACCGAAACACTTATCGGAACATCATCAAGTGACTGCTGTCTCCGTTGGGCCGTGACAACAATCTCTTCAAGTATTTGTCGGGACTGGGCAAAAGTACTCGGCACAGCATAGAGCATTGAAATAACCAAAATGATGTTAAGCATTGTACGCATTGGACCCCCCCTATAACAAATACACATTCTGATAAAAAATTAGTTTTCTATGACCAGTTTAGTCACGCTGCACTCTGTCGTCACAAGTAACGGAACGATTGATTATGTAACAGGAAGGTTGGTTGCAACTACCTCAACTGTATTGACACCGTTTCATATAGTGGAAAATGAATATAATATATGAAACAAGATTAGTTCATATTGTAGATGAAATCAATATTTTTGAAGTGGAGTAGTTCAGATTAAGACCAGGATGGACTTGTTCAGAGTTTCCCTGAATATCAATGTGGAGTTTAAATCTTTCTAGGGTGTTCTATAGAGATGGCAACGAACACTTTGTTTGCCGATCATATGTACCTGAGGTTCTTCATTCCTACAGGCAGACCAGGCGGCAGGGCAGCGCGAAGAAAATCTGCAAGCAGTCAATTTATGGCCGGCGTCAGCGCTGCTTTTTATCTCAATTGGGTCCGGGAGGGATGCTTTCGGTGCTATTGACAGCGATGCATCTTTTAGTTCCCGTGTGTAGGGATGAAGGGGCGCATGCAGCACCTGTTCGCAAGGGCCATGTTCGATGATCTGCCCCTGGTACATTACTGCAACTTCATCTGCAATAGCATTAGCCACCGCAAGATCATGCGTGATGAACAAGTAAGTCAAATTGAGTGATTCCTGTAAGGCTTTGAGAAGTCCCAGTATTTGCGCTTGAACAGATACATCAAGCGCTGAGGTCGGTTCATCAAGAAGCACGATTTGCGGGTCAAGTATTAACGCCCGGGCAATCATGATCCTTTGTTGCTGTCCACCGGACAACAAGTGTGGTTTTCGATCCAGGGTCTTTTTTGGTATTTGAGTCAGTTCCAATAGCCGATCAAGTCTGCGTAGCCGCTCCATCCGATCTTGCACGGCATGCGTAAGCAGCGGTCCTTCAAGGATCCGTCGTATAGTATGCTTTGGATTGAGCGATCCCGCCGGATCTTGAAATACAGGTTGAACCAGTTTTGCAAGTTCCAGGCGCGGAATACTATGCATTGATCGCCCGAACAAAAATATTGAACCCCGGGTTGGCGCCTCAAGTCCTGATAACATTCTAATCAATGTCGATTTCCCGCTTCCTGACTCACCGACCAGCGCGACGCAACTTTTCTTCGTGACTTTCAAAGAAAAGCAATCAACGGCGATCAACATTGATCGCTTTGAAAACAAAGACCCTTTCGAAAGATAGACCTTCGATACTGCTTCACAACGTAAAGCCGGTTCATCTTTTGAGTACTTGATCGGGCTCAACTCAGTCATTATCCGTGGGTACTCCATACCCGGTTAACAAGCATCTGGAATTATGTGCGCTATCAATCTCTCGAAATGGAATCCTGCCCTTTTGACACTCTTCCATCGCTTGCGTACAACGCTCGGAAAAACGGCATCCCATCATACCTTTTGTATATGACGATACTATCCCCGGAATTGCAGGGGGTATTTTTTGACGAAACCAGGATTCGAGTCGAGGCACACACATTAGCAAGGACTGTGTATAAGGGTGTGCAGGATTTTGCAGTACCCCTTGAACTGATCCGGTTTCAATGATTTGGCCGGAGTACATTACTGCCACGCGGTCGCCGATATGAGTAACAACACCCAGGTCATGGGTGATAAACAATAGTCCTAATTCAAATATTGATTGCAATTCCTGGAATAGCCGTAAAATTTGAAGCCTCAAGCTTGTATCGAGCGCTGTAGTTGGCTCATCGGCAATCAGCACAGCCGGGTCGCACATCAATGCCGTCGCAATTAGAATCCTTTGGCGTTGTCCACCAGACAATTGATGAGGGTATTGGCTAAGTCTCAGAACCGGATCACCAATTCCGACTCGTTCAAGCAGATATTCTGCCTTTTCACTGGCTTCGCGTCGCGACCCTTTGTCATGGTGAATGAATCCTTCTGTCATTTGCCTCCTGATTGTCAGTAAAGGATTGAGAGCATTCATGGGATCCTGAAATACTGCGCTTATTCGGTCGCCCCTGAGAGTTGAGAAAGGGGGCGCGCTGCTACTGGTCATATTAATGCCGTCAATTAACAATCCCTTCATGAATACCTGGCAGGGATCGGGACATAATCCCAGCAAGGAAAGTGCTGTCATGGACTTCCCACAGCCTGACTCACCCACCAGGCAAAGCGTCTCCCCCCGGGAGATTGTAAAACTGACATCATCAACCAACATTAATTGTTGTTCACCCTCTTTTACCTCAACCGAGAGAGCATTCAATTCCAGGACATTGGGAGAAAATTGCGTCATTATGCGCGTCCGGATAGTTGGAACCCGTTACCAATCAAATTGATGCCAAGTACCAGCAGACATATCGCTAATCCTGGTAAAACAACCAAATGCGGCAGGAAAAAGAATAAATCCCGGGCTTCTGCCACCATTAACCCCCAGGATGCTGATGGCGGCTGCACACCTAATCCAAGGAAAGATAGTGCAGCCTCCACAAGGATTGCATGTGCCATTTCAATGGTTGATATGGCAAACACCTGCATACCGACATTCGGCAGGACCTCGCGTGCTATCACTTGCAAATGAGATGCACCGGTTGCACGAGCCGCAAGGATGAATTGCCTGGCTCGAAGCTGTTGGGTTGCAGCACGAATAACGACTGCAAACCTGTCCCAAAACAGTAGTCCGAGTACCAGTGCCGCGGTAATAAACGAGCCGCCTGTAATCGAGACTATCGCTAATGTAACCAAAACGACAGGAAGACTCAGCCGCGTCGTAATTATGAACATAATGAAAGCATCAATACGCCCGCCAAAATACCCTCCGATCAATCCCAGCAATATTCCGATCGGCGCTGAGATTGCGACGACAATCACCGCGATGGAGATTGAAATACGTCCCCCGTAAATCAATCTGCTGAGATAATCGCGGCCAAAACCATCTGTTCCAAATGGATGCGACCAATGACCGGCACCTGACCAAACAGGCGGCTGAAGACGTATAACCAGATCCTGGGCATATGGATCATAAGGAGCGATCCAAGGCGCCAAGACTGCAATTGTGATTATTAAGGCGACAAGACAAAGCCCGATTTTAAGCTGGAATGTTAATTTTTGAGGTTGTTTCAGGTCAGTCATGTGTTAATCCGGAGGCGTGGATCAATCAGCATATTGAGAATGTCTGCAAGTAATGTCAGCAATACGTAAATAGCCGCGAGACAAATTACGATTATCTGGACGACGGGAAAGTCTACGCGTTCGATAGACAGCAGGGCCAGACGACCAATCCCATCCAGCGCAAACACGGTTTCGACAACTACCGAGCCCGCCAGTAACTGACCGAGTTGCACAGAGGTTAACGATACGATGGGAAGAATCGCATTCGGCAATGCATGTACTATGAGAATTTGCGCCGTGCTGAGCCCCTTAGCCCTGGCAGTTTGAATGAATTTCGCTCTTAAAACTTCAGCTATTCCGGTTTTGGTGACGCGGGTTAGAACAGGAAGCACAGCGATCCCTAACGTTATCGTAGGCAGCACGAAGTGCCGCAAGGAATCAGTTCCTGCAACGGGAAGCCAGCCGAGGTAGATTCCGAAAAAAGCGGAGAGCATTAACGCAAGCCAGAAGCTCGGAATCGACTGACCAAGGGTTACCAGGGCAGTCTCAAGCCAATGTACCCATGAATTTTGTTTATAGGCAGATGCAATCCCTAACGGAATTGAAACTATCAATGCAAACAACAGCGCCAAGCCGGCAAGCTTTGCTGTTACTGACAGGTGTGATGCCATGAGGGCAGAAACGGGCTCTTGAGTAAACAGCGAATTCCCCATATTCCCTGTGATCAAATTCTGCGCCCAGTCAAAATACTGTAATGGCAGGGGTCGGTCCAATCCAAGCTCATGACGTAACTGCTCTATTTCTGCCATGGTCGCGTTTACGCCCGCATACTCCACCGCAAGGTCACCGGATAAGCGCAGCAAACTAAATGCAAGAACTGAAACTATCGCGGTTACCAGCAGGCCGACGCCAACTCTGGTGAGCAGGAAGTTGCGCATGAGTTCAGTCCTCCGGTGTGTTACGAAGACCCAGTCTTGTCACGTCCGGGAATGGCAGCCCCCCCGATTCATATATGAGGTCATTATGAAATACAAAGCTGATAGGATTGGTGTACAGGGGCACGGTATATGTACGGTCAGAAATGTAATGCAACACATCTTCAAAAAGGTCTCTTCTTTGCGCTGTATCTGTTTCTGCAATAGCACGACTGACCATGCGTGTAAGTGCCGGATCACGCGCGTAGTCCGCAGGGCCGAAACTGAAAAACGTGGGTAGTGTTGCTGCCACATCAAATAAGTCGCCGCCATAACTCACCAGACTGATAACTGATTCACCGGCCATGAACTTTTTTCTCCATGCTGGAAGCGTATAGGTACGGAGAGAGATATCAATACCCACTTGTCGTAATTGCCATTGAAGCACTTCTCCCACTTTCCGTAACTCGTCCGACCCAACCATGATTTCTAAATTGATCATGTCTTCGTAACCTGCTTCTATCAACGAGCTTTTTGCTTTAGCGGGATCGAAATACAAGTAATCATTTTGGGGTATGGACAGGCAATTCTGTTGCGCAGGATGGCAATGATAATAAAGAGCTTCAACACTGCCGGCCATGAAATTTTCGGTAATACTTTCTCGATCTATGGCGTGAGTTATTGCCCGTCGAACCAGTGAATTTACCAGTAAGTCACTGCTGTTTCGTCCTCCGGCATTAAGGCTCAGAAACGTTATTCTTGCGCTATCGGTGTACGCAACAGTCAGTTGAGAATACTTACTCAAAAAGCGGACATGATCGGCTGGTAATCCCCAGATAAAATCCAGTGATCCTTTTAACAACTCTGCGATCTGCGTTTGAAGGTCCGGTACCGTTCTGATAATCAGTCTGCTCACAGCCGCCGCTGATTTCGGGCCTTCGAAGTAGTCGTTATTCGCTATCAGCACCGCCTGTTTCCCGGGCTCCAGCGTTAATACCTGATAAGGTCCTGTACCAATCGGCGCAGTTCGGTGGATAAGATGCCCACCGTTGTCTTGTGTGTAAGTCTGCGGCCAGATAATTAAACGGCTTGAGAAAATTTGCTCTGCAAGGGGGGTGGGTTGCTTTAAATGTATACGTACACGGTATTGGCTGAGCTTCTCTGCATATTCTATGAATCCGAAACTGAACTCACGTTGCCTGAAGTGAACATCGTTAGCAGAATCCGTAAGCAGGCCAATAGTAAATACCACGTCGTCAGCATCCAGATATTCACCATTGTGAAACCGAACACCACTTCTCAGTGTCAACTCGACTACGTCTCGTGCGGCATTCCAGACCCATGAATCGGCGAGCAGACCTTCAATGCGTCCAGAGTCAGAATCTCTATACAACAAGGTATCGTATACAGCCAGGGATAAGGCCGCAGATTCCATTGAATCAGTATGTAGTCGATCAATAAAGTCGGTTTCACGCGAAAAGGCGATCCGCACCGGGCGTTCCGCAGCTGAAACGGATGTGTGGAGAACAACAACTACCAGAAGTATGCAGCTAATGAACGAATTGCCTCGGCTGTTGACCATGATGTGTATTCCGGACATTATCAAAGAAGCTGACCTGAGCCTCTAATGCAATAAGGCTTCATTTGTTTGTCCCCCAAATTTCAACGATACGATAATCGATATCACCCAAAAAGCGACAGGTGACACGCTGAATACTCTAGCCAAGTCTAGTATTTTGTTTTAACTTATAAAGCACTATTTTGATATATGAAACTATAAACAGTGAGATTAAGCTCTCCTGCATCATGCTTTCGTCCGGATTATATCCAAGCTCGAGAATGCTTTCTCGATTCGGCCGCGCGTGCAGGCGCCTACACACAATCTTATGAAAACCCGGTCGCAGGCAGACTCGGTGAAACCCTGGGTACGGATGTTGCGATCCTGGGGAATATAAATGCACCATCTGTGCTGTTAGTTCAATCCGGCACACACGGCGTTGAGGGATATTGTGGCTCTGCAATCCAGGTTGCCTTCCTCGAATTTATAGCCTCCACATCTATCGCCCGCGACACTGCAGTGATGCTGGTTCACGGTATCAACGCGTATGGGTTCTCCTGGTACAGTCGTGGTGATGAAAATAATGTTGATTTAAACCGGAATTTCATCGACTTTGTTGATGCCAGTGAGAAACGAAATGATATTTTTCCTGAACTTGCCCCATACCTCATACCAGGCGAGTGGACAAAAAAATGTATAGCCGAAGCCGATGCCAGGTTAGGGGAACTACGCCAGAGATACGGACATGATGTAGTGAGCCAATCGTTACGTCGGGGGCAGTATTCTTACCCTGAAAATTTATTTTATGGTGGAACCGAGCCCAGTTGGTCAAGACTCACCGTCGAAAGAATAGCTCATGACTATTTGGAACGCGCTACCAAACTCATATTTCTTGACATTCATTCGGGTTTGGGAAACTATGGAAAAGTGGGTTTGCTTTCAGTCGAGCCAGGCACTAACGAGAAATTTAAGGCGCTTCAAAAGATATTTGGTTCCCTGGTAAAATCCACCCATGATCCGCAATCCGATGCTGCGAATGCGAACGGCAATATCATCAGAGGCTATTCCGAACAGCTTGCTGACATCATGTTTTTAGGCGTAGGTGTGGAATTCGGCACGTACCAACAAGCGCGTGTTCAGGACGCATTAAGAGCAGACACTTGGCTGCATCATACGAAACGTTTTAAGGAATTGCCCCGGTACTTAAAGCAGGAAATCAAACAGGAAATACTGGAAGTATTTTGTCCAATGGATCCTTCCTGGCGTGAAACGGTCGTCACGACGGGGTGTACAATTTGTCAAACCGCGCTCAAAGGCCTGGAAAGCTTGTCCTGAGCCGGCCATCATTTATTTTTTCTCGGAGGGCCAGTTGTTGAAGGATATATCGCTATCTTCTTCAAAAAAAACATCGATTGGGAAGGCAATGATTCTGTTGAGGGAATTGGGCAAGCTTTCCTCGTCAGGTGGGGTAAAGCTCGGAGACCTTGCGCGCTCTACCGGATTTAATAAAGCAACAACGCATCGTTTACTTGGCGAACTTCGAAAATATGGTTTAGTGGAGCAGCAGCCTATTAACGGGACATACGGACTTGGCAAAATGATTCTTGTACTCAATGCTCAATATCATGCCGGCTTGGACCTGAGAAAACGCGCTTTACCCGTATTGAAATCCCTTGCTGAAAAAACAGGTTTAACCGCGCATCTGGCCGTTCGCGATGGTGATGAAATCGTGTATATAGAAAAAATAGAAACAACTCATAATATTAGGGTTGCATCAGGTATTGGCTGGCGTGGTAAGCTCCACTGCACCTCGCTTGGAAAATCACTCCTTGCATACGGTGGGATGGAACTGATTAATATTACGCTTAATAACGGATTGGAACAGCGGACACCGAATACGATTATTAACCGAGCCAAGTTGGAAAACGAATTAAAGCTCATCCGGCAGCTCGGTTATGCAGTCGATGATTCTGAAAATCAGGAAGAAGTCCGTTGTATTGCAGCACCAATATTCGATAGAAACAGTAAACCAATTGCAGCGATAAGTGTCTCTGGGACGATTTCTCAATTACCAAAGAAGAATGATGTCGCCATAGGTGAACTCATCAAACGCCATACACTAAACTTAAGTGAAGAACTGGGATACACAGATGAACAATCCTGATTATCCTGTCCATCCATGTAAATACAAAGGTATCCGGTTGCCTTCACCACTCAGGAATATGATATTTCAGTTAGTATCCTGATATCCGATGTTGGGGATTAGGACTTGCAAACACGGCAGGCGCAGTAGATACCGATATAAGCACTACAAAAGTAAATCACTCGATCAGCCTGTTACTAAACATCTCAGGTATTCGGTCGGTCCCTCCCTGCCGACCACCATGCTGTGTTATTTACCGCGCGTATAAGCTGTTCCCGCGCTGTGCCTGTGAGATTGTTAATTATATCTGTGACCTCCCTTGCCTGCTCACCCACTGGATAGCGAAACGCGGGTTTCTCTTCCCGGGCAATACTGATTAACAATTCGGCAACCCGCAGCGGGTCATCACCCTGGCCTGAACTTGATACTATTCCTAGTTGCAGGTGTTCTATCAATGCTGTGTAAACTGAGCTCTGCGGACAGACAAAGTTCCTTGCAAGCTTATCCGGCATTGCAGTGTTGAACAATCCCGGTTCCACTACTGATACGGAGATATTAAAACGGTCCACCTCATAACGCAGTCCTTCGGCCATGGCTTCCAGAGCCGCCTTGCTTGCACTGTAGACGGTCTCTCCGGGCAATCCGACCAATGCCGACAGCGAAGATATCATGATAATACGCCCATAGCCTTGAGTGCGCATAGTTGGCAGTACGGCTTTTGACAGAAGTACCGGCGCAATGAAATTGACTTTCATCACGTGATCAATATCGACTTCCGGCAAATCTTCGAGCGCTGCGAGCCTGGCAACACCGGCGTTATTGATTAATACGTCTATCCGGCCACAAGAGTCGACTACCTGCCCCACCGCTGAATTGATCGCCTCGGTATCAGCCACATCCAGTTGCAGGATATGCAGGGCCAACCCTTCCTGATCGGCAATATCGGCGATATCGGCGCAGTCATCCGGATTACGCGCGGCGGCGTAGACGTGATCTCCGTTCCGGGCAAACGCCAGCGCGCTGACTTTACCGAAACCACTGCTGCATCCGGTAATTAATATGACTGCCATCTGTAAACCTCCGCTGAAGCGACTCAGAAATTGCGATAATAAGTGGTAACTTGATATCCGGTATTGTAATATCCGCCGTTATCGCCCTCCTCCGGCCCCCAATACCTGCGGTGTCCGGCAACCTGGATCACCGAACGATGAAGACGCATTGATACATGACCGCAAACCGGTAGCCAGGCATCCTGTTAACGGGAACGATACTATAAAAAACCTGAGGAAACACTTAATGAGCAAGATGACCGGCGCCGAAGCACTCATTAAATCAGTGCGCCAGTACGGTATTGATACCCTGTTCGGCCTGCCCGGTGGGCAAACCTATCACCTGTTCAATGCTATTTACAATGAAGGCGATGCGCTCAGGATTTTCAATTCCCGGCATGAACAGGGCGCCGCTTACATGGCTTACGGCTATGCCCGTTCCACGGGCAGGACAGGCGTTTACAGCGTAGTCCCCGGACCGGGCATCCTGAATACCACGTCAGCCCTGTGTACCGCTTATGCAGGTAATGAACGGGTGCTGTGCCTGGCCGGACAAATTCCATCGAAATGGATAGGGAAAGGTGTCGGTTTCCTGCATGAAATTCCGGATCAGCTTGGTATACTGCAACGCCTGACTAAATGGGCAGAACGTATCGAAACGCCCGCGCAAGCCCCACGTCTGGTCGACCAGGCTTTCCGGGAAATGAATTCCGGGCGTCCGCGCCCGGTTGCCCTGGAGATGTCGCCCGACATCATGGGTCTGCAGGAAGACGTGGAACTGCTTCCTCCGTCCCCTGCCCCGGAACCTGTGCAGGCCGACCCGGACCTGATAGAAGCGGCGGCCCGCCTGCTGGGCAAGGCCAGGCAACCCATGATCGTGCTCGGACACGGTTGTGTTGATGCTGCTCTGGAGTTGTTACAGGTAGCGGAAATCCTGCAGGCGCCCTGCACCACGTTGTGGAACGGCAAGGGGATCATTGACGACCGGCATTATCTCAGCCAGCCGTACAGTGCCGGCCACCGGCTCTGGGCCACGGCGGACGTGGTCCTGGCGGTGGGGACCAGGCTCGATAACCCGCAACTGGAGTGGGGGCTCGACGATGATCTGAAAATCATCCGTATTGATATCGACGCCGCACAGATTACGAACATTGCCACCCCGGAAATCGCAATTGTTGCAGATGCTAAATCAGCCCTGTCGGACCTGATTACAGCCCTGGCGCGCCACAGCATTGCCAGGAAATCACGCAAGGAAGAACTGACCGGCCTGAAACAGGCAATGTTCAGAAAATTCGAGCAGGACGTCGGCCCGCAAATGCGCATACTGAAAGTGATCCGGGAAGAACTGCCGGAAGACGGCTTCCTGGTGGATGAGGTAACCCAGGTAGGATACGCGTCATGGTACGGATTTCCGGTTTACCGGCCCCGGCATTTCATCAGCAGCGGCTACCAGGGGAACCTGGGATACGGCTATACGACAGCCCTGGGAGTGCAGGTAGCCCATCCCGACAAGAAGGTGGTCGTACTGGGCGGGGATGGCGGGTTCATGTACCAGGCAACGGAGATGGCGACCGCAGTAAAATACCGCCTGAACCTGGTGAACATCGTATTCAACAACCATGCCTACGGCAACGTTCAGCGGGACCAGCAGGAGAACTTCGCCGGCAACGTGATCGGTTCGGACTTATCCAACCCGGATTTCGTACGCTTCGCGGAAAGCTTCGGTGCCCCGGGTTTCCGGGTGGAAACCACCGAGCAGTTACGCAAAGCCCTGCAGGCCGCATTCAGGGAAACCGGGCCGGTATTGATTGAAATGCCCAGCACCGGTATGCCCAGCCCCTGGCCGTATATCATATTGCCCCGCGCCCGCCCCTGATATCAACAAGGCATGCATTCCTGCATTAGTTCCCGCAAATTGGATCAATGCGGTCATAGTTTGCTCCGCAACGTCGTTTTTTGGCGCCCCGGCACAAAATTTAACGAATCGGGTAAAAATTCTACCCGTTATCCTAAGAAGGAGAAGGGTCACTATATTAGTATTTCCCTGAAGAGTTTATCACAGCGCTTTGCGGACAGGGGTATCTCACATGACAAATGACATTGGTTTTTCAAGCATCAAACCCTTCCTGGTCTTGTTCGTCTTATTATTGCCGGCCCTGGCAACAGGCCAATCGTTACTGGAGGAAGTGGTTGTTACCGCATCAAAACGTGATGCCGTCGATCTACAATCTACTGCGGCTACGATAACTGCTTTTACCGGGTCAAAACTTGAAGAATACGGCTTCGATGATTTTGAAGACTATGCCAATTTCACACCGGGCCTCAGTTTTCAGAAAACTGCTTCGGTAAGATCACAGTTCATAATACGAGGCGTTACACTCGGAAGGGTAACACAGGCGGAACCGCAAAACAGATCTGTAGTCGGTCTGTATCTTAACGATGTCCCTGTAGATCAGAATGGTCTGAATGTCGATCCCGATTTATTTGATCTGGAACGAGTGGAAATTCTGAAAGGGCCGCAGGGCAGCTTGTTCGGTGACAGCGCCATGGCAGGCGCAGTTCGCTATGTGACAAAACGACCGGGGAATGAGACGATAATTACAGACCATGATTTGCGTGTCGGTGAAACCAAGCGTTATTGGCTAACCACGTACTATCGGTGTAGAGTTGGATGTGGAATTCTGAATAATGAAAGTCCGCTCTTCACTTAAAAGCAAACATCTGCGTTCAAGGCGCGCGCTGTTAAAATCGGCATTGGCCCTGGCTTCGATCAGCGCACTGGGTGCTTGCGGTCAAAGCTCATCACCGTCTGACAAAAAACTTGCTGCCAGGCTTAAGAAAAAGCTGGCTATACGCAACATTGAGCACACCTGGATAGCGCTGCCGGATGGCAGGCGATTGGCGGCAAGAATCTGGTTGCCGATCAATGCAGAATCATCCCCGGTGCCGGCAGTTTTGGAGTATCTTCCCTATCGCAAGCGTGACATGGCGCGGCTCAGGCCGGAAACCGCTCATGTCTACACTGCGGCATGCGGCTACGCAGGCGTCAGGGTAGATATTCGCGGATCGGGCGAGTCCGATGGCATTCTGAATGACGAGTATGAGAAACAGGAACAACTGGATGGCCTCGAAGTATTGAAATGGCTTGCAAAGCAGCCATGGTGTAGCGGTTCGGTGGGCATGCGCGGCATTTCCTGGGGCGGATTCAATTCACTGCAGATTGCCGCGCTTCATCCACCTGAACTGAAGGCAATCATTACGCATTGCAGCACAGATGATCGGTATACCGATGATGCACACTATATTGGTGGATCCCTGGGTCGGGTGAACTGGGAGTGGGGGCAATTGTTCATGTGTGTCCTGTCCTTACCCCCTGATCCGGAGTTATTTGGTCCTGATTGGCGTAAGGAATGGCTGAAACGCCTGGAGGTCGTCGTACCGGTGACCCACAACTGGATGCGCCATCAGCGGCGGGATAGTTACTGGCAACATGGATCGGTCAATGAGGACTATAGTCAAATCAAGTGTGCGGTTTATGCTGTAGGTGGCTTTGTTGATGGCTACACGAACTCTATCCCGCGCCTGTTAAAAAACCTTGAGGTTCCCAGGAAAGGTTTGATCGGACCCTTTGGTCATAATTTTCCTGATGAAGCGGAGGTCGGTCCGGCGATTGGTTTCTATTTTGAAGAAGTCCGTTGGTGGGATCACTGGTTAAAAGGGATTGACACAGGGATCATGGAAGAACCCATGCTACAGGTGTACATGCAGGAAAAAGCGCCCGGGCAGGTTTATCCGGACGAGGTTCCCGGCCGCTGGGTAGGGGAGTGGGCGTGGCCCTCAGACCGAATCAGGGACAGGACTTACTATTTGAACGCGACAGGTCTGGCTGAAACGCCGGCTGCCAAAAAAGCGATAACCCTGGCGCCGGATCAAACGGTCGGGCTCAGCAATCCCGCCTGGCTTCCCTTTGCCATGGAAACGGAGCTGCCGCGGGATCAATCTGAAGATGACAGGAAGTCGTTGACCTTTGATTCCGAGACGCTTGATAAGGATATTGAAATATGTGGCCATCCTATAGTCAATCTCACACTCTCCGTAAACAAACCTGTTGCAAAGGTCTCGGTGCGCCTGAATGAAATTCAGCCTGATGGTTCATCATGGCATGTCACTGCCGGCTATCTTAATTTAACCCATAGATATGGACATGCACAGCCCCAGGCACTGGTACCGGGAGAAGTTTATGAGGTCGAAGTACCGCTGAACATGGTCGCGTATCGCCTTAAGAAGGGGCATAAAATCAGGGTTTCCATATCTGAAAGTTACTGGCCGATGATATGGCCTTCACCGGAAGCGGTTGAAATGACACTTCGTACCGGTGTGAGCCAATTGACACTGCCGGAAAGACCACCCGGGTCGAAAGAACTGGAGGATTTAACATTTACCGACCCGGTTCCGGTCGACCGGAGTGCTATTACACCAACTGTTCCCGGGGATTATAAACAGGAAATAAGTGGTCCCGATGAAAAAGGGCAATTCCAGGTCCGGACTCTCAGTGATTCAGGCGGCTTGCTTATTAATGAAATCGGCACCGAAATGAGGATGCGATACGACTGGATATCAACGATAGAAAAACTGGACCCGAACAGCGCTTCCTGGAGTGGTTACTTCTCCATAGCGCTGAAAAGAGACGACTGGGATATTAAAACGATATCCAATTTTGAATTGACTTCGGATGAGATAAATTTCCATATCACAACCGATTTAGTGGTACATGAAAAAAACAGTATTATTTTTTCGAAGGAATGGAACGATAATATAGTGAGAGACTTGGGGTAATACGTTATTCAACCTGAAAATGACACGCTGTCTCAAAAGGCCACAGAGTAAAAATCTGAATTGAAACACGTGAACTGATAAATATGAGTAAAACAAACAATATATTGATTATATTTACAGTTATTATCAGCACTATGGCGGTGCTATTATTTGCTGATGAATCAGGTTCTGCAGAGTTTCTCAATTCGGGAACAATATTCCCTGCCACTGTCCCTCTCTCAGAAGCAGTTCGTGTTGGCGACACACTTTACCTGTCAGGACAAGTTGGCATTGTCCCCGGCACAATGAATCTTGCGCCGGGTGGCCTGGAAGGAGAGACTCGACAAACAATGGAGAATATTAAAACAAGTCTGCAGGCACACGGCTATTCCATGAACGACCTCGTCAAGTGCCTGGTCATGCTTGCGGATGTATCCCAATGGGCAACGTTCAATGACATCTACAAAACTTATTTTGATGAACACTATCCAGCCAGAAGTGCGTTCGGCGCTAACGGACTCGCTATTGGCGCACAAGTAGAAATCGAATGTATTGCTGTCCGAAATCAATAATAAAAGCAGTTTCAGAAACTGGCTGATATGCTCCATATGCGCTGCCATTCCAGCACCAGGATCGAGAAAATACTCGGTGGGAACTTCCTGAGATTGATGCGAGAAGTATGGTAAGGCCAGAGAAATATATTGAATAAACAAAAAAATCTTAAAAGGACCTCACTGGGAGAGGGTTACACAAAAGCCGATCTGCCTACGGATCAACGCATAACGGAGCAATTTAAATGAAACACTTACTGACCATTGTTTTTCTATTACTGAGCAGTGCTGCCCTGGCAGAGAGTTATGTGATTCATGCCGGCGCATTGTTTGATAGTGTCTCCGGTAATGTTCTTAAAGAACAGAGTATTCACGTGGCTGATGGGAAAATCATCTCTGTTGCAGCCGGTTATAAGGATGTTACAGCCAGTGAACAGTTGATCGATCTGCGCGCTTCGACCGTCATACCGGGATTAATGGATATGCATGTACATCTGGATATGGAACTGAAACCGGCATCATATGCGGAAAAGTATACGCTCAACCCGGCTGATTACGCCTTCAGGTCAACGGTATATGCCCGGCGTACATTGCAGGCTGGATTTACGACCGTGCGCAATATTGGGGACACTGACAATATCACTATCTCCCTGCGCAACGCGATTGAACAGGGACTGGTAGAGGGCCCCCGCATATTGACCGCAGGAAAAGGCATTTCCGTGACCGGTGGTCATATGGATCCTACCAGTGGAAACAGTTATGCCCTGATGGGTGATCCCGGTCCGGCGGACGCTGTGATTAACGGACCTTTTGAGGCGCGTAAAGCGGTGCGCCAGCGTTATAAGGATGGCGCGGATGTGATTAAGCTGGCTGCCACCGGAGGCATGCTGAGTACGACAAAAAATGGCATGGCCCCGCATTTCGCCATGGATGAGATCGAAGCGATTGTTGAGACTGCCGGGGATTACGGCATGATCGTGGCTGCGCATGCGCATGGCGCTGAGGGGATCAAGCGTGCCATACGCGCCGGTGTCAATTCCATCGAACATGGCACTGAGTTGGATGATGAAGGAATACGCCTGATGAAGCAGCACGGTACATACCTGGTGCCGACAATGATGGCGCCGGATTTTGCTGTACAGAAAGCGAAGATTGATGGTTATTTTCCGAAAATCATACAGGCAAAAGTGAGTGTATTTGAGCAATCCGTTCCCGCCATGGTGAATAAAGCCTATGAGAGTGGTGTCAACATTGCCTTCGGCACTGACAGTGGCGTGACGCCGCATGGAGAGAATGGGAAGGAGTTTGTCTTATTGGCAGGAGCCGGCATGAAGCCGGAGCATGCCTTGCAGGCGGCAACGATCAACACAGCAAGATTGCTCAGAATTGAAAATGAAGCGGGCAGCATTGAAGCTGGAAAACAAGCAGATATTATTGCCGTAAAAGGTGATCCTCTGGCAGAAATCAGCCTGATGCGGAATGTCAGCTTTGTCATGAAGCAAGGTAATATCTATAAACAGGAATAAGTCAAAAAAATCCATACTCAAAGACCGTAACCCCCTCCCAATAAACCGCGCCAATCTAAAGTAGAGATTTCTGGCAAATCTCACCACATTTCTTTAGCGGTATCGGAAACTTTTATGGCTACTATTTTCAGTTTTTGCTTCTTTATTCTCTTGATGGTGACAGTCGGAGCAATTTCCTCACTGCGTAAGAAAGGGACACCCGATGACTATCTGATGGCTGGCCGTACCCACGGCAAATTCATGATTGCCCTGAGCGGTGCTGCATCTGCAGCCAGCGGTTTTATCATGATTGGCGCTGTGGGAGCCGGGTACAACATGGGTTTGGTTGCGGTGCTGATGCCCATCAGCTGGTTTCTCGGTGATTTCATATTCTGGACATTTTGGCCGGCCCGGATCAACCTGCAAGCCCGGGATACTGAGACCAGCACTGTCCCTGAATTTATCAGCTACACCAGCACGGGAAAACGTGATACCGGTATCAGGAAATTACTGGCCATAGTCAGTATCGTATTCGTCGGGCTATATGCAGTCGGGCAGTTTCTGGCGGCGGGTAAAGCGGTACACGCCGTATTTGATATCTCCATGGCCCCCGCCATTATCTTAACCGCAATCGTAATTTTGGCCTATTCCGCCAAAGGAGGATTACACTCCTCGATTCCAACACAGTTCGTACAAGCGTTGCTCATGCTGTTAACTACCACAGGCATGTTTGTTTTTGCGCTGGTTCTTGGCGGAGGGCCGGATGAAATCATTAATCAGCTCAGGGTTATAGATCCTGATTTGCTCGCGTTTGATGGAGGGCGCGGTTATATCCTGCTGGTTATTTTTATTTTTGGTTTTGCCTGCGCAGCATTTACATTTGATATTGGCCAACCACAATTGCTGGTGCGCATCATGGCCGCAAAAAGCCCGGATGAAGCGTCCAGGTCACGCTGGATATACCTGAGTTTTATGCAGATCACCTGGGTCTCCATGACGCTGTTCGGCATGATGATGAGGGTATTGCTGCCCGATATCGCCGACGCGGAGCAGGCGTTACCGCTATTTGCCAGGGAAAATACCCACCCGATTATTACCGGAGCCCTTATGGCCGGCATTTTTGCTGCGATAGCCTCTACGTTGGATGCTCAACTACTCGTTCTTTCCAGCGCCATCGGCGTTGATGTTTTGCCAAAATTCTACCGGAGAATGACCGAGAAATACGGTGTTCGATATCAAGTCTTTGTCACCGGCGTCACGGCTATGGTAGTAGCGCTGTTCGCCATAAGCATCATCGGCAACGCCAGCGTATTTACGGTAATCGTTTTTTCAGCAACCGCCCTGGGCGTGTCGGTGGGCTGTGCCATGTTTATTTCCATTTCGGGCTGGCGTACGTCAGCCGCGGCGATGTCAGCCGGTGTTCTGTCGGGCGTGTTGACGGCATTGATATGGCGTTATTTCGGATTGAGCAACTATCTGCTGGAGGCTTTCCCGGCGTTTCTGACGGGGCTGGTTATACACCAGTTGGTTGTTAAGTTTATCCCTTTACGCCGGCGGAATTAATATCTGTCCCCGGCGCGTCGACCCCTACATTCTCATGTACTCCGTCAATGCCGCAATGACCGCGTTGTTTTCAGCATTATTGCCTACGGTTATGCGCAGGACGGTATCGGTGCGGTTGGCCGGTCTCGGCATGATATTTTTTGACTGCAGGTGTCGGGCCGCGCCGGCGGCATGTTTATTTTCGTAGCCGGCAAAACTGATGAGGTAGAAGTTGGCGAGACTGGGGATAACCCGTAGTCCCAAAGCTGTCAACGCAGCGCTGAGCTGTTTGAGTGAGCTTGCGTTTTTTTCACGAATGGAGCGAGTATATTCGACGTCACGGACTGCAGCTGTCGCTGCTGCGAGTGCGGCGGAGTTGGTATTGAACGGTGAGCGGATACGCTGCAAGGTATCGATGATGTGCGCCGGACAACAGGCCCAACCGATTCTCAGGCCGGCAAGTCCGTAAATTTTTGAGAACGTTCTCGTCATCACGACGTTTTCAGATTCGGCAACCAGGTCAAGACAGGCAACGGCATCATCAGTAGAGACGTATTCCGCATAGGCGCCGTCGATAATCAACAACACCTCTTCGGGCAGATTAGCATGAAGGCGCTTGACCTCACTGGCGGTTATGCAGGTGCCGGTGGGAGTATTGGGGTTGGCGATAATCACCACCCTGGTTTTATCGGAGACCCGATCCAAAATCGAATTTACGCTGATCCTGTAATTATCTTCCGGCGCCAGGACGATTTTTGCTCCCTGTGTCCTGCCGTAAACCGGACACATGACGAAATGATTTTCTGTCAACAGCAGTTCTTCCGCTTCCCTCAGGTAGGAACGTATGAGCAATCCGAGCAGTTCCTCTGATCCATTTCCGCAAATAATCCCATCAATGTCCAGGTTATGGACTTCCGCCAAGGCCAGTCGTAATTCGTACTGGGCGCGGTCAGGATAGCGAAACAAAGCACTTTCAACGGTGTGGTAGGCTGCAATTGCTTTCGGACTTGGTCCGTAACAGGATTCGTTATGAGATAGCCGGATCGGTTCAATTGACTTGCCCGGCGGAATTTTGCCTGGTTTATGAACAGGCATCGAGTCTATCTCTGACCTTGGAAACGGTCGTTTGTGCTCAGTCGTCATTGTGATTTATAGAGGGACGACTTCCTTTCCAGCCAGGCGCTGTATCTTGACAGGCTGAAACAAAACAGCCAGAAAAACAGGGCCACAAACACGTACCCCGTGGCACTGACACCCGGGCTTAACCAGGTCGGGTCTGATGCCGCATTCTGCACCATGCCCAGGAGATCGAACAGCCCGATGATTAACAGTACGGTGGTTTCCTTGAACAAGCCGATGAAGTTGCTCGTTATCTGCGGCAGCGCGACGGGGATGGCCTGGGGCAGGATTATCAGGAATGTACGCTGCCAATAGCCCAGCCCCAGCGCCTCGGCAGCTTCGTATTGCCCTTTCGGAATGGACTGCAGGGCGCCGCGTATAGCCTCAGCCATATAACAGGACATCAATATGGTCAGCGCGCCCAGTGCGCGTAACAGTTTATCTATTTTCAATTCTTCCGGCATGAACAGGGGGAACATGATGATCGCGATGAACAGCACCACCAGCGCCGGTACGCTGCGCCATAGCTCAATCCAGGTGGTGCAGGAAACCCGCACCAGGGGGATGGAGGAGCGTCTCCCCAGAGCAAGCAGGACGGCTATCGGCAGTGAAGTTGACAAAACGAACAGGGCTGTGACCACAGTGAGAAAAAAGCCGCCCCATCTGCCGGTCTCAACGTGAGTCAAGCCGAAATTTCCCCCCAGGAACAGTCCCGTCCCTATCAGGGGATAGGCGACAATCAAAACCGGGATCAACCAGCGTTTACCGGGAAACCGGGGAACAAACAACGGCAAGCCTGACAGGATGATCAGGATCAAGCCCAGGTTGATGCGCCAGCGTTCCGCCTGCGGATACAGGCCGTACATGAACTGATCAAACCGCGCCCATATAAACGGCCAGCAGGCTGCGGTTTTGTCGGGGCAATCTGCGGGGGTCGTCCCGGACCAGTAGGCTTCGATGATCAGCCAGTTCACCAGGGGGATGCCGGTCATGATGATCAGGCACACACAGGCCAGGGTCAGCAGAATATTCAGGGGCGATGAAAACAGGTTGGACCTGGCCCAATCCAGACAAACCCGGAATTTTGCGACTACGGCCATGGTCAGGCAACCGTCAGGGCGATCTTCCTGTTGTACCAGTTCAGGAAGAGGGAAAGACACAGGGAGACGAATACATAAACCGCCATGGTAATCGCCATGATAAATACCGGTTGCCCCACCAGGTTGTTGACCGTTCCCACAAATACCGACACGACCTCTGGATAGGCTATGGCCGCGGCAAGTGACGTGCTTTTGAACAGGTTCAGGTAAACAGTCGTGAGCGGCGGGATGATGACGCGCAATGCCTGGGGGAACAGAATCAGGCGGTTGGTGAGATGGCGCGGCAGACCCAGTGAAGCGGCAGCCTCACTCTGGCCCCGGGGTATGGATGTGAGGCCCGAACGGACGATTTCACCGATATAGGTCGCATTATACATCGATAAACCCACCACCAGGGACAGGAACTCAGGCATCATGACAATCCCGCCACGGTAACCGAAGCGGGTTTCCTGCGGAACCTGCCAGTGGCCGCCGGCAACTAAAATAACGGCCCCGGCCAGGCCTGCCAGGATCAAAAGATTCCACGAAGTCAACGGATTTGACCTGCCGGTTTCAGGCAGCGCCGGGCCACGTACAAGCTCTCTTTGCCGCTCTTTTTTGCGTAACGAATAAATCATGGCCCAGGCGAAAAACAGTGCACCCATTATCCACGCCCAGCCTTGCCCGAAACTGACCGCCGGCACAAACAACCCGCGGTTATTGAGAAAGATGCAATTGAAAAGTTCAATACTCTCGTTGCTGCGCGGCAAGGTGCGCAGTACGACAAAATACCAGAAGAATATTTGTAACAGGGAGGGAATGTTGCGGAATATTTCAATATAAGCGGTTGCAAGGTGGGATACCAGCCAGTTGTCGGACAGGCGGGCTATGCCTATAACCACTCCCAGGATACTGGCGCAGATAATCGAGACCGCGGCCAGCAACAAGGTGTTCAGCAAGGCGACAACAAACGCATGGGCAATAGTGGAATTGGCATTATATGGGATGAGCTTCTGGCTTATCTCGAACCCTGCTCTCTTCCATAGGAAATCGATACCGGAATCAACCCCAAGGCGCGCAAGATTATCCTGCGTGGTCGCCGCGATCAGGTACACCACTGCCCCGATAATGAATAACAGCGCTACCTGATAAACAATTTCCCGGTTCACCTTAGCGACCCTCGTCCTGCTTTATAATGTCTGTCACCTGAACGGTAACGCCGAATGCAAGCCCCCATCTTTCCAGCTTGCATTCAGCCCCCTTTTCAGACCCAGCGGAGCAAAGTTCCTTTCCCATAAATCATCATAATTCCCCACAAGTTTGATAATGTGGTATGCCCAATCGTTGGAGAGCCCGAGTTTCTCGCCAAACCCGCCATGCAACCCCAGCAAGCGCTGGATTTCCGCATTCCGGGAACTTTCCCGGACGGTATCGACATTTTCCTGGCTGATACCCAACTCTTCGGCGGCAAAGCGGACGTTGAACGACCACAATGCAATATCGCGCCAGCGCGGGTCATCCTGCCGCACCAGGGCGCCGAAGGGCTCTTTCGAGATGACTTCATCCAGGATCAGGTGCTCGTCACGATCCGGCCACTGAGCGATGCGGCCTGCCGTGGACAGGCGTTCATTGGTGAACGCGTCACACCGATCGACATAGTAGGCCTGTAATCCCTTATCTATGTCCGCAAAGGTGACCGGGGTATAAGTCATCCTGTTATCAGCAAAGTAATCGGCTATGTTCTGCTCCAGGGTGGTGCCTTGGGCAATACAGATAGTCGCGCCGTCCAGGTCTCTAACCGATTTCACCCCGGCCTTCTTGCGTACCACAAATCCCTGCCCGGCATACAGGTAGACCCCGGCGTAATCCAGGCCCAGGGATACGTCCCGGACAAAGGACCAGGTGGCGCCGCCAGGGAATATATCTATCCCGCCGGACTGCAACAGGGTGAACACGGTGTGAGGCGTTACCGGGATATATTCAATTCTGAACTCGCCGAATATGGCGGCTGATATTGTCTTGCAATGATCGATGTCAAAGCCGATTCTCTGCCCGGCATCATTAACGCTGCTGAAACCGGGACTGCTTTCAACAATACCGCAACGTAATTTACCGCGCTCCCTGACCTGTTCCAGCGTACCGGCAGTAACCGCAGTCAGAGCGGAATAAAACACTAATATCAGTCCTGCGGGGCAGAATAATTTATATATTGTCTTGACCGGGAAACGCATCAGGTTGAGAATATAAGGCAATAGTCTAAACTGTTTTTGAACTGTCATGGCTAACCATTTACACATAGTAGACCAAAGACTGGAACACATCCCTCATGAAAAAGAGGGGTTAAGGTTATGGTTGAGGATCGTATCGTGTACGCAAATGGTTGAACAGGAGATTCGTACCATGTTGCGGGAAAAATTCGATATGACACTGCCTCGCTTTGAATTATTGTCGGCCCTGGACCGGGTTGCGGACGGCCTGACCATGGGTGAGCTGTCACGCTGGCTGATGGTATCCAAAGGCAATGTTACCGGGATTGCCGAAAGGTTATCGGAAGATGGCTTTATCCGGCGCGAACCTACCCCGACAGACCGCCGTACCTTTGTGGTTACCCTCACCGAGAAGGGGAGAAAAGCATATAAGGAAATGGAGCTTGAATATGAACAGCTGATGGACAAGTTGTTTGATGACCTGACCCCCGATGACAGCGACATGTTCACAGGGATGCTGGCAAAAATCAAGGAATCCGTCGACGAGTTGGGGAGGCAGGACCCGGAGTAACAGGAAACAGATTTAAATCTGTCCCCTATCGGTTCCGCGTTGCCTCGCGGGCGGCATAGGCCTGCGCCTGTTCCCCGGTCGCCTCTTGCTGGTGCTTAGCTTTCCATTCCCCATAAGGCATCCCATAGATAATCTCACGGGCCTGCTCATAGTCCAGTTCCTCACCCCGTTCCTGTGCGGCTGCCCGGTACCATTTTGACAGACAATTCCGGCAAAAACCGGCCAGGTTCATCAGGTCTATGTTTTGCACTTCGGTATGTTCTCTCAGGTAGCCGACCAGATGGCGAAACGCGGCAGCCTCGATTGCCTGTTTAGTGTCGTCATTCATATCTGTCTCCGGTTATTTTAGCCCGGATTTCTCACCAGGCCGCTCGTTGCTATTAGATACATATTTGCTTTAATTGAGTTATGCTAATTAGTTCAGCATTTTGTCATAACAGATTGCGCTTGATGCGCCCTTGCTGGTCTTTTTTGCGCCAGTGGGCACGTGTTCATTGCGCCCATCCCCCTGCTCAACTCCATACAGGGGCAGGCTCTGGGCGCAACCCTGCGGGCGGCTGTCGCCGTGCAAATCGTCAGTCCTGACGATTTGTCCCTCAACCAGACAAATCTGCCTGGAGCAGATTTGGACATCCGAAGGATGCCCGCAGGGTGCGCGCCATGGAGGGCGCACATCAACTACGGCTATGCTTTCGGTCGCAAGCACCCGCTGGCGCAAAAAATCCGGCGCAATCATCGCATCACCTGGTGAGAAATCCGGTCTAAGTTGTGTTTTTTTATCCGATAACGTAGCGCCATCCGGGTGATGCCCAGTTCCCGCGCCGCTTTTGATACATTGCCGCCACACTTTTCCAGGGCGTTCTTAATCAGCATCAGTTCTGCGTTATCCAGTGTCAAATCAGCTTCGATCGGGGTTTCAGCCGGCCCATGAGCAGTCAGCGACAGGCTGTCGGGAGATAATTCTCCTTCGCCACACAATAATACCGCCCTTTCTATCATGTGCTTCAACTCGCGCACATTACCCGGCCAGTGGTATGACCTGAGCGCCTGGATTGCCTGCCCGGACAGGGTAACGGAACTTATTCCGTAGCGTTTGGCGCTCTGGCGTATGAAATGCCCGGCCAGCAAAATTATATCATCACCCCGTTCACGCAACGGGGCAATCGATATTGACAGCACATTCAGCCGGTAATATAAATCCGAACGGAATTCACCCTGTTCGACCAATTGGGCTACATCCCGGTTGGTGGCTGCAATGATCCAGGCTGCAACAGGACGCTCCTTTGTTGTGCCCACTTTCCTCAAGGTCCTGCGCTCCAGCACAGCCAGTAATTTTGCCTGTAAATCCATAGGCAACTCACCGATTTCATCCATGAACAGCACGCCGTCTTCCGCCGCCTCGATCAAGCCCGTCCTGGCAACGTGGGCGCTGGTGAACGCGCCTTTTTCATGGCCGAACAATTCGGCCTCGATCAAATCTTTGGGCAGGCTGGCGCAATCTACGTGTACGAAGGGCCGTTCCCGGCGGGCACTGTGCGCATGCAGCAGCCGGGCTACCACGTCTTTGCCGGTGCCGGTTTCCCCTAGTATCAGTATGGTGGGGGGGACACTGACGCCAGTCAGTTGTTTCAGACGATTAATCTGTTGCCGGATAGCGCCGATAGCAGGACTGTTGCCGAGAAACTCCACGCCTTCGTGGGCATGTTGTTCGCGCTTGCTGGAATAGGTCAGCTTTTGTGACAAGGCATCCTTTTCCAGAACTTTTTCAACATTGATCATTAACTCATCAAGGTCGATAGGCTTTTTCAGATAGTCCGACGCGCCTGATTTCATTGCCGAAACCGCATCTTCAATCTCACCGTAGGCGGACATTACCAGCACGGGGAATGTATTAGCGTTGTCATTTTGCAAGGCGCCCAGAAAATCCAGGCCCGAACCATCGGGTAAGCGCATGTCCAGCAACAACAGATCAGGCGTTTTATCACTGATTTTTGTCGCGCCTTGTGCAAGAGTCCCGGCAATCTCGGCGTTATACCCCCCGCGTCTCAACCTTTTGCGAACGGCGCCGGCAAACACCGCCTCATCTTCGATGATCAGTATGTGCTTCTCCAGGAGAGGCACCTCAGTTTCTGTAACCAGTGGACTGCTATGCATGATCATGTCAGTAATTATACGCCGGCGACAATTAATGAGGAGGCTGTAACGATATTTGGGGTCAGAGTAAAAATGCGGTCACCGATAGACGCTACTGGTTTATTCTTGAGCATTTTTACTCTGACCCCAAATATCTAATCAGAACGATTTTTCGGGGCAGTAATATTAACCTGGGTCCCCGAGTTGTCGATCACTTCAAAAGACAGGCTCCAACCATGACTCTGGCAAATTTTATACGCAATGGGTATTCCCAGTCCGGTGCCGAAGCGCTTGGTGGACGGGCCAGGTTCCAGGTTGCCCGGTTCAGGTCGGAACGGTAAACCAGGACCGTAATCGCGAATGCCGATAGTAACTGTTTCCTCCTGTTCGTGCGCGGTTATCAACAGTTCGGCCCCATCCAGCGAGGCCTCGATTGCATTGGCCATCAGTCCGTAAACAGCCTGTTCCATCAGGTCAGGATCAACCTTGAGGCTGATTGACAGCCCCTGGTATTCGCGCCTGACAATCAGTCCCTTTTCGGAGATTTTTCCCTGCAATAACTCCAGGGCGGCATCCAGCAGTGCAACGACGCCGACGTCTCTGAACACAGGCTGGAGCGGATGTAAATAAGACACCAGCGCATTTACCCAGCGCCCCAGACGATCAATGGTATCAACGATGGCTTGCTTGCCCTCCCTTAGCTCGGCCTCATTATCAACGTCGTCCAATACCTGTGCGGCAGCCCTGATACTGGCCAGAGGATTGCGGATGTTATGCGCAACGACGGGAATCAGGCTGCCCAGCGCCGCTTGTCTCTCATGCTCAACCAGGGCATCACGACTGGTTTTCAATTCGCCGGCCATGCGGTTGATCGATCCGGCCAGTTCCGCGACCTCATTCACCCCTTGCTCCGGGATCTGGTGGGTAAGGTCGCCACGACTGATCTCCATGGCTCCGGCCGTGATCGTAGCCATAGGCCGGACGAAGCTGTTGCGGATAACACGGCTGGTGAAAATTACCATAACGACGGCCAGCAGGAACAGAACGGGTATAAGTATGGGTGCATAACGGGTCCATAGCTCAATGGTTTGCTCCAGTTCCCGGTGTTGTTTTGTGTACAGCGCTTTCAAGTCCAGGTACTTCTCCTCGAACTCATTAAACATCGCTTCGGCATTACGGAAATCCAGGATTTCCGGCCTCGTACCCCTATCCGTTTTTCTGGGATCGTTAAAAATTTTATACATGTCTATCTGTATTTTACGGTACGCTTGCTGTAATGCCTGGATTACCTCATCCTCATTCCGGGTTAACGATGCGCGTCGCAATTGATTGAAATGGCGGCCAATTCGTCTTGAATATTCATAATACACTTCAAGTGCATTGTCATCACCCGACCAGTGCGCTCTTGAGACCTCCTGTAATTGCCTGTATAACTCCCCGCGCAGTTGCTCGCTTAAATAAATGGAATTATTAATCCGAACAGATGCCGTAGACGTTTTCTGCCAGAAATAAGCAGACATGCCGCTGAGCAGACCGGTTACCGCAACCAGGAACAGGAATGCGACTTCATGCACCAGCAATAGGTGACTGAGAGAACGTTTATGCGCGCGGCCCATGCTAGCCCGTATTTCTCACAAGATCGCTTGTCATGATCGGAAAGACTTTCATTGTCAATAAGTTATGGTTAGTAATTCACTATCATCTCATTATATACTACGCTGGATGCGGGCTAACAGTATACCCGACATGGTTGATATGAACCAGTTGATTTCTTCCATTGAAACCTTAAGAATATCCCAAATAACGAAATATCGTTATGAAATACTTTTTTCCAATCATTCTGTTCGTTCTTTGCCAGGCCGCAGCCGCGGCGCCGTACACTATAGAGATCAGCAAGTCCGACCGCATCCTGGAGGTCAAGCAAAACAAAAAAACCGTCAAGAAATACGATATTGCCCACGGCAGAGGCGGGAAAGGGGTCAAGATCCGCTCAGGAGATAATAAAACTCCGACCGGAACATACCGTGCGATTGACTTCAAAACCAACAGTAAATTTCATTTTTTCATCCAATTAAATTATCCTAACCCGCTTGACGCCTGGCGCGGCTACCGGAATGACGTCATTTCCGGCGCCGAATTCAAACAAATCATCCAGGCCTATAAGAGGAAAAGTCTGCCGCCTCAGACTACCGGCCTGGGAGGCTATATCGGCATCCACGGTATCGGTCTGATGACTGCCGAAAAGAGCCGGATACACGAAGCACATAACTGGACGGAAGGCTGCATTGCTGTTAGAAACGAAGAGATAAACGAACTGAAAAAATATATCACCCTGGGGACGAAGGTAGTAATACGGGAATAGCCGGGCGATAATACCATGATTGAGTATATCTGGAGAAACAATGAAAAAAGGTGAACATCATTTATTGTTAGTGTGGTTAATGCTAATCAGCCTGATCGGTTTCGCTCTGTTTATTGCCCTGCACGAGAAGGTGCTACTGCTGCTTTACCTGGGCGACATCAGCAAATTATCCTGGGTCATTACCCTGCTGTTTGTCATCATCACGATTTACTGCGCGCGTCGGGTCTATTTTATTTCCAGGGAAATTAATATCTCAGAGAAGGTGAATGCCCTGGCCAGGCGGCATGAACTTTTAATCAGGGACGGTGAGATTTATCTGGATGCGGCAGAAAAGCTCCCCGACTGCCTGTTGACGCGCTACCTGTTGGACCTGTTCTACCAGGCAAAGTCGACTTCTGCAAGAGATGTGGAACCTGAAAACAATTCGATCAATACAAACAACCAGGAACTGATCGAGGTTTTTGAGGCAAAACTCAAGAACCCCCATAACCTGGGCTGGTTCTTTACGGATATCATGATCAAGCTGGGCCTGCTGGGTACGATTATCGGTTTTGTACTCATGCTCGGTTCCGTGGTGAACGTGACGGACTTTGATGTGAATACCATGCAGAACATACTGAAACAAATGAGTTCGGGTATGGGCACCGCCCTGTATACGACGTTTGCAGGGCTGGTATGCAGTATATTGACAGCTGCCCAGTTCTATTTGCTGGACCAGGCTGCCGATGAACTGGTTGATACCACAAAGCACCTGACCCAGATTCATATACTGCCCAGGTTATGATCCATTTAACATTGCCACAGAGGACACAGAGGAAGACAATATGAATGACTGTAAAGTAACAATAAGCGTGCATTCCATCCAAAGCTGCCGGGGACAGATTTAAAATCTGTCCCCTTTCTGTGAACTCTGTGTTCTCTGTGGCTGAAATCCTTCCGTGAAAAATAACAACCGTTATCAATCGGATCCGTTTACGGATCTGCTGTTCAATGCCTTGCTGGGGTTTACCTTCCTGTTCCTCGTTGCAATCATGTTTATGAACCCTGAGGCGAAATCGGGAATCATCGACCCCAAGGCAGAATACATCCTTACCATAACCTGGGAAGACAACAGTCCCGATGACATTGACGTCTGGGTGGAAGACCCCGACGGCAGGGTGATCTGGTTTCGCAACCCGGAAGCCGGCCTGCTCCACCTGGACCGCGATGACAGGGGATTGATCAACGATACGATTGTGGTTAACGGTGAAGAACTGCAAAATCCCCTCAACCAGGAAGTAGTGACGATTCGGGGTGTCGTAAAAGGTGAGTACATCGTCAACCTGCATTATTATGCCACTGAAACCGAGGAACCCGTCGATGTACAGGTGCGTCTGGCGAAAGTCAATCCTACCCTGGAGATTGTCTATTACGATACGATCTCCCTGGATAAAATAGGGGATGAAAAAACGGCTTTCCGGTTCCGGATCAACATCGACGGGAAAATATCAAATATAAACTTTTTACCCAAGCAACTGGTCTCTATCGGATAGAAAACAGGTGCTCCCGTTAAATCGAGTTCAATACAATGATTTTTACAAGACAGGGGGGGACAGATTTAAATCTGTCCCCCAAGTTCCCGCTGGGAGGGAGGGCGTCTCGCCCTCCACGAAGGCAGGATGCCCTCGATCCCGGCAGTTGGCGGGAACTGCTTGATAGAGAAAAAAGTCACACAAAGCACAGAGGAGAATCATCGTGTATATACTGGGAATAACCGGGCTGGTCGCCGCCTACATCCTGGTTGCGTTGCTGCTGTTGAGTATCAACCTGTATTCCGACTGGTCCTGGAAAGTCAAGGCCGGTTGCATAGTCGTAACTACGCTCCTGTACGTTGTCACTTATCTGTCCTTTCCCCCGTTGCTTGGCTGGCCGACCGGAACACAACCTCCTGAACGCTTTCGCCTGATCGGCGCGGACATAGTACAACCGGATAAATCGACGGGCGCTGAGGGAATGATTTACCTGTGGCTTAAAGACATGGATGATCTATCGGGCCGGACCCAGCCCAGGGCTTATAAACTGACTTATTCCGCGCACCTCCATGAAATAGTGATCGCGGCAAAATCAAAACTGAATAAAGGCATGCAGCAACTGGGCGAGTTCAAACTGCCTGCTGATGCCAATATCCGGGAAGTGGACACTCGCCGGGGCGGCCAGAAAAGCGTTGAAATTGAATTCTATGACCTTCCTGACCCGCTCATCCCGGATAAATAAATCCAGGCTAACCACCAATCCCGTGCATTGTACCAGGTACGACGTAGCGAAGCATATATATGAGCCCAACCCCCATGAGAAAGGACACCATGAGCTTGACACGGTCATGGCTATGGAAATGAACTTCCGGCAACAGGTCGCTCAGTGATATACACAGGAACGCCCCGGCCGCAAAAGCCAATGCACAACCGAGCACCAGCCCTTCCGATTGACCGAGCAGTCCCACGCCCCAGAAAGTCAGGAACGCCACTATCGGGCAGATCAGGGCAAATACTATATTAGCCAACGTGCGTAGACGGCGGCTGAACCCTGCGGCCTGCATGGTACCGGTGACGGAAAGCGCATCAAGGGGCTTGTGCGTCAGTATCGCCAGAAACACCCCAAATCCTACCAGGCCGGCCTGGTCTCCCTGGGGCAAACCGGCCCGGATACTGGCGCCCAGGGCAACTCCTTCGGTCAAGGTATGTAATCCCAGACCCAATGCGATACCGAACCAACTCAACGGATGCGCCGTGTCTTCGCCGTGGTGATCATGTGCGTGAATAGTTGCGCCCGTATCACTGAAGTCATGCTGGTGAAAATGGAAGAAGCGCAGCAACAACACCATCATTACTATGCCCGACATCAACCACGACCCGACTGTATCAACGGCGTGCTCGCCGGGAATCTCAGCCAAACTAGCGGGCAGGAGATGAAACAGGGCGACGCTGAGCATGAGTCCCGCAACAAATGTCATCGCTACCTGGGTGCGTGTATGAGTCATCCGGAAGACGGACGGCAACCAACCTCCCAGCAATGAAGCGGCCATAATGGTGACGGAATATCCCGCCAGCAGTAACAGAAAGTCAGAATGATCCATGATGGCTAACAATTCTCCCCGTAATCGCCTGCCCTTTCATTGTAACCATCCGGGCGAGCATAGACTCTTAAACCGCGAAAAACCAACGCCGCAACAACCTTGATTTCAAATAAAGACATGCTGGTGGATACTTGGCCCATCCGCGAACATAGCCAGAATAACACTCGTTTTTCACACCAAACACCTCAAAATAAACCATTTAAAATGAAAGGGTTAAGCCGAATATACCCGAACGCCCCGGCAATGGAGCCTGTTCTTTTGCAAAAGATGTATGGCGGCGACTTTCATCATCCAGCAGGTTGCTGGCGCGGGCAAACAGGGTTACGTCATTGTCGGCAAGACTGATACGGTAACTGGCATAAAGGTTCAGTGAATCATAACCGGCCGTTTCAGTTTCCAACGGCGCTGTGTCATTCTGTTTATTCACACGGGTATAGCTCATGGACGCATACCAGGGATCCCGTGAATAAGTCAGTCCCGCGCCGAAACGCCAGGGAGTGATGCGCGGCAGGTTGCTATTATCACTGCGTTCACCTTCCACGTAGTCTATCCACAGGCGTGCATCCAGAACGCCGCTGCTGCCAGCCAGAACATGTACAACGCCCTCCAGTTCAAACCCCATGAAGTCCGCATCGTCCTGGCTTTGCACTACGAGCAGTGGTTCACCATCTTCCTCCGGGTCCAGGATGTGGGCCGGATCACCATCAAAGTCTTCTTCCACCCGATCAGCAACAGCGTCGCCGTTCAGGTCCTGTTCCTTCAGGAATATGAAATCATCAATACGGTTATAGAACAAGTTGGCCGTAAGGGTGAGTTTTCCCATCGTCTTGCGCCAGAAAAAATCAAAATTGGTGGACTTTTCCTTGCCCAGGCCGTAATCGCCAAGCTCAAACGTCCTTGTTGCAAGATGCGGACCTTCCGCATACAACTCCTCCAGGGAGGGCGCGCGTTGCGCATGGGTAATCACCATACCCACTTCATAACCTGCAGTATAGCCCCAGTTCACACCAGCGGAAATGCTGAACAGCTCATGACTCGTCCCTACACCGGTATCTGCACTGGTTTCCTGGTATTCGTACCTGGCGCCGAATTCCGTATGCCACTTGCCCAGGTCGCCTTTTTCCAGCAGGAATGCAGCAACGGTCTCCATCTTTGACGGCAGGACAAAGCTCTCTTCACCCAGCGCGGCAAAGTCCTTGTTACGATACTGGAGACCAAAAGCCCCTTGCCACCTGCCGACCGGGTGATGCACAATCTCGACGCGGCCTTCCACTTCATCGTTGTCAAATGCGCTGCCTACCTCACCGCTTGCCTCCAGTTCATCATGGTTATAGTCGTTATAAGTCCAGCGTGTCCTGATCCGGTGTATACCGGTAAAAGGTTCGTCAATGTCCGCCTCGAAGTCATAACGCGTTGAGCCCAGGTCTATACGTGCAGCGCCTTCTCCCCCATGATGCTCTTCCTCTCCTCCTTCCTCATGATGGCCTTCTTCCTCGCCTTCATCCTCGTGATGATCGTCCTCATCTTCCTCCCCTTCTTCACCATGATGATGGCTCCCCGGTATGCCATAGTTGCTGTCAAGCCGACTCACGGCAAGGCCGATGAACCCACGCTCACCGATCCAGGATACCCCTGCAGATACATTCTCCGTTTCAATACTGCTGTTTTCCAGGACGCCTTTCTCCATATCCTCATCAGTGTCCTGGTCCAACTCGGCATAGCCGGGGATATCGTAATCATCGGTATCACGCTTCATACCATCGACATGAACGGCAAAATTGCCCGTTCCGAAATTGATGCTGGCGGCGCCGTTGACTCCATCGGAAACGGTTTCGTATTGTATCGACATATCGCCTTCCGGAGTTTCCGGAACGTATTTGAGAATCCGATCATTCACGACGTTCACCACGCCGCCGCTGGCGCCACTGCCGTAAAGCAAGGTTGCAGGACCACGAAATATCTCAACCTGGCGCGCAAACGCCGGTTCAGTTGGAACCGCATGGTCGGCGCTCATATTGGCCACGTCCAGGGTGCTGATACCGTTTTCCAATACGCTTACCCGACTTCCGGCCAGGCCGCGGATGACAGGACGCCCCGCGGCCGCGCCGAAATCACTGGAACTCACACCCAGTTCATTGGCGACCGTTTCACCGATGTTACGGATACTACGGGATTTTAATTCTTCTTTTGTCAGGACCTGGACGGGTCGCATCAGGTGACCCTCAACGTCACCCAAGGGATCGGCAGTGACGATGATCTCATCTATATATTCATAACCGTCAAGCGTATGTTCGTGCTCAGATGATGTGAGCGCGCTACCAGCAGGTGTATGCCTGTGACCGTCTTGTGTTTGCCCGTGACCAGCCGCTTCGTCGGCAACCAGAAACGGCGCATGAATGCCCGTGGCGATGATAAGCTGGGCTATAGAAATTAAATTGAACCTATGCATCTGATATCTCCCTATAACAATTCATAACAATTCAAGAATAACGCCAGACGTTATTCAGATAAATGAACCTGGAACGTTATACGGGAGATAATGGAGGGGACAGTTCCCGCTAACTCCCAGGATCGAGGCCATCCTGCCCTCATGGAGGGCGAGACGCCCTCCTTCCCAGGTAAACAGACCCCTTGGGAACTCGGGGGACAGATTTAAATCTGTCCCCCTGTCCCGAATCCGGCGCCACGTAGGCATGGCCCCAGCGGTTGAGGATAATCCCCCATTGAGAAAGTCACGCCGGGTTATTTTCATCGTGGATTGCGCATCTTCTTTCAGGCCGGATATTGCGCCAGCCGGGTCGCCATCGGTGGCCGGCTACTTAATCAGGGCAACGGCATGGACGGCAATGCCTTCCCGGTTGCCGATAAAGCCCATTTTCTCATTGGTGGTCGCCTTGATGTTAATGGCGTCCCCCGTTACGGCCAGGTCGGTGGCGAGGTTGTTTTTCATGGCATCGATATAAGGAGCCATTTTGGGTGCTTCCGCGATGATGGTGATGTCGGCATTGACCAGCGCAAAGGATTTTTGCGCCAGCAATGCGTACACTCGTCGCAATAAAATCCTGCTGTCGATGTTTTTGAAACCCTTGCTGGTGTCCGGAAAATGCGCGCCGATGTCGCCCAGCGCGGCGGCGCCCAGTAAGGCATCGCATAACGCGTGGATGACGACATCCCCGTCGGAATGCGCAAGCAGACCCTGGTCATGGGGAACGTTGACGCCGCCAAGCACCAGCGGACGTCCGCCGACAAACCGGTGGGTATCATAACCGTGACCTATTCTCATTGTTTTCTCGCTTGTTCTGTCATGCAACTTCCGGTTTTTCAGTGTTTCCTTAAATAATATTCCGCCAGGGCCAGGTCCTCCGTCAAGGATACTTTGATATTGTGGGGACCTCCCTGCACTATTCCCGGCCGGTAACCCCTGTGCTCCAGAGCCTGGGCTTCGTCCGTGACAAGCAGGTTGTCAGCGACGGCCTGGGCAATCGCTTCCTGCAACAGGCCCAGCCGGAACATTTGCGGCGTCAGGGCGCGCCACAACCGTTCGCGCTCCAGCGTCGCCTGGATTTCATGATCCTGTCCTGCCTGTTTCACCGTATCCCGGACCGGCACAGCCAGAATACCACCGACGGGATGATCCCTGAGTCCGGTGATGAGCTGATCTATGTCGGCTGCCGTTACACAGGGTCTGGCTGCATCGTGCACCAGCACCCAGTCATCGTTACCGGCAATTTCCGCGATACGCTTGAGCCCGTTCAATACGGAATGACAGCGTTCCCTGCCGCCGGGCGCCCTGACGATTCCGGCGTGACCGGACAGCGCCAGGGTCGGCCAGTATTCATCGTCATCCGCCACGACCACGGCAATGCCCTTGATCTGCGGATGCTCGCAAAAAGGCAGCAGGCTGTGTTCAAGGACGGTCCGGTTCAAAAGCTTAAGGTATTGTTTGGGCTTGTCCGAGCCCATACGCCGACCGATACCGGCCGCCGGGATAACAGCCCAGAAATTCGCTTGTCCCGTCACAGCGAAGCAACCGGTGGTTCAGGCAAAGGTTCGGGCAGCAAGTCCTGGTGGGCCGTCTCCGTGCTTTCGATAATCTGGTAGAACATCTCATCGGATTTAATCATGCCCATATCACTCCTGGCGCGTTCTTCAACTGCCTCCAGGCCATGTTTGAGGTCGATGACTTCGGCAGCCAGGGCATCATTTCTTTCCCGGAGCCGTTCATTTTCACCGATCAATTCCTGCTTTGTATTGCCGAGTCCGTTGACATCGGGCATCCCGCCGGGACTGAACCAGAGGCGGTATTGCAACAGCGCCAGTAATGCCAGCAGGATGATGATCAAGGGCTTCATCTCAGCCGCAGAGTAAAAACTGCTCCGGGCGATCTGCCGGCATGGGCCGGAATGGCGATTTAATCACCGGGCGCATCTTTCATCAGGTTGGGAAACGCATCCCTGCCCGGGTAACAGGCATTATCGCCCAGTTCTTTTTCTATCCGCATCAGGCGATTGTACTTGGCCACCCGGTCCGAGCGGGACAGGGAGCCGGTTTTAATCTGGCGGGACGACGTTGCCACTGCCAGGTCGGCAATAGTCGTGTCTTCCGTCTCCCCTGAACGATGCGATATGACCGTGGTATACCCGGCTTTGCGCGCCATATCAATAGCGGCCAGGGTTTCCGTCAGCGTGCCGATTTGATTGACCTTGACCAGTATCGAGTTTGCCACCCCGGCTTCAATCCCTTGTTGCAGGATAGCCGTATTGGTCACGAACAAATCGTCTCCCACGAGTTGCACCCGGTCACCAAGCCGGGCCGTCAACGCCTGCCAGCCGTCCCAGTCGTCTTCCGCCATCCCGTCTTCTATGGAGATAATCGGGTAGTTGTCCACCCAGGGAGCCAGGTAATCGAGAAATTCTTCGACGCTTAACGATTTGTTCTCGGATGCAAGCAGATACCTGCCGTCCCGGTAAAATTCCGAACTGGCGATATCCAGGCCCAGCAGAATATCCTCGCCGGGGACATATCCGGCTTTCTCGATTGCACTGATAATGACTTCCAGGGCTGCCTCATTGGAACCCAGGTCGGGAGCAAAACCTCCTTCATCTCCTACGGCCGTATTCAGGCCGCGGGATGATAATACCGCCTTAAGCGCATGGAATATTTCGGCGCCGTAACGAACTGCTTCAGTCAGGCTGGCCGCGCCTACGGGCAGGATCATGAATTCCTGCATATCGATACTGTTATCCGCATGGGCGCCGCCGTTGATGATATTCATCATCGGAACGGGCATGTCAAAAGGGCCGTCACCACCCAGGTAACGGTACAGCGGGAGGTGCTCATCGGCAGCCGCTGCGTGGGCCGCGGCCATGGATACCGCCAGCATCGAGTTGGCCCCCAGCCTGCTTTTATTTTCCGTGCCGTCAAGGTCCAGCATGGCCTGGTCAATGCCGGCCTGGTCGCCGGCTTCCATACCGGTCAACTTCGGGCATAACACATTCTCTATGTTGCTGACTGCCTGCAACACGCCTTTGCCGCGGTATCGGTTGTTGTCGTTATCCCTTAATTCAAGCGCCTCCCGGGAACCGGTTGACGCGCCGGACGGCGCCATGGCGATGCCGATGTTGCCCCGCTCCGTTTCAACTTCCGCCTGAACGGTCGGATTCCCTCTGGAGTCCAGTATCTCGGTTGCCCATATCCGGTTGATTTTCGACATTATGAAGTGCTCGATTTAATGCACTGATCCAGGTTGACCAGGGTTTCCAGTAATTCTTCCATTTTATCCAAAGGCAGCGAGTTGGCGCCGTCGCTGAGGGCCGCGTCGGGGTCAGGGTGCGTTTCCATGAATAGCCCTGCCACACCGACGGCCACCGCAGCCCGCGCCAGGGCCGGGACAAATTCCCGCTGTCCCCCCGAATGCCTGCCCTGTGCTCCCGGCAGTTGCACCGAGTGGGTTGCATCAAACACGACCGGACATCCAGTCTCTCGCAGGATGACCAGTGCACGCATATCGGAGACCAGGTAATTATAACCAAAACTGGCGCCGCGCTCGCACACCAGCAACTGTTCGTTACCCGTCGCGCGGGCCTTCTCCACCACCTGGCTCATGTCCCAGGGCGCAAGAAACTGCCCCTTTTTTATGTTCACCGGCAACCCGCAGGCGGCGACCTTGCGAATGAAATTTGTCTGCCGGCACAGAAACGCCGGGGTTTGCAAAACGTCGACGACTGCGGCCACCTCATCCAGTGGGGTATCCTCGTGCACGTCGGTCAATACCGGCACGCCAATCTCGTCCTTCACTTTCTGCAGGATAGCCAGTCCCCGTTCCAGGCCAGGCCCGCGATAACTGTCACCGGAACTGCGATTGGCCTTGTCAAAAGAGGATTTATATATGAACGGAACGGCCAGTTTCCCGGTTATTTCCTGCAAGGCGCCGGCGCTATCCAGGGCCAGTTGTTCACTTTCGACCACGCACGGGCCGGCAATGAGGAACAGCGGCTGATCGAGTCCGACTTCAAAGCCACACAGTTGCATTTCTAGTTGCCTGACTGGTGGGACAACGCGGCCCGGATGAACCCGGTAAACAACGGATGTCCCTCTCTGGGGGTGGAATTGAATTCAGGGTGAAACTGGCAGCCTATAAACCAGGGGTGATCGGCTAATTCGATGATTTCAACCAGGTTTTCATCTGCGGAGATACCGGCGACCTTCAACCCGTGCTGTTCCAGCCGGGTCCGGTAGTTATTATTGAACTCGTAGCGGTGCCGGTGTCGTTCCAGGACTGTATTCTTGCCGTACATGTCCCTGACCAGGGTGTCGTCCAGCAGCCGGCACGCCTGTCCGCCCAGTCTCATGGTGCCCCCCAGGTCGGAGTTTTCGTCCCGTCTCTCCTTTAATCCGTCGGCATTCAACCATTCAGTAATTAAGCCGATGACGGGAAACGGCGTTTCCGGTGCAAATTCAGTACTGTCGGCACCTTTCAGACCGGCCACATACCTGGCAAACTCAATGACCGCCACCTGCATGCCCAGGCAGATCCCCAGGTAAGGGACATGATTTTCCCTGGCATAATTCGCCGTGGCGATCTTGCCTTCAATCCCCCTGTTGCCGAATCCTCCCGGCACCAGTATCGCGTCCATACCCCGTAACCGGTCAACGCCGCCCTGTTCAACGTCTTCGGAATCAACATAGTGTATATCGATAGTTGTGCGGGTCTGAATACCGGCGTGAATCAACGCCTCGGCCAGGGACTTATAGGAATCCGTCAAGCCGGTGTATTTGCCTACCATGCCAATGTTAACCGCGCTGACAGGATGTTCCACGGCATCAACAACGGCATCCCACTCGGACAAATCCGCATCCTGTGCCGTGACGCCAAACCTGTCGACGACAATGTCATCCAGCCCCTGTTCGTGGAACAGGCGCGGAATTCTGAACAGGTTATCGACGTCGACCGCAGAAATAATGGCGCGTTCGTCCACGTTGGTAAACAAGGCTATCTTGCGCCGTTCGTTCTCCGGCAGGGGACGGTCAGAACGACAAATCAAGACGTCAGGCTGGATACCGATCGAGCGCAATTCCTTGACTGAATGCTGGGTCGGCTTGGTTTTTATCTCGCCCACAGTATCGATAAACGGCACCAGGGTAAGGTGTATGAACAGGGAATGACGCGCACCCAGTTCCATACGCAATTGCCGGATTGCCTCCAGGAAGGGCTGGGATTCGATATCGCCCACCGTGCCGCCGATCTCCACGATGGCAAGGTCCGTATCCCCTGCCCCTTCCTGGATGCAACGCTTGATCTCATCGGTAATATGGGGAATGACCTGAACAGTACCGCCCAGGTAATCACCACGGCGTTCCTTCTGGATAACATTCTGGTAGATCCTGCCGGTGGTAAAATTATTGCGCCTGGTCATGCGGGTGCGCACGAAGCGCTCATAATGTCCCAGGTCCAGGTCGGTTTCCGCACCATCCTCCGTGACATAAACCTCACCGTGCTGGAACGGGCTCATGGTGCCCGGGTCGACGTTAATATACGGGTCCAGTTTCAACAGGGTCACGTTCAGCCCGCGGGATTCGAGAATGGCCCCCAGGGAAGCCGAGGCAATCCCTTTCCCCAGGGAAGAGACCACGCCACCGGTGACAAATACAAACCGCGTCAAGGCATCAAGTCCCGGGGAAAAAGTGAGAAAGAGGCAACCGGCTCCAGCAGGCCGTTTTGCCGGTCACATGCAGGCACCTGGATATAAGTGATGCATGGACAACAGTGTTGTAACTCGTACATAGGCTGGAGCGGTATACTAACACACAACCGCATCCGGTGAAATGCCTGCCAATGAGGCCGCCGCATTAATGCGGCGGAATTCCGATAAGGACAGGGCCGAAAGCGTCTGTGGCCCTTTGAAATTTGTCCTCTCCGCTAAAATGCCTGTTCAAAACCACCGGTGTTACACTGGCCCAGACACGTGACGGCTTGGTCCATGTGTACGGGATAAGATTTTTCGGCGGACGTTCACGCGTTTCCAGTTCCAATATGTATTTTTCTTGTTCGCGCCGCCACCTACCTTATCATGCTGTGCGCCCTGTTCTTCCTGGGCGGCGGCAGGTACGTCAGCCCGGATTACTGGATCAGGCGCCGATACAATCCCGGCGGGCCGTAGGAACACCTCAACCACAAAACGGTCATTTATCTCCTGCGCCCTTCCGGCAGCGTCGGGAGGGTGGGATTTATTTGAGTATTTTAAAGTTGTAGTTTAAAATACTCAAATGTCTTATATCCCTCGAACAGCAGCGACACAGCTCCGTAAAGCTGCAAGAAACTTTCCTGCCGTCTTGTTGACGGGGCCTCGACAATGCGGGAAAACCACCTTGCTGAAGCATGTTTTTCCGAAGGCAAACTATATCCTGCTCGAAGACCCGGATGTAATAGCCCGGGTTAACAGCGACCCTCGGGGATTTCTTGATGAATTGAAGACTCCGGTAATCCTGGATGAGATACAGAATACGCCGACATTATTGGGATACGTCCGGACGCGTATCGATACTGCTCCCGGCCGCAAGGGGCAATGGCTGCTAACCGGATCACAGGAGGCGCCGCTGATGCAGGGCGTATCCGAATCCATGGCCGGACGGGTAGCGGTATTGCAACTGTTTCCCCTGTCCATACTGGAAACCGACAAAGTCAGCGTATTGTATGGCGGTTACCCTGACATCGTCAAAAGGCCCTCCGTGGCGGACCTTTGGTTTCGATCGTACATACAGACTTACCTGGAGCGTGACGTGCGCGCCATCACGGCGATCAAAGACCTGAGCACGTTCAGGCGTTTCATGGCGCTGTTGGCCTCCCGCCACGGCAGCATATTGAACAAGACAGATCTGGCTGCCCCGTTAGGCGTTTCAGTGCCCACAATTTCCTCATGGTTGAATATACTCGAAATGACAGGACAGATAATCGTTGTCCCGCCATTTTACGAAAATTTCGGTAAGCGCCTGGTTAAATCACCCAAACTGTATTTCACCGATTCCGGCCTGGTTTGCCATTTGCTGGGTATCGACACTCTTACAACACTGCGCAAATCACCGTTTTACGGCATTTTGTTTGAAGGATTCGTCGCCGCGGAAGTTATCAAACACCAGGTCAACAGCGGCAAACGGAAAGAACTGTATTACTTTCGTGACCAGCAGGGACTGGAGGTTGATTTTGTCATACCACAAGGAGCGGGCGTCCTGTTACTCGTGGAAGCAAAGGTGACCAAAACACCGACTCCATCCATGGCTCAACCCCTGAGCCGCCTGTCCAGGGTGATTAACAGGTATCAAACCCGATCCATGTTAGTGCATAGCGGTTCAGAAATGACTGTGGGAAGTGTTGTAGCGCCTGGCGTATCGGCCGTTAGCCTGGCTTGTTTGTTGGGAGTTGTTTAGAGTTATTGTCTCCATCTCCCAGAAAATACCTGAAATGGATGGAAAGCTGGTGGATAACTGAGTCTGAGAGACATGGAAATCCTGCCTGCGACGCCTCGCTGAAGTTGATACCAGTGTGGCAAAGTATATTGATCGAGGTGAATTTCGGGAACGCGTTATGGTAGGGACGATAACCGTTAGTGTGCCAGAGGCTGATACTTGATAAAGCTGTAGAGGAATAGTGGAAACAACAGAAATATAACAAAACAAAATGGCTGCTGAATATATTGCACACGTTCGATCTTCAGATGGGAAGATTCAGACATTGGAAAACCACCTGTTTGAGGTTTCAGACATAGCTTCAAAACTTACAGAAAAAGTGGGCTGCCGAGAAGCAGGTGCCCTATTGGGCCTCATGCACGACTTTGGGAAATATAGTTCTGAATTTCAAAATTATATCAAGTCAGCAACAGGCGAGATAAATCCTGATGAAGACGATTACATCGATGCAAAAGGAATGAAAGGCAAGATAGATCATTCCAGTGCCGGTGCACAGTGGATATGGCATGAGTTAAAAGATGAACGTTTAGGAGGAGCATCACTTTGCGCACAGATTCTGGCGCTATGTGTTGCATCACATCATAGCGGCCTCATTGATTGCTTAAAGCCGGAAGGTGGTAATAGTTTTATTACTCGAATGAACAAGAAAGATGAAAAAACGCATCTGAGAGAGTGCAAAGCCAAGGCACCAACAGGAATTCTAAAGAGAGCCAAATTACTAACAAGCGAAACTCTGTTAAGAGATATGTGTCAGCACCTACGACAATTTACGTGCAATAATCAACACGGGCAAAAAATCTCGGAAAAAATAAAATATTTTTATATTGGATTCTGGACGCGCTTTCTGTTCTCCTGCCTGATCGATGCCGATCGAATCAACAGTGCCGATTTTGAAACTCCGAAAAACAAACAATATCGTGATAATTCCAAAGTTAACTGGCAAGTAGCTATAAATCGAACAGAGATTTTTTTAACTGATTTGCCTGTTAGAAACCCAATTGACATAATTCGGCGCGATATTTCAGAAAAATGTAAGAAAAGAGCAATTGAGCAACAGGGCATTTACACCATAACCGTGCCAACAGGCGGTGGCAAAACGTTTACCAGTCTGCGTTTCGCTTTGCATCATGCCAAAACACACCAACTGGACCGTATCATCTATGTTATTCCCTATACATCGATCATTGATCAGAATGCGATTGAGATAAGAAGAATCTTAGAATGTGAAGATGATCCCAAACCATGGATACTTGAACATCATTCCAATCTGGAACCGGAACAACAAACCTGGCACAGCAAGCTGGTAGCGGAAAATTGGGATGCCCCCATCATACTAACGACTATGGTACAGTTTTTGGAAACACTGTTTGGAGCAGGCACGCGCGGCGTGCGTCGAATGCACCAATTGACAAATAGCATCATCATCTTCGATGAAATCCAGACGTTACCAATAAAATGCACTCATCTGTTTTGCAATGCTCTAAATTTTTTAACAGCTTACCTTAAAACGACGGCAGTGTTGTGTACTGCAACGCAGCCACTGCTTAATAAACTAAAATCTCCTGAAAAAGGAGAATTATTTTTACCAAAAGATGCAGAGCTAGTTGGTGATGCTGAAAGTGTTGAAGCACTGTTTGAGGAATTAAAGCGAGTAACTGTTTGTAATAAAATACGGGCTGGAGGCTGGACTGAAAATGAGGTGGCAGAGTTGGCAGTATCAGAATTCCAAAAAGTGGGGAGTTGCCTGATTGTTGTCAATACTAAAGCATGGGCACAAACACTGTATGGAATCTGTTCGTCTACAGTAGATAAAGATAGCCTGTTTCACCTCAGCACTAATCAATGCCCTGCCCACCGGAGAACAATACTAAAACAAGTTCGTGACAAGCTGGATGACAATGAGCCAGTTCTTTGTATCAGTACACAACTGGTTGAAGCAGGTGTGGATATAGATTTTGGTAGTGTCATCCGTACCTTGGCTGGACTTGATTCGATTGCACAAGCGGCTGGGCGCTGTAATCGTAATGGTAGAAAGGAGAAAGGTGTAGTCTATGTAGTTAATCCGAAAAAGGAATCTATCGATTTATTAAAAGATATTAAAGAGGGGCGCAATAAAGCACAGCGTGTATTAGATGAGGTCGATAGCGATGACCTACTCAGTCCAAAGGCGATGAATCAATATTTTAATTATTATTTTTTCGAGCGCGCCGATGAGATGAGTTATCCGGTTACCGAAAAATATGCGACTCGCACCGACACCTTGCTTAACTTGTTAAGCGATAACAAAATAAATGTCACTAAACATAATAATTCATTACTCCGACAGTCCTTTATGACGGCAGGCAAGGCATTCAAAGCTATTGAAGCGCCTACTGAAACATTGATTGTGCCTTATGAGAAGGGAAAAGAAACCATCACCAACCTTTGTGCAGTAGCTAAAGAATTTGATCCTGGGAAATACTACGATCTAATAAGAGAGGCTCAAAAGTACAGTGTCAACTTATTTCCCAATGTGCGACAAAAGCTGGCTAAAGCAGGCGCAATATACGAAATTCAAAGTGAAGGTATCTACTATTTAGATGAACGTTTCTATAGTGATGAGTTTGGTATTTCTACCGAGATGGTAAAGCAGTTAGAGCCTATGATATGTTAAACAGCCATGAATGCAAAAAATACAATTGAATTCAAACTGACGGGTAAATACGCACTTTTTACCGATCCTATTACAAAAATTGGTGGAGAGAAATTTTCATATCATGTGCCAACTTATGAAGCAATCAAAGGGGTGCTGAAGTCGATTTACTGGAAACCAACATTTATATGGTACGTGGACGAAGTGCGAGTTATGAAGCCCCTAAGAACTCAGGCAAAAGGTATGAAACCAATGAAATACCACAGAGCTGGTAATGAACTATCAATTTATACCTATCTGCATGACGTGGAATATCAGGTGAAAGCGCATTTTGAGTGGAATGAGTATCGTCCGGAGTTGGAACAAGACCGCAATGACGGCAAACACTTCAATATTGCTAAACGTATGCTTGAAAAAGGCGGGAGACAGGATATTTTTTTGGGAGTCAGAGATTGTCAGGGATATGTTGAACCTTGCATATTTGAAGAAGAGAAAGGCTCTTACGATGATATCGAGGAACTCGGATTTGGTATGATGTTTCATAGTTTTGGTTATCCAGATGAAACAGGCAAGAATGAGTTGGTAAAGCGCCTATGGAACGCCGTAATGAAGAAGGGTGTAATTGAATATCCGCGTCCCGAGGAATGTAAGACAGTTTTTGTCCGTCAAATGACTGCCAAACAGTTTGGTTTAGGGAAAAATGTGATAGCTGTGGGGGAAGAGGAAACACGGTTATGAGTTGGCTTGCGAAACTCCACGAAACGTATGAAAACGGCGCGGCCTTGGACCTACCTATTAGTGATCAAATAATGCCCATCAGCCATACTCCGCAAAATGCCCATATCAATATTGTTATTGATATTGATGGAAAGTTCCAAAGAGCCGCAGTTTTGCAAAACACTCAAATAATATTACCTGCTACTGAAAGTTCCGCCGGGCGTAGCAGTGGCGAAACACCACATCCATTAGCAGATAAACTCCAATACGTTGCTAAAGACTATGCTGACTATGGAGGCAAGAAAAATTCGTATTTTGATAGTTATATAAAACAGCTTAAAAAATGGTGTGAATCAGATTTTTCACATCGACATGTTACTGCTGTATATCATTATGTTAAGAAAGGTACCGTGATAAAGGATTTGATTGATTTTTCAATATGCCATATTTCTTCGGACGATATTTTACTGACCAAATGGGAAGATGAAAGTATTGAACCACCTGCGCTATTCAGATCATTGCCCAAAGAAAAGGGAGAACTGGACCAGGGTAATGCGATGGTATGCTGGACAGTTGAAGTCAGCAGTGATCCGGACTCGAATACTTGGCAAAACAAATCCTTACAGGAAAAATGGATCAAATATAATGCTTCGATAGGAGGTATTGAAGGGCTTTGCTATGTGAGTGGAACTCAGAAAGTACTAATAACAAATCACCCGGCTAAGCTCAGACATACAGGTGACAAGGCAAAGCTGATTTCTGCTAACGATATGGGCGGTTTTACCTTTCGAGGTCGGTTTACGGATTCCAAAAAAACAGTGGAACAAACTGGCTATCAGTCTGTTGGTGTAGGATCAGATGTAAGCCAAAAAGCTCACAATGCTTTGCGTTGGCTCTTATCCCGTCAAGGATTTCGAAACGGAGATCAAGCTATCGTATCTTGGGCTGTTTCCGGTAAGGAAATTCCGCAACCTGTCCAAGATACCTGGTCAATGTTGGGCAAAGAACTGTCAGAAAATGCTGAATCTGGCACTATCCAACAACACGACGAAATTGACCATACTATAGATGTCGGTGAGTCTTTCGCTCACTCTCTGAACAAATATATGGCGGGGTATCGAGCGAAGCTGGCACCTGATGAAAGTATTGTCATTATGGCACTGGACGCCGCAACGCCGGGACGAATGGGTATTACCTATTATCGTGAAACCTTTGCATCTGAATTCATTGATGTGGTAAAACGGTGGCATGAAAATTTGGCTTGGTTCCAAAGATATATCCCTAATGGCAAAAAGAAGCCTAAAATCAAGATTGTCTGGCCACTCAGTGCACCGTCTCCCGAAATAATATGGGAGGCTGTTTATGGTAAAACGCTAACTGATAGTTTAAAGAAAAACCTTATCGAACGAATTCTTCCCTGCATTGTCGAGGGTAGACCGATACCTTTCGACATTGTTAATTCCTGTATTCAGCGGGCAAGCAACCCTAATGGTTTGGAGCATTGGGAATGGGAACAATGCTTGGGTGTCGCTTGCTCATTATTCAAGGGTTACTATCGTCGTCATCCAGACCCAAACAAACGGAGAGATTATTTTATGGCTTTAGACGAAAAAAATACCTCACGCGATTATTTATATGGTCGTCTATTAGCAGTTGCAGAGCGCATCGAATACATAGCGTTACAAGTGGCTAATGAGAAGCGATCCACTACTGCTGAACGGATGATGCAGCACTTTGCTGACAGGCCTTGCAGCAGTTGGCGGAATATTGAATTGGCCCTGCAGCCTTATATACAACGATTGAAAAATTCACGAGAAGGATTTTTAGTTAATCGTCAAAAAGAACTTGATGCCATTATGAGTTCTTTTGAGAGCAATGAATTTACTTCCGAGAACCCCCTGAGTGGAGAGTTTTTATTGGGTTTTCATTGCCAGAGACTTTCTTTGTGGCAAAAAACTGAACCAACAACTGACCAAGATGAATGACTAAGGAGAAATATATGAGCTTGGAAAACAAAATCGACTTTGCAATTATTTTTAGTGTACGAAACGCAAATCCAAATGGAGACCCCTTGAATGGAAATCGCCCACGCGTAGATTATGATGGTTTTGGTGAAATTACTGACGTATGCCTGAAAAGAAAAATTCGCGATCGTCTGCAATCTGAAGGACATTCTATTTTCGTGCAGTCTGATGAGAAGAAAACCGATGGTATGACCAGTCTAAAAAATCGAGCCGAACATCAAGAACATGGTTTAGGTAAAGACGCGTTTAATAGCAAAGAGACTCCTATAGAAGAGACTGCTAAATCGGCTTGTAAAAAATGGTTTGATGTGCGGACATTTGGACAGTTATTTGCGTTTAAAAGCGATAGAAAAGATGGCGTGTCAATCCCAATTCGTGGGCCGGTTAGTATTCAGTCAGCTTTTAGTTTGTCTCCAGTTAGTATCACCAGTACACAAATTACTAAGAGCGTTAGCGGAGAAGGCGATGGTGAGAAGAAAAGCTCTGACACAATGGGTATGAAACATCGTGTCGATAGAGCAGTTTATGTCACTTACGGCGCCATGACTCCGCAGTTGGCTGATCGTACAGGATTTAATAATGAAGATGCAGAAACAATAAAGGCAGTGCTCCCAAAACTGTTCGAAGGAGACGCATCTTCCGCAAGACCCGAGGGCAGTATGTCTATAGATAAAGTAATCTGGTGGCAACATAGCTCAAAATCAGGTCAGTATTCCTCATTCAAAGTACACGGGTCACTTAGGGATATTATCCAATCTAATGGGAGCTTTGATAAGGATAAATTAGAGAGATCACTGGAAGGATTGGAGACTGAAATCATTGACGGTTTTTAAACCTTTGATGATGCAACTATTCGTAACGTCGGGTATACACGAGGTAGCCACTTTTTATATTCATCAAAGATAAATATGAGCATCGCCAGTTTTCGACTACAACCGAACATAGAATATCTTTTGAAAAAACTATCCAAAAAATTGGACAGCAGTAAAAATTACCTGATCAATCAGACAGTAAAGGAATATGTCGAACGCCAAGCGATGGAGGATATACACTGGGCCGATACTCTGCTGTCTCTGAAGTCTGTACAGACAGGCAAGACAGTACCGGACGATCAGGTAATCTCATGGCTGAAAAGTTGGGGAACAGATAAAGAATTACCAAAACCTGAATAGTGGATATTGAGTTTACGCCGGAGGCCTTAGACGACTTGGAACGACTCCGACAATTTTTAGTGGGTGCTGGCGCGCCCTAAGCTGAAGAGATGGCATCCGACATCATACGGAGTTTACAGAATTTACGATTATTTCCCCGCGTGAGGCTACCTGTGCGACGAGCGCCTGATCCTGATGTCGTACGTGACTGGTATATTGGCCGGTATTGTGTACGCTATCTTATTGGCAGCGATGCCATTTATATTCTGAGAATATGGCACGGCAAGGAAGATGAACGAAACCGTTTACCCTGATACTTACCGTGTGAATGATAAAATACATGGACAATCCAATCCCCATCTCCGCCTTACAGCATTACGCATTTTGTCCACGCCAATGCGCGTATATTCATATTGAACAACTTTGGCGGGATAATTTTCTGACTGCCAAAGGCAACCAACTCCATGAGCGTGTACACAGCAACAAAACAGAACAGCGCGGCCGTTTGAGAACGGAACGAGGAGTGCAGGTTTATTCAGCACAATACGGTCTTACAGGAAAACTGGATTTACTTGAAATCAAGTCAGATTCCAGGCAACTAACCCCTATTGAATATAAACGCGGCAAACCTAAAACGGATGATTGCGACCGCATTCAATTGTGTGCCCAAGTATTATGTTTGGAAGAGATGCGGGACGTCGTTATTCATCGCTCTGCGTTATGGTACTGGCAGGTACGCAAACGCGAATGGGTCAACATTGATAAACCGTTACGTGACCTGACCATCGACATTATTCATGCTACGCGTAAACTGTTGCAGGATGGGTCAATCCCGCCAGCGGTTTATTCGCCCTCATGCAAAGCATGTTCTTTCTTTGATGATATCTGCCACCCGCGTAAAACTGATCAATCCAAACGTTATGTAAGAGACATATTTGAGGATGAAGAAGTTACTCAATAATTTATACATAACTACCAATGGCAGTTATGTACACAAAGAACGGGAAACTCTCGCTATCAAGCAGGGAGGCAAAAAAGTTTTTCAACTACCTTTTCATACCATTCAAAATTTATTTTGCTTCGGCCATATCATGGTGTCACCGGATTTGTTAGCCGCCTGTGGCGAGAAAGGAATCAACGTTTCGTTTTTCTCTGAGTACGGAAAATTTCAATCACGAATACAGGGTCCGCAATCGGGAAATGTATTATTACGTAGGGCACAGTATCGTAAAGCAGATGACTCGCCTCAGGTCCTGGCGCAACTCTTTGTTGCAGCCAAGCTTTCCAACTGTCGCACTATGGTTATGCGACATCAACGCAATCATGGTAAAAATGAGGAGCTTGAACGATTAGCAAAGCACTTGGGCAATAACCTCAAACGGCTGCAACAATGCCATGATATCGACCGAATGCGTGGAATTGAGGGAGATTCCGCCGCGTCTTATTTCGGATGTTTCAACCACTTGATTGTTGACGACCTGAAAGCGTCCTTTCCTTTTTCGGGAAGGACAAAAAGACCGCCTCTCGACCGTGTAAATGCCTTGCTCTCATTTGCCTATACCCTGTTAACCCATGAGATTGCTTCGGCCTTACAAGGTGTGGGGATCGATCCTTATGTGGGCTTTTTGCATACAGACCGGCCTGGCAGGTTGAGCCTGGCTCTGGATATGCTCGAAGAATTCCGTGCCTGGTGGTGCGATCGTTTTGTTTTGACACTGATTAACCGGAAACAGATTTCTCCGAATGACTTTATTGAAGAAGGCAGCGGTGCCATTCGTTTGAAGGATGATGCTCGAAAGAAATTCCTCGCCGCTTGGCAAGATAGAAAACAGGATGAACTGCAACATCCTTATACGGAGGAAAAGATTTATACCGGGCTGCTACCTCACGTTCAGGCTATGTTGCTTTCACGTTATTTACGCAAAGATATGGAAATCTATACCCCATTCATCTCGCGTTGAGGTAGGTAATGCTTGTATTAATCACCTATGACGTGAACCTGACTACTGAACAAGGTGCAAAAAGGCTGAGACAAATCAGCAAAACCTGTCTGGACTTTGGATTACGGGTGCAATATTCCGTTTTTGAATGTGAAATCACACCAGCACAGTGGGTAGAGTTAAAGGAAGCATTACTGAACATATATGACCCCGATAATGACAGCTTGCGCTTTTATCACTTGGGTTCCAAGTGGAAACGCAAGGTGGAACATTATGGTGCAAAAGGAACGCCGGATCTACTAAGGGATACCTTGATCGTGTAACGCCGCTAACCACAGGTTCTCATTATAATCAGGCAGGGTTAGCGTTGGCTTAAGTTTTTGATTTTTCAAGTTTTAGTTTACTATGAATCGGTAAATTCGGCTCTTTAACAATCTGGATAAGTAGTTCAGCGCATATTCCAAGCTTAATTGTTTTTATTCAATAAGTTAGAATATGGGAGTCGCGCCCCTTCGGGGGCGCGTGGATTGAAACAAATTCATCCATCGACATCTGACTCGATGATTCCCGTCGCGCCCCTTCGGGGGCGCGTGGATTGAAACTGACTTATAGCGGCTTTTGACCTTTTCCAGGTCGGTCGCGCCCCTTCGGGGGCGCGTGGATTGAAACTCTACTGTCTTCTCAAACTGCTCCTTGAACAACCGTCGCGCCCCTTCGGGGGCGCGTGGATTGAAACAGCCATTTTCTGCTGCTTTTCTTTTTGCTTCTTCGTCGCGCCCCTTCGGGGGCGCGTGGATTGAAACTTCTTCTATCACGAATTTGCCGTAGTAAGTCATTGTCGCGCCCCTTCGGGGGCGCGTGGATTGAAACTCAATGTGTTGTGGGTTGTATTCCGGTGATTGCAGTCGCGCCCCTTCGGGGGCGCGTGGATTGAAACAGTACATTAGCCCAAATATCAAAGGGGACACAATCGTCGCGCCCCTTCGGGGGCGCGTGGATTGAAACCAGGGACTAGACCAACAGATGAAAGAAGGACTGAGTCGCGCCCCTTCGGGGGCGCGTGGATTGAAACTTCAGTTTCACGTCTTCCGGCATTATCATCAGTATTTGTCGCGCCCCTTCGGGGGCGCGTGGATTGAAACAGCACATTAACGGTGCGCGATGACGCGGTCAAAAAGTCGCGCCCCTTCGGGGGCGCGTGGATTGAAACAGCACACCCCAAACCCAAAGATTTGGCGTGGCCTGTCGCGCCCCTTCGGGGGCGCGTGGATTGAAACCCATCGATTTGCTGTGTCTTGATAGTAAGGTTTTGTCGCGCCCCTTCGGGGGCGCGTGGATTGAAACCGTATATTGCTCCTATTTTCCTTAGTCCTTCTTTGTCGCGCCCCTTCGGGGGCGCGTGGATTGAAACCCCAGGATCCCTGAAGTACCGATTCCAGATACGCAGTCGCGCCCCTTCGGGGGCGCGTGGATTGAAACTTCGCTGATAATAAATGATGAGTAGTGTGTCATTGTCGCGCCCCTTCGGGGGCGCGTGGATTGAAACCTACGTCTTGTAGTTGTTCTTTCAGTTTTGATAGGTCGCGCCCCTTCGGGGGCGCGTGGATTGAAACAGCACATTGACGGTAAGAAACGACGCGGTGAAAAGTCGCGCCCCTTCGGGGGCGCGTGGATTGAAACGTTTATGTCGGGCTTTTTGTTGTCAGGGGTTGACGTCGCGCCCCTTCGGGGGCGCGTGGATTGAAACGCTCACCATCGGGCGGCTGGGCCGTGGCGCTCAAGTCGCGCCCCTTCGGGGGCGCGTGGATTGAAACCATCGTGGCGTGGTGGACAAACAACCTACTGAGGGTCGCGCCCCTTCGGGGGCGCGTGGATTGAAACGCTCACCATCGGGCGGCTGGGCCGGGGCGCTCAAGGTCGCGCCCCTTCGGGGGCGCGTGGATTGAAACATGCCCATGACACCAACCAAAGAAGTAATCGATGGTCGCGCCCCTTCGGGGGCGCGTGGATTGAAACCTAGACCTATTCAAGTAACAAACATAAGCAAACTAGTCGCGCCCCTTCGGGGGCGCGTGGATTGAAACAAACACGCTTGAAAGGACGAGCATTTGCCAGAATTGTCGCGCCCCTTCGGGGGCGCGTGGATTGAAACATTGCAGGATTTATGGATGTTTAAAATACCTGAACGTCGCGCCCCTTCGGGGGCGCGTGGATTGAAACGTTTTCTTGCAAGTAAACTCCACTACTTCTATGTTGTCGCGCCCCTTCGGGGGCGCGTGGATTGAAACATCGTAGCCTTGTTTTATAAATTCGATCCAGGTCGTCGCGCCCCTTCGGGGGCGCGTGGATTGAAACTGTTGATTTTGGAAATATCATTAGTTATACTGCGTATTTCACTGAATCCTGCCACCCGTTTCACGTGAAGGCTGCCACCCGGAACGCAGCAAAGCTGCCACCCCCAGGCGCGTGATGACGTGGGTGTTGGTCATTATGACTCTGTTGGGGTCATCGTCGTCAATGTTTTTTTCTGTTTTCGCATGGATTCACCCTTGAGTTGTATTTTGTAAGCATTGTGCACCAGGCGGTCAAGGATGGCATCGGCGAGGGTGGGGTCGCCGATGCTGTGATGCCATTTTTCGGCCGGTAATTGACTGGTAGCGAGGGTGGAGCGTGCGCCGTGGCGGTCTTCCAGGATTTCCAGCAGGTCACGGCGCTGCTCTGCGTTCAATTTGACCAGGCCCCAGTCATCGAGGATGAGGGCCTGGGTTTTTGCCAGGGTGGTGAGGAGCTTGGGATAGCGTCCATCGCCCTTGGCGATGGACAGGTCCTGGAGGAGTCTGGGCAGGCGCAGGTAGAGGGCGGTGTAGCCGTGCCGGCAGGCGTTGTGTGCCAGGGCACAGGCGAGCCAGGTTTTGCCGACGCCGGTGGGGCCGGTGATGAGGATATTGAGGTGTTCGCGGACCCACTGGCAGGTGGCCAGTGATTGCATCAGGGATTTATCCAGTCCGCGCGGGGGGCGATAGTCGATATCCTCCAGGGTGGCATTGTGTTTGAGGCGGGCGCGTCGCAGCCGGTTGGACAGGCGTCGGTTGTCCCGTTCGGTTATCTCCCGGTCGACGAGCAGGCCGAGGCGTTCCTCGAAGCTGAGGGTATCGATATCGGGCACGGACATCTGCTCGGTGAGGGCGGCAGCCATACCGGTGCATTTCAAGGTCTGGAGTTTGTCCAGGGTGGGATGTATCAACATAGCAGTCTCCTGTCGTGGGTCAGTGGTAGTAGGATGGGCCACGGATATTGTCGTGGTCATCAGGTAAGGCCGCCTCGGTCTGCTCGGCGAGGGGTTGCCGGTCCAGGCCGTGGCGGAGGATGGATTCGATACTTTTGTAACTGTGGCTGCCCAGGGTGAGGGCGCGTTGGCAGGCGGCCTCCAGCCGGTCGTCGCCGTAGGTTTTAGCCAGGCGCAGGATCCCTAAGCAACTGCGGTAGGCCTGCTGGGGGTGCTTGCGGGCAGACAGGACACGGAGGATAAGGGTTTCTGTGGCCGGCCCGACCGGCGCGGCCCAGCGGCCCAGGCGTTGCGGGGACCACTCGCCGGCCTGGCGGTGCGCCTCGGGCATGTGGGCCGGGACGGTGGTATGACGTGCCTTATGATACGAGCGTCGATGGCTGGCGATGCGCTGGCCGCGATGAAAGCATTCAATGGTGTTGGCGGTGATGCGCACGTCCAGTTGTTTTTTGATGAGCGCGTGGGGCACGGAGTAGTAATGGCCATGGACCTCGATGTGATAGTCGATATGGACCCGCGCCTGCTTCCACTCGGCGTATTCGTACGCTTCGACGGGCAGGGGCCGCAGGGCCGGTTTATCCAGTTGCTCAAACAGCGCGCGCCGGGTGCCCGGCAGTTTCTTGAAGGGCCGGTTGTTGAGCGTCTCCAGCAACGCCCGGATGGCGCGGTTCAACTCGGCCAGGGAGAAGCACTGACGCTGGCGCAGGGCGGCGAGGATCCAGCGCTCTACCACCTGTACCGCGACCTCGGCTTTCGCTTTGTCACGGGGACGACGCACCCGTGCCGGGACAATGGCGACCCCGTAATGGGTGGCCAGGTCCTGGCAGGTGGGGTTGATGTCCGGCTCATAGCGATGCGCCTTGCTGACCCCGGCGCGTAAATTATCCGGCACCACCACTTCAGGCACACCGCCCAGGTAGGTAAAACAGCGCACGTGGGCGCCGATCCAATCTTCCAGGCCCTGGCTCCAGGTGGCCTCGGCATAGGTGTAGTTCGACGCGCCCAGCGCTGCCACAAACACCTCTGCCTCACGGACTTCCCCGGTTGCCGGGTTGATGACCTGAGCACGCATACCGGCATAATCCACGAACAGCTTCTCACCGGCCCGGTGCTCCTGGCGCATGACCAGATCCAGCTTGCCACGCCACGTCCGATAATGCTGGCAGAACCAGGTGTACTGATAGCCTTGCGGGTGAGTCTGGCGATACTCATGCCATAACAACTGCAAGGTGACGCCCGGGCGTTTCAACTCCCGATGAATGTGTGACCAATCGGGCACGCCGCGGGCCGCGGCGGGTACAGCTGGGGCGGGCGGAAACAGCAGACGCTCCAGCGCCCCGTCATCCAGCGCCGCAGGCAGCGGCCAACCCAGCCCGGCCGCCTCGGCCCGGCGCAGGTACTCATCCACCGCCGGACGGGAAATGCCACAACTCCTGGCTGTCTGGCGTTTGCTCAGGCCCTGGCTCCAGCACAGGCGTAATACGTCTTTTATCTTTCTCATGGACAACCTCTTTGCAGGCATCTGTGTCTCCTCCTTTCAGTAGAAATAAGGACACAGGATACCCTTGGTTATCCACGTCAAACGCGCCGGTTATCTACCTCCTTGGGGGTGGCAGCTTTGCCGTGTAATGGGTGGCAGCTTTGCTGTGAAATACGCACCACGAGGGCAGGATGTCCTCGGTCCCGGGAGTTAGCGGGAACTGCTGATAAAACGCCACTATTTTCCCGGTGGATCGTTGAGGTAACTCAAACACCATTTATACAGACATACCTGTTTCCGTCGGGTCGTTATATCAACCAATAGGGCCAATAGAGAATCCTGTTCCTTTTATCCCAGTAAGGTAGTCCACCATAAGCGACAATGCCGAAGGCAACGCCATGGCTCAGGATAAAATCGACAAGTAATGAGGTATCAACCTGGCTGCGGTCGATGCCGGCTTTGGCCTCCAGCGGGATCATCCGCTTGCCCGTGCTTATCACGAAATCAATTTCTCCGGCCCCGTATTTAACCTTTTTATTGGCGTCTATGGTGAATGGCTTGTAGTAGTTGATTTGGGTTTTCAAGGCTTTTAACTGCAAAATCTGCCTGAGTCTGTTGTGCAGATATCCCTCCACACGAAAGCCTCTTTCCGTATCACTTTCCAGCAGCCCCTCACCGGTTAAATAAGTGACAATGCCCGGGTCGATATAGGAAAAATTGTTGAGGTAGGAGCGACGCTCTTCACCGATTAGAAGCGGTTTCTTTTTAAGCAGGTAACCCTGGTTGATAAGGGCGTCAATGACCTTGTTGATTTGGTCTCGTCTTCTTAAGCCGGTTCTTTGGAAAACTCCCTGGTAGGCAAATTCCTTGGAGTCCAGCCTGGCCAATTCCAGTTTAATCGTATCCGTAGTGGTTTCATTATTGACAGACATAAGTTCAAAACCACGCTCAACGATTTTACGTATTTCCACCAGTCCGGCGTCATTATCCTGCGCAAGGTAGACCAGGGGGAAACCACCATAGCACAGGTAGTCGGCTATGATCCGCTTGATGCCTTCATTAAGATCCAGGGGTATTTCCACGTCTCGCCCGTTTTGCCAATTGAACAACACATCTCGGAATTGCCGAACCCATTCCGGTTCCACCATGTTTTCATGACAGAGGATTTCTCCGAGAGAGAAAGGCGCCAGGTTCCAGAGATCGGCCCGGCGTTGCAACCTCTTTTTGGCCTCCGTTTGCAGAAAAGCAGGGTTGGAACCGGAAATGATGAAGGACGCGCCGGTATGATCGAAGGCATATTTTACTGCATCGAAAATGAGTTCTGATTTTTGCACTTCATCGATGAAAATGAGGGCGGGCCAAGTGGTCTGCGCGCTGACCTGCTCGTGCAGGTAGCGGGTATTCCAGGCTACGGCTTGGCGGAATTGCACGTCGTCCCCAGTATAGGAAAAGATCCGAAAGTCGTTTTCCAGCTTTTTCAGGACATGTTTAATGAGCGTCGTCTTGCCGGAACCGACTGTTCCGGCCAATATAAGCCCGGAGGGAGAATCCGGATTGAAAAAACGCAACAAATTCCCTTGTAATTCACGAGTTATGTACATGATAAGAGATTTTACTGAATTTTTTGAAAAATCTCCAGAGATTTTACCCCATGTTTCGTAGAATCTCCGAGGGTTCGTCCTGGTGATTTATGGTGTGATTATTCGTGGGTAAGTGTTCCCCACCCGTGTGGGGATGAACCGTTGTTTTTGTCTTTCTGATGTTCTATACTTTTTCTACGGAGCTATACCATGACATATCTACTTCAATTCCTCGATTCCCTTGCCTCCAACGGCGCCAATATTTTAATTATCGGCTTGTTGATATGGCATACCGTCGATATGCATTGGATTAAGAAATCCTTGCAGGATATGGACAAAAGCATCAAAAGTCTCGACTCAAAACTCAGCACCCGTATCGACAATTCTGACTCAAACCTCAGCGCCCGTATCGACAATTCTGATTCAAAACTCGACACCCGTATCGACAGTCTTGACTCAAAACTCGACACCCGTATCGACAGTCTTGACTCAAAACTCAACACCCGTATCGACAGTCTTGACTCAAAACTCAACACCCGTATCGACAGTCTTGACTCAAAACTCGACACCCATATCGACAGTCTTGACTCAAAACTCAACACAATGAGTGACAAAGTTTCAACCCTTGAAGGATCGGTAAACACGCTGATTCAGCTACAACAATACAAACAACCTCCCAAGTCACAACGAACCGGCACTGACGGTTAACCCGATCTTCCCTTTTTTTCGACTGGATGTCCTTGTTTCGCAACATGATTGACAAAAAGATCAAGTTTTCAAGCAGCGCTTTTTGCGCATTGTATCTGCTCCTCAATGATTTTCTCCACCCAGTATTTTCCAATATGAAATGAGCCTGAAGGAGGGACGTGATGGCTTGTCTCTTATTTACTGAGCCCGGACAAGCGCAGATTGTCAGTCTGTACCGGGCGCGCTATACTCAGTACATGAACGCTTCCTCGGACCCATTCCTGTTTCAGCCGGGCGCTGGTAAGCTTCCGCCCTATCTGGCCGGGCGCGAGCGCGAACAAACCGTACTCCGGCAGTTTCTGGGTTCAGTGCAGGCGGGCAACGGCCCACCCGGCGACGTGGCGCTGATCGGGCCCCGAGGTAACGGCAAGACCGCGCTCATGCGTTGGTTCGAGAACGAATGCATCCAATTCGACGCGACGGACGTGGTGTGGCTGACTCCCAGCTCTATCCCGGATGTGGCTGGGCTGGCAACGCGATTGGCGCCTCCCAGGCGATTTCAGCACCTGCTGCCGGATTTAGTGACGGTCGGAATCGGCGGCACGCGTGCGACATGGGACCTGAGCAATGCCCCCGGTTCCCTGGCCGAGCTGTTGACTGCACGTTGCAAGGCCAGCCCCTTGGTGTTGTTGCTGGACGAGGCCCACAGCTTGGACACAGATATCGGTCAGGCGCTATTGAATGCCAGTCAGGACGCGCGGGCCAAGGCCCCGTTTCTGCTGGTGCTGGCCGGCACCCCCAACCTGCCGGCGCAGTTCAACGCCATGGGCGCAACGTTCTGGAATCGCGCGAAGAAACTGGGTATCGGCCGGCTGGACGAGACGGCCACGGCTGAGGCCCTGGTACGACCGCTGGCCGACGAAGGGGTACGCCTGAGTAAAGCGGCCCTGTCCCAGGTGGTGGCCGAGAGTCAATGCTACCCGTACTTTATCCAGCTCTGGGGGCATGCCCTGTGGACGGAGGCACGAAACCGAGGTGCGGCTTACATCGACCTGCCGCTGGTGGAGACGGCCCGTCCGGCCTTTACTGAGGAGCAGAACAACTACTACCAGAACCGCTACGAGGAGTTGCATCGACAAGGGCTGCTTGTCGTGGCGGCCCGGGTCGCCGCGGCCTGGCGCGGTCAGGCCACGCTGCCGGACCACGTGCTGGAGGCCGTCATCGCCCGGGACGGCGGAGGAAACGACATGGCGCTGGATCTGTTGGACCAGTTGAGGGATCTGGGCTATGTATGGAAACCTTCAGGCAGCGCCACCCTCTGGGAACCCGGCATCCCTAGCCTGCTGGACTATGTGCAGACAAATGCACCCCCAAACGAATCCGTTTCTGCTCCATGATAATGGCTTCATCCTTGATCGGGCAGGCAATGTAACAGGGGAATCAATGGGGTCAGACTCGATTGATTTTTCTGCCTGCGAAAGTTTACCCCTGTATGCTGTTGAGCAGGGGCAAGAATCTAATGAGCTAAATTAATCGAGTCTGACCCCATTGATTTTTACCTCCTCATACCGAAAACAATCGGTCGTATGATCATTGACCATACCAGTGGCCTGCATGTGCGCGTAGACGATAGTAGGCCCGACGAAGTTGAAACCGCGGCGTTTGAGGTCCCTGGAGATTATATTGGACAGGGGGGTTTCCGCCGGTATCTCGGAGCCCTGTTGCCAGGCGTTTTGAATGGGTCTGCCGTCGACGAAGTCCCAGATGTAATCATTGAAGGTGCCGAATTCCTCCCTGACCTTGATAAACGCCCGGGCGTTTCTGATTGCGGAACGGATCTTGAGTTTGTTCCTGATGATGGCTGGGTTTTCCAGCAGGGCGTTTACCTTGCCCTCGTCATATCCCGCCACCCTGGTGAAATCGAAATTATCAAACGCCAGCCGGTAGGCCGGGCGTTTTTTTAACACCGTAATCCAGCTCAGTCCGGCCTGAGCGCCTTCCAGCACCAGGAATTCAAACAGCTTCCTGTCGTCATGCAGCGGAACGCCCCACTCCTCGTCGTGATAGCTCCGGTAGCTGACGTCATCCCCAAGGGACCACCTGCAACGGACAGGCTCGGACTTCATGGCTTTTCCTTGATGATTACGCTGACCGATCCATAAGTCGATACACAGTAAGGAACACAATACATCAACAGCATCTTGAAATAGTCAATCATTGACAGGTTGCCGGCACGTATCCGATCAAAATCAGGATTGTCCCCACCAGCGCACAGACCTTCAATGAATTGATGACAATATCCTCGCGCAGGGCGACCGCTATCCAGCGTTGCATCACAATGGTCCCGACCCTTTTATGCGCAAGTATTTCCTGCTCAGCTGTTTCACGGAAGGACAACCGATCAGCATTAAATTCCGTTTGATTTCGGCGCTCAGCAACTGCAAGGCTTGGTCGACGCCCGCCTCTCCCCCGGCTCCCAGGCCGAATAAATAAGCCCGTCCGATCATCACCGCCTTGGCACCCAGACTGAGGGCCTTGATCACGTCGGTGCCGCGCCGGATACCGCCATCCAGGATGATTTCCACCCGGTCGCCCAACGCATCGGCAATCTCGGGTAAGACGCTGATAGGAGAAGCCGCATGGTCGAGTTGCCGGCCACCGTGATTAGACAGGATCAGTGCACTGACGCCCGTCTCGACAGCCCGCCGGGCATCGTCAAGGCTCAGAATCCCTTTAATTGCAAAGGGGCCGCCCCACTCCTGGATCATCCAGGCCATATCGTTCCAGGTCAGCGACGGATCAAACTGCGCGGTGGTATAGTCAATGACGGAGAACAGGTTCCCCACGGCAGAGGCATGCTCGCGCACATTTTCCAGCATCATGCGCGGGCTGGTCAAAAAGTCACAGAGCCAGTCGGGCCGCAGCATGGTGTCAAGTATATTGGATAGCCTGATCTGAGGCGGCACGGTAAACCCGTTCTTCAGGTCCCGTTCCCGTTGGCCTGCCATGGGCAGGTCCACCGTCAGGCATAAGGCCGTGTAACCGCTTGCCTTGGCCCGCCGGATAAAATCTTTCAATATTTCCCGATCGCGCCAGACGTAGAGTTGCAACATCTTCGGTCCTTTGCTGACCGAGGCGACGTCTTCAATGGAGGTGGTCGCCACTGAAGACAGGGAATACATTGTCCGGGCCTTGTGCGCGGCCCGGGCCACCGCCCTCTCTCCGGTATGATGGAACAGCCTGGACATGCCCGTTGGCGCCAATATAAAAGGAACACCGATGTTGGCGCCTAATACGCTGGTGGACATATCCACGTTCTTGACGTCCACCAGGAAGCGTGGAAGCAGCTCGTAACGGCCGAAGTCCGCCTGATTGTAGTAACGGGTGACTTCGTCTTCCGCAGCGCCATCCATATAATCGAAGACCGCTTTCGGCAAGCGGCGCTTTGCCGCACGGCGCAGGTCGGCTATTGAATGGCAGCCGGACAGGATTTTGTTGTTAAGGTAGTCGAACATGGGTGATGACAAAGCCCTGCAGCGCCCCTGGCTGCGCCGGTTATGCCCGCATCAGTTACACAATTACCGGTATCGGCATTCCCTGGCGCAACAGTACTTTTCTAAGTTGCAGGATGACCGGGAATATCTCCTGGTTCCAGTCGCTTCCCTGCTGATCGAATGCCGCCTGTTCCAGCTCTACTATCCACCTGTCTTCCGCAAATATCCCTTCGGTAAACCAGATCACAAACGGCCACAAAAATTCCATCAGCCCCGATGTGGAAGGCTTGCGAATATTCATAAGACCGAAAGTATGGTTGCTGCGCTGCTGCTTATCCAGAGGCACGTAAGTGATCCACAAATCCAGGGCCGGGTGCTCGCTGCCGGCTGTCCAGAATTTCAGTCGTTGATGGGGATACTGGGTCCTGACAGTCATCAGGTCACGGGGGCGCTCCGCCGTCGGCGCATCCCGCTTACCCAGTATAACTTTCTCACCTATGGGCTGTTTGCCCGCGCGGGAGAAGGTATAATCCACTTCCACCCAGTCATCGCCCTGGCGCAAATCCAGGAATCCGGTACGTATCCTGGACATGAGACGGCGGTGCAGGAACTGGTGATTCATATCCATCAGGTTTTCATGCAGGAAGGAATAATGGCAGCCCACTTGCCGGTCCAGGTAACGGGTCTTGTATTTCGGGTCATGCCAACTGGGCACGTCGGGAAACCCGGCATCCGTTGCCTTGTCGGCAGCGCCCGGAAAAACAAATATGAGGCCGTATTCTTCGCGGCACGGATAAGCGCGCACCCCCTTGGGCATAAGTTCACTTTTACCGACATAGGGTATATTCACGCACTCACCGGTGTCATCATAGGTCCAGCCATGGTAACAGCATTGCACCTGTTCCCCGCACACGCTGCCTCGCGACAGCGGCACCTGGCGGTGGGCGCAGCGGTCTTCCAGCGCAAACACCCTGCCGGAATCTGTCCTTATGATGGCAATGGGATCACCGGCAAACGCCCTGGCGATAGTCTTACCGGGTTTGACGTCCTTGCTGCGCGCCAAAGGATACCAGTAATCGGGATGGGCGCCGGTCCTGCGCAAGTCACCTGCGCCGGCTTCCGCTGCCGTGGACGCTACCTTGATATTAGTTACGGACATGTATGGTTTCGAAGATATTCAGCGTGTTTATTGTTTAAGATCGCTATAAAGAATCCGCAGAAACTGCTCCGGATTGATGAACCCGCTGCCCAGGGCTGCGTCATAATCCGCATTGGGCTTCAGTTCAATAATCTCATCCAGTGACTTTCCTTCGGCAATGAGTTTGTTCATCCTGTCCCGTACCGTCTCCAGCATTTCCAGGTAGCCCTGCATTCCCTGTTTATCGCTGAGCGGGCCATGTCCCGGGATGATCCGGGTGTTGTCATCAGCTAACGCAAGCAACGTCTTGATGCTGCTGATGAGGCCATCGACAGATCCTGCGCTTGAGACGTCAATAAACGGGTAGAATCCGTTAAAAAAGATATCTCCGGTGTGGATTACGTCGGCATTCCTGAAATGAATTACACTGTCACCGTCGGTATGGGAATTCCGGTAATGTACGACGCTTATCTCTTCGCCATTCAGGCGAAAAGTGACATTATCGTTAAACGTAATCACCGGCAGCGCGGCTTTGGGGGACGCCGGCACGACCGTATTGGAGGCAACGATTTCCGTATCCCCGGACATGCGCTGGTAGACGTTATCGTGCGCCACGATCAACACCCCCTGGTTGCCCAGGTTCTCGTTACCGCCGGTGTGGTCATAATGCCAGTGGGTATTGACCAGGAACCTGATCGGCTGGTCTGATAAAACTGCAACGGCAGCCGTGATCCTCTCAGTCAGGGGAGCAAACTGATCATCGATCATGAATACGCCGTCCGCGCCTGCAGAAACGCCGATATTGCCTCCTTCACCCACCAGCATGTAGATACCCGATGCAACCTGATGGGTTTTTATTTCCACCCCGGCAAACCTGTCTTCCTGAGCCTGCGCACCTGATAAAACCAGGATGCTGAGGAAAACCAGGAAATAGCGATGAAATCTGTAATTCATTTTTGGCCTCAGGATCTAAAACGTGCAGTATAACGCATCCTTGATAATATCGAAAACAATAAACCGCCCAATGTGTTATAGTTGTCTCCCATCTTGATCTGATATATCGTTTAGGCCGATGAGTGAAGATATACTCATTAATGTCACTCCCCATGAGATCCGCGTTGCGGTGGTCGAAAACGGGGTGCTGCAGGACGTTCATATTGAAAGGACCCGCAAACGCGGCCTGGTGGGAAACATAATAAAAGGGCGCGTGTACCGGGTGTTGCCAGGCATGCAGTCGGCCTTTGTCGACATCGGCCTGGAACGCACTGGTTTTTTACATGTCTCAGACCTGGTTGAGACCGTCGAGGACCTGGAAGTGGAGTCCGTTGCCGGCGCACTTGCAGTAAATTCCATTGACACCTTATTGACCGAAGGTCAGGAATTGCTGGTGCAGGTCGTGAAAGACCCGATCGGCGCCAAAGGCGCCCGCCTCACCACCCGTATTTCCATCCCGTCCCGCTACCTGGTGTTTATTCCGAACCATGCTATTGCCGGCGTCTCGCAGCGGATAGAGGATGAAGTGGAGCGGGAGCGTTTACGCGGGGCAATCACCCATTACCAGTCCGACGTCCAATCCGTGGCGCTGGGCGCGGGCGGCGGCACTGCCGTGTTACATACCATGAAGCCGGAAGTCGCCAAGGGCGGTTTCATAATAAGAACGGCTGCGGAGGGCGCTGACGAGGAAAAACTGCACAGGGATATGGACTTTCTGCTCAAGCTGTGGGGTTCGATATCCATCCGCGCAAAAAATACGTTCGCACCCGCTTTGATCCATGAGGACTTGCCCCTGGTGATACGCACCATGCGCGATTTAATTCATGGCGAGGTAGAAAAAATACGCATTGATTCCAAGGAAACTTATAAGCGGGTGATGGAGTTCAGCAAACATTTCATCCCTGATTTCCTGGGCAGGATCGAATACTACTCCGGTGAACGACCCATACTGGATCTGTATTCCATAGAGGATGAAATGCAAAAATCCCTGGACCGCAAGGTGCAGTTGAAATCCGGCGGCCACCTTGTCATCGACCAGACCGAGGCGATGACGACCATAGACGTCAATACCGGCGCCTTCGTGGGCCACCGGAACCTGGAAGAAACCATTTACAAGACCAACCAGGAAGCTGCCCACGCCATAGCCAAACAACTGCGCCTGCGCAACCTGGGCGGTATCATCATCATAGATTTTATCGACATGCAGGAGCAGGAGCACGCCCGCCAGGTACTCCGTACACTGGAAAAACGCGTCGAGAAAGATCATTCCAAAGTCACCATCAGTGAATTCACGTCGCTTGGCCTGGTGCAGCTCACGCGCAAGCGCACCCGGGAAAGTCTTGAACAAATCCTGTGCGAACCTTGTCCAACCTGTAACGGCAGGGGCACCATGAAGACGCCGGAAACCGTCTGCTACGAAATATTCCGGGAAATCCTGCGCGAAGTCCGGCAGTTTGACGGCAATAAGCTGCTGGTAATAGCAGCGCAGACCATCGTCGATATGCTGATAGACGAAGAGTCTGCCAGCGTGGCGGAATTGGAGGAATTTATCGGCAGGCCGATTACCTTTCAGGTTGAACCACTGTATATCAGAGAACAGTATGACATTGTGTTGCTTTAGCCGGCCGGCCCATGTCCCGTAGAATCAACGAGAGACTATATCACGCTACCCTCTATCTCGTCGGCGCGGTTGTCCTGTTAACGGCAATAGCGATTACCGGAGTACGCCTGGCCCTGCCGGATATCGGCCGCTATAAAGATATCATCGAAACCTGGACCGGTCAGTACCTGGAACAAACCGTCAAGGTCGATTCGATCAGCGCCGAGTGGCAAGGGTGGATTCCCAGCCTGTCGCTCACGGGGGTTGAGTTGCGCAGCCAGGACGGCGCGAAAAAAATCAGCAGTTTTGATGCTGTAAAACTGGAAATATCTCCCCTTGTTTCGTTCTGGAAACGCCGGCCGATACCCAGACGCATCGTGATTTCAGGCTTACGCGTGTCGGTCTCGCGCCTGTCCGACGGGGCGCTGCTCGTCGAGGAAATCAATATCGGCCACACGGACAGCGATCAGGAAAATGAGTTCGTCAAATGGTTGTTCGGACAAGACCGGATAGAGGTCCAGGACACCAGCGTCACCTGGATTGATCATAAACACCGGCAAGCCCCCATCCATTTCACTGATGTCAGCCTGGCTATCCGCACCAACGGCGTCAGGTCCCAGCTGACGGGAGAGCTGGATCTCCCGGACAAATACGGCGAGAAGATGAGTTTTGCCCTTGATGCAACCGGCGAACTCTGGACTTCCGGCTGGTCCGGGGAAATGTACGCAACGGCCACTCAGGTTAACCCGGACAGCTGGTACCGGGAATTTCGCCCTCAACAGATATCACCCGCCGGAGGCAGCGCAGACCTGGAGCTCTGGAGCAGCTGGGAAGATGCAAAACCTGTCGGCTTACAGGGACGCCTGGCATACCGTGATTTCGTTGTATTATCCGCCGGCGAGGCCCTTAACGTTGCAGAAATGGCGGGGCGGTTCAAGGGCGGGAAACTGCCGGATGCGGATTGGCATTTTGCCCTGAAACTGGACCGCTTGGTAACTGAAAACGGCAGTTGGCCGGTTTCAAACCTGGAATTTGTCATCCCGGCGCAAACAGGACAACGCCATGCACTGAGCTTCGATTACCTGAATCTTGCCGACCTCATGCCGCTTGCGGCAGGCCTGGAAGCCATTCCCGACCCAATCAGGCGCTTGCTGGATACGACATCAATACGGGGTAAATTGATGGACGGCCTGATTGTCCATGACAAGCGTACCGACCCTGCAGAAGCGCTTGCTTACGATTTCGTTTTCAGTAACCTGGATGCCGGTCTGGGCCCGCAGCAGCCGGCAGTCAGCAAATTGTCAGGCAGGTTACGCGGATCGGATAACCGGGCAAGCGTTACCATGAGCGGGAGCGCCGGCCAGTTAAGCATACCGGCCCTGTACAGCAACCAACTCCGCTTCAAGCGCATCGACGGGGCGCTTTCCTGGTCGCGAACGGTAGCTGGCTGGGCACTGCATACTGACCGCTTTTTCATGGAAAACAGTGACTTGTCCCTGACAATCAAAGGCGACCTCGAACAGGGCGAGGCGCGTCCGTTACCGTATTTAAACCTTATTACGGAACTGCGCAGCAAGCGACTGGAAAACATGCACAGCTACATGCCGTACACGCCTAAATTCCGAATCAGGGAGTGGATGGAGAGATCCCTTCACGCGGGGTATGTCGATTCGGCCATCGCCGTCATACGCGGCTATCCGGATGAGTTCCCGTTCAGGAATAACAACGGGCAGATGCGCGCTGTGGTAAACCTGTCCCACAGCATTGTCGAATACTCCGACAAATGGCCAATCGTGGATAATGTCGAGGCCGGGATCCTGTTTGATAACGAAGAAATGACAGCAAATGTCCGCCGCGGCAACGTATTCGGTGCTGAAGTCACCAGTGCGACCGGCATTATCCATGACCTGACCAAACGGCCCAAGGTGGTAGTCCTTGAGGGAAATGTCAGGGGCGCGGAAAAAGAACTGGAATTATTTATTTCGCAAAGCCCGCTGGCGCAGGACAGGATAATCGAATATGCCAACCAGTCTCTTGTGGCAGGCACGTTTGACATGGACTTGAACATGCGCATCCCGATAAAGGCGCTACAACTGCAATCCGTCATCGAAGGAACACTCAAACTCGAGGATGCAAAGCTGGTCTCCGATGCCGGCAACGTGGAGCTTGAACAGGTCAACGGCGCGCTCAGCTTTACCCGGGATTCTGTTTCCGGACACGGCCTGGACGCGCGCTTCGCGGGACACCCGGTAACACTGAGCATGTCAGGGTCCAAAAACAGTCCCGATAAGCCACCTGCTTTCACCATAGCAGGGCATTCAGCCGATGAGTCCATGATCGACCAAATCATTGAACGTTTTCCCGGCGCTACGCATTTCGCGGCCAGGCTGAGAGAACGCGTTTCCGGGTCGGCAGACTGGCAAGCCCGGTTCAGCTTTGGACAGACTCCCGAGGGATTGACTCAGCATATTGATATTTCATCAGATTTATATGGGCTGGCGATAGACTTGCCGAAACCGCTGTGGAAGCCGACCTACTCCAGGAGAATGCTGAACGTCAGTAAAACGTTGTCGGGACCGACGCCGACTGAATTGACCTATGATCCCGGTGTCTACGCCAGGCTCCACCCCGCACCGGACAACAGGCTCAAAGGGCTGGACATCTTTCTCGGAGACGGGTCGCACACCGGGCCGAGCGGCGCCGGAGTAAACCTGTTCGGCTACACGGAAATACTGCTGCTGGATGAATGGCGCGAAGCCATCGCGTTCTTCGCTCCCGAACAGGTGGATGAAACCAGTTTCTTCAGCTCTGCAAATATCAATGTGGACCTTGAGACAGACCTCTTGAGAGTATTTAACCAATCGTTCAGGGATACCGGTCTGAGGGCGAACAAGAGTACACAGAGTTGGCGTGTGAATTTGCGCGGAGAGGACATATCAGGCGAAATTATCTTTCCCAAATACCCTGCCCATGAAAACAGGCTAAAACTTGACCTGGAGAAACTGGTTGTAAGCAAGGCTCATGATGACAGCGTCACCGATAATGTGGACCCGAAACTCCTGCCCCCTCTCGAGGCAGAGGTGGCCGAACTTGTATACGGGGACTATCAACTCGGCAGGATGCGGCTTGTCGCATCACCCGTTCATAACGGACTGTCCTTTGATGAGATTAAATTCACTAAACCAGGACTGAATATAGAAGGCTCAGGGGTTTGGGAGAAATCCGGCGGTATCGACAAATCGAGCTTCGACATCACATTGCAGGCTAAGACATTCGCCGCTATGCTGGAGACGTTCGGCTACGATATCACCGCCATAAAAAAAGGGAAGACAGACATCGCCATCAATGCCGGCTGGTATGGTCCGCCTTATGATTTTTCGCTGGATAAACTGGGCGGCACGTTTGCTATCCATATGAAGAAAGGCCGAGTCCTCGATGTAGACCCGGCCGCGGGGAGGTTATTCGGTTTATTGAGTATCCAGACCCTCCCCAGGCGCTTGTCACTGGACTTCAGTGATTTATTCGGCAAAGGTCTGGCATTTGATAAAATCACCGGGAATTTCAATATCACCAGCGGACATGCCTATACCAACAACCTGCATCTGGTTGGACCCGGCGCCGATGTTGCGGTGAGCGGCAGAACCGGACTGGCTGATCGGGATTATGACCAGATTGTCACCGTAACCCCCCAGTTCGCTGATAACCTGCCGGTTGCCAGCGCCCTGTTAGGCCCGGTCGGCATCGGAGTCGGCGCAGTGCTCTACCTGGCCGGCAACATGTTCGAGTCGATCAACGACAATATCAACAAAATGCTCATCCATCAATACACAATCAAAGGCAATTGGTACAATCCGAAAATAGAGAAGATTGGAAACCTCCCGGCCGCTAAGCAGGCGGGCATTCCCACCGTTCCGCAACCTGTCTCTCCTTAAAGGACAGCATTTGAATACTGACACAGGTAGCCGGAGTTGTCAGTAAAATACCCGGGGCTTAAAGTCTGCTTGATTGATGATGCTGGCACTGCTGCCGGTGGCCCGTATCACATACAGACCCTGCCGCTCCGCATAGACTGCCACAGTAGCATCCGCCTTCAGGAACGCCACCGCACCCAATACCTTCATCCCTTTGAACCCTGTCACCCAACCCGTGAAGTTATCCAGCTTCTTCAAAAAATGCGTCACGTCTTTGGCCTGTAGCGTGGTCTTCACTTCCACCACCACCACCACTTCCTCACCATTAGCAGCCAGGATGTCATACTCATAATGTTCACCATTCCGCCGACCACTCACCCGGGGATACGTCGATTGCACCGCTATCCCCTGTTGGCGTAACAAGGATACCAGGTCGCCTTCCACCAGACTCTCCATCAACTTGCCCCACTGGCTGTTAAATAATGAATCCAACTTCTTCAGCCGCCGGTCGGTCTCCTTCATCTGTCGGTCGGTTTCCCTGAACAGTTTTTTGATCTCCTCCGTTTGTCGGTCGGCTTCTTTCTTTCCCTCTTCCATTCGTTGGTCGAACTCTTTTTGCTTCACCGATACATCGCGCAAAATGTTCCAGATTTCCTCGGGGGTGGCAGATTCTCGATGTGGTCGGTTTTCCATGTTTATCTTCTCCCTTTCTCTCCTAAGTTCGCCAGAGAATAACAAGAATACCGGAACATATCAAATTTAAAATCAGTTCAAAATCAGGCGGAGGACGTCAGGGGAGACCAAGCCAAATCAACATAACCGGGGATAGAACTGGAGGGCCGCGTATTCCCTGAGGGTCGGGTCACGGTGAAAAAAACGAACCCGACTCGGCAATACAACCAACTGATAAAGTTAGCGGGAACGGCCGGGGTTTGATATTGATATAGTGTTTTCCAATTCTAAAATGAGCCTGAAGAGAGAAATTCTGACTCGACATCAAGCCTGTTTCTGCTCCTGTTCATAAATGGTAGTAACGAGTTTACGGCGCGCCTGTTGCAAGGCATCGGCGGCCGCGTTGTCGCTGGTCCGGTAAGCAGTCTTATCCAGTATCGCAAAGCTTACGCCCGGTTTCAAACACTCTAGCTGCTTGCAAAGATTTCGTCAATATCCAGAGATTCCACTGTTGACTTGAATAATGCGCCTCATTATACTGAATTAACACTAAAAGTTTGCGAAAAACTTTTTTCGGCCTGTTCAAAAATCCCGGTTTTATAAGGGTTTGAGATACTATCTGGCGTTAGCGGGAATTGCTGTCCTCCCTCTGACAGTTCCCCCTAACTCCCGGGATCGAGGGCATCCTGCCCTCACTCTCCAGAAAATCCACAAACTCATCGACATTCTCATCCAAGATGGAGCCCGCAAAGGTTTCGTCAACACCTGGTGAATCCACCTTGAACGTCAACGTCGCGCCGTTTTCCTGATATTCGACCGTCATAGTAAGCGGTTGTTTTGCCGAGGGCTCTACCCCGACAAAAAAACAGGACATTTTTCCTTTTAATTCAGTTAGTAACGATAGAATATGGAATGGTCGTGATTAGAAAATACTGACCATCGACTTGATTAAAAACGTGCTGTAACATCCCAAGTCTTGCTGCCATTCTTTGTCGCACAAACATACTTGGCACCGCTATCAATGAAACTCTGTACAATTTTACCCACATCATCAGATGGTACCTCTTTCAAGCTCTCTTCTCTACTCATGATGATGTCTCCTCATTCGTTACCTGTTAGGTTGATTTACACTGTTCATGTTCAATAGCTTGCTTCCTCAGTTCGGTATACTCCGCCCCATAAAGCAATATCGTAATGGAAAATTTATGACCTTTCCCCTCCAGCCACTTTTTCAGACAACCACGCATTGTCGGATTTTTCTCAAGCTCCTTTTCTAATTCTTCGGTCCAAGTATCCGGTCTGTAGTGTGACTCTAACTGTATAATTCCCTCATACGCGTCCCTAGAAAGAATGTCTATACATAACTTGAGTGCTCGCTCATAACTAGAATTCTTAGGATCATTAGCACGCATAGTAAGTAGTACCATGCAAGAATTTCGTATATAATTTTTATTTAAGACCGCTTTAACCATATCCTTTACCGCTCTGGCAATTTCTTTTGCCGCATCAGCCCTTAACTCTACATGATGGATAGAACTACTGAATCGTCCGGAACTGGTTGCATTTGCTTTCGGTTTATCTTCCTTATCCTGCTCCTCAGATTCTGCCTTTCCGGTTATAAGAATTTGTCTTGGCACAACTGCACCAGTCAGTTGCTCGATTGCTAAAATTACCGCCATAAGGTCTAGGCTTCGTCCCAGAAGGGCCACGGCCTGGATTTCGTTGATAGCTCCGTTTGAGTATGCTTCGCATATGCGATAAAGCGCATCGCGCATCAACGTGATGGATTGTGTACGTAAACCGATACTCCCTGTGGAACTTTGTAATGCTTGTGCAATAGAAATCTCCCTTTCACTCGGACCGGTTGCACTTAAACCCAGAGACGATGCATACGCTGCAAGCGCATCGGGACTGGGTTCAGCGCAATACTTTTGAAGGCCATTAAAGACTACAAGCCTTTGTTGTGCATCCAAATGAATTGCTTTGCCAACGCCTTTATCCTGATAGCTCGGTATATCTGTATGTCGACCAATTGTGTGTAAATTTGCACAACCAGTAAGACTTAATGACAATATCAATAAGGATAGCAAATATACACTTCGCATTTTTTGGTTCATTAGACCACTTACAACCTGCTTCCTATTAGTTGCAAACCAATCTCTTCCCAAAAGTCCCTTTACCGCTGGTGGGGCAAGTAGTACAACACTCTTCATATCCTTTATCACCGTCAATTCCGGCTTCCCAATAACGGGAATCCGTTTTACCTCCATAGCAGACCAACCACTGCGGGATGCAGGATAATCGGTGTGTATAGTGGTCGACAGGTCCATAGGTATCGTCTTATCGCTGGCGGTAAATTCGTGATCAGCAATGTCTCCCACCGTTGGCGCCCGATTGGCTGGTCCCGTGACTACCACCACCCCATCGCTTGACAGTCGCTATAGATTCGCCTGACGTTGTTGTATAGTTCGTCATGTATGCGATTGCGGGCGGGGTCGCTCGTTCTTTCCCAAAGCATCCTGCAATCATCTGGGTCCACCAAACATCCGTTGTATCTATCTTTACTCCAGTCGCCACATAAAGGGGCCTGTAATTGACCACATCTCATATTCCTTGGCAACGCTCTCTGTCTTGAGGCTTCTGTAGCTAAAGATTTAATGTACTGAGCTACAGTAATGAATTGATCTCTTGAGTTTCTGAAGCGCTCCTCATACTTCTGATAACTCAGATCTTCAAGGATGCTAGCGCATTGTGCATTGCGCTTCTTAACTGTATTAGCCTTAGCATCCGTTGTGTCCTTAGTATCCCTTGTGTCCCTGGCATAGTTGTCGTCTTTCGCGCACTTGGAAACTTCAATTCGGCAGTTGTCGTTCCCAGCTCTACTACATTCTGCAATCGCCTTACGTTCAGCCTCAGGTATTGATTTACCCCCCGCGGCACCATAGCCATTATTACTGCCGATAGCTAATGAACCGCAGGCGTTTTGAAACCAATTGACTTCTTTGCAATCTCTGCCCTCATGCCGACGACATTCGCTGATGGCTCTTTTTCTGGCCTCAGAGTAGTTGCTATAGCTCCAAGCTATCCCCCAAGCATAGCCGCCATCGGTTTTCTGACTGAAGACTATCGAACCATAGCTCGCATCAGCCTGTACGTATTCCAAACCCAGCACAAGGGTAACGATGCTAAAGACAGCTAACCCAAGTTTAACACCCCTATTTATAAGTTCTTATTATTCAATCAGTTAGAATTGATAAATTTGGCTTCTGGCACTACAAAGCGCCCTTTGCCGGTCAGTTAACGTATCACACCACCGTCTTTTGCGTACCGCCAGGGTTCTCCTCGATGCCCAATAGCCTGTAGAGGGCCTGCTGCTCGGCTTCCGGGCGCGTGGCCTTGCGTACATGCAGGGTACGCCGGTCGGCACACCGGAAGGTGGCGGTCACCCGCTGCTGTCCCCCCAGCAGACGGCGCAAGGTAGACCAACTGGCCGTTTCCCCGTGCGCCCGCAGCCGCCGGCGGATAGTTTGCACCGCCTGATAGGCCAACACGGTGATGAACAGGTGCCCCTCGGCGCGTGGCGGCGTCTGGTGACACACCGGACGCAGACCCAACTCCGATTTCAGGGAGCGGAACACGGCCTCCAGGTCGGTCAGCAGGGTATAGGTACGCCAGAGCGTCTCCGCATCCCAGTCAGTCAGGTTGCTACGCAGGCAATACACCCCGGGATGCGTCAGCAGGGAACCGTCATGGGGCCGCCGCTGCCAGGTGATGGACGCGGTCTGCTTGCCGCGGGAGTCGGGCGTTACCGTAATGTCGTAATGCGGTGCCATCCCCCGACTCGTCTCACGCAACCGACCGAGGCGTTGGTGGATGCTGTTCAAGCCCTTGCGGGTACGCGGCCGCGCCAGCCCGTCGGCCAGGCGTTGCAGGCCGGCCTCGAAACGTTGTTGGAAGCGGGCCGCCATGGCGTTCTCCTTCTCGGCCCGTGCGGCCGAATAACAGTACAAGCGGGTCTCGTCCTCGCCCTGTTCCCGATGCAGTTGCAACGGCTGCCCGGCGGCGGTGTCAATCGTCACGGCCTGCTCCAGGTCAAATTGGCGGTGTCGGGCACGGCTCACCACCAGGTAACGGTAGCCCTGCTCACGCAGCCAGGTGATGTTGGCCTCAGTGGCAATCCCCCGGTCCATGACCACCAAGGCCCCCGTCGGCGCTGCTAACGCCGTCAGCATGGCCGCCAGGGTACGGTCTTCCCGGACAGTACCGGCAAATACCTGGGAGCGTCGTACAAAGCCACTGCCGTCCAGCACCAGCCCCAAGGTCAGCAACGGACAGTCACTGCGTGTCTCCTTCGAGTGGCCGCGGCGCGCCTTCGGCTGTGCCCCGGCCTCCCCCTCGAAGTAGGTGTTGGTCAAGTCATACAGGGTCACGGTGGGGGCTAAGCCGAACAAATCAGTCACTTGCCGGAACAGGTGGCGTTCGATGTCGTTCCGGTGTGCCAGCAAGGCGTCCGAGGCACGATACAGTTGCAGGGCGCTCATGGCTTCAAAGTCTACCCCCAGCAACTCGCCCAGGGCGCTGCGCTGACCCAGCCAGGCATGGGTGGCCCGTTCCGACCCCGGTGCCGCCAGGCGCCCGATGATTGACCCCAGTGCGGCGGCCTGTTGCGGCCCGGTCAACCCCAGTCGTGCCAGCAAGGCCGGCACGCCCAGTTGCTGCAAGGCCCACAGGCCTACCGCTTCCACCCCCACCGAGCGTGGCCGCAGCAGGGCCAGGGAATCGACGGCCACCCGGTGCAGCACCTCCTCGGGGGACGCCGCGACGGGGGGCGCCGGGGCGCGGGCCAGCAGTTGGGCGGCGCTGCGTTGCGCTTCGGTTTCCACCGCCGCCGGACAATCCGGATCAAGCAAATCGGCCTGGCCGGCCAGCCAGTGCTCGATGCGGGCACAGAGCATCGGCCAGTGGGCCCGGTCGATATCGTAGTGACTGCCGAGGTTGAGCAGGGTGCGTTGGCGGACTTTCTCCCCTATGCGTTCGGTGCGCACCAGGCGGTAGGTGAAATACTTCTGGCCGGTGTCGGTATGACGGGTACGGGTGCGACGGATGAACAGGGGGGGTAGGATAGCGGACGGGGGAAGGCACGTCAAGAGACAAATATAATATTATGGCACTACATTTGCTAAACTCCCCCACCTCACCATGAAAAATCAATCACTTACCGGCAGTTGCAGGTGAAAATCAGCCAAAATCAACCAAAATTCGGGGGGTTGGTGTTAAACTTGGGTTAGCGAGAACTGCTGCGGATTTAGTACATATGACAGGGCGAACGCATACTTTAGAATCCAGGTTATCGTCGTTCTGGCAATGGCAGTTCCACCCCGTGGCCCGGCCCAAAGTACCGCCTGAAAACCTCCGAAGGTTTTGTATGGCTGTCCGATTTCTCGCGCCATTCTCAATGTGAACTTTGAATCCCTGGAAGCGAAATTCGACTCCCTGGGAGTAAAACTCAACTTTCTATTCGCCTTGATTGGTCTGTTAGTGGTATTGGGTCTTATCCCGATCATAGGCCCGTTGTTGGGCTGACCGCACTATTTTCTCGGCTCGACGGCATAACGTTCCTGCATGTAGGTCATCAGACTCGGGATGCCCGGCTGCCAAATATCATCGGCCTCCGGCGGATTCCAGACGTAGCCCAGCTTACCAATCTGTTTCCGGCAGTGGTCGGTTTGTGTAGCCCCAGTGCCGGGTGGCAAGGCAGCGGCAATGACTGTATCCAACTCATGTTCTCTCATGGCCTCGGTACCGGCAAAGGCTTCAGCCACCCAGGCCGCCACATTCAATAACGATTTGTCCTTGAGTTCGCCGTAGCGATACCTGTAATAAGTCGTTCTTTTTCGGTTCACCTGCTCCCCGGCCCGGGCTACCATAGTATCATCAATCCGGGGAGTGCCCTCAGCCCGGGATGTTTCCCACAGGGCATCGCCCCATAGTTGCAGGAAATAAGGATAACGCTGGCTGTCTTCCACTACGCTATCCAGCGCCGTACCTTCCAGGCTGATGCCCGCCTCGCTCAATGGTTTCACCAGCGCCTCGGCAGCGGCTGTCTTGTTCAAGCGCCCAACTCCCACTTTCTCGGCCCGGTCCCAGAAGGTGGCGGACATTGTATTCAGATGGTCGGGCAGGTCGGGGGTACCAGCCATGACCAGGAGAAAAGGTGCCTCCGCCCTGACTTTCTGGCTGGCGTTCAACAGGGCACGGCCCACATCCTTAGCCAGCGTATGCGCCTCGTCCAACAACAATACCAAGGGCTGAATTTGACAACGCGCCACCAACAGCTTTGTGAATGACCCGGAGCGACCGGCCAGGTCCCAGCTGAATTCGCCACTGACGACGGATACCTTTATGACGGATACCTTTATATGGTCAGGAATACATTCCCCGAAGCGGGTGGGCGGCACCGTCTCTGTCGCAAGGGCATCCAGAGTCAGGATGTCGTCCGGGGTCAACCAGACCACATCCGGCTGTTTTTTGCCGTTTTTAATATCCCGCTCAAACGAGCGCAGCAGCGCCGTCTTGCCGTTGCCGCGGGGGGCGGTCAGTATCACGTTAGCCGGGACGCCCCGGCCGATGTTCAGATATGACAGATATTTGTTCAGTACCGCCTGTTCGGTCTCTCTACCGGCCAGGAACGGTGGCACCAGGCCATCACCGGGGACAAACGGATTACCAGTTAGTGTCATGCCCGCAAGTATAGCAGGGTAATCAGGGACTCCTGTAATTGCTGTCGGTTTCTTCAGGTGCTCCCGCTAACTCGAGGTCAATACAGTGATTCTTGCCGAAGACAGGGAGGGACAGATTTAAATCTGTCCCCCAAGTTCCCCTGACCATAAGGGGGCATGTTTCCCTGGGAGGGAGGGCGTCTCGCCCTCCACGAGGGCAGGATGCCCTCGATCCCGGGGGTTAGTGGGAACTGCTGTTTCTTTTATCAATTCCAGACAGCTTCTTCAAGCCGGACAGCAGTTCCCGCTAACGCGACATTACGATGTTAATACGGTTGAACATAGGGTTGTTGCGCCGGATTAAAATCGTTTTCGGCAAGTGTTATTCCCGGGAACGACTGCAACCCGAACAATGCTGATGACATCCTGGCTGGCTTTGGGTATACTTGTCATGTCCCTCAGGACACGAAACTGAACGGCGCTTGAAAGCGCTCCCGTTTTTCCGGATGATCAAGGAGGATTGATAAATGAATACCGTGATCGATACGTTGCTTTTCTCGGATAAGCTCCGGCAAGGTGGCTTTGCCGTTGAGCAGGCCAATACCCTGGCTCGTGCCCTGGGTGACGAACTTGCTGAGCAGCTTGTAACAAAGTCCGACTTGAAAACGACTTCTGATACGCTCAATGTGAACTTTGAATCCCTGGAAGCGAAATTTGAGTCCCTGGAAGCAAAATTCGACTCCCTCGAAGCAAAATTCGACCCCCTGGAAGTAAAACTCAATTTTCTATTCGCCTTGATAGGCCTGTTGGTGATATTGGGTCTTATCCCGATCATAGGCCCGTTGTTAAGCTAACCACTGAAACAACTGTCTACAACTACCTCGCATGCTCTCAGCAAAGCTGTGGTGTGTCTATTTACAGTGAGGCGGCCTATCTGTGGGAACTGAAAAAATCATTGTTGGCGTCTCGGGTGGAGTCGATTCCTCCGTGGCCGCGTTGCTGCTGCTTGAACAGGACTACGAGGTGGAAGCCCTGTTTATGAAGAACTGGGATGAAACCGATGAAACCGGCAGTTGCATCTGGGAAGCCGACGTGGAAGACGCCCTGGCGGTATGTGAAAAACTCCGCATCAGGCTGAACACCGTTGACCTGTCCGAGGCTTACTGGCATCAGGTATTTCAGCAGTTCCTGGACGAATACAGCCGCGGCCGCACCCCCAACCCTGACATTTTATGTAACCAGGAGATCAAGTTTCACGCCTTTCTCGAACACGCCGCGTTACTGGATGCCACCCGGATCGCAACGGGGCATTATGCGGCCATTCGACAATATGAAGGCCAATATCTCCTCTACAAAGGCGCCGACCTGAACAAGGACCAGAGTTATTTCCTGTGCCGGCTGAACCAGGTGCAGTTAGCTCAAAGCCTGTTCCCGCTGGGCGCCTTGAAAAAGCCTGAAGTGCGCGCCCTGGCAAAAAAACACGGGCTGGCCACCCACGATAAAAAAGACAGCACCGGAATCTGTTTTATCGGTGAACGCCCGTTCCGCGACTTTCTTAGCCATTACCTCCCCGTACAAACCGGCCCTGTGCACAGCATCGACGGTGTGGACATCGGGGAACACCTGGGGATTCACTTCTATACCCTGGGCCAGCGCCAGGGACTGGGCATCGGCGGAGTGAAAGGTTACCCGGAAAAACCCTGGTACGTAGTCGCAAAAGACGTCAAAAATAATGTGCTTACGGTTGCCCAGGGGCATGATCACCCAGCCCTGTTCAGCCGCGGCCTGGTAGCTGCAAACCTGAACTGGATAGCAGGAACGCCGACCCTTCCCCTTGATTGCACCGTAAAAACACGCTACCGCCAGGCTGCTCAGGACTGTACCGTTGAGAATATGGCCGATGACAGGGTCAGGGTAAATTTCGCCCGGCCACAACGAGCCGTCACTCCGGGTCAATATGCGGTTTTCTACGAACACAACCTGTGCCTGGGCGGCGGGGTCATCGAAACTGCCCTGACCTGATTAGTCGTCAAACAGTTTTTTCTGCAATCCAGTGCGCGGCTGCGCGGTAATACCAGAGCAGGCTCAATGCACGCGCCAGGAAAAATACCATCAGGGCTAACCATAAACCGTGGTTGCCCAGACCTCCAAGCAGGTACCAGCACGGAAGATAGACGATGAACGTGGAAAACAACATGCCGTTTCTGAGTTCCCTGCCCCTGGTGGCGCCGATGAAAATACCATCCAGCAGAAAACACCAGACGGAAATGATCGGTGAGACTATCATCCAGGGTAAATAGAGATACGCAGTTTCCCTGACAGGCGCGATATCCGTCATCAGATTTACCAGCCAGGTTCCGGCGAGAATAAACAGCAATGAGTACAGGAATGCAACGCCGCCACCCCAGGCCATCACCGAACGGACGGACTCATGAAATTGCTTATGGTCTTTTGCTCCAACAGCCTTGCCGACCAGGGCTTCGGCGGCATTGGCAAAGCCGTCCAGGCCCAGAGCCACCAACATCTGGAAGTTCAACAGGATGGCATTTGCCGCCAGGATCAGTTCACCCTGGTTTGCGCCCTGCCGGGTAAAAAAAGCAAATGCGAAGATCAGGCACATGGTCCTTAAAAAGATATTCTGGTTCAATACCAGCAAGGCGGTAAAATCCTTCACATCAAAGATAACCGACCTGCGCCAGTGTCCCGGATGCCGTTTCAATTCCCCGTAAATGAAAAGACCCGCAAGTGCAGAGCCGGAGAACTGTGAGATGACGGAAGCCAGGGCCACCCCGCGTACATCCATATCCAGACCAAACACGAAAATAAAATCGAGAACAATATTAAGAATACCGATCAATAAGGTGACATAAAACGTGGCCCGGGCATTTTGCATACCCAACAGCCAACCGACACAAGTCATGTTCAACAATACGGCCGGCGCTCCCCATACGGCCCAGTAGAAATATACCCCGGCGTTGCTCTTGACGTCCGGGGTGCCACCGATCAGGTCAAGGCCCAGGGTAATAATGGGGGTCTGGAGTAACAGGATGAAAAAGGCAATGATCACGCCGAGGAAGCAACTGTGTAACAGGACTGATCTGAGACGGTTGGGATTTCCATCTCCCTTGAGTTGGGCAATGATGCCCACTGTCCCCATACGAAGAAAACCCATCCCCCAGTACAGGAAACTGAAAATCACGGAAGCCACTGCTACTGCGCCGATATACGCAGGGGTTTCCAGGTGCCCGACCACTGCCGTATCAACTATCCCCTGCAGGGCAATCGTCAAATTGGACAGGATTAACGGCCCCGCCAGGCGCAGCAGATGAGTATCACGTCCCGGCATGGTTATAAACTGGATTTAACATGGATGCACAGGATAGACAAGATAACAAAAAGCGTTACCCCTTTTGTCCTCTGTTGCCACAAGGCATACACAGTTGGCGCAGGGGAAATATAGTAAACAGTTTTTAACCCCAAATCACTCGGAGTTCACAGGAAAAAATAGTCGTTTATCTTTATGCCCTCTGAATGGAAAATCCTGTCTATCCTGTGCATCCATGTTAATTTTTTGCCGCCTGTCTCCTAGCCCTTGTCTACTGAGCCCCATTTCCCGAAAAAAAAGTGTTCGCTGACAGGATTACGCTTCCTCGGTGCAAATTCCCTCTCCTGATGTTGTTCCGGCACGGCCTCTCGCGCCAGTTGATAGCCGATGGCGATCATGGCCATTGGCGTATGGTCGTCCGGTATGCCAAAAACCTGGCTGGATTTATCTGCGTCGAAACCGCCCATCTGGTGGGCCATGAGACCAAGGTCGGTGGCTTGCAGACATACACTGATGCCGGCGGCGCCGGTATCGTATTGCGCCCACCTGTTTGGTTCACCGTTATGCTTGAAGCGTTCCACCGCGACCGCAAGGATGAGTACCGGCGCATTCCGGGCCCAGGTGCGGTTCCCCTCTACCAGGCAGTCGAAGGCTGTGCCCCAGGCCGCTTCGTCCCTGGACCTGTCACAGATAATGAAGTTCCAGGGTTGGGCGCCGAAACAGGACATGGACCACCTGGCGGCCTCTATACAGGCAGAGAGTTTCTCAGCTTCCACCAGCCGGTCGGGGTCATACGCCACGCCGCTCCAGCGACTTGCCAACATGTCATTAATGGTAACTTCTGTAATTGCTTTTTTTTCAAACATGGTATTTTTCCAAAGTTAATCCGAAACTGCTCACCATTATATCGTTTAGTCGGGCCGCTGGCACGGAATCAAATCAGGAATCAAATCGGGCAAGGGGAACTGTGGAGAACTCAGTCCCGACGCATACGGTCGGACGTTGCTATAGGTGTGCGGTAACGGAGGACCACGATACAGGATGAAACTAAAAACGTAATTAATGTCGCTAGTTGAATCAGGTACGAGGTCTCCTGCTGAATAAATCGCGCCTCAACCGCCAGTATTGCGATCAGGAAGGAAAACTCGCTTATCTGTCCCAACCGGTAACCCACTTCCCTGGAAATTGCCCGTTTTTCATGGGCTTTGACGAACAGCTTCTCGAAGATCACGGGCTTTATGACCAGGGCACAGGCTGCTAGAGCTGCCGCCGGAAGGATAATTTCGGAGATAATATCCAGGTTGAAGCTGGCGCCCATCGAGAAGAAAAACAGCACCAGGAAGAAATCCCGTAACGGCTTTAATTTCATGGTGATAAACAGCGCAATAGGGCTGGACGCTAACGTTATCCCGGCGATGAACGCGCCGATCTCGCGGGACAGGCCCAGCATGACCGCCACCTCTGCGATTGCCAGACACCAGGCAATCGCCAGCAAAAAAATATATTCGTGGATTTGATCAAACCGGTTGATCAACCTGACAATGACGTATCGCTCAAAGAACCAGGAAATGAAGATCAATACCGGCAGGGCCAGCAATTGCATGGTGATATCGACCAGTAAATTTTCGTTTTTACCGTATCCCTGCAACATCAGTAAAATAATAATCGCTACCAGGTCCTGGATTAACAATACACTGATGATGATCTGTCCCGTATGGCGATGGTGTAGCGCGGTGGTGGGCAATAGCTTCACGCCGATAATGGTGCTGGAAAACATCATGATGGAACCGACCAACATCGCCTCGGACAGCGGGTAACTGAAACCATAGGCTATGGCAAAACCCGCAATGAAAAACAAGACCGAACTCAGTAATGTCACCCACAGCGCCTCTCCCAGCATTTTCCACAATTCCTGGGGGAACAGGTCCAGCCCGAGCAGGTAGAGCAGGAACACGATGCCGATATGCGAGATATCAGCAATCAATTCGGGATCATCAACCAGGCCCATGCCCCAGGGTCCCAGTATGACACCAAGGACAATATACGCGACGATCACAGCCTGGCGCGTGTATAACGCGAGGGTCGCGAGTATCGCGGCCCCTGTAAAAATCAGGAAAATTGAAAATTCGATACCGGGAGAAGTCATCATGGGATATAAAATACCATGATTATCCGCAGATTACGCCGATGAGCGCAGATTTGTTATGCCACCGTCAGGGCATTTAAGATTCTGCCGCAGGGAGTAGAAATCCACCTTGTCGTCATTCCCGCGAAAGCGGGAATCCAGTTGAAAAAAAGATACCTTACGGCAAAAGAAATCGAGCATTTTACCCCCAAATTGGCCCTTTTAAGCTCATTTATAGCCATGTATTAGTATTTATTTATAGTAAATTCAATGGGTTATACCGGCTTATACTGGTCCGACCCTAGCAAATAACTCTGTGTCTTCTGTGGCTTGACCGTTTTTCATCAGATAGATAATCAGCAATAGCGCTGGCGCGCCCAGCAAACCGGCATACAGGAAGAAGTACGCATAACCGGCTGCCTCGACCATAATACCGGAAAAACCGCCGATAATTTTTGCCGGCAACGTCATCAGGGAGGAAAACAAAGCATATTGAGTGGCGGTATAAGTGGTATTCGTCAGGCTGGAGAGGTAGGCGATGAAGGCCGACGTGGCAAAACCGCCGCTCAGGTTATCAACGCTGATAACAGTTGCCAGACTGACGAGATTCGGTTCACTGACGGCCAACCAGACGAAGAACAAATTGGTTATGGGCACCAGTATGGCCCCCAGCAACAACGGTTTGTAAATCCCGTAACGTAACACGAATACCCCGCCTAATCCTGCGCCGACGATGGTCATGAAAAATCCGTAAATCTTGGTGATATTCGCAATCTCGACCTTGCTGAAACCCAGGTCCAGGTAAAACGGATTAGCCATTACCCCCATAGTGATATCGCTGAGCCGGAACGTCCCGATGAGCAGCAGGATCAGTAAGGCCAATAACCCGTTTCTCTTGAAAAACTCGACAAAAGGGCTGACCACGGCACCGGTGAACCAGGCAGCCAGCCAGGCAATACGACGCCCATTTTTTTTCAGGCCCATTTTCCGCGCCAATTCATTTTCCAATTGCCCGGTGGCCTCAGAGGCCGGGTGGGCGGGTTCAGCAATAATCAGTGTCGTTATTATGCCTATGCCCATCAGACAGGCCATGCTGAAATATGCGTATTGCCAGGTCTGGGCCGCGGCAATATAGAATGCACCGGCGCCGGCTACAAGCAGGGCCACCCGATAGCCGAATACATAGCTGGCCGCCATTGCCCCCTGTAATAATCTGTCTACCGCCTCAATACGATAAGCATCAATAGTAATATCCTGGGTCGCCGAGCCGAATGCAACCAACAGGGCAAAGAGCGCGAGCTGCTGTAACTGTGACTGGGGGTCGGACAAGGCCATGCCTGCGAGACCTAATGCAATCAGGAACTGGGCAGACAACATCCATGAGCGCCTTTTACCCATCCGGTCGGTAAGGATAAAAATCGGCGCCCGGTCAACCACCGGCGCCCAGAATACCTTGATAGAGTAGGTAATGCCTATCCAGCTGAAGAAACCGATGGTGGATAAAGCCAGTCCTGAGTCCCGTAGCCAGGCCGACAAGGTGGAAAACACCAGGAGAAAAGGCAGTCCGGCGGAAAACCCGAGAAAACTCATGGCAATGACGCGGGGCCGGCTGTATACCGCCAGTGCGCTGCGCCAGTCCCTGCCGGTTATATCGATCATGCCGCTATTCATTCACGGGTTTATACTGGTCCTACCCTAGAAATCCCATTTTACCCTAAAATAGACCCTTTTAAGCTCACTTATAGCCATGTATTGGTATTTATTTATAGTATATTCAATGGGTTATATGGGTTTATACTGGTCCGACCCTCACAGTTCCAATTCTTCCTCGGGCATGTGGTGCCTGGGGTGTACCGGGCGCATGAAGGCATTGCTTACCAATGCGATGGCGAGCAGCAGGGCCATGAGATACATGGTGCCGTTATACAGGTTTGTAGTCGGGTCGACCGTACCAGCCGGAGCGATGTCCATCAAGCTGGCTATGGTCACAGTCTTTGCCTGCACCAATGCAGGTAACTGATCGATGCTGGCGCCGAATGCTTCGGCAAAAGCAGCCGGATCAATTTTGCCGACCAGGTCGTCAATGGCCCTGGTTACGGCGTTTTCCCGCAGTGACGTGATTGCCAGGGGACCCAGTACGCCGGCGGTACTCCAGGCGGTCAACAGGCGGCCGTGGATACCCCCAACGTACTTCGTCCCGAAAATGTCTGCCAGGTAGGCCGGGATAGTGGCGAAGCCGCCGCCGTACATGGTAAAGATGATCATGGTGGCGGCGTAGAAATACACCAGCCAGACCACCGTGGGACTGACACTGACCTGCTGGGCGGTATATGGGATGGAGCAATAAAGCAGAATACCCAGCGCAAAGAATATCCAGTAGGTATTGCGCCGCCCGATGTAATCCGAGGTGCTGGCCCAGATAAACCGCCCGACCATGTTGAATACGCTGATCATGACCACGTAGGTCGCGGCAAACGCCCCGTCAACGATATGCGGCAAGGTTGTACCGAATATCTCGGTCATCATGGTCTTGGCCACGCCCAGCACGCCGATACCGGCGGTAACGTTAAAACAAAGCACGATCCATAACTGGTAAAACTGCCGTGTTTTCAAGGCCTGGTCTATGTCCACGTGGTTGCTCGTCATCATCTTCTTTTCCGCGTGGGCCTCATCCGGGGGAGTCCAGCCTGCCGGTTGCCAGCCCGGAGCAGGGAGCCGGTAGGAAAACGCCGCGATCATCATGACAATGAAATAAATTACGCCCATGGTGAAGAACGTCGGGGCAACGCCGACCGAACCGGTGCCGACCAGGTAAACGCCCTCCGCTCCCGGAAGCACCATCTGCGCCAACTCGTTGGCGCCGACAACAACTACTTCACGCAGTTCCCCACCGATTTCCACGAAACGCCGCCCTGCCCTGGTAATCAGTTCGAGGTCGGTAACCGCACCCAGGTATTCGGGAGCCTTATAGTAAAACTGGATAAAAAACTCCTTCAAGGGCGCGCCGATCATGGCGCCGCCGCCAAAACCCATTATCGCCATGCCGGCAGCCATACCGCGCCGGTCCGGGAACCAGCGGATCAGCGTGCTGACGGGTGACACATAACCCAGGCCCAGGCCGCAACCGCCCAACACCCCGTAACCCAGGTACAGCAGCCATAACTGATGGGTTACGATACCCATGCCGCCGATGATGAAACCGCCGCCCCAGCAGCAGGCCGATACCACGCCCACCATGCGCGGACCCACCTGTTCCAGCCACCTGCCGGCGATAGCTGCCGCCAGCCCCAGGAACACAATCGACACGGTAAATATCCACACGACGCTCTTCAGGGACCAGTCATCGGCGGCGCTCACCACTACCCCGATCTGTTTTACCAGGGCGGGATTGAAGATGCTCCAGGCATATACCGAACCGATACAAAGATGAATGCCCAGAGCCGCCGGGACGATCAACCAGCGATTGAATCCGGGTTTTGCGATAATATGTTGCCTGGACAGGATGCCCGCCATGTTGTCTCCTTATTTATTTTAACCGCTCTAAATTCTGTTTACTTCCCAACTGTCATCATGCTCCGCCTGGTCAGGAAATCCGTGGGGCTATTGTAACGTGAAAAGGAACGTGGATAGAAATGAGTTAGCGTCAGCGTTGGTGACCCTGAATATACTCCCTCTTCAACTTCTCTATAAAAACCATTTGTTCCGACTTTATCAACTCCTTGTCAACGTCGTCGGCAAAACGACTGATATAGTCACCCCCCTGTGGAAATTTCTTCCATTTATTGCCTGTAGAAAACGCAAAAACGTCGGCGCTCCGTATATCCAGTTTCACTTTCCCGTCTGATAAATCAGCCAAATGCCCGGCAATGCTTGATAAAGCCTTTATCCTGGGTTTGTCCAGCCGATCGAATTCCAATACGCGAAAGATATCGTTGCCCTGCTCATAAGTATAACCAACAGATTCAACCCTATTTAAATACCCCATCATCATGCCAAAAAGCAACCGCGCAGATATCGGATTCAGGTAGTCTTTACTGCCAACGTCAAAGACAGTGTGTATGACAGCAGGCTGTATACCTTTATCAACGGGCACATGGCACAACAAGAGAACACTGTCCTGAAAATAGATATAGCCGATCATTGATGCCAGGGAAATAATGTCTTCACCGGTAGAATTCGCGGCCATATTCAGGCGGGCATTGATGGAAGTGCCGGATACGCCCTTGTAGCCACCCTGAGTAATCAGTATATCCCGGAATTTTATTTTGTTAACGAGGCTGGGGCTGATAGCCAGGATTGCTTCAAGACGTTTACTCTCGGTCCGTGACAGTGCTTTCCGTTGTTCCCAGCTCAATTCGGAAACCGCTTCAAAAACTGTTTTCTCTATCTGGCCGGCCGTATCTCTGTTTGGGAATACTTCGTAGAATATTTCACAATCAGGGTTTGATAATTTGTCTGCGGCGGCAAAAACAGTTATTGGAAAAAGAAGAAGTATGCTTATTCTTGCCAGGCTGGGCATTATTTATCCCCGATTATGAAACAGGAAGGAACCGACGTTCAAAAAACAACTGCGCTATTGATTTCATGGATCAATAGCGCAGTCAGAAAGCTTTAGTAACTGAAACTTGTCCTCAGGTAAATGAAGCGGCCATTAACGCCGATCGGTGAGAGAACATCGTATGGCAAATTGCCAAAATAGCTGATATCGAATATCGATTCGTCCGGATATTCATCAAACAGGTTGTTACCCCCTGCTGAAACACGCCAGTTATCAGTAATTGCATATTCAATATCGGCATCAACAGACCATTCAGCACCATAGACCTGCTGTGGCTCAAAACCACCGCCGAAATCAAATATACGCTCCGTTTTTCCGAAACGTGTTGCTCTCACCAAGGCAGAAATGGTTTCGTTGGACCATGAACCAGTGAGAATCAGCTTATCTTCGGGTGATGCCGTCTCATAGGTATTCTGCTCTTCGATACCAATAATCACTCGATTCGGATTATTGACAATATCGGTTTCGGTGTTGTTATACGCAGCTGAGAGACTCCAGCCCTCGTGCCTGTAGGATGCAACCACGTCAAAGCCGGAGGTTTCAGTATCTGCAACATTGGTAAAAAACCGGACTCCGCCAACACCGGCTACACCTGTTACGGGTATATTCTGAGAGAGTGCAATACGATCATCGATATCCACTTCGTAGTAATCAAAGGTCAGACCAAGACCGTTTTCATGGAACCAGGTAAAACCGACGCTTATACTCAATGATTCTTCAGCATCAAGAGCCTCTGCTCCATTCTCCTGGGCCACCGGATCAGTCACGGGCAAACTCAATGTTCTTACCAGGGCGCCCCCGGTACCGTAACTGGTCGTCGTACCGGTAAAAAAGGCCTGCGCGAGAGAAGGCGCCCTGAATCCGGTGCTGACACTTCCGCGAATGGCGAAGCCCGGGAATAGTTCATAACGAGCCGCAGCTTTACCATTAACCGTATCGCCGAAATCATCATAATCTTCAAATCTGCCTGCCACCGAGAACAGAATATCTTCAGTAATATCAAACTCCAGGTCGATATAGGCCGAATAGGAAAATCGATCCTCATCGACTTCATCGGAAGGCTGCAATCCCGAACCGCTCTGCGCGCCGATCTTGGCCGTATCACTATTACCGAAGGTGACACAGACCGCACAGGCTACGGCAGTACCTGCGATATAAGATTCCGGGTCACCTGCCTCCGTGCTGTAATCCTCAAATCGAAACTCCAGGCCTGCGGCGACATTTACCGGGATAGCGCCGAACTCCATCCCTTTGGAAACATCAAAATTCAGCACAGTCTGCGAATATTCATACTCGCCCCTGTAAAATTCAGTCGGACTCGCAGCACCCAGCGATGAATTAATAGTGTTCTTTACACCGTCGGAAAACTTATTGGAACCGTGTACTACGCTCGCATCAATCAGCCAGCCACCGGACAACTCGCCGGTTATACCGCCGGCAACAGAGAAGTCAGTGATATCTACGTCACTTAACGGCATAAACCCGTTAGGATATACTGAAGCAATTGTATTTGCGCTGACCGGATAACGAAAGAAATTGTAGCCTTCTCCATCACGCTCCGAGTAACTGCCAAAACTGTATAACTCAAATCCTGAACTCAAATCGTAGCCGGCGTTATACATCAGGTTGATATCACTTGATTCCCCATCGCCCTCACGATAGTTTCGCATGCCTGCCAGAGCATCGTTCGGGGCGGCCTCCGGTGTCCCGCTGGAAGGGATCGGCGCGATGAATTCAGCAAAACCAATCGTCGGCAGCTGGTCGAAACCTGAGCGGTTAGTCGACGATCTGTCACGATATTCCGCACTGAGGTTAAGGTAACCGTTGGCGAAAGAAAACCCATGATTTGCACTGACAGTGACTGTTTGTCCGTCTGAGATATCCTCATCAACCGGTTTCAGATCAGTGACATGGCCCCCGTACGAAACCGAGATATTTCCCCCTTCGGCATTATCTTTCAGGACGATGTTAATGACTCCGGCAATGGCATCCGAACCGTACTGGGCTGCTGCGCCATCCCGTAATACTTCAATGCGTTCAATCGCACTGGTGGGGATATTATTAAAATCCACTGCTGCACTGCCTCTGCCTACCTTCGATTCAGTACTGATTACCGAATTAACGTGGCGTCGCTTTCCATTAACCAGAACCAGCACCTGATCAGGACTTAAACCCCTTAATTGCGCTGATCTGACAATATCGGTCTGACCGGAGTTGGATTGGCGCGGCATGCTGAAAGAAGCAACGGCAGCTTGTAACAAGCCACCCAGTTCTCCGGCAATATTGGGCGATCTGACCAGGTCATCGGCTGTAATGATATCCACCGGGACAAGGCTGTCCTCAATACCGCGGGCCTGAGAACGAGTGCCGATGGTAACGATTTCCTCAAGCTCGGTATCTGCAGCAGACTGGGATTCCTGTGCATCCAGCTGAAATGTACAGATATTCAGTGATACTAAGGTGATAGCTGGAAGCGTTATCAGGCTATTCGATAACTTCATTTTATTTACTCCTGATAGTTTCTTGGATAATGCCTGGATATGGCGCCATTCTACATAAAATAAGGAATGTTATCCACTGGATGCCGGGTCAAGCCCGGCATGACGTCAGGGCGGCGGGATGGCATGACGTCGGGGCGGCGGGATGGCATGACGTCAGGGCGGCGGGGTGTCGGGGCGGGGGGGCTATACTGGTCTGACCCTGGAAGTATTTATTTGCTATACTGTCGAACATGAAGCACGAAGACATATTAGTCGATAATTTCGGCCGAACGGTGAACTATGTCCGTATCTCGGTAACGGATCGTTGCGACTTCCGTTGCGTGTACTGCATGGACGAAGAAATGCAGTTCGTTCCTCGTGCCAAGTTGCTGTCCCTGGAAGAAATTTTGGTGATCGCCCGGGCTTTTACCGAGCTGGGAGTCAGCAAGATACGCATCACCGGCGGCGAACCGTTAATCAGGCGGAATATCACCAAGTTGTTCTATGATATCGGGGAACTGGAAGGCTTGAAGGAACTGACTCTCACCACCAATGGCTCGCAATTACCGAAACTGGCAGGCGAACTGAAAGAAGCCGGGGTGAAACGCCTCAACATCAGCCTGGACTCGCTCGACCCGGATAAATTCAGACGCCTGACCCGCGTCGGTGAACTGGACAAGGTGCTCGCAGGGATAGACGCGGCTGATGCAGCCGGGTTTGAAAAAATCAAGATCAACTCCGTCATTCTGAAAAACCGCAATGATGATGAAGTACTGGACCTGGTCGGGTTTGCCGCGGGGCGCGGCATGGACATCAGCTTCATCGAAGAAATGCCTCTGGGCGTTATCGGCGACCATGACCGGGCCGAGGCCTATTACTCAAGTGATGCAATCAAGGCCGACCTGGAGCAACGCTATACGCTGTTGCCGACCACCGAAACGACCGGCGGTCCCTCGCGCTATTACAAGATTGTCGAAACCAACACCAAGGTAGGCTTCATCTCACCCCACAGCCATAACTTCTGCGACAGTTGCAACCGGGTCAGGCTCACTTGCGAGGGCCGCCTGCTGCTCTGTCTCGGCCAGGAACACTCCGTGGACTTGCGCCAAGTCATCAGGACCTATCCCGGCGACATGGACAGGTTAAAACAGGCATTGCGCGCGTCCATGGACATCAAACCCAAGGGACACGAATTCGATCTCTCAGTCAAACCCGTCATTTTCCGTCATATGAATATGACGGGAGGGTGAGCCGGATAAAGAAAAAGACACTTAACGTGTCTTTTTCCCGGCGAACGACACAACACGGATGTTGTGGCTGGGGTTTAACGAAGTTGCTGAAGTCGCACCAGGGATGGTTACTCGATACTTTATAAGCTTGATAAACTCAAGACATCAAAATGATATTCCCGGCGAACACAGTATCAAGTTATGAATAATTCATTATGTCGTCGGCCGGCAATGACGAATGCCGGTGTCGAGCCTACCATTGCCGTCGATGCGGTTGACGAGTTCCGGAATATCCGGGAAATGAACATCGCCGATGAACGACCGCTTACCATCTACGTTGACAGCTATGAGATCGTCACCCTGATGACACTCGGGAAGACCCCCGAATTACTAACTCTGGGTTACCTGAAAAACCAGGGCATCGTTGACGACATCAATGAAATCCGTTCAGTGCAGGTCGATTGGGAGGTGAATGCCGCGGCGGTGACCACCTACTCGGAAAGGGACGACTGGAAAGAACGGCTGGGACCGAGAATAGTGACGACGGGCTGCGGCCAGGGAACGGTGTACGGCAATATCCTGGAGCAGATTGAGCAGATAGAGTTGCGCGCAACCCGGCTCAAGCAATCGGATATCTATGCCCTGTTGAAAAACCTGGCGCACTATAACGACGTCTACAAAAGCGCCGGCGCCGTGCATGGCTGCGCTTTATGCGCGGGCACGGAAGTGGCCGTTTTCATCGAGGACGTGGGTCGTCACAACGCGGTGGACGCCATCGCCGGACAAATGTGGCTCGAAGGCATACCCGGCCATGACAAGCTGTTTTACACCACGGGTCGCCTGACGTCTGAAATGGTGATGAAAGTGGCGCAAATGGGTATCCCTGCCCTGTTATCCCGTTCGGGGATTACCCAGATGGGACTCAAGCTCGCCATGGATTTTGGCGTTATCCTGTTCTCCCGGGTCCAGGGGAACCATTTCCTCGTTTACAACGGCGTGGAACACATTGATTTTGACGTGTCCCTGCCGCCGAAGCGCGCAGTTGCAAACCTGAAGAGCGCCGGCTGAATCACTCTGCGGATCACAGCCCGGATATTGTACCAGTGGATGCGATGATCACGCCGGATTTTTGGCGCTGGCGGGTGCCTGCGACCGAAAGCATAGCTGGGACTCTGATTGAGGGACAAATTGTCAGGATAGACAATTTGCACGGCGACAGCCGCCCGCAGGGTTGCGCCCAGAGCCTGCCCCCCTGCTTACAACCGCAGGGGCAAGCTCTGTATGGAGTTGAGCAGGGGGATGGGCGCAATGAACACGTACCCGCCAGCGCCACAAATCCATCTGGAATGGATTTGGACACTCGAAGAGTGCCCGAAGGGGGCGCTCCAGAGCTTGCCCCTGTATGGAGTTGGGCAGGGGGATGGAGCGCATCAAAAAGACAAGTGAGGGCGCATCCAGCGTAGATCGTAAAAGCAATGAAAGTGATAAACTGCGTATAACGCATTGACAGCATAAGACTTTCACTCTATGACAAGCGAACTGGTACAATATCCGGGCAAAGTGTCGAAAACCGAGATTACCGGCGTCATCCTGGCTGGAGGCGAAGCAAGGCGCATGGGCGGTGGCGACAAAGGCCTGGTGGAGTTGTGCGGCAAACCGTTGGTCGAGCACGCGCTGGCCGCTTTATCCCCCCAGGTTAACGCAATCATCATCAATGCAAACCGCAACCATGACCGCTATGCCGCCTATGGCTACCCCGTCATAGCGGATAACAGACAGGGTTTTCAAGGTCCCCTGGCCGGCATGTTGAGCTGCCTTGAGGCAGCAAAGACGGAGTTCATGGTTTCGGCCCCCTGCGATTCGCCGTTGCTTCCGGATGACCTGGTGGCTCGCTTGTTCAGACAATTGAGCGATGCTGAGGCGGACATCAGCGTCGCCCATAACGGCGACAGAATTCAGCCGGTGTTTACGCTCATGCCGATCTCCCTGGCCCCTTCCATGCAGGCGTTTCTCGATGGCGGCGGTCGCAAGATAGACCGGTGGTTCGAGCAACACAAGCTGGCCGTGACTGATTTTTCCGATAAACCGGAGTGCTTCAGGAATATCAACAACCCGGCTGAACTGGCGCAGATGGAGGCGCAGTTGGATGCCTGAACTCCCGGAAATTCCATTGATAGGCTTCGCCGCCTACAGCGGCACCGGGAAAACGACTCTGCTGGTCAACCTGCTGGGTATTTTTACCTCCCAAAACCTGCGCGTGGGCATCATTAAACATGCCCATCACAGTTTTGAAATCGATTATCCGGGGAAAGACAGTTATGAACTCCGCAAGGCCGGCGCCAGCCAGGTATTGATCGGCTCAAAAAAGCGTTGGGCATTGCTGGTTGAAAACCGGGATGACGATGATAAACCGCTGGAATATCATATCAGGAACCTGGACCTGGATAACCTGGACCTGATTCTGGTTGAGGGCTTTAAACCTGAAGCCATCCCCAAGATAGAGCTGCATCGCCCGAGCCTGGGGCGTGACTTCCTGTACCTGAATGATACGAGTATCATAGCCATTGCTACCGATGCCGAGTTATCAATCGAGACGGAATTACCCATTCTGGACTTGAATGATCCGGAGCAAATTGCACGATTTATTATTGACCGTTATTGTTTGTACCCGCAGACTGGGCGGGTGTAATAGTAAATAAGGTGAGGAATTGGACAGGCTTGTCAGGACACGCTGTGAATACATCCCTGTACGCTTACCGGCAGCCATCCCTGGCTGCCGATAGTCCTGACAAGCCTGTCCAATTCCTCTTGCTGAAATTTAATGAACAAATCGATTATTGAGAAAGACCCCAGTTGCAGGGGTGATTTTGACCCGAAGTCACTGTCGGCTGATGCCGCGCTGGAACAGATAAAGTCCAGAGCCATCCGCATCAAGGGGATTGAAAAAATCGCTATTCGCGAGGCGCTGAACCGGATATTGGCCGAAAATATCCGTTCCCACATAAACGTGCCTACCGGCACCAACTCCGCCATGGACGGTTACGCGGTCAACAGCGGGGATATTCCTTCCAGCGGCAGTGCCGAGTTGAGTGTGCTGGGTACGGCCTGGGCGGGCAAACCTTTCGGCGGCGAGTTGAGCGCCGGGAGCTGCGTGCGCATCATGACCGGGGCGATCATGCCGGATGGCGCCGATACCGTGATCATCCAGGAAGACGTGCAGGTCACCGGCGCCGGCATAATCATCGATGGCGCTACCAGGAAAGGCGATAACGTACGCCAGGCAGGTGAAGACATTGCCGCCGGCGACCTCATTTTGACCAGGGGACGGCGCCTGAACCCTGCAGATATCGGCTTGATTGCCTCCCTGGGCATTGCCGAGGTGTGCGTGGTACGGCGCTTGCGGGTGGCGTTCTTTTCAACGGGGGATGAACTGCGTTCCATCGGGGAAACCCTGAGTGACGGCGCGATCTATGACAGTAATCGCTACACCTTGTACGGCATGCTGGAACGGATGGGCGCCGATATCATCGACATGGGCGTCATAAAAGATGACCGGGATGACCTGGAAGAGGCTTTTTCCATTGCTGCCGCCAATGCCGACGTCCTGATTACTTCGGGCGGCGTATCCGTCGGCGAGGCGGATTACATCAAGGAAATACTGGCTAAACTGGGGAAGGTGGACTTCTGGAAAGTAGCCATCAAACCCGGCCGGCCGCTTGCATTCGGACGGGTAGGCAATGCCCTATTTTTCGGCTTGCCGGGCAATCCCGTTTCCGTCATGGTCACATTTTACGAATTTGTTCAGCCGGCATTACGGAAAATGATTGGAGAAGACGACGCCGGTGTGCTGTCCTTGAAAGCACGCTGTGATTCCAAACTGAAGAAACGCCCGGGCAGGGTTGAATACCAGCGTGGCATTCTGCAAAGAGACGAGGATGGAACTCTGGTGGTGGTGAAGACCGGCGCCCAGGGTTCGGGTATCCTCCGATCAATGTCACAGGCGAACTGTTTTATCATCCTTCCTCTGGATTCAGACGGAGTGGAACCGGGGACTTTTGTCGATATACAACCGTTCTCCGGCCTAGTTTGACTGGATTTTCATCCTTTGGTCCGTTAACGGCACATCCTTGTGCCACTACTCGGAATTCGCCGAAATGACGAATTACAAGGAATGGTTATATAACTGGATTCCGGCATTCGCCGGAATGACGTCCCGTTATTCTGGTGATAACTGTTTTTCCATCGTCATTCCGGCGAGTGCCGGAATCCAGTGAAATAATTCACCACCTTCGATGTCACATTTTTAGTTTTCACAACTCAATATCCATGCCGTCGTAAGACACTTCCCAGCCAGCATCTTCAACCGTTCGGCGTTCTGCACTGTTGGCAAACAGAATCGGGTTGGTCGTATTTATGTGGATAAAGATTTTTCTTTTTATCCCCAGGTCTTTCAATGCCGCAAGGGTGCCCTGTTCTCCCGAGACGCTGATATGCCCCATGCGCTGACCTGTTTTTATCCCCACGCCGTCACGGATCATCTCATCGTCCACCCATAAGGTGCCGTCAAAGAAAATCAGGTCGGCGCCACTAATCTTCTCAGCCAGCTCCGGTGTCACCCGGGCACAGGCCGGCATGTAGTAAAAGGACTTCCCGTTATTAGTATCTTCGACGTGCAGGGCAATCGTGTCTTCATCCACTGAGCCGAAATCCTTTCCTTTGCTTTCGTCTTCGAGCCATAAGGCCACCTTGCCCGGTACGGCGAAAGGTGTGATCCGTATATCCATGGAACTGCCGTCCGGTTTCAGCATCTCAAGGGGCTCATTCAACTGCATAGCTTCCCGGCTGACGAATTTCGGGTTCAATACGTTAAATATCGTATTGGCCTGGAGCACGCCCAGCACTCGTTGGGTAGCATAAATTCGCAGGGGTTGAGATTCACGTAAATTCAGCAGCCCGGCAACGTGGTCCACGTCGGCATTGGTCAGTACCGCCCCCATGATCGGGCTGTGCCGGAGGTCTTTTTTGGGATGCAGGATGTCGTTGTCGTTGATCTGCTGACGCAGGTCCGGGGAAGCATTAAACAGGTACCAGTCCGCTCCGTCGGCACTGACGGCAATGGACGACTGGGTGCGCTGGGGAGCAGCAGGATCATCTTGCCTGGCTCGCCTGCTGTTCGGATGATTACAATTCCACTGTGGATAGCCGCCGCCGGCGGCAGCGCCTAATACCCTGACGTGCATTGTGCAAACTCCTCATTCCTATGCATGGGGACAGACTTAAGTCTGTCCCCTCTTCTATCTCGATGAATAGCCCGAGGTATTCTGTTCAACCCAGCGCTCCCCACTTCTGACTGTTTCCTTTTTCCAGAACGGCGCCTTGTGTTTCAAATCCTCGATAATAAAACGGGTTGCGTCGATTGCATCGCCCCGATGGGCTGACCAGACCGCGATCAGCACGATGTCATCGCCTATCTCAATGTCACCGGTGCGATGCAGTACCAGGATATCCAGTATCGGCCATTGTTTTTTTGCCTGCACACAGATCTCATTCAGATGTTTCTCGGTCATGTCCGGGTAATGCTCCAGGGACATATTCCGGACTTCCTCACCTTCGTTGAAATCCCGCATCGTACCGACAAATACACAGGTTGCGCCGGACTTTCCCGGATTGTCGGGTGACGACTGGTAGCCCTTTACTTCTGTCAGGGCATCGAAAGGCGCCGATCTTAACTCCACCCGCATGATGACCGGTCTACCCCCCTGTAACGGGAGGGAAAAAGGCAACTTCATCACCTTCTTTCAGTTCCGGGTCGCCTTTAACGTGTTCCATGTTGACTGCCACAAGCAACGCCTCCGGCATTGACTCGTCGCCGGAGATTTTGCGCCAGACATCCGAAACCTTCAGGCCGGACGTATATTTCACCCGGTCCTCTGCACGCCCTAATTCTTCACGGATACGGGCAAAAAACTTGACTTTTATCGGCATTTTAGCAGTTCCTGCTGACTGAGGTTCAGGGGCCACCCCTGCATGTCAACCTGATCATCATACCAAACGGATGAAGAATGTCTACTGCTGTCGCACTCAGTAAATCCGCGGGGGAGTGCTGGCTTGCAGGGCTTGCCGGCGAGGAAATGCAGGCCGTGAGACCCGTCGCCAGCCCGACTCACAGCAGAAAGTCACCAGCGATCAGATCGTGTAGCCCGACCAGGGTTACCATGAAGTCGGCCGCACCATCGCCGTCCAGATCAGTCAACACCTCGGTGTAGTCATCGTTCGTATTGCTGCCCGTGTTCGCACCGCGCCGGACATAGCGTGCCTCGCCCGCAGTACCGGTAAAGTCCTCCGTGCCGATGAAGACCAGGTCATTGCCCAAGCCGGACAGGTCCAGCCGGTCGCCATCACCCCCGGCGCCTGAGAAGTCCAGGATCTGATCCGCATTCGTTGTAGTCGAGGCCGATGCCGCATTGTATACAAAACTGTCCGCCCCGGCGCCGCCGTCCAAGGTGTCAGCGTCGCCACCCCCTTCGAGTGTATCGTCGCCACCTCCGCCGACCAGCCAGTTGTCGCCGGCAGCGCCCTGTAACTCATCGCCATGCGCCGAGCCGATGACATTCTCGATACTCCTGAGGCTGTCGCCCTCAGCATGACCGCCCGATACCGTACCAGCACCAAGGTTCACCCGGACTCCCGCATTCGAACTCCTGTAAGACACGCTGTCGTTGCCGCCTTCGCCGTGCAACGCGTCGGCCCCGGCGCCGCCCTCAAGCACGTCGTTACCGCCGCTGCCGTACAACCGGTCAGCGCCCGCTTCCCCGTACAACCGGTCATCCCCTGACAGCCCCACCAGCTTATCGTCGCCGGCGCGCCCCCATAGAGCGTTGGCGTTGTTGTCGCCGCGCAATTCATCGTCATAGGCCGAGCCAATGACGTTCTCAATGCTGTTGAACGTATCGCCCGCCGCATGACCCCCCGATACCGCACCGTTGCCAAGGTCCACCCGTACCCCCGCCCCAGAGCCGGCGTAGGAGGCCGTGTCGCTCCCGCCGCCGCCGCCCAGGGTGTCAGCGCCGTCACCCCCTTCGAGTACATCGTCGCCGCCTTCGCCCCGCAGCGTGTCGCCCCCGTCGCCACCCCGTAACTCGTCCGCAGCCGGCGTCCCGACCAGGGGGGCGTTGACGTCCCTGACTTCCCTGACTTCCCTGATCTGGACCCCCACGAGGTCGGCCACTTCCAGCGTGTGCAGTCCGTCCAGGGTCACCTTGAAGTCGGCCGCACCATCGCCATTCAGATCAGCCAGCACGTCGGTGTAGTCATCGTTTGTATTGCTGCCCGTGTTCGCACCGCGCCGGACATAGCGCACCTCGCCCGCAGTACCGGTAAAGTCCTCCGTGCCGATGAAGACCAGGCCGTTGCCCAGACCGGACAGGTCCAGCCGGTCGCCATCACCCCGGCACCTGAGAAGTCCAGAATGTAGTCCGTGTTCGCGGTAGTCGAGGCCGATGCCGCATTGTATACAAAACTGTCCGCCCCGGCGCCACCGTCAAGGGTGTCGGCGCCATCACCCCCTTCGAGTGTATCGTCACCACCTCCGCCGACCAGCCAGTTGTCGCCGGCAGCGCCCTGTAACGCATCGCCATGCGCCGAGCCGATGAGATTCTCGATGCCACTGAACGTGTCGCCCGCCGCATGACCGCCCGACACCGTACCGGTACCAAGGTCCACCTGCACGGCCGCGTTCGAACTCCTATAGGAGACCGTGTCGCTCCCGGCGCCGCCGTCCAGGGTGTCGGCACCGGCGCCCCCTTCGAGGGTATCGTTACCGCCTGCGCCAGCCAGCCGGTTGGCGCCGGCAGCGCCCTGCAACTCATCGTCATGTCTGGAGCCAGTGACATTCTCGATTCTACTGAGCGTATCACCCGTCGCATGACCCCCCGACACCGTACCGGTACCAAGGTCCACCTGCACGGCCGCGTTCGAACTCCTATAGGAGACCGTGTCGCTCCCGGCGCCGCCATCCAGGGTGTCAGCGCCCGCACCACCTTCGATTAGATCGTTCCAGCCTTGGCCGTGCAACTCATCGTCCCCGGCGCCGCCCTGAAGTACATCGGCTCCGCCTTGGCCGTGCAACACATCGTCCCCGGCACCGCCCGCAAGCACATCGTGACCGCCGCTGCCGTACAACCGGTCAGCACCCGCTTCGCCGGTCAGCCGATTGGCGCCGGCATCACCCCGCAACTCATCGTCATAGGCCGAGCCAATGACGTTCTCGATGCTGTTGAGCGTGTCGCCCGCCGCATGACCGCCCGACACCGCACCATTGCCAAGGTTTACCTGCACGGGCGCATCAGAGCCGGCGTAGGAAACCGTGTCGGTCCCGGCGCCACCGTCCAGGGTGTCGACGCCATCACCCCCTTCGAGCGTATCATCGCCGCCTGCGCCGGCCAGCCGGTTGGCGCCGGCAGCGCCCTGCAACGCATCGTCATGCGCCGAGCCGATGACGTTCTCAATACTCCTGAGCGTGTCGCCCGCCGCATGACCGCCCGATACCGCACCGCTGCCAAGGTCCACCTGCACCCCCGCGTTCGATCTCCTGTAGGACACGGTATCGTCGCCGCCTTCGCCGTGCAACATATCGGCCCCGGCGCCGCCCTCAAGCACGTCGTTACCGCCGCTACCATACAACCGGTCAGCACCCGCTTCCCCGTACAGCCGGTCATCCCCTGACAGCCCCACCAGCTTATCGTCGCCGGCGCGCCCCCATAGAGCGTTGGCATTGTTGTCGCCCCTCAATTCATCGTCATAGGCCGAGCCGATGACGTTCTCAATGCTGTTGAGCGTATCACCCACCGCATGACCACCCGACACCGCCCCGGTGTCCAGGTCTACTCGTACCCCCGCATCAGAGCCCGCATAGGAGACCGTGTCGCTCCCGGCGCCGCCGTCCAGGGTGTCGGCGCCATCACCCCCTTCGAGTACATCGTCGCCGCCTTCGCCCCGCAACGTGTCGTCCCCGTCGCCACCCCGTAACTCGTCCGCAGCTGGCGTCCCGACCAGGGGGGCGTTGACGTCCCTGACCTGAACCCCCACGAAGTCGGCCACCTCCAGCGTATGCAGTCCGTCCAGGGTCACCTTGAAGTTGGCCGCACCATTGCCATTCAGATCAGCCAGCACGTCGGTGTAGTCATCGTTCGTATTGCTGCCCGTATTCGCACCGCGCCGGACATAGCGCACCTCGCCCGCAGTGTCGGTAAAGTCCTCCGTGCCGATGAAGACCAGGTCATTGCCCAAGCCGGACAGGTCCAGCCGGTCACCCTCACCCCCGACACCCGAGAAGTCCAGGATCTGATCCGCATTCGTTGTAGTCGAGGCCGATGCCGCATTGTATACAAAACTGTCCGCCCCGGCGCCACCGTCCAGGGTGTCGGCCCCGGCGCCCCCTTCGAGCGTATCGTCGCCGCCTGCGCCGACCAGCCGGTTGGCGCCGGCAGCGCCCTGTAACGCATCGCCATGCGCCGAGCCGATGAGATTCTCGATGCCACTGAACGTGTCGCCCGCCGCATGACCGCCCGACACCGCACCGTTGCCAAGGTTTACCTGCACGGGCGCATCAGAGCCCGCGTAGGAAACCGTGTCGGTCCCGGCGCCGCCGTCCAGGGTATCGGCGCCATCACCCCCTTCGAGCGTATCGTCGCCGCCTGCGCCGGTCAGCCGATTGGCGCCGGCATCACCCCGCAACTCATCGTCATACGCCGAGCCAATGACGTTCTCGATGCTGTTGAGCGTATCACCCACCGCATGACCACCCGACACCGCACCATTGCCAAGGTTTACCTGCACGGGCGCATCAGAGTCCGCGTAGGAGGCTGTGTCGGTCCCGGCGCCACCGTCCAGGGTGTCGGCGCCATCACCCCCTTCGAGCGTATCATCGCCGCCTGCGCCGACCAGCCAGTTGGCGCCGGCAGCGCCCTGTAACGCATCGTCATGCGCCGAGCCGATGAGGTTCTCAATACTCCTGAGCGTGTCGCCCGCCGCATGACCGCCCGATACCGCACCGCTGCCAAGGTCCACCTGCACCCCCGCGTTCGAGCTACTGTAGGACACGCTGTCGTTGCCGCCTTCGCCGTGCAACACATCGGCCCCGGCGCCGCCCTCAAGCACGTCGTTACCGCCGCTACCATACAACCGGTCAGCACCCGCTTCCCCGTACAACCGGTCATCCCCTGACAGCCCCACCAGCTTGTCGTCGCCGGCGCGCCCCCATAGAGCGTTGGCATTGTTGTCGCCCCTCAATTCATCGTCATAGGCCGAGCCGATGACGTTCTCGATGCTACTGAGCGTATCACCCACCGCATGACCACCCGACACCGCCCCGGTGTCCAGGTCTACTCGTACTCCCGCATCAGAGCCCGCATAGGAGACCGTGTCGCTCCCGGTGCCGCCGTCCAGGGTGTCGGCGCCATCACCCCCTTCGAGCGTATCATCGCCGCCTTCGCCCCGCAGCGTGTCGTCCCCGTCGCCACCCCGTAACTCGTCCGCAGCCGGCGTCCCGACCAGGGGGGCGTTGACATCCCTGGCCTGGACCCCCACGAAGTCGGCCACCTCCGGCGTGTGCAGTCCGTCCAGGGTCACCTTGAAGTCGGCCGCACCATTGCCGTCCAGGTCAGCTAACACATCGGTGTAGTCATCGTTCGTATTGCTGCCCGTGTTCGCACCGCGCCGGACATAGCGCACCTCGCCCGCAGTACCGGTAAAGTCCGCCGTGCCGATGAAGACCAAGCCATTGCCCAGGCCGGACAGGTCCAGCCGGTCGCCCTCACCCCCGACACCCGAGAAGTTCAGAATGTTGTCCGTGTTCGCGGCAGTCGAGTCCGATGCCGCGCGGTACAAAAACGTGTCCGCCCCGGCGCCGCCGTCCAGGGTGTCAGCGCCGTCACCCCCTTCGAGCGTATCGTCGCCGCCTGCGCCGACCAGCCGGTTGGCGCCGGCAGCGCCCTGCAACGCATCGCCATGCGCTGAGCCGATGACGTTCTCAATACTCCTGAGCGTATCACCCGCCGCATGACCGCCCGACACCGCACCGTTGCCAAGGTTTACCTGCACGGGCGCATCAGAGCCCGCATAGGAGACCGTGTCGCTCCCGGCGCCGCCGTCCAGGGTGTCGGCGCCATCACCCCCTTCGAGCGTATCGTCGCCGCCTTCGCCCCGTAGCGTGTCGTCCCCGTCGCCACCCCGTAACTCGTCCGCATCTGACGTCCCGACCAGGGGGGCGTTGACGTCCCTGACGTCCCTGGCCTGGACCCCCACGAAGTCGGCCACCTCCAGCGTGTGCAGCCCGACCAGGGTCACCTTGAAGTCGTCAGCAGCACCATCGCCGTCCAGGTCGGCCAACACGTCGGTGAAGTCATCGTTCGTATTGCTGCCCGTGTTCGCCCCGCGCTGGACATAGCGCACCTCGCCCGCAGTGTGAGTAAAGGCCGCCGTCCCGATAAAAGTCAAATCGTAGGTGCTGTAATGGTAATAGTACAGGTCCAGGTGCAGCCGGTCACCGTCACCTCCGACGCCTGAGAAGTCCAGGATGTGGTCCGCATTCGTGGCAGTCGAGTCCAATGCCGCGCCGCGGTATACAAAAGTGTCCGCGCCGGCCCCGCCACTCAACCGGTCGGCGTCGACACCGCCTATGAGCGCGTCGTCGCCGGCGCCACCCTCAAGCACGTCGTTGCCGTCCCAGCCGTACAGCCGGTCAGCGCCCGCTCGCCCCTCCAAACGGTTGGCGCCATCATGGCCTTTTATACTGTCGTCATGCCCCGACCCGATGACGTTCTCGATGCTGCTGAACGTGTCACCTTCAGCATGACCGTACGACCACGACCACGACCACGCAAGTTCTATCTGCACACCCGCGTTCGACCCCTCGTAGGACACGGTGTCGTTGCCGCCTCCGCCGTGCAACTCATCGGCCCCGGCGCCACCCGTGAGCACGTCGTCACCATCGTTGCCGTACAACCGGTCAGCGCCGGCTTCCCCGTACAGCCGGTCATCCCCTGACAGCCCCACCAGCTTATCGTCGCCGGCGCGCCCCCATATATCGTTGTCATTGTCGTCGCCCTGCAACTCGTCCGTACCCGGCGTCCCGACCAGCGGGACGTCCCGCACGAAATCGGCCTCCTCCAGCGTATGCAGTCCGTCCAGGGTCACCTTGAAGTCGACTGTACCATCGCCGTTCAGGTCAGCCAACACGTCGGTAAAGTCATCGCTCACATCAGCGCCCGTGTTCGCACCGCGCCGGACATAGCGCACCTCGCCCGCAGTACCGGTAAAGTCCTCCGTGCCGATGAAGACCAGGTCATTGCCCAGGCCGGACAGGTCCAGCCGGTCGCCCTCACCCCCGGCGCCTGAGAAGTTTAGAATGTAGTCCGTATTCGCGGCAGTCGAGTCCGATGCCGCGCGGTACACAAACGTGTCCGCGCCAGCGCCACCGTCCAGGGTGTCGGCGCCAGCGCCCCCTTCGAGCGTATCATCGCCGCCTGCGCCGACCAGCCGGTTGGCGCCGGCAGTGCCCTGTAACGCATCGTCATGCGCCGAGCCGATGAGGTTCTCGATGCCACTGAACGTGTCGCCCGCCGCATGACCGCCCGACACCGTACCGGTACCAAGGTCCACCTGCACGGCCGCGTTCGAGCTCCTATAGGAGACCGTGTCGCTCCCGGCGCCGCCGTCCAGGGTATCGGCGCCATCACCCCCTTCGAGCGTATCATCGCCGCCTGCGCCGACCAGCCGGTTGGCGCCGGCAGCGCCCTGTAACGCATCGTCATGCGCCGAGCCGATGAGATTCTCGATGCTCCTGAGCGCGTCGCCCGCCGCATGACCGCCCGATACCGCACCGTTGCCAAGGTCCACCTGCACCCCCGCATTCGAACTCCTGTAAGACACGCTGTCGTTACCGCCTTCGCCGTGCAACACATCGGCCCCGGCGCCGCCCTCGAGCACGTCGTCGCCAGCGCTGCCGTACAACCGGTCAGCACCCGCTTCCCCGTACAACCGGTCATCCCCTGACAGCCCCACCAGCTTGTCGTCGCCGGCGCGCCCCCATAGAGCGTTGGCATTGTTGTCGCCCCTCAATTCATCGTCATAGGCCGAGCCGATGACGTTCTCAATGCTACTGAGCGTGTCGCCCACCGCATGACCCCCTGATACCGCACCGTTGCCAAGGTCCACCCGTACCCCCGCATCAGAGCCGGCGTAGGACACTGTGTCGGTCCCGTCGCCACCCCGTAACTCGTCCGTACCCGACGTCCCGACCAGCGGGACGTCCCGCACGAAATCGGCCTCCTCCAGCGTGTGCAGTCCGTCCAGGGTCACCTTGAAGTCGGCCACACCATTGCCATTCAGGTCAGCCAACACGTCGGTGTAGTCATCGCTCACATCAGCGCCCGTGTTCGCACCGCGCCGGACATAGCGCACCTCGCCCGCAGTACCGGTAAAGTCCGCCGTGCCAATGAAGACCAGGCCGCTGCCCAGGCCGGACAGGTCCAGCCGGTCGCCCTCACCCCCGACACCCGAGAAGTTCAGAATGTTGTCCGTGTTCGCGGCAGTCGAGTCCAATGCCGCGCGGTACAAAAACGTGTCCGTACCGGTGCCACCGTCCAGGGTGTCGGCCCCGGCGCCCCCTTCGAGCGTATCATCGCCGCCTGCGCCGGTCAGCCGGTTGGCGCCGGCAGCGCCCTGTAACTCATCGCCATGCGCCGAGCCGATGAGGTTCTCGATGCTGTTGAATGTATCGCCCGCCGCATGACCGCCCGCACCCGTCCCCGCCTCCAGGTCCACCCGCACCCCGGCATCCGAGCCTACATAGGATACCGTGTCACTGCCCGGCCCACCGTCCAACTCGTTCGCCGCCGCATTCGCAATCACCTGGTCATCGCCCTGACCGGCCACCAGGTTCTCAATCACCGTGCCCCGCGCTATCAGCCAGTTGCCCGTCAGCCCATACACGTCCGAGACGCCTTCCGGACGCAAGTCCACCCGCTGGTCCGCCTCGTCCGTGCGCAGGTCCAGCCGGTCCTCCCCGCCGCTGTCGAACAGCGTCAGTGTCACCGGCCCAAGCTCACCGTCCTGCTCGGTGATTGCCGCGAAAACCTCCCCCAGGTAGCCGCCGACGTTGGACTGGTAGCCATACACCGTGTCCCCCGGGTTGGTCTCGGGGGCGCCGTACTGCTCCTGTATCGCCAGGATGTCCGCCATCATCGGCGTGACCGGATTGGCGTAGCTCGCATCGATGTCGGTGTTTGTGGCCTGATTGAAATACGACATGACCGTCGTCTGGTAGGACTCTGCCGCAAACAGGTTGTCGACCCCGTACGTAGCAGCGCTATTGTAGGGCCCGGAATGGTCCAAGCCCAGCGCATGACCAATCTCGTGGAGGTAGGCAAAGAACGCCCAGCTGCCGATCCCGTCACCACCCCAGTTGAGCCATGCCTTCCCCACATTTACCTCGGCCGAGAGGAACCCGCCGCCATCCGCATCAACGTGCGTCACCCGGCCACCCGGGGACTCATCGTCAAAGGTGATGTTGGCGTCCTCTGCCACTTCCCGAAAGGTCAGGTTCGCCACCGACTCCCAGGCCGCCAGGGCCCAGCGGGCGAGTTGCTGACCCCCAGCGGTCAGACTGGTGACGTTCACCGTGATCTCACCGCCGGACTCAATCGGAAAGTACCAGTCCGCAACATCGATGTAGTCGGCGATCTCATCATAGGCGTCCGAAGCGAGCACGCCCCATTGGGGCAGCTGCTCCGCAGCGGCCAGCGAGTTTTGAGAGACTGGAGAACCTTGAGAGCGTTGAGAGTCTTGGGATTGGGATACTCGCTGTTCCAGGTTCACTGCCGAACAGCTGCTGCAACAACAGGATTGTGCGTGTTCCGGGCCTGTCGGACCGGGGTCAGGGATCATCTTCATGAATTACCTCCGCTATTCATATAGTGGTGAAAACCCAGCTCAGACCTGCCTCTTGCCTGGCAGACTACCTGACTTTCACGCCATCAGCTTACTATAACCCTAATCCCGCATTAGAAAGTGCAGGAATCAAAAAAGCCTTGTCTGTATAATAGGTTGTACGATCAATGACTATCACCCGATGGGTGCAACAGACAAGGCTTATGCAAATCATACCGTACAGAATCGCAAATGCCAACGATTTATTGACACGATTTATTGACCGGGCGCGGGAAATCAATGGGGTCAGACTCGATTGATTTAGCTCATTAGATTCCTGCCCCTGCTCAACAGCATACAGGGGTAAACTTTCGCAAATGGCGGAAAAATTAATCGAGTCTGACCCCATTGATTTGTGATTTGTGTATAGTAGAGGATATGGAATTCATGGTTTTATTAATGCTGGCTTCATTCACGCCAACCTTGAAATTTACTCTATAATGATTTGGAAAAAATTGATTTATTCTTCCCTGCCAGCCTGGATGGAATCTCGAATAAATCCTTAAGCGGCGTCACGCCAGTTCCAATCCTGCGATTTATCGATAAACAAGAAAAGTCTTTTAACATGGGCGAGAGAGCTCAAAGAATAATACAGAAGTCAATCGATGGTTCCTTCGGATTGGTATTTTTCTCTGTTTCCGGTAGATCCGCCATTAAGGAAAGAATTTCATAACTGGCGACAAAACCTTCACAACGACTCATTACCTACATAACTATGGCGGAATTAACACATTTCAATGAAACCGGAGAGGCGCACATGGTTGACGTCGGCGCCAAGGACGCGACTCATCGCATCGCCGTAGCGGAAGGGACGATCCGGATGCAGGACAGGACGCTGGCCCTGATCATGGAGGGAGGGCACAAGAAGGGGGACGTATTGGGGATTGCCAGGGTCGCCGGCATCATGGCTGCAAAAAAAACCGCGGAACTCATCCCGCTGTGCCACCCCCTCACCATCAGTCACATCGACATCAGTCTTGATCCCAGACCTGACGAGAGCGCCGTATACTGTCAGGCACGGGTCGAGACCATCGGTCCGACCGGGGTTGAAATGGAGGCGTTGAACGCCGTCCAGGTTACTCTGCTCACCATCTATGACATGTGTAAAGCCGTCGACCGGGGCATGAGCATCGAATTTGTCAGACTCCTGAAAAAATCAGGGGGGAGGTCCGGGGACTGGGATAGGTAAGACGCGGGCCGTCGTTACTCCATTCCCGCACAAGCGGGAATCCATGGGTAAGTGGTTCCGGCGCGCTCATTGCGCCCATCCCCCTGCTCAACTCCATACAGAGCTTGCCCCTGCGGTTGTAAGCAGGGGGGCAGGCTCTGGGCGCAACCCTTCGGGCGGCCTGCGTCCATGCACAAATTTGTCTGGAGCTGTTGAACAGTCGAGCCGCGCGAGACTGGCCCCGAAGGGGCAAAGTACAGGACGTACTTTGTAAATCGGCTATCCTGCCGATTTGTCATCGCATCAACTGAGAAATGCAGGCTAACTGTACTTGATATATTTAAATCTCTGATCGTCCGGTGTGCCTTCCAGGGCGCTATCTTCCTCCACCCCCGGCTGCCACATGACTACTTCCTCGATCTTCTTTGCCAGTTCGAAGTCCTTGTCGGTCACCCCTTTTGCCGCGTGGTTCACCAATTTGACGATGACAAACGCGTAGCTTGCCGTCAGGTCGGGATGATGCCAGGCCGCCTCAGCCAGGTGGCCGACGGTATTGATCACCATCAGCGTGCCTTTCCAGCCACTGGTCTTATACTTGCGCCGGATCCAGCCGTCCTCGTAATACCAGCTCGGCAATTCGTCCTTGAGTCGTTGTTCGATCTCATCCACCTCATAGGTGGCATCTTTCGTTTCTTTACGCCACTTTGCCATAGGATTTCCTCACAATGGAAATTACAAAAACAATTTACTTGACCCGGATATTGTACCAGATCGCTGACGAGTAGATAGTTCACAGGTTGGGATAGCATTTTCAAGAACGTCGACAGCCAAGGATGGCTGGCGCTGAGCGTACACGGATGTATTCACAGCGTGTCTTGAAAATGCTATCCCAACCTGTCTCTCTGTTTGTCTATGGAGGAACTCACAGGGATTAACTTTCTGATTTCGGACACTTTTTCACCATCGAGCTGCATAGTGCGCTTATGTTGTTTACATAATGCGCCGCGGAATCCCAGGTAATCCGGGTTGATGTGCAGCAAGGACGGGATATCCTCTCGTGTCAGCGAACCCGCCAGGCCGGAAATAAGACCTGCCCGTGTCACGTTGTTAACAAATTCCGCCAGTGTCTCATCGTCCAGTTTTTTCCGCAAATTTCCGCTTGCCTTGTCACAAGTATCCAACATCACTCCCGTAATCCCTGTGTTCTTCAACCGCTGAAACTCAATATCAACCGGGTAGAACTCGGCAAAGAAGACCAGAACGATACGGATATTTCTGTCTGTGAGCCTGCCAAGGGCAGATATCGCAAACGGGGATAAGGATTTATCAAATACGCCCACCTTGACAATGTCGACTCCGCAGGCGTGCATCCTTGTGACGGCGCTCTCCAGTCCGGCCGCATAGCTCGGCAGGTCACCGATAGTCGCACTGAGTGTGGTTCTATTGCCTATCAGCGCCGCAATCGAACGTACGCTGTCTTCGTCCAGCGCCCCCAGCGCGCCCTTGTTCGGATCTTTCAGATCTATCACGTCCACCCCCAGGAAGCGGACCCGGCGCGCCTCATCCACAGATGAGACGCTGGCAAGGAAGCCCGTCATGGCTTAGTCATCACAATTGACCTACGAGTAATAATCATCAACCTTTTCCATCAGCCATTGCCAGGCTGTCCGTTCTTTTTCACCGGCGGCCTTTTTGATTGCGATGCCCAGGTATTCCAGTTCCGAGCGAATCTTCTGTTCCGGTAACCGGTGTAACCGGCTTACCAGTATAGCCGCTTCAACCACCGCGGCCTGGGCGCGGTTAAACCCTCTGAAAGCACCATGGGCAGCGGCATGTACCGGCCGGCAGGTAAAAACAGGACGCAACTCATCATCCTCCCGGCTCTCTACCCTGACTTCAACGTGGGAAAGGGCCGCAGCGAGTCGTTTACAGGGGATGTGTGTAGCATCTACCACCGGCCATTCATTCCGGCCGGTTAGACAACCAGCAATGATCATGACCTCGGCGGTCGCATTAATCACTGCCACACCGGAGTTTACCAGGTTATCCAGGGTTCTTGACGGCTTGAACGGCGCGATCAGGTATTTGTCGTTTTTCTGACGGATACCCATAGGCGCGATGTGTACGGTCCCGTCCGGGTTCATTGAGGTGACGACTGTTTCGTAAATCATCGGGACTTGCCTTTGTTTGCCTGTAAGGTTGTGCCTGCGGGTTTATATTCCTGCGCAGTTCCACTCTTCAGATCATGCGCGGATTTTGTCCGGAGTTCCTGTTCTTCAGCCGCTTCGGGTTCGACCGCCACTCCCCAATCCAGGTCTTCGTCCTGCATGTAACGCTTGCCGAGTTTCAGGGCAGTCTCAGCCTTTCCCAGTTCTACACCCATGTAAAATGCATGGGGGGTATCCTCCTCTAGCAATTCCAGTAGCGGGAACAGTTCATAGGGCCCCTGCCCGGTAACCAGACCGTCCCGGTTAAACACATGAATACCTTCAGGCGTTATTTCCACCCTGTAACTGGGGTCCTTGATCTCATCGGCCAACTCCCTGATCTCGGCAAGATTATAGGGGAATGGTTTACGCGAGTGGCTTGCCAGCAAGCCGCTGTCAATGCCCTTGGGGAGTCCTTCATCCTGCTTTGCCGCAAACATTATCCGTCTGGCCAGGTCCAGTTCGCGCACCACGGAACAGGCATGGGGGCTGACTTCCGTTGCCAGCACGTGGTTGATATCCAGCTCCGATATGATTCCACACAGGATGGCATTAATCCCGCTGGTATCCGCCTCCGTCAATTCGGTGAGGTTGCCGGTCCCCATCATGATCTCAATGTCGGGGTAGCGTTCACGTAAGGCGTGATAGCGGATAATGGACGCGGTAAAGCCGAAGTGGACAGGGTCCAGGATACTATCGGCGATGAACGGCTTATCCTGCGCCCTGAGTTTTTCTATCAGCCGGTACAACGAGGACATATCGGTGTGTTGTTCCGGGATCAGGACCGGGATCGCTGCCGTTTCCTCCGCTATCCAGGCGCTGCTTTCATGCAGACTCAGCAGGTAGTTGGCGCCCGCCTTAGCGCCGCGCAACAACTCATCCTGTTCCAGGGAATCGACACTGACCGCGTAACCGGCGTCAAGCAGCGCTTGCACGGCGTCTTCCAGGTGCGGGAAAGGCGTGTCCGGCAGGCAACCGATGTCAATCACGTCAGCGCCGTCTCTTTTATATCTCGCGGCCCGGGCCAGGATGGCGTCTACACCGATCTGCGCGGCCTCCACTATCTCGGCAAAAATCCCGACACTGTATTTATCCAGGCTAACCGATTGTGTTTCGCGTCCGAAAAAGGTGGGGAGATCCTTGACATCTACGGTGCCCCGTTGCACGGGTACGCCCAGCGACTCGCCCAGGGCATCCAGGTCACCCTGGCACAGTCCCGGGACAATGATTCGGTCCACACCGTCAAGGCCCTGCAAGCGGCGTCCGATCATCTGCGCGGTCATCAGTGCAGCGACGCTGACGCCGATGTTTCTTATCTCACAGGTAAACTCCAGCGGCTGCATGGCATCCAGGACACGCCGCAGGCGTTTTTCCGCAAGTTTGCCGGTCAGAAAGAGGATGTGTTCGCTCATGTTTTATGTGATTTATCCGCAGCACAAGCGCAGATTAACATCAATTCAGGACACCCATCAATTCAGGACATCCATTAATTCAACAAAGCCAGGGGATATGCAATTTATGGGTGTCCCAAATTATGTTCCGTGGCAAAATAGAATATATTAATGAATGGTTAATTTGAACCAATTCGGTTGCCGATTGGCTTGATAAAATTTCCATTACTGATACAATCACATCTTTGTTAAACCAAATAAGTTGTTGTTTTACAAATCTAATTTCAATTATGCCGGGGATCCTGCCGAGTCTGGCATAATTTTCGCTCTATTTTTTCAGAAATGACTTACAACGAGACATAAATGGGTATTACAGAACCGTGGAGCAGGCAAGAGTTTGAACAACGTTTGCGTGACAAGGAGAAATATTATCATATTCATCATCCGTTCCATGTGTTGATGAATTCCGGAAAACTGGATAAGCCGGCCATACAGGGTTGGGTGGCCAACCGGTTTTATTACCAGACCAGCATACCCGTGAAGGATGCCGCCATCATGGCCAACTGCCGAGAACGTGACGTAAGACGCCAATGGGTGCAGCGCATTATCGACCATGACGGTCAGGAAGGTGAAGACGGCGGCATAGAAGCCTGGTTGCAACTGGGTGAGGCCGTGGGTCTGACCAGGGCTGAACTGCTATCGGAAGAGCACGTACTGCCTGGGGTACGTTTTGCCATAGACGCTTATTACAACTTTGCCCGCAGCGCCACCTGGCAGGAAGCGGCCTGCTCATCCCTGACTGAGTTGTTCGCACCCAAAATACACCAGAAGAGGCTGGATAACTGGCCGCAGCACTACACCTGGATAGACGCCAAAGGCTACAACTATTTCCGCAAGAGACTGAGCGAGGCAAGACGGGACGTTCAACATGGCCTGGACGTCACACTGGATTATTTCAAGACGCGGGCAGACCAGGAACGGGCCTTGAATATCCTGCAACTGAAGCTGGATATACTCTGGACCATGCTGGATGCCATGTGGATGGCCTATATCGAAAACAAACCACCTTATCACTGTGTCGAAGCTTGAATACCATTGTCTAATGTGATATTTGGGGTCAGAGTAAAATACAGTCAGGTTATCAGGTGGCGCTGGTTTCTTGTTGAGTAATTTTACTCTGACCCCAAATATCACAAATATCATGAACAATATCCCTGAAATTGCCCCGACCTTCCGGTTTCAGTGGGAGGAAGCCCAGGATTGCTATGTTATCCTGTACCCGGAAGGTATGGTGAAACTCAGTGGTAGCGCCGGCGAGATCATGAAACGCTGTGACGGTGAAAAAAACATTGATGACATCATCGCCGAACTCAAGACCGCATTCCCCGGTGTTGAACTGGAGGATGACGTTCATAACTTTATAGAAAATGCGAGGAATAATGGCTGGATCAGATTCAAATCAAAGTAAGCCTCTGTGGATGCTGGCCGAGCTGACCTACCGCTGTCCGTTGCAGTGTCCTTACTGTTCCAACCCCGTGGAAATTGCCAGGTACAACAATGAGCTTGCCACCGAAGACTGGATCAGGGTCATGCAACAGGCGCGTAAAATGGGGGCAACCCAGTTGGGCTTCTCCGGCGGCGAGCCCCTGATACGCAAAGACCTGGAAGAGTTGATCAGTGAGGCCAGGGGACTTGGCTATTATACCAACCTGATCACGTCCGGGGTGGGCATGGATGAGGCCCGGGTAAAAGCTTTCAAGGAGGCAGGCCTGGACCATATCCAGATCAGCTTCCAGGCCAGTAATGAAGAGTTGAACAATTATCTCGGCGGCACTAAAAGTTTCAAACACAAACAGGAGATGGCCAGGGTGGTCAAGGAGTTTGAATACCCCATGGTGCTGAATATCGTGCTGCATCGGAAGAATGTCGACCAGATACGGGATATTCTGGATATGACCGTGGAGTTGAATGCCGATTATGTTGAGTTGGCCAGCACCCAGTATTACGGCTGGTCGCGGGTCAATATTGATCAGTTATTGCCGACCAGGGAGCAACTCGCCAGGGCAGAAATCGTCGCCAAGGAGTACCAGGAAAAGATGAAGGGTAAGATGAAAATCATCTATGTCATCCCGGATTACTTTGAGAACCGGCCCAAAGCCTGTATGAATGGCTGGGGTTCGATCTTTCTTACTATTGCTCCTGACGGCAGCGCCCTTCCCTGCCATGCCGCTGCCCAGTTGCCCGGACTGGAATTTCCCAATGTGAGAGATCACAGTATTGAACATATCTGGAATGACTCCGATGCCTTTAATAAATTCCGCGGTTTCGACTGGATGCAGGAGCCCTGCAGGAGCTGCCCGGAAAAGGAAAAAGACTTCGGCGGCTGCCGCTGCCAGGCTTATATGCTGACCGGGGACGCTACCAATGCCGATCCCGTGTGTGACAAGTCTTTTCACCACCAGCAACTACACGCCGACGTGGAACGCATAGGCCGGCTATCCGGCACGAAAGAATTTGAAAGCAAACCCCTGATATTCCGTAATATGAAAAACTCCAAGGAGATTCTGAAGCAAGAAGTTACGGCATGAGTTAAATCAGGAATAATCCAAGCATTTTCACCTCCAATTATTTCTACTCTCCCACCGTCATTCCGGCGTATGCCGGAATCCAGTATGCAACTGATTCCTTATTTATAAGGAAAGTTTGTTTCTGGATTCCGGCATACGCCGGAATGACGGCGGGAGGGCATACGCCGGAATCCGGCGTATGCCCTACTATCCCTTCCCCTGTCTGCTGTGAAGCGCCCAGGCTACGTCCAGGGCCTGGCGGTTCTCCTTTATGTCGTGTACGCGGAAAATATTGACTCCGGCAAAAACACCTATAGCCGTGGTGGCGCAGGTTGCTCCTACCAGTTCGCTGTAGCTGGTTATGTCACAAATTGAGCCCATGAAGCGTTTTCGACTGGCTCCCAGCAGGACCTTGTAACCGGATTCCGTGAAACTGTTCAGGTGCATGATGATATCCAGGTTGTCATGTTTGGATTTGCCAAACCCGATACCCGGGTCGATCACCAGGTTCTCTTGCTTGACACCTGCATCCCGGGCAAGCGCCGCGCGCTCCAGCAGAAATGATTTGATCTCGGCAACGACGTCGGCATAGTGCGGATTGACCTGCATGGTGCTGGGCGTCCCCTGCATGTGCATGATGATATAAGGTACGCCGGCTTCGGCGACCAGCCTGAACATGCCGGGATCGTCCCGTCCCGCCGAGATATCATTGACGATGGCAGCCCCCTGCTCCAGTGCAGCGCCGGCAACAACGGTGGAGGTCGTATCAATACTGATGGAAACATCTACAGGAAGTTCCTGTTGCAGCTGTTTAATGATCGGTATGACGCGGCCCAGTTGTTGCTCTACCGGTACGCGGTCTGCGCCCGGGCGGGTGGATTCGCCACCAATGTCTATAATATCCGCTCCTTGCTGCACCATCTCATGCACGCGGGACAACGCGCTGGTAAAATCCTGATGCAAGCCGCCATCGGAAAAGCTATCTGGGGTCACGTTGAGGACACCCATGAGTAGCGGCTTGGAGCCGGTAGCAGCCAGGTTCATCTTAACCTTTTCGCCATTTCGTCGGTGGCAGTCACCAGGGCATCCACCATGACAGACTCACCTGCCAGGTGTCCCCCCTCTTTGACTATCACCAGTTCAGAATCAGGAAGCGCCCGGTGTAATGACCAGGACGCATCCAGGGTACAGGTCAGGTCCCGGCGTCCGTGGATGATCCTGATCGGCACGGACGGGAGTTGCGCCGCGTTATCCAGGATCTGGTTCTCATCAATAAAGTACCGGTGTTTGGCATAGTGGGTTTCTATGAGCACTTCACAAACGGTCTTGTCAACGTTGCCCGGTGTATACTCTGCCCCCGGCAACAGGTAAGTGACAATCCGTCCCGCCCATCTTGACCAGGCCAGGGCGGCGGTTTCCCGGATTTTTCTGTCTGCGCCATGCACACGGAGATGATAGGCTGAAATGAGATCATCTCTTTCAGACGTCGGGATGATATCCGTAAACTCCTGCCAGTAGTCGGGGAAGATCATGCTTGCGCCTTGTTTGCCGAACCAGTCCAGATCTTTTTGCCGCGCCAGGAAAGCGCCGCGCAGGATCAGGGCCAGGACGCGGGAGGGGTGCGATTGCGCGTATAATAACCCCAGGGTAGCGCCCCAGGAACCGCCGAATACCAGCCATTTGTCTATACCCAGGTGTTCTCTTATGCGTTCGATATCCTGCAGCAGTTCCGGAGTTGAATTGTTTCTTGTCTCACCGGCCGGTGTTGAGCGATGGCAACCGCGCTGGTCAAACAGAACCACCCGGTATTTTTTGGGATTGAAGTAACGTCGGTGGTTCTCGTTACAACCCGAGCCAGGACCCCCATGCAGGAATATAACGGGAATACCCCGCAGGTTCCCCACCTCCTCCACATAAAGAGTATGAACCTGATCTAGCTTCAGGTGATAGCGCCTTGACGCATCAATTTCGGGGTATAACTCGCGCATGGTTATCCGATCTGTAGCTCGAAATCAGCTGGTAACATCAGCATGGGTATTGTCCCATAAAACGACGATATCTGCTGACCTGAGACAGCCGTTCCCGCTAACTTCTGCTGAATACTTGGGGTCAGAGTAAAAATACGGGCAATCCGGTGGACTGCTGTGCTCAAGTAGTTTTACTCTGAACCCGAATATCACCCTCTATACCGGGATTTAGCGGGAACGGCTGAAGGATTTCTCATAAACTTGCATTTCGTCACCAAGTTAGCTAAGCTAAGATGCCTGAGTTTCTGGAGGATACTATGCGTACTGTCAACATGCACGAAGCCAAAACCCATCTTTCTCGCTTGGTTCAAGCCGCTGTCGATGGTGAATCATTTATCATCGCACGTGCTGGTAGACCATTGGTCAAGGTCATATCTGTAGAGCAGTCGGGCTCTGCACGCCGCACAGGGTTTCTTGCTGGTAATATTTCAGTTCCGATTGATTTCGACCGCATGGGCTCGACCGAAATAGAAACATTGTTTGCAACCGATACATGAGAATATTATTTGACACTCATGTATTGTTGTGGGCTGCGGGAGCGCCGGATCGGCTGCCCTCTGATGCGCGCGCCTTGATTGAAAATCCGACGACAGAATTAGTCTTCAGCGCTGCATCACTTTGGGAAATTGTGATAAAAACCCGGTTAAAACGAGCGGACTTTAACGTAGACCCGCATCTTCTGCGTCGGCGTTTAATAGAGAACGATTACGAAGAGTTGTCCATAAGTGGAGCCCACGCACTGGCTGTGGACTTCCTGCCGGTAATCCACAGGGACCCGTTTGACCGAATTCTGATCGCACAGGCTCAGGTTGAAGGGCTCACGCTGTTGACGGCGGACGAAACGGTAGGGCGTTACCCGGGGCCAATCCGGCTTATCTAAGGATGTTCTGAACAAATCCATCCTGGATTTGTCAGAGCAGGCAGGAAACCCCGACTTAATCAGGTTCCCTAACTGCTTAAATATGCCCCAGTGTTATATCTCGCCCAGAATATGTTCGCGTTTTTGTTGGTACTCTTCGGCGCTGATCAGTTCCTTGTCGCGCAGTTCCTGCAAGGTCAGCAGTCTCTGCTCAATTGTCTGGGTCGAATTATCTCCGTTTGAGGATTTCATCTCCTTGCGCATCTTCGCCAGTTCCAATCGCATCTCCCGTCTTTCCCGCGCCATTCTTGCCGCCTCAGCCTGCATGGCCGCACTGGTTACAGTCTCCTGTGGCTCCTGTTCTTTCTTCTCAGCCAGGTACACGGTAGCCGCCTGTTCCAGGTCTATTTCCAACCAGTCCCGACGCGCCTTTCTGCCATCCGTGTGAGGAGTGACTCCCGCCCTGACCACTACGGAACCTTTGAAACCGGAGGCTTTGGCCCGGCGGCCGTGTTTGAAGTATTGCTTTACGTCCGTCACCCCATGGCTCTTATAAGCCGTTTCCTTGAATCTATCACCTTCATTATCATAATCACCGATGATAATGTGTAACTTGCCGTCCAGGTAGAACACTCGTCCTCCCGTATAACCTCTATTCTGGATAACGACGTACTTCTTTTCCGAACGGGCCAGCACAAATACAATGTCCTGGTCGGGCCTGGCCTTGGATAAACCAGCGCTGATATATTGCCCCAGCAGGCGGGACTGTTGCAGGGAAAACAGTTTATTGAGCTTCTTTTTCTTGAAGAAGCGGCCACCACTCCAGGCTTCGATCCCTTCAAGCGCACTGGTAACCTGACTGGAATTCAATTGTACCGGATGCTGGTTCGGCGGCGTGGCTTCCTTTTTTGACTCATCCTGCTCCGCCAGCTTGATATACAGGTTGGAACCGGATTTCCACAGGACTTCATCAGCATGGGATACACCAGCAAACAGAAGAATGCATAATAAACCTGTGACAATTTTAGTTTGCTTTAAGAAGTTCATATCAGAGGGAATTAATAATGTCTAAAGGTGATGCATCCCCAAAACCATTCTCTATCAGGCATACATTAACCGCCCTTTTGGTTCCGGCACGCTACGTCCCAGTTCATGTGCAGTTTCGATCCACTCTTCGATTACTATTTCAGCGTTTGCAACTGCTTCCTTGTATGTTTTGCCATCGGCCATACAGCCAGGTAATTCAGGGACTTCTACAATAAAAGCCTCGTCTTTATCGCTCCAATAAATAATCAATTCATACTTAACCGGCATCGGAATCCTCTAACCTGTACTTAACTATTATTTCTCTTACTTGTTTGACCTGATACGGTTTTGCTTTGTTAGCTCTTGGCTGCAGATTAATTATTTCCATTAGATCATCTCTTGTGAATATATTGTAAGAAAAAGGCGTACAGTGTGGCCTCTTTGTATAGATTGTAATTCCGGAATCCAAACCAATTATCGCAAATTGGCTGTATCAGGAATCCGGTTTGACCTCGGCCTCGGGGGGATTATGAAACATATCCGGCAATCCCGACTCCCGGGCATCTTCATACATCTGTTTCAGGTTACGAGTCTGAGCAAGCGTACTGGCGATATACAAATTGCTTGCTTTCAAGCTGGTCTCCACGACAACCAGCCGTTTATCAATGTCACCCAACCGGGTTTCTATGACAGTAATCCGATCCAATAACCGATCTTCTACGGCTGTGATCCGATCCGATAACTGAGCTTCTACGGCTGTGATCCGATCCGATAAACTGCTATGAGACCAACCAACCGAACCAATGATGGTAAAGACCAGTGTTATAAATTGTATGGTTTGCCTATTAAAATTTACCACGCGACGGAAACTTTGCCTGTTTCAACCCATATTCTGTTGCCAGAAACAAAAATGTACTGGCCCGGTCACCACATGCGGTTTACCATTCAGGCGCCCACGTTGATGACCTGACCACTATAAAAAATTATAGCACAAAATTTGGAAGAAAAGGGGTCGGTGACAGATGAGAATGGTTTATACTTGTCGTCGGCTTCTTACCATTCTTTGATCTCCGACTTTTTCAAGGGATTAATTGCCACGTTCCCAATCTATTTTGTTATTCTCTGTTTCAGGGGGGTAATAGACTCCGTTGTTGGTTACGCCGCCGTTGCTATGGGTGCGTCTGTGATTGCCGGTCAGCACTTTTTTGGCAATTTGTATTGCGTTTCTTGTTTGTACTGAAGCGAGGCCGCCGAGGTGGTCGCTGAATACTTTTAGATCGTCCCTGTCTGCACTTTCAAGCGCATCTATATATGCTTCTTTTCCCTCGGCGGTGATGATAGGGGGGACTTCACCTTTACGCAGGTAGACATAGGCCATGAGCAGTCGTGAAACTCGTCCGTTTCCATCCTGGAATGGATGAGTGCGTGCGAATCGGTAGTGTAGCCAGGCGGCTTCAACCTCCGTAGGTATTTCTTGCCGGCGGATGTCACTATAGAGTGTAAAAAGACGATCCATCTCTGTTTGAATGTGTTCCGGGGGACAGTATTCATATACTATACCGTCCGAGCGACGTGGATTGTTCGGGTGGAGTTTATATTGGCCCCTGCGTTTGAACTCAATCTGTACTTTTACCAAGCGGTCACCATGGGGACGTAATCCGGTCACGGTTTTCTGGTGGCGGGTCAGTAACTGGTGCCAGGATTTTATGGTGAAATGGCTTAAATGTCTGCTGTCCTTGATCTCGCCGAACATGGTTTCCAGTGCAGTTTCCTGGTCATGGAGTAGTCCTTTGATTGTATCGTTGTCCACGCCTTCCAGGGTGTGTGCAGGGATAACGCCATCCAATCCCTCGGTAATCAACTGCTCGATTACGCCACGTTTTAGAGTATATAGCCCCTCGATCTGACCGGTCTCAATGGCAAATGCTCGGCGACGTTCGTCCAGCCAGGTATTGAGGATTGCTCTATCGTGTTTTTTGTCGGTTATTTTTTTAATCAGTCGATGCCATTCAGCAACCAGGTCTGAGTATCCAGGTACAGCCCAGGTCTTGGCACTGTCGGGTAGCCCTGTGATCGGCTTCCAGATAGCTTCTTCCGGTTTGTTGTTTTGTTTTGGCGAGTTGTTCATGTCAAAGTATATTAGACCATAAAACTGTCGTTATCAGGGATTTCGGATAGGCCGATAAGGACTACGCTGCCGCCGCTAATATCGCTGAGATCGAGCGGTACGCCTTCGGTGTTAGTAGTGAGAAATCCGGGTTAGTGACTTACCACCCTCATTTTGAGGGAAAAACGGGCATTTTAAGGGGAAATAACCAGCATAAATGGTGTATATATTCAGCTGAAACAAACAGTTATGAAGGTCCGACCCCCTGCCCACCGAGGCAGTCTCCGTAGAACAGCCGGTTCACGTGAAGCACGCGCCAATGAACGTGTCGAAGCCTTGCGGGTTTTTGCGGTTGTTGTATTTCCAGCAGGACTCAGCCACGAACAGCGGAAGATGCTTGCGGGTGTAGTGGTAATGCGTCCCTAACCATGTGTACAAGGGTACATAAGCCAGGTATATTGGGATAATTACGAAGCTTATTATTATATATTACACTTATGGCTTTATTGATGACCCCGGAACGTCATCTTTGTCTGATGTGTTTTCCGTGTGCGGAATATCTTTATCTGCTGGTGTGATGGAAACAGTGACGGCTGAGAGTGCGCGCTGCTGACGTGACATGTGTTGATGTATGTCTTGGGATTGTTCAGACGGTACATTATACTGAAGTGCCAGGTTATTCCAGCCGGAAACCGCTTCCATGACACTTTCAACCACACTGCTCACATCCTGTTTGGATATGGACGTACTCTTGGCGATATTGATAATATCATCAAGGCAGATATCTTTACCCTTCCCGTTAATGCTCATGGTATGTTCACCCATCATCCCCTGATTCCAGGTGACATCATATGCTGGCGTATTGACCCATTCGTTTTTGTCTGTCATCATGAAGGCGAAATTCTTTGTATGATCATCCCGGTTGCCAATGACAATGTTGAAGATCATGCGCCGGAACAGTTCTACCTTCTCCGAATGAGAATGTGTGAGCATGCCACAAAGTTTGATGAGTTCCTTGTATTCAAAGTTGGCGATCCTGAAATTCATGTTTAACATACCGGCCACACTATGCACATGATGGCGATGGTTGCCCGAAGTTCTGTCAAATCGACGCGTCACGAAATAAGCATTGCCGTCCCGCGCCTGTGAAAGCCTTGTTTCAGTCATACTGATACCGGCATGGCGAGCCATGAGCGCATAGATATACTCTATGGTTCCTTCCGATTTTTTGTCGGGCGTCTGGCCAGTTGGGAACTTGGCCAGCCAATGGGAATATCCGGACGGGAGATCGCCGGCGCCCTCAATAGCCGTATCACCACTTAAACCAATGAGGATTTTTGGTCTGGCGCCGGCAGATGGCGTGCCATTAACTGCATGATGCTCCAGCACTTCCGAGAGTCCACCCTGATACAGACGGGTCGCCTCATTACCGACTATATCAATATCCAACTTCATGCCCATGTGTCGTTCTGCGTTTTCCATCTCATCCGGTTCATACGAAATTGCCCCCATAGCCCGTCTGCCCACATGGGCTAACCTGTCAAGAGGGGTGACCATGGCAGGGTCTCGTCCGGTTTGTCTGATCACCTTGTCCATGAGATAGATCCCCCAGCCATCCGGCAGGGAATCGCTGAACAATCCATGTAATCCGTTGAAGGGTGCCAGTGGCGCCTTCTGTAATTTTGTTGTCAAGTCGAGGGAAAATGGAGACGGATTGGTGTCATGTTGCAGAAATTCTGCAGAAAACTCAAACCACGCGTGCTGGTCATGCCAGGCCAGACGCCCCATCATGACTGGCTTGTCTCTTCCAAAACCATGATAAAGGACATTCAGCAGTTTCATTGCGTATCACTCATCGCAATCAGTTCATTCATGCTTTGTGGCGCGGGTTTCGGAAACAATGAGATGGCAGTCAAATGACTGCCGTAGATATCGCACAGCATCAGTAATTGTCTCAATGATATCTCACCGGTATCCTCGAAACGTCGAATTGTCGCCGCCGGCACACCACTCCTGATGCTTGCCTCTCTGCGACTGTGCTTTCTGAATTTCCGCGCTGTCCTGAATGATGTCGACAATGAACGCTGAATTTCACTGGTCGACTGATATTTTGATACTATGTTATCAATCATAACGTTATATTCTAGTTAATTGATAAAATATTATCAATCATATTATCTGCTCATATTATCTGCTCCTGGATACTTCACTTGACTATGCCCTGAAATAATACATAATTACATAGACAGTACATGATTACTGCCTGACTTATAAGGAGTTGACGCAATGAGTAACCCGTTGAACCAGGCCATCAACATATTGGGCATTCGTGAAGATGATGCCTGGTGCGCAATTGCGTTGGAGATGAGTCTGCGCGGCTACGGCGTGACGTTCGACGAAGCACTCGATGAGCTCTACCTGGCGATCGAAGCCCAGATTTCGTTCGCCTTGCAGCATAATAGCGTCGAGCAGGTATTCATCCCTGCCGAGCCTCACTACTTCAATCTGTATGCGGAGATGAAGCGCAAGGCATTGAAGCACAAACTCCTGAACCGTAAGCAATCGGAGTTCCCAGACTACCGGGTAGGGAACATCTTCTTACCCGATCCCACGGAAGAACGGTTCACACTTGTGACAGCTTGATTTATCAACAATGGTGTGGCGGGAATACAGGGATGTCGTTGCCAGATTACGAAAACACGATAGTCGCTTCGAGATTCATAGCCGCCGCGGGAAAGGCAACCATCGCATGGTTTTCCACCCGGAAGTGGAGGGCGACAAGTATCATTATCCCCTCCCGTACCACGGTGACAAGACAAAGATAGCCCCGGGAATACAGAAAGATTTGATCCGTATCTTTCAGCTTCCGTCCGATATTTTTGACTGATTTGACCAGTGCCCTTGCAAAGAAGTACGACAGATGTCAGGTGTGAAACCCAGGGATAAAGCCGCATTCGCCATCGAAGATCGCAGTACTGCCACAACAGTCCCTACCCCCTGCAACCAGCTAGCAGATAGAAATCCTTTTGGAAAACACTTCCTGTGGTGAGAAATCCGGGTTAGTGACTTACCACCCTCATTTTGAGGGAAAAACGGGTATTTTAAGGGGAAATAATCGACATAAATAGTGTATATATTCAGCTAAAACAAACAGTTATGAAGGTCCGACCCCCTGCCCGGATTTCTGAACCGACCCCCTGCCCACCTGCCCCCAATAATCCAGAACCCAAAACAAAAAGGCGCACACTGTGCGCCTTTTCGTCGGGTCCAGGACCCTCTTTTGCTTAATAGAGACTTACCAGAGCAGGAATCCGCCGATGGAGAAGATGTCTACGTCTTCATAATCCAGCAAGGTGCTTTCATAATTACCATACTCGGCAATGACCTTCAGCCAGGAGTTGACATCATGGTAGACACCGACAGTCCAGAGTTCACTATTAACGTCGGCGATATGTGCAGCATCGCCGCCGTCCTGTGTTGACTCACCGTAGCCGCCACCTATTTTGGTAGTGCCGTTGAAGGTATAACTGGCCTGGACATAGAAACCGTCATTGTCGGCTTCATTACAACTATTAGCATCACATCCGAAACCTAAACCGCCACCTCTGTTGAACAGTAATGGCCCTAATGCTTCGCCATCGTAATAGCTGCCAGTCATACTAAAACCGCTTGCACTGACTGTTGCGCCAACATTCCAGCCTACGGATTCTATGTCACCCGTGCCACCCGTGCCATCTGCGCCAGAAGCGGTAATTTCCTGTTCCTGCCAGAGGAAACCGGCCCAACCGCTGAAGCTACCGCCCTCGAAAGCGGAGTTGAAAGTGGCTTCCGCTTGAAACTGAGGAGTATCGGTTTCTGACGTTTCAGTGCCAACGCCTCCACCCGGCTCCTGCGGGTCAAAGATACCTACCGAAAGTTGAAAACCGTTCATATCCGGAGTCGTATAGGCAAACCGGGTACGGAAATCGGGATAGACGTAACCAAAGCCGATACGACCCAGACCGGTGCCGCCGCCATCAGGACCTAACTGCACACCCATACCGAACAGGGTAATGTCCTGTAAAATGGCTTGGCGTTGAAACAATGCGAGGGTACGACCCACGCTGATGGTGCCGAAATCACCGGAGACATTGAAGAAGACTTCACGCATATCGATGTTCGAACCCGTCCCCAACACGCCGGATTTGTTCAAGCGACTGGCCTTCTCGCTGGAAGAGTCCACCGCAAAGGTTATCTGGCCGGTACCCGTCAAGCCGTTAACCTCGGGGGTCTTGACCGTCATAGTGTGGAAGGAAGGCAACAGACCCTCTTGCAGGTGGGCGCTGTCTTCACTAGAACCATCGGCGAATTCAAAATCGGTCTGGGTATAGAACAGGTTGATAAAGCCGCCGTAGCTGACTTCCCAACCGTCTGACCCGCCCAGGACTACTGCCGCATTGGTCGGCATGCTGAAAGCAGCTACCAGCGCCAGAGTACTCAGTGCAGTTGCAAGTTTGGCTGTATATGTTTTCATTATTCTCCTCCTCAGGAAAGGTAATAAACTAAAAGATACTTCGATTTCAATTATTAAAATTCTTTGTCCCGGTTCCCAAGATCAACCTATTGGTATAAGGATATTGCATGATTGAAGAAATTGCAACATATTAAAGGCAATAATACAACACTTTTTTACATTTTTTTCTATTATTTATCATAAAGTTGTTTCTTTTATGCAACATCATTCCTGTCAAGCTAATACTGGTGGTGAAAATAGCGATAAATTCCGCCGCCATGAATTCATTCTCTGTATATAGAGCACAAGTATATAACGTATTTATCCCGTGTTAAAACCATATTCAGGCTCACCCTCCCCCTTTCTGGTATGCCAGGTCGAAGCGGGAGAGGAAAGATGCTCGTTCGGACGCGCTGAAACCGCTGAACTCGATGGTGACTTCAGTCACGGGAAATTCCAGGATGGCGAGTTTTCTGATGGCCTCGGGAGCCAGGGTAATTTTCACCAAGCCGGTACAAGTGGTGATATTGACCTGGTTTTCCTGCCGGGAAACGGCGGCATTATTAACTGCCCTGGGCAGCAGGCGGAAAAATTCCTTGTGGGTAATGCTCATTTCCCGGATCAGGCAGTTATCAAGTGGTGGAGCAGTATTCACGACTATATCGTTCAGGTTGATAGATGCGCCAGATGGGGGACTGCCAGAAGGGGACAGATTTAAATCTGTCCCCTTTTATCATGTTTTATCCAGCTCACCCACCCGCTACCGGCGGCCATATTGCCAGGGTGTCTCCGTCATTGAATACGGACTTGTTGCGGTCCTCAGGTTTGATATATACACCGTTCAACAGCACCAGGTGAGCCATTTCCCTCGGCACCTTGTACCTGTCGATGACTTCATAAGCGGTATTGTGTTCGGCTATCTCTATGATGAGTTTATTATCCTTGGCATCAGGGGGAAGGTAGTCCGTTAAACCGGCGTAGAGTTTGAGTATCAGCTTCATGATGAGGTGTCGCTGCGCGACGGGTTATTTGACTGGATTCCGGCCTGCGCCGGAATGACGGCGTGAGACGGCTGGGGCCTGTGCCGGAATAGTTGTGCGGGGATATGCGCCGGAATGACGGCGTTGGGGCTTACGCCTCCGACAGTACCGCACTCACTGTCAAAAACAGACTGTCCAACAACGCCTGTTTCACATTGATATCACGACGCGGGTCGTCAATCGTGGCCACATGCCAGTAAACTCATGGTTTTCTCCTCATGTTGGGGGTAATACTGCTATGATCCCCACAAAATTCATGAGTTCACCGCTTGTTCATAACTTATTGGACTAAAAAACTATATCCTTATGACAAAAAGTATGATCTTGCCCTGGTGTCAGCCCAAAGCAGAATAGCATGCCTATGCGGTTACAGAATTTCTTTCATAGCTTTCTGTCCATTCGGCCATGACGGACATGGAGTACTTCGACAACATCGTCGCTGATACGATACAAAGCACGGTAATCGCCGATTATCAAGTGGCGTATTCCCTGCTGTATGTCAGTGTCTTCCGGGGCTATTGGGCAGCGCTCCGCCAATATTTCCAGCTTCTCTATCGCTTCAATGGTTTGGAGATACCAATTCAGAGCATTTTGCGGAGAATCCTCGGCTATCTGCCGATAACGAGTATCCAGGTCGTTTGCAGCCGTCGGTTTGATCCTGATACGGTATTGTTTCAACGGGTAATACCGTGTTTGGTTTCAAACTCTTTGGTGAACTCATCTAATGGCTTACCCTGTTCTGACAATGCCTGACGGATATTTTGAATGCTTTCCGCATAGTTGGCTAACTCAGCCATTTTTTCGTAGGTTTCCGCATCCTGGATGACAAGAGCGGCCTTGCCGTCTACGGTCAAAATCTCCGGACGCTTACTTTCCGCTAATCGTTTTATATGTTCAGCGGGTTTACGACTGAATTCAGTCACCGTATGTATATCTGAGCTTTGAAACATCGCTTTACCTCCAAAAACAGAAAATAATCATATTATTATCTGTTTTAATTTGTTTTCTCAGTTTTGGCAAGCGATATAAGGCCATTGCTTTGGTGGCTGCGGGACGGGATGCTCTGGCAGAATTATTGGGTGAGCCCATGAGCTGGATTCAGGTCGGCGAGGAATCCTGTCAGATAGACGCGGATCTCCAGACAGCAGGAGGTGAGGATAGACAGATGTTTCTGCGGATAGAAGAAAAAGATAGCGTCAGCAGGGTGTTGGATCGCGCCAGGAAATCCCTGACAGAATTGGACGAAGCACCGGAATACACGAATCGCAATTATTTTGTACTGGCGTATGGAGCGTCTCGCAGATTGAACGTCAGACGAGGGCGTCGCGACAAGGGGGGTGGCTATAGACATCCACGCGCCCTTGATGTAGCCACACTGTTTAATCCGGATGAGACACTCATTCCAATCGAATCGTGGGCAATGGATATGGACTATAAGGGAAACCAGGATGCAATGTGTGCGATTAAAAAGGTGACGTCCGAATTTTTGCGAGGTGTAACGTTTTCAAGGATTGACAAGGACGAGGGAAGCTTGATGTTCAAGACGCCGCAGGGCGATGTTCCGATGAGCCAGTTGAGTGATGGATACCAGAGTGTAGCCAGCTGGGTCGGAGATCTGGTGTGTCGGATTACCGAAGTCTTTGGGAACTACAGAGCTCCATTGAGAGCACGCGGTTTACTACTGATTGATGAAGTAGATCTTCACCTGCATCCCGCCTGGCAACGAGAGTTGCTGGATTTCCTGTGTCGTAAACTGCCTAATTTTCAGGTTGTAGCAACCACCCACTCTCCTTTTACAGCACAACAAGCCAACAGAAATGAACTTCACTACATACAGAAGCGGGGTAAGTCGCTCGAACTGTACCAATATACTGGCAATCCAAAGTATCTGTTACTGCACCAATTAGTGATGTTTGATGTTTTTGGCCTGAAAACAGACGAATCCCTCGTACAGGAAAAGAGGAAGGCTCACTATGAAAAACTTCGTGATACTAAAAACCTCACGGAACAGCAGAAAAGAGAGCTGGATAAACTGGTAGAAGAGTTGTCAACGGCCCCGCAAATCTTGCGCTCCAACATGTTGATGTCCGAGGAACATCTTGACCTTCTGAAAACCATCCAGCAAAAACTGGCGAAAGCACGCAAGTCATGATCCGACTCAAACGAGTCCGGAAGGAATCGGCTATCTACAAAAATTTTCAGAAGACCGGAACCGTTCCCCAATCAGTTCTTCCAACCCGTCTATGCGCTGGTCATGCCTTTGACCCTGACGCCACATCAAACCTGACAAGCCAATACCAAAAGTAAAAATAGCAATTAATTCAGGTGTCATAGGTTTATATCCTGGTACTTCAATACTAATTTGGCCTCGTTGAACCTTTTTTATACCAGTTGTTAGCTCAAAACAGAATAGTGTATACATGCGATTCGGAGTTTCTTTTAGGGTGTAAATTCAGATAATAAGTGTAAGACCCGAAGAAGCGAGTGAACTGGTATATTTTACGGTTTGGCAAGAGAAAGTTGGCAAATCAGCAACATAGAAAGTTTGATTCTTGAGGACTTTTGTATATAATTCCCAATGAGTTTTATAGGACTGTATTGTACTCGAAATTGATCTCTTGAAGGAAACTTATTTGGCTGCTAGAACTAATATAGATAGCCTCTCTATTGCTGAGGTGGGTGTATTGCGAAGTGTCTATTCACGCGCTCAGAGTCTCCAAGATGATCGCGGATATAATTACTTTGCTGGTGTGCATGGATTACCGCTTCCTATTCAATGTGAGCATGGTTCACTCCTAATTTTTGCCTTGGCATCGGGCATATCTTTATTTTTTTGAGTTGGCGTTACAAGATTTGGAACCAAATGTCAGCGTGCCGTGGTGGGATTGGACATCTGCAACTTCTCATCAAAAGGGACTTCCAGCTATTTATTCAACGTCTCGAGAAGAAGGAAACACAAACCCTCTTTTTGCGACAACGGTCAACTGGTCACGCCAAGAGATACAGTGAGTGATTCAAGTTGTTCCGGACACTCTTACCAAAAACGGACGCACACAACGAAAACCAGATATTCCAGGCGAGCTTCCACGCCGAAAAACAATTGAGGATATTTTGGATGCGCCAACATTTGAAGACTTTTCACTTCGCTTGGAGAACGTGCATAACGCTGTGCATCTTTGGGTAGGTGGTGCAATGTCGCAAGTGCCGACGGCGGCGTATGACCCCATATTTTGGTCCCATCATTCCATGATTGACCGATTATGGTACTTATGGCAATTACGCCACCCAGGACTTGATCCGCCAATCGAGTTGTTGGGAACGGTTTTGACGCCTTTCCCGATAACAGTCGCCCAAACTCTCAATATCGAGTCTCTAGGCTATGAATATGCTGTGCAGATAATAATGTAGGAGGATTATCAGATGGCGCTTTCTCAAAATCAGATGCAAGAAAAAAATAGTGTTGAGGGAACATGCAACGAGTTGCTTTTTCGACCGAGTGATAACGAAAAAAATCAGTTTCGTCGAGCTGATCTCATTTTCACGAATGTTGATCATAGCGGTTTGTCTTATGAAGTCCGGGTTTACTTAAATAACCAAAGTGCAAATAAATCAACGCCGCGTTCGGCAGAAGAAGGGTATGCGGGACGCTACATTATTTTTGGTCACGGTGGTTGTTTCGGGGAAACAGGTCACTGCGCGGTTCCAACTGACCCCAAGGCAACGAATGATTTACGTCCTGTACATCCTCTCACGCCGCAAAAAAAGATCGTGACTATTACGCATACACTTAAACATATTCTTGATGAAAGTCCAGATGGGCTTGAAACCGTAACATTGGTTCCAGTCGTTGAAACAGAATCGCAAGAAGATCAAGAAGTTTACATTGAACGAGTTAAGTCCAGCAAAACAGAACTACGCATCTACGACTGAACACTCTACTGCCTGAGGCGGCGGCTTTAAGTTACGGCTAAAAGCCGGATTACGGAAGGTTTGCCAGATAGAGTGTTTTTCAACATGGAATAAGCCTGACTCTGGTATGCTGACCCTTGTTCGGTCTTCGCAGTTCAAACGCGACATAACTCGAATTCACCCTCCCCCTTTCTGGTATGCCAGGTCGAAGCGGGAGAGGAAAGCCGCGCGTTCGGACGCGCTGAAACCGCTGAACTCGATGGTGACTTCAGTCACGGGAAATTCCAGGATGGCGAGTTTTCTGATGGCCTCGGGAGCCAGGGTAATTTTCACCAGGCCGGTACAAGTGGTGATATTGACCTGGTTTTCCTGCCGGGAAACGGCGGCATTATTAACTGCCCTGGGCAGCAGGCGGAAAAATTCCTTGTGGGTAATGCTCATTTCCCGGATCAGGCAGTTATCAAGTGGTGGAGCAGTATTCACGACTATATCGTTCAGGTTGATAGATGCGCCAGATGGGGGACTGCCAGAAGGGGACAGATTTAAATCTGTCCCCTTTTATCATGTTTTATCCGGCTCACCCACCCGCTACCGGCGGCCATATTGCCAGGGTGTCTCCGTCATTGAATACGGACTTGTTGCGGTCCTCAGGTTTGATATATACACCGTTCAACAGCACCAGGTGAGCCATTTCTCTCGGCACCTTGTACCTGTCGATGACTTCATAAGCGGTATTGTGTTCGGCTATCTCTATGATGAGTTTATTATCCTTGGCATCAGGGGGAAGGTAGTCCGTTAAACCGGCGTAGAGTTTGAGTATCAGCTTCATGATGAGGTGTCGCTGCGCGACGGGTTATTTGACTGGATTCCGGCCTGCGCCGGAATGACGGCGTTGGGGCTTACGCCGGAAGGACGGCGTTGGGGCTTGTGCCGGAATAGTTGCGCGGGGATATGCGCCGGTATAACGGCAGGGCCGTGCGCGGCGAAGATGGTACAGCCGGCTGAACTACTCAAAGCAGTGCGGCGTTGTGGCCGATTGACTGGGTTGCGCCGAGGTAGGCTTCCATAATCCTGGTGGGGTCGCTCAGCAGGTGTTCCTTCCACTTGCCCAGCTTCAGCTTTGTCTGTATCAGGCCGCGCAAAACGCCGACGTGATTAGTCAGTCCCAACGCCTGGGCGCCTACCAGGATGTCATTCTGAAACTGCAGGCTGATATAGCGGTATCTTTCCGCATCCACCAGTTCAACGGATTCGCCGCCGTCAACACCCATCCATAGACCATAAGAGGTGGAAACCAGTCCCATGGTATCCAGCACGTTCATATTGACACTGCCCTGGTGGCGGGTATCCCGGCCGGACATGTTCATTGCGGCTATCCTGCCGTGGTCCGCGGCCGTGGGCTGGATCGCCTGTACGCTGTACTCCGAAGTGGAAAAATCCTTGCCCTGGCACACGTCGCCGGCAGCATACACATCGGGGTGGCTGCTTTGCAGGCGATCATTCACCAGCACGCCGAAGCCTGTCTCAATCCCGCTGCCTTCCAGAAACTGAATATTGGCCCGCACACCGGTGGCGGAAATCACCACGTCGGCGTCCAGCGTATCACCGTTGTCAAGCCGTACCGACAACCTTCCGGCGCCTTCTCGCTCAATTGCTTCAACCCGGGTCGAGGTCAACACGTTGATGCCCTTGGCCAGACACCATTGTTTTATCAGGTTCCCGGCGGTCTGGTTCATCATACGCGGGACCATGCGGTCTTCCATTTCGACCACCGTCAGGTTTACTCCGCGCTCTGCCAGCGCCTCCAGGATAATGCAACCGATGAAGCCCGCTCCCATCAGGATAACGTCGGATCCCTCAACGGCATTCTGCGCGATATTTCTGCCGTCCTCCAGGGTCCAGCAGGAAAGAACACCGGGCAAATCCAGTCCAGGGATGGGGGGACGGATAGGATGAGAACCTGTGGCAATCAATAACTTATCGAAGTTGACCGTAGTCCCGTCTTCCAGTCCCAGGGTGTGGGCGCCGGGGTTCACCGACTCTACCCGGCCCTGGACCATATCAATATTACTGTCCGCATAATGCGTTGCAGACTTGCGCAGGTAAGTGCCGTCTTCATCAATATTATTAATGAGGTAGTACGGCAATGCCATGCGGGAATACGGCGGCTCTGTTTCGTCGCCTATGAGTTTTATCGAACAGGAGGCATCGTTTTTTCTGAGTGTCTCCGCTGCGATGACGCCGGCAGGCCCGGCCCCGATAATGACGTGTTGCATGTTTAGTCTCTTTTTATAAGGAATGACTTCGTCATGGTTGTTTCACTGGATTCCTGCTTTCGCAGGAATGACGAGCTTTTGCCGGAATGACGGGCCTGTCCAGGGGACGGACTTAAGTCCGTCCCCGGCGTCCCCGAGCTTACGCCGGAGTGACAGACTATCGCCGACATGACGGGGCACTCAGTCAGCCCAGGCTCAGGCGCTGTCGGGTATCGTCGGTCGGTACGCCCTGCTTATCCCAGCCGCGAACCTCATAGTATTTCGGCAGCATCTCGTGCAGGTTGTTGACCATCCCCTTGGCCGGTCCGGTCTTAGCCGGTTCAGTGAGCATACGTTTCGGCAGCGTATCGTCTGCCGCGGTCAGTCCGGCCGCGAGGTTGAATTCACGTTCCAGGTTCCAGATACGCTCACCCGCTTCCAGCATAGTCTCAGCGGTCCAGTCACCCTCACAAGCCGCAGCCACCTGGGGAGCAATATCTTCCAGGGTCCAGGCAAATGTGGTGAAGACGCACAGGCCGGCCGAATCTACAATGGCGGTGGCGTCCTGGAAGGCCTTGACCAGTTCCGGTTTGCCCTCCGTCGACAGCGGGTCGGTTTTTACCGGCACGCCCATCACCTCGGATGATACGGTGTAACTGCGCAAATGACAGGCGCCGCGGTTGGACGTGGCGTAAGTCAGCCCCATGCCCTGGATGCCGCGGGGGTCGTAGGCCGGGAATTCCTGGCCTTTCACCGTCATCGACAAATCAGGATGACCGTATTTTTCACACAGGCGCTTGGAACCCATGCCCAGTTCCCGACCGAAACCTTCTCCCTTGCAGGTAACTTCGGTTGCCCAGGACAGCGCTTGCGCCGAACCGAATTTCAACTCGACGCCGCCTGTGTGCTCTTTGGTTATCACCCCCATCTCATACATTTCCATGGCGGCGGCAAGGGTGGAGCCAAAGGAGATCGGATCAATCCCGTCCTCGTTACAGAGGAAATTCGCATAGGTCAGGGCATCAATGTCGTCAATGCCGGTATCCGAGCCCAGCGCCCAGGCCGCCTCGTATTCCAACCCGCCTGATGAACCCCAGTATTGCGGTTTGTTTTCAACAGTGAAGTGGCCTTGATCGATGGTGGATATGCGTCCACAGGCGATAGTGCAGCCCTGGCACGCGGCGTTGGTGACCAGGTTGGGTTTACCGTCACTTTCCCGCGGTTCGTGCATGGCCTCGCCGGAAATCTTGCTGGCGCCGGCGAAATGGACTTCACGCATATTATGGGTAGGCATGGCGCCGACTTCGTTGATCACGTTCATCAATACGTTGGTGCCGTAGGTCGGAAGTCCCTGTCCGGTTACCGCGTTATCAGCCAGGACTTTCTTGCCGGCATTTACCGCCTGCATGAATGCGGCCGGGTCCTTGATGTTGCCTACGCCCTTGGTGCCCCTGACCGCGACCGCCTTGAGGTTCTTGGACGCCATGACCGTACCGACGCCGGAGCGACCCGCAGCGCGATGCAAATCGTTCACGATCGCCGAGTACAGGCAGCCATTCTCTGCGCTGCGGCCGACGGCGGCAATACGCAACAACGGATCCTGGTATTTTTTGTGCAGCCACTCATCTGCCGCCCACACCGACTTGCCCCAGATCTCGTCCGCGGAGACTATCTCCACCTTGTCATTTTCGATATACAGGTAAACGGGCGTCGGTGCTTTGCCTTCAAATATAACCATATCGTAGCCGGCGGATTTCAACTCTGAACCGATGAACCCGCCGGAATTTGAACAGGCTACTGCGCCGGTCAGCGGGCTCTTGGTGACAACGGAATAGCGGCCGGCGGTGGATGCCATGGTGCCGGTCAGGGGACCGGTCGTCATGATCAGCTTGTTTTCGGGCGACAGGGCATCGCACATGGGGTCGATCTCTTCTGCCAGGTACTTGGTGGCAAGTCCGCGCTGGCCCAGGTAGAGCCGGGCCCATTCCATATTCAACGGTTCATTGGTGCTGGAACCATCAGTGAGATTTATTCGTAATACATTGTTTGTCCAAGCCATTTTTAACTTCCTCCCGTATCAGTTAGCGCCGGCGCCTGCCGCGGCGTGGGCGCGCATCCGGTCAAGCCCGGTATGATCAGCATCGACGTACGTAATGGCGGCCGTCGGACAGGCTTTTGCACATTCGGGGTCGCCGCCGCACAAATCACATTTATAGACAACCCTGGTATCCTGGTTGTAGTTGACTGTCCCGAACGGACAGGCAATGGTGCATACCTTGCAGCCGACGCAGACGTCAGCCAGCACGTCCTTGGATCCGGTTTCCTCGTTCAGCACGATGGCTTCGACGGGACAGGCGTGCATGCACCAGGCCTCGCTGCACTGGGTGCAGGTATAGGGGACAAACCGGCCTTGCTCATGGAAGGTAAACACCTTGATGCGGGATTTGGAGGGGTTGAATACACCTTCCGCTTGATAAGAACAGGCCAGCTCACATTGCAGGCAACCGGTACACTTTTCCGGTTCAATCTGGAGTGATCTCAGCATCACATCCTCCTTTAGTTAAATAGTAGGAATAGAAATAAAAAATCTAATACCAGCATTTCTACAATGAGAAAGACTGGAAAATTCTTATGCAAAATCGGGAAAGTGTCCCAAACTCACCACTACCGATTTTTCTTATAATAGGTTTATCCGGCTTCACCCTTAGTGGTATAGTCCATTAGCCACTGGTATAAACCACTCGTTAAAGGATACAGGAACAGATTGATGATGACAATATCCTGTAGCGGGGAATCTGCAACCGCGCATGCGCCGGAAACAGAACTATTTTATTCTTTGTAAGTCCAATTTCCAATGACAGGAAAATTATTTATGAAAAGCGTTCTTTTTATCATTCTCTGTCTTGCCTGGAGCGGCGCGGGAGCAACAGAAATCAGGATTGCTTTCATAGGTCCTGACAATAACAGCGCATACAAAGGCGCTGAACAGGGGATCCATGAGGCGAACCTGCAAGGCGGGTTCCTGGGCCAGAGCTATTCCCTGCATAGGTCCAGCAGTGAGGATATGAACGCAATCGACCCGGCCGGGTTTATCGTCGTTATCGTCTCCACGAATGCAGACGACCTGCAACAGGCTGCCCGGCGCTTCACGGATCACGCAATCCTGAACGTGGCCGTACACGACGACGGGCTCAGGGAAGAATGCAGTGCAAATCTTCTTCATGTTATACCCAGCAGGAAAATGCTGGCGGACGCCGAAACCCAGTGGTTGCAAAAATCGCCGGGTGACGAGATAAGCGTTTCCGGCTGGCACCCTGATTTTGTGAAATTCGCCGCACGGGACCTGAATAAACGCTACAAGAAAAAGTTTTCCGAAGCCATGGACCAGTATGCCTGGGCCGGTTGGGCCGCGGTCAAGATGACCTCGGATTCGGTGGCAAGGAAAGAATTAACCGACCCGGTCGCGCTGTTGAGCCATCTTAAGACCGGATTATCGTTTGACGGCCAGAAAGGCCTTGACATGGATTTCCGCGACACCGGGCAGTTGCGCCAACTACTGCTTATTGCCAATACTGCCGGAGAACTGCTGGGCGAGGCGCCGGTCAGAGGCGTCGTCGCGCCTGACGACGTGGATAGCCTGGGTCTGGCTTCCTGTTATAATTCGTTGTAAAACCATATGGAGTAAAAAATGAAGCAATTTATTATCGCAATCTTATTGTTCCTGGGTTGTTTTCAGCTTGCCTACGCGGCCAGCGGTCGTATCTTCATCACCAATGAGCGCAGTAACGATATCTCCGTCATAGACGGCGCCTCGCTGGAAATCGAAAAAACCATCGAAGTCGGCGACCGGCCCAGGGGGATCGGCATTTCACCCGATGGCACTGAGTTATATGTCGCGGTCAGTGAAGAAAGCGTCATCGCGGTTATCGACTTGAAGACACTGGAACTACTACGGAAATTCAAGGCCGGGTCCGACCCGGAAACCTTTGCGGTGCATCCGAATGGAAATATCTATATCTCCAACGAGGATGATGCAAAGGCAACTGTCTTTAATCCTGTCACGGGTGAACAGATAGCGGAGATCCAGGTGGGCCTGGAGCCGGAGGGCGTAGCTATTTCCCCCGATGGCAAGTACGTGATAGTCACCAGTGAATCAACCAACATGCTGCACGTCATACAGGTCCCCGAGCACACCATTGTCGCCAACATCCTGGTCGGCGCCAGGCCGCGCGCTGCCGTATTCACTAATGACGGCAGCCTGGCATTCGCCACTTCCGAGATCAGTGGCGAGGTCAAAAAGGTCGACATGACGAGCCATGAAATTATTGCGGTGAAGAAAATTGCGGACGAAAAGGCCAAGCCCAAAGACGTGATCCTGAATAAGGATGAGACCAAGCTTTACGTGGCAGGCGGCAGGGCCAACCAGGTCATCGTTCTGAACGCGGATACGATGGAACTCATCAAGGCAATTCCGGTAGGCAAGCGGGTCTGGGGACTGGCCATGACCAAGGACGGCAGCCGGGTGTTCAGCACCAACGGGGTGAGCGGTACCGTTTCCGTGATCGACACCGGGAAAGATGAGGTCATCAAGACCATTGAAGTCGGCAAATTCCCCTGGGGCGTCGTTATAGACGACTAGTCCGTATCAGAAGCCGTCATACCGGTGCCAACAGCCGTCATACCGGCGCCAACAGTCGTCATACCGGCGCCAACAACCGTCATACCGGCGCCAACAACCGTCATACCGGCGCCAACAACCGTCATACCGGCGCCAATAGTCGTCATACCGGCGCCAACAGTCGTCATACCGGTGCCAACAGCCGTCATACCGGCGCCAACAGTCGTCATACCGGCGCCAACAGTCGTCATACCGGCGCCAACAGCCGTCATACCGGTGCCAACAGCCGTCATACCGGCGCCAACAGTCGTCATACCGGCGCCAACAGCCGTCATACCGGCGCCAACAGCCGTCATACCGGCACCAACAGCCGTCATACCGGCGAATGCCGGTATCCAGTCAGGCAACCATTCCTTATAAGGATATTTTGTTTACTGGATACCGGCATTCGCCGGTATGACGATTTTCGTCGGTATGACGGACTTGCAGATAGTCTTTATTCAGGTTTCACAAACTTCATCGTCATCCTGTCGCTTTCTCCGATGGCGGCATATTTCTCACGATCCTGATCGCCTTCTCTGTAGGTGGGCGGTAAGGTCCAGACGCCTTTTGGATAGTCCTTGGTATCCTTGGGGTTTGCATTGATTTCGGTTTTATCGACAAATTGAAATCCGGCTTTTTCCGCAAGGCGAATGACTTCGGCCTCGGGGACATATCCCTTTTTTGACCCCGCCTTGCCTGTCATATGCTCTTCACCCCGGTGCGTGACGAGGCCCAGAATGCCTCCCGGTTTGAGCACCTTGTATATCGCAGCAAAAACCTGGTCCGCCGTATCGTTATTCAGCCAGTTATGGATATTGCGAAAGGTCAATACCATGTCCGCCTGCCCCTCCGGTTGCAATACCGGCTTGTTCGGAGGCGCAAATTCAAACATATTGACTTTGCCGTATATCTCCGAAGCAGACGCCAATTTGTCCGCATATTTTTTGTAGCTATTGCGGTAGTATTCAATCTCGGATTCACTGTCGTAGCTTCCCACGTAGAGTTTCCCGTTATCTCTTAAATACGGCGCCAGTATTTCAGAATACCAACCGCCTGCGCCCGGGGATATTTCGACCACCGTCAGGTCGTTGCGGATACCGAACCAGTCAAGGGTCTGAGCCGGGTTGCGGTACTGGTTGCGCGACTTGTAGGCATCAGAGCGGTGGTCACCATTGGCGATCGCCATGAGTTGGTCAACGTTGTCAGCGGCAACTGCCTGGCTCACAGGCAGGCTCAGGACCGCAACTAATATGAACAGATAATGGTTCAGCTTCATCACTTATTCCCTCCGTTATACCGGTTAATGCGTATATGTTACCCTGTCTTCCAATCATTGGTAAACGTTGAATGAAACAAACAGCCGTCATAACAGGAGCCGGCATCGGATGAAGCTTCATTTATTACCGGCCAGATATTATTCGTAGATGGCGGCTTTTCGGTTACCGGTAACCCTTAATTCGCATAACTTACCAGAGGATACGACCTAATATGTCTGACAAGATTAAATGGGGCATCATGGGGACCGGGCGTATAGCCGGGAGTTTTGCTATTGCCTTAAAAAATCTTGACGATTCCGAACTGTATGGAATAGGTTCCAGGTCTGAAGAAAATGCCGATGCATTTTCCGACGGGTATTCGGTCCCGAAAAGTTTTCATGCCTATGAAAGTCTCGTCAATGATCCTGATATTGACGTCGTTTATATCGCTACTCCCCATTCCCTGCATAAAGAAAATTGCCTGATGTGTCTGGAACATGGTAAAGCCGTATTATGTGAAAAACCGTTTACCATCAGTTCCGCCGAAGCTGCCGCAGTCATCAACTTCGCCCGTGAACGCCGGCTTTTTCTCATGGAAGCAATGTGGACCCGTTTCGTTCCCGCGGCAATTAAATTAAAAGAGCTGATTGAGGATAAAATAATCGGCGATATCCAATATCTGTTTGCCGGCGGCGCATTTATCCCCGAATTTGACCCGGATCATTATTTATTCAAAAAGGAATTAGGCGGCGGAGTGTTACTTGATGGTGGAATTTACCCTGTATCACTCGCTTCCTGGTTGCTGGGTTATCCGGATAAAATCCAATCCGCAGGCAGGCTGAACAGCAGCGGCATCGACGACCATGACGCGATGTTGCTGGAATACGACTGCGGCGCCATTGCCAGTTTACACGTTTCAATGCGAACCAAATCCCCCCCGGACATCACCGTTCTGGGCAGCAAAGGAAAAATTTATGTCCACCCGGCTATGTTTTGTCCCAGCAAAATTACATTGAGTTTATTTGATGCAGAAGAAACCGAAATAGCATTACCTTTTGCTTCCAACGGTTATCAATATGAAGCCATGGAAGTCAACCGTTGTTTAAGAGAAGGAAAAACCGAAAGCAGGGTCATGCCGCTGGATGAGACCCTGGCCATCATGCTGATGATGGATAAAATACGGGATCAACTCGGCTTGAAATATCCAATGGAAGCATCCTGAAGTGAGTATATAATGTATTCGTTTCAGGCTACCGTCATTCTGGCTTAGCGTCATTCTGGCTTAGCGTCATTCTGGCTTAGCGTCATTCTGGCTTAGCGTCATTCTGGCTTAGCGTCATTCTGGCTTAGCGTCATTCTGGCTTAGCGTCATCGTGGCTTAGCGTCATTCTGGCGAATGCCAGAATCCAGAGGGTAGCTTCTCGCAACAACATAATGCCGGATTAGCTCAGTTGGTAGAGCGCCCGCCTTGTAAGCGGATGGTCGGCGGTTCGAATCCGTCATCCGGCACCATGTATTTAACTTGCTTCTAATTTTGGAATTTCAACATTCAAATTCACTTCATAAGTGGTATTACGGCCACCACCCTACGGAATGGTATGGGGAGCAAAACAACGGCAGGATAATTAAGTATTGTGTCCCTGGAATTCACTGTTATACTGCGCATTTGTATTTCTGTTGTCTCCCTTCTCCAGATTAAGAATCGCGCGATTCATGAAAAATAGGGAAGGTTTTTGATTTCATGATTATCGAGGGTAAATTAAATGAGTATATTGGATAAAGCACTTATTCAAAGTTTATGTATTTGTCTTGGCAGTGTATTGGTCATACCCGTTTATGCTCAAGACAGCGAAAGTGGTATTGGCGCACTAATGGAAGAAATAACCGTTACCGCCAGAAAGCGTGAAGAGAGCTTGCAGAATACGCCTATCGCGGTATCCGTCTTCAGTGGCGAGAGCCTGGAAGCACGCGGGGTCCAGAGGGTCGATGAAATTGCCGGGCTGACGCCTAACATGTCTTTTGACAATATCAACACCAATGGTGGTGGCGGCAATAGTGCAGCCGTGTTTCTGCGCGGTGTCGGACAACGCGACTTTATACCTTCTGCTGACCCGGGTGTAGGCATCTACGTGGACGGCGTCTATTTCGCCCGCAGCATCGGTTCGGTGCTGGACATAATCGATGTGGACCGTATTGAAGTCCTGCGCGGCCCTCAGGGTACGCTGTTCGGCCGTAATACCACGGGTGGCGCCATAGCTATCCACACCGTGAAACCCCATGAAGAATTTGAGGGCAAGGTACGCGTAAGAGTGGGCATCGATGACCGGCTCGATGTACTCGGCAAGGTCAATGTCCCGATTAGCGACAATCTTTACATGAATGCGACGGTCGCCAAGTTTGACCAGGATGGTTTCGTGGTGAACCCCATTAACGGTATGGATACCGGGGACGATGATACTTTAGCCTTCCGCGGTGCATTACGTTGGCAGGCGAACAACAACTTCGAGATTAATATCAGCGGCGACTATTCCCGTGACAGGGAAAACGGCCAGGCCCGTGTGGTTACAGAAAATCCCGACCGGGTCGTGGACCTTACGCCCGGGGCAAATATGTTCAACCATAATTTCTTACTCGGCGCCAATTCGCCGCTTCATCCGGCCAATGGCGGCCCTGGTATCAACAACCCGGGGACTCCTTTCGCCAGGGAGTTCAGTAACTGCGATGCCACCCCCGCGAACATCGCGGGAACCACCTCGGGTTGCGCCAATGCCAACACCATAGCCCTGGGTCAGAATACCAGCACCATGCCGACCTTCTCCAATCACGATATCTATGGTTTCTCAGGCACGGTTGACTGGCAGATCTCGAACAACCTGGAAATCAAGTCGATAACCGCCTACCGTAATGTCGACAGCACCTTTGCCCACGATGGCGATAGCACCCCTTTCTTCTTATCCTGGGTAAGGGATGAGATTTACGTGCAGGAACAGTTTACCCAGGAAATACAGTTGCTGGGTACGGCTTTTGCTGACCGCCTGCAATGGATCATAGGCGGCTTTTATTTCACGGAAGACGGCAACAACTACAACCCGGTGGATTTTGCCTCGATTGATATAGAAAGCGGCGCCAGGTTCGACCATGAGAGTATCGCCGGTTTTGCTCAGGGAACGTTTGACGTAACGGACAAGCTGCATATTACGGCCGGCATTCGCTACACCGATGACACCAAGGATTTCATCGTCACCAGTGACGGAATGTATAGTACACCCGGTCTTCACTTTACGGGGGGCACGACCAGTGACGTGGTGAATATTCAGTCCGCGGTTCCTGCGTTTGCCCCACCCGGGGCTGTGGTGAAGCTGATAGCCGACGGCACCACGACCCTGAAGGCCGACGACTGGACCCCCATGGCGAATATTTCCTACGACTGGAATGATGACCTCATGACCTATTTCACCTACTCGGAAGGTTTCAAGAGTGGCGGCGTGCAGCAACGTAATGCCGGTGTGTTCGGCGGCGCGGCGCCCACCTACGACCCGGAGTTCGTGGAATCTTTCGAAGTCGGTTTCAAATATAACCACCCGAACGGAAACTTTGTCCTGAACGTGGCCGCCTTCTACGCCGATTATACGGACATTCAACTGGAAACCCTGGCGCCCGAAGGTATCGCCCCGCAGCTTGACAATGCCGGTGAGGCCGAGATCAAGGGTTTCGAACTGGAATCACGCTGGTCGCCGCTTGACACCTTGTTCCTTGAAGTGGCTATCGGTCATCTCGATGCGGTGATCACGAAATCCGACCCCACAGTATTTAACACCGGCGGCCCTGCCAAGGGTGACAGGTTGCCGCAGGTGCCGCGCTGGTCGCTGGCCGCCTCGCTCATCAAGGAGTTCGGCCTCGGCGATATGGGCACCATCATCGCACGGCTGGATTACAACTACCGGACCAAGGTGTTTTTTGACCCGGCTAACGACCCGGGCAGCATGATGCAGTCCCATGGCCTGATGAATGCCAGTGTGGGCTGGGACAGCGCCAATGACAAGTATTCGCTCATCTTCCATGCGAATAATATCTTTGACAAGCGTCGCATAATCTACACGGAGCTTTCAGGATCAGCACGCACGCAGAACGACGTCCTGGCCCGTGATTTTGCCTGGTACCTGACTGGCGAATACCGCTTCTAAAAAGCGCCTGGTAAAAATGAAATTGTTCTTGGCAAACGGGCGATTTCCGCGGACTCGGCTTTACGTCTTGCTCGCTATTTTGGTAACAATGAATAATTCTGGCTGGGATTACAGGATGATCTTGATTTTTACCCATAAAATCGCTATAGTTCGGCTTGATATTCCACCTACTGAATATCATTGGTGTTAATGGGGGCGTATCTGGTTTCGACGAGGGTACTGAATCCCAAGGGGCATGCCGAGGTGCAGATTACCTCGTAAATCCATCTGCATATTTAATAGTTGACGAAAAGTACAACTACGCTCTGGCTGCCTAAACGCAGCTAGCCTCTGACTGATTTGTGCTTGTGCTTTCAACTCAGAGGTCATATACACAAGATCGCGATGAAGTTTGTCCAGCGCGGATTCGCTAAAACTTAATGGACTCGTTACCTGTATTCCCCCGCCGGTTCGGGTAACAGGTGATTAAATTTAAAGATTCGGCTAAGCATGTAGAACCGAAGGTTGATGGCTCGCGGACGCCGGTTCGACTCCGGCCGCCTCCACCATTACGGCAATACCAAATCGCCTGACCCGCATATTGCCGCCGGAATTTGATGTGCGCCTTCCTTGGCCCACAGCTCAGATATACATCATAATACTGTCCAGCGGCGCATCTGCATTAAGCAAATCCACCCGCTTGGACTTTATTTTCAATCCCTCTTCCGTCGTCACCAGGCGCCAGGTGACGGCGCCGGCGTAGGTATCCTGCTTGCGATGATATATCACGGCAATAACGTTGGCCTTGACGGTAATTTCTCCTGGGGGATGCAGCGCGGTATCTGTTTCAAGATCAGACAGGACGCGGACCGAACGCACCTTGCAGTGCATGGAGGGTGACAACGGATTGTGCAGGTTGTACTTGCGCATTTCCATCAGGGCGCGGTTGTCGTAGATCAGTGAGTCGTGCTGTTCCGGGTTGGTTTGTTCCCGCTCCAGGGGCATCCAGTAATAACCGTCTACCGTAAACAGGGAGATCCAGGTGTCGAGATCCGCTTCGTTCAGGCACCTGGTCTCCAGGCGGATCAGGTCCGTGATTGCTTCCTTTACTGACACTGTTCCGCTCATTCCGTCCCGGTCATGTATCCCAGCCAGGCTGTGTACTGGTTGCGTAACGCCAGGTCACTGGTGCCCGTTGCCGTTAGCCTTTCCCTGTCCCGGACTTCCCTGCCGAAATGGCGCTGCATATCCATCCATTCGATGGCCCCGGCCGCGGCGCTTTCCTGTATGCGAATGTAACAGTCCAGGTCGTCCGGGCCGACCATCGACGCAGGAGAGTTAATCAGGCGGGAATAGCGCAGGGTTCGCTCCAGCATCCTGGATGGTGCGCCTTTCAACCTGAACGTCCAGGATTCGATGATGGTTTCATTTACCGAGACGGGTATTACCACGCGGATGGACTGGATATTGTCGCGTACCGTGCAGGACGGGTAGATCAGTCCGTTGTGGCGGTTGAATGAGAGTATTTCCTCGGTACGCGCTCTACCGTAGGCCTGTTCCATGGCTTGCAGGTAATCGGGATAGACCTGGTAGTGGCTGAAAATGCTGGTTTTACCGCCCATGTAGGCATGTCCCCGCGGCAGCCCGACAAAACCCATCCTGTCAAAGAAATCGTAGGAACCGCCAAACGGGGCTATCACCTCCGCTTCCGGTAACGGGGCATGGTCGGGCGGGAGCTGTTCCAGGTATTGCCGTACCGCGTCACTAGTGCCGGCGTGGGCTACCATGGGGTGCATGGCGTCGTGCAGGTTTTCGGTAAAGAACTTCCAGTTGACCGGATGGCGAAACCGGTGACAGGTTTTCCCGGTCACTTCAACCTCACCGGCAGGAGAGCGATCGACCATGTTGTCTATGGTGGCGCACATTTGACCGAGGAAGCTGTTCAGGTCAGGCCCCGTTGCGGACTGGGAGGCGAAGACAAAACCCCGGTACTGCCCGACTCTGGCTACCTTGGGCATGCCATACTGGGAAGCGCTGCTGTCGAAACCTACGTCCTTGTAGCCGGCCGGGCTCGGCTGTGAGCGCAATGACCCGTCCGTCCTGTACGCCCAGCCGTGATACGGGCACTTGAATATCCCCTTGCCGACGCTGCCGTTACGGGCCTGGCAGACCTGTGCGCCGCGATGGCCGCAACGGTTCACTAACACGTTGATATCCTTGCCGTTCATGTCCCTGACCATGATGACCGGCGTCAGCCCGATGCTGGTGGTGAGATAATCCCCGGGGGATTTAACCTGGCTTACGTGGCCGACGTAGATCCACGCCTGCCCCCATAATCGTTCCATCTCCAGTTTGAATATTTCTTCCCTGACATATACGTCCTTATGCACCCGGGCAGGTTCGACCAGGGACTTCAGAGCTTCAGGGCTGTCGTAGTGCTTGTCTTGCATGGCAACACTTCATAAACGGCAAAATGAGACACATATTCTAGCTTTGTCATGCCCGATTGGGAAACCTGATGGTGAATGAATGCCCCAAAAAACCACAGAGGGCATAAAGTACACAGAAAAGTAAATGGATTTCTATAAGACGCACGCAGCCCCTATCCCTTACTCTGTGATCTCTGTGTCCTCTGTGGCACACAAAATAAAAAGCCGGACAGAGTGTCCGGCTTTGAGTTATTACCACTTTATTATAGTTATCTCAGCTATCCGTACTGTTATTATTTTCTTCCGAACTTGTTACGAGCCGGTCAACCAGTTCCACGATAGCCATTGGCGCCTTATCGCCTACCCTGTAACCGCATTTCAGTATCCGCAGGTAGCCTCCCGGCCTGCTCTTGTAACGCGGGCCTAATTCATTAAACAGTTTCGTCACCGTCGGTCTGTCACGCAAGCGAGAGAATGCCAGCCTGCGTTTGGCAACGGAATCCGTTTTCGCCAGCGTAATCAACGGTTCGGCTACGCGGCGTAATTCTTTCGCCTTGGCAACCGTGGTTTTAATCATTTCATGTTGTACCAGCGAGACGGCCATATTGCGAAACATCGCTTTACGATGACTGCTGTTTCGATTTAGTTTCCGTCCACTTTCTCTATGACGCATGTCCGAAAATTCCTCAAATGCTAATGTGATATGATGGACGACATATCCCTGTCCTCATACAAATCTGAAGGAGGCCAGTTTTCCAGCCTCATCCCTAAAGATAAGCCGCGGGAAGCGAGTACGTCCTTGATTTCCGTCAGTGATTTTTTGCCCAGGTTCGGGGTCTTCAATAATTCCATTTCGGTACGTTGAATCAGGTCGCCGATATAATAAATACTTTCCGCTTTCAGGCAGTTTGCCGAACGGACCGTGAGTTCCAGGTCATCAACGGGACGCAACAGGACGGGGTCAATTTCCGGCTCATCACTGGCTGCCGGGGTTTCCTCAGCCTGTTCCGCTTCCAGGTCAACAAATATGGACAACTGGTTGCGCAGGATAAGCGCCGCTTCCTTAATAGCTTCTTCCGGGTTGATTGTACCGTTCGTTTCCACTTCCAGAATTAACTTATCCAGGTCCGTCTGTTGTTCTACACGAGCACTCTGAACGTCATAAGAAACGCGTTTTACCGGACTGAATGAAGCATCCAGCTTCAGCCTGCCAATACTCTGCCCGATGTCGTCATCCGGATTGCCTATGGTTACGGGGCGATAACCGCGCCCGCGCTCAATGATAATACTCATATTCAACTCGCCCGCCCGGGTGAGATTTGCAATCAGGTGATCAGGATTAGCGATTTCCACGTCGTGGTCCAGCTTGATGTCACTTGCCTTGACTTCCCCCGGCCCCGTCTTGTTCAACGTCAAGGTGACATCATCCTTGGCATGTACATTGATCGCCAATTCCTTCAGGTTCAGCAGGATATCCGTTACATCCTCGTGCACACCGTCGATTGTCGTATACTCATGCAGCACACCATCTATCTCCACTTCGGTCACTGCACAACCTGACATGGATGACAATAAAACCCGGCGTAGCGCATTACCTAACGTATGGCCAAAGCCCCGATTTAGCGGTTCTATGGTTATTTTTGCCAGCGTAGTGCTGATGATTTCCACGTCAACCCGACGCGGTTTTAATAATTCACTGAATGTTGAGGGCATAGTTGTTGTTCCTATAGCTACTTACTTGGAATAAAGTTCTACGACTAATTGTTCGTTTATATCCGATGGTAATTCACTGCGCTCAGGTATTGATTTAAATAATCCAACCATCTTCTTGGTATCAACCTCTACCCATTCGGGGAACCCGATTTGATCTGCTACGTTAAGGGCATCCTGGATTCGTAGTTGTTTCTTGCTTTTTTCCCTTATCTCAACCTTATCCTCGGGTTTGACCTGATAAGATGGAATATTAACGGACTGTCCATTCACCAATACCGATTTGTGACTTACCAACTGCCGGGATTCATTACGGGTGCAGCCAAACCCCATCCTGAACACCACAGTGTCCAGACGGCATTCAAGGATTTGCAACAGGTTCTCTCCGGTGGAGCCTCTACGCCGTACCGCTTCCTTGTAATAGCGACGAAACTGCTTTTCCAGGACACCATAAATCCGTCGCAGTTTCTGTTTTTCCCTGAGTTGTACGGCATAATCAGACAACCTCTTCGCCCTGACACCTTGCTGTCCGGGTGGTTTGTCAATCTGGCATTTGGATTCAATAGGCCGCGCACGGCTTTTCAAGAACAGGTCGACGCCTTCACGGCGACTCAGCTTACATTTGGGTCCCAGGTAACGAGCCATATCTCCTCCTAACCCGGATTTCTCACCAGGTGATGCGATGATCGCGCAGGATTTTTTGCGCCAGCGGGTGCCTGCGACCGAAAGCATAGCCGTAAGCTCTGGTTGAGGGAGCACGTGCCTGCTGGCGCAAAAAAGACAAGCGAGGGCGCATCAAGCGCAGTTTGTAATACTAACATAGTAAGAGTCCTACCATAACTTATTGACAACAAATATATTTCCGAGAGCAACAAGCGACCTGGTGTGAAATCCGGGTTTAACCTACACCCGCCTTCTTTTCGGCGGGCGGCAACCATTATGGGGGATGGGCGTTACATCAGTGATATTGGTGATTTTATAGCCCAATGCATTCAGAGCGCGTACTGCCGACTCTCGGCCCGGTCCGGGACCTTTAATATTCACTTCCAGGTTCTTCATACCGAACTCCTGCGCAACTTCACCCACTTTCTGCGCGGCGATCTGTGCCGCGAACGGTGTGCTCTTCCGTGACCCGCGAAATCCGCTGCCTCCGGCCGTAGCCCATGCAAGGGTATTTCCCTGCCTGTCGGTAATATTGATTATGGTATTGTTAAATGACGCATGTACATGCGCGATACCATCGACTACCGTTTTCTTAACCTTCTTTCTTGTGCTTCTCGGTTTTGCCATTCACTTTCTCGTAGTGTTACTTTTTGATTATTCGGCGCGGCCCTTTGCGGGTTCTCGCATTGGTGCGTGTACGCTGGCCGCGCAAGGGAAGTCCGCGCCGGTGACGGATACCTCGGTATGCGCCTAAATCCATCAGGCGCTTGATGTTCATGGATACATCCCTGCGTAAATCACCTTCCAACTCATAATTCGTTACTTCCGACCGCAGCAGATCAAGCTGATCCTCACTAAGCGACGATACCTTGACGCTCGGTTCTATTGCCGTTGCCGAACAAATCTTCCGGGCGGTAGTGCTTCCTATGCCGTAAATGTGAGTCAACGCGATGCTGACGTGCTTGTGGTCCGGAATATTTACCCCTGCTATACGAGCCATTTGTTTTCTCTCTTGTTCGTTATCCGGAAGGGGACGGAATTGAATTCCGTCCCTGTACGATTTCGGCAAGTATCTCGAGTCACCATCCGGCTCACCCTTGCCGCTGCTTATGGCGCGGGTCGGAACAGATAACACGGACACTGCCCCGCCGGCGGATAATGCGGCAATTACGACACATCTTTTTTACCGAAGCCCTGACTTTCACTTCATTCTCCCGTTACACCCGCGTATACCACTGTAGGATGCGCATTATCAACGCCTCCCATGGCTTTTCAAATTGGCCTTCTTTAAAGCTCCTTCATACTGATGCGACATTAAATGGGCCTGGATTTGCGCCATAAAGTCCATTACGACGACCACAATGATCAATAGTGATGTTCCGCCAAAATAAAACGGCACGTTATACTGAATGATTAAGAACTCCGGTAACAGACAGACAAAAGTGATGTAGATGGCGCCCACCATGGTCAGTTTTGTCAATACGCCGTCAAGATACTTGGCGGTCTGTTCTCCCGGCCTCATCCCCGGTACGAACGCGCCTGACTTTTTCAGGTTATCCGCGGTTTCTCTGGGATCAAACACAACGGCCGTATAGAAAAAGCAAAAGAAAATGATTCCTGCGGCATAAAACGCAACGTATATGGGCTGTCCGGGTTGCAGCAATGTTGCCAGGTCCTGCAGCCAGCGCATTTCCCGGGCCTGACCCGCCCAGCTTGCCAGGGTCCCCGGAAACAGGATCAGGCTGGAGGCAAATATCGGGGGAATAACTCCCGCCATATTCAGCTTCAAGGGTAGATGGCTTGACTGGCCCGCGTATAATTTCCGTCCAACCTGGCGTTGAGCATAATTCACCGTAATCCTGCGTTGCCCCCGTTCGATAAACACGACGAAACCGGTAACGGCAACTGCCAGCGCAAACAGGGTAAACACCATTATCAGGTGCAACTCCCCGGTACGGGATAACTCCAGCGTACCGCCGATCGCGGACGGTAAGCCGGCAACGATACCGGCAAAAATGATCAATGAGATACCGTTACCTACACCTCGCTCGGTAATCTGTTCCCCCAACCACATCAGGAACATGGTCCCGGTTACCAGCGTAGTCACCGCAGTGATACGAAACGCCATACCCGGATCCATGACAACCGAACCACCGGCTACCTGCTGCCCTTCCAGCGCCAGCGACACGCCCAGGGCCTGGAATGTAGCCAGTAGCACCGTTCCATATCTCGTATATTGGGTGATCCTGCGGCGTCCTGATTCACCTTCCTTGCGCAACTGCTTCAAGCGCGGGTCTACGAATGACAAAATCTGCATGATGATCGAGGCGGATATGTAAGGCATGATGCCAAGAGCGACAACCGACAAACGCTCCAGGGCGCCTCCGGAAAACATATTGAACATATCCAGGATAGTGCCCCGTTGCTGTTCAAACAATTGCGCCAGGGTATCCGGATTAATACCCGGGACGGGAATAAATGTGCATATCCGGTAGATGAACAGCGCAAACAGGACAAACAGCAGCCGCCTGCGCAACTCCGTTACCTGGGTCAACCCGGCGAGACCGCCTGCTATTGCGGGATTTCTTGTAGCCATGCCCTAGCCCGGATATTGCATCAGTGGATGCGATGATCGCGCAGGATTTTTGGCGCTGACGGGTGCCTGCGACCGATAGCATAGCCGTAGCCGTAGCTCTGGTTGAGGGAGCACGTGCCCGTCAGCGCCAAAAAGACAAGCGAGGGCGCAGCCAGCGCTGCTTGTCACGCCAATTAAGTCAATATAAGTCATATAACTATATGATTGTACAAAAATTCCAGTATTCTTCTAAGCGGACTGGTGCAATATCCGGGCTCACTCTTCGAATTTCCCACCGGCTGCCTCAATGGCAGCCCGCGCCGCTTTGGTTGCTCGCATTCCCTTTATGGTGACCGCCTTGCCGATCGTCCCGCTGGCAATAATTTTTACTCTCTTGATTTTTCTTGAGATCAGACCGGCTTTTTTCAGCGTATCCAGGTCGATGATTTCGGCAGCCGCTTGCTCCAGTTCATCAAGCCGAATTTCATCGGTAATCCGCGCCAGGTAGGACCGAAAACCGACCTTGGGGAGACGCCGTTGCAACGGCATTTGTCCACCCTCAAAACCTACCTTGTGATACCCGCCTGAACGTGACTTCTGCCCTTTATGACCGCGGCCTGCCGTCTTCCCCTGTCCGGAGCCGATACCCCGCCCTACTCGCTTGGCTGAGCGTTTGGCGCCACCCGCAGGTTTGATTGAATTCAGTCGCATTTCAGATTCCATCGATAGTCAACAAATAACTTACCTTATTAATCATGCCCCGGTTTTCCGCAGTATCCGCAACCATTACCGAATGACCTATACGACGCAGCCCGAGTCCCGTAACACAGGCTTTGTGTTTTGCGGTCCTGCGATTGACACTGCGTTTCAAGGTTACTCTTAACTGTTTCTTTTGCGCAGCCATGATTATCCGGTAATTTCCTCAACTGCTTTACCGCGCTTTGCCGCGAAATATTCCGGCGCAGCCATCGACTGTAACCCTTTCATTGTGGTGCGCACCACGTTAACCGGGTTGGTCGAACCGGTGCATTTGGCCAGGACATTATGAATGCCGGCACACTCAAACACCGCGCGCATGGCGCCACCGGCAATAATACCGGTACCATCGGAAGCCGGTTGCATATACACATTAGCGGCACCGTGCCTCGCACTGATTGCGTAGTGCAGGGTATCACCGTTAAGCGGGATGCTGATCATATTCCGGCGCGCCTTTTCCATGGCCTTCTGTATCGCAACGGGCACTTCCCGCGCCTTGCCCCGGCCGAAACCGACCTTGCCGTTACCGTCACCGACAACGGTCAGGGCCGTAAAGCCGAATACACGCCCACCCTTGACGACCTTGGCCACCCGGTTGACTGCAACTAATTTCTCCAGTAAGTCCTCATTACCGGTGATGGATTCTGATACCGCCATGCTGGTTTTATCTCCTCACCTGTTAGAATTTCATGCCTTGTTCCCTGGCGGCATCTGCCAGCGCCTTCACTCTGCCATGGAACTTGAAACCTGAGCGGTCAAATGCAACCGTGATAATACCGACCTTCTTTGCACGTTCTGCAATCATCTGACCTACAACTCCCGCCGCTTCCCTGTTGCCGCCGTTTTTTATCCTGGCGCGAATTTCCTTATCAAGGGTGGATGCGCTGACGATTACTTCCGACCCGCTCGGAGCGATCACTTGGGCATAGATATGCCGGGGCGTGCGGAACACACATAACCGGCCCACCTCTTGCGTCTTGATACGCATGCGTGATTTTACCGACCTTCTCAATCTTGCTGTTTTCTTATTCATTGTCGGTTAACCCGGATATTGCACCAGTGGATGCGATGATCGCGCCGGATTTTTTGCGCTGACGGGTGCCTGCGACCGAAAGCATAGCTGGGACTCTGGTTGAGGGAGCACGTACCCGTCAGCGCAAAAAAGACAAGCGAGGGCGCATCCAGCGAAGTTTGTCACAGCATAAATTTTAGAATTAGTCATATAACTATATGATTGTAAGCAAATTTTAGTATCTCTCCAAGCAGACTGGTGCAATATCCGGGTTCAAGCCTTCTTTGCTTCCTTGCGTAGAATATGTTCATCAGCATAGCGTACGCCTTTCCCCTTATAAGGTTCGGGCGGTCGGTAACTACGGATCTCTGCCGCCACTTGTCCGACCCTCTGTTTGTCCGAGCCCCTGATTATGATCTGGGTCTGGCTGGGGGTCTCAACCGAAATGTCGTCGGGAATAGCAATATCCACGGGATGGGAAAATCCCAGGGCCAGGTTGATGCTCCCCGGATTTGCCTGGGCGCGATATCCCACCCCGGTTATCTCGAGTTTGATCTCAAATCCGTCGGAAACACCCGTCACCATGTTCTGTAAAATCGCTCTGGTGGTGCCTGACAGGGCCCGCGCCGACTTGGAGCCATCCTTTGCTGAAAACTTCAACAGGTCGCCTTCCCGCTCCAACTGCACAAGTGAATTAATTGTGTGTGTCAATTCACCCTTACTGCCCTTGACCAGCACTACTGTGCCGTTCACGTCGACCTGCACGTTGTCAGGGATGGCTATCGGGTTATTGGCAACTCTTGACATGTCTTATCTCAGCCCGCATTTCTCACCAGTTGATGCGATGATCGCGCAGGATTTTTGCCGCCAGCGAGTGCCTGCGACCGAAAGCATAGCCGTAGCTATGGTTGAGGAAGCACGTGCCCGCTGGCGGCAAAAAGACAAGCGAGGGCGCATCAAGCGCAGTTTGTAAAAGTGACATAGTGAATAATACATTTTAACTCATTAGCAGCAAAAAAATATCCGGTGACGATAAGCGAACTGGTGAGAAATACGGGCTAAGCTACGAGACAGATAATCTCGCCACCAATACCCAGTTTCCTGGCGCTCTTGTCCGTCATTACACCCTTGGAAGTGGAGATGATGGCCGTTCCCAGTCCCCCGTATACCTGGGGCAACTTATCACCGGAGCTGTAGCGGCGTAATCCCGGCGAGCTCACGCGTTTCAATAATTCAATAACCGGCTTGCCCTCAAAATACTTCAATTCAATGGTTAATACCGGCTTGGCCGTTTCTTCATCCACACTGAAGCCGGTAATATAGCCCTCTTCCTGGAGGATTTTTGCCACGGCAAGTTTGGGTTTTGATGAAGGCATGCTGACTTCCCGCTTTAACCTTTCCTGGCCGTTGCGAACCCGTGTCAGCATATCCGATATTTGATCCTGTAAGCTCATTCTGAATTCTCTTGCAGCCTCGTCAGTTTTCTCACCAGCTCGCTTTGACCAGGCCCGGGATATCCCCGCGCATTGCGGCCTCACGCAGCTTATTTCTTCCCAGTCCGAATTTCCTGTAATAACCATTCGGGCGCCCTGTCAGGGTGCATCGATTTCTCAGTCTGGATGGACTGGAATCTCTGGGTAATTTATTCAATTGTACTCTTGCTTCCTTACGCTCTTCCGGAGTTAACGACATATCCTTGATAATGCGCTTCAAACCAGTACGTTTTTCAGCATATTTTTCGACCAGTTTCTCCCTTTTCCGCTCTCGATTTACCGTTGATGTTTTTGCCATAAGTTTTCTCTGTTATGAGCCTGCTTGAGTCCGCAACGGAAAATTGAACGCCTTCAACAAGGCCTCAGCCTCCTCATCCGTTTTCGCCGAAGTCGTGATTGTTACATCCAGGCCGCGCAGCGTATCGATCTTGTCATAATCGATTTCCGGAAAAATAATCTGCTCTTTCACGCCCAGGCTGTAATTGCCGCGTCCATCAAACGCGCGCGGGCTTAAGCCCCGAAAATCCCTGATCCTGGGAATGGCGACTGAAATCAGCCGATCCAGGAACTCATACATGCGTGTACGTCGCAGCGTAACCTTGCAACCATTCGGAAAGCCCTTCCTGACCTTGAAATTTGCAACGGACTTCTTTGCGTTGATCACGATCGGTTTCTGCCCGGAAATCAGCGTCATGTCATCAACCGCATGTTCAATCATTTTTTTATCGGCCATTGCCTTGCCCAGCCCCATGTTCAGGGTAATTTTGGTTATCTTCGGCACCTGCATTGACGACGTATAGCCGAACTGTTCCATCAACTGCGGAGCAATTGTAGTCCGATAATATTCCTGTAATCTTGCCATCTTAACCTTGTCGTTCAAACATCGACTACTTCATTATTGGATTTGAAAAAACGGACTTTCCGACGATCTTCCAAAAACCGGAAGCCCACACGATCCGGTCTGTTTGACACCGGATTCCATAGTGCAATATTCGAAATTGCAAACGCCATTTCCTTCTCTACAATGCCTCCGGGCGTTCCCTGCATGGGATTACCCTTGGTATGGCGTTTGGCCATATTAATATTTTCGACGATGACCTTATTGCTGTTCATGTTAACACTCAGCACGATTCCGCGTTTACCCTTATCCTTGCCGGTAATAACGACTACTTCGTCACCTTTTCGTATCCTGTTCATGGGTTATCCTGCAGCCTTGACTATAAAACCTCGGGAGCGAGGGAAACGATTTTCATAAAATTCTCATTCCTGAGTTCACGGGTGACCGGACCGAATATCCGTGTGCCGATAGGTTGCAACTGATTATTCAGCAGCACGGCGGCATTACTATCGAATCGTATCAATGAACCGTCCGGTCTCCTCACTCCTTTTTTAGTCCGCACCACCACAGCGTTGTACAGCTCTCCCTTTTTTACCTTGCTTCTCGGGATAGCTTCCTTGACACTGACCTTTATCACGTCACCCACACCAGCATAACGTCTTTTCGAACCACCCAGGACTTTCACACACATGAGACGACGCGCGCCACTGTTGTCCGCGGCCCCCAGTATTGTCTGCATCTGGATCATCTGTGCACTCCGACTGATTTCTCAACCCGATGCAATGGCGGAAGAATTGAATACATTTGCATCATATTTCCTGAGCCTTACTGACAATACTGCGTAACCGCCATGCCTTGCTTTTGGAAATGGGTCGAGATGACTCAATAATGACCATATCGCCTTCATTACACTCGTTATTTTCATCATGAGCGAGCAGCCTGGTTGTACGCCTGATATATTTCCCATAGAGCGGATGTTTTACAGTCCGCCGGATATTTACGGCAATGGACTTATCCATCTTGTTGCTGACAACCGTCCCCGTCAGTGTTCTGGCTGATTTCCCGGATTCACTCATCTTGTTTTGCTTTCTCGTTTAACACCGTTTTAATCCTGGCAATTTCCCGGCGCACCACCTTAAAACGGCTTGGGTTACCGAGTTGGCCGGAACCTTTTTGCATACGCAGGTTAAATTGTTCACGCAGCATATCCAGGAGAAGTTCCTGCAACTCATTGGGTTTCCTGCCTCTTAATTCAGCAGCCTTCATTACAGTATGGTCCTGCTGACGAATGTGGTTTTGATCGGTAATTTCGCCGCGGCAAGCCTGAACGCATCTCTTGCCAGCACTTCCGGTACGCCTTCAATTTCGTACAGCATCTTACCTGGCTGAACAACGGATACCCAGTATTCAACATTGCCTTTACCCTTGCCCTGGCGTACCTCCAGGGGCTTTGTCGTTATCGGTTTATCAGGAAAAATCCGTATCCAGATTTTTCCTCCCCGTTTGACTTTGCGGGTAATCGTACGGCGGGCAGCCTCAATCTGGCGCGCAGTAATCCGTCCCCGGGTAATAGCCTTCAATCCGAACTCGCCAAAACTGACCTTGTTGCCATTGTTGGCAAGCCCGCGATTTCTACCCTTGCTTTGCTTTCTGAATTTGGTTCGTTTCGGTTGTAACATTTGCTTATGCTCGCATCACAGGCGTTTCATCATCATCAGCCCTGTCTTCGATATTGAACACTTCACCTTTGAATATCCAGACCTTTACACCAATGACTCCATAAGTCGTATTCGAGTTGGCAATCCCGTAATCAATGTCGGCCCGTAAGGTATGCAACGGTACCCGCCCCTCCCGATACCACTCGGAACGAGCAATTTCCGCGCCGTTCAAACGACCGCTGACATTGATTTTAATGCCCAGAGCGCCAAGCCTCATTGAATTGGTTACCGCGCGCTTCATGGCCCGCCTGAACATAATCTTTCTTTCGATTTGCTGGGCGACACTCTCCGCCACCAGGTTTGCGTCAAGTTCAGGCTTCCTGATTTCCCGCACGCTGACTTTCGCCCTGAGACCCATCATATCCGAGACCTCCTGGCTTAACCGCTCGATATCTTCACCTTTCTTGCCGATTACGATCCCCGGTCTGGCGCTGTGTATGATTACCTTGACTTCATTGGGGGGACGTTCGATCTGGATGCGGCTGACCGAGGCGTTAACAAGTTTTTTCCTGAGGAATTCACGCACCTGCAGGTCTGTATTCAAAAACCTTGCATAATCTTTCGTATCAGCATACCAGGTGGACGTCCAGTCCTTGATGATACCGATGCGAAAACCCGTTGGGTGTACTTTCTGTCCCATAGTTTGTCTACTCTGTCGTCTCAGTGACCGTTATTACCAAATGGCTGGTGCGTTTGAAAATCCTGTCGGCGCGTCCCCGGGCCCGGGTACGTAAACGCTTGTGCGTAGGCCCCTTGTCAACGGTTATTGCAGTTATTTTCAGTTCGTCTATATCCGCAGCCTCATTATGTTCGGCATTCGCAATCGCCGACTCCAGTACTTTCTTGACGATCCCGGCAGCCTTCTTATTACTGTAAGCCAGAATATTCATTGCACGATCAACCGACAATCCGCGCACCTGGTCGGCAACCAGTCGCAACTTTTGCGGCGCCATACGCACAAATTTAAGACATGCAGTCGTCATTGCCCTGTTACTCTCTAGCCCGGATATTGCACCAGTGGATGCGATGACAAATCGTCAGGATAGACGATTTGCACGGCCGCAGGCCGCCGTAAGGTTGCGCCCAAGGATGGGCGCAATGAACGCGCAGGATTTTTGACGCTGACGGGTGCCCGCGACCGAAAGCATAGCTGGGATTGATGCGCCCCATCCATGGGGCGCTCCCTGCGGGCGTCCTTCGGACGTCCAAATCTGCTCCAGGCAGATTTGTCTGGTTGAGGGACAAATCGGCAGGATAGCCGATTTGCACGGCGACAGCCGCCCGTTGGGTTGCGCCCAGAGCCTGCCCCTGCGGTTGTAAGCAGGGGGATGGGCGCAATGAGCATGTACCCGTCAGCGTCAAAAAGACCAGCGAGGGCGCATCCAGCGTAGTTTGTAATTGCGCAAATGTTAAAATTAGTCATATAACTATTTGATTGAACGTAATTTATTTCTTCTTACAAGCGAACTGGTGTAATATCCGGGCTTCCTACTTTGATGTTTTTTTATCCGCGGCATGGCCGCGAAACGTCCGGGTTATGGCAAACTCGCCCAGTTTATGGCCGACCATATTCTCGGAAATAAAAACCGGTACGTGGTGCCGGCCATTATGTACTGAAATGGTCAGCCCGACCATATCCGGCACTATCATTGACCTTCTGGACCACGTCTTAATTGGACGTTTGTCATTATTTTGAAGCGCAGTTTCGACCTTTTTGCTCAGGTGATGGTCTATGAACGGCCCTTTTTTTATTGAACGCGGCATTGCCAATCTCTCCTAGCTCTTCCTTTTACGAATAATCATATTGTCGGTACGTTTGTTCTTCCTTGTTTTATAGCCTTTCGTGGGATAACCCCAGGGCGTGGATGGGTGCCGTCCCCCGGATGAACGTCCCTCACCGCCTCCATGGGGATGATCCACCGGATTCATCGCCACGCCGCGTACCGTCGGACGTATTCCGCGCCAGCGTTTTGCCCCCGCCTTGCCCAATTTTTGCAGTGAATGTTCGACGTTACTCACCTCTCCGATGGTGGCACGGCAATCCAGCGGCGCCTTTCTCACTTCACCCGAACGCAGGCGCAATGTCGCATGGGCGCCTTCCCGGGCCACTAACTGCACACTGGTGCCGGCGCTACGCGCCAGTTGCGCGCCCTTACCCGGCTTTAATTCCACGCAATGAACGTTTGCTCCCACCGGAATATTGCGCAGGGCCAGACTGTTCCCGGGCGCTATTTCGGCCCGTGGACCGGACATCACCTGTGCTCCGGCCGCCACGCCGGCAGGGGCAATGATATAACGGCGCTCGCCATCCGCATAACATAACAGGGCAATATGCGCGGTCCGGTTAGGATCGTATTCTATTCTCTCCACCGTGGCCGCAATACCGTCCTTGTCGCGTTTAAAATCAATGAACCGATAGCGTTGTTTTGCGCCACCGCCCCGGTGTCTTACGGTAATTCTGCCGCGATTGTTGCGGCCGGCGGTCTTGCCCTGCTTTTCCACTAACGGGCTGTACGGTTTACCCTTATACAGGTCCGGGTTGACGACCTTGACAACGCCCCGGCGGCCTGCTGAAGTTGGTTTCGGATTAATTAGCGGCATTTATCTTCAGGCTCCAATGAAATCTATGTCAAAGCCGGGTTTCAGCCTGACGTAAGCTTTCTTCCAGTCCGAGCGTTTGCCCGGCGCCCGCCGAAACATCTTTTTCTTGCCGCGCACGTTCAGTACCTGTACCGACTCAACCTCGACTTCAAACATTTTTTCCACTGCTTGTTTAATCTCCGGTTTGGTTGCATCACGCATGACCTTGAAGACAAATTGCCGGTATTTATCAGCCGTGAACGTACTTTTTTCCGTCACCCGCGGCCCCAGCAAAATATTCATGAGCCTTTCGTCATTCATCTTTACCCTCTCCAGCTTCTGCTTCCCCGTCTGCGGTCTCGCTCACGCTGACTTCCGGCTCTACTTGTCTGTGGTTTGTTTTCGGTTCCAGCCATTTTTCCACTTCTTCCAGGGCTGGTTTGGTAATCAGCACCCGGTTGAACCCGACCAGTGAATATGGATCGATTTCATGGGTATTTATAACGGCAACCCGCGCCAGGTTACGGGTCGCCAGGTGTAATTCTTCGCTGATGGAGTTGGTGATAATCAGCACCTCGTCCAGACCCAGCTGCGCCAATAGCTCAACTGCCGCCTTTGTCTTCGCCGCGCTGACATTCAATTGATCGATACAAAGCAGCCTTTCCTGACGAACCAGCTCGGACAGAATTGACCGCATAGCCCCGCGATACATCTTTCTGTTCACTTTCTTGGTGTAATTACGCTGGTTATTTGTGAAAGTAACACCGCCTCCACGCCAGAGCGGGCTCCTGATCGTGCCGGCCCTGGCCCGGCCAAGGCCTTTCTGGCGCCAGGGCTTTTTCCCGCCGCCTCTCACCGCGGAACGGTTTTTCAGCGATTTGAAAGCGGACCTGCCGCTCGACAGGTAAGAGGTAATCACCTGATGCACCAGGGGTTCATTGTAATCGGCAGCAAACACCTTATCGGCAACTTCCACTCGACCTGCCCGTTTTTTTCCGGCTTTGTGCAATACCAATTTCACCTTGGCTCTCTTACGTTCCGGCTGACTTGAGCGCGGGCCTGACGATAAGCGTCCCGCCGGCGGCGCCCGGTACGGCGCCTTTGACAAGAACCAGGTTCCGTTCAGTATCAACCCTGACAACTTCCAGGTTCTGTGCCGTCCGTTTCACGTTGCCCATGTGCCCCGCCATCTTCTTGCCGGGGAAAACACGCCCCGGCGACTGGTTCTGACCTATCGAACCGGGAGCCCGATGGGCACGGGAGTTGCCGTGAGTGTTACGCTGACTGCTGAAATTATGCCGTTTTATTACACCTGCGTAGCCTTTTCCAATTGACTTGCCGGTCACGTCGACTTTCTGTCCGACCTTGAAAATATCTACCGTTATTTCGGATCCCGTACTCAATTCCCCGGCTTCTTTACCATCCAACCTGAATTCATGCAGCCCCTCTGCAGATTCAACACCGGCCTTGGCCAGGGTTCCGGCCAGGGGCTTATTAATCAGGTTGCGGCGCTTGCTGCCATAAGAGACTTGTACGGCGCGGTAGCCGTGTTGCTCCACAGTAGACAAGGAGGTAATCCTGTTAGGGTCGGCTTCGATCACGGTTACCGGCACAGACTGGCCTGTTTCCGTGAATATCCGGGTCATACCCCGCTTTTTTCCTACTATTCCAATCGCCATCTTTCTGACCCGTCTAACCCGAATATTGCACCAGTGGATGCGATGATCGCGTAGGATTTTTTGCGCTGGCGGGCGCCTGCGACCGAAAGCATAGCAGGAACTCTGGTTGAGGGAGCACGTGCCCGCCAGCGCAAAAAAGACAAGTGAGGGCGCATCCAGCGCTGTTTGTCACGGCAACAAAATTTGAATTAGCCATATAACTATTTGATTGTACAATATTTTAGCCTTTTTACGAGCGAACTGGCGCAATATCCGGGTTAATCCTGTTATCCTCAGCTCAGCTTTATCTGGACGTCCACGCCCGCTGCGAGGTCAAGTTTCATTAACGCGTCAACCGTTTTATCCGTGGGGTTGACGATATCCACCAGGCGCTTATGAGTCCTGATTTCATACTGATCTCTGGCATCCTTGTTGACATGGGGCGATATCAAAACGGTATAGCGTTCTTTTTTTGTCGGCAGTGGGATTGGCCCCTTGACCTGGGCGCCGGTGCGGCGCGCAGTCTCAACAATCTCGCGGGTCGACTGATCGATCAACCGGTGATCGAACGCCTTCAGCCTGATCCTTATAACCTGTTGTTCCGCCATAGTTATTTCACTCTATTCACAGTACCTGATGATTGCTTAGCTGGTATTTTTTTTCGTTATATCTTCCGCAATTCCAGGCGGAACGGGGGTATATTTCGCGAACTCCATCGTGTAAGTGGCGCGTCCCTGAGTGGCTGAACGTAACGCGGTGGCATAACCGAACATCTGCTCAAGCGGCACTTCCGCCTTGATGATCTTGCCGGCCGGGGAAGTCATAGTCTCTGACAAGATGCCGCGGCGGCGGCTCAAATCACCTGTCACCGAACCAAGGTAATCTTCCGGAGTCACGATTTCCACGCTCATGACCGGTTCCAGCAGGACCGGCGCGGCGCGCCCGGCGCCATCCTTAAAGCCCAGGGAGCCGGCTATCTTGAAAGCCATTTCACTGGAATCCACTTCATGATAGGAGCCGTCGTACAAAGTGACTTTCACGTCCACCATCGGGTAACCGGCTATAACGCCGTTCTCCATTTGTTCCTGTATGCCCTTATTCACTGCCGGGATATAATCTTTGGGTACGGCGCCGCCGACAATCTTGTTTATGAACTCATAGCCGTGCCCGGGTTCCTGCGGCTCGATTTTCAGTATCACATGGCCGTATTGACCGCGCCCTCCGGTTTGACGTACAAACCTGCCTTCCGCTTTCTCCACCGGTTTTCTGATGGTTTCGCGATAGGCCACCCGCGGCTTGCCGACGTTGGCGTCAACCTTGAATTCCCGTTTCAACCGGTCCACGATAATCTCCAGGTGCAATTCACCCATTCCCGAGATTATGGTTTGCCCGGACTCATCATCGGTATGTACTCGAAATGAGGGATCTTCCTGCGCCAGTTTACCCAGGGCCATACCCATTTTTTCCTGGTCGGGCCTGGTTTTCGGCTCAACTGCGACGGAAATGACCGGGTCCGGAAATTCCATTTTTTCCAGGACAATTGCCTGACCCGCCGCACACAGTGTATCGCCCGTCGTGACGTCCTTAAGGCCCACCGCGGCGGCTATATCCCCCGCCCTGACCTCGCTTATTTCTTCCCGTGAATTGGCGTGCATCTGCAAAATCCGTCCGATGCGCTCTTTCTTGCTTCTCACGGAGTTTAACACCATGTCGCCGGATTTAAGTACGCCGGAATAAACCCGGAAAAAAGTCAGCGAACCGACAAACGGGTCGGTGGCAATCTTGAAGGCAAGCGCCGCAAACGGCTCGGTATCGGTGGAATGCCGGGTAATTTCAGTTTCGGAGGTATTCGTGAGTACGCCTGTTACGGCAGGAACGTCATCCGGCGCAGGGAGGTAGTCAATAACGGCATCCAGCATACACTGGACACCTTTATTCTTGAACGCCGAACCACACAGCACCGGAACTATCTCATTTGCCAGGGTTCTTGCCCGGATGCCTTGTTTAATTTGTTGTTCCGACAAAACACCTTCTTCCAGGTACAACCCCATCAATTCTTCATCAGCCTCAGCGGCAGCTTCCACTACCTGTTCACGGGCCTCCTGACAGACGTCCACCATGTCTTCCGGGATATCTTTCTCGGTGAACTTCGTTCCCTTGCTCGATTCATCCCAGTAAATCGCCCTGCCGCGGATCAGGTCAACAATGCCCTGAAATTGATGTTCCGACCCTATCGGGAGTTGTAACGGAACGGCCGTGCTCCCCAGGCGCTCTTTTATCTGGTTGACAACCCTGAGGAAATCCGCGCCGGACCGATCCATTTTATTGACGAACGCCAATCTCGGCACATTATACTTGGTTGCCTGGCGCCATACGGTTTCCGACTGCGGCTCAACGCCGCCTACGGCGCAAAAAACGGCGCAGGCCCCGTCCAGTATTCTGAGAGACCTTTCAACTTCAATGGTGAAATCAACGTGTCCCGGCGTATCGATTATATTGATTCGATGTTCCCGGTATTGGCCGGCCATACCTTTCCAAAAACAGGTAGTCGCCGCGGAAGTGATCGTGATGCCCCGTTCCTGCTCCTGTTCCATCCAGTCCATAGTAGCGGCGCCGTCATGTACTTCACCTATCTTATGGGAAACCCCGGTGTAATACAGAATGCGCTCTGTGGTCGTCGTCTTACCAGCATCAATATGCGCCATGATGCCGATATTCCGATAACGTTCGATGGGGATACTACGCGCCATGGCTGACTAAATCTCCTGCTCCTACCACCGGTAATGGGAAAAAGCCTTGTTGGCTTCAGCCATCTTATGGGTGTCTTCCCGCTTTTTTATCGCCGTCCCTTTGTTGTTCGATGCATCCATTATCTCGCCCGCAAGGCGCAACCCCATACTCTTCTCCCCACGTTTCTTGGATGCATCGACAAGCCAACGCATTGCCAGGGTCATACTGCGCTCGCTACGCACTTCGATCGGGATCTGGTAAGTGGCGCCGCCTACCCGCCTGGATTTCACCTCGACGATGGGCTTTACATTACCCAGCGCCTGTATGAATACCTCCAACGAATCCGTTTTTTTCTTGGTGCTGATTTGATCCAGGGCGCCATAGACAATTCTTTCCGCGATGGATTTCTTGCCGCTACGCATAACCATATTGATAAACTTGGCCAACACCTGATTGTGGTACTTCGGATCAGGCAGTATTTCCCTTTTTTCGGCTTCTCTTCTTCTGGACATGTCGCTTCTCTCGCTCCGTTTTACGACTTGGGCTTCTTGGCCCCGTACTTGGAACGCCGCTGGCGCCGGTCGGCTACTCCTGAGGTATCCAGGGTACCTCTGACCGTATGGTAGCGCACGCCGGGCAGGTCCTTGACCCTGCCACCCCGGATCAGGATAACGGAGTGCTCTTGCAGGTTATGTCCCTCTCCACCAATGTAGGTGGTTACTTCATGACCGTTAGTCAGCCGCACCCTGGCAACCTTACGCAGGGCTGAGTTGGGTTTCTTCGGTGTAGTGGTGTAGACGCGGATGCACACCCCACGCTTTTGTGGACAACTGTCCAAGGCAGGGACGTTACTTTTTGCCTTTTGCCGTTTTCTCGGTTTACGCACCAACTGGCTGATTGTAGCCATAAATATTCTTTAGTTGTATTCGGTTAGTTCAACCCTGTTTCATTCGAGGTTTCCTGCGGTACAGGGGGACCGGCGCGGTCCGGCACTTCTCAAATACACAGATTGATTGATTTAAACAAAAAAACAACCACTACATCGGTCGTTTTTACCCCTGAAAGGAAGGCCGAACCCAAATCGTCCTTTACCCTCCCAAAAAGAAGCGGAATTATATTTCCTTACGGAACAGAATGTCAAGCAGAAAAAGTAAAGGAGAAAGTAAAAAGAGTAAATAGGGGGACAGACCACGTTTTGAATTATGGGGACGGAATTAAGTATTGTGTCCCCATAATTACGAAAGAAGGGGACAGATTTGAAATCTGTCCCCGGTCGTGCAGAATTTAAACCTGACCCACCCTGGCAATTTCCACAAGCTCTTCCCGGGACGGGGCCAGAATGATTACCTCAGTTTCATCATCAGTTTCATTATCCATCACCTCATCTTCCCTGGCGCTGTCCTGTACCTCCAACTCATCCTCTGCGCGTTTTTTTCTACGTTCGGTATGGTACGCCCGCCCGGTTCCTGCCGGGACCAGGCGCCCTACGATAACGTTCTCCTTCAATCCGCGCAGGTCATCGCGTTTGCCGTTGACACTGGCTTCAGTCAGTACCCGGGTGGTTTCCTGGAATGACGCAGCCGAGATAAATGATTCCGTAGACAGTGACGCCTTGGTGATACCAAGCAGCACAGGTTCCCATTGCGCCTCCAGCTTTCCTTTCGCCCGCAGCTGTTCGTTTTCTTCTACAACCCTGGCTTTCTCGGTCTGCTCGCCCTTCAGGAACACGGAATCACCAGGTTCCGTAATTTCCGCCTTACGCAACATCTGCCTGACGATAACTTCAATGTGTTTGTCGTTAATCCTGACACCCTGTAAGCGGTATACTTCCTGAATTTCATACACGATGTAATTTGACAGCGCATGCACCCCCTTCAATCGGAGGATATCGTGGGGGGTTGGGGGACCATCGACCACGGCCTCGCCTTTTTCCACGTGTTCTCCCTCAAAGACGTTGATATGGCGCCATTTCGGTATGAGCAGTTCATGATTTTCTCCGTTACGGTCGGTAATCACCAGACGTTGTTTACCCTTGGTATCTTTACCGAAACTTACCGTGCCGGTTTCCTCCGCCAGTATTCCCGGTTCCTTGGGTTTTCTTGCTTCGAACAAATCTGCAACTCTGGGCAAGCCACCCGTGATATCACGGGTTTTCAGGGATTCCTGAGGCATCCTGGCAATGACGTCTCCTACTTTCACCTCGGTGCCTTCCCGTACGGTAATCAAGGCTTTAGGCGGTAACGGATAATGCGCAGGAATAGTCGTTTCAGGCAGGATCAACTGGACACCGTCCGCATCCACCAGTACGACGACCGGACGCATTTCCTTTGCGTCGCTACTGCGCTCCTTCGGATCCATGATCATCATGTTGGTCAATCCGGTTATTTCATCCACATGGCGCAATACGGTCTTACCTTCAACGATGTCGGCGAACTGGGCATGACCTGAGACTTCGGATATCACCGGGTGCGTGTGCGGGTCCCAGCTGGCGATTTTTGTACCGGGTTCAACCACGTTGCCATCATGCACAGTGAGCACGGCGCCGTAAGGCAGTTTATAGCGTTCGCGTTCTCTACCGACCTCATCCAGCAGGGACACATCTCCGGAGCGTGAGACGACGACTCTGTTGCCGCTCTCCTGCTCCAGCAGCTTGACGTTAACCAGGCGCACGGTGCCACCGTATTTCACATCGATACTGCTGATCGCAGCGGCCCTGGACGCGGCGCCGCCTATATGGAAAGTCCTCATGGTCAATTGCGTGCCGGGTTCACCAATGGATTGCGCGGCTACCACGCCGACGGCTTCACCGATGTTCACGATATGGCCCCGCGCCAGGTCTCTGCCGTAACATCGCGCACAAATTCCGTAACGGGTCTCGCAGGTAATCGCCGAACGCACCACAACCTCATCTATACCGTTTTCGTCCATGAGGCCAACCATGTCTTCATCCAGTAACGCGCCGGCAGGAATGAGGATATCATCGGAGGACCCGGGTTTTATGAGGTCGCTGGTGAGGACCCGACCCAATACTCTCTCGCGCAATGGTTCCACTACGTCTCCGCCTTCAATCAGCGAGGTCAATTTGACCCCGGCAATCGTGCCGCAATCATTTTCAGCAACAACGAGGTCCTGAGCAACGTCAACCAGGCGTCTGGTGAGATAACCGGAGTTGGCGGTTTTCAGGGCCGTATCAGCCAGGCCCTTGCGCGCGCCATGGGTAGAAATGAAGTACTGCAAGACATCCAGTCCTTCACGGAAGTTCGCGGTAATCGGCGTTTCGATAATAGAACCGTCCGGTTTTGCCATCAGTCCGCGCATCCCGGCCAGTTGCCTGATCTGGGCTGCGGAACCCCGTGCGCCGGAATCAGCCATCATGAAAATCGAATTGAAGGAAGGTTCCTCCACTTCATTGCCCTCCCTGTCCTGAACCGTTTCCACTCCCAGCTTGTCCATCATGGCCTTGGCCACCTGATCACTGGTATGTGACCAGATATCCACCACCTTGTTGTAGCGTTCACCGTTCGTGATCAGCCCTGAGGTATACTGCTGTTCGAACTGTTTGACCTGAGCTTCCGTCTTATCGATGATATCACTCTTATCCCCCGGCACGACCATGTCGTCGACACCGAAGGATACGCCGGACCGGGTTGAATAATGAAATCCCGTATACATCAACCGGTCGGAAAAGATAACGGTCGTTTTCAAACCGAGCCGTCGATAACAGTCGTTGACCAGCCTGGAAATCGAGCGTTTGTTCAATACCTGGTTGACCAGCGAAAACGGCAGTTCCTCGGGCATAATACGGGATAACAATGCCCGGCCTACCGTCGTTTCAACGCGTTCATGGCGCACCTGTTCCTCAGCGTCGTCAGCGCTTGTTTTTTGTTTGATACGCATGCTGATCTTTGCATGCAAATCAACCGCACCGCATTCATAGGCGCGATGGACTTCATCCACGTCTACAAAAATCTTACCCGCTCCTTTTGCACCGGCGGACTCTCGAGTCATGTAATACAGCCCCAATACCACGTCCTGGGTCGGCACGATGATGGGTTCGCCGTTAGCCGGCGAGAGGATATTATTGGTCGACATCATCAGGGTGCGCAATTCCAATTGGGCTTCAATGGAAAGCGGGACGTGCACTGCCATCTGGTCGCCGTCGAAATCCGCATTGAAAGCCGTACACACCAGGGGATGCAACTGGATGGCCTTACCCTCGATCAGCACCGGTTCGAAGGCCTGGATACCGAGTCGGTGCAAGGTGGGCGCCCGGTTCAACATGACCGGATGCTCACGGATGACTTCTTCGAGGATATCCCAGACTTCCGGCCCCTCTCTTTCTACCAGCTTTTTTGCAGCCTTGATGGTAGTAGCCAGACCCCTTCCTTCCAACTTGCTGAAAATAAAGGGTTTGAACAACTCCAGCGCCATCTTCTTGGGCAGGCCACACTGGTGCAGTTTCAAGGTCGGGCCCACCACGATGACGGAACGTCCGGAATAGTCAACCCGCTTACCCAGCAGGTTCTGACGGAACCGGCCCTGTTTGCCCTTGATCATGTCGGCCAGGGATTTCAAAGGCAGCTTGTTGGTGCCGGTGATGGCCCTGCCGCGCCGTCCGTTATCCAGCAACGCGTCAACTGCTTCCTGCAGCATGCGCTTCTCGTTGCGCACAATGATATCAGGCGCATTCAAATCCAGCAGCCGCTTCAGGCGGTTATTACGGTTGATCACCCGGCGGTAAAGGTCATTCAGGTCGGAGGTGGCAAATCGACCGCCATCCAGTGGCACCAACGGCCGCAGATCCGGCGGCAATACCGGCAGCACTTCCATGACCATCCATTTCGGCTGATTGCCTGATCGTTGAAAAGCTTCCAGCAGTTTCAGACGTTTTGATAATTTCTTCAGTTTCGTATCCGACTTGGTCTGTGGTATTTCCTCACGTAACTGTTTGATTTCTGTATCGAGGTCTATATTGCCGAGCAGTTCGCGGATTGCCTCCGCACCCATCTTTGCCTCAAACTCATCGCCATATTGTTCTATGGCTTCAAGATAACTGTCTTCCGCAAGTAACTTCCCGCGCTCCAGTTGGGTCATGCCCGGATCAATCACGACATAGGCTTCAAAGTACAGTACCCGTTCTATTTCCCGCAGGGTCATATCCAGCAGCAGACCCATTCGAGATGGAAGTGATTTCAGGTACCATATATGCGCTACCGGGCTTGCCAATTCGATATGGCCCATGCGATCGCGTCGCTCCTTTGACAAGGTGACTTCAACGCCGCATTTTTCACATTTCACGCCACGGTGTTTCAGGCGCTTGTATTTTCCGCAGAGGCACTCGTAGTCTTTGATGGGACCGAAAATTTTCGCACAAAACAATCCATCCCGTTCAGGCTTGAACGTCCTGTAATTGATGGTCTCCGGTTTCTTGACTTCACCCATTGACCAGGAACGAATTTTTTCAGGCGACGCCAGACCGATGGCTATGGCGTCGAATTCCTCAACCTGGTTCTGTTGTCTCAGCAGCTTCAATAAGTCTTTCAAAGTTCACTACCTCCTAAGTAAGCAGCCCACTAATATTATTACCCGTCATTGATCGAGTTTTATATCAATACCCAGAGACTTGATTTCCTTCAACAAAACGTTGAAGGACTCAGGCATGCCTGCTTCTATCTGGTGATTACCGTCGACAATGTTTTTATACATTTTGGTACGGCCGTTTACGTCATCGGACTTGACCGTGAGCATTTCCTGCAAGGTATAGGCCGCACCGTAAGCCTCCAGCGCCCAGACCTCCATTTCACCAAACCGCTGCCCGCCGAATTGCGCCTTGCCGCCCAGGGGTTGCTGGGTAACCAGGCTGTAGGGGCCGGTGGAACGCGCATGCATCTTGTCGTCCACCAGGTGATTCAGCTTCAACATATACATATATCCGACGGTGACCGGCCGGTCGAACGCATCTCCGGTCCTGCCGTCATACAAGATACTCTGACCATCGCGGTTCAGTCCGGCCAACTCAAGCATTTCCTTGATTTCCCGCTCGCTGGCCCCGTCAAAAACCGGAGTCGCTATCGGCACGCCGTCTCTGAGGTTCTCGGCAAGTTGCAGGATTTCCGCATCCGAGAGCGCGCTCAGAGATTCCTTCTTGCCGCCGCTTTCGTTATAGACCTTTTCCAGGAAGTCGCGCACCTGTTTGACTTTTTTACTGGCGTCAAGCAGGGCGCCGATGCGCCGGCCCAGACCCTTGGCCGCCCAGCCCAGATGTGTTTCCAATACCTGGCCGACGTTCATTCTTGAAGGTACGCCCAGGGGGTTCAGTACAATATCAACAGGCGTCCCATCCTCCAGGTAAGGCATGTCCTCAACAGGTATGATGGTGGAAATAACACCTTTATTCCCATGTCGTCCCGCCATTTTGTCACCCGGCTGAATATGCCGTTTGACCGCCAGATAAACCTTGACTATTTTCAATACTCCGGGAGCAAGATCATCCCCGGAAGTCAACTTATCCCGCTTGTCCTTGAACTTATCATCAAATTCCTCCTTCAACTGACGCAACCGGTGCGCGGTCTGCTCAAGCAGGCGGCTCAGTTCATTGCTGCGAAAACGGATTTCAAACCACTTCTCGCGCGGCGTTTCTGCCAGGAATTCACTTGTGATTGCAGTGCCGGACTTGTAACCGTTCGGGCCGCCGCTTGCCTTCTGTCCGACGAGGTGCCGTTCCAGCCGTTGATAAACCCCGTCTTCCATAATTCGCAACTGGTCATTCAAATCCTTTCTGACACGGTTCAACTCGGACTCTTCTATTTCCATGGCTCTTGAGTCTTTCTCCACGCCGTCCCGGGTAAATACCTGAACGTCTATGACCGTACCGTTCATACCTGACGGGACACGCAACGAGGTATCTTTAACATCGGATGCTTTTTCACCGAAAATAGCCCGTAACAACTTCTCTTCCGGAGTGAGTTGTGTCTCACCTTTCGGCGTCACTTTCCCGACCAGGATATCCCCCGGACGAACTTCGGCGCCGACATACACGATACCGGATTCGTCAAGTTTACTCAGGGCGCTCTCACTGACATTAGGAATATCCGCAGATATTTCTTCCGGGCCAAGCTTGATATCGCGTGCGACACAGTTGAGTTCTTCAATATGGATACTGGTGTAGCGTTCTTCCTTGACCAGGCGTTCGGAAATCAGGATGGAATCCTCAAAGTTATAGCCGTTCCACGGCATAAACGCGACCATGAGGTTTTGTCCCAGGGCCAACTCTCCCAAATCGGTAGAAGGACCATCAGCCAGCACGTCTCCTTTAGATATCTTATCGCCGGGTATAACCAGCGGCTTCTGGTTAATACAGGTATTCTGGTTGGAACGGGTGTACTTGATCAGGTTATAGATATCGACTCCCGGCTCCCCGGACACGATTTCCTCATCATTCACCCGCACGACAATGCGGCTGGCATCTACGGAATCGACAATACCCCCGCGTCCGGAGATAACCGTGACACCTGAGTCCATCGCTACAGTCCGTTCTATGCCGGTGCCGACCAACGGCTTTTCCGCTCTAATCGTCGGTACCGCCTGGCGTTGCATGTTGGACCCCATCAACGCCCGGTTGGCGTCATCATGTTCAAGGAAGGGTATCAATGCCGCGGCAACCGATACAATCTGTCTCGGTGATACGTCCATATATTCGACCTTGTCAGGGGTAGACATGGCGAACTCATCCTGATGCCGGCATGAAACGAGGTCGTCCACCAGTTTGCCGGCACTGTCCAGGTCGGAGTTAGCCTGTGCAATCACGTAGTCCCCTTCCTCAATGGCAGACAGATATTCAATCTCACTGGTAACTTTTCCGTTATCCACCTTCCTGTACGGTGTTTCCAGAAACCCGTATTCGTTAGTGCGCGCGTACACGGCGAGGGAATTGATCAGGCCGATGTTGGGTCCTTCAGGGGTCTCAATGGGACATACCCTTCCATAGTGTGTCGGATGCACATCCCGTACCTCAAACCCGGCCCTTTCCCGGGTCAATCCGCCCGGACCGAGCGCGGAAATACGCCGTTTATGGGTAATTTCCGATAGCGGGTTATTCTGGTCCATGAACTGGGACAACTGGCTGGAGCCAAAAAACTCCTTTACTACCGCTGAAACGGGCTTCGCATTGATGATTTCCTGGGGCACCAGCCCCTCGGATTCCGCCAGGCTCAGACGATCTTTGACAGCTCGCTCCAGCCGTACGAGTCCGATCCTGAACTGGTTTTCCACCATCTCCCCGACGCTCCTGACCCGGCGGTTGCCCAGGTGGTCGATATCATCAACTGTGCCTTTACCGTTGCGAATGTCCAGCAGGGTCTTCAACACGTCGATAATATCCGACGTATCGCCCAGTTCGGAATGTATTTCCTTGGATGACGCGTCATTGCGCTGACTGAAATATTTTCCGTCATAAATGACACCCGGGCCGGTTACTTCCTGGCGGTTGACCCGACGATTAAATTTCATCCGCCCTACTGCAGAAAGGTCATACCTTTCCAGGGTAAAAAACAGGTTCTTGAACAGGTTTTCAGCAGACTCTTTCGTCGGTGGCTCACCGGGGCGCATGACCCGGTAAATTTCAATCTGGGCTTCGTGTTGCGAGTCGGTCTGGTCCAAACGCAAGGTGTCGGAAATAAATGGTCCGCAATTCAAATCGTTGACATACAGGGTTTCCAGCTCCAGCTTGCCCAGTTTGTGCAAGTTCTCCAGAATCTCCGGCGTTATTTCACTGTTGGCCTGCGCCAGGATTTCGCCGGTTTCCGTATCAAATACGTCCTTGGCGAGAACCTTGCCCATAAGGTATTCCTCAGGCACTTTCAGTTCTTTCATGCCGCTTGTTTCAAGCACACGAACGTGCCGTACCGTAATGCGCTTATCACTTTCCACGATGACATTCCCGTCCTGGTCCATAATATCGAACGAGATCGTTTCGCCACGGAACCGTTCGGCAATGAGTTCAAGATAAATTCCGTCTTTATCTATCCTGAATCGGTCCGTTTCAAAAAAGATGTCCAGGATCTCCTGGGTTGTGTATCCCAGTGCCCGCAATAATATTGTTGCCAGAATTTTGCGACGTCTGTCAATCCGGCAATAAACCATGTCCTTTGGATCAAACTCAAAGTCCAGCCAGGATCCACGATAAGGAATCACGCGAGCCGAATACAGTAATTTCCCCGATGAGTGAGTCTTGCCCTTGTCACTTTCAAAAAATACCCCGGGCGACCGATGCAACTGGAAGACAATCACCCTCTCCGTCCCGTTGATCACAAAAGTCCCGGTATCAGTCATCAGGGGAAGTTCACCCATGTACACTTCCTGCTCCCTGATATCCTTTACGATCTTGTTGCTCAGGCCTGCTTCCTTATCGTAAATAATCAGGCGCACCCTGGCCTTCAACGATGCTGCGTAAGTCATTCCCCGCAGTTTGCACTCTTTTACATCAAATGCCGGCTCGTCCAAGTTGTAACTGACATACTCCAGGGCGGCATTGCCGGAATGGCTGTCCATCGGAAAAACCGACTTGAACGCAGCATGCAACCCGGCGTCCACCCGATCTTCGGGCGCACAACTGGATTGCAGAAAATGCTCGTAGGAACTTCTTTGCGTCGCCAGCAGGTAAGGCACCTCCAATATGCTTTGTCTTTTACCAAAATCCTTACGCAGGCGTTTCTTTTCTGTATAGGAGTAGGTCATTACGCGCCCTCTTCATGGAGAAAGGAAGGAAAGGGAACAGATATAAATCCGCCCCCGGCATTCTTGCCCGCGCGCTGCATAGGAGAGGGAACAGATATATATCTGTCCCTGTCGTTCTTTCCAGCGCGCCGGGGTATTACAGGTGCCGGCAAAAAATACACCTGAGTTGAACTATTTAAGTTCAACCGTTGCGCCGGCCTCTTCCAGTTTCGTTTTCACCTCTTCGGCCTCCTCCTTGCCAACTCCTTCCCTGATAGGGGCAGGCACGCCTTCTACCAGTTCTTTTGCCTCCTTCAACCCCATGCCGGTAAGCGCACGCACTACCTTGATCACCGGAACCTTACTGCTGCCAAAACTGCTCATGACTACATCAAATTCGGTTTGTTCTTCAACTTCTTCCGCTGCAGCAGCAGGGCCGGCCGCGGCTACGGCTGCGACAGGCGCTGCGGCGGAAACGCCCCATTGTTCTTCCAGTTCCGAGATCAGACTAACCAGTTCCATGACCGGCATACTGCTCAAGGCTTCTTTAATTTCATCTTTTGAAACGGACATTTTTTACTCCTCTTTAATACGAATTGCTGAACTATATGGATTATGTGGTTTGTTGTTCGCGGCGAGCATCAAGCAACCGCAGCAGTTTCGCCTCCGGTTCCGACAGGACACGCAGGAATTTGCCGAGCGGAGCCTGCAGTAAGCCCAGCAGCATGGAACGCGCCTGGTCCAGGGAAGGCAAATTCGCGACGCTTTCAATTTCTGCTGAATCAAGTAACCGGCCGTCCAGGGAGATAAGCCTGACAACCAGCTTTTCATTTTCTTTAGCGAAGTCACGTATAACCTTCGCCGCGGACCCCGGCTCGTCATTGGAAAAGGCAAGCAGCAACGGACCCGTGAGCGTACTACGCATACAATCGAATTGCGTTCCCTCAAAGGCGCGGCGCGCCAAGGTGTTTCGAACCACCCTGAGATAGATGCCGGCGTCCCGGGCCGAGCGCCTCAAAGCGGTCATCTGAGCTACGTTCAACCCGCTGTACTCCGCGGCAATTACCGCCGGGGCTGCGGCAGCTACAGCGGCTACTTCAGCCACAACTGCCTGCTTCTGTTCCAGTGTAAGACTCACGCGCCTGTCTCCCGTTTATGCATCTGTCTGGTCAACCACAATGCCCGGCCCCATGGTGGTTGAAAGACTGATTTTTTTCAAATAAACACCCTTGGCGGTACTCGGTTTTGCCTTTTTCAGGTCCGCCAGCAGGGAGTCCAGATTTTTCAGCAGATCCTCTGCAGCAAACGAAGCCTTGCCTATTCCGCAATGAATGATCCCGTTCTTATCCGTCCGGTAACGAACCTGACCCGATTTTGCGTTGTTCACCGCCTGGCCGATATCCTTGGTCACTGTGCCAACCTTGGGGTTGGGCATTAATCCTCTGGGACCAAGTAATTTACCCAGCTTGCCTACTACCGACATTGCATCCGGCGCGGCAATAACAACATTAAAATCCATCAGTCCGGCCTGAATCTGTTCAGCCAGGTCTTGCATACCCACGTATTCCGCACCGGCAGCCTGGGCTTCATCGACCTGTTCGCCCTGTGCAAACACGGCTACTTTCACAACCTTGCCGGTTCCCTGAGGCAGAACGGTAGAACCCCTGACGATCTGGTCGGATTTTCTCGGATCAACGCCGAGGTTGATAGCCACCTCGACAGTTTCATCAAATTTAGTCGTTGCTCCCTCCTTGAGCAGGGTAAGTGCCTCCAGCACGGGATAGGATTGTCCGGAGTTGATATTTTTTCTGGCTTCACGAGCTCGTTTGGATATTCCTGACATTTTATACAACCTCCGTCTCGATACCCATGCTCCTTGCCGTCCCGGCAATCGTGCGCACGGCTGCATCCATATCCACTGCAGTCAAATCAGGTTCCTTGGTCTTGGCAATCTCCTCCATTTGCGCCCGCGTTACCTTGCCGACCTTGTCCGTGTTGGGGGTTCCGCTGCCGCTATCGATACCGGCAGCTTTTTTCAGCAGATAGGAAGCCGGGGTGGTTTTTGTTTCAAACGAGAACGTCTTATCCGCGTAGACAGTAATGATTACCGGTACGGGCAACCCTTCTTCCGAATTCTGGGTTTTTGAATTGAAGGCCTTGCAAAACTCCATAATGTTCAACCCATGCTGGCCCAGCGCCGGGCCGACAGGGGGACTCGGGTTAGCCTGCCCCGCAGGAACCTGCAACTTGATATAAGTGCTGATTTTTTTTGAACTGGTTTTTTTAGCCATGATTTACTCCTGTGGATAATACCGCAACATAAGCTTTACTCCTTCTCCACCTGGGTGAAATCAAGCTGTACCGGCGTAGAACGCCCGAATATCAATACGGAAACCCGCAAGCGGCTCTTTTCATAATTTACTTCTTCCACTACACCGTTAAAATCCGTAAACGGTCCATCGTTCACCCGTACAACCTCGCCGGGTTCGAACAGGACCTTCGGTCTTGGTTTATCCACACCTTCCTCAACACGCTGCAGAATGGAATCTGCTTCGGCAGTGGAAATCGGTACCGGTTTGTCCGTCGTCCCGCCGATAAAGCCCAAAACCCTTGGCGCCTCCTTAACCAGGTGCCAGGTCGCATCGTTCATTTCCATTTGTACCAGGACATAGCCGGGAAAAAACTTGCGGTCGCTCTTGCGCTTTTTGCCATCACGCATTTCCACAACTTCCTCGGTAGGCACCAGGATATCGCCAAACTGATCCTTCAGTCCACTCTGCTCAATGCGTTCCGTCAGCGTCCGCATGACGTTCTGTTCATGACCGGAATAGGCTTGTACTACATACCATTTATGCGTCATCGGATTACCCTCCCGGACCACCTATCAACTGTCTGATCGCCCAGCCCAGAACTGAATCCAGACCCCATAAAATCAGGGCGGCCAGGATAACCACAGCTATCACCAGGAGCGTGGTTTGCATCGTCTCCTGGCGCGTCGGCCAAACCACCTTGCGTACTTCAACCTGGGCATCCTGCAAAAAATTCCACAACTGTCTGCCCGGTTCCGTCTGCAATCCAATCCAGGCGGCAACACCCACCGCCGCCAGTAATCCGGCAACCCGTAACGGCGTTGATTGATCATCAAAAAAGTAAAAGCCGACAACCGCAACGACGACGATAAACACCGCAATGACCAGTTTTACCAGGTCAAACTTCACGTTTACTGCCTCTGAACTCATCACTCAACCTATCCTATATTCGGATGTTTGGGGTCAGAGTAAAAATACATATTGACAAACCAGAGCTACCTGCCAGCCCACTGTATTTTTACTCTGACCCCAAATATCACCCAAATATCTTGTCTTGTTGGCAGGCCAGGAGGGAATCGAACCCCCAACCTGCGGTTTTGGAGACCGCCGCTCTGCCAATTGAGCTACTGGCCTTTATTTATCTTCCTCAGCGTAATTGCGACGTACGGCGCCAGGCCCTCTTGCAGCCTGCCGGCAGGTGAATTGTTATTCGATAACTTTACTGACGACGCCGGCGCCTACAGTACGGCCTCCTTCACGTATCGCGAAGCGTAACCCTTCTTCCATCGCAATAGGTGATATCAAGTCCACAACCATACTGATGTTGTCGCCCGGCATGACCATCTCCGAACCTTCGGGTAACTCTACCGCTCCTGTCACGTCCGTGGTCCGAAAATAAAACTGCGGCCGGTAATTACTGAAAAACGGAGTATGTCGTCCTCCCTCTTCCTTACTTAATATGTATACCTCACACTCGAACTTCGTGTGTGGCGTGATGCTCCCGGGTACACACAGTACCTGGCCGCGCTCTACCTCATCGCGCTTGGTTCCACGCAACAATACACCCACGTTATCGCCTGCCTGCCCCTGGTCCAGCAACTTGCGAAACATTTCCACACCGGTACAGGTCGTCTTCTTAGTGTCGTGTATTCCGACAATCTCCACTTCTTCTCCTACCCGGACAATGCCGCGTTCCACCCGTCCGGTAACCACCGTACCACGGCCGCTGATCGAAAAGACATCTTCTATGGGCAGTAAGAACGGCTGGTCCACAGGGCGTTCCGGTATCGGTATGTATTCATCCATCGCCTGCATCAAGCGGTCGATTGAACCCAGGCCCAAATCTCCTTCATCACCTTCCAGCGCCTGCAACGCACTTCCCGTCACCACCGGTGTATCATCACCGGGGAACTCGTAAACATCCAACAACTCCCGCACCTCCAACTCTACCAGTTCCAGCAACTCTTCATCATCCACCTGGTCGGCCTTGTTCAGGTATACCACGATCTTGGGCACACCGACCTGACGCGCCAGCAGAATGTGTTCACGGGTTTGAGGCATCGGTCCGTCTGCCGCGCTTACCACCAGTACCGCGCCGTCCATCTGCGCCGCGCCCGTGATCATGTTTTTCACGTAATCCGCATGGCCCGGACAGTCCACGTGCGCATAGTGACGATTCTCACTTTCGTATTCAACGTGCGCCGTAGCAATGGTGATGCCTCGCTCACGCTCTTCCGGTGCATTATCAATCTGGTCATATGCCTTCACTTCGCCACCGTAGCGCGCGGCCATCGCCTGCGTGATCGCTGCCGTCAGGGTCGTCTTTCCATGATCGACATGGCCGATCGTTCCTACGTTGACGTGAGGCTTCGTTCGTTGAAATTTTTCCTTGGACATACAATATTCTCCTCAGATTGTTAAATATAATAAATTGTTCATGGAGCCCATAACCGGAATTGAACCGGTGACCTCTTCCTTACCAAGAAAGTGCTCTACCGACTGAGCTATATGGGCATCAACGCCCGCTTCTCCGCTGTTACTGGAGCGGGTGATGGGAATCGAACCCACACCATCAGCTTGGAAGGCTGAGGTTCTACCATTGAACTACACCCGCTAGGTAAAACAGACCGGAAACTCTATCGTTTCAATGGTCGTCCGTAAACTTACCTTTGTTTATTTCCCTACCCCCCGCACCATCTTGGTGGAGGGGGTAGGATTCGAACCTACGAAGGCGTCGCCAGCAGATTTACAGTCTGCCCCCGTTGACCGCTTGGGTACCCCTCCGGATTTAAGCAAGCCTGCTATTTTGATATATTCCACAAACGCTGTCAACACACCACATAAAAAAATATAACATGCAGATTTTCCTGGTACTTCCTGCCGACCGATCTGACTAAACAGATTTCTCTTTTTGCTCTATTAATAATGTTCTATTCACTAGCCTGCTCACGGCCGACGTCACCATCTCCATATATAAATATGTTATAATCGGCAGCAGCAATTTTTCAATTTCGAATACACCTCGGTAGTAGGATCGTTCGGCGCCGAGCGTGATGACCAATAACAGGAAAACCAAAAGGGGACAGAATTAATTCTGTCCCCTTTTTCTTGCTGTACCCCTTATCCTTCCGATGTCCCCGATACAGCCCGGTTACCTTTCCGTAACCGGCAAGTTTCTCATCTGTGTCTGTCTCCTCTCGCTGTCCTGTACCTGTGCCTGGGCGGGCGCGGCACAAGCTGAGAATGATAAAGCCGGGCGCGACGGACAGCCGGACACAACTGACGAACTCCCCCTGCTGGATGCCGAGCTGGCCCTGAACCTGGCCCGCAAATGGATAGCAGAGGGGCAACAGCAACAGGCGTTTGAACTGTTACGCCGAGTCATGCAGGCCGCCAAGGCCGAAGGCGATGTCGATACCACCAATATCCGTTTCCTGGCGGCGCAGGCCTTGCTGAAGATGGGGCGCCCGGCTCATGCGGTGGTGATCCTGGGTCAACTGGCCGCCGAGCGACCTGATTTGAATCGGGTACGTCTTGATTTTGCCTCCACGCTGTTCACGCTGGGGCATGACGAACAGGCTGAAACCCTGTTCCGGGAACTCCGGTGCGAGGAAGACCTGCCGGCGCCGGTACGGCGCAACGTGGAGGGGTTCCTGGAACGTGTCCGGACGCACCGGAGGTTCCAGGTCAACTTCGACTTCGGCTTCTGGCGCGACAATAACGTAAACCACGCGCCGGAACAGGACACTGTCCAGGTGTCTATATTCGGTGGGCTTGAATTCGAACTGGACGAACAGGCAGTGAAGGCCTGGGTGACGCGTACCGGCCTGAACCTGCGCTGGCGTCATACTCCCGTACTGGGCGGACGCGCCTACTTCGAGACCCGTGCGGCCGTTGCCCGCAACACGGCCATCAACGCAGAAGAACATAACCGCACCTGGCTAAACCTGCCATCCGGACCGCGCTGGCGCTATGCCATGAACCTTGCAGGACAACGCCGGCCCGGTATGCTGCGCGCCGATATCGGCGGCGAACAACGCTGGCGCGGCGGTGACAACTACGCGGTCAGCGGCTGGGCGCGGCTGGGACTGGACCAGACCCTGAACAGGAATTGGAGCGCCGGCGCATCTGCCCGTGTCTGGGAAACACATTATGACAAACTGGATAGCGACCTGGACCCGTTCGGGCAATCCCTGGATTTAAGCCTTGTCCGGCACCCGGGCCTCGGCTACCTGAAAGCAGGCGCACGAATCGCGCAGGAAACCACGGACCGCCGGAACCTGTGCTGGCAAGGGTGGGGAACATCTTTGGGTTACAGTACGATACTCGGACAGAACTGGAACCTGGCTGCACAGGCATACATTGATGAACGGTATTACGAAGGGACATATCCGCTGTTCAGGGAACGCCGCAAAGACCAGACCATCATCGCCAACTTAACAGTCTCCAACCGGGCGATAGCCCTGGCGGGTTACATGCCGGAGGTCACGGTAGGCTGGTCCCAAACCGACTCGACTATCCCGTGATACGACCGGCAGAATCGAGTCTTTATGCTCGGCCTGCGTCGATTGTTCTGAACCACAAGGATCATTTAATAGTTGGCAGATGCCCCCACCGCCATCCCGGGCTTGACCCGGAATCCGGTTAAACTAATATTCCTTATAAGGAGTTGTTTAATCGACTGGATTCCGGCATACGCCGGAATGACGAAGGGAACGGAATGGCGGTGGAGGGATTGTGCCGGCATGGTAGCGGCCTCCGTCGTACCGGACAGGGATTGTCCGGTATGGTAGCGGCCTCCGTCGTACCGGACAGGGATTGTCCGGTATCCAGGCACAGGGAGGTAAAAGAGCGAATGCCGACACCAACCGGAATTCGAGGGTGAGGATTTCAAACCTGCGCCAGCACTTCTTCCAGTACCGATAACAGTAAATCCGCGTTGTCTTTGGAAAAAGGCAAAGGCGGGCGCATCTTCAGCACATTGTCGTACACGCCTATGTTGCTGATCAGCACCCCTTTATCTTTCATGGCGTTGACGATGATTTTGGTCTCGTCCGGCGCCGGCGTCTTTTGCTCCCGGTCTGTCACCAGTTCGACGCCGGTGAACAAACCGTGGCCGCGCACGTCTCCGATCAGGTCGTATTCGGCCTGCAAGCTGCGCAACCCATCTCTTATATACTCTCCTACGACCAGGGCGTTTTCCTGCAGGTTTTCCTGCTCGATGACGTCCAGTACCGCCATGCCGACCGCGCACTGCACCGGGTTGCCGCCGAAGGTATTGAAATACATGACCTGTTCCCTAAAATCGTTCACCAGATCAGCGCGGGCCACTACCCCGCCGACAGGGTGGCCGTTGCCCATGGGCTTGCCCATAGTGGCGATATCCGGCGTTACGCCACCAACCTGGTAGCCCCACATTTTCTTGCCGGTGCGGGCAAAACCGCATTGCACCTCATCGGCGATGTAGAGACCGCCGGCGCTACGGACCTGGTCCATGACCTGTTCCATGTAACCCGGCGGGACGTTGGGAAGGCCCTCATTGGCGAAGATGGAGCAGATCAACATGCCGGCAAAACCGATGCCATCTTCCTCGAACTCCTCAATGGCTCGTTTCACCTCTGCGGCATAGGCGGCTTTCAGGGCGTCTCCTTCCAGTCCGTTCAGGGGCCGGTAGGTCTCGGGGAAAGGCACGGTTTTCACATTCGGGCTCGGAGACTTGCCGCCATGGAAGATACTGGATAATTCGTCCACCGCCGTAGTATTGCCGTGATAGGTGAAATTGGTACAGATAATGCCCTGCTTGCCGGTGGCCTGGCGCGCCATGCGCAAGGCAATCTCGTTGGCTTCACTGCCGGTGCAGACGATAAATGCCATGGATAAGGGCTCGTTATGCAAGCCGGTCAGGCGCTCCGCATATTCCAGCACCAGTTCGTGCAGGTAACGGTTATGTACGTTCAGGGTCTTCGACTGCCGGTACAGGGCGTCAACCACATGGGGGTGGCAGTGCCCCACGTTGGGCACGTTGTTATAGACGTCCAGGTATTTTTTGCCCGCAGCGTCATACAGCCAGACGCCCTCCCCTTTGACGATATGCACCGGTTCGTTGTAGAACAGGGGCGCGCCCGCGCCCAGCAGGCGGTAGCGTCGCTCCAGCAATTTCGCGTCAACTGTCATCTTGCTTTAAAGAACAATCTTCAGGCTTTGCCGTCATTCCGGCGTAAGCATGTCCCTGCACGTAGTAAGCAGGGGCAGGAATCCGGTCAATAAAAAACTCATGATAATGTAAAGAATGTTCATCCACTGGATGCCGGAGCCTGCCCCTGCATGCCGTAAGCAGGGGTCAAGCCCGGCATGACGACGCAGGACCGTCATACCACGTAGCCCTCCTCTTTCAGCTTGCCCACTTCGCGCCGGAGCACATCGATGGCCAGGTCAATGGTATCGATATGGGTACGGTATGACAAGATGGCGAAGCGGAGCATGTAGACATTATCGATCAGGGTCGAGGTCAGGAAGATCGTGCCATCGCGCCGCAATGCCTCAACCAGTCTTTTGTTGAATTCATCCACGTCACCTTCGACGTCCACGTACCGGAACACGAAGATGGACAACTCGGGTTCGGGACCGACCTCAAAACCAGGCGCCGACTGCAAGCGCCTGTAGGCATACCGGGTCAGCAACAGCTTCTCGTTCAACATGGCGCGGAACGGGGCGACCCCTATCAGTTTGAGCGGCAACCACAGGCGCAAGGCGCGGAAATGGCGGGTCAACTCCGGGCTTACGTCCGAGGGAGATATCTCCTGCTTGTGGTATACCCTGTCCTGCAGATAGTCGGCCGTATAATAATGTGACCGATACAAGTGTTCACCGTCCCTGACCAGCGCCGCGCCCAGGCCGAACGGCGTATGCAGACCCTTATGGGGGTTCATGACTACCGAGTCCGACAGTTCTATCCCGCGGAAACGGTCCCGGACCATATCACACAGGATAAAGAAGCCGCCGTAGGCCGCATCCACATGGAACCACAACCCATGAGTGCGTGTGACTGCACTGATCCGCTCCAGGTCGTCCACATTACCCAGGTCCGTAGTGCCGGCCGAACCCACTACCAGCCACGGATTGAGTCCTGCTGCCTGGTCGGCGCGGATCAACTGCGCCAGTGCGTCCGGGTCCATGCGGAATTGTGCATCGGTCGCTACGGCGCGCATGACACAACCACCCAGGCCAGTGATATGCAGGGCTTTGGCGACGCAATGGTGGGTGAACCGGGTGTAATACACTACCGCCCGCGAGTAATCCTCGGCTTTCAGGCCATGGGCTTCCCGGGCCGTTACCAGACAGGTCAGGGTGGCGATGCTGCCGCCCGAGGCCAGTATGCCTTTCGCCATATCCGGGGTGTACCCCACCAGCTCCGCCATCCAGTCCAGCAACTGGTATTCCATGCGCACGGCGCCGGGGGAACTGGAAAACTCACCGGCATATTCGTCCATCACTGCCGCCATGTAATCTCCCAGGGCCGAGTAATACATGCTGCTCGGGGGGATATAGCCGAAGAACTTTCCGGATACCGGACTTAATGCCTGGTCATCGACGTTTTCCTTATAGATACGCAGGATTTCCTCGATTTCCATGCCTCCCTCAGTGATGGGAGAATCATACAGGCCGGCGCCCATATCCTCGGTATAGATAAATGCCGGTCTGTCCGGGAGGGCTTCCAGGAATCGCTCGATGTATCCGTTGACCGCGGTCAACAGCTCACTCCGCCGGGCCGCATCCGGTTCAATGATGTCGGCCTGTTCAGCGAAATCGTTAATCTGCCGGATCAGTTCTTGCATCGCTAATTGGGGACGACTCACGTTTTATTGAACGGACCTGTCCCCGATTGTCTACGCTCAGGCAGCAGCACCCTGCTCGAACAGGCTGTCACGCATGGGCGGTTTTGTCTTGGCCTGGATGCAGATTTCCGGGGGAATATCGAATACCAGGGCATGGTCGGGGCCGATGCCTTCTTCGCGCAGACAGGCGGCGACATCATCGTCCGCATCGGTAAACCCGGCCCGGCGATTAAACTCCCATTCATCTTCCAGGCACTGCCACCCCAGGTCGGCAATCAGCTCACGCGTCACCTCTTCGCCATAAAACAGGCTGTAACAGCGGCGTATTTCATCCAGGTTGGGCTGCATGAACTGGCACAGTCCGGACGAGTCGCACACCGCGTTGACGATCTGCGCATTCTGGGAAGCACGTACCGCGTCTTCTCCCGCCAATTCAGGGTCGATTACCAGACCGGCGGTGTGATCGGCGCCCATGGCGCTGGTGGCATAAGTCACGCCAGCAACCTTCAGCGGGCGCGGGTCCCAGGCAGGCAGGGCCTGCCCCTTGGCCACCGGGATACGGTGGTGGTTGCGATGTGTGCCGATGGACAAGGCGCCGTTACCCACCAGCCTGCCGATTTCCGTGCCGCTGTCCACGTCGTTGCGCAACAAGGCCTTCGCCCCGTCCGCATCGCCCCATTCCATGCCGCCGGAATCCATGTACACGGCAATGGCCGCGCCCGTTTCGATGGTGTCCATCCCCAGATCATCACAGAGTCGATCCAGGTCGGCCACGTCCTCCCAGTTGTTGATCGCGCAACTGGAACCCAACAAACTGAGGGTCTCAAATTCCAGAGCGGACGTCACGTAGTTGCCGGACGCATCATGGATGATGTTGGAACAGCGGACGATACAGCCGGACATGCAGTTGTGCATGCCGCCACCGCGTTCGGCAAACACCTCATGGATACGGGCCCCGTCCAGTTTGTCCACTTCCGGGTTCCTGCCCTCGGTCCGGTTCTTGTAGGGAAAGGTGTGTAACATGTTGGCCATGGGAACGCCGGTGCTGGTGCCGCCCCTGAAAATATTGTGACGGCCATCGCTTAAGTATGTCTTGCTGAAGGACTTGTTATTGACGCTGAAGGCCTTGTTGTCGGCCGCCTGTCTGAGACGCGCCTTACCCGGGTCTATCAGCACCCATTTCAGGCACTTGGAACCCATAACCGCGCCGACTCCGCCGCGCGCGGCATGGCGGGCAGGATGTCGGCCCTTGCTCTTGTCGGTAGTGGCGACTGATGCCGTTTTCAGCATCATCTCTCCGGCAGGACCAATGCTGATAGCACAGGCGTCTTTGGAGCAGCCGGCCAGCAGCTTCTCGCAACTGGCATAGTTCCACAGGCCCTTGTATTCGTCCGCGCCGATCAGTTCCACTCCCTCTGCCGACACCACCAGACCCCAACGCCGCTCCCGGTCCGCAGGTTGGCCGGTCACGATAATGCCCCGGTAACCCAGCTTCATTAAATCCTGGCCCGGCTCGCCGCCGGTATTGGCTTCCTTTATCCCGCCGGTAAGCGGGCTTTTACAACCTACGGACAAACGCCCCGAGGTAGGCGCCGAGGTTCCCGACAGGATGCCTGGCGCCAGCACCAGGACGTTATCCGGACCCAGAGGATCACAACCCGGGTCACACTCATCCAGCAATATGCGCGCGGACAGGGAACGCCCCCCCAGGTACTTCCAGTCTGCCGGATAATCCTCAATCGAAACGGTCAAAGCCGTCATATCGACACGGATCATTTTGTCATTATCCCAAACCCCGGTCATAACAGTCTCCTCAACTATAGCAGTAAGCTCATTATCACCAGTGCAACCTTCATAGTCCAACACTTTGTATCAACCCAGGAGCGCTTGCTGTTTGCAAGTGGAGGGTTTTAGGGACTATAGGTGTCAATCTACAGAGCCTGCACTCACCGTCAAAACGTGGCCTGTCCCTTTTTAACGAGGTAATATGACAACATGCCGGACAAAAAACAGAAAATATCCGTCGCGGACTTCAGTCTCACCGACCTGCCCGATGATTACTACGAAGACCCCTATCCCTACTATCACGCGTTGCGGGAACAGGACCCCATACACCGCTTTGCCAACGGCAGCTACTTCTTCACCCGCCATGCCGACCTGTTCCGCATCTATCGTGACCCGAAACTGTTCAGCTCCGATAAAAAGAAGATGTTCAAACCGTTGTTCGGGGACACCTTATTATATGAACACCATACGACCAGCCTGGTTTTCAACGATCCGCCGCTGCATACCCACGTGCGCAAGGCAATCGGCGGCGCCCTGTCACAAAAAACCCTGGTTGCCATGGAACCGGGCCTGCGTAAGTTTACCGCGGGATTACTGGACCGGATCGAAGACAAGGGAGAGTTCGACGCGATGGCTGATTTCGCTACCCTCATCCCCGTTGAGGTGATCGGCAACCTGTTGCGCCTCCCCCATGAGGATCGCGGGATTTTGCAGCGCTGGGCAAACGCCATACTGGGTGCGCTGGAATTCGACCTGTCAAAAGAAAAACTGGATTACGGGAATCGATGTGTAAGGGAATTCCTGGATTATCTCGCCGAACTTGTGGAAGACCGCCGGAAAAACCTTTCCGATGATCACGACGATATATTAAGCCGGTTGATAAAATGGGAATCCGACGGCTTTGTATTATCCGATAAACAACTTTATCACCAGTGTATTTTCATACTGAATGCCGGCCATGAAACGACCACGAATCTCATAGGCCACAGTATCTATTGTTTACTTTCCCACCCGGATCAGTTGCAACTGCTGAAAGAGAAGCCTGAATTAACCGATTCCGCCATCGAAGAGATACTGAGATATGAGGCTCCGGTACAACTCGGCAACAGGGCAACCACCGACGCGGTGCAATTCGATGACGTCAGCATACCGGCCGGGACGACATTGACCTTCGCCATCGGCGCGGCAAACCGGGACCCCGCCGTGTACCCCGAACCCGACCGGCTGGACATTACCCGCAATCCCCGCAACCACATGGCCTTCGCCGGCGGGATACACACCTGCGCCGGCCTCAACGTGGCGCGACTGGAAGCGCGCATTGCCGTCCCGGCGCTGCTCAACCGCTTCCCCGACCTGACCCTGACCGGCAAACCGGTACGGGACAAACGCGCCCGTTTCAGGGGACTCCTGTCATTGCCCATGTCTATTCGCTGATCTGACCCTACCGAGTGCTCCGACTGTCATTTCTGCGCCTCCCGTCGTCATTCCTGCGCCTCCCGTCGTCATTTGCGAAAGCAGGAATCCATCTTGTCGTCATTCTGGCGGATGCCAGAATCCAGTAGATAACTTATTCCTTATTATAAGGATAATTTAATAACTGGATTCCGGCATTCGCCGGAATGACGGTAACTCTGGATTTCCATCCTTTGGTCCGTAAACGGCACATCCCCCTGCTTACTACATACAGGGGCAGGCTTTGTGTCTGGATACCGACTGGGGACAGATTTTAAATCTGTCCCCTTTGAACACTTAATTTCTCCAGTAACACTTCCAGTTGCGCTTGTTCCTGCTCTGCCAAAGCGGCCTTCAACTCCGCCTCATAAGACAACGCCAGTGGAACGATTTGCGAGTACATAGCGTAACCCGCCTCAGACAAACGTAAAATTGATCGACGCCGGTCCAGTCCGGAAAAATCACGATCGAGCAAGCCTTTGTCCAGTAACTTCGTCACCGCCCGGCTGACCGGGACCTTGTCCATTTCAGTCTCACTGGAGACTTCATCGGCAGACAACCCCGGCTGCTGGCCCAGCACGGCCATCACTCGCCACTCGGGAATACTCAAGTTGAATTTCTCCGAGTAAAGCCTGGCGAAGGACGCGCTGATCCTGTTAGTGACAACGGACAGTTGATACGGCAGAAACTTCTTTAAATCCAGCGTCGGGTTCTGCTTACTCATTTTGTTTAATGCTCCAGACATGCAACACGCCGCTCAGGGCTTGAAGTGTCTGTTAAGCCTCTGCCAGCTTTCGATATAATTTTTCTGGCGTTGCGCCGCGTCCAGGGCGAACCTGGTTGGATGGATCACATAACGGGACTCGAACATGAAGGCCATGGTCGCCTCCTGTTTAACCGGCGCCAGTTTCACATTGGACGAGCCTTTAAAGGCCAACTCGTCCGGACCATGAGCGGACATGCAGTTGTGCAGGCTGGCGCCGCCCGGCACGAAGCCTTCCGGCTTGGCGTCGTACACGCCGTAGATCAACCCCATGAACTCACTCATGACGTTGCGGTGATACCAGGGCGCCCGGAAGGTGTCTTCAGCCACCATCCAGCGCGGAGGGAAAATCACAAAGTCCACGTTAGCCGTACCCGGCGTATCGGAGGGAGAGGTCAACACCGTAAAGACAGACGGGTCAGGATGGTCATAACTGACCGTATTGATCACGTTGAACTGCTCAAGCTGATATTTATAAGGCACGGAGTTACCCACCCAGGCCACCACGTCCAGGGGGGAATGGTCCATCGCACAGGCGTGCAGGTTGCCGACAAACTTGCAGACCAGTTCAAACTCGCCCTGTTTGTCCTCGTATGCCGCAACGGGCGCCCTGAAGTCGCGATCATTGGCGAAGCCATCGGAACCCACGGGTCCGCGTTCCGGCAGGCGGAACTGCGCGCCGTAGTTTTCACAGACATAGCCGCGACTGGGTCCATCGGGCAGCGCCACGGAAAATTTCATTCCTCGTGGTATCAAGACCACCTCGCCGGGTTGCACGTCAAGCCGGCCGCATTCCGTATGGATGTCCAGCCGGCCCTGTTGCGGCACGATCAACAGCTCACCATCCGCGTCGTAGAAATAGCGGTCCGTCATGGAGCGGTTCGCCAGGTAATAATGAATACCGCAACCGACTTGCGTAGCCGCGTTGCCGTTGGCGGCAAATGTCACCAGGCCGTCAATGAAATCAGCGGATGTGTCCGGTATGGGGATGGGGTCCCAGCGCATCTGGTTGGGCGGTGTCGCTACGTCGGTGATGGGACCGTTCACGATACGCGACTGCTCGACAGGACGAAAATCGCCATGGGTCACCGACGGCCGGATGCGGTAAAACCAGGTACGCCGGTTCGTCTCACGCGGGGCGGTGAAAGCGGTACTGCTTAACTTCTCCGCATACAACCCATAAGCCACTTTCTGCGGAGAAAACCTGCCTTGCGGCAAAGCCCCCGCCAGCGCCTCGGATTCATGCTCATTGCCAAACCCGGTCAGGTATTCATAAACCTCGCCGGCTACCGGAATATCGGCTACCCCTGGGTTGATAACTGTTGCCATGATGAATCTCCTGCTTGACTTATCAAAACATAGTATAGTTACAAATGTAACTAATTGCAAAGAGACCCGTACATGACACAAATCTCTCATCAGAAAACACAAAACAGCCTGGCCGCAGCCCGACAATTAGATCAGGCAGATGAACTGGCCGCGTTCCGTTCCGAATTCACCCTCCCGACCAATGCCGAAGGAATAAAATTCAGGACACCCATGAAATTCAGGACACCCATGAAATTCAGGACACTCACAAAATACCGGGAAGCTTAGGTAATGATCAGGGTATCATTTCCCTATCTGTCTCCAAGACAACCCCAGATACAACACCCGGGACAAGAGCCAAACCAACAGAGAAATCCACGTATGACACGATTCGATTTCACCAGCCGACATAACAGCCTGGCCGCGGCCCGTCAGTTCGATCAGGCAGATGAATTGGCCGCGTTCCGCTCCGAATTCACCTTTCCGACCAATGCCCAAGGCGAACCCCTGCTGTACTTCGCCGGCCACTCGCTGGGCCTCATGCCCAATCGCGCCCGGGAGGCGCTGCAAGAGGAGTGCGATGCCTGGGGAAAATATGCTGTTAAAGGACACTTCGAAACCGAGCGCCCCTGGGTACGCTGCCATTCCTACGTCGCCGACAGCCTGGCGCGCATTACTGGCGCCAAGCCGACCGAAGTGGTGGCGATGAATACCCTCACCGTCAACCTGCACCTGATGATGGTCAGCTTCTACCGCCCGACGAAAACGCGCTACAAGATCATAATCGAAAAAAACGCCTTCCCTTCGGACCAGTACGCGGTCGACTCGCAGGCCCTGTTCCATGGGTTCGACCCGGCAGACGCCATCGTCGAACTGGAACCCAAACCGGGGCAACTGGCCATTGCCGACGAAGACGTACTTGAACAGATTGCAGCAGTGGGTGATGAACTTGCTCTGGTCATGATAGGCAACTGCAACTATCTCTCCGGCCAGTGCTTCGATATGCAGGCTATTACCGAACTGGGTCATAAGATGGGCGCCATGGTCGGCTTCAACCTGGCCCACGGCGCCGGCAATATCCTGCTGAACCTGCATGACTGCGACGTCGACTTTGCCGTGTGGTGTTGTTACAAATTTCTCAATGCCGGCCCCGGCGGCATGGCCGCGGCCTTTGTCCACGAACGCCACCACGGCGCTGACGACATCCCGCGCTTTGAAGGCTGGTGGGGCACTAAAGAACAGGACCGCTTCAAGATGCGCCGCAAGATAGACCGTATCCCCAGCGCGGAAGCGTGGGCAATGTCCAACTCCCCGGTCTTTCAAATGGCCGCACTGCGCGCCAGTATGGAATTATTTGATGCGGCCACCATGCCCAGGCTGCGCGAGAAAAGCAACGGACTCACTGCATACCTGGAATGGTTATTGATGGAAAACGCCGGCGATTTCGTCGAGGTCATGACGCCTACCCATTCACCGGAAAAACAAACCCGCGGTTGTACCTTGTCCCTGCGCTTCAAGAAAGACCCCAAGGGCATGCTGCAAGCCCTCTCCGACAAAGGCGCCATCACCGATTTCAGGGAACCCGATATTATCCGCGTAGCCCCCATCCCCCTGTATAACAGCTACGAGGATGTATTCCGTTTCAGTGAGATCGTCGCGGAGTTTTGCGGAAATTAACTTGCATCATATATATCCTGTCCCCAACCGTTAATCAGTCTGTCATACGTTGATGATTAAGTAACCCGTCTTTCTGGCGAATGCCAGAATCCAGTTAAGGAAACTCTGACAAGTCCATCCAGGACTTGTCAGAGTACGGAAAACAAAATCAATGCCTCATCGGCATTGATTTTGACGATTCATCCTTGTATCGTAGGATACCTCTGACTTAATCAGAGGTTCCTTAACTAGTCGTCCCTGAATAACCCCAAAAGCTACTCTAACCTATTGATTATATTTATGTAACCTGCATTTTTTCCTGGACTGATATGGCCGGATTTGGTATCATGGACCTTCATTTTCTGGCAATATCGGAGATAAAAATGACCCCCGGACACGCTGACACGCATCCTTCATCAGACCTGTTCCGCGAACAGTTGGATACTATGCTCAACCCACGCCACGAATTGTATCGGTTAGCCGACCTGGTGGACGGGTCGGTGTTTGATCCGGGCAGCCCGTATGACGGCCACACCTTGAAGAAAGCCCTGGCACAGGTACGGCGCTTGACCGGGATGAGTAGTGACGAGGCGTTTGTAGACCGGGGTTATCGGGGGCATGATGAAACCGAGTCCACGGTGTACATCTCCGGGCAGAAGCGCGGTATTAAGACACAGCGGTTAAAACGTTCCCTCAAACGCCGCCAGGCAATTGAACCGGTCATCGGTCATTTGAAAGCCGATGGGCTGTTAGGGCGCAATCACCTGACAGGGACAGAAGGTGACCCGTTGAATGTGCTGTTGAGTTGTGCCGGCCACAACCTGCGCCTTATCCTGAGGCGACTCAGGTTTTTTTGTCTCAACAAAAAGATACTTATACTGGCTTGGCTACGCTGGTTGGCTGTCGCAGAGCGTCTGTTCGTCTGTCAGGCGCCGGCACGCTGTTGAGCCACAAGCCTGTCTGGCTGCCGCCCCTACCGGTCCCCTCAATGCCAACCTGAAACAGGGTTTTTCAGGGTCGACTATCTAGACCCTATGTTTGAACTTGCTTGCAAGTTCAAACAAGAAGTCTTTTGTTTTAGCCAATAACTGTTCCAAAAAAATCCTTTTGGAACAGTTGGTTGCAAGTCAAAACATAACAGCCCGCATTTCTCACCAGTTCGCTTGTTGTCATCGGATAGTTGTTTGCTGTCAATACGATATGATAATCTGCTCACTATATCAACATAACAGACTGCACATAACAGACTGCGCTTGATGCGCCCTCGCTTGTCTTTTTGCCGCCAGCGGGCACGTGCTCCCTCAACCAGAACTACGGCTATGCTTTCGGTCGCAGGCACCCGCTGGCGGCACAAATCTGCCCGGAGCAGATTTGGACGTCCGCAGGACGCCCGCAGGGTGTGCGCCATGGAAGGCGCACATCAAAAATCCGCAGCGATCATCGCATCACTTGGTGAGAAATCCGGGCTAGCAGTCTGTCGGACTTAGGGCCTGAATGAGGTATAATACATAGTCTGTGTTTGTGATTATATCCACCGTTCTATAGAGTCCACGCCGATGCAAAACTTTGTTCAAGGTGATCGCAATCAACCGTATCTACTACCGCCGGATTTACGCGAGTGGCTGCCGGAGGACGATTTGGCGCATTTTGTGGTAGCGGCGGTGGAGCGGGTGCCGTTGAGTCATTTTCGGGTGAACGTGCGGGGCACGGGGTCGGCGCACTATCACCCGCGTGTGCTGCTGGCGTTACTGATTTATTGTTATGCGAAGGGTATGTTTTCCTCGCGCCGGATTGAGCGGGCGACGTATCGGGATATAGGGGTCCGTGACGTGACGGCAAACACGCATCCGGACCACGACACGATGTGCAAGTTTCGGCGCGAGCACCTGGCGGCGGTGCATACGAGTTTTGTGCAGGTATTATTGCTGGCGAAGGAATTGAAGCTGTTGCGGGTGGGTCGGGTAAGTGTGGACGGGACGAAGATGCAGGCGAATGCGAGCCGTCGGCGCAGTATTCGCTATGACCGGGCGGTGGCGTTGCGCGAGCAGTTGCGTGGTGAGGTGAAGGACTTGCTGGCCAACGCGGAGCGGGCGGACAGGGCGGCCAGGTCGGACCCGCAGCAGTTACCTGAGGGGTTGGCCCGGCGGCAGCGGTTGGAGTCACAGTTGGATGCGGCGTGTGAACGTCTGGAGCGGCAGGCCAAGGCGCAAGCGCACGCGGCGCAGGCCGAGTATGAACGCAAGGTAGCGGCGCGTGATACGCGTCAGGGGCGGGCGAAGGGGCGTCATAGTCAGCCGCCTGATGACACCCCGGCGCCGACGGCGCAGACGAACCTGACGGAGGCGGACAGTGGGCTGATGCGCAAGCACAAACGGAGTGACTACCAGCAGGCGTACACTGCGCAGGCGGTGGTGGATGCGGACGGCAGTCAGTGGGTGTTGGGGACGCGGGTGAGTCAATGTGCCAGTGACCGACGGGAGTTGGTGGCGGACGTGGAGGCGGTGGGCACGCCGGCTGAAGTGTTGGCGGACAACGGCTATGCGACGGAGGCGGAGGTGGAGGAGTTGACCGACCGGGGCATGGAGGTGTTGGTGGCGGTCGGCACGGGTGACCGGCGCCGGCAGCATGACTTTCGCCCGGAGAGTGCGGATACGCAGCCGAAAGAACCGACCACGCCCTGGTGGGTGGCGATGCAGGCGAAGCTGGCGCAGGCGGAACACCGGGCCAGCTATCGAGTGCGTAAGCAGACCGTGGAGCCGGTGTTCGGGATTATGAAACACGCCATGGGGTTTCGGCACTTTCTGTTACGCGGCCATGCCAAGGTAACGGGCGAGTGGCAGTTATTGGCCCTGGCGTACAATTGTAAGCGCTTACATAACCTGCGGTTGGCCTGAGGGGTCGTAGGCGGAGTTATAGCCGGCTGTTGGGGAGCGCCGTGCTACCGGAGCAGGCCCGAAAGACACACAATACACCAAACCGGGCACGAATGATGCGCTGCAGCACGAACATCCTCAAACAGACGAAAGACTGAGATGACAGTCTGCAAAGATAATTTCTGCACCCAAGTCCGACAGACTGCTAGGCTCAGAGTTATGAGAAGTTTATGACTTTTTGGATGAATTGGCACTTATTTGAGCAAGAAAATAAAAAAGATGGCCAGAGTATTGGCCAATAATGACGGCGATAAACAAAGTTGTTATTTAATTTGTACCTATATAGTGAGGAGCTTCGTCATGCCAAATGTCTTCTGCGTTTCTGACTACAACCAAAACTCCCTGGTGATCGTGGATGTGTCTAATATGACTCATAAAACAACAGTTCAAGTTGGGTCAAAGCCTTACCCGGTCGACTTGATTAGTCCGAACTTGGTCTTGGTTTCGACTCGAGGACTACGTAGTATTCAACCGGTAGATGTAAGAGCGGGAACCGCTTTATCACCGGTAGCCATTCCACACAAGCCACGCAGTACTACATCCCACCCACGAAAAAATATGGCCTTGATTGGCGGAGCTGATAAAGCCCTGACCACAGTTCTTGATACTTCGACTTTCAAGCCCATAGTCTCAGTAGGAACAGGTAATACCTTCCCACGCCGAAACTCCTCGCGCCGAGACTTCGGTGGAGATATGGCTTGCGGTCACCCAGCGTGGGGACCTGAGGACACGATCCTGCATCTTGATAGAATCGACCGGCGTATAGACCTGTACGATCTGAACAACAAGCTAATTTCTTGGGTGAATACCCCCACTTCTGCACATCATATGATTTTTATAGATGGCGATGGCTACTTGGCCCTCTGCGAAGGAAACCCAGTATCGCGTATTAATCCTTCGGTATTAAAGTTTCATATATCGAAAAAAGGCATCACTATTGATGCTCACACTTTTCTTCCAATTCCTCTAATTCACGCATCACAAACCGGAGGGCACCATCTCACTTACGATCGTAATCGTAATTTCGTTTACGTAGGCACTAATGAGGGCAGGATGTTCACGTTATCTGCATCAGACTTATCCCCAATTAATGTAGTTGATACAGGACCGGGTTGTGGGCATGTAACCATTTGTCCGCAAATGAATCTTGCAGTAGCTACAAACCATACAGGCATTTCGATGACAGTTATTGATCTCAATTCGGGCAGAGTTGCCGGAAGTATTGGTGTCTCACAACCAGCCGTTGGCAATCAGAAAACCCAAGGCCACACGTCTAAATGGTTCGCAAACTCATCCCGCTTGGTGTCCACTGCTGCACAAGATGGTTTGATTCTTGAGATAGACCCATCAGCGCGGAAGGTTACGCGTAGTTTTGCAGTCGGCAGCGCCTATCTTATTCAAGGGTGCTTTGTCTAGGCAAGCAACAAATTACAGATGACGATACTACAGAAAATTCGTCAAAAGATAATCGAACGTAAATACTACCTGTCTTCTCATGCCGAAGAAGAAATGCTGGATGACAACTTGGAGCGCAAAGACATTGAAAATGCTATGCTTAAGGGGCAAATTCAAAAGAGAATGACAAAGGATATACGCGGAACAAGATATCGTGTGGAGGGCCCTGCCTTAGATGGGAGGCTGATTCATGTCCTATGCAGGTTTAGAGAGGATTCCCATCTCGTTATTATTACTGTATATACATCATAAGGTGAAATCATGTTATGTGAAATGTGTCGCGGGGAAACAAAAAAAAAGAAAGTAAAACGGCAACATTGGTTAAATGGCCGGCTTTACATCATAGAAGACGTAGAAGCAGAGGTGTGCAAGGAATGTGGTGAACGGTACTTCCACGCAAAATCGCTGGATGCTATTGATGCTTACCTTGCGGACAACCATGTGGTAAAAGCAATGCTGAATGTTGAGGTTGTCAGTATTGGTATAGGATGAGGTGGCCCACATTTGGTTCGCTGTGCTTGTTGCCTGCCTGGTTCTGGGGCTTTTTCTTAAAAAGAACAGCGTAGTTGAAAGAGGTCCAGCCGGGCCTTTGGCTAGTTAGTCGTTCCTGAAAAACCCTGTTTCAATCCGCCATTGAGGTCGCCGGCCACCATGATAAGCAATTTGAGTTGCCCCACAAACGTAGCCACGCCCACAGGCGTGTCCCTTTTTCGAGACAAAAAAGCCTGGTCCTGAGGCGACTCAGGTTTTTTTGTCTCAACAAAAGGACACTTATACTGGCTTGGCTACGCTGGTTGGCTGTCGCAGAGCGTCTGTTCGTCTGTCAGGCGCCGGCACGCTGTTGGGCCACAAGCCTGTCTGGCTGCCGCCCCTACCGGTCCCCTCAATGCCAACCTGAAACAGGGTTTTTCAGGGTCGACTAACTACATTTCCTTATAATCAAGAATAAGCTTTCCACTGGATTCATGCTTCCGCAGGAATGACGGGAGAGAAGCGTAATTTTCCGGGTTGTTTATAAGGAACCTCTATTTAGTCGTCCCTGAATAACCCTTAAAAGCCACTCTAAGCTGTTGATTATATTTATATAAGTTACGTTTTTTTCTGGACTGATAGTGCCGGTTTTGGTATCATGGACCTTCATTTTCTTGCAATATCGGAGATAAAAATGACGCCCAGACAACCTGACGCCGCTACCGGCGCCTCAACCGACCTGTTCCGCGAACGCCTGGACACTATGCTCAATCAACGCCATGCCTTATATCGCCTGGCCGACCTGATAGAGTGGTCGGTGTTTGATAAGGCATTCGGTGCGCGGTACTGCCCGGATAACGGTTGTCCGGGGAAACCGACCCGGTTGAGGGTGGGGTTGCAGTATCTCAAGCATGTGTATGGGTTATCGGACGAGGCGGTGGTGTCGGGCTGGGTGGAGAATCCGTATTGGCAGTCTGTCTGCGGGGCGGTGTACGTTCAGCATGAGGCGCCGGTAGACCCGAGCAGCCTGACGCGCTGTCGCCGACGCATTGGGGCGGCGGGGTGTGCGCGGATTTTACAGGTGACGGTGGCGCTGGGGGTGCAGAGCAAGGCAGTGAAGACGACGGACTTCAAACGGGTGACGGTGGACACCACGGTACAGGAGATAAGCGGTGAGTTATCCGACCGACAGCAAGTTGCTGAATCGGTCCCGGGTGCGGTGGGTACGGTTATGTCACAAACAGGGGGTGGTGTTACGCCAGAGCACTGCCCGCAAGGGGCCGCGGGCGTTACAACAGGCGAACCGCTACGGTCATGCCAAACAGTATCGGCGGCTGCGGCGCGAGGTGAAGCGGTTACGCACCTCCCCCTGCTCAACGCCATACAGGGGCAGGCTCTGGGCCGGGTAGTGCGTGACAGTGAGCGTAACACCGCTGGCAATCCGGCACAGCAGCGTATCTTTGCCGATGAATTGGCCTTAGCCAAGCGACTGCTGGCGCAGCAGAAACAGGATAAACACAAGCTGTACAGCCTGCATGCCCCGGCGGTGGAGTGTATCAGTAAAGGGAAGGCGCACAAGCGGTATGAATTCGGGGTGAAGGCGAGCATTGCCACCACGAACAAGAGTAACTTCGTGGTGGGGGGTATGGCCTTGCCGGGCAGTCCGTATGACGGGCACACCTTGAAGGAAGCCCTGGCACAGGTGCGGCGCTTGACCGGGACGAGTATTGATGAGGCGTTTGTAGACCGGGGTTATCGGGGGCATGATGAAACGGCGAGTACGGTGTATATCTCCGGTCAGAAGCGCGGCATCAAAACCCAACGGTTGAAACGGTCGCTTAGACGCCGCCAGGCGATTGAACCGGTGATCGGTCATTTGAAAGCCGACGGGCTGTTAGGGCGCAATCACCTGAACGGGACACAAGGCGACCAATTAAATGTCCTGTTGAGTTGTGCCGGCCACAACCTGCGCCTGATCCTGAGACGGCTCAGGTTTTTTTGTCTCGAAAAAAGGATACTTATACTGGCTTGGCTCCGCGTGTTGGTGCCCGCAGCGCGTCTGTCAGGTGCCGGCACACAGTTGAACCGAAAGCTGGCTTGTCTGGCTCCGCTACCGGTACCCATAATGGCAGCTTGAAACCGGGTTTTTCAGGATCGACTATTTATTCGGTCAGATGATATAATAGCGGTGACTTATTTCAACTTTTTCCTCAAGGTGGTTTCATGAAGACACAAGACATATTCGGTTCGTTGTTTGACTTGCAAGACACACGCTTGAATAAACTGAAGGATCCTCTGGTGCGGTTGGGTGAGGTAGTGGACTGGGAGGCGTTTCGTCCGCTATTGGTGCGTATTCGACCCACGACCCGCAAGAGCAAGGCGGGTGCGCCGCGTCGGGATGAGGTGCTGCTGTTCAAGGGGTTGGTGTTACAGCATTTGTACGGGTTGAGTGATGAGCAGTTGGAATATCAGCTTGAAGATCGGCGCAGTTTTCAGCGGTTTGTGGGGTTGGATAACTATCATCGGGCGCCGGATGCGAAGACGTTCTGGGCGTTTCGTGAGAAGTTGGTGGAGCTGAAATTGATGGAGGAACTGTTTGCACGGTTTGCCGAGCAGTTAGCAGACTTGGGGTATCGGGCGCGCACGGGGCAGTGGGTGGATGCTTCCCTGGTGCCGGCGCCGGTGCAGCGCAACACGCGCGAGGAGAATGCGGCGATAAAGGCGGGGGAGGCGCCTGCGGGCTGGGACGATGAGGCAGCCAAATCCAAGCGGCGGTAGAAGGACGTGGAGGCACGTTGGACGAAGCAGCGGGGCAGGAGTCATTACGGGTACAAGAATCACGTGAACGTGGACAATGCGCACAAGCTGATACGCACGTATGCGGTGAGCGCTGCGACTGTGCATGATTCCCAACTGCTCGATGAGTTGTTGGATGAGCACAACAGCAGCAAGGCGTTGTGGGCGGACCGCGCCTACCGTTCCAGGGAGCAGGAGGAACGCTTGCAGGCCCAGCGCTACCGCAGCCACATTCAGCGCAAGGGGAGCCGCAACAAGCCGTTGACGGCGTGGGAGCAGCAGGGCAACCGCACGCGGGCCAAGGTGCGGGTGCGGGTGGAACACGTGTTCGGGGCGCAGTGTGCGACCCGGGCCAAGCTGATACGCTGTATCGGGCTGGCGCGCAGTGAGTTGGCCATAGGGATGCTGAACCTGGTGTATAACATGCGACGATTGTGTTACCTGGAAGGGGTCAGCGCGCCCGCATGACGGGGAACAGGCATAAAAGGGTGTTAAACAGACACCTGAAGGGGTCAAACAGCCCGTTTGGTGGGTAGACAGAGGCCCATCAGCGCATGTATGGCATAGCTTTATATACAAAATAGTCCGCTTGCCTGCTCACGTAGGCAATGTGCCAGAAAACGTCAATAAATAGAAGTTCCCTATAATTTATTTTACTTGACTTGGCTTATTCAGGGTCAGTATAGTTACAAATGTAACTAATTTGGAGAGGAAATAATCTGTGAAACTGGCCAGTCTTAAAGAGGGAGGGCGTGACGGCACCCTGGTCGTCGTCAATCGCAACATGAGCAAGGCAATCAAAGTGCCGGACATCGCACCGACATTGCAGGCCGCGCTGGACAACTGGGCGGAAAAGGAACCGGCCCTGATACAGGTCTTTGACCATCTCCAGGAAGGTTACGTTGAGGGTGCCTTCGACTTCGACCCGAAACAGCTTACCGCGCCCCTGCCCCGCTCCTACCACTGGGCGGACGGCAGCGCCTACGTCACCCACGTTGAAATGGTGCGCAAGGCGCGTGGGGTGGAACTGCCCGAATCCTTCTGGACCGACCCGTTGATGTACATGGGTGCATCCGATGCGTTTATCGGCCCCTGCGATGACGTCCTGATGGAAAGTGAGGATTGGGGTATCGATTTTGAATCAGAGGTCGCGATCTTTACCGACGACGTACCCGCCGGCATCAGCCCCGAGCAGGCTAAGGAACATATCAAGCTGATCACCATTATCAATGACGTATCACTCAGGAACCTGATACCGGCAGAACTCGCCAAGCAATTCGGTTTCTACCAATCCAAGCCCTGGACCGCATTCGCACCGGTCGCGGTTATACCGGATGAACTGGGCGACGCCTGGGACGGCGGTAAGATCAACCTGCCCCTGCACTCCACCATGAACGGTGTAAAGCTGGGTTCACCCAACGCGGGAGTGGATAATACTTTCGATTTGCCCCGGTTGATCTCCCATGCGGCCAAATCCCGCCCGCTCATGGCGGGAACAGTCGTCGGCTCAGGCACTGTTTCCAACGTAGGCAGCAAGGACGGTTCATCCTGTATCGCCGAGATCAGGTGCCTGGAAACCATCGCCAACGGCAAGCCAGCTACCGAATTCATGAAATTCGGCGATCGTATCGAGATTGAAATGTTCGATAAAAACGGCGCATCAATTTTCGGCAGGATCGACCAGGTCATCGCCCGGTATCATCCCCCGGGTAATTAATGCCCGGACTTATACCTGTGATTCACATGGATGGACAGGATATACAGGATAAAATAATCAAAATCCTGTTCATCCTGTCTATCCATGTTAAAAATCATAAACCAACATGAAACTGTATAGCTATTGGCGTTCATCAGCTGCGTACCGGGTACGCATAGCGCTCAACCTGAAAGGGCTGGATTATGAGGTCATACCGGTACACCTGTTAAAAGACGGCGGCGAACAACTTCAATCGGAATACCGGTCGATAAACCCGCAGGGCCTCATCCCTGCTTTGATAGACGGCGACATCAGCCTTGGCCAGTCACTTGCCATAATGGATTACCTGGAAACCAAATACCCGGAACCGGCCATATATCCGAAAACGCCTGAGGAACGTGCTATTACCCAGCAATTTGCCCTGGCTGTCGCCTGTGACATCCACCCGCTGAATAACCTGCGCGTCCTGAAATATATAAAACGCACCCTCAAGCTGAACGATGAGGCGAAGAACGTCTGGATTCACCACTGGATAACAAACGGCTTTACGGCATTGGAAAAACTGTTGAACGGCAGGAACTGGGAAGGCCCTTATTGTGTTGACGGACAAGTCACCATCGCCGATGCCTGCCTGATCCCGCAGATTTATAACGCCCGCCGGTTCGAAATACCGATGGATCATTTTCCAACCCTGGTTAGAATTGAACATGCCTGCATGGAACTGGAAGCGTTCCGGCGAGCGGCGCCGGAACACCAGATCGATGCAAATACCTGAGAGGTAAGTCATGTCCGGATTTGATAAAACAGTGAACACATACGCCGAAGCGCTCGACAGCCTCCAGGACGGCATGACCATTATTGCCGGCGGCTTCGGCCTGTGCGGCATCCCTGAGGGGTGCATCACACAGATTAAAAAAATGGGCGTACGCGAATTGACCATTATTTCCAACAACTGCGGCGTGGACGACTTCGGCCTGGGCTTGTTACTGGAAGATAAGCAGGTCAAAAAGATGATTTCATCCTACGTGGGCGAGAATGCCCTGTTCGAGGAACAATTGCTGAACGGGGAGCTTGAAGTGGAACTCACGCCCCAGGGAACACTGGCCGAGAAGATGCGGGCCGGAGGCGCCGGAATCCCCGCTTTTTACACCGCCACCGGTTACGGCACACCCGTAGGAGAAGGCAAGGAGGTACGTGAGTTCAACGGCCGCAAATACATCCTGGAGGAAGCCGTCAGCGGCGACTTTGCCCTTGTCAAAGGCTGGAAGGCGGACCGTTACGGCAACGTCATCTACCGGCATACGGCACAAAATTTCAACCCCATGGCCGCGACCGCGGGCCGGATCACCGTGGTTGAAGTAGAGCAGATCGTGGAACCCGGTGAACTGGAACCCAGCCAGATCCATACAGCTGGCATTTACGTCGACCGACTCATTCAAGGCACGTTCGAGAAACGTATCGAACAACGCACGATAACGGAGTAATCCCATGGCACTCTCACGCGAACAACTGGCAATGCGGGTAGCCCGTGAACTGCAGGACGGCTATTACGTCAACCTTGGTATCGGCATCCCCACCCTGGTCGCCAACTATATCCCGGACGGCATAGAGGTAATGCTGCAATCGGAAAACGGCCTGCTCGGCATGGGCCCGTTCCCCACCGAGGAGCAACTGGACGCAGACATGATCAACGCCGGTAAACAGACTGTGACAGCGATCACAGGCGCCTCCATCTTCAACTCAGCAGAATCCTTCGCCATGATCCGCGGCGGTCACGTCGACCTCACGGTACTGGGCGCATTCGAAGTGGACGTGGAAGGCAACATCGCCTCCTGGATGATCCCGCGCAAACTGATAAAAGGCATGGGCGGCGCCATGGACCTGGTGGCCGGCGCCGACAACATCATCGTCACCATGACCCACGCCAGCAAAAGCGGCGCGTCAAAGCTGCTGCCCAAGTGTACCCTGCCCCTGACCGGCGCCGGGTGTATTCACAAGGTTGTGACCGACCTTGCTTATGTGGAGATTAATGATGGGAAGTTCTGGTTGAAGGAACGGGCGCCTGGTGTCAGTGTTGATGAGATTGTGGCGAAGACGGCTGGGGAGATGGTGGTGCCGGGTTCCGTGCCGGAGATGGAGTTTTAAGTTACTGTTTCCCTGTCAGTGGAACACCCTGGGCCGGAAGCCCGGCTCGTTGATGATGCTGGCGCTGCTACCGGTGGCCCGGATGACATACAAACCCTGCCGCTCCGCATACTCCCTCACAGAAGAATCCGCCTTCAGGTACGCCACCGCACCCAATACCTGCTTCCCTTTGTAGACCCGCTCGTAATCCGTGAATTTGTCCAACTTCGCCAGAAACTGCGTCACATCCTCGGCCCGTAACGTGGTCTTCACTTCCACCACCACCACTTCCTCGCCGTTCACCGCCAGGATATCAAACTCGTAATGACAACCGTCCCGCCCCCCCTTCACGTTAGTACACGTCCGTTCCACGGCTATTCCCTGCGCCTGTAACAAGCCAACCAGATCCCCTTCCACCAGACTCTCCATCAGCTTGCTCCACTGACTGTTGAACAACTTATCCAGCTTCTTGAGACGCTGGTCAGTTTCCTTCATCTGCCGGTCGGTCTCCTTCATGAGCTTTTTGAGCTCCTCCGTCTCCCGGGCTGATTTCTCCGATGAGGTGCGCAGAAAACTCCAGATTTCTTCGGGGGTGGCGGGGTCGCGATGCAGTTCGTTTTCCATGATAACGTTCTCCTATGCCGAATTGATGTTATAAAAGATAACACAATGACCCGACGCCATGCAATGGGAAAAAACGGGATTTGACCACGGTTTATCTACGGATTCATGTTTGACTGGATGCTGGCATTCACCGGCATGACGACGATTAGATCTCAGTCAGTCTCCAATACCGTCCGACAGGCGGCAGGCAAATCGGCCAGCGTGAGCTCGGGTGGCTCATCCTCCGGTGCGCGCGGTGGTGGATACAGCGCTTCGTCGGTGAACCACCAGTCCAGTTCGGTATCACAGCCGTCGCCCTCAGGCGGCGGGTCCTGGTCGATGCAGGCGCCTGCATTCGGGCAATGCAGACGGACGTGAAAATGGGAGTCATGGCCCCACCATGGCCGCACCTTGCGCAGCCATTGGGCATCCTCCTCTTCCCTGCTCTCGCACAGACGGCGTTTGATCGCTGCATTCACGAAGATGCGGGCGACGGCTTCGTCCCGCGCCGCCGCCTCGATGACCTGGGAATGCGCACCGGTCCAGGCGCCGTTCACCTCCAGCCGGTTCGCCGCGACCAGTGCGGGAGAGTTGATCTTCTCCCGTTCCGCTACGCTCAGCTTCATTGTGTCCGGCGGGCGCAGCCAGATATCGGCGTCCAGTCCGACCTGGTGCGAGCGGTGACTGGAGACCATCGGACCGCCGCGGGGATGGCTGATGTCGCCCACGTAAAGTCCGGCCCAGCCTGCGCCCTGGGCCGCGCGGGATAGCCGTTCTATGAATGCGATCATTTGCGGATAGCCCCAGTTGCGGTTGCGGGACAGGCGCATCGCCTGCCAGCCCGGCCCAGTTTCGGCTAGCCGCTCAGCCCCGGCCAGGCACCCTGCGGCGTAACCGCCGAGCGGAGCGGGCGGAGCGTCCGTCGGCGCATCAATCGCGCTGAAGGCGTATTTGGCCGGTTGTTCATTGTCCGCGCCAGCACCGAATGCGACGGCGAGGCTGACGGCGAACGCTATAAGGGATAGACCCCGTTTTCGACTGGATTCTGGCATTCGCCAGAATGACGATAGCCTGCTTGCGGCAGGCACGGAGAGTAATTTAACCACCACTATAAAATGGGCGGAATATAAGAGTTAATCGGTCGGCATGAACTCATCCATACCGGGCGGATAGGTGTCGTATTTCGGCAGGTCGTCGTTAATCTCGCACCAGCTTGCTTTTGACTGCCAGAACATGTGCGCAGCCTCACCGACCTCAACCTCCCCGTCAAGAGTGGCGGCAGTCGCGGCCAGTACCTCGCCGCCGTTAATCTCCGCGACCAGGGCAGCGCCGCATATGCTGCAGAACAGCCGGGCGGAGTGCGAACCGGACTGGTAGCGGCCTACCAGATCCTCGCCTTCAAGCCAGGCAAAATTTTCCGGGGTTACCGGCTCTATATAAGTGCCGAATGCGGCGCCGTGAAATGTCTGGCAGAACGTACAGTGGCAATGATCAATGTCATCGGATGTTTTATTCACTTCGTAGCGAATTTTACCGCACAGACAACTGCCTTGGGTTTTCATGGTGACCTCTAATCAGGGTGGCAACGAACTTGATTATACTACTTACGGTGTTACCTGGTTTTTCTCATTTTTTTAATACCCTCTACAAAACGTGTCAATGTGTTGGACATCAAACCGCGCGCCAGACTGATATCGATTAATTGAAAACAGGACTCATCCCCGAAGGCGCGGTCCAGGGCGGCATGTAACTCTTTTTTCGTCTTAACCGCCTGGCCGCGGCCGCCTATGGCGTTTGCCAGGGCGGCATAATCCAGTTTGTCCAGGTCGTTGAACGCGGATTCCGGTTGAAACGCCCGCAGCATTTCCCAACTGCTGTTGTTGAATACCAGGACGATGGGGTTCCAGCCGTAACGCCGGCAGTTGAGCAACTCAATACCCGTCATCTGAAATGCACCGTCACCCACCAGGATGAGCGGACGGCGCCCCGTTGCGGCCTGAACGCCCAGGCCGGAGGGGACGCCATAGCCCATGGTGGCGTAATAGCCCGGCGCCACCAGTTCGGTGTATTCCATATCCATGGCCGTGAACAGGCAATCCCCCATGTCCGCGGCGATGGGCAACGCGCCATAAAGATGGAACATGTCATTGACCGCGGTGGCGATATCGGTGGGGGTGATAGGCGTATCCGTTAATTCAAGACCTTTCGGATGCTCAAACACCGTAACGTCACGTTGCGGTTTGTCCGGCAACTTGCTGTTCAGCGCCAGCACCAGTTCCTGTAGAGGTATGGCCGGATAGATATGAAACCCCAGGGATACCGAACCATCGCAGGCCAGGACGGTCTTCCTCAGGTCTATCTTTTTCTCCGAGATGCCGAAATTGGTATCGGACAACAACACGCCCAGCAGGAACAGGCCATCGGAGGACTCAACCAGTTCGGTCAATGCCTGCTCGCCGGCTATCCCCATATAAGTGCCTCTGAAATCCACCGGCTGTCCCGCCAGCAATCCCTTGCCCATGAACGTCGTGGCAACCGGGATATCCAGTTTGCGGCTCAGCAGGGCAACGTCCTGCTCCAGACCATACCGGCGTATTTCCACCCCCACCAGGAGCGCCGGGGAGCGGGCCTGCGCCAGGGTGCTGATGATTTCATCGGTGCAGGCATCCAGAGCATCGGCGTCACAATCGCTGGTCAGCGGCAGTATGGGCACGGGGTCGCAGGGCTCAAACACCTGGTCCCTCGGCACCTCAATATACACGGGGCGGGATTCGACGATGCAGTTTCTGAGTACTCGGGCGATCTGTTCCGGCGCCTGCGCCAAGTCCTCCAGGATCACCTGGTCACAGGTCACCTCCTTGTATACCCGTATCTGTGAATGGAGTTGCTTGGCCTGGTGGTGCACCAGCAGGCCGGTGGATTTGTCCGCCCTCCCCGGCCCACCGGAAATGACGATGACGGGGGATTTCTCCGCATAGGCCGCCGCGACCGGGTTCACCATGTTGAATGCGCCGGCCCCGTACGTGACCGCTGCCACTGATGGTTTGGAATGAAAACGCGCCGCGGCATCGGCGGCGAATCCCACCGCGGGTTCATGGCTCAGGGTATACAACGGCAGGATTTCGGTCTCTTCGATGACCTTGAACAGCGGCAAGGCGAAATCGCCGGGGATACCGAAAATCTCGTTGACTCCGTAGCCTTTCAAAGCCTTGAGTAATTGCTCCGCCAGATTCATTTTTTACCTTAATCTTCCAGTGGCTAGGCTACCATTCTATTATAAGGAATATTGTTTTTTATCTGCAGGAAACGGAATTAATTCCATCCCGCTCACAGCCGTTAACCCGGATTTCTCACCAGGTGATGCGATGATCGCGCCGGATTTTTGATGTGCGCCTTCCCCCTGCTCAACTCCATACAGAGCTTGCCCCTGCGGTTGTAAGCAGGGGGGCAGGCTCTGTATGGAGTTGAGCAGGGGGAGGGGCGCAATGAACACATGCCCGCTGGCGGGAAAAAGACAAGCGAGGGCGCATCAAGCGCAGTCCGTTATGTTGATATAGTGAGCAGATTATCATAACGTATTGACAGCAAACAACTAGCCGATGGCCACAAGCGAACTGGTGAGAAATGCGTGCTAGCAGTCTGTCGGACTTGGGAACTACAATTGCTTTTGCAGACCATCATCCAGGTCTATTTATCGGGAAAAAGGGAGTTTGCGCATACTATACATATATAGGGAACTTCTATTTATTCGCACATGATATAGTAGCGTCTACTGATTTCCATAGGTTAGCGACCCTGCGTACTGATAAATCTATCGAAAAGTATCAATGGATAGCGGTTCCCTATAGTTATATAGTATAGGCGTATTCAGTCCTCACACTGCGCCCCTCATCACCAGGCAAACGCCAACTGCCCCCGGTCAGGTCACCTGCAGGTTAGGTAAGCGCTTGCACTTGTAGGCCAGGGCCAATAACTGCCACTCGCCGGTCACCTTGGCATGACCGCGCAGGAGAAAGTGCCGGAATCCCAGGGCGTGTTTCATGCTGCCGAACACCGGTTCCACGATCTGCTGTCGCAGCCGATAGCTGGCCCGCTACGCCGACTGCGACAGTTTCGCCTGCATCGCCACCCGCCAGGGCGCCTTCGGTGGCGGCGTCGGCGCCGTCCCGGCGGACCTGTCCGGCGGACGAAAATCATGTTGCCGGCGCCGGTCACCCCCGCCCACGGCCACCAAGACGTCCAGGCCCCGACCGGTCAGCGTATCAACCTCTTTCTCCGTCGCATACCCGTTGTCCGCCAACACCTGCGTGGGAGGACCCACTGCCGCCGGTACCGAGTCAATATCCGCGACCAATTCGCCCCGGTCGCTGGCGCACCGGCTGACCCGCGTCCCCAACACCAACTGGCTGCCGTCGGCATCCACCAGCGCCTGCGCAGTGTACGCCTGCTGATAATCACTGCGCTTGTGCTTGCGCATTAAGCCACTGTCCGCATCCGTCAAATTCACTTGCGTGGCCGCCGTCGGCGTCGCCGCCGGTGGCTTGATATGACGCCCCTTGGCCCGCCCCGCACGCTTAGCACGCGCCGCCACCTTACGCGCATACGCCGCCTGTGCCGCGTCCGCCTGTGCCTTGGCCGCACGCGCAAGACGCATGCAGGCCGCATCCAACTGTGCCCCTAACTGCGCCCGACGCGCCAGCTCCTTCGGTAACTGCTGCGGGTCTACCTCACCCGCAACGTCCGCACGCGCCGCGTTGGCCAGTAAGTCCTGCACCTCACCACGCAACTGCTCACGTAACGCCACCGCCCGGTCATAACGAATACTGCGCCGACGACTCGCATTCGCCTGTACCTTCGTCCCGTCTACACTCACCCGACCCACCCGCAACAGCTTCAATTCCTTCGCCAGCACTAACACCTGCACAAAACTCTCATGCACCGCCGCCAGGTGCTCGCGCCGAAACTTGCACATCGTGTCGTGGTCCGGCTGCGTGTTCGCCGTCACGTAACGTACCCCTATATCCCGATACGTCGCCCGCTCAATCCGACGCGAGGAAAAAATACCATTCGCATAACAGTAAATCAGTAACGCCAGCAGCACACGCGGGTGATATTGCGCCGACCCCGTGCCCCGTACGTTCACCCGAAAATGACTCAACGGCACCCGTTCTACCGCCGCCACCACAAAGTGCGCCAAGTCATCCTCAGGTAACCAGTCTCGTAAATCCGGCGGCAACAGATAGGGTTGATTGCGATCACCTTGAACAAAGTTTTGCATCGGCGTGGCCTCTATAGTACGGTGGCAGTAATCATAAAAACAGACTGTGTATTATACCTCAATACAGGCCCTAAGTCCGACAGACTGCTAGGGGGTCGAATTCAATTTCCTTTAAGTAAATGGCAGTTGAAAAATCGTCTAAGGAGACTTTACCGCACATTCCGACAATCCCTTGGCTTGTTTTATAAAATCTTTGTCGAAGGTTTTTAATTCCGTACATTCAGCACTTGATGCCAAGTGGCAAGCATCTGCGAAGTCCATCCCTTGTTCAAACCAATCCAGTGTCCGCGCCATCATGACAGTATCCTTCAGGTGGACGTTCGGCAGACCGAACAAATCCCTCAGTGCCAGTGAAATATCCAATGGTTCGAATTTGTAGACAAAATCCAACACCCAGACTGTTTCCAGAATAACGGTATCCGGGATGAAGATTGCTTCATTTTCTATCAGCTTGAAGCTTTGCCTGAATTGTAACGGCTCATCCCTGGTCAAAAAATGGATAATGACATTAGTATCGACCGCGATCATGCCAGCGCTCACTCAAACCCCTGCGTACTCCGGTTTCCATATCCTGCAATGTTTTTGGATCGCCATTACGAGACAGACAGCCCGCCACATTATTTGCGGTTGTTTCCTTGAACGGTTTTCTCGCTTTTAACAACAATCCTTCCTCCACGTTAAGCACAATCAATTCCTGACCGATCTGCCACATGTGGGCGTCCCGGATAGATTTTGGAATGATTACCTGTCCTTTACTTGATAGTCGGGTCAGTTTCATAATTACAAAAAAGTAAGAACAAAGTAAGACTATATGCCATCATTTGTTAAAGGCCAAAAGAATAAAAGCTCGCGTTTCGGTGCTCCTCCCTCAATAACCGGAGAATATACGCCACTGGCATACAATAGATAAAGAGGTGGTCGGATGAAAGATGATGATATTTTATAAATCTGCCTTTGATATCAGCCCTCGTTCTACAGCCAGTTATCGATAACAAGTTGAGGTGCCAACTCGGCATACCGTATATTACAATAATGTCCGGGTATTTTTTATCCCAAGGTATTGATTATCAGGAATAGCTCAGGAGAATCTCCAATGCGAAAGCACTTTCTCACCACCGTTATCGGTTTAGTTGTTTTTATCTTAACCGGGTGCTCGGGCCGGCAGGACGACACTGGCAGCGTAGCTGTAGTTCAAAGTATTGGCGCATCGGCTCCAACCGAAATCCCGCGTACAAACAACATAAGTAAACGAAAATACAGCGAGGACAGGGAAGCGTGCGCAGATTATAGTCCTGAGCGCAGGCCCCTGTTCGGCGAGTTGCATATCCATACATCCCTGTCTTTCGATGCCGCAGCCGGACGAACGGGGACCTTACCCGCAGATGCCTACCGCTTCGCTAAAGGTGAGGCTATCCCTTTTTTTCCGGTGGATGAACAGGGTAATGTCCTTGGCAAAATCAGTATAGATCGCCCTCTGGATTTTGTTGCGGTTACCGACCACGGCGAGTTTCTCGGTGAAACCGCACTTTGCAAGCAGCAGGATTCCCCGGCCTACGATGGTGAGTTCTGCACGGAATATCGCAAGGTCGAGTTTCGTGGAGCCGCCATGATAGCCACTTCAATGAGCGGTGATTACCCGCAAAGGCTTCAGATGCTGTGCGGAGAGGACGGCCAATTGTGCCGGGACTTTGCTGCCGAGCCCTGGCAGGTAGTGATAGATGCTGCGGAACAAGCCTACGATCGCAGCGCAGAGTGCAGGTTTTCCAGTTTCGTCGGATATGAATACACCGGCACTCCCAATAACTCCAATTATCATCGTAACGTAATTTTCCGCAACAATAATGTACCGGACTTGCCGGTAACCTACATGGAAAACCCTTTCGACTATCTGTTGTGGAAGCAACTGGACAAGGTATGCACGGAAGAACAGGGCTGCGATTACTTGACCATTCCCCATAACAGCAATATTTCCAACGGTCGGTTGCTTACCCCCTATGCCAACCTCGATCCGACACTTGAAAATCGTGTCAGCTATGCCAAAGCCCGACAACAAAATGAACCGATGATGGAAGTGTTTCAACACAAGGGGGGATCGGAATGTCTAAATGGTCTCAGTAGAATTGTCGGTGCACCCGATGAGTTGTGTGATATCGAGCAGGTACGTAACATCGGTTCCCTTGCAAAACGAATTAATATCAGCCTCGATGGAGCTGAACTTGTGTTCGAGGTAGAGGACCCGGCAGCGGAGACGGTCGAATGTAAGGATGGGACAGGGCGTCACGGTATGATGGGGGGTGGCTGTGTGTCCGGAAACGACTTCCTGCGCACGGCTTTGCTGACCGGATTGGCGGAGGAACAGGAGATTGGCATTAATCCCGTGAAGCTGGGCGTAGTTGCCGCCAGCGACGGTCATACCAGTACACCGGGCTCGGTAAAAGAAAGTCAATGGAGAGGCTATGTTACCGGCGAGATGGAGCTTGAGAATCGATTAAAGCCCGGAACCTTGCCCAGCGGTATTCTTGGTAATCCGGGTGGACTCGCAGGCGTATGGGCCGAAGAGAATTCCCGTGATGCGATATTTGACGCCATGCAGCGCCGGGAGGTATTCGGAACCTCGGGACCTCGCATCGTGCCGCGTTTCTTTGGTGGCTGGGCCTTTGACGCGGGGAGTTGTGCGATGATCGATATGGTTTCAGATGCCTATAACAGAGGTGTGCCCATGGGCAGTGATCTCCCTGCCAGGCCGGATGATGCCGCCAAACCGACCTTTATCGTGTCGGCCCTGAAAGACCCGGCCGCCGATGCGACCCCCCTGCAACAGTTACAGGTGATAAAAGGCTGGGTAACCGAAGCAGGGATTCCCCATTTCAAGGTGCACAGCGTCGCCGGCAACCCGGATAATGGGGCCAGCGTGAATGTGGCAGACGGTTCACGTTATGGAGAAGGTAATGCTTCCCTGTGCGCGGTGTTCAAGGATGAAGATTTCGATCCGACGCAGCCTGCGTATTACTACCTGCGCGTGGTGGAAAATCCCAGCCCGCGCTGGAGTCTGCTGGACTGTTTGAAATACGATACGTCAGAAAGGCCGGAGGTGTGCGAAGACAGTTCCCGCCATATCATCCAGGAGATGGCATGGACTTCACCCATCTGGTATTCACCATAGATGACAGTTGCAAGATCCAAACGACCTGGGCTTTGATACCTGGTACGGAACTGGCCCGGATTTCTCACCAGGTCGCTGGCTGCTATCGGATATGGATGTTTGGGCTAAAATCGGTATGTCCAAACCAGGCGGGTAAAAAAGTCAGTCTCGGTACTTTTGTATGAGCCGTTATCCTTTGCCCAGTCATGGTTGAGCGTCATAGTCAGTTCATTGCCCGGGACAATAATCCATCTACAGCGTCATGAAGTGGGTTTCCGACTCTTGTTGCAGGTAATTTGTTCAGGATAACGTCGGCGTAAAGTTGATATTGAAGCGTGCACGATTGATCTCAAACTCGAAATCACCTTCCGGCAAATCGACATCGAAGATATGACGTTCCAGAGTGATATAAAAATTAGGCGTTGGCCGCCACTTTACAGAAGCCAGCACATCAGTGATATCACCATTATAAAATTCACCGATTTTAGATATTACTTCCATGGAAACAGGCCGGTGATTTGCCGTGGTTAGCTTGTCATCCCTGAATAACCCCAAAAGCTATTCTAACCTATTGATTATAATTATGTAACCTGCATTTTTTCCTGGACTGATAGTGCCGGTTTTGGTATCACAGGGCTTCATTTTCTTGCAATATCGGAGATAACAATGACCCCCGGACACGCTGACGCGCATCCTTCATCAGACCTGTTCCGTAAACAGTTGGACAACCTGCTCAACCCACGGCATGACTTGTATCGGTTAGCCGACCTGGTGGACGGGTCGGTGTTTGATAAGGCATTCGGTGCGCGGTACTGCCCGGATAACGGCTGTCCGGGGAAACCGACCCGGTTGAGGGTGGGGTTGCACTATCTGAAGCATCTGTATGGGTTATCGGGGGCATGATGAAACCGAGTCCACGGTGTACATCGCCGGGCAGCAGCGCGGTATTAAGACACAGCGGTTAAAACAGTCACTCAAACGCCGCCAGGCGATTGAACCGGTGATCGGTCATTTGAAATCCGATGGGCTGTTGGGGCGCAATCACCTGAAAGGGACAGAAGGCGACCAATTGAATGTCCTGTTGAGTTGTGCCGGTCACAACCTGCGCCTGATCCTGAGACGGCTCAGGTTTTTTTATCTCGAAAAAGAGATACTTATACTGGCTTGGCTGCGTCTGTGGAACGCACCGCGCCGCGCTGTTTGTCATGGCTGCCGGCGACCTCAATGGCGGCCTGAAACAGGGTTTTTCAGGGGCGACTATTTAGAGGTCTTTGATAATGTAGATATGCATCATAGAAATTTCTCTCCCGCGTGGTCCCGAAAAGAATCAGCATCTCGAATATATTTCATAACTGTGGCAGGATTCGTGTGTCTGGTGACTTCCATTATCTTATCCAAACGCGCGTGATGAACTGCCGCACTAGTCACAAAACCGGCCCGCAATGAATGACCGGACACCTCTTTGGGGTCCAACCCAATAGCTTTAGCATAGTACTTTACCAGACGAGGTATGTCGGAATGGTGTAGGGGTAGTCCTCTCAATGTATCTCCACGTCGCATGGTTTGAAATAGATGGCCCTGTGTAATTCCTGCAGCGTTCAACCAAGCCTGTAACCTCTCTATCGGTTTAACCTGTTTCCCTTCCGGTACAGCAATCCGTTGTCCTCTACCTGCCTGGTCTGTTTTTGATTTACGAATAGTCATAAACATTTTTCTTGAATCATGGTCGTTGACTGGAGATATGATCTCAATGTCGTCTACGGTCAAACCACAGAGTTCCGACCGCCGTAATGCACCAGCGAACCCAATAGCGAGGATGGCGGCATCCCGTAGACCAATTAATGTGTTACTACACTGCTCCAGCATTCTCTTGATATCGTGCTCTCTGAGAGCCTTCACCTGACGCGATGTAGTGCTCCGTAGCCGCGCCAGACCTTTCAGTACCGCATTAACCTTAGGAGAATGTGTGGGGGATATTTTGCCCGTCTCATTATATTGTTTGTTAATGGCACTTTTATATAACGTTATTGTCCCCACGGACAACGGTTCACCAAGCTTTATCGTAGCCGCTACGGAGCGAGGAACCGAAGATAAATGAACAAAGAAATCAGTTACATCGTCCGGTGTAGCATTGAAGGGGTCAATACACCTCGAAGTACAGTAATCCTGAAAGCAACGCCAGCCTTTGGCGTAAGCAACGCGGGTATTTTCCGATAAGGCCAAGGAAAGTACTTCGCCATAAAAACCTTTTTTATTTACGGTTGATGTTGTCATTTTAAAGCTCCTTAAAACTGGTTTTGTTGAAGCTTGCGTATTTCACTGAATCCTGCCACCCGTTTCACGTGAAGGCTGCCACCCGGAACGCAGCAAAGCTGCCACCCCCAGGCGCGTGATGACGTGGGTGTTGGTCATTATGACTCTGTTGGGGTCATCGTCGTCAATGTTTTTTTCTGTTTTCGCATGGATTCACCCTTGAGTTGTATTTTGTAAGCATTGTGCACCAGGCGGTCAAGGATGGCATCGGCGAGGGTGGGGTCGCCGATGCTGTGATGCCATTTTTCGGCCGGTAATTGACTGGTAGCGAGGGTGGAGCGTGCGCCGTGGCGGTCTTCCAGGATTTCCAGCAGGTCACGGCGCTGCTCTGCGTTCAATTTGACCAGGCCCCAGTCATCGAGGATGAGGGCCTGGGTTTTTGCCAGGGTGGTGAGGAGCTTGGGATAGCGTCCATCGCCCTTGGCGATGGACAGGTCCTGGAGGAGTCTGGGCAGGCGCAGGTAGAGGGCGGTGTAGCCGTGCCGGCAGGCGTTGTGTGCCAGGGCACAGGCGAGCCAGGTTTTGCCGACGCCGGTGGGGCCGGTGATGAGGATATTGAGGTGTTCGCGGACCCACTGGCAGGTGGCCAGTGATTGCATCAGGGATTTATCCAGTCCGCGCGGGTGGCGATAGTCGATATCCTCCAGGGTGGCATTGTGTTTGAGGCGGGCGCATCGCAGCCGGTTGGACAGGCGTCGGTTGTCCCGTTCGGTTATCTCCCGGTCGACGAGCAGGCCGAGGCGTTCCTCGAAGCTGAGGGTATCGATATCGGGCACGGACATCTGCTCGGTGAGGGCGGCAGCCATACCGGTGCATTTCAAGGTCTGGAGTTTGTCCAGGGTGGGATGTATCAACATAGCAGTCTCCTGTCGTGGGTCAGTGGTAGTAGGATGGGCCACGGATATTGTCGTGGTCATCAGGTAAGGCCGCCTCGGTCTGCTCGGCGAGGGGTTGCCGGTCCAGGCCGTGGCGGAGGATGGATTCGATACTTTTGTAACTGTGGCTGCCCAGGGTGAGGGCGCGTTGGCAGGCGGCCTCCAGCCGGTCGTCGCCGTAGGTTTTAGCCAGGCGCAGGATCCCTAAGCAACTGCGGTAGGCCTGCTGGGGGTGCTTGCGGGCAGACAGGACACGGAGGATAAGGGTTTCTGTGGCCGGCCCGACCGGCGCGGCCCAGCGGCCCAGGCGTTGCGGGGACCACTCGCCGGCCTGGCGGTGCGCCTCGGGCATGTGGGCCGGGACGGTGGTATGACGTGCCTTATGATACGAGCGTCGATGGCTGGCGATGCGCTGGCCGCGATGAAAGCATTCAATGGTGTTGGCGGTGATGCGCACGTCCAGTTGTTTTTTGATGAGCGCGTGGGGCACGGAGTAGTAATGGCCATGGACCTCGATGTGATAGTCGATATGGACCCGCGCCTGCTTCCACTCGGCGTATTCGTACGCTTCGACGGGCAGGGGCCGCAGGGCCGGTTTATCCAGTTGCTCAAACAGCGCGCGCCGGGTGCCCGGCAGTTTCTTGAAGGGCCGGTTGTTGAGCGTCTCCAGCAACGCCCGGATGGCGCGGTTCAACTCTGCCAGGGAGAAGCACTGACGCTGGCGCAGGGCGGCGAGGATCCAGCGCTCTACCACCTGTACCGCGACCTCGGCTTTCGCTTTGTCACGGGGACGACGCACCCGTGCCGGGACAATGGCGACCCCGTAATGGGTGGCCAGGTCCTGGTAGGTGGGGTTGATGTCCGGCTCATAGCGATGCGCCTTGCTGACCCCGGCGCGTAAATTATCCGGCACCACCACTTCAGGCACACCGCCCAGGTAGGTAAAACAGCGCACGTGGGCGCCGATCCAATCTTCCAGGCCCTGGCTCCAGGTGGCCTCGGCATAGGTGTAGTTCGACGCGCCCAGCGCTGCCACAAACACCTCTGCCTCACGGACTTCCCCGGTTGCCGGGTTGATGACCTGAGCACGCATACCGGCATAATCCACGAACAGCTTCTCACCGGCCCGGTGCTCCTGGCGCATGACCAGATCCAGCTTGCCACGCCACGTCCGATAATGCTGGCAGAACCAGGTGTACTGATAGCCTTGCGGGTGAGTCTGGCGATACTCATGCCATAACAACTGCAAGGTGACGCCCGGGCGTTTCAACTCCCGATGAATGTGTGACCAATCGGGCACGCCGCGGGCCGCGGCGGGTACAGCTGGGGCGGGCGGAAACAGCAGACGCTCCAGCGCCCCGTCATCCAGCGCCGCAGGCAGCGGCCAACCCAGCCCGGCCGCCTCGGCCCGGCGCAGGTACTCATCCACCGCCGGACGGGAAATGCCACAACTCCTGGCTGTCTGGCGTTTGCTCAGGCCCTGGCTCCAGCACAGGCGTAATACGTCTTTTATCTTTCTCATGGACAACCTCTTTGCAGGCATCTGTGTTTCCTCCTTTCAGTAGAAATAAGGACACAGGATACCCTTGGTTATCCACGTCAAACGCGCCGACTATCTACCTCCTTGGGGGTGGCAGCTTTGCCGTGTAATGGGTGGCAGCTTTGCTGTGAAATACGCAAAGCTCAGAATTTAACCATATGAACAACATGGTTAAGCCATTTACCGAGGAATTCTGACTGGTTTTAACGACGCCTTTATCATTGATAATGCAACTAAGGATACTGTCCTAAATTAAATTGCCATCTTCAGGTTTTTGTGTTTCAATCTCCCGATGAGACGCAATCTTGAACTTGAAGCAACAATCGTGGAGAAGTACGCGGCGGTCGAGGCGCATCTCGATGAGCGCGGGCGTCGTATCTGGGCGGCCACGGAGTCGCGTGCCATCGGGTATGGGGGCGATGCGCTGGTGTCGGATGCGACCGGCCTGTCGCGTCCGACGGTGCGCAAGGGGCGCCGGGAGCTGGCAGCGGGTGGCGCCGCGCGCGGTCGGGTTCGCCGTCCGGGGGCGGGACGGCCGGGCATTGAGCAGTCGCAGCCGGGTATCAAGCGTGCGCTGGAGCAGCTGGTCGACCCGGTGACGCGCGGCGACCCGCAGTCGCCGTTGCGGTGGACGTGCAAGAGTCGGGCGAAGCTTGCCGCGGCGCTGTCGCAGGCGGGCTGGACGGTGAGTTCGACGTCGGTGGGGCGGTTGTTGCACGAGCTGGGCTATCGGCTGCAATCGGTGCGCAAGAGCCGGGAAGGGACCTCACACCCGGACCGCAACGCACAGTTCGAGCATATCAACGCGCAGGCGGGGGACTTTCTGCGGCGCGGCCAGCCGGTGGTGTCGGTCGATACCAAGAAGAAGGAATTGGTGGGGGATTTCAAGAATGCGGGCCGGGAGTGGCAGCCGCAGGGGCAGCCCGAGCAAGCGCTGGTGCATGACTTCCCGCAGGACGCGGCCGGCAAGGCGATACCCTACGGCATTTATGACATGGGCGGCAACGAAGCCTGGGTCAGTGTCGGGTGTGACCACGATACGCCGGCCTTCGCGGTGGCCTCGCTGCGGCGCTGGTGGGCGGCGATGGGCCAGCGCCGTTACCCCGAGGCGAGTGCCCTGTTCATCACCGCCGATGCGGGTGGCAGCAACGGGTATCGCGCCCGTGCGTGGAAGCACGGGCTGCAGCAGTTTGCCGACGAGACGGGGGTGCGCATCCACGTCAGCCATTTCCCGCCTGGCACCAGCAAGTGGAACAGGATTGAGCATCGGCTGTTCTGTCACATCACGCAGAATTGGCGCGGCAAGCCGCTGCGGACCTTTGAAACCATTGTCGACTTGATTGGCAATACACGCACCGACGCAGGGCTTCGGGTCAGAGCCGAACTCGACACGGGAAAATACCCGAAAGGCGTGACGGCGACGAACGCGGAGATGGAGGGGTTGTCACTACATCGCAATGAGTTCCACGGCGAGTGGAACTATGAATTGCACCCTCGATAAAGTTGGAAACTTAAATTCGATCAAACCCCTTAGGAATCAGGTCATCATACGGAACCGGGCAGGGAGCAAACCGGTTGGCCGGGTCCTGTAAACCGACATTCTTGTAGGGCTCCGGGTTGCTGCGTGAGATACCGCCGTGGACGTTCAACAGCAGGTCCAGGCTTGCGTCGGGTTGAATGCGAAACTGGCCCCGGATTGCCTGACGCTGGTAATTGCCTGTGTGCTTGCCCAGTGTGTGGTTGTCAAACGCCCCATCCCTGATATTGCTGGAAAAAGCGATGCGCGCCGCCGCGTTATCACCCAGGGCAATACCGCCGCCGGCCTCCACGTCGAATTGATCATAACGGCCGTAACCTGCTTCGATATAACCGTTCAGCCCTTCATCCACATTCGGTTTGCGGCTGATGTAGTTCACTGCGCCGCCCGTGGTATTGCGCCCGAACAGCGTATTCTGGGGACCGCGCAAGACTTCCACCCGTTCCATATCAAAGGTATTGAAAGTCACCGCGAAAGGGGAATTCAATGCAACGTCATCGAGGTAGACGCCTACCGCACCGACCACGTTCAGGTGGAAATCCGCGGTGCCCACGCCACGGATATAGTAGTTTATTTTGGAACCCCCCTGCGGCAGAATCGCTGCGTTGGGCACATGCAGCATGATGTCTTCGGCGCTTTGTATTCCCAGTTCATCAAGGTTTTCACCGGTAAACGCCTGCACGGAGATGGGTACGTCCTGCAGGGATTCAGCCCGCTTCTGGGCCGTCACAACGATCTCTTCAATCTGTGCAGTGACAAGCGACGGATTGAGAAAGATGAAAAAAACAGCAATCAGTGTCCGAGTTATGAGTTTATTTTTCACTGGTATTCCTCCACTTTTTTGTGGTGCCAACATACTCTGGCCAGTAGTCCAGATATGGATTATTCGTATATCAATCGAACATTTTATATTATTGACGATCAAAAAGCATATTCAGGCGCAACATTTCCAGCCGTTCCCGCTAACTTCCGGGATCGAGGGCATCTTGCCCGCGCCGAGGGCGGGATGCCCTTCTTGCCGGATTCGAAGACAGAGGGGACAGATTTAAATCTGTCCCCCAGGAGTCACGGGCATTTTCCCCTGTTCGTACCTGTTAAAACAACCCGGAATTTATATCCCTGTGAGGATATTTCCGTATTAATCCCATGTGCGACCCTACCATGCGTTGAAATGGCACGACAGCCCACAGGTGGTTATACATCGCACCGAATTTTTCAGCCGGGTCGCGAGCGATGTTGTACAGTTCATAATTGGGCAAGCCTCCCTTGGAACCGGGAATGACATGCAGTTTATGGTCTTCCATTCGGACGGCCTTGAGGTCCTTGCCGCTGTAGTAGAACATGTAATTCCTGCGCCCGTGGCCTTCGCCGTTAAGCAGCAAGGGTAACTGGTCGATGCCGTCAATAACCCGGTCTGAAGGAATTCTGTCTTCTACGCCGGCGACCCTTGCGGCAGTGACAAAGAGGTCGGTCACCGAGATCATGTCAAGCGGTTGTTGTCCCGGTTCAATCATACCGGGCCATACCGCAAACCCGGGTGTGCGCACACCACCTTCATAGACCTCACCCTTTGCGCCGCGCAGCCAGGAATAACCGGCACTGGGCCAGAAAGTATACATGGGGCCGTTATCGCTCACCCAGATTATCAGCGTATTCTCTTCGATGTCGGCCTGTTTTACCGTATCGAGCAACTGCTGGATGTAGTCATCGTGCTGGGCCAGTTCCGCCGACTGGTTATTTCGGTAGTCAAGCCCCTCCTGGAAACGGTATTCCCTGGGCGATGATGCCATCTGCTGGGCATAACTCGCCCAGTACAGGAAGAAGGGTTTGTCTGATTTAGCCTTCTCCCTGATATATTCCTTTATCTTGATGATGGACTGCTCCTCCATTTCCACCATGGATTCGGCCGACATGGGGGCAACTTCCCGGCGGCCTTTGCCTTTGAGCCCTTCCAGCGCGCCCAGGATCTCTATACCGTATTTCTCGCGGTAGTCCTCGAAGGTACCGGGGAAATCATAAAAATGGCCGACGCCATCCACGGTCTGTCCTTTGTAAAACGCGTCCTGGTTGACCCAGGAATAGATGGCGCCGTTGTAAAGGCCGTAATAGGCATAATCAAAGCCCTGGTTCTCCGGCGCATGGGGTTCCAGGTCACCCACGTGCCATTTGCCGAACATGGCGGTGTGGTAACCGGCAGCGGACAGCATTTCGGCGACGGTCACTTCCTCCGGCGCCAGTCCCTGTGTTTGTCCGGGCCAGAGCACGATATCGACACCGGTACGCACCGGATGGCGTCCGGTCAACAGTGCAAGCCGCGTAGGGGTGCAGGACGGCTCGGAATAATGCGCCAGGAACTGCATCCCCTGTTTCGCCATATTGTCCAGGTTAGGGGTGGGTGTCCCACGCAGTTTGCCGCCCAGGTAGGAACCCAGCTCACCCCATCCTATATCGTCGGCAAGCACATAAATAATGTTGGGTTTTTTACCGTGGCGTTTTTCCAGTTGTGCCAACCTGGCGTCTATGGCCTTGTCTTCTTTTGCCCAGCTCTCGGCATTTTCCTGTAACGCCTTTTGATATGGCGCGTCAGGCTGGTAGGCATTTGTTGTGCTCACTGCGAGAACAGACAGCAGGAATATGGACAACCTTGTGATGTATTGCTTATTGACGTGATACATATTTACCCCCGAATAAAGTCTGACATTCCCATTGAGCTAATCATAGTTTATCACTACATAGCCGGTATAAATGCAGGCTGGAAAGACTGAGTTTATAAACTCTTTGCCGTGGCGATTCCTAAGTAGCAGGCAAGCAGGCACAATATGATTGAAAGAGTGATATTCAAAAACCCTCTGCCCGCTGAGCCGTTTTGTATGAGATGCAATGTTTCCAGAGAAAATGCTGAAAATGTCGTAAACCCGCCCAATATTCCTATCACCAGAAACAGGCGCAGGGAATCGTCTATCATCGGGTTTTGCATATACGCAAAGGCAAAACCGATTAGAAAAGAGCCGCTTGCATTGACTATAAGTGTCCCAAACGGAAAACCGGCAAAGGGGACTAGGCGGAAGGTAAGATAGCGCAGCACCGAGCCGAGCGCTCCACCAATTGCTATATGTACCAGGTTGGAAATCATGAGTGTGTGCAATTCTAACGTAGTTTGCCTGACGCGTGTTTGTCATTGCCCGCAATATCGTTTACAGTCAGGACATAAGACTTCATGAATTAACATTCGAGCTATTCCGAGGGAACCATATATCATGTCTATCGCTCATTTTCTTATATTTATCACCGACCCGTCGGCTGCAAATGATACCCACGAACGCTTCCCCGAACAGGAAATATCGGCCCTCGCGACCATCTCCGGCGTTGAGCGGGTCGATCGTTATGAACCCACGCTGTTTGAGGACGACCCTTATGATGATGACCGCCAGGATCAGGTGCTCACCATACAAACCAGTTACCGCGACATCACCAGTCTTGAACAGGGCCTGGCTTCGGCTGAATTTCAACGCCTGGTAAAAGCTGTCGCCGCCGGCTCAGTTTATAAATTAAGCCACGATGCCATGGGCATGGTGTTTTATCCGGTTGCGGATGAAAGTGAACCGAGAGAGTTGACCGCACCGATCTCTTACGTGGTCCGCTACCATTACCCGGCAAACGACGTTGAGCGGTTTATTGATCACTACACCAGCCATCATCCGCAAATCGAAACAAGGTTTCCCCGTATCACCAACATTATGTGTTACCTGCCGATCAAATGGCATGACCCCACCGATTTGCCGTACCTGGGCTACATGCTCGGCAATGAAGTCGTGTTCGAGTCCGTGGAGGACCTGGGTAATGCCTTGACGTCACCGGTAATGGAGGACATGGGTGCAGACTTTCAGCAGTTCCCCCCGTTCCAGGGACATGATACGCATTATCCCATGCACAGGAGACGCGTTATTTGAGTGGCATTTGAGGGTTGCGAATGTAACTGAACAGCTATGCAGCCAGTACCCTGTCAAGTATGTGCTGTGCCGCAGTTTGTGCGGAGTTTACCTGAGTAACAGCAATATCCCGACGTTCGGCCTCATCTCTTAGCTCTTCAACCGCCTCCGTAACAAGACCCCGTTTGGGGTGGTCCTGTGCCACGCTTACGCCAGCAAGCAATTCCCTCACTTCGGGCTTGAACAAATAATTCGGTGCATCAGCAAGTAAATTGAGTGACCATAATTTCGCGCGTGCATCCTCCAGTTGCCTTTTGAGATTGCCGGGTGTCAGCGAAGTCAGGTTGGCCGCGAATGATGGATTCAGGAATGTAAACAATGCAGGCATATCGTGATTACCAAGATAAACGCGCACATTGAAATTGTGTTCCAGTTGCGTATTCGCGCGCAGAATGATTGATTTTACTTGAGCATCCCATTTACGGAAACCTTCGTCTGTTGGTCGCTTGGCTTGGTTATCCAACGTCTCACTGTAAAGAAAAGAAGCAAACGGCGCGGCAAAGCTGATAAGTTCATCCAAAGATGAAATTTCAACATCTTGCACCTTGCCCAGATATATACCATCCAGAGGGGGTTCCCAAGCGTTCAGGTTTTGATTGGAACTGAGAAATGCCTCGCAACTGGAAATTGTGACAGACACAACACCCTTTACAAAACCGCATTCTCCTTGAAACACTGTTTTTAGCGCCTTAGGGTTGATAGTCGCTTGACAACGGTAGTCACCCTCAGCATTGACGGCCGCAACAGCAATGGTCAGGCGTTCCTCCGACCCAGGTAGGGGTTCGAACAAAACCGGCGCCCAAGAGGCTCCCGGAGATTTAGGCTTTAGAGCACACACATTATCCGTCTTCATCTTTGATATCCCATAAGATTTGGCCTTGACTCGTTCTGAACACTGTGTCGATCAATTGAGGCAGATATTCGACTCGGTCACGTAGTAATTGACAACAATTCCAGAATTCAGGATTAGCGCTCCACCCATCCGGCAGCCCGGCAATTGCAATCTGTGCAAAGTCAACGTTGGCGAAATGTCCTATCTTCTGTTTTACTTTTTCAGCAAGTTTATCACTGCTTACTTGTTCATTTCGCGCTAGCCATAGTTCAGCAAATTTATTTCGATACCGGGTCTCAGGTTGCATATCCTGCGGCAACGCCTCACCATGATCAATCAGTGAATATCAATTACGACCTTCAAAGAGCAAGTTAGTCATTGTCCTATCCTGGTTGCCAATCCAAGTATCGAAACCAATGGATGGCAGGAAGTGAGCCCATTTCATCAACTCGGTGGTTTGCACAAGGTTGCTGCGGGCTGCGCGGGCGTAGGAGCTTGCTCCCGAATAATGCGTGGCGAACCAGTAGCGGTCTACGGAAGTATTCTCAAGTTGTGCCTGTTCATATTCCACAACGAAGCACTCTGGAACGGGAATCTCAACAGCCTGAGCCAATAGATTGCATACTACCTCACGAATCAGTTCGTAACGAGGCAACCTTTTTGCGATAACGGGAACGCCGCTGTCAGTCCAACCTTGCGCTAACATACGACTGTTTCTGTCAGGACTAGACAGGTTTTTGACAAGCGTAAATGAGCCGACGCGGACCGGAGTGAGCATAGTCGTTCAGTCTAGTGGATATATCCCGTAAAGTCTAAAAATCATGTACTGTGTTAACGTAACGGATATTGTAGGAAGGAATTTTCTTTTTCAACCCTACACCACTAATTTGTTCAGGCACCTCACAGGCACCATTTTGTTTGCAAGCTCAAGATAGAACTCAGTGGTCAGAAGTTTACTAAGCTTGTTATGATGACATAAAAATCTTTAACGATGGAGGCACTGGCACACATGCCGACACGCAGAACCACGTATAAATACCATTTTAAGACAGGTAATAAAATCGTTCATACTGGTACTACCAACGACATTGACCGGCGTGAACTGGAACATCAGCAGAAACCCGGTTGGGAAGATGGGCACATTTTTCAAGTTGGCTTCCGCACTACCCGTGAGGCGGCTTTAGCGTGGGAAAATGAACAGCGTCGGAAAGGCAAACCTACAGGACCCTAGCCCGGTTTCAAACCGAGCAGGAATGCCGGAATTAAACCACTTGTTGCGCTTATGACGTGAAGTTACCTCTCATCTTACTTCTTCAAACTGGTTTATTTTAACTTTCCCGTCAGGGAACGTTGCGGTGATCTCCAACTGCCCTCCCATTGCCTCGATATAGTTGCGCAGGGTCTGTATGTACATATCTGTACGACGCTCCAGCTTTGAAACACTGGCCTGTTTTATTCCTGTTGAAGGCTACTCTTTAACAGTTAAAGCTTATGCTCGTATTGCAGAACTTGAGGGGACATACACAGAGTCATCGCAAGCTTTTGCAGCCATGTGGTTTCACGACTCCATTGCCTGCGTATGGGAAGAAGGAATCAAACCTGGGATCGAGGATGCAAGATATCTACCAGTCCGATATCGGCTGCACGTTGCCCGATATCGATGAAATACACACGTTCGTAGAAATTTATCAGGTATTAGTACATTCAATTAAAAAATTACATGTACGTGTAATATTTGTTTGGAAATCAACGTATTCATGATAATATTACACGAACGTACATATTATGGGGATTGATATGGCAGAAAATTCGCCTGAATTACAACAGATACGAACATCTGTTGAACTTGGCCTAGCAGTCCGCCGACACCGAAAAGCCCGCCACTTGACACAAGATAAAGTTGCTGGTTTAACTAATGTCAGTGTCGGCTTTCTCTCCGACTTTGAAAACGGCAAGCCTTCAACCGAGGTCGGTAAGATCCTGGACACGCTGAATACGCTACGCTGGGCCTGGACGTGTATGTGGCGCCGCGAGGCCTCCTATCCCGAACATTGAAAGATAAAACATGACCGATCCCGATACTCTAAACGTATGGTATGAAGATCGATTGGTTGGTACCCTCCGGCGAAACGCAACGAATCAGGTTGGCTTTCAATATTGCAACGAGTGGCTAACCAGCCGTAACGGGTTCGCCATCTCCATATCGTTACCGCTAAGCCCTGATCCTTATCGGCCGGAAGACGCCCTGGCCCAGCGTTTCTTTGCCAACCTGCTGCCCGAGGGTCGGGTAAGAGAAAACATTGTGCGGGACCTGAAAATACCGGACTCGGATTTTGACCTGTTACGGGCGATCGGAGGAGAGTGTGCCGGGGCATTGTCAATCCTGCCTGATGATTGCGCACCCGTCGTTGAGATGACATATCAGGAAATGACGACAGAGGCGTTCCGGGACCTGGTACTCCGTAAGGGACAAATTTATGCCGGCCCCCATGCCGGAGCGACAGCGCATCAATTACCCCGTCTTTCCCTGGCCGGCACCCAGGAAAAGTGTCCGGTGCTGCTCCGCGAGGGCCAATTCTTTCTACCGCAGGGAGAGGCTCCATCAAGCCACATCCTCAAATTTGCCATAACGGACTATCGGCATGTACCCGCGTATGAGACCGTATTAACCGATTTGGCCCGGCGCATCGGTTTGCATACGGCTGTTGTCGAGTTTCACTACCTGCGAGTTGATAAACATGCGCACGATTACCTGGTGATTGAGCGATATGATCGCGAGGTCACGGCTAGCGGCGACGTACGCCGGTTGCACCAGGAAGATTTCTGCCAGGCATTGGGAGTTGGCAGGGAACGCAAATACGAGGCTGGCGGCGGCGTTAGTTTCACCGACTGTTTCCGGTTGCTTCGAGAGGTATCTTCCGAACCAGCGCTGGATACCGAGCAATTGCTCCGCTGGCAGATCTTTAACTATCTTGCCGGCAACTCCGATGGCCACGCCAAGAACCTGTCACTGCTCCACCATGAGGATAATACCATCCGACTGGCCCCTTTCTACGATCTGGTCTGTACACGGGCCATCGAGCGAATTGACCAGAAACTCGCCTTGGCAGTGGGCGGAGAACACATGCCGGGGAACATCCAACCGGTTCATTGGCAAAAGCAGGCTGCAACACTCAACATCAGGCCCAGCTACCTGCAAACTCTGGTTATTGAAACAGCGGAGCGGGTCGGTCAAGAGATTGAACCCGCGGTTGAGGCATTCCAACAAAAACACGGTGACTATCCCGCTCTCCAGCGTGTACTACAGGCGGTTGAACGGCAATGCCGGAAATCGTAACACTTTACAGATAAAGTTGTTGCTGTTCGACATCTGACGAGGCAACAGCTCAGCCATTGAGAAACGTTAGATGCTCCTGTTGTTCTATCTCTGTCCATGACAAACGCTATTGACCATCCGCATTTTCGACGAAATAGCCAAGATTTTCGTAGCCCCGAAGGCGCTTTTCGCTCATACGCCTGAGTATGGGAACAGCCTTATCTACATAATCGTAAACACGCACCTCCTGTTTCTCCGGGTGCGGTCGATGAAGACGGCCGACATATTGCGTCAGTATTCCCTTCCAGGAGATTGGCATCGCCAGAAACAGCGTATCAAGGCGGGCGTCGTCAAAACCTTCGCCGATATAGCGGCCTGTCGCAATCAATAGCCTCTCTTCAGTTTCGGGTATTTCTTCAAGCCGCTGCATCATCTCGCGACGTTGCCTTATACCCATACCGCCGTGAAGCAGGAGAACGTTGCGAGCGAAACGGCTGAGTCTCTCGGCAAACCAGAGCGCATGGTCTTTGCGTTCGGTGATGATGACAGGCGAGCGTTGCGCGTCCAGCGCCTTCAATACATCATCGAAAATCAGCGTGTTGCGTTTCTCGTCCGTGGCCAGAGCCGCGTAAATTCGTTGCATAGGAAAATGCTTTTCCTCAATTTCTGTCGTAATCTGGAAATCAGTTGGGCGCAGGACCACGCAGTGTCTGAACGAGCGCTGGCGGGCCTGAGCCTTTGCGGTAGTCCGAAATCGGACCGGGCCGCATTGCATGAAGATGATCGGATGGTGTCCATCCTGGCGGGTAACAGTCGCGGACAGTCCCAGCACATATTTCGCCTGCGCGTGGCGGGTTACGGCTTCAAAACTGACGGCGGATATATGGTGGCATTCATCGACCACCAACTGACCGTAATCGGCAAGAATATTGTCCACCTTGCCTCTTCGTACCAGGCTCTGAATAACAGCGACATCGACAATGCCACTGAGCTTGCGTTTGCCGCTGCCAACCTGCCCGATTGAGGAAGCGGGAAGGTCGAGGAACGCGCTGAGCCGAGCGACCCATTGTTCCATGAGTTGACGGCGGTGTACCAGGATGAGTGTGCTGGTCTTGCGAGCGGCAATAATGAAGGCGGCGACAACAGTTTTGCCAAACGCAGTGGTTGCTGCCAGCACCCCGGTTTCATGTGCCAGAAGGGCATCGGCAGCCGCCTGCTGCTGCCATGTCAGTTCACCGATAAAGGCTGTCTTGACGCTGTGGCCGGTCTGCCGCTCATCGCGCATCCGCACACGAATATCTAATTCCTTGAACAATTGCTCCATTTCTTCGCGGCTGCCGCGCGGCAAGGCAATGTGGTGCGACAGCAGTTCTGCGCAAGCGATGATGCGGGGAATGCCAAACGTTGAAAGCCGCATTGCCTGGGTACGGTAAAAGGCTGGATTCTGGAAAGCCGCAAGCCGGATGAGTCGGTTTATCAAACCTGGAGGCAACTCGGCGCGCGGAATGTAAATCTGATTGCCTAGAACCACCTCCAGACTCTTGGGCAGTGGGCCTGAAATCCCGGTTACAAGTTTGGGTCCAAAAGGTGGCACGCCCCAGGGTTCCTCATGCTCCTCATCAAGCGGCCGGCGCAGGTCAATTACCTGAGCTTGCCGATCTGCGGCTTCGACGGCTGCCATTGCTTGCGCCAAGGTCAGGCGGGGTAGTGCCGAGAGAAACGCCCATTGATCTCGATAGGGCTCGAAACTTTCACCAAGAAAGACACTATTATCATTTTGACGTGGGCCATGTTGCAAGGGCAACGCGATGAGGTTGCCGAAACCGCCGACCGGTATGGTATCCTGGCTTGGGAAAAGCCGGTCGTAGGACTCAAAGCCGATGTCGGGATTGCGCTTCATGGTCTCAGTTAACAGATGAGCGCCAAGGCGTCGAGCAAGCGCCACGGGCAGCGGCCCTGCGAAGAATATCCACACGTGGCCGCCATTGCCGGAGCGCGATCTCTCAAGGGCTGATGGTATCTGTTTTGACCGGCAGGTCGACAGAAAGGCTTCCGCGTCCCGTTGCCATGTCTGTTTATCGAAATCGGCAGCAAGAAACCAGCAGGTACCGTCTGTAAGCATGGGATAGACGCCTATCGTTTGACGTCCGCGCAAATGCCCGTCGACCACCTCGTCGGTTATTCTCAGGAAATCTTGATTCGGGCACACACCGCATTTAACCTTGGGCTTGCCGCATATGCCGGATATCCACTCATTGCCACAGGCCGGCGCATAACCAGCGCTGCCTGTCCTGACATTTTGCCATCGTTTCGGGAATACATCCTCACGGCCGAGGAACAGAGAACGAAACAGGGCGATCTTTTCACTTACACTGGAAAGGTTTGTAACAAGCTCTTTGGTATGTGGTTTGTCATTTGCGGTGTTATCCGCATCTCCGGCGTTGGTTAACGCCTTGTTCTGGTGCATACTACGACTGCGGTAGCGGGACCGAGGACGCTGTTATTTCGGTACCTGTTGAGTCCGACCCCAAACTGTTCCCGGTCAACGGCTTCGAGCCCCGCCATGTACCCGGTAGCGCCGAGGACGCACAGCAAAATGAATCCTTTCCTCAACGTTCAAGTAATAAACTATACGTTCTTTCATCACCTGATTTGAATTCATAAAATTAATAATTCCCATTTATGATAGCAGGATAGAGACCGCTATAATGAGATCCCCCCAGGAACTCCTGCGCCGGTTCTATCCGTTCACCGGTAGGAAAAGATTTGCTCTGCGTGAGATCGCCGACAACTTGTACGCGTTTCAGCGGTTCCGTTGCCAGGAATTTTTTAAAGTTGCGGCTCAGTCCGGCGTCTTTCCACTTGACTTCAATGAGTTGATGAGGCTGTTTTTCCCGGGTGATAAGAAAATCGATTTCGTGGCCGTCCTTGGTTCTGAGGAACTGTAAATCAAGGTCGGCGCCGTCCACGTCCTGTGCCCGTTGTATTTCTTTCAGCAGGGCGCAGGCTACCAGGTTCTCCAGCCTGGTTCCCTCGTTTCCCTGCACCATGCCGTTGTCATAGAAATAATACTTGGGTTCCTTGAGGAGGGCGCGCGCGATGTTCTTGTGGTAAGGGACCAGCTTGAATATCACGTACAGATCTCCGAGCAGCTTCAGCCAATGGCTGATTGTATTCGGGCTTTTTTGCAGGTCACGGGCAAGTGAGTTAGCGGAAACGGGACTGCCTACTCGAGCGCGCAACAATTCAATCAGGGTCTCTATGGATTGAATGTCTCTGACTGGCGTCAGTGTCAGGAGATCCTCTTTCAGGATGAGGTCGATATGCGAACGTTTCCAGCGATTATAGTAGCCTTGAGTCCCCTTCAAAAAAGGTTCCGGAAATCCACCCACTGTCATCAGGCGGGTAAATATCTCATCTCTACTCAAACCAGAGAACGCTAGCGCTTCCTTGAAATCCAGCGGGTGCAACCGATACTGAAACTGTCTGCCAGCCAGTGAATCGCCCGCCTTGCGGAAAGCCTCAAGTCTGGCGCTGCCGGTGACCAATAGGGCCGGTGGCATACCTTCAACGTCATAGATGCCTTTCAGCCAGGCCTTCCATTGCTCCATTTTGTGCAGCTCATCGAAAATTACCAGTGCCTTTTGCCGGTCCCAGCTTTTTTCCCTGAGCAGTAAACGGTGTTCCGCAAAATCATAATTGATGTACTGGTAGTCGGGATGCAACATCCTGGACAAGGTGGTCTTGCCGCACTGGCGCGGCCCGCTGAGTAGCAGTATTTTTTTGCCCAGGTCTTCTGAGAGTGCGGGTATAAGGTATCTTTCCACGGTAAACGACGCGTTTGAAAAACGCTGTCATATTTTCACCAAACTGACAAAACGTCAAGGCTTTTTGTCAGTTTGGTGAAAAAAAGTCGGAATTATCGAAAAACCGTTTCAGCTACGCTACTGACCGGCAGCGTTCAGTAACTGCTCTACCTTATCCGTTTTTTCCCAGGTGAAATCCGCTTCCTCACGACCGAAATGGCCGTAGGCTGCGGTTTGTTTGAAGATAGGCCTTAACAGGTCCAGTTCCCGGATGATGGCTTTGGGGCGTAAATCAAAGATATCCTGCACCACGGCTTCGAGTCGGGTTTCCGGGATAACACCCGTGCCGAAAGTGTCGACCATCAGGCTGACCGGCCTGGCGATGCCGATGGCATAAGCTACCTGGATCTCACATCTGTCGGCCAGGCCGGCGGCGACGATATGTTTGGCGACGTAACGCGCCGCGTACGCCGCCGAACGGTCGACCTTCGACGGGTCCTTGCCGGAAAAAGCGCCGCCTCCATGGTGGGCGATGCCGCCGTAGGTGTCCACGATGATCTTCCTGCCGGTGAGACCGGTATCGCCTACGGGACCGCCAATGACAAAGCGACCGGTGGGGTTGACCAGATAGCGGGTTTTAGCGGAGAGCATATCAGCGGGTAGGACTGGTTTGATGATTTCCTCAATAACGGCTTCGGTGACGTCGGCATGACTGACGTCGGCATCATGCTGGGTTGACAGAATGATCGTATCGACCGCAACCGGCCTGCCGTCTTCATACTGGACGCTGACCTGTGATTTTGCATCGGGCCGTAACCAGGGCAGTTTCCCGGATTTCCTTACTTCGGCCTGTTTTTTCACCAGGCGGTGAGAGCAGGTAATGGGGAACGGCATCAACACACCGGTCTCATTGCAGGCATAGCCGAACACGATGCCCTGGTCGCCGGCACCCTGGTCCAAATCAATACCCTCCCCCTCATTCACTCCCTGGGCGATATCCGGCGATTGTTTATCCAGTGACATCAGCACCGCACAACCGTTCGCGTCAAACCCCATCTCCGACGAGTCATAACCGATCTCCCTGATGGTCTGCCTGACCACCTCAGGATAGTCGATGGTCGCATGCGATGTGATCTCACCGGACAGCAGCACCAGCCCTGTTGTAACCAGCGTTTCACAGGCAACCCGCGAACTGCTGTCCTGTTCCAGCAACGCATCAAGGATTGCATCGGATACCTGGTCGGCGACCTTGTCCGGATGGCCTTCCGACACCGATTCCGAGGTAAACAGGTAATTCATACACAGGGATCCAGATTGATTGAACGGCCATTCTAACCAGTTCTCCAGGAATTTTATAGCTGTTTCGGATTGGACCCGTGTGAGAGTCATATCTATCCTGTTTTGCTACACCGCTCTTATAGATATTCAATAGATATAACAGGAAAACATCTTAATCATCGGCTATGGAATATCGCCATATTTTCTGTTAGGGTAGATTCGTAATTCGTCGTTTGCTTGCTCTGAACCATACTTTAATTAGAAAACACTGCTCACTCCCGGGGTCGAGGGCATCCTGCCCTCGTGGAGGGCGAGACGCCCTCCCTCCCAAGGAAACATGGTCAGAGTATGCCCGAATCCGGCAAGAATCACTGTATTGACCTCGATTTAGCAGAAGCACCTGTACCTGTGAAAATATCTGCCGGCCCTATCCCGCTTTCCTTGGACTGTAAGCCATAAACGTGCGATATAACAACGGGATGACGAACAGCGTCAGGAACGTTGAAAACACCAGTCCCCATACGATCGCAGTTGCGACAGGCCCCCAGACAAGCGATTTGCCGGCGAGTCCGGTCGCGAGTGAGAGCAACCCTGCCACCGTGGTTGCCGAGGTGATGACGATAGGGACGACCCGCCTCCGGGCAGCATAGACCGTTGCGTGCAACAGACTCATGCCGTTTTCAAGACGGGAGTTCGCCGCGGATATCAGGACAATGGCAGCGTTGACTGAAATCCCTGTCAACGCCACCACACCGTACAAGGTAAACAGGCTCAGGGGATTCCCGGTCACCACCAGACCCAGGGTAACGCCGGTGAATGTCAGCGGCACGGTCACGAGCACCATGAAAGGCTGGAAATAACTGCGGAACTGCGTCCCCAGAATGATATAGATGATACCCAGGCCAAGCATCAGAAGTAACCAGATAGCATCCAGGCTTTCCTGGATATCATCGAGTTCGCCGGTCTGGTCCAGGGATATCTCAGGATACCTGGCCTGCAGGGTGCGCCATTTTTCCGTGATGAGATTATTGGCCTGCAGGGTATTGATTTGATCCTTGTCTATATCGCTTTCCAGCGTAATGGCCCGGCGGAAGTTATAGTGCCGGATGTTTTGCCGGCCGATTCCCGGTGTACTGATCAGCAGTTCGCCCAGGGCGATGGAACGACCGTCCGGCAGGGAGATCGTCTGGCGCATCAGGTTATCCGTATTGATATGCCGGTTCTTTTTTGCCAGTACCCGGACTTTTACTTCTTCACCTTCATCCTGGAAGTCCGTCACGACCTCACCATCCACGTAAGCCTGCAATGCGCGCCCTATGATGGCGGGATTCAAGCCGGTCCTGTGTATAGCCTCTCCATCCAGGCGCAGCACCAGTTCCGGATTGCCGGGACGATAATCCAGGGTGATGTTTTTATAGACCTGTTGCTGTTCAAGAAAATCGCGCAGATCATTGGCTGCCTGCAACATGGTGGGATAGTCACTGCCCAGTATCTTGGCGCTGATGGCCCTGCGCGCCGGCGGGCCTCCCTTCAGCTCCAGGATGGAAACCTCGACAGGCCCTGGTATGTTCCTGACGCGCTGCAGGACCGCATCGGCGATAACGGAAACATGGCGGCCAGCGCTGGCTTGCGGGTTCAAACTGAACATAACCTGGCCCACGGTGTCGCCGAATAACGGCGCTGTCTCGGTAAACTGCTGACCTGCAAAACTGACGGAAGCACGCAGTTCACCCGGGAGAAATTCCTTCAATGCCTGCGCTTCCGCGCTGATCAGGGCCCTGCTGGTTTCTTCCAGGGAGGTTCCCTGCGGCATCTCAAGGTTTACGTAAAACAGGCGCAGGGCATCGGATTCAAAGAAATCGAAGCGAATCCGGCCACTGGCCAGCGTGCCTGCCGCGAGGGAAAGAGTCAGCATTATGCAAACCAGGGTAATAATCGGATGGCGCAGGGACTTGGCCAGTGCCTGTGTATAGCGCAGGCGCAGCCAGTAACTGAACGCTTCCCTTTTTCTACTTATGAATCCGAATTTTCTGAAGTTTACTTTCAACGCCAGCACGTGAGCCGGCAGAATCCAGTAGGCTTCGAACAGGCTGACGATCAGGGCAATGGTTACCACCAACGGAATGACTTTCATAAACTCTCCGAGTATGCCGGGCAGCAACACCAGTGGCAGAAAGGCGGCGATAGTCGTCATAACCGAGGTAGTTACCGGGGCGAATACTTCCCTGAACGAATCGATAATGGAAGCCATGGCTTCCGCGCCCCGTTGCAGGCGATAGTAAATGGCTTCAACGACAACCACGGCATCATCGACAATCATGCCCAGGACAATCACGACGGCAAGCAGCACAGTATTATTCATGGTAAAACCGCCGATGTTGATGATGAGAAAAGTGCCGGCAAGGGTAAAAGGGATACCGATGGTGGTCAGTAAGGATATCCGGGTTCCCAGAAATAACCAGGTGACGAGCAGGACCAGGACGAGGCCGATAAGGGCGTTGGTTTGCATAATCTTGAGGGCTTCGCGGGTACTGACGGTCTGATCGTCCGCCAGAATAAGCTCTACACCGGTTGCGTCCTTGAAACGGTTACGGTTGTCAAGGTATTTGTTTACGATATCCACCAGTTCCAGCACGTTCGCGTCGGGGTTTTTGGTGACGGCAAGGAGTGTGGCGGGTTTGCCCTCATACGTCACAATCTCTCCTGCCTCTTCCCGGGTGCGCGTCAATTCTGCGATAGCCCCCAGGGGCACTACGCCGGAAGCGGTGATGATAGGAAAATCCCTCATTGCCGAAGGGTCGGGGCTGGTGCCTTGCAGGCGCACAATCCACTTGCCGTCTGAAGTCTCCAGATCACCGGCGGATATATCGCGGAAATAGGCACGGATGGTCTCGGAAATATCCGCAGGCGTCAGGCCCAGCCCTTCGAGGCGGTCGGAAAAAAATGCAACCTGCAACTCCGGGTCGGATATACCGATGTCATCTACCCGGTCCACGCCCTTGACCCGTTCCAGGTCTTTTTTTATGAAGCGGGTCTGACGCCTGAGATTTTCATCATCTCCCGCGCTGGTGACCACCACCATGGCGCTGGGAAACGCATTGGATGTATTGATCTCATAGACTAGCGGGTCTTCCGCATCTTGCGGCAACTCATCGGTGTAGGTATTCTGCACTTCCCGCCGCAGATCGATCATCCGCTTGTCAAACACCTCGTCATCAATCTGGTTGAAGCGCACCAGGATATTGGAAATATTTTCCCGACTGGTGCTGTTCACGAATTTAATGTCCCTGACACTGCGCCGCAATGCGTCTTCGATGGGTGAAGTTACGCGTTTTTCCACGTCGATTGCGGCGGCGCCGGGGAAAACGGTGGCGATGTTCACCCAATTGAAGTTGAGCTCCGGTTCCTTGGCTCTGGGCATTTGCAGGTAGGTGAGTACTCCCAGGAAGATCACCAGACCGAAAGTCAGGTTCGCCAATACGTGGTTGGATAAAAACCGCTTGATGAAATTCATGATTACGGTTGCCGGGAGCCGGTTAGCGCATCCGGCTGGCGTCAGCGCGGTTTATACGGGATGACCGGTTGTCCATTTTCCAACCTGTAATGCCCCTCTGTCACTATGACGGTGTCCGGCGGCAGATCCAGGGGCGTAGTTCGGCCCTGCTGTGCGTCGGGTATGGTATGGAACCTGGCTCTGCCGTTGTCATTGATAAAGATGCCGAAGTCATTGCCACGTCGTACCAGTAACTTGGCAGAGACGTGGGGCTGGTTATCCCGCCAGATGAGCTTGCCGGCAGCTCCCGGCAGAGCCGGAGCGTTACTGAACAGGAGCCTGACTTCCCGGTTGCGGGTCTGTGTATTGACTGCCGGCGTTACCGTGCGTAATGTTACCGCATAGCGCTTTGCCGTATCTTCGAAATAGATCTCTTCTGCCTGTTCGACTGGCGCAATGTCCCGAGCCGGGACCTGTGCCGAAATTTCCAGTTGTTCGATATCCATGATTTCCAGCAGTCTCGTCCCCACGTCGGCGAATTCTCCAACTGCGGCCACCCGGCTGGTAATGACAGCCGTGTACGGGCTCTTGATGGTGCAGCGGGATATGTTGATTTCAGACTTCTCCAGTTCTGACACAACGCCGCGCCGCTGCGCGCGCAAAACAGCCAGGTCGGCTTCGCGCTGGTCCAGTAATTCCTCGGATGCAGTCTGCAGCCGATGCAGTTTCCTGGTTCTTGCCAGACGGCGTTCTGCCAGCCTGATACGGGACTCAAACGCTGCAATATTCGCTTCCACCTGTTGTTTGGCGATGCGGAAGTCGGTACAATCCAGCCTGACCAGCACACTGCCTGTTTCGACGATCTCACCGACCTTAACGGAAATCTCCTCTATACGCGCTTTGATCTGCGCAGAGACAGACGTGTCATTCAGGCTGACGGCAGTCGCCGGTGCGGATTTCCAGAGATAGATCGCCACGTCCTTAATCAATGCGGTTTTCACCGGGATGGCATTTTGCGCGCCCGGCACGAGCGGAAAAACGAGAAGCAGGATTGACAGTAATGCCTTGGCGGAAAGTTTATTTACCATAATACGTGTTAACGACAGCTGATCCTGTACCAGGGTTGTTCAGAGTTACAATGACTTCCGTTGATATTCAGCAGTTCCCGCTAACTCCCGGGATCCAGCCCCCTGTCTTCGCTGGAACCTGGAGACAGATTTAAATCTGTCCCCCCCGTCCCCCCTATCTTCGACTATAATCACTGTATTGACCTCAAGTTAGTGGGACTACCTGGTTGATATTAACGCCGCCTGGGAAGGTGTCTGCCAACTTTGAAAAATCTGCCGGTTATCATAGCAGTTCCTTTATGGGTGTGCCTGTGTCAGCCAGTCTTGTTTTATCCACTTTCTTTTGCATCGGGATCAGTTTCCTGGTGAACATGAACTCCTGGGGTTTGTTTACCGCGTCAACAGCAATCACCCGGCCCGCTCTCAGGTAGAATGCCGCAAAGCTGCGGCCGTTGCCCGGGTTGCCCCGGGTGATGATTTCATCGTAATCCTGAGACAGGCCGGCGATCTGCAACATCAGGTCGTATTGTTCGGACCAGAACCAGGGAACGGCATTATAGCTTATTTCCTTGCCGCAGGCGGCGCCGGCGATGACCCTGGACTGGTCCGTGGCATTCTGTACCGATTCGAGCCGGATCCAGCGATCATAAACCGGGTTGTGGTGGAAAGTGCAATCACCGGCAGCGAAAATATCCGGGTCCGACGTTTGCGCCCGGGCATTGACTACGATGCCGTTTTCGACCTGCAGCCCTGCCGCCTCTGCCAGTTCAGTGTTCGGCAATATGCCAACGCCTATGATGACGAGGTCGGCAGCGAATTCACTCCCGTCACTGCACAGGACTTTGCTAACCCTGCCGTTGCCTTTGAAACCGGTCACGCCGATACCGCAACGAATACTGACGCCTTCTTCCTGGTGTATGCGGGTATAGAATTCCGATAGCACAGGGGCTGTTACCCGTTGTAATACCCGCTCCATCATCTCCAGCACCGTCACGTTCATTCCTTTTCCGTTCAGCACCGCCGCCGTCTCAAGACCGATGTAACCACCACCGACGATCACGGCGTTTGCCCCCGGGCTGATGTGCGCACTTATACGATCGACGTCCTTCAGGTCGCGCAGGTAGAATACGCCGTCAAGGTCTACTCCCGGCAAATTCACCTTTCTGACTTTTGACCCGACGGTTAACGCCAGTTTGTCATAGGACAGGGTTTCGTTATTACTCAGCCGTATCGTCTTGTTGTCCCTGTTGATGGACTCGACACGAGTATCGAGAATGAATTCAACTTCTGATTTCTCATAGACCTTGGCCGGACGGATCAATATCTCATCCAGGGTTTTCGCGCCGGCCAGAAAGTCTTTCGACAAGGGCGGGCGGTGATACGGTATGGAGGCTTCAGCGCCGACAACGATAATCCGCCCCTGCCAACCCTGTTGACGCAAACCTGGCGCCAACATGGCCGCGGCATGGCTGGCGCCGACGATTACGAAAGTTTCACTCATTCTTGTTTTTCCTCAATGTTTAAAATTGGGCACAGGCCGGAATCCCCCCCCGCCGCTATTCCGACGATAGCCCCCCGTCGTCATTTGCGAAAGTTTACCCCTGTATGCTGTTGAGCAGGGGCAGGAATCCAGTGAAACAATGAGTCGCTTTCAGCGACACGATAATTGACTGGATGCCGGGTCAAGCCCGGCATGACGACGGGGGTAACCGCCATCATTCCGGACCATGTCGAAACTACCATATTCAACGGCATAGTCTACTCACTACATGATAAATTGCATCCGTCAATTGAGTCAGTTCGTCCGCGTCTATGACATAAGGCGGCATGATGTATATCAAGCGGCCGAATGGTCTGACCCAGACTCCCTGTTCCACAAACCAGTGAGGGACAACGTGCATGTCCACCGGCTTGTCAAGCTCCACCACGCCGATTGCGCCCAGCACTCTTACATCTACCACGTTTTCCAGTTCCCTGCACACGGCCAGTTCAGTTTGAAGCTGTCTTTGTATACTGTTGACCCGATCCTGCCAGCCGGTTTGTTCCAGCAGGCTGATACTCGCCGATGCCACAGAACAGGCCAGCGGGTTCGCCATAAAGGTGGGACCGTGCATGAATATACCTTCACCTCCCGCGGAGATGGTGTCGGCAACACGCGCAGTCGTCAGTGTGGCCGCCAGGGTCATGTACCCCCCCGTCAGCGCCTTGCCCAGGCACATGATATCAGGCGTGACCCGGTTGTGTTCGCAGGCGAATAGCTTGCCGGTCCTGCCAAACCCGGTGGCAATTTCGTCGAAAATCAACAGCAGGTCGTACCGGTCACAGATTTCCCTGACTTTATTCAGGTACACAGGCGAGTAAAACCACATGCCCCCGGCCCCCTGTACGACCGGTTCCAATATTATCGCAGCGATTTCATCATGGTGACTTTCAGCCAGCGTTTTCAGGGATGCTATATCATCGTCGCACCATTTCTCACCAAAGCGGATCCTGGGAGCGTCGGCAAAGTAATGGCAGGGCAGGACGTCCTTGAACAGCGAGTGCATACCGGTCACCGGATCACAAACCGCCATGGCGCCGAAGGTATCGCCATGATAACCTTGGCGTATGGTCAGTAGCTTTTGCTTGTCCGGGCACCCTTTAGCCGCCCAGTATTGAAGCGCCATCTTGATGCCGACTTCCACGGAGACCGAACCGGAATCGGCAAAGAAGACGGTCTGCAATTCACACGGGGTGATTTCGACCAGCTTCTGCGCCAACCTGATTGCAGGCTCATGAGTCAGACCGCCGAACATGACATGGGCCATAGCCTGTATCTGCGTGCTGAGGGCCCCATTTAAAACCGGGTGATTGTACCCGTGGATGGCGCACCACCAGGAGGCCATGCCATCGATCAATTCCCGGCCGTCCGCCAGCGTGAGCTTCACGCCGCGGGCCGAGGCAACGGGAAACACCGGCGGCGGGTCTACCATGGACGTATAGGGGTGCCAGAGCAGCGGCCTGTCAGCTTCAATCAGGGTGTTATAACTCATTACGATGCCGTAATATTCCAGTACTGATGTGTAGTATCAATGCACAATATACACTGACTGGCAGCACAAACCATGTGTGAACCGCTTGCGCCTTGTCCTTATCCTTTTACCTGCGTCTGCAGTAGAGATGATGCAGCGTTTCGTCATCGCATCGAACCACTCGCCGTGCAGGGGGATCCTGTTGTCACCTTCAACCGGCTGAAGAAGCTGTTGGCCCGTGCGGAGCGAACCGTCATCGTCACTTCAACGGATGATTATGTCCATGCCGTCTGCACAACCCGGCTTGGGTACATTGACGACCTGAAGTTCCGCCTGTGCCATGCAAAGGGTGTGATCCATGTCCGCTCCGCGGCGCGGACGTGGCACGCCTTATACGACTTCGGTGTTAACCGGGAGCGCGTCGAGGCGCTTCGCCGCCAGCTGCAAAGCATATAGCCTGGAGGTTCAATAACCCGCTGCCTGTCCGTCCTTGCGGGATTCCGAGGCGCCGTGGTAAACGCCGTTATCAGCTCTCATGATAGCCTGATACCCGCCGAAACCGTCCTCAGTCCGCTGTACATGGTGACCGCGCTTGGCCAGGTTTTTTACCACCTGGTCGGGAAATCCTCTCTCCAGCATGACAACTCCGCCGTCTGTGAGGTAATCACCCATGTCCGCCGTTGGTTCGGTTGAACCGTTATGGCGCCAGCGCGGCGCATCTCCCGCCAGTTGTACGTCCATGCCGAAATCAATGATATTGGTCAACACCTGCACGTGACCTTGGGGTTGCATATCACCACCCATGACGCCGAAACTCATGAAGGGTTTATCATCTTTCATAACAAAAGCGGGAATGATGGTGTGGAATGGTCGTTTCCCGGGCGCGTAGGCGTTGGCATGGGATTGATCCATGGAAAACATCAGCCCGCGGTTTTGCAGGGCAAAGCCGGTCCCAGGTATGACGATGCCGGAACCGAAATAGTGGTAGACGCTCTGAATCAACGATACCATGTTGCCTGCGGAGTCTGCCGTCGTCAGATAAATGGTGTCACCATCCCGCAAAATCTTCTCTCCGGCCCTGACATTGACAGCGGCGCTGTCTTTTATCAGGGAACGTCTTTTTTTGTTGTATTTCCCGCTGAGTAGGCGTCTAGTCTGCGCTTCGCTGAAATCCGGATCCGCGTAAAATTTCGCCCGGTCTTCGAACACCAGCTTTTTTGCCTCCAGCATCAGGTGCAGGCAATCCACGTTCATAAATCCCATGGCGGTGAGGTTATCGTCTTCAAGCATCTTCAACATCTGCAAGGCGGCGATGCCCTGACCGCTGGGGGGTAGTTCAAACACGTCATAACCCCGGTATTTCACGGCTACCGGCGTTATCCAGTCGGACCGATGTGCTTGCAGGTCAGCGTGATCGATGTAACCGTCGTTATTTTTCATGAAGTCTACGATCCGCTCGGCCAGTTCACCCTGGTAAAACGCTTTATTGCCGGCATCCGCAACCAGCCGGTATGAACGGGCCAGGTCCCGGTTGATAAAAATCTCGCCGGTAGATGGAGCCTGACCTCCCGGTGCGTAAACGGAATGGAACACGCCCGGCAGGGTTTTCGGTATTTCTGCCGCCGCGCCCTGCCATTGACCGGCGATAACGGGAGAGACGGGAAATCCGCTTTCTGCGTAATGGATTGCGGGCGCCAGTAATTCGGGAAACGACAGTTTGCCGAACCTGTCATGCAACGTAGTCCAGCCATGTACTGCGCCCGGAACGGATACCGACAGGATGCTGTTGTACGGAATGAGATTTGTACCGAGTTTTCGTAAGTGTCCGGACAATTTTCCGTGATCGAGTGATTTGGGAGAACGCCCGCTGGCATTGAGGCCGTGCAGTTGCCGGTCTTTCGCATCCCAGACGATGGCAAACAAATCGCCGCCCATGCCACACATATGGGGTTCCATCAGTCCCAGAGCGGCGTTGGTCGCGATAGCTGCATCCACCGCGCTGCCACCTTTTTTCAGGATGGATAAGCCGACGTCAGTGGCAACAGGATGGCTGCTGGCTACCATGCCGGTGTCGGTGATCACCGCAGAACGGCTGCTTGTTATCTTCATGTTCCCGGTTCACTCAGTTGAGGTTAAATCCGCAGATAACGCAGATTATCGCAGATGAAAGATAATCTTTTTGTTTTTCTCTGTGTACTCTGTGCTCTCTGTGGTTTTCATGTTTGTCTGTTTAACCGCAGAGGCCACAGAGAACACGGAGTTAAATAATTTTTTATCTGCATTCATCTGCGTCATCTGCGTCATCTGCGGATAATTATACACCTGAACTCCCGTTGAATTGAAACGGCTTGCCAGTTGCCTGTCATTTCATCAATATGTCGGGCGTAGATGGAAACAGCATTACATGGGCAATCACATCATAAAAGCCAAAAACCTGAAAAAATCCTTTAATGGCGAATTTGTCGTCAAGGGAATAGATTTACAGGTTCCTTCCGGTGGTTGTTTCGGCTTGCTGGGTCCCAACGGCGCCGGCAAGACGACCACGCTGAGGATGATCCTGGGCCAATCCCCCCTGACTGAGGGCAGCCTGGAAGTCATGGGGCTGGATGTGCCGACACATGCCCGCCGGATACGCAGAGACATTGGCGTAGTCCCGCAACTGGATAATCTTGATCCCGATTTTACCGTAGCGGAAAACCTGAAAGTCTATGCCGGATTCTTCAATCTCAAGGGGCCTGAGTTGAATAAACGGATCGGGGAGCTATTGAAATTCGTCGAGCTGAGTGAAAAAGCGCATGTCCGCATCAATCAACTGTCAGGTGGAATGAAGCGGCGTCTCAGCATTGCCCGGGCCCTGGTGAATAACCCCAGGTTATTGGTATTGGATGAACCAACGACCGGACTGGATCCCCAGGTCAGGCACCTGATCTGGGGCCGGTTGCGGGAATTGAAAACTTCAGGCACGACCTTATTACTGACCACGCATTTTATGGAAGAGGCGGAACGCCTGTGTGATGATATCGTTATCATGGACCACGGCGTTATCCTGAGTCAGGGACATCCGAAACAGTTAATCAAGGAACACGTGGAACCCGAGGTAGTGGAAATACACGGTGAAATGGATGCGCTCCCCGGCATATTGACGGAGACGGATTTATACAGGGCGGAGATAGTGGGAGAGACGATCTATTATTTTACCAACTCCCCGGGAGAAATAATCCGGCGGGTTGAAGACAAGCCGAATGTGCACTACCTGCATCGTCCCGCCAACCTGGAAGACGTGTTCCTGCGCCTGACCGGCAGGGAGTTAAGAGAATTATGATCGACCGGCGTCTTCCCCGGATGGGGCTCGGCATGTTCCACGTCTGGCGCCGCAACCTGCTGGTTTGGAAAAAATTGGTTGTTCCCAGCTTATTGCTGAACTTCGGCGAACCGTTTCTGTACCTCCTCGGGCTGGGCCTCGGACTGGGCAGATTTGTCGGCGAACTGGGCGGCTTGCCTTACCTGACTTTCCTCGCCACCGGCCTCATTGCCTCATCTTCCATGAATACAGCGACGTTCGAAGGCATGTTTTCAGTTTACACGCGCATGGTCCCGCAACAGACCTATGAGGGTATGCTGGCCACGCCCCTGGAAGTCGACGACATCGTAGCCGGTGAGATGCTGTGGTGTGCAACCAAGGGGTTATTCAGCAGTTCGGCTATCTTGCTGGTGGCCTCCCTGCTCGGCGCAATCACCCACTGGCAGGCTATATTGTGTATCCCGCTGTTCTTTTTAACGGGTTTGTGTTTTGCCGGGCCAGCCATCATGGTCGCCTCATTCTCCCGCTCTTATGATTTCTTCAATTACTACGTCACCCTGGTATTGACCCCCATGTTCATCTTCTGCGGGGTATTCTATCCTGTTGCCACACTACCCGATTTTGCCCAGTCCCTGGTGAAGTTATTACCGCTCAGCCATGCCATCGCCGTGATCCGTCCCCTGGCTGCAGGACAAGAATTATCCCAGGTCATGCTTCACCTCTCCGTTCTGCTTTCGTTTGCCCTGATCAGCTTTTATTGGGCAGTCGTGTTGGTGCGCAGACGGTTGATTCAGTAGTGGTATAGCTGTCCACCCGCTTACTTATTGCGGACGTCATGGCAGCTCGTCGCAATGATAACTTCTATAAGAAATATTTATCAGGCAACTATGGAGCAATCCCACATATCGGATGAGAAGGAACTATCGACAAAGACCACAGGATTCTGATAGAGCCCAAAAAGCACTCCTGAAAGCCTGGCCGGAGTACGGCAAACCGATGACAGGAAAAAAGTTAAGTCGACGCATCGGAATAGAAGAAGTCAGGCAGGCAATGTCTGTCGAGCCGGAATTGAAGGCCTTTTTGCAAACCATCGGCTTGGTCTGATGATTCACAGACGGGGGCGCCATGCCCCTCTGCTAGGTTCTGCGTTCCTTAACGGACAGGTGTAGGGCTTCTCTGAGTTGTTTAGATATTGGATGTCTTCATCATCCATTTTGGCAACAGCTTGTTGCCAAAACTCAAGTTTTGAATAGGCAGTATAAAATTGTTTCATATTTCGCAGATTACGTGGGGAAAAGCCGGCCACTGCAGGGAATGCTGTACTTAAGTCACGTGACAGGTGATTTATAACCGATTGGGCCCAGCCCAATGCTTTCTACTTCTCGACAATCCCGCGTCCGATGTCCTAATACAACAGAATCAATTCGCTGTTTACAGACCGCGCCGCTGAAAATTGCGCCGATAGGATACGGGATTTTATTTCTCCCAGCCAAGCCGAGTAGTCAGACGATATCGCGAATGTGTCAGTCATTTGTTACTCCTAATCCGTCAGATGTGTAATTCCTGTCCGCGTTAGCGTTCGTATTCATCAAGATTGCCTCTGATTTCGTCAATCCCTTCCAGGCATGTCCGATCAATCAGGTCAAGACATTTACACGCCCATTCGTCCTGCTGGTGTTGGTGATAAGTGCGGAAGACCAGCTTTATGACAGTAGGAATATCGCCTGCCCGACCCTTGGAAATATCCTTCGCCTCGTCACTGAACCGTTCGAGAAATTTCTCGCACGCAACATACGTGATACCAGGCAGTCGATGTGAGGATTTTTCAAGGGCATAAAGTATAGAAGATGAGTCTTCCTGGTAGGCTGCACTGTTGCAAAACTTATTTATCAGTGTTGTATTGGACTCCAGAGGTTGTTCCTCTAAATTACAAAAACACGTCGCCGCCTCTTGACGAACCTTGTCATCACTATCATTGAAAAATCGCAAGAGTTTTTGCTCAGACCACGGGCGACAATCATCCCGACCAATGTTGCTGGCAGCTACTTTTGCCACTCCGAGTCTCTGTGATGGGCTGCCCTGAAGCGCTTCTTCCACAATATCTTCGGCTTCGTTGTGATTGTAAAGCACAGCGAGACTAGCCAGTCGGGCGCCAGCTTCATTTATTTCGGAAACTTTAGACCGTAGCATTCTTTCGATGATACTCTGAAGTTGCCCGAAATGGTCATGTAGCGCACAATGAATGAAATAATCCACATCCCGAGTCGCCAGCAAGCGGTCATTATCTAAACTCCCCTTAGAATTGGTAAGTCTGGCAAATTGCGCTAAAGCAAATTCCCAATCATGATTAGTTATAGCTAATAGTGTCGAACTCGCGCACGCCCGCACAGCTACACTCTCGTCGTTGGCCAGCTGTTCAACGGTAGAACGAAAACGACCAACATACGAACTATCTCGTAGTATAAGATTGCGAATGCTCTCCGCAGCACGTCCGCGTGTCGTGTTGATACCATATGTAAGAATTTCTTTTCCGGAATTGGACTTTCCAATTGAGACTTCTTCATTCGATAATTCATTCTCTGGGTCAGGATGCTCGGTTGCCAACCAGTCGAGCATCTGCACGGCGTTGTCAGGAAGCTTGTCTTTGATGGAACCCAGTAAATCAGCAATCGCCTTTCCGCAATCATAACGTGATTCAGAATATGCCTTTCGACAAACTGCCAATTTGAGCTCGGTATATCCGTCGGTTTCTTTCAGACCGAAGAGGGTATATTCTATGTAGACCGGATTTGTGTTCGGGGGGAAGCTGAGGCTCAGACGGGCAAATCGTTCCGGTTCATTCTTTACAAACTCTTGCAACATCCATGCAAGTTCAACGGCCCCGCCCTTTTCAGGGTTCACCAATGAGAAGTTTCTATCCAGGGCATGTTTATTGATTGCCCGGAGCCACTGCTCGTCCGTCATTTTCTCTGCTGCCGACTTTTCGATTGGGGAACTTACTATATACGCTTCTGACTGCTTAGGAGGAGTTATCGTTTCACCAAACTTTCGTTCAAGCTCTTTATAACGAGATTGGGCGTTCCTGCTACGCAACTCAATTGGTATACCGGATAACAAGGCAAAAGAAGCCCCTCCTCTTAATTTATACCCGCGCGTCGTGCGCTCGTAATCTGGAGTGTAATTCAAAATAGCCTCTTCCAGTCTTCTGCGGTTGTTATCGGTACATAGTGGGGCAACTTCTTTAATCAATTGTATAGCTACCCAGTAGGGGCTGTCGGAATATCCGCAATTAAAGCGCCATTTTTTATCACAGAACTCGGAAACAGCTATGTCTGCAAAGTGCTCTGCACCGGCAGTATATGCCTGGAGAAGGAAGAAATTGGCCATGTAGGTATCATGCTTGCGAAGTTCGGCAAGAATATTTCCAATATAGTTCGAGTTAATCTCAGCAAGTTTTTGCAATGCAACGGCGAGCGATTCCCTAAATTCCTCCGTTTTCGAAGCATGTCGTCTATTAATCAGAACCGGCCACACAGCATCACATCTAGGTGGGGGTTTTGTCCCCTGAAAGACGGCTTCTACAGCTATCTTCAGGACCACCGGTAAGACTTGTTGCACGAACTTTTCAGGGAACTCGTTTGCGGAATTTGCTATATGATCTGAACTAAATTCATCGTAGCTGAGCAAGTTTCTCCATTCAGGTCTCCCTGTACTATCCCTAGTCTCTCGAATAATTGAGAGCCGTCTTGATAACCAATGTGCTACTACCTCTGGGATCCATTCAAGTCGGGAACCCAGCCTATGTAGCATGTCCCAGAAGGTACTGTTGATTGCGACAGGTCCGCGCACATCGTCCAGAGTCCCATCATCTATCAACCTCAAAAACAGGTCGAAAAACCTTCGACTGTTTCCGTGGTCAGCCCATTGCATTATAAAGTTAAATCGTTGAGGCCAATTGCCACCTGTATCTACGAATGGTTCAAGTAGTGCTGTTACCCTTTCACCCGAGTGTCTCTGATGAATACGGGCGTAGCTCACAGCGCTATCGACTAGATTATCGTTTTCAGATGCAAGCCAACATGCAATCAGGCCGTTTCTATCTGCAACCTGAAACCACGGCTGAGAAAAGAAAAATCGATTCCAGACCAAAGACGCGAATTTATCCGGGTTCGGTAAACCGCGCTTAATTGCTTCAATTTCGGATTCGAGCCACGGAGCAAGCACTTCCCACTCCTTGTCTTCGGGATCCGGCATCTCAACAGCCAATGCACAGGCGAGAGCCTTTAAGTGATAACGTATATCGTCTTTCTCCAATAATGTGCGGAGTTCAGTACAATACCGTTCTCGGACAGCATCACGTAGATAAACAAGGACTTGCCTCACCTGTGCTCTTCGGAACAAGTGTTGCTCTGAGTTTATGAGAAATGCTGTCAAGGATTCTTCTTGAGCCACAAAGCCGCGAGCGAAACAATAATCAAAAAAAGTTTCATGGCCGAATCCGTAGCGTTTCTCGTCATATGAGAGCACGCCTTCAGATGCCATTTGATAAACATAATCAACTGGGAATTTATCGAGTTTCTCCTTTAACACTGAAAGTCGCTGTGATGTCGACATTTCGTCACACAATACCTGGATTATGTCGTACCAGTGGTCAGCGGAGAGAGTTACGTACTCATTAACCGCCTGGCGTTTCTTATTCCAATAGTGATCGAAAAGTTCTTTTGTGGAGGAGAACCTTAGCTCTGAAACGGGGTCAAGTTTTATATCTAGGAACAACGATAGATTCTGGGGAAGACGAAGCAATTCCAATTGTTTTGCTGTAAACGATTCGGCTTTGAAATCTCCTTTATGGAGTACCGATTTTACCTCGTCTAGAGAGAAGTCGGTAACAGAAATATGGGTGTGATCCTCGATAAGAAGACGGCGGAGGTGATGATCGTTCTCCCAATCAAACTTTCTGCAGACGACCAATACATGAAATTTTTTTACTCTGTTACGCCAACCTCGTGCCTCTCTCAAGAGGTCGTCAATGATGTCAAAAAACTCTGAACTTCGACCGGATGTTCTACTTATGGCATCAAGTTGGTCAATAATGAGAACAGCCTCACTCGAGGTGGCCTCAGCCGCTGTCCCCAATACAAATGCTGGGGATTCTTCAAGGCCAAGATCCTCTCCTAATTTTTTCGTTGACGATACCGTGTCTATGCGGTCCAAGCGAAACGCAAGCACAGTAACAGGATGACTACCCTGACGTAGTGTTTCTACACATTCGATTACACATGCCGTCTTTCCGCCTCCCGCCTTTCCAGTGACAACGCAGTCGACGCCCCCGTTTGCATTTGCTTTTATACTGGTAAGAAGTTCCTGTGTCGAAGTGCGAGAAATGAGAGAATCTTGAATCAGTTTTCGGCGTGTAATTTCAATGTAACGATCCGTCACGTCGGAAATGAGCGAAGGAGCTTCGCTTGGTTTGACAAGTTGTCGAAACTTGAAGCTCTTACTCCGAAGATATGAAATCAGCTGTTCACGGTCTATGCGTTTGTGGAGTGAATTTCTACAAGCAGCCAATCTGTAAAGCGCATCGTATACATTATCCGGGTTGGTGAGAAACAATGCTGCCAACAAATCTCGCGCAAGATCTTTGACTGTCCTCCCATCAATGGTGCGGACTTCGATACGCTGAAGTAACTCGTATACTGCGGCTGTGTCTGCGTTATTCCAGGAACTCTTGAGTTTTTTAAAATTATCCCTTTGAGACTGCGCGCTGACAAACACTGATTCAAATTCATTCAAATCTTGTGCACTATTAGCGCGCTCTGCCAGTTCTCTTAACTCTGGAGCGTCACTGCCTGATACAAAAACAAATTGTGTGTTGGAGTTTGCAGAAAGCTGTCTGAAAATCGCCTGTAACAATCGGTACTTCGCGCTCCCGAGGATGGATAGACTCCACTTGCCATCTGTATGACTGCACTTTGCCTGATGTAGCTCCTGGCGGCTTCCTGCTGTTATTACAAACTCAGCTTTTTCAACCGTCAGGGCCTCAATTTGGATCCTCTCGGCCTGCCCATCGATGATCTTTGCAAGTTGATAGACCGTCCAATCTATTTCATAGTCATTTCCAGCTTTGGTAGCCGGACCACCAGGTAGAGGCATTGTTATGCCCTCTCTCTCGGTTCAGGATGGTAAGTGCCGATAGTGTTCACCCGCGATTCCCTAGTGAGCAACTATTGAATGAGGTCGCATCGCTGGCATTTAAAAGTTTCCTTATGGTGTTGATCGATGGCACTCCGTTCCAATACGATGTCCAGCAGCTCAGCTTGTTAATAACAACTATTTTGTTTAATTGATATAAGAGGATGGCTTAATACAAAGTCAGATCCCGCCAAGTCGACAGACAGACCTATGAGTGAAATCCTACCATAGTTAAGCGATCAATGGGAATTACATACGATCTTACCCAAGTGTCAGGGCAAACGCATACTTTTGAATTCAGACGTTTTTACCCGATTCCGTCATTCTGGCGCAAGCCAGAATCCAGTGAATAACCCTTCATTACCCTGAGCCTGCGCTGTTGTTTGACTGGATGCTGGCATTCGCCAGCATGACGGGCGGTGTTTTCCGGTTGGTTTCCTGTCTTCTGCAACAGAATCTAAAAGTATGCGGTTGCCCTGACCCAAGTGTTTTAACAACTGGTTTCGTTTTTGGGTAATATGGTCAAAAAGAACGTGAGACCATGACACAAGCATCGACAACAGAGCCGACATTCAACGTCATATTGGGAGAGGCGCTTCGTGAGAAACATCCTCTTTGGACGCAACACCTCGGCGCCGAGCAGACCCGGGTCATGGAAGGGGCGCCCGGAAAACAGCCCGATATTGTTATTGCAGTTCCCAACAGTTCACCCGTTATTATTGAAACGGAATTTTTACCGGCTGTCACCGTTGAGCAGGATGCACGCTCTCGACTGTACAAGTCCCTGGCCAGTACCGGACAGTCTGTTGAGCACACCCTTGCCGTTCGTATCCCAGCCGAGTTGAGGACCATCCCACAGGAGACAATCAAGTCCAGAATTGAAACGGTTACCTTTGACTACTGTATTTTTTCCCTGAATAGTAATTTAACCCCTGTACGGTGGCCTATAACAGGTTGGCTGAAAGGTGACATCAATGACTTGACCACCTGTATAGAGTCAGTCACCATATCCGAATCGCTGCTAGCAACCAGTACAGACGAACTTGAACGTGGCGTTGATCAAGCTGCCAATATCCTGCAACAATCGCCGGAGCATACCAGAGAAAAAATTGCGGAAGAACTCCGCCAGGAAACAGGCGAACAGACCGCGCGTATGGCGACGGCAATCATCGCCAACGCGATCATTTTCCACACACGAATAGAAGGACAGTAAGGGATCCCGACCCTGGCAGAACTACAGACAGAGATGGGGTTGTTGAGCCGGAACAAACTGGTTGAATGCTGGCGTTGGATTGTGATGGAGATCAATTATTGGCCGATATTCAAGATTGCCTCAGATTTGCTTTCTCTCGTACCTGCCCGCCAAGCGAACAATATTCTGAATCGGCTCGTGGAGACTTCCGATAGACTGACAGAAATAGGCGCAACTGGCATTAACGACCTGTCGGGGCGCATGTTCCAGACTCTCATCACGGACCGAAAGTTTTTGGCGACATTCTATACGCTTCCCGTCTCAGCGACGCTGTTGGCCGAGCTTGCCATATCCCGGTTGGATATTGATTGGGGTGACGAAACGGCGGTCAAGGCATTACGGGTCGGCGATCTCGCGTGTGGCACGGGCGCTCTTCTGAATGCCGCGTACCATTCGATTCGCGTGCGGTTTCGGCGGGCGGGTTTTGACGATGTAATCATCCATGCCAGTATGATTGAGTCCTCACTCTTTGCCTGTGACATCATGCCTGCTGCCACGCATCTCACCGCGTCGACTTTATCGAATGCGCATCCCGGGATAGCCTTCGGGCATACGAAAATAGTGACTATGCCGTACGGCTATGATGAACAGCAGGTCCCTAAAATCGGATCACTGGAATTGATTGAGGGCAAAGAGACCCGCTCCCTGTTCAGTCTGGGTCGAGAATTGTTGATAGGACATGCAAAAGAGGAAGTTGACTCGACTATTGATATACCACATGAATATATGGACGTCGTGATCATGAATCCCCCTTTTACCCGTCCGACCAATCATGAAGCAACAACAGTTCCCGTCCCGTCGTTTGCTGGTTTCGACACAGGGCATAGTGAACAAAAGGCCATGAGCGAACGACTGAAAGTCATGCGCCGTTCTGTTGCGGAACCGGCAGGGAACGGGAACGCCGGATTGGCGTCGAATTTCCTGGACCTTGCCCACGTCAAACTGAAACCGGGTGGTGTGTTGGCATTGGTATTGCCGGCAGCATTCGCACAAGGCGAGTCCTGGCGCGATGCGCGAGCACTGTTGTCCAGGCATTACCAGGATATGGTGATTGTATCCATTGCCAGTATCGGAATAACTGACCAGGCATTTTCTGCTGATACGGGGATGGCGGAGGTGCTGGTAGTCGCGACAAAAAAGCCAGATAATCCCCCAATTAAAGAGAAAAAAGACAGTGCGAACAATGTCCAATTCGCCAACCTGCGACATCGACCTGTTCATCATGTCGCCGCGACTGAGGTGGCGAAGTCGATTGCAGCTATCCGCAGGAATACTGGCGCCGGACGCATAGCCATCGGTGATGAGGATGGTAATGGAAGTTGCATCAATGCGGGTCGGTTGGAGGGAGGTTGCGTCGGTCTGGTAGAACCAAGTCTCGCGGAATTCATGTTCTCGCTTTCCAAAGGAGTGTTGACAGATCCAAGAACGAATGGAACGGCAAATCTGCCAATTACTACGCTAGAGACTCTCGGCAACCGAGGCTTGGTCCATAGAGATTTTATCGGAGCGCCCCCGCGTGGTCCGTTTGACAAGATCCCGTTGCAGACACCAACACCGACCTTCCCTGCATTATGGAATCATAATGCAGAGCGTGAGCGGTCGTTTATTGTAGAACCAGACTGTGAACTACGAGTACGCGCCGGGGAAGAAGAACGTGCTGCTGATATCTGGGAACGTGTTGTTTCCAGACTTCATCTGACACTGGACTTTCGGCTGAACTCCCAAAGTCTTGGCGCGTGTTTTACACCAGAAAAATCGGTCGGCGGAACAGCTTGGCCGAACTTTCTCACAGCAGATGATTCTACAGCAAAGGTGATTCTTCTCTGGTTCAATTCGACCCTGGGGTTGATGAGTTACTGGTGGAACGGTACTCGGCAACAACTGGGCCGAACTCGAGTAACAATCAGCGCCTTACCCTCGCTTATTGCACTGGATACACAAAGATTCGATAAAGACATGGTCGAGCAAACGGACCGTTTATTCGACAAGTTCTGCGATGTAGAGTTCTTGCCCGCGAACGAAGCCTGTCAGGACAAAAACCGCATCGCTTTGGATAATGCTTTGTTTGCTCTGCTTGGGGTTTCTCCATCCGCCACAAAGGGCTTCGATTTAATTCGCCAACAATGGTGTAACGAACCAAGTGTCCATGGTGGAAAAACCGCATCGGGACCTAGACCATCGATGTCGGATTCGAATAGGCATTACGTCAGGTCATAACGCTATGAGAGTTTATCGCTTTATCTGCAAAGAATAGGGCCTTAAGGCCTTACGAGAGAAACGTCTAAAAATTGCTCGGATTAATGAGTTGAACGACCCTTTCGAGTTTATGGGTGTGGATTTAACATACCTTGAATTTCGTGAAGCTATGGGAGGTCTGAAGGACTATCTTAATGAAATATGGGGTCTGCTTTGTTTCAGCAAAGGCTGGGAAAACCCGGTGCAATGGACACATTACTCTGATAAGCATAAAGGACTGTCTTTTGGATTTGATGTTCCCCACCCCGACTGGCTTCTTGCTGAAGTAAATTATGAAGACGAACGGTTATCTGTTGATAACTTATTTGCTGGGATTTATAGGTTAAGAGGTAAACTCTGTGCCGAAATGGATGACTATACCGATCAGCCAGCATCGATTGAGGAAGCTCGTGTGAAAGCGCAAGAATTTCGTAATCAAGTAGAATCTGAAGGATTTCCTGTGGATCCTGAAACAGATAATAAGGAGCGGGAGTTCATGAGAAAAATCCTGTCCACAAAATTTTCTCATTGGAGTCACGAACAGGAATATAGAATATTTTGGCCTCTGTCGGAAGCTAAAAGAATTGGTGACCTGTATTATTTTGACTTCTCGGATGAGTTGAGACTCAAGGAAGTGATAATCGGAGTCAGATCCTGCGTTACCACTAAGAATATCAAAGCTGCGCTTGGAGGAATGGCCAGCAGCGTGGATGTATTCAAAGTACGAGAAGCATACCGTGAATTTGCAATGGTAAAAGATGAGAAAGATGTTTCTCAGGTCTGAAAGTCAATAAGCGGAACTGCTACGCTGACTTGTAAAAAATCTTTGCCACTGAATTAGAACCGGCTTGGTTGAGGGTAATTTATCAGTGGAGTGCCTCCAGAATACTCGTAGATCCACTCTTAGACGAAACAATAGAGTGGCCATCTAACTACTAATGGGGAAGCCATAAACAACTCTTCAGAAATATTGGTCTCTGAGCTTACACTTTCCGCCACCTTCTCATAAAGGCAATACAGTGATGACAGCTTAGTGTTCTCTCGAAGATAGTGATTCTTGAAAACGGTGTTCACTATAGATAAAACCTTTGGCGAACAGATGCCAACTGCTTCCATTTGCTTCCATGTCTCGATTAGGTTGTTGGTCCTAGAAATCGGGGTTCCACCCCACTTATCTATGAAATAGGTATCCTGGTCGCGGTCGGTCGGCGCCAGCCAGTGACGATCATAGTCACTGTAATCGACATAGAGTGGAAGCTCTCTATTGAAGATCGTCTCATGAGGCATATCTGGTTCGCCATCTCCGTAATCCGCAGGCCACCAGCGTTTGACTTGAATTTCCCAAATGTTCTTTGCTTCCGACATGGAATCGATATTCGGGTAATTCAGCATCTCCAGATAAGCATGTTTGGAGATGTGATCGTAAAAAGATCGGCAAAGACGACGTATCACAGAATCGTGTCTTTTCAAGTCAAGCATGCATGTATCCAATAAGATATACGACTTTGCGATCTCCTCGCGGGCAGTCGTTAGTATGAATCTGGCAGATGAAAGTCGCCCTCCTTCTACAAGGTACTGCGCGTCTGAGAGAAGGCGTACAGCATTTCTGCAAGTTGCAGAGATCCCCTCAGAAACAAGCTCGAAAGATTCTGCAGGCGTACAGCATTCAAACAGGTTTTCAAATAATAAGCCCGCCGGTAAAGGCTTGTTATCGTATTTACTTATCATTAAGCAATATCCTTTTGAGATCAAAATTATTATTTTTAGGCAGAAATGTAGCTCTAAAAAGTTGCCTTATACCAGCGCCAGACCGGAACTTTCAAACCGGTGAAAGTCTGGAGTATTCGCTGTCGCGATGGATGCATCATCGGCGAGAGCTGTCGCTGCGATCATGCAATCGATCAAGGATCCGCGACGCCTTCCCGCCTCATTGAATAAACGGGCGGCAATTGCAGCGTGTTCCGGTGTAAAGTCTTGCTGCTGTCCAACGATCCTGGTAGCTAAGGATATCTCAAAGGGGGAGATTGGGCCGCACAGGAACTCTGTCCAGGCAATTGTGCTAATTCTCAATGTTTGGCCCTCTGCTATCCAAGCTCTTAGTTTTAGATCTTCAGGCGAGCCTAGTTCCAGCGCCCGAATCAGAAAGCTCGTGTCCAGATGGATCATTTAGGCGCAGGAGACAGCTGTCGGTCAGATGTCTGGCGCTCGGCCATCAGGTCTTGCTCCCAAAGCGCAGTGTCGATTTTACGTTCGCGCAGGGAAGTCTGTAATTGGTTGAGCGCATTGAGCGCGGTGTCGCTACCCGACCCCGCTTCCGCCGCCACAACCCGAACAGCGTATGGTAATGACTCGGGTTCAGATACGTTTCGGATGGCTTCAATCCCGACGGGTCTTGCTTGCTCTCGAATTTGTCTCTCGCGGATAAGATCGCGAACGACTTCGCTCTCATTGCCGTAATGTCCGGTTTTGATTTGTGCTTTGATCCAACCGTCTTGCTGCTCTGTCAACGATATACTTTTTTTGACCATCGGCATATTCAATCTCCTGAATAGTAGTGATATATCCTGATTAGTAGGATAATATACTCTCGCGCTGACTTACAAGCTTTTTGATTGATATGCATACAGGAAGTATGTGACTTCTGGTGTAAATATGTTTTAGAAGGCGCGGTTGTAGCGCAGCAATAATGCAAAATCGTGTTGTCCGCGGGTGTGCCCTGCATGGCGGGTGACAAGTGTTGCCAAGTGGGCCTGTCCGCCTTTCCAAGGCCGGCTATAGGCCAGCTCAAGGTCAAGCTGACGACCGGAGGGTTCCAGGTCGAGAGTGGTTTTTTCGATCCGTGCCTGCCTGTTCCGAGTCCGCCCCGATGCCCAATGGAACCGGGCGTGTCCCGACTCAACGCGCAGCGGCTGGGACAGTCTGAACGCCAGGCGGTCCTGCGTATAGCCGATGTCTTCGCCGATAATGCCGATAGCAAAAGTGCTGGTCCACAGAGCGGAAGGGTCATGCAGCATTCCATGTTTTTGCATCCCGGTCCGGCTGACGCCCGCATGGACGTTGCCAAGGACGGTCCAGTGAGCGCCGAGCCGACGATACGCCGAGAACCCCGTAAAGACCGTATCGGCGTTCAGTTCGCCGAATGCGCCGCTTGGTCGACTGCCGGCCAGACGGTTTGGTTCCATCAACCAACCTGCCTGAATGGCGACCCCGGACAGCATGCTGTCAGCTAACCGGTATTCAGCCAGTGTGCCGGTAGACTGACTGGAGTCGATATCGCGACGTTCGCCGTATTGCGCAGCGCCGTGAAACGCCGCAACACTGAGTGCGCCTTTACCTATTGGCATTGCGATACCCGCGGCCGCGCCGTTGCGGGCGAACGTAAGGAAGGGATTGGTAAAGGCTGCATCGTCGGTAAATGTCCCCGGAGTAATCGAGCCGGTGGCATGAAGCCCGAAACGCCAACCAGGATGGCTGCGCAGCCCGAAGAAGATTTCGTTGCCTCCGGCATGGCGAGTCAAGGACAATGAAGCGAGTCGGGATTCAATTGTATCGTATCCAGGTCCTCGGAGAGTATAGCTGTGAAGACCGGTTATTTCAGCGTTAGCTCCTGCTGAAATCCCTGATGGGATTAAGCCGTAATGGCGCCGACCCGACACAGGTTCAAGGCGCACCCGTAGTTCAAGGCCCTGTGTGTTCCACGCGCCGCCGCGCGGATCATTGCCCAACACCCAGAGGCGTTCTTCGAGGCGTGCGCCGGCGCTCGCGTTCGGTTGGATGTAATCATTGAGCGGACGGAAGAACGGCGCATCCAGTTCATCGAAGCTCGCTATCTCACTGGAGGCAAGCCCGTGAGAGAGCGCATCGCCGAAGGCTGGGCCAAGAGAGACGGTGCTGAGACTGCCCGGGGCTGAAGGTCCGGAAAGCGATTGACCGGTCAGCATGCGCGTGTCACCGACCGGCCGGGTGGCGCTGTCAAGGTCAAGAAATCCTTGACCATAGACGTCTGAGTCTGCATAGATCCCTTCCTTATTGGCGGTTTCCAGCATGCGCCTGACGATCTCATCGTTACCGAGTTGGTCGCGGTAGTACTGGGCAAGCAAGGCAACCCCGCCGGTGACGACAGGCGCGGCAAGAGAGGTGCCGGACGCGCTGGCGTAACAGTCTCCGGAACCGGTTGGACAGTAGGTGTAGGGTAAGGGCCCTGTGAGTTCTACGCCCGGCGCAGCCAGGCAGAATTCCTTGGCAATGCCGCAACGGCTGGAGAAACTCGCAATCTCGCCGTTCTGATCAGTTGCGACCACGGCAACAGAGTGGCCGCGCAGTTCAGGGATACGGACAGGGAGCCCAGCCACGATCTCGACTGAGGTGGCAGGCTCAATGGCTCCGTCAAAGTGTACTTCGCCGCGAGCATTGCCTGCCGCCCACACATAGATGGTGCGTTCACTGGCCGGGGTAGCCGCTTGGACAATAGCCTCAAGGGAGCGAGGCAAAGCGCCGCGGATCTCGGTTTCACTGTAATCCTCGATGTTCCCGAAAAAACCAAAGCTCAGGTTGATGGCTGTGACACTGGGGTTTAACCGGTTGGAAATCTCCGCAAACTCCTGGTCTGTTGACGTCAGGGAACCGGGCCGGCTCAGGTCAATGGGATCATAGTAATCGGGGGGCTCGCTGAAGGGGATACCCACCGAGATCAGCTTGGCGTCGAATGCAATTCCGTGAACGGCAAATTCACTTCCGGTTCCATTGGTGGTGTCTGTTTGTCGGTTCGCCGCCATGACTCCCCCCACCAGGGTACCATGGGACGGCGGTCCTCCCTCGAACGAGCAGGAGCCGTCCGGCTCGCGCATAGCGCAAAAGCTGTAGTCCGGGTTGTAACCGGTAATATTGTAGGATTCGGGAAGCACCTTCCCGTCGAACTTTGTATGGCCGGCGTCAATCCCGCTGTCAATGATGCCTATAGTAACGCCTTCACCTGTTGCGCCGCGGGCATAGGCGTAGTGGGCGTTAACCTGTTCCAGCGCGGGCTGGTTGCGAAATTCCGGGTGTGCGGCATATTCCTGCCGCAGTTCACTTTCAGATTCAACAGGATCAGTCGTGACCGGCGGCGGTTCGGGAGTGGCTGGTGGAGGTTGGGGTCTGACTCCTCCTCCACCACCTCCGCAACCGGCGATAAGGAACGCTAAACCGACGATGGACGCAAGACGCTTCGCTGTGTCTGTAATGAAATTTCTCCGTTTTTTTAGATAGCCGGTGAATGTGTATAGGAGACGGAGCTTCAATAGTAGGAATAATATCAACTTTCCGCAAAATAATCGATCTGTCTGGTGCTGGATGACTAAGGCGATAAGGTGATGGCAAAAGCAATTATAATTTGGCAGTATCTACAATAAAACTTCGAGGAGGTCTCTTATGGCTATTATCAAACCATTGCAACGCGAGCAAGCGCCGGAACTGGAAGAGCACTTTGCCGTGTGGGATGAGCGCATGGGTTACCTGCCGAACGCCCTGATGACGATGGCGCGTAAACCAAAAATGGTGCAGGCGCTGGCACAGCTTTCCGAAGTCGTGCATAACGATTGCAGCCTGCCGACCGATATTCGCGGGCTGGTGGGGCAGATGGCCAGCAAAGTACACGGTTGCCAGTATTGTCTTGCCCATACGGCAGCCAACTCAGAACGTTACGGCGTTGCGGATGAAAAGATTGAGCGTTTATGGGAATTTGAAACCAGCGAACTGTTCAGCGCGGCCGAGCGTGCGGCGCTACGTTTCGCCGCCGCCGCTGCCTCGGTGCCCAATGCCGTCGATGATGACCTCGCTGCTGATCTCAAACGTCATTTCAACGACGCGGAAATAGTCGAAATCATGGGCATCATCGTCTACTACGGCTGGTGGAACCGCTGGAACTCCTCACTGGCGACAACGCTTGAAGCGCATCCGCGTGAATACGCAGAACAGCATTTTGACGAGACGCAATGGCATATCGGTAAGCATTTTCAGCGTGGATAAAAAGGTGGGATCTTGGCATCGTAGTTGATCCAGACTGCTTTAGCTGAGGTATATTCCTGCAGACATTCGATGCCCATGTCCCTGCCGTAGCCGGATTCACCAACGCCACCAAAGGGGGAAGCAGGATGGACTCGTTTGTAACAATTCACCCAGACCATGCCGGCATTGATACCATCAGAGAACTTATGGGCGCGTTGCAGGTTGTTGGTCCACAGTCCGCTGCCTAAACCATAATCGGTGGCATTCGCCAACTCCAGCGCCTCAGCGTCATCCTTGAAGCGGGTGACTGTTACAAATGGGCCGAACACCTCCTGCTGAAAAACCGTGTCGCCGGGTTTTGCCTCGACTATTGTCGGTTTCAGGTAGTAACCGTTTTTCAATTCCTCATGATCAGGCTGCTCGCCGCCGGTCAGTATTTTATTGCCTTCCATTTTACATACGTCGATGTAATTTAGTACCCGGTCCAGGTGCATTTTAGACGTGAGCGGCCCCATCTCGGTTTCAGTGTCCAGCGGATTTCCTAGTTTGATGGATTCTGCGAGCCCAATAAATTTTTCCAGGAACTCATCGGCAATTGCCTCGTGTAACAACAAGCGCGAACCGGCAATACAGGCCTGTCCCTGGTTGTGAAAGATGGCAAACGCCGACCCGCCGATGGCAGCGGGAAGCGTTGCGTCTTCAAAGACTATGTTGGGGCCTTTGCCTCCCATCTCCAACGATACGCGCTTCAGGTTACCCGCGGAGGCTTGAACGATCTTGCGACCGGTCGCCGTGGAACCGGTAAAGGCAATCTTGTTAACGTCAGTATGTTCGGCAAGGTGCTGGCCGGTGATATGACCGTACCCCGGGACGATATTCACAACTCCCGGCGGGAAACCGACTTCATTCATGAGGTCAACCAGTCTCAGCGTCGACAGGGGTGTGAGCTCAGACGGTTTCATCACTACGGTATTGCCGGCGGCCAGTGCAGGCCCCAACTTCCAACTGCAAAACATGATAGGAAAGTTCCAGGGGACGATCTGTCCTACCACGCCGACCGGTTTGCGCTTGACGATACTCAGGAAACCCGGTTCTACCGGGACTTCCCGGCCGTCTATCTTATCTGCAATGCCGCCGAAGTAACGCAGGTTGAGCAAAGTCCGCGGCAGGTCCAGACGCCGGGTATCTTTCAGGGGGTGGCCGGTGTCCAGGCTTTCCAGTTCGGCAAACTCGTCAAAATGCTGCTCCAGTTTATCGGCCAGTTTCATAATAAGCTGTCCGCGTTCTGATGCGAACATATTACTCCAGTCGTGGAATGCAGCCCGGGCAGCGGCGACCGCCTTATCGACGTCCACCGGTTTTGCCTCAGCGATAGCGGTGATTTTACTGCCGTCATGGGGGTTGAGGACATCAATCGTGCTGCCGTCCTCGGCATCGACAAACTCACCGTTGATGAACATTTGATTGCGGATGTTTTCAGGTTGTATGGTGCGGACTTTATCAAGCATGGTCGCATTCCTTGTTTTTTGTGCTCATGGATTTTTTATAATACCTCACTAGTGTCCGGAATATTAATCGAATAAATTCAATTGGTTAGAGAACGTGTCATAATTCATGTCAGTCTCATAATCGCTAAGTAGTTGATTTAGGGGCATTCTTTCGAACAGTGTCACACTTAAAATTTGTAGAATTGTGTACAGGCTGCGCTCGCAGTTCAGACGCTTCTTGATGATCGCAACCAACACGTAGATGGAGACAGCTATCCAGATCTGCGTTTTCACAGCATTCTCTGAGGTGCCGAAGAACGTTTTGATGCGCAAGTGTTGTTTGATCCATTTGAAAAACAATTCGACCTGCCACCGGCACCGATATAAGTCGGCGATAGTGGCGGCCGGTAAGGTAAAGTTGTTGGTGAGAAACACCAGTGTTTTGTGGGTGTTCACATCGTGATACTTGATGCGGCGCAGTGTGTCGGGATAGCGCTGAGCGGAGTGGCGGCCGGTCAGCACACCGGTTTGGTCGTAACGTAGTCCGGTGGTCTTGTCGACCTGATGGGAGTAGCGGCGGCGAAACTTGAGGTTGGATTTAGCCCGGATAACGAAGAAGGCCGAGGCCATGGTCAATCCATGCAGTCGCTCGAAGTCGAGGTAGGCGCGGTCCATGATATAGAAGGCGCCGGGCGCCGGCAGCAAGGTATCGAGCACCTTGACATCGTGCAGTTTGCCCGGTGAGACATGGATAAACGTGGGAATATTGCCACGCAGGTCCAGTAATGTATGCACTTTTACCGCGGCCTTGGTACGCCGAAAGTGCGCCCAGGGGAACACGGAGAGACACAGGTCGATGGGGGTAGAATCGAGCGCATAGACCGTGTTGTCGAGTTCGACGCCGAACTGGTCGTTGAGATACAGGTGTCGTGCGGTGTGTATCAAGGCGTGGGCAAACTCGGCGTAGATGCGCCAGTCGCGTGTCTCGTTGGCGTCGGCCAAGGTGCTGCGGGACACTGTGCTGCGCAGGCCCATATGATAGAGTTTGTTGCGCTGGGCGCGCAGGCAGGCTTCGATATCGCGCAGACTTTCGCGATGGGTGAGTTGCGCAAAGGCCATACATCGATACTGGTCCTGACAACTGAACCGCTTGACGTGACGATGGCCATGGTAGCGTTGAATACAGCGACGCAAGGTATGGTGTGGCAGGTGTTCGAGTGTTTGTGCAAAGACCAATTTGCCGTTGTACATGTGCGTGTGCTCCCATCTTGTTACTTGATGGAAGAGCTTGAAACAAACGGGGCAGGCAGTTCAAGTCGGTGACACCCATAATGAGAGGATTTTATAATGAATGACAGTAAGTTAGCTTTTATCTTCGTCGAATATTCCGGACACTAGTGATAATACCTATATTATATGACAATATTGATCTCTACTCCGCAACAGGAGCGTACAAAAGCGTGAATATTTAGTCAGGATTGGCAGACCTGTTGAATGAAACGTTTAGTTAGGTAACAAGCATCAGGAGAGAAGCGGTATTTCGAAGGTGAACCGATATTCAGTGCTGATAATTGGAGGAGGACCGTGTGGCCTGATGCTGGCCAACGAACTCGGGCGACGTGGGATCAGTGCCTTACTCATTGATGAGAAATCTTCCACAGCCTTCAATCCACAGGCCAATGCCACCCAGGCGCGCACCATGGAACACTTCCGGCGGCACGGTTTTGCCGATGAGGTGCGCGCCCTTGGCCTGCCTGCGGATTATCCGACCGATATTGCTTACTTCACCCGCTTCGCACGCTACGAACTGGCGCGCTTTTCATTACCTTCGTCCGCTGCTGCCAAGTCGCATATCCAGACCTTGACAGGGTCCTGGAGCGCCGCTGAATTACCCCATCGAGTGTCTCAGAAATGGGTAGAACAGGTCCTGTACAAGCACGCCATCGCTTGCACGAGCAACACGATTCGCTTCAGCCACCGTCTGCTCAGTTTTGAACAGCAGACTGACGGAGTCAGTGCATTGATAGAGGATATGGAGAACGGGACGACATTCATGGTACACACCGATTACCTGGTCGGCGCCGATGGCGCGCGCAGCCTGGTACGCCAATCACTCGGTTACTATTACGCCGGCGAAGGCGGCGCGGTAAGGGAATTTATGGGTGGTCGCATGCATGCCATGTACATCCGTGTACCCGACTTCTATTCCGTGTCGGGTCATGCGCCCGCCTGGATGAACGTGACTTTCAACCGTGACCGGCGCGCATTTATGGCCGCGGTTGACGGTAAAAGTGAATTTGCATTTCATACGCAACTACGGGCGGAGGAAGATGAAACAAGATTGAGCGACGCGGATGCCATTGATATGTTCCAAGCCGCATTGGGTGCGTCGGTCGATGTCGAAGTCCTCTCCCGCGGCACCTGGCGAGCCGGTTTTACCCTGGTTGTCGAACGCATGCAATGCGGTCGTATATTCCTGGGCGGTGATGCCGCTCACCTGTTCACGCCGACCGGCGGGCTCGGTTACAATACCGCCATCGAGGACGCGGTAAACCTGGGATGGAAGCTGGCGGCAGTGGTTCGAGGCGTTGCGCCCCGTTCACTTTTGGATAGCTATGAACCGGAGCGTCGCCCGGCGGCAGTTCGTAACACGAACTTCGCCCGGCAGCTTGCCGATTCGCTTGGCGCAAACGTCGCTCCAATGGAGTTGGAAGAAGACTCTCTCGCAGGCGCTGAAGCTCGCGCTAAGGCAGGAGAGTACTTCAACCGGCATGCGCGCAAGGAATTCAACATTCCCGGTATTACCTTCGGGTACCGCTATGACGGCTCCCCGATTATCGTTGCCGACGGTGTGCCGCCTCCGGACCAGGCCAACGTTTATATCCCGACCTCCTGTCCCGGTGGCCGCGCGCCGCATTTGTGGCTCGGTGAAGACCACTCGCTCTATGATGAGTTCGGTTTCGAATGGACACTCCTGCGTCTCGGACCCAAACCGCCCTCGACCGGGCGGATCAAAGCGGATTTTGCTGAGGCGGGCCTCGAACTCAAGGTCCTTGATGTGACGAGCGAAATGGCTCGCGATATTTATGAGACTGACCTGGCTTTAATCAGGCCGGACCAGGTTGTGGCATTTCGCGGGCAGGATATCAGTGATGCCCGGGCGCTGCTTGCCAAAGTCAGCGGGCATATTCAACGACCAGATGATGCTATGGCTACAATTGGCTAGTACTCTTTCCAGTTAATTTTGACTGGTTAAGCTGTCATAGGCCCGGTGCAGTTTGGTCCGGGCCTTATCGACATCAAACAACCAGTTGATACTGGCCCTCTCCTGGTTGCGTCGGGTCTCCCAAGCCGCCAGTTCCGATTCTAACAAGTCCATGCTGTCAATACGACGGTCCAGACATTGCCGGTTCATATTACCAATCTCAATCTACACCATATTCAGCCAACTGGCGTGTTTAGGGGTGTAATGAAACGCCAGCTTGCGCAATAACCGCCGCGCCGCCGACGCCGGGAATGCCCGGTACAGCGAAGCAGGCTGGTGTGTGTTCAAATTATCCAGCACCACCCGGACGCACTCGGCCTCCGGGTAATGCACGTCCACCAGTTCCCGCATCAACTCGGCAAAATCAGCCGCTTTCCTGGTGTGCGTCACCTTGGCATGACGCCAGCCACGATGCCGGTCAAAACACACAAAGATAGTCGCCACCCCCTTGCGCTCGTATTCATAATCCAGCTTACTCACCTGCCCCGGTGTCATCGGCCTGCCCGCCTGCACCTCCCCCACCAATTGCTTGCCCGCCTCATCCACGTTCACCAGCGGCCTCTCAGGACAGGACGGCTCAGCATACACATCCAGACTATGCTCCATCTGGGCAATATACGCCGCATCCATCTGCCCCAAACACCACATCTTCTGCTGCCAGGGCTTGAGCTGATTCGCCTTCAACCGTTGCCGTATGCTCTCCAGGGATACCCCCTCCATATCCGTCAACGCCACCCAGCGCTCCGCCAACAACGACAACGTCCAGCGACAATGCCCCGCCGGCGGGGTACTGCACGCAATCGATACCAGTAACGCATCCTCATGCGCCCCCGTCTTGCGCGGCCGACCCGGACGAGACCCTTCCGACAACGCCGCGTCCAACCCGTACTCCACAAAATCCCGCTTCACCCGATACACCGTCGAGCTGCTCACCCCCAACGCCTCGACGATCTCCTCCTCACGCCGCACGCCGCCGTCCGCCAACAACAATATCTGCGCCCGCTTCAACGCCCGTACCCGTTGCCTCCCTTGGGATGTAAATGCCTCCAAATAGTCCCGCTCCGCCGCCGTCAACAACACCCGATAGGTGATATGCATGACTTAACCCCTCGTGATAAAAGGGATAATAGATCATAAAATACACACCATGTCGATCCCTGACACGAATAAAAATATCCCCGCCTATACCTATCAGCAAGGCCAGTATCTCGCCTTCATCCACTACTACACCAAAGTCAACGGCAGACCGCCCGCACACGCCGATTTGCAACGTTACTTCCGGGTCTCGCCCCCCTCCGTCCACCGCATGTTGACCCATTTGCAGGATAAAGGACTCATTCACAAACAACCGGGGACGGCTCGCAGCTTGGCACTGGCTATACCCGTTGAACAACTGCCAGCGCTTGACTAATGTTGAACCGTCAACTGATCAAAATTAACTGGAAACGGTACTAGTCTGGCCCGGTTAACTGAACGCGAGCGTGAAGCGTTCTATGAACCAGAAGGCTGAAACGATACCAAGCGCATAACTGAATGCCAGGCCCGCTGGTCGTGTATCAAAAACAGAGAGTAACGAATGGTTCAGGCGGGAAACTGCCCCGATGCCGATAAAAACCAAGGCGATGATGACCAATTGACCGGTTTCCACACCAAGGTTAAAGAATAACAATGCGCTGATCTTTTCCGTCTGCGGCAACCCTGTTTCCGTCAGGGCAGCGGCAAAACCGGCCCCGTGTACCAGTCCGAAGCCACAGGCGACCAGAAGCGGGCGGCGCCAAGTGAGCGTACTGCGGTCATTGCGGGCTATCTCGGTAGCAAGCATCACAATCGACAAGGCTATCACTGTCTCGACGGCCGGCACCGATACCCGGACCACATCCAGCGCCACCAGAAACAGGGTGATGGAGTGGGCCAGGGTGAAGCCGGTGACTGTGATCAGAATCCGGCGCAGCGTACGGGCAATATACAGCAACCCGGCAAGGAACAGCAGGTGGTCTATCCCGCCGAATATATGTGTGACACCCAGCGCAAAATAATCCCTGACCACACTGACAAAAGTCGCCGGCGCCGGAATGCGCCACTCCGTTTCACTGGGGTTGAGTATAACGCTGTGTGTTTCCCCGTTCCGGAACTCGATGCGTACCAGAGATGCTATGGACGGATTATAGAACGGGTAATCAATCACCAGGGAGTTTCCTGACACACCGTCAGCGCATGAATAAACTGCCGTGCCTGCCATGGGTTGCCGTACAGGTTTCTGTCGGGAGACATTGCAGGACGTGAGGGCAATCCGTGGCGCATTGTTCAGGTTCACGGAAGGGGGTGTTTTCCAGTTCACTATCACGGTGTCACTGCCGGTTTCCAGAATACTGATGAAAAGCGGCCGGCTATCATGGGCAGTTACGGTGGGGCCACTCAAAAAAAACAGCGTGGTAAGGACAACCAGTAATGCCGTGCGAACCATCACTGCGGCACCGATTGTCTCTGCCCGGGTTTGGGCACATCTATGAGTTTTATTCAGGGACAAGGGTTATTATGGCTCTGCACAAGCCAGCATATCAGTCGCCATTGTCAAAATAATCAAGAATATCCATTTCCTTATGAGGAATACCGATTATATCTATCTCATTGTCACGGATTAGATAAAACACAAGATGGGAACCTTGCGGGAAACAAAAATATCCCTTGCAGATATCAGGGCGTTGTTTGCCCATACGAGGAAACTCAGCCAACCATGAAAAACGCTCATAGAGTCCAGCAATATAGCTGTCTGCCTGGGTTTCGCTCCATACTTCAGTGGTATAATTCCAAATACCGCGTAAATCTTCCCAGGCCCGGAAAGTGAGGTTAAATGAATTTGCCATCCTGTTCTTCCCTGAACTCTCTCAGCATTTCATCAAGCGGTTCCGACACAAATTCACCGCGCTCGGCCTGAGCCGCGCCCTCGCCTAAATGGGCGCGCAGGGCAGCCAACCTGGTCTTGCGTTCTTCCAGCGCTCTCAGAGCATCTCGAACCACTTCACTGGCGCTGCCATAGCGACCACTGGCAATTTCATTTTTTATGAACACTTCCCAATGTTCACCTAGACTGAGGCTCGTCGTTGCCATCTCGATACCTGATTTATTCACTTTGAATAATTATGAATATACCACAGAATTTGATTACCCGCTCAAAATACCCTGAATTTGAGGCTATCTGACAGGGCAAACGCATACGCTTATCCGGCGCGCTGAGGTGTCAGTTGCTTTTTGTGCCGCCAGCGGGCACGTGAGTGCATAAGGGGACGCACAAGGGGACGGATTTGAAATCCGTCCCCGGAGAGTCCGTCCCCGGAGAGATGTAAGGCGCACATCACAAATCTGCCGGGAGCTGTTGAACAGTCGCGCCGCGCGAGCCTGGCCCCGACGGGGCAGGCAAAGTACAGGATATACTTTGTAAATCGGCTGTCCTGACGATTTGTCAGCGCATCAATTGGTGAGATATACGGGTTAGCGGGCACTGCTGTCCTGTTCCCAACCGGGGCCGCGTCCCAGGGTATGCGGCCCGTGTAACCCACGCGCCGGGGTCGCCAACCCCGCACCCCCCAGCCCGTAGCGCAGCCACAGCATGAGGCCATGGTCCGGGGACTCGAACATACCCTCCCGGCGCGCACTCTCCAGACTCAGCGTCAGCGCGCGGCCCAGCTCGAACACCCCGCCCAACCGGTAACGTCGCCCGCCCCCGTCCACTACCAGGCCCCCATAAGGCGTGAGCAGACCGCCCCCGGCCGCCAGCCCATACCCCAACTCGGTCTCCCACCGCACCCCGCGGGACGGTGAGCCAGGCCCACTGCCCCCAACGTCCGAGCCCCGCGCCCAGAGCCGCTCAACAGCGCCGGCCCCGGCCTGGCCGCCAGCCAGGCCGTCCACCACGCCCCAACCCGGGCGCAGACTGAGCGACAGCCCGCGCCCGTCCGTCCCCGGCGTCAGCACCACCAGTCCCCCGACGCCCCATTCCTCGATGTCCCCTGCATGCGCCAGCAGCGCCCGGCCATAGCCTTCTACCCGCAGCCCCCGGGCCGGATCAAACCAGACCAGCCCGCCGCCCCACTCCAGCCCGCCGCCGGTCACGCCATCGCCGCCGTCATGGCGCAGCCCCAGCGCCACCGAAGGCGTCACGGTCCCGCCCCCGGCCAGGGGGTGGGCATGCGAGCCCTCCAGCGCCAGGCGCAGCCGCCACACGTCCGTCGCCAGCCCCTCAATCAACCCCGCCGCCTCCACCTCATAGCGCGAGCCCCACCACGCACCCTTGAGATTCAACACCGTCGCCCCGCCGGCAACCAGACTGTTGCCTGCAAACAGCCGCACCCGACCACCCAGCGCCGCCGTGGCCTGCTCGCTGTCCGCGGCCTGCCGGCCCGCCTCAGCGTCCCGGAGCCGCACCTCGCCCACCCCATAACCCAGGGCGCCCCACAGACCTAACTCGGCCCGGGGGTGCCAGCCCACGTAGGGGTAGACACTCAGCAGCCGGCTTTCATGGGCGCCCTCTATGGGCAGGTAGCCGGCCGCACCCCGGTCGGTGTAGTCAAACTCGCCCTTGGCCCAGGACAGCGCCAGACCCGCCAGCAGGTCGTCCCGGAGCCGGGCGTCCAGCCCCAGGCGGGCGCTCAACACGGCGCCGTCCCAGTGCACCGGGTCAGCGGCCCCTGCCCGGTCGTCATCCCCCCCGGACAGGCGCCGGTAATCGCCCCCGCCCCACAGGGTGATAGTGTTCAGCCCCCCGGCGGGGGGGCCCTCGTCCAGGCGCAGGGCAAAGGACGAACGCCCCAGTACCTCTGCCCAGCGCCCCGCACGCAGGGCCTCAGCCTGCCCCCACAGCAGCCCCGCCAGAGTCTCGGCCGGCGGGGCTGTCGCTGCCCCGGCACTGTCAATGCGCCGCTCTACGGCGTCCAGGGTACCGGCCACCAGGGCCCGGGACAATGCCGGCAGAATGGCCCGGTTGACCCGCTTAAGCCGCGCCCGGGCCCGCGTATCGGTCTCCGCGGATACTTCGAGGACGACTGCCGTACTGACGCGCAGCCCCGCCGTGTCACGGGCCACGACCGTGACGGGGTAGGCCGGGTGGGTCTCACGGTCCAGCACAACACCCTGCCTGAGAGACAGGGCGTGGCCGGCCACCTCGAACACTGCCGCCTGCTCACCCTCCAGGGTGAAGCGGTGTTGGTCCCCGGCGTCCGGGTCAGTGGCGGACAGCGTTGCCACCTGCACCGGGCCGGCGCGGGTGTCGAGGTTCTCGGCAATGGCGCCGTCCGTGACCGGGGCTACCCAGGTGACAATCACTTCGGTCGGCGCCTCGTTGGCATTGGTGACGGCAAGGGTCTGCTCAGTACCGGTGACACTGAGACCGCCGCTGTCGGTCGCAGTGAGCGTGAAACCATAGCTTGACTGTGTCTCGTAATCCAGCCCCACACCCTGCTTCAGGTAGAGCGCGGCGCCGGTAATCTCGAAGATGTCCGCGCCACTGAGGCTGAAGACGTGACTGTCGTCGGCATCGGGGTCGACCGCGGACAGCTCGGCCAGCTGCACCGGCCCGGCGCTCGTGTCCACGTCCTCAGCGATGGCGCCGTCCGTGGCCGGGGGCACCCAGGTAATCATCACTTCGGTCGGCGCCTCGTTGGCATCGGTCACGGCAAGGGTCTGCTCAGTACCGGTGACGCTGAGGCCGCCGCCATCCGTTGCAGTGAGTGTGACGCCATGGCGTGGCTGTGTCTCGTAATCCAGTATCACACCCTGCTTCAGGTAGAGCGCCGTGCCGGTAATCTCGAAGACAGTCGTATCACTGAGGCTGAAGACGTGGCTGTCGTCGGCATCCGGGTCGACCGCGGACAGCTCGGCAATCTTCACCGGCCCGGCGCTCGTGTCCACGTCCTCGGCGATGGCGCCGTCCGTGGCCGGGGGCACCCAGGTGACAATCACTTCGGTCGGCGCCTCGTTGGCATCGGTCACGGCAAGGGTCTGCTCAGTGCCGGTGACACTGAGACCGCCGCCATCCGTTGCAGTGAGTGTGAAGCCATGGCGGGGCTGCGTCTCGTAATCCAGCACTACCCCCTGCTTCAGGTAGAGGGCCGCGCCGGCAATCTCGAAGACAGCCGCACCGCTGAGGCTGAAGGTATGGTGACTGTCGTCCGGATCGGTGGCGGACAGGTTCGCCAGCTTCACCCGGCCGGCGCTTGTGTCCACGTCCTCGGCCATCATGCCGTCCGTGGCCGGGGGGACCCAACTGACAATCACCCCGGTGGGCGCAGCATTGACGGGCGCAGGCGGGGGCCTGACGGTGGGCCTGACCGGCGCCGGTGCCCTGACCGTGACGGTACGGGGCTTGCTGCTGTGGCCACTGTTGCTGTTGACGGCAATCAGGGTATAGACGGTGCCCACACGGGTCTCGACCGCCAGCTGGTTGCCGGCGGGCAGCCCATCGCCCGGGTCTATCAGGATGGTGCCCTGGTCATCGACCAGGCTCAGCACGTCCGTGTGTTGTCAACAAATAGATTTGTCCGCTTCTGTAACAAATGAATTGTCCGCTTTTGTCTTCACACTGACATCCTCCAGAAAGACAGAGTCCGACAAGGATCGTCCAGTGCCGACTGTGCGGCGGACATTACGCAGCAGTCGGTAGTTCATCCTGTAATACCTGGCCCTGAGAGTCGTATCTTGCCAAGCGCCGCGGACCATGAAATACACTCACTGTCTCATCCATATGACGAGCGACCTTCACCTTGGCCTTGATGTAGTGATACCGATGCCGGTCGGCCGGAAGCTGTAATACCAGGCCGTCTACACGCACGCAGTTGTCCTTGCTCACAGTTCGCGCAACGTGCTCACACAGGATGTCATCCAGTACTACTGACTGTGGGCAGGGCACGAAGGCTGAGCCGTCCTCCCGCGCCGGGTGGGCAAACTCGGCATTAAACGCCGGCAGGTAGACGTCCCGCAGATACGCATTGGCGGCGTCCATCGTGGTAATACCGGCCGCGGCCAATTCCTGCGGCAAACGTCCCTGGTGCGTGCCAAACGCCCGTTCCGAACGCCCCCGGGCCGCCGGGGAATACGCCGGTATCATCTCAATACCCAACTGCGTCATGGCGCGCCCGAACTGTGTCAGATTGCCCTTGTCTACCTTGCCCCCGGCCTCCGGCGTCGTCCAGTAATGACTGCCCCGGTCGGTGTATAACGAGCAAAACAAGCCCTTCACCTCAATCACGTCTTTCACGCCTGTAAAACTGCTCTGCGTGCCTTCCTCTTCACAAAAGAACATCGAGTAATGCTCATTCGTGGCATCATCCATGGTCACAATCAAATCCCAGTGCCGACCCGGCACCCACTCGTGCGTGCTGCCATCCTGGTGCAGCAGCATCCCCGGCCAGGCCGCCGGCTCGCGCCGTTTCCGATGCGCCCCGCGTTTGGCCGCTTTCTTCACCACCCCGCCAGCCTGCAACGTATTCTTCACCCAACTGTAACTGCGCTCACCCCCGTCCCGGCGATACCACGAATAGTAATGCGTCACGTTCCAACCGTCATGACGCCGTCGATACCGGTCTACCAAGCGCAACACCTCGTCCACCGGCGCCCGCCGGTGCGAGACCTGCGAGAGACGCTTGTCCAGCAAGCCGTCCAACCCGGCGTCTTCATACCGGTCAATGTAACGTCGGAAGGTCCGGGCACACACGCCCAGTAACTGTGCCGCGTCCTCCTGGGTTAATCGCCGCGCTGTCCAACCACTATAGGCTTCTTCAAATCTCATCAGTTTTGTCTCCTGTAACCAGTTTGTCCGCGTCATCATGCCTCCCAAAAGCTGACATGATAAAACCGGACAGATTATGTGTTACAGATGCGGACAGTTTATGTGTTCTCAACAGCTCAGCACGTCCGTGTTGGCGCTCACCGCCCAACTCAGGGTTGACTTGCCGTCCCTGAGTGGCGTGGCCTCGAAGCGGGTGATTTCGGGGGTGCTGGTGCTGGTGCCGGGCCCAAGGGGGGTGACAGGCTCAGGGGGCGTCGTTGCGGACGCAGGCGTGGCCGTGGCGCTGGCTACCCAGGGGCCCGCGCCCTGCGCGTTCACTGCCCGCACCTGCACCTGGTAGTCCTGGCCGTTGGTCAGGCCGGAAATGGTTGTGGTGGTGCTGCCAGCATCAGTGGCGCCGTGGCGGGTCCAGGCGCCGCTCGCGCCGGCGCGGTACTGGATATTGTAGCCCGTGATGGTCGAGCCGCCGTCGCTGCCGGGCGCGTGCCATGACACCTCGAGCTGCCGGTCGCCGGGCCTCAGGGTCGGGATCGCGGGGGCGGCGGGCGCCGCCGGCGCAGCCGAGGGGGTGACCGGCGATGACGAATCCGACCAGGCCCCGTCCCCCGCCGCATTGGTGGCCAGTACCCGGAACACATGGGCGGTCCCCGGTGTCAGGCCCGTCACGTCGTGACTCGTCCCGCTTACGCCCGACACCGGACTCCAGTCTGTCCCGTTGTTCGCGCGCTGTTGCAGCGTGTAGCCGGTGAGGGCGCTGCCCGTGTTGGCCGGCGCCGTCCAGTTCACCCGCAGCGAGGTGGCGCCCAGCACGGTGACCGTCGGGGCCGCCGGTTTGCCCGGCTTCGCATCCGGCGTCGCCGCGGCGGCGGTCGACCAGTCACTCCAGCCCACGGCGTTTTTGGCCCGCACCTGCACGTCGTAGCGCTGGCCGTTGGTCAGGCTGGAGAGGGTTGTGCTGGTGCCGGTGCCGTTGTAGTGGGCATCCGTCCAGCCGGTGACGCTGCCCAGCTTGTACTGCACGTCGTAGTCCGAGATGGCCGCGCCGCCGTTGCTCGTCGGTACGGCCCACGACACCACTATCCTGCCGTTGCCGGGGGCGAGCGTCGGGGGCGCCGGCGCGGCGGGCACCGTAGCAGTGGTGGCCGGCGTGGCGCTGGCACTGGGTGACCAGCCGCCCCAGCCCACGCTGTTCTTCGCCCGCACCTGCACGTCGTAGGGCTGGCCGTTGGTCAGGCTGGAGAGGGTCGTGCTGGTGCCGGTGCCGTCGTAGTTGGCATCCGTCCAGCCGGTGACGCTGCCCAGCTTGTACTGCACGTCGTAGTCCGAGATGGCCGCGCCGTTGGCGGCCGGCGTGCTCCACGACACCGTCAGCTGCCCGTCGCCGGGCGCGAGGTTGGGGATGGCGGGCGCCGCCGGTGCCGCCGCGGGGGTGGCCGGCGATGACGCATCCGACCAGTCTCCGGCCCCCGCACCGTTGGTTGCCCGTACCCGGAACACATACGACGTCCCCGGCGTCAGGCTCGTCACCGTCCTGCTTTTCCCGGTCCCCGCAGCATCCGGCAACGCCATCCAGATTAACCCGTTGTCCGCACTGCGCCGCAGCGTATAGCCGGTGATGACAGTGCCTGGGTTAGCCGGCGCCGTCCAGCGCACCTGCAGCGAGGTGGCGCTCTGCACGGTGACCGTCGGGGCCGCCGGTTTGCCCGGCACTGCATCCGGCGTCGCCGCGGCGGCGGTCGACCAGTCACTCGAGTCCACAGAGTTGGTGGCGCGCACCTGCACGTCGTAGCGCTGGCCGTTGGTCAGGCTGGAGAGGGTCGTGCTGGTGCCGGTGCCGTTGTAGTGGGCATCCGTCCAGCCGGTGACGCTGCCCAGCTTGTACTGCACGTCGTAGTCCGAGATGGCCGCGCCGCCGTTGCTCGTCGGCACGGCCCACGACACCACTATCCTGCCGTTGCCGGGGGCGAGCGTCGGGGGCGCCGGCGCGGCGGGCACCGTAGCAGTGGTGGCCGGCGTGGCGCTGGCACTGGGTGACCAGCCGCCCCAGCCCACGCTGTTCTTCGCCCGCACCTGCACGTCGTAGGGCTGGCCGTTGGTCAGGCTGGAGAGGGTCGTGCTGGTGCCGGTGCCGTCGTAGTTGGCATCCGTCCAGCCGGTGACGCTGCCCAGCTTGTACTGCACGTCGTAGTCCGAGATGGCGGCGCCGTTGGCGGCCGGCGTGCTCCACGACACCGTCAGCTGCCCGTCGCCGGGCGCGAGGTTGGGGATGGCGGGCGCCGCCGGTGCCGCCGCGGGGGTGGCTGGCGATGACGCATCCGACCAGGCCCCGGCCCCCGCCGCATTGGTGGCCAGTACCCGGAACACATAGGCGCTCCCCGGTGTCAGACCCGTCACGTCGTGGCTCGTGCCCGTCCCGCTCACGCCCGATACCGTACTCCAGTTGGTGCCGCCGTCTGTGCTCTGTTGCAGCGTGTAGCCGGTGATGACACTGCCCGTGTTGGTCGGTGTCGCCCAGTTCACCCGCAGCGCGGTGGCGCCCAGCACGGTGACCGTCGGGGCCGCCGGTTTGCCGGGCGCCACGTCCGTCGGCGTGTCCGTGGTGGAGGTCGACCAGTCACTCGATCCCACGGAGTTGGTGGCGCGCACCTGCACGTCGTAGCGCTGGCCGTTGGCCAGGCTGGAGAGGGTTGTGCTGGTGCCGGCGCCGTCGTAGTTGGCATCCGTCCAGCCGGTGACGCTGCTCAGCTTGTACTGCACGTCGTAGTCCGAGATGGCGGCGCCGTTGTCGGACGGGGCGGTCCACGACACCGTCAGCTGCGCGTTGCCGGGCGTGAGGGACGGGGCCGAAGGTGTTGATGGCTTGGCCGCGGGCGTGGCGCTGACTGTGAGTGAAACGACATTCCTAGGGTCGGCCCCGAATCCCACCACCGCCGCCACCTGCACTTGGTAGCTCTGGCCGTTGGTCAGACCCGTGATGGTGCGGCTGAAGATGTTGCTGGCGATGGGGTATATACTTTCCCAACCGGCGGCTGGGCCAGTGCGCCACTGGAGGGCGTAGCTAAAGCTCAGGCCGCTGCTGACCGGGGCCGCGGTCCATGACACCACGATCTGCCTATCGCCGGGGGTGAGGGTCGGGGTCCACGCCGACTGCGCCCAGGCCGGCACGGTCAGCCCGCACATCAGCGTCATGAACGCCAGGGCGCACAAGACCCCGCGCCGGAATCGGTTGGATAGCCCCGTCCTGGCCGACGCCCTCCCGGCGCCCGCTACCCGCGCGCGCGGAGAAGCGGCAGCGCCGCGCTGGCGACCTGTTATCTCATGTGGGGGGGGGTAAAGGAGGCTGGGCGCGGGACCCCGCGCAGCGGCCGCCTCAGCGAGTCAGCACTGCAACCGGCAGCGTTGGCCGTGCCGAACTCTGCCCCGTCAGGCAGGTCGCGGCGCATCACGCGACCGTTCAGGTCTATTGCCATGTGGCTGTCCATCCCCTAATCATAGTCGGCATACTCTACCCCGCTGCTTCATGCAATGTCAACCCCCTCTTGTCCGGGTTCAGTACCTATGACAGGGCGAACGCATACTTTAGAATCCGGGCTATCGTCATTCCGGCGCAGGCCGGAATCCAGTTAACAAACCAACCTTTTACCATAAGGAACTGTCTTTTTCGACTGGATTCCGGCCTGCGCCGGAATGACGAACTCGGAATGACGGGGTCAGGGCAACCGCATACTTTTTTATATCTATTATGAGGACTGCCCAAATAGAATCTCCACCCAGCCTGCTTGAGTTTCACCCGCATACTGTCCTTCTGCGGATACAGCCGCGCCAGGTTCAGACAGAAGCGCCGGCTAAACTGCATTTCTCTACCAGTTCGGTTGTCGTCATCGGCTAGTTGTTTGCTGTCAATACGGTATGATAATCTGCCCACCATATCAACATAACAGGCTGTGCTTGATGCGTCCTCGCTTGTAAGGGGACGGATTTGAAATCCGTCCCCGGAGAGTCAGATTTGAAATCTGTCCCCTTTTCCTCCCGGTTCCCGTTCACTTTTCATATTTGCTATAACCAGCGCGAATCGGTTCGAGTATCTCCACCAGTTCGTCGAGATGGGTTTCGTAGTTGCGCCAGAAGTTGAGCGCCCCGGTGTAGATGGGTTGCCGCACCTGCTCCGAGCTGGCTGTTCTTACCGGACGCTCGGTTTCATAGAATTTGACACAGTTATCTTCCCAGGGCAGGCGGCAGTATTCCAGTATCCTGCGCACCTGGTTGTCAAAATCGGTGACGACTTCCTCGTACTGGACGGTCAGAACACGGCCCGGCAGGACTTCGCGCCAGTGGTCCATCATGCGCTGGTATTGCAAGTAGTATTCACCGATATCCGTCAAATCATAGGCAAACGTCTGGCCCCTGGCATAGTGCTGCCTGAAATTACCGACGCAGGCATCCAGGGGATGCCGGCGTGCATCGATGATCTTTGCATCAGGCAGAATCAGGTGGAGGAATCCGATGGTGGGAAAGTTGTTCGGCATCTTGTCCACAAAGAACGGTTTGCCCTCGGTGCGGTGCAGTTGCGCGTAGCGGATGTAGTCCTGGCCCAGCGCGGCAAGGTTTACCGGCGCCAACTCACGTACTGCCTCCGGGTAATTGACGCCGTCCGGCCGGTTCCTGTTGAGAGAGGTGGCGACCCGGCCCAGGTAAGGCAATTCACTGGTCCCCTCAACTTGGCTGTGACTGGCCAGCACCTGTTCTATCAGGGTAGAGCCGGAACGCGGCAGACCCAGGATAAATATGGGCGCAGGGTCGGGATGTCCCGAACCGCTTTTTTCTTCAAGCAGTTCCCTGTCAAACACATCAATGATGGCATCGTTGATGGTTTCGGTGTGGACCGGGTCATACTGGACCAACATTCGCTGTTTGATGTTGCCCCGTTCGTAGTAATGCCAGGCACGGTTATAATCGTGCCGGTCATCGTAAGCCTTGCCCAGGGCGAACAGGAAATTGACCTCTGACTTCTCGGCGCTTGCGCCGTTGTCCTCGACCCGTTGTTCCATTTCCTGCAGTTGCTCATCACTGAAGCGATAAGTCTTGAGGTTCGCCAGACTCCAGTAGGTTTCGCCGTTATTGGGTTTTACGCTGATGCAGTCATGGTAGGCCTTGATCGCCAGTTCCAGACTACCGATGGTCTTCAGGGCGTTGCCCAGACCGAGCAGTGCCCCGGGATGCCGGGGGGACAGTTCCAGTGTGCGTTGATACTCCTCTACCGCCTCCTGATTCAGGGCAGCCGGTGCGTAGGCGCCAGCAAGCAGGAAATGGGTCTGCGGGTTATTGGGATTAATCTCGATGGCCTTTTTGAAGTAACCGATGGCTTCTTCATAGCGATCCTGCTCCTTCAATATCCGGCCCAGGTCGATGACCGCAGTCAGGAAGTCCGGCGCAATCCCGAGGGCGCGCCGCAACAGGCGCTCTGCATCATCATAACGTTTCAACGTTGCCGCAACCATGGCCAGCATCCTCATTGCATCGACGTTATCCGGGTTATTTTTCAATACCTGCCGGTAGAGTTTTTCCGCCTCCTCCAGGTTTCCTTCCTTATGCAGCCTGGCCGCCTGGGCCAGCAGCTTGCGCTCGGGTGACAGTGCGAAAGATGCCTCGAACGCCACATCGGCATCCTCGCCCTTGCCGGTGAGCGCCAACGCCTTGCCCAGGTTGAATTGGGCAAACTCCAGCTTCGGGTCCAGCCGCACCGCTTTTTGTAGGACCTCGACGGCCTCCTCAAACCGTTCCAGTTCAAGCAGCACGAAACCCAGGTCTTCATGGGGCTTGGCAAACGTCGGCGCCAGGCGGAGCGTCCGTTTCAATACCTGTTCCGCCTCATCCAACCGGCGCATCTTTACCAATACCGCGCCCAGCATCCCCAGCATGTTGACGTCTTTCGGGTTGCGTTCAATGGCTTCCCTGCAAACGGCCTCGGCAGCTCTCGGGTTGCCGGCGTTGATCAGCTCCAGTGCTTCATCGAATACGGCTTTGGGGGCATAAATCTGTCGCATATAAAGCGCAATCACGCGTTAGCCGTGACGTTTGCATCCTCCATATCCTCGCGCCAGTCTGACATGTTCATTTCGATCGCGGCAAAACCACCAATCCAGAGCATCTCATCCCAGAAATACAGGTACAGATCAGTCAGCGCCCAATAAACCGCAATACCCATAATCACGCTATAGGCGCCAAGCTTGAGATAATTTCCCGTGGTGATGACCGGCCCGCTTGAGACTCCCCGGTCCTGGAACCTGATAGTCGATTCAATCATTACCATGATGACAAGCCAGCAAATCGACTCAGCCAGGTCCAGCCAGGCCAGCAACCTTTCCCTGACGAGGTTGGCAAGGTCTGCAACGACCAGCCCCTTATCCAGCAGAAAATAGTCCTTGCCGATTCCCGATTGTGCACAGTTATCCGCATCCAGGTAGGTATATTGCTGGTTGCTTACAAATGAAATGCGCCCATCGGCAACCTGGCACAGGTTCGACACTTCCGGGATGGGTTCTACCTCAAAATACAATTCGTATGCTTCGACGCTGTAAGCATAGACCGTATGAAGCACAAACAGGTAGCACAGCAGGCGGAGCCCGTGGGTCAACCTGCTGACCAGGGGGGTAAATACCTCATCGGAGAGAATATAGGTCTCCAACTCCAACAGGATAATCAGGACAAGCCAGGCGGCATAATCAATGGACGTGGCATAAACCTTCATCCACTTGATGAGCGGTTCCGCCAATGTCATCGTATGGGTGGCGGTATTCCAATCCCTGGTCAGGTAAAGGATAAAATTTACCAGCAGAAGGGAATAAACAATCCATTTAATGGATTGCTTTACGACCTGGAAATCAACTCGCATCCATCACCGTAGCGGCCGGATTTTATTTCTCAATATGTACCCCATGACGTTTACCGATATTCCGGAGTCGTAACGCACGTTGCTCAAACCTCAGTCAATCCCAGGTATTTCACAAATGGTTTGAAGTCTTTATCCGAAAAAAGGAGAGGAATCTTTTGCTTAATACAGAAAGAAGCAATAATCACATCAGCCGTTTTACATATGGTGATGCCTTTTTTGCGTAAGGTCCGGAAGTTTTCAGCGCTTCTGATAGCCATATCCCTGCCAAGCATCTCAAAGATGGTCACATTATCAAACAAAGCTTTTGCCGTTCTGTAATCTCTGTCATGCCTGAAGCCTTGCAGAACTTCGGTCAGGATCAAGTTGCCCGCTGCAACAGATTGCACCCCAAGCGTCTTGTCAAGGGTGGCTGTCTGGTGATTATCTATACCCGTGAAATAGTCTATCCAAACACCGGAGTCCACCAGGATCATGCTGAAGTTCTCATATCATCCAGGTCCCCGGTCCATTTGAGCTGGCCGCGAAAGCGCTTAATGCCTTCCTGCTTTTTCAGCCTGACCAATGTTTTAAGGCCGAGCTCCACTACGTCTTTCTTGGTTTTCAAGCCAGTGGCTTTAAGCACGTCGTTCATCAGTTTATTATCGATTTCAATGTTGGTTCGCATCTGTGCACCTGAAGCAATAATCGCTAAAATGTGTATATAGTATGACAGATATACACATTGAAAGTCAAGTCCCGGCAACATGGAGGACAGGCCTTTCCCCCGGATTATTATTGCCTATGCGGCAATTTCTGATTCAATATCCCAATTGGGAAATACCAATACCGCAGGATGGCACCTGAGCGCCCTGGCGAGAACCTTGGCCCGTTCAACTCCAAGGTTTATCCGGTTTCGCTCAATCGCGGAAATGGTTGACTGCGGTATACCTGTGACAGATGCAAGTTCGTTCTGGCTGAGCTCTTGCAGCTCTCTCATTATTCTGACGGAATCTCCGGGAGAAATTCGAATACGGGATTTAGCTTCTCGAAACTCTTTCATGATCATTTCCTCCTGTAATCATATCGCATTCATCACCATTAAGACGGTTTACGTAGCACTGATCGAAACTAAGCCAATCCGAAAAATCGGAAGGGACAAACCAGATTAATTATCATTAATGCTTGCACCTGGTCGAAATTTATGACATTTTGTTACCGTTTACGTAATGATAAATTCCTCTTTCGTGGATATTAATTTCCGGAACAGAAAACTTGAGAAAACTTTTAACTCGGCGGAGGTGCTCCAAAAGAAATACGGAGAACGCATGGCGAAAACACTCAAGAATCGCCTTGCCGTCTTGAGATCTGCTCGAACCTTAGAGTTGGTTCCTAATAGTCCTCCTGACAGGAGACACCAACTCCAAGGTAAACGGGATGAAGAGTACGCTGTCGATCTCATCCATCCCTACCGACTGGTTTTCAAACCGGACCACGAACCGCTCCCGCGCAAGCACGACGGCGGTATTGATACGAAACAGGTAACCTCAATCACAATCATTGAAGTGATCGACTATCATTGATGGGAGAAATAGCTATGGCAACGATAACCAATCAATACAGACCAGACTATGCGGTGCCTCCGGGTGACGTCCTTAAAGAACGCATTAAAGCACAAGGTTTCTCGCAAGCCGAGTTTGCCCGGCGGTGTGGTCATTCTGCAAAACTCATCAGTGAAATCATTAACGGGAAAGCTCCTGTTAAACCTGGAATAGCGCTACAGTTTGAAAAGGTGTTGAATGTTGACGCCAGTATTTGGCTGAATATCGAGACCGATTACAGACTGTACAAAGCCCGGGAAGCTGAAGCGTGGGAAGCGGTGGAAGCAGCCAAGCAGCGGCGCCGCGTGGTGGCTGTCTCCCCGGAAGACCGTGGTACAGTTAAGCGCGCGTCACAAGACGGATGACCACCTGTGGTTCAGCCTGTTCCACGAAGCCGCGCACATCCTCCTCCACAGCAGGAAGACCATATTCATGGACGCTACGAATAATGAGAACACGGACATTGAAGCAGAAGCAAATGATTGGGCTTCGAATATGCTTGTCCCTCGTTCGAGTTGGAAGCGATTTATCGCTGCTTCCTCGTTCAACATAGCGTCGGTCCAATCATTCGCTGAAGAACAGGGAATCGCCCCGGGCATAGTTGTGGGGATGCTCCAGCATGAGAGGTATCTTCTCTGGTCGCACCTTAATAGATTAAAGGTGCGATTAAAATGGAAGTAAGCATTTGTTACTCGCCTATGTTTGACTTGCACAATGATCAAAGGAATGCGGAGTAAAGGAGTGCACTCTAACAAAGCCTCGTCGCCAAACCCTGGCATAGGCAAGGCAAACAGGCGCTCATTTGTCAGCTATCTCCCTTTCTGAAGGCTGCCGGTCCTGCCGGAGCATGATCCAGCCTGCTATGAGTACGCCGGCGCTGACGATGCTGATGATAATGGTCGCCAATGCGTTAATATCCGGCGTCACGCCGAGGCGGACTTTGGAGAATATCCACATGGGCAGGGTGCTGGCTCCCGGGCCGGATACGAAACTGGCGATCACCAGGTCATCCAAGGACAGGGTAAAAGCCAGTAACCAGCCGGACAACATGGCCGGGGCGATGATGGGCAAGGTGATATCCAGCGTAACCCGGAATGGCCGCCCGCCCAGATCCATGGCTGCCTCCTCCAGGGACTCATCCATCGACATCAATCTTGATTGCACAATCACGGCGACGTAGGCCATGGAAAAGGTGATATGGCTGATGGTAATGGTCGTGACGCCCCGTTCCCCGGGCCAGCCGATGAAATCCTGCAAGCTGACGAACAGGAGCAACAGCGACAGACCGGTAATCACTTCCGGCATGACCAGCGGCGCGGCGATCATCCCGGTAAATAAAACCCTGCCGCGGAAGCGCCTGATACGCGCCAGGGCAAGACCGGCCAGGACGCCCAGCGCCGTTGCCACCGTGGCGCTGACGAAGGCAATCCGCAGGCTGAGCAGCGCGGCCTCGATGATCTGCCTGTTCTCCAGCAGCGCCGCATACCAGCGCAGGGAAAAGCCGCCCCATACCGAAACGATGCGGGAATCGTTGAACGAGTAAACCATGACCATGATGATCGGTATATAAAGAAACGCATAGCCGAAGCAGAGCATGGTAATCAGGAACGTGGAGCGTTGTCCGTTCATGCTTCGCCCTGTGCTCCACGCGCCTGGTAATGCTGAAATACCATGATGGGCGCAACCAGGATGAGTAACAGGATAATGGCGACTGCCGAAGACAACGGCCAGTCGCGATTGGTGAAAAATTCATCATACAGGGTTCGGCCTATCATGAGCGAGTCGAGCCCGCCCAGTAATGCAGGGATGACGAATTCTCCCAACGCCGGAATGAACACCAGCAGACTGCCGGCGATGATCCCGGGCAGGGAGAGGGGTAGGGTGATATCACGGAAGACCTGCAGTGGCCTGGCGCCGAGATCGGATGCTGCCTCGTTCAGGTTGAAATCCAGTCTCTCCAGGTTGGCGTACAGCGGCAGGATCATGAAGGGCAGGTAGGAATAGACAATTCCGAGGTAAACCGCAAAATCCGTATATAACAGCTTCAGCGGCTGCTCGATGAGGCCGATGGAGAGCAGCAGGTTGTTTATCAGGCCATTCGTGCTCAACATGCCCATCCAGGCATATACCCGCAATAGAAATGAAGTCCAGAACGGCAGGATCACCAGGAATAAGAGGATGTTGCGCCGGACCGGAGCGGCCCGGGCGATGGCGTATGCCATCGGATATCCGATGAGCAAACACAGTAAGGTGGAGATAAAGGCGACCCTGATTGATTTCAGGTAGCTGATCCAGTACAGGTCGTCCTCCAGCAGAAACCGGTAATTATCCAGCGTGATATGGAACCAGCGCCCCCCCTCTTTGCTGAAATCAAACAACGACGTAAAAGGCGGCAGGGCGACGATGGGGTCTGCGAAACTGATCTTGAGAACGAACAGGAACGGCAGCAGAAAAAATACCGAAAGCCACAGGTAGGGCATGCCGATCACAAACCGGCGCCACAAGTTGTCCATGCCTTTTCCCGGGATCATTCGATTAGCACCACGCTGCTCTGAATATCCCAGGAAAGGTAAACGACGTCGTCCCATTCAAGAGTTCGTTCAGCTGAACGAACCCGGTTCTGGGTACTGACCTGTACGACCATTCCCGCGTCGGTCTTTATGCGGTAGATGGATAAATTACCGTAATACCCCAGGTCCCAGACCACACCCCTGAGGGCAGCCGCGGCATCAGGTTCGGGCGGCTCCTTGGTGATCGAGATTTTTTCAGGTCTTACGGCAAGGGTTAGTGGCGCGGCCAGGCTTATTTGTTCAGCCGATCGTGCCCTGATGGCGGCATTCACTCCTTCACATTCCACCTTGACGGTCTCGCCGTCAATCCGGCTGACTGTTCCCTCGAACAGGTTGATAGTGCCGAAAAAATCAGCGACGTAGCGGTTCACCGGATATTCATAGATCTCTTTGGGCGTTCCGCATTGGATGAACCGACCTTCGTGCATGACCACGATGCGGGTTGACAAGGTCATGGCTTCCTCCTGGTCGTGGGTCACGATGATAAATGTCACGCCAGTCTGGTCCTGGATATCCATCAACTCAAATTGAGTGTGTTCGCGTAATTTCTTGTCCAGCGCCGCCAGCGGTTCATCGAGTAGCAGGACTTTGGGGCGTTTAACCAGCGCCCGAGCCAGGGCAATGCGTTGCCGCTGTCCGCCGGATAACTGCCTGGGTTTGCGTCGGGCAAACTCCGTCAGTTGCACCAATTCGAGCATATCCGCCACCCGGGTCCGGATTTCATTTTTCGGCATACCTTCTTTTTTCAGGCCGTAGGCAACATTTTTCTCGACGGTCAGATGGGGAAAGATGGCATAGGACTGGAACATCATGTTGACCGGACGCTGGTATGGAGGAACCTCGGTCATATCAACACCATCGATCAGGATCCTGCCCGAGGACGGTCGTTCAAATCCGGCCAGCATGCGCAGCAAGGTGGTCTTGCCACAACCGGAACCGCCCAGGATGGAAAACAATTCCCCTTTATATATATCGAGGTTTACGTTGCGGACAGCCATAAACCCGTCGAAATCTTTCGAGACGTTTTCGATTTGAATGAACGGTATCGCGTCCGGGTCCAACCAGGCCGGTTTAGACCCGGGATTAGCACTACCGACATCTCTCACCAAGTGATTGGAATTCTTAATCGGATGTTCCATTTGATTTGGGCCGCAGTTCTTTATAAGCCACAGAGGACACAGAGATCACAGAGTGAATCCGGGACTTTTATATACGGAAATAGCCATATATCTGGTACGCCATTCATATAATTCTTTCTCTGTGCACTCTGTGTCCTCCTAAAAAGGGTTTTTCAGAGGCCGGATTTTATGCGCGTCCAGGTTCGGGATCGGTTTCTCTCCATCTTGGGTGAATAGACCAGGGAGAGCTCCAGGCGTTTGCGCACATCGGCGTCGGGATAGATGGCCGGGTCTCCGGTAATATCCGGATCAACCAGAACGGTAGCGGAGCGATTGGCATTGGCGTAACCGATGTAGTCGGAAGCAGGCGCAATCACTTCCGGCCGCAGGAGATAGTTCATCAGGATATAAGCGTTATCCGGATGTGGGGCGTCACTGGGAATAAACATGCTGTCAACCCAGGCGGGGATCCCTTTCTCCGGCATGACATAAGCCAGGTTGATGTCGACCCCGGCCTCCGCGGCGCGGGTGCGGGCAACGATATAGTCCCCGGACCAGCTCATGGCCACGCAGATTTCCTTATTCGGCATGTCGATCAACATTTTTGCGGAACTGAAATAACGGATATAGGGACGAATGGATTTCATCACGCGTTCCACGTCGCGCAGGTGGTGCGACTCAATGGAGTTGCCGGGATAGCCCAGGTAACTCATGACTATGGGTAGCGTGTCAATGGGGCCGTCCAGTACGGTAATGCCGCAATCGGCAAAACGCGAGATGATCTCAGGCCTGAAAAAGAAATCGGCCGTATCCAGCGGCGCATCCGGGAAGCGTTCCCTGAGCATGTCTACATTATAGGAAATACCCGTCGTTCCCCACATATAGGGGACGCCATGGCGATTGCCCGGGTCAATATCTGCCATAATTTGCACAATGTCCGGGTCCAGGTGTTTCCAGTTTTCAAGGCGGCTGCGATCCAGGGGTTGGTAGGCCCCGGCTTCAATAAGGCGGGCTGAATAAGAGGCAGCATGTACAACAACGTCATAACCGGTACTGCCGGTCATCAGTTTGGCATCCGCCATCTCCGTGGTGTCATAGATATCGTAATTGACCTTGATGCCGAATTCCCGTTCAAAATCAGCAAGGGTAGTCGGACCGATATAATCCGCCCAGTTGTACATATTGACAATTTTCTCTTCAGCCGACGCTACACCGGGAAACCCTGAGAACGCCAGCAGGCCGACGATCGTTCCGGTAATACCCGGGCTAAGTTTTATCATTGAGCCGTCACCCGATTACATCGCTTCCAGGCCGCGTTTGAGCAGGCGGCCGGCTACGATCAGGCGCTGGATTTCACTGGGGCCTTCCCAGATGCGATCCACGCGCAGTTCCCGGAAGAATCTTTCCGCGGCATTCTCCCGCATGTAACCGCGCCCGCCGAATATCTGCATGGCGCGATCCGCGACCCGGTTGGCCATCTCGGAGGCATACAGCTTGGCCATGGAGCAACGGGTATGGAGCGAGCTCAGATTTACACCCCGATCATGGGCCTGGGTCGCTTCGAAAGTCATCAATCGCGCTGCCCAGAGTTCCGTGGCGCTGTCGGCAAGCATGAACTTGATTGCCTGTTTGTCCGCCAGCATTTCCTCGTGGATGCGCCTGTTTTTGGCGAATTCCGTTGCTTCCTCAATCAGGCGCGCAGCCGCTCCGCAACAGCGCGCTGCGATCATCATGCGCTCATGACGAAACCAGCTACGGGTATAATCCATCCCCTCTCCGGCTGCGCCGATCCGGTTCCGCGCAGGCACGAAAACGTTGTGGAAACGAAAAGTAGGATGATGCGCGGCGTAGGTATGGCTGAATCGGGGGTTGTCTGTCATTTCGATTCCGGCGCTGTCGATATCCACGAAAAATAATGCCTGTTCCCCATCATCCAGCCGGGCCTGCAGAATAAAATAATCCGCATGGTTGGCGCTGGTTACGTACCACTTTTCACCGTTGATCAGGTAACCATCGGCGCACCGGGCAGCCACGGTCTCGATCACCTCCCAGGAGCCGGATTCGGCCTCGGTAATGGCGTAGCACTCGCCGCGGGAACCATCCACCAGGGGTAGTATATAAGTGTTGATCTGGTCCTCGTCACAGGCCGCGAACATCCACTGCTGCGCCTCGGAAAAGCACCAGCATAAGGCATTAGTCACACGCCCCAGTTGTTCCCATACCGCAACCTGCTCGGTCATACCAAGCTCCAGCCCACCATAACGCTTGGGAACATCCATCCTGCTGAAGCCGAGTTCAACGGCTAGTTGCCTGTGGCGTGCATGAACTTCCGCAGGTATAACGCCATTGTTGAATTCCGCTTCCAGTTCCCAGGGTTGTAATTCTTGCTCGGCAAACGCACGGGCCTTTGCTTGCCATTCCAGCGTATTGCTGTCCAGTGATATTTCCATTTGAAAGTTATTCCGGACCAGGGAAAGAGTGAAAATAGGCGGGAAGGGCAGTATGCAGGTAGTTCATTACCAAAGCCCTTGCTTGAGTACCATTGATTTCTTTTGGCGTCAGCAACATATCCAGCCACAGGCCGTCGATAATAGCATCCAGTGTCGTCGCCAGAATTTGCGGATCATGCTGTTTATTCTCATCGTCGCGCAGCATTTCGGCAAACAGGTCAGCTTCCACCTTCACATAATGTCGGTCATATTCCGCACAAGTCTTCATATAAATCGGACGTGAACGGGTTTCCCCCCAAAATGCGAACCATACCGCCAGTTTCTTGCGGTCGCAGATCGTTTTACTGAAGTCCAGTTCCACCAGCGCGGCAAGTTTGTCAGCCGGCGCCGGACCCGATTTTTCCAGCGTTTTTTCCCAATGGTGACGGTATTCTTCGGCCAGGTACTTGAGTGTCTCCAGCAGCAGTTTCTCTTTGCTCTTGAAGTGCAGGTTGACGATACCCAGGCTTAACCCCGCTTCCCTGGTGATGTCTGCCATGGTCGTCGCCGAAAAACCGCGTTTGGCAACACAGTTGATGGTCGCCTTGATGAGTTGCTCGCGGCGACGTTGTTTTGCCAGGGTCCTGCTGTCAGGGACGCTTCCGGTTTCTCTAGCCTGCATCACTCCCCGTTAGTCATTCCGCTCTCTGTTCGTCATTCCACCCCCTGTTCATCATTCCGCCCCCTGTTCGTCATTCCACCCCCTGTTCGTCATTCCGCCCCCTGTTCGTCATTCCACCCCCTGTTCGTCATTCCGCCCCCTGTTCGTCATTCCGCCCCTTGTTCGTCATTCCGCCCCCTGTTCGTCATTCCGGCGAATGCCGGAATCCAGTGAATAAAGAGTCGCCTCCAGCGACATATTATAATGACTGGATGCCGGGTCAAGCCCGGCATGACGAACAGCCCGGCATGACGAACGGAGGGTAACATTATTTCATGGCGTGCAGGTACCAGTCGATAAAGCTGCGCGTGAAGCTCTCCATGCCGGTATAAGAGCCGGGGCGGTAAAATGTTGAATTGATGCCTTTCTGATTGTTCTCGATGATGCGCTTGTCGGCAATCGTGGTGATATCCCAGAGCCAGGTCAGGTCGTCGCGGTCATAATCTGTTCCTTCCTGCGCCGACTCGTTGACCAGCCAGGTGATATCGCACACGCTCTCGGTCACGTTTAACGGCCGGAAGTGGTAGATGACGACGTGATCGCAATAAGCCAGACAGAATGTAAACGGCCCAACCTGTATATCGGTCGCGCCGCCGTCATAGCCGCTGATGTCGCCCAGTAGCGGCGCCACCGGTTTGCCGTCCCGGCTACCCGTGACAAATCCGTTGAACAGGGGGTACCTGTCAAAGCCGCGATCGGTACCGACGGCGCCGGCGTCCAGCCAGCTTTTATCGACACACCGTCCGTTCAGACCCAGCTTCTCTCCCCTGGCGATTACCTGCTGCAGCAGGTCAGCCACTTCCTCATCAGGCAGTGACCGGCCGTGTCCTTGGGCGTATTCAGGGTGGGCTGGCGTGCAGTGGTAACATTCACAATAATTCTCCACCGCGAGTTTCCAGTTTGCCCGGATGGGGTAGCTTTGCCGGTGCGCGACCTTCGCCTTATCCAGCTTATAGGGTTGCAGGCATTCATCCAGGTCGCGCCGGATGGGATCGAAGGAAGCGGGCCGCTCGGCAAAATTGATGAAGATCATGCCGTGAAGGATCTCCAACCGCACCTGTCCCAGCGCATAGTCCGAACGATCGAAATCCGGCGATGTGTAGTTGGCGCCCCGTAATGCGCCGTCCAACTGGTAAGTCCAGCCGTGGTAGGGGCATACCAGCAGTTTCTGCCTGCCGCTGGATTCCATGCAGATGCGCGAACCGCGATGTCGGCACAGGTTCAGCAATGCTTTTACCGTATTCTCGCCGGAGCGAATAATGATCACGGATTCATTGCCCAGTTCGTACAGGAAATAATCGCCGGTTTCGGGAATCAGGCTGAGGTGCCCGGCATACAGCCAGGACTTCATGAAAAGCCGGTCCAGCTCACGCCGGTAGATGTCGCTATCCCGGTAGAAATCCTGCTGCAGGGAAAAGCCTTCAGGCTGGTTGTCAATCAGTTGAGATATTGCTGCCATACTCAGCTCGGATATTGCACCAGTTCGCTTGTCATCATCGGTAAGTTCAATGCTGTCAATAAGTTACTTATGATATATCAGTTGTATTGCCATCCCAAACTGCGCTGAATGCGCCCTCGCTTGTCTTTTTCCCGCCTGCGGGCACGTGTTCATTGCGCCCATCCCTGGGCGCAACCCTGCGGGCGGCTGTCGCCGTGCAAATCGTCAGTCCTGACGATTTGTCCCTCAACCAGACAAATCTGCCCGGAGCAGATTTGGACATCCGAAAGATGCCCGCAGGGGGTGCCCCATGGATGGGGCGCATCAATCCCTGCTATGCTTTCAGTCGCATGCACCCGCAAGCGGGAAAAATACTGCGCGATCTTCGCATTCACTGGTGCAATATCCGGGCTAGACTCCGCGCAGGTACCACTCGTAATCGCGGTTGCTGACCTGCTCGTGAAACCGTTCACATTCACTGCGGCGAACAATCTCGTACACTCGGCAAAATTCCTCCCCCAGGTATTCGGGCAATTTATGGGTGTCCCGAAATTGGTCCAGGGCGGCATCCCAGCGGCGGGGCAGGGTGATCTCCTGTGCTTTCAGCACGGTCCCTTCCGCGATCATCTCTGTCGGCTCGCAGTGACGTATGATGCCATGGTGTATGCCGGCAAGGATGGCGGCCACGACCAGGTATGGATTGGCGTCCGCGCCCGCTACCCGATGCTCGATGCGCATATCCTTGTTGTCGCATACCGGCACGCGCAGGGCGACGGCACGATGGTTATATCCCCAGTTCGGGCATAGCGGCACGAAGGAGTCAGGTTGCAGGCGCCGGTAGGAGTTGGCATTCGGGGCAAAAATGGCCATGGCATCGCCCATGGTCTGCTGCAGCCCGCCGACGGCGTGCTTCAGCGTGGCGGACACAGCCGGTCTGGTCCCGCTTGCAGGGTCGGCGAATACATTATTTCCCTGTTCATCGAGCAGGCTGACATGCACGTGCAGGCCGTTACCGGCGTATTCGACGAAAGGTTTTGCCATGAAGGCGGCGCCCATGCCGTGCTTGAAGGCGGTTCCCTTGATGATGCGTTTCAGCATTGCGCCGTGGTCGCAGGCGGCTACCGGGTCATTCTCGTGGTGCAGATTGATTTCAAACTGCCCCGGGGAAAATTCAGGCAGGGCCGTATTCGCCGGCACGTTTTGCGCTTCACAAAAACGCTGCACATCCATCAGCAGCGGGTCGCATTCCCACAGATCCTCCAGGGTTGCGTACTGCAACCCTTCCTGTTTCAGGCCCGTGCCGGGAATCCTGCCCAGGCGCGGTTGCGGCACGTCACCAGCGCCTGATTCCAGCAGGTAGAACTCGAACTCCGTCGCGACGACGGCCCGCAGACCTGCCTCGAGCAGCAAGTCACAGACACGCTGCAATACGTGGCGGGGGTCGGCAAACCAGGGTACGCCTTCCAGATCGTGCAGGGAAACAAACACCTGGGCAACGTCTGAGTGTTCAAACCAGGGAACCGGCGCCAGGGTGTTTGCCACCGGGTAGCTCATTATGTCAGGGTCCCCGTCGCGGGTGCCGATGTTTATGTCAAAGGTTATTTCGCCGCGACTGTCAACCAGCGGCGTCGAGGCGCAGGCCTTGAGACCCTGTTTATACAGCGTCTCAAGCTCGTCCCTGCCGATGCGCTTGCCCCGTAATATGCCGTTTATATCGGGCAGCAGCAGTTCAATCATTTTCACTTCCGGGCGTTTCTTCAAAAAACTCCGTAGTTCTTCAATATTGCCTTGTTCCGGTATCTTCATGATCGACTTTTCATTACCGCGCTGGGCAACTGATATCGAAAAAGGTTATTCCGACCCACCAGGCGGAGTGACATGATGGAACCAGTTTTCCAACCGGAGGCCTTCAACCTGGGAGAAATGTTTTTGATTGTTAGTCACAAGTGTTGCATCGATCACCAAGGCATGGGAAGCAATCATTGCATCAGTGAAACCGATGGGTTTGCCCTTTTCGAGCAGTGCTGACTGCGTGATAGCAAATTTATCCGCACACTCAGGTGTCCAATCCGCTACATAGTCAAGCCGTTCGCATACCTTATCGATGCGGTTGTGGTACTTTGCAGAACCTACCCGTTCAGCACCAAAGCGTAACTCCTGGTAGGTAATAACGGACATACAAAGGATATGACCCTTGTTTGCTCTATCCTGCAGGGTTTCCAGGACGGACTGCGATTGCTGTCGTATGATGTAGCTGCACGTGTCCGTGTCGAGCATATAGATCATTCAATTTTTACCCGGCTTTCATCAATCTCGAACATATCCGGACGTTCGGCTAGAAAGTCGTCGCCGACCGGTTTGCTTTCATCGTTCAACGTCAGCCAGGACTTACGCATCGGCTCCAGGATCAGCTTTTGTCCCACCTTCTGCACGGTTAGCTCGGTCACGCCCTCATAAGCAAAGTCCTTCGGGATGCGGACTGCCTGACTTCGGCCATTCTTGAATATCTTTGCGGTATGCATGATCACCTCCTACATTGATATATGACAGCATATACCGCATAGTATCATAGGTCGAGATAGACTGTCAGACGGGGCAAACACTTACTTTGTGAATTCACGACATCGGCATTATTTCAGCAATCCGCCGGGGTCTTGCGCCGCCGCGCCGGATCAAAAAATGCGCCTACCACCAGCTTGCAGCGGGCCATCAGACGCTTCCACTGTAATTCGCTATTGTAATAGACCTCGGCATATAATTCATCGCCGGGCCTGCCCCAGGGCATCTCCATTGAGGCCAGGGCGATATTCATCTTGGCACTCGGTGACCAGACCGCGGATGTGACGTGCCCGACGACTTTCTGTTTGCGGTTGTAGATGAACGCTTCGTTCGCAGGTTTGTTTCCTTCAACGTCCAGCCGGACCAGGCGATAGCGCGACCCCCTTTCCTGTTCTTCCAGCAGGGCTTTTCTGCCGTTGAACACCGGCTTGTCAAAATGCACCAGCCGGCCGAGACCCAGTTCAAACGGGGAACGGCCCCGGTCCGGACGCACCACGTCCACGGCAGGCACGAACTCCACTCCCGCCTGGATAAACCCGGCCTCGATCCTGGCCATATCCAGGGCCTGGTTGCCGATGGGCAGAATACCATGGGGTTTACCGGCCGCGAACAGGGCATCCCACAATCTTTCCGCGTAGGCCGGTTCGACCCACAACTCATAACCCAGATCGCCGGTAAAGCCGGTGCGCGACACCAGAAGTTCCGTATCGTCAAAAGGGAAGCGCTGTAATTCAAACGGTTTCAGGTGCTCAATATCCGCCAGGCCCATGGCTTTCAGGGTGCGGCAGGAAGTGGGTCCCTGTACGGCCAGGGCGGCTATCTCGTCCGATTCATCGCTGATGTCAACGTCAAAGCCCGTTGCCGTAGCCAGCAGCCAGTCCAGGTGGCGTTCCTGCGAGCACAGGCGCCAGTGATGTTCGCCCAGCTGAAAGACCGTCCCGTCATCCAGTACGTGTCCCCTGTCATTGCACCAGGCCGCGTACATGACGCGCTCCGGGGCCAGCTTATCCATCCTGCGCGTCATCAGCTTGTCCAGGTAAGCCGAACCTTCCTTACCGGTGATTCGGTACTTGGTCATGGGACTCAGGTCGAACACCGAGGTGGCGTTGCGAATGGCGAAATATTCATCTTCCAGGGTGGTGTAACAATCAACGACGGTATATGCCTTCCAGGATGACCAGAGATTGGTCTCGCACACAGCCGAGGTGCGCGCATGGAACGGCGTGGGTAATACGCGCTTCTGTGTTTCCCTAACCCGCATTTCTCAGATCGCTAGTTGCTATCGGATACATGATTGCTGTCAATGAGTTATGATAATTTGTTGACGATATTATCATTACAGAGTGCGCTTGATGCGTCCTCACTTGTCTTTTTTGCGCCAACGGGCACGTGTTCATTGCGCCCATCCCCCTGCTCAACTCCATACAGGGGCAGGCTCTGGGCGCAACCCTGCGGGCGGCTGTCGCCGTGCAAATCGTCAGGACTGACGATTTGCCCCTCAACCAGAGCTACGGCTATGCCTTCGGTCCCCGTATCAAGTACGGGGCAGGCTCCGGCGCCCGTTGGCGCAAAAAATCCTGTGTGATCTTCGCATCATCTGGTGAGAAATCCGGGTTATCCGTCACAAGGGTTTCTCCTGCTTCAGTATTTCATTTGCGGCGTTACGGCCGGGCAGCCCCATCACGCCGCCGCCCGGATGGCAACCGGCGCCACACAGGTATAAGCCGGCTACCGGCGTTGCATAATGAGCGGTGCCGGGGACCGGGCGCAACATCATGAATTGATCCATGCTGTATTCGCCGTGATGCCAGTGACCGCCATGGATGTTGAATTCTCTTTCCAGGTCGGGCGGGGTCAGCAATTCAGCGGCAATAACCTGCGTGCTGATGCCGGGTGCATACTCTTCCAGTCGCTTGACAAGCAACTGCTTGAAGTCATTCCTTCCAGAGTCCCACCCTGAGCGAAGCTCGAAGGGTGCGTACTGAACTATGGCCGACAGTACATGTTTGCCTGCCGGCGCCAGGCCGTTGTCATGAATGGACGGGATATTGATCTCCATCACGGGTTGTGCCGAAAACCTGCCGTACTTGGAGTCATCAAACGCATGTTCGATATGATTTAACGAAGGAGCGATCAACAGGCGCTGACCCGATTCTGCGGTTGTCAATCCGCTGAATTCCGGTAACCCATCCAGGGCCAGGTGCAGTTTTGCCACCTTGCCCTGCATGCGGATGTTGTCGATACGCCTGGCAAAACCGGTCTCAATGTTCCTCGCGCCGACCAGTTGCAGGAAGGTGGTTTTGGGGTCGGCGTTGGAGACGACCAGCCTGCTGTCGATGCGTTCCCCGGCTGCCGTTTCAACGCCGGTCACCCGGTCCCGGTCCAGCAATATCCGGCTGACCGGCGTTGCCGTCCTGATTTCCGCTCCTGCCGCTTCTGCGGCGTTGCGCAACGCGCCGGTGACGGATCCCATCCCTCCCGCCACTACCGAGACCCCGCTGTCATTGGCGTGTAAGCGGCCGGTCAACCGGTACAGGTAAGTCAATACCGAGCCGGGCGACCGGGGTCCCAGGTTAGCGCCGAGCAGGGCGTCTATGCCGAGGGCGCCTTTCAGCCGTTCATCGGCAAAGGTTTCCTGCAGCACATCGTAGATATTGATGGCGCCCGTCCGCATCAATTCCCGCATGAGGTCCCGGCCCAGCAGGCGTATATTCAAGCCCAGCCCAGCCAGGCGCGCCAATTCCCTGATGCTGTTATTGCCCACACGGGGCGGACGACTTGTGAACGTTTTTTGCAGTATGCCGGCAAAGCGCCGGTATTTGTGCAGGAACAAGGGGTAAGCGGCGCGATCACTTTCGGAGATCCCGGCACCGTCTACATGATCACCGTCCAGGGTAAGATGATTGCCATCTGCCGAAAGCGCGATCGTGTTTAAATCGGAGGCCGCCAGGTTAAGTCCGTGCCCATCCAATCCCAGGTCCGAGACGATGTCCGGTGAAAACAGGCAGAGCAAGTGCGCTCCGGCGGAGACTGAAAAACCAGGGGCAAATTCCCGAGTGATCGCAGCGCCGCCTACCTGTTCATTCGCTTCGAGCACCAGTACCGAGCGACCTGCGCGGGCCAGATATGCAGCGCAAACCAAACCATTGTTGCCGGCCCCGATAATGATATTGTCGAAACTGTCTGTCATCATCAACAGGGCAACTGCATACTTTGTGAATTCAGGCCATTGCCTTTCCGGCGGATTGCCTGGTTATGAGGGCTAATCATCGGTGAATGTTTCCGGTACGATATTTTTACGACCCAGGTCCCGTAATATTTCCCTTGCTGAGTTTGCACCCGGCGCGCCCATCACGCCCCCGCCCGGGTGTGTGCCGGAACTGCACATATACATACCTTTTACGGGTCCCCGGTACTGGGCATAACCAGGGAAAGGCCGGTTGAACAGCAGTTGGTCCATGGTTAATTCGCCCTGGAAAATATTGCCCTCGGTGAGACCAACCTCGTGTTCCAGTTCCCGCGGTGTACGGACTTCTGCATGCAGGATCAGGTCCTTGAAATCGGGACTGTATTCCGCAATCTGGTCAATCACGGTCTGGCCGAACTGGTCCCGTTGCTCATCCGTCCAATCCCGGCCGTTCACTTTCGGCGGGCAGTACTGGACGAATACGCTCATCATCTGCTTGCCGGGTGGCGCCATGGTCGGGTCCACCAGGGTGGGGATCAAGGTGTCCAGGTAAGGGTCTTTTGACCAGGTGCCGTTCTTCCAGTCATCGTAAGCCTTTTCCATGCGTTCCAGTGAATCAATGAAATGAAAATCAGCTTTCAGCAACTCATGGCCCCTGGGCACGGCGTGAAACGTGGGCATGCCGTCCAGTGAGATGTTGAGTTTTCCGGAAGAGCCGCGGATCTTGAAGTTTTGCGCCTTGCTGACCACATCCCGGGGCAGGTCCCGCTCATCCATGATGTTCAGAAAGGTGCGTTTCGGGTCAAGATTGGAAATAACGATGTCCGCGTAATATTCGTCGCCGTTTTCCAGGACGACACCCTTTGCACGCCTTTCTTTGACCAGGATTTTATCAACCCCGGCGTCAACCTTGATCTCTCCGCCGAATCCCTCAAATGCGCCGGCCAGGGCATTGGCAATGGCGCCCATACCACCCCGGGCAAACCCCCATGAACCGATACTGCCATCCACGTCGCCCATGTAATGATGCAACAGGACATAGGCCGTCCCCGGAGAATATACCCCCAGTGCGGTGCCGATGATACCGCTGCCGGCCAGGTGCGCCTTGACAATATCCGATTCAAAATATTCATCAAGAAAATCAGCGATGCTCATGGTCCAGAAGCGGATGGTGTCACACAGGAGTTCCTCGCCCAGTTCCCAGTAGGATTTTATGAAATGAATCAACTCCATCAGGTCGCGCGGTTTGAACGACGTTGGGTCCGGCGGGGTCCTCATCAGCAGCGGCCGTATCAGCCGGGTCTGGCGCATCACGTCGGCTTCATAGCGCTGGTATGCGTCGGCGTCACGCCGGGAATGCCTGGCCATCTCCCGATATTGGCGCTCCTTGTCGCCATAATTACCATAGTAATCCCCATTGCGCATAAAGGTGATGCCGCCTTCATAAGGAATGATTTGCAGGCCGTGGCGGGCCAGTTCCAGGTCGCGATAAATCTCCGGACGGAACAGGCTGCACACATAGGAACAGTTCGAATAAGTCCAGCCCGGATACAGGGACCGGCTGACGGACGCACCTCCAATCCAGGGATTTTTTTCTACAACAAGCACATCCAGGCCCGCCTTGGCAAGAAAGGCGGCATTGGTCAGGCCATTATGGCCGGCGCCAATCACGATAGCGTCGTATTTCTTCACGATTCCTGCTCTCCGCGTTTTATCTTATACAAGGTTGCCGTTTCTGCCATGTTGTTGTTCCAGCGTCGTGTCGACCGCCTGTTCGAACCTTGTAACGGTTTCTGCAACACAGTCTTCATCATGGGCTTCAGAGAGAAACCAGGGCTCCCGTGAATCCGGCTCAACCAGCACACCCACGTCATGCAGGTTCGGTGCCAGGTTATCGTAAAAGGTATAGTCGGAATGCACCCAAGCGCGGTAGTCGGCAGGCGCATCGGCGTTGAAAAACAATCCTGACATGGCGGGATGGCCGACAAAAGAACAGGGGATGCCGCGCCGGGACAATACCTCACCGACACCTTCCCGCAGCTTTTCGCCGTGCCTGGCGATGGATGCCAGTGCTTCCGTTTCATCCAGGATTTCCAGTGTCTTGTCGGCGGCAGCCAATGAGACCGAGTGGCCGCTGTAAGTGCCACCGTGGACCACCCTGTCGCCAATGATGCGCATGATGTCCTCCCTGCCGGCCAGGGCGGAAATCGGGTAACCGTTGGCTATCGCTTTTGCATAGGTACACAGGTCGGCATTCACCCCCAGCAATTCCTGTACCCCTCCCCTGGCTACGCGAAAACCGGTTTTGACCTCGTCAATGATGAGTATCACATTGTAGTGGTTGCATAACTCGCGCACGTCCCTGAGATATTGACCCGTCGCGGTGATGGAGCAGCAATTCCCCATCATGGGCTCGATCAGGAAGGCGCCTATTTTATCGGCGCGGCATTGAAACAGACTCTCGATCCGGTTGGCGTCATTCATGGGAACACTGTGTATCAATTGGCGATACAGGCCCGGTACGCCTTCGCCGTAAGGCAGCAATTCCGGATCCTCTCCGTTTTCCTGCCAGTCTTCGACTTCGGAGTACCAGAGGACTTCGCTGAATACGCCGTGGTACCCCCCCTCCACCATCACGTACTCATCCTTGCCGGTATAGGCGCGGGCCAGCCTCAAGGCAGCCATCACCGCTTCCGTACCGGTTACGGAAAATCGTACCAGTTCGGCAGAGGGCACCATATTGGAAATCCGCTCAGCCACCCGATACTCAAGCTCCGTCGCAAGCGCAAACACCCCGCCGACATCCATACCGTTGCGGACGGCTTCGTCAACCCGCGCATCGGCATAACCGAGAATAGCGGGTCCGAAGCCCAGGCGATAATCGATATACTCGTTGCCGTCAATATCCCACAGACGAGCGCCTTTCCCTTTCTGGATGTAAATCGTCCCGTCATCGCCCCAATAGCGAAAATTGGACGTCACACCCAGGGGCAGGCGTTTCAATGCCTTTTTGAAATGAGCAGCAGAATTTTCACGGCTGCGCAACATAACTACCTCATCTTGTAACAAGGCATCACATCATGCCACAGCCATCCTGTCCTGTCCATAATATTGAATGAGTATTCATTCAACATACCCTCTCCCCACCATTCCTGCGGAAGTAGGAATCCATCCCTGCCATCTCCCCCGTAAAGACAGAAACAGCGCCTTCTTCATATTTGTATTGCAATCCAGTAAACTGCCTCCGGATATGATTATGCGATACCTGCGAACTTACATTCTGCTGATATTGATTTCGGCGATCACACTGTCAGGCTGCCAGTCCACCTTCGGCCCGCAGGCCCTTGCACGCACCCATCCCGCCTACAATGAAGCCATCATCACCTCGATCAACGAGCAGATGTTGCAGAACCTGGTACGCATGCGTTACCGGGACGTAACCTTTTTCCTGGAAATAGCCAGTGTCACAGCCAGTTTATCCCTGGACGCCAACGCGGGGGTAAACACCGACGTGAATTTCGGCAGCGGCGATACACTGAGTCCCAGCGCCGGTATCGCCTATTCTGATAAACCGACAATTTCCTACACACCCTTGCAGGGTGAAGATCTGTTGAAAAGTATCCTCAGCCCGCTGCAACTGGAATCCATTCTCGTATTGACACAATCAGGCTGGAACATCAGCCGGGTATTCGGATTGTGTTTTGAGAGAATCAATAATCTTTACAACGCGCCCAACGCATCCGGACCGACACCGGGACTGGAGCCGGACCATGAGAAATTCGGCCACCTGATGGACGCGCTTCACACGTTACAAAAAAGCCAACTCATAGAAATAGGCACAAATAAAGAAGGGGGTATCGTTATCAAGCTGATCAGGGATAATGATACCTACAAAAATCAAATTGATCAGGTCTATGCATTGCTGGAACTCGACCACAGCAGGGATGAATTCACCCTGAATACGGATTTTCTGAGTATGGATAATACGCAATGGACCGTGCGTCCCCGCTCCATCTCCGGCCTGCTTTATTATTTGTCACACAATGTCGAAGCGCCGTCCAGTCACCACCACGAACTCGTGACGGTCACCAGGACTAAAGATGGCGGAAGATTCGACTGGAATGAAACCCCCGCAGGCCGCCTGTTCAAGATACATACCAGCGAGGAACGACCGGGAAACGCCTACATAGCCACCCACTACCGGGGTCACTGGTTTTATATCGAAGACACCGACCTGGAATCCAAATCCACATTCATGCTGTTACGCCAATTGTTCGACTTGCAGGCCGGTCAGACTAACCCCCAGGTACCGACACTGACCCTGCCGGTCAGGTGAGCAGGAATCCAGCCCACCACCATTCCTGCGAAACAGGAATCCAATGAGCTAAATCAATCGAGTCTGACCCCATTGATTTGTCGAAAGCAGTAACATACATGTTATCCATGATGAACTTTGCTAACGAGAAAACCTCATGGTGAAGCAAGCAAACAATAAACGACCAAATCTCCGAGAACTACCGGCCTACTCCGTTGCTGAGGTAGCGCACTACCTGAATATCCCCAGGTCGACGGTCCGTTATTGGGCTACGGGCAAAGATTCTTCCCCTGCCCTGATAGAGGTGGTGGATACCAATCCTGTAGCATTTTCATTTCTCAATCTCGTCGAACTCCATGTGCTCGCGGCCATCCGCCGTGAGCACACGGTGCCTATGCATAAAGTGCGGAGCGCCATTGACTACCTTCAAGTGAACACGCGGAACGAATCTGATAAACTGCATCCGCTACTAAGTGAACAGCTTCAAACGGATGGACTTGACCTGTTCATTGAAGAATACGGAAGGTTGGTTAATATCAGCAGGGCAGGGCAGCTGACTATGCGAGTCATTATCGAGGCTGCTCTACGTCGTATCGAACGAGATCGACGCGGGATTCCTATAAAACTCTATCCTTTCACACGCAGCAATATTAATGATGCGCCGGCCATGGTAGTCATTGACCCGACTTTGTCTGCAGGACGACCGGTTATAACCGGAACGGGACTCGCCACCGAAGTGATTGCTGAAAGATACAAAGCTGGTGAGACGGTCACTGAATTGGCAAAGGACTATGATCGCGAAGAAGCAGAGATCGAAGAAGCGATCCGATGCGAGATCAGAGCAGCAGCCTGACGAAATCGTGATGCGCAACCGCCTGTAACAACCACGGTTCATACATCGGAAAGGAGGTGGAACGATGATACAAATGATGCGAATGCTGGCTTGAACAGAAAACAGTTACGACTTCCCGTAGATATTCTCGATTTTGCAAATTCTTATCTGCCAGTCATCCAGCCAGGTGGAACGGGCTTTGTTCTTGGCAGCAATATGCTCGCTGTTTTGTCTCCAGGTATTTATGGACTCAAGAGAATCAAAATAGGCAACAGCAAGTTTGAATGGACTGCTTGAGGCAGATTCCAGACCCAGAAAACCCTCTATATCCTGGACACGACCGTACAATTCAGCAAGCATTTTTTCGTGTCCCTCTTCATCGACGCCACTGCTGATTGACGGGAATACGACAGCATAGCTACCCACGAGTAGATTTTTCAGGATTTGGGACATAACCGCTTCAGGTTATTTATTAATTTTCTGTAACAGTTCGTCAACAGGTTTGGTCCAGTCTTTATCGACATATACCCGGGTTTCACCCAAGCCATCTGCATATCAGCATACTATCGGATCGCAATTCCAAAGCTGAATTAAGTATTGTGTCCCCAGAACTCGAACTCCCCCAACTCCCCCGAACTCCCCCGGCCGTACCAGGCCGGCCGAACGGCCAAATATCACCTGCCTCCGGGGCGAATTTTCAGGCGAATTCGCCGAACTCAATTACACTGTCCAGGGATTGATGACGTCCAGGCCCGCAAACAGGAAATCATCGACGTTGCGGGTCACCAGCCGCAGTTCGTGATGCAAGGCTGTCGCCGCCAACAGGCTATCGATGGCCGGCACCGGTCGGCCTGCCCGGGCAAGCAGTATCCCCCACCGGTCTGCAATGCCGCGGTCGACCGGCAACAGCCGATCGCCAAACCAGTCTGTTAAATCCTGTTCCAGCCAGACCCGCAGCTGCTCCCGCCGCGGCGATGCCTTGAGGTTGTCCACGCCCTTGCGGATCTTGCCCAGCGACAGCACGCTCAGGTGTAATGCGTCGTCAGGCGTCTTATCGAACCAGGCCACCACATCCGGGCTGGGTTTTCGCCGAACCAGCTCAGACACCACATTGGTGTCCAGGAGATAGCTCATAGCCCCTGATCGCGTGTCAATGATTTATCCCGCCCAATATTCAGATCGAGGCCCTTGAGGGGTGACTGCTGCATCAGCGCGACAAATGACGGCTTCCCCCGGGTGAGCCGCTCATAATCGTCACAGGACAGGACCACAACAGCAGGCTTGCCGTGTACCGTAATCTGCTGCGGCCCATTCTGCTGAACGGTCTTCACCAGTTCACTCAGGCGGGCCTTGGCTTCCTGCAGTTGCCAGTATGTCGCTGTCATAAATCGTAACCTATCTGAAAGTTCTGGTCAGTCTGGTCAGATTATAGTGACAACAACGTTCTGCGTCAAGAATAATTCTAGTAATTCTAGGGACACAATACTCAATTATCTGAAGTGGCTCCCCTCTGCGGGTCCGTCCCGGTCAAATGGGCATGAACGCTACTCCAAGGATAATCCCAGGGCTGCGTAACCAGGCTCGCTGCAACCGGATTATATTCCACATACGCAAGCGCTTGTAACAACCACGGTTTATCCATCGGAAAGGAGGCAAACTGGCCTTACCAGCCTTGCCATATTGACAGTATCCCAGAATTAAGTATTGTGTCCCCAGAACTCCGTGTCCCCAGAACTCCAATCCCTCATCTCCCAAGGGTCTGCCCGTGCGCTCATGGGCAGCAAAGTCTTCTTCTCTCCCGGACCAAAGTTGATTATTACAAAAAAAGGGGCGGATTTTTCGAGAAATCATAAAAAAAGTTTTGACAAACTAAAGCAATTAGCTATAGTTTTCATAAAGGACTAAAGCAATGTATCAGTTAATTATACGGAAACAAGCTATCAAGGCATTACAGGGTATGTTGGCCAGGGACTCCAGCCGAATTCGCGGTTTACTGGATACACTGGCGGAAGACCCTGATCGACGGGGCATTGGTGTTAAGCCGTTACGGGGTCGTCAAGGTTTTCGGATGCGGGTAGGCGCTCACAGGGTGATTTTTGAGCGGGACGACGAAGCACATTTGATTGAAGTATTACATATTGGCCCACGAGGCGATGTTTATAAATAGGGGTGCATATTATGACCGAACCGCAAATTATTCTCGATAACAGGGGCAATCCGGCGTTTGCCGTAATCCCGTGGCGGGAGTATCAACATCTGACAGCGGGAAGTGCAGACACGATGCAAACCGACGAGGAGTTATACGACGAAGCAAAATCCGCCGGTGACGAAGCTTTTCCCATTGAGGTGGCAGACCGTCTTCTGGCAGGGGAAAACCCGATCAAGGTATATCGCAGCCAGCGCGGCATGACGCAGAACCAACTGGCGGCAGCGGTCAATATCAATGCGGTTTATCTGTCACAGATCGAAACCGGAAAACGCACCGGCTCGGCAAGAACCCTGGCCGCCATAGCCACCGCCCTGAATGTTGACGTGGGTAATTTAATTTTGACTCATCGCTCGTCGTAATATATCCCTGGGATAAGTCAGGGTCTGTCTCCTTTTCTTCCGCGGATAGGACGCTCCTTGCCAGATTGACAGTATGCCAGAATTAAGTATTGTATCCCCAGAACTAACTACGGATGTGCTCTAACAGAACCCTGTCTGAGTGCTTATCCTGCCTCATAAAGGCCGCGCATCTTGAAGGATCCGTTCACGAAGCGCGGGGTGCAGGGTGCCCTCGGTCAGCACATCCACCTTTCGCTGCAGCAGATCCTGCGCATCACCCAGCAAACCAGCCAGCGCCAGGCCGGTCATCATAAATTTTTACAAACTATCAGCAAAAATTCCGAACGGCTCGTCACAGGAGATAGTTCAGCGCCCGGAGCGCGGCGGCAGCCGTTCTTCCAGCAGCGTTTCAATCCTCGCCAGGCGTTCGCTGTTCGCCGCGATGCTGTCGCGAGTGGCTGCGATGCTGTCGCGAGTGGCTGCGATGCCGTCGTGATTGGCTGCTATACCGGTGGCCAGCCACACGGTGGTAGCGATGTTGATCGCCACCAGCAGGCCTAATACCCACCGGACGGCCGGATCGCCGGCAGCGGTATTGGCCGCCGCGCGGGCCTGTTCATCGCTGACGTCCGGAATTCGCTTTAGTGCCTCGTACAGGTCGATCGTGCTCATCTGTTCAGTTTAGCACACGAGTTGTATGTTCGTCCTGATAAACCGCTGTCGGCGTGTATCGAACGTAATCATACCCATCAGATCAAAAAATCCCCCGCCTCCGGCAGGACGGTCAGGCCCGCCAGCAGGAGGCTGCCGCCGCCGCTGTCGCTGAGGTCGATGGTCACGCCGTCAGCGCCGGTCGTCATGGTGAGCGCATCAATGCCCTCAATATCGAAGGCCGTGAGGTCCACGCTATCGGTGCCGCCGGCGAAATCCGTCACGGTGTCCGCGCCCTCCCCGGGACCGAATACGAACACGTCATCACCGGGACCGCCGGCCAGCCGGTCATCCCCGGGCCCGCCGCTGAGGGTATCATCGCCCTGCCCGCCGAACAGCCGGTCGTTACCCGGCCCGCCGGTCATGTCATCGTCACCGCCGCCCGGGCCGCCGTACAGGGTGTCGTCACCCGCGCCCCCGTCGATGACATTGTCGCGCCGGTCGCCGGCCAGGATGTCAGCGTGGGCCGAGCCTGTCAGGCGCTCCACGTCCGGCAGGGAGTCGGTCTGCTCAACGCCGTCCGCATCCGTATAGGCGACGTCCACCAGACCGGGAAAGGTGTCGCCGGTGGCATCGCCCCCCGCAGCCACCAGACTGTGCAGGCGTACCGTCACGCCCTCAGGGGAACCAGTGTAGGAGACCGTGTCCTGCCCGGCCCCGCCGTAGACGCGATCGGAGCCCGGTCCACCGATAAGGGTGTCGTCGTCGCCGCTGCTCCAGAGGCCGTCATTGCCGGTGCCGCCCCGGAGCACGTTGTTGCCGGTATCGCCGCCGAAGGTATCGTTGTAGGCGGAGCCGATGAGGTTCTCGATGTTCGACAGCGTATCGCCTTCGGCATCGCCGCGCGCCCCTGCGCCGGTCAGGAGACGGACGGTCACGCCCTCGCGGGAGCCGGAGTAAGACACCGTATCGATGCCGGCCCCGCCGTCCAGCGTGTCGGCGCCGGCGGCGCCTTCAAGGATATTGTCAGAGGCATCGCCGCCGAAGGTATCGTTGTAGGCGGAGCCGATGAGGTTCTCGATGTTCGACAGCGTATCGCCTTCGGCATCGCCGCGCGCCCCTGCCCCGGCCAGCAGGCGCACGGTCACAGCGGCACTGGAGCCGGAATAAGACACCGTGTCGGTGCCGGCCCCGCCGTCCAGCGTGTCGGCGCCGGCGGCGCCTTCAAGGATATTGTCAGAGGCATCGCCAACCAGGGTGTCATTGTGCGCGGAGCCGGAGAGGTTTTCGATGGAGTCGAAGGTATCGCCTTGGGCATCGCCGCCGGTCGCGGTATTGGTGCCCAGGTTGACGGTCACCGCGCCCGCGGAGGCGGCATACCCGGCCGCATCAGCGCCGGGACCGCCCACCAGCACGTCCGCGCCCGCCCCGCCCGTCAGCCGGTCGTTGCCAGGACCGCCGTCAAGCCGGTTGGCGCCGGCATCACCGTTGAGCACATCGTTATAGCGGGAACCCAGCAGGTTCTCGATACCGGCAACGGTATCGCCGGCAGCGTGCCCACCGGTGGCCGTGCCGGTCAAGAGATTCACTGTGACTGCGGCGTGGGAGGCCGTATAGGATGCGGTATCCCTCCCGGCCCCGCCGTCCAGCGTGTCGGCGCCGGCGGCGCCTTCAAGGATATTGTCAGAGGCATCGCCGATCAGGGTGTCGGCGTGCGCGGAGCCTGAAAGGTTTTCGATGCTGGTGAAGGTGTCGCCTTGGGCGTCCCCGCCCGTAGCCGTGCCGTCAGACAAGTTGATGGTCACCGCGGTAGCGGAGCCGGTGTAGGCGGCGGTGTCACTGCCTTCGCTGCCGTCAAGGGTGTTTGCACCTGCGCGCCCTTCCAGCACGTTATCGGCCTCGTTGCCGGTAATGATGTCATCACCTGAACCGGCCACGTAATTCTCAATTATCGTGTCGCGGGCAATCACCAGGTTGCCGCGAAGTCCGTAGACATCCGAGGCCGTCTCGGGCTGCAGGACCACGTGCTGGTTATCGGTGTCCGTGCTGAAATCCAGCGTGTCCTGCCCGCCGCTGTCGAACAGCGTAAAGGTGACGGGGCGATCAAGATTTCCCGCAGTTAAATCGGCGAAGAGCGCACCCAGGTGTCCGCCGACGCCGGAACCGACTCCGTACACCGTGTCGCCGCCACGCAGGGTGGGGACACCGTACTTATCATGCAGTGCAATAATATCGGCAATCATCGGCGTGACTGGAAGCGCAAAACTGGCGTCAAGGTTGGTGTTGCTGGTCTGAGAGAAATACGACATCGCTGATGCCTGCACGGAATCATTGGCAAACAAGTTGTCTTCACCGAATATGGGTAGATTTTCAGAATAAGGCCCTGGGTGGGCAAGACCTAGGGCATGACCGAGTTCGTGAACGAGGGTATCGAATACACCGCTGGTAATTCTCCCTTGACTTTCATTGATGCGGGCAGCAGGTATGTTGATTGTTACCGAAGTGATGATGCCGTTTTTGTGATCTACTTCCGCGAATGGCGTGGCCCGCGCATCAGAAAAGTCGATATCAGTATCGTCGCTCTCAACCAGCTCAAAACGGATCCCGGTCACCTCGGTCCAGGCTTCCAGCGCACGCGTAGCCAGCAATTGGCCAGTCTCGCTCAGCGCAGACACATTAGCAGTCAGCATACCTCCAGTGGTCACTGGAAAAGCCATGCGCGACCAATACTCAGTCTCAACAATATGATTTGCAAGCTGGGTCAGAAGGTCGTGGTCAAAACGGTTCATGGTGATTGTCCCCTTTACGAGTTATGTTCATTTCTGGTGTATGAGCTTAGTAGTGATGTGGTGCGCCCGGCATTGTAGACTTGTTCTTTAACGAAGACAACAAGCAGTTCCAACCCTGTTTGTATTGCTGTTTACATGAGAGTGTGACCCCTGTTTGAAGTAGTTCGGCGAGACTATACAGGGATCATATAACCAGGCGTCTGGATGATGGCAAGGGATAACTCACCAGACAGGTGGGACGGAAGTTCACACTTGAACCGGTTTAGCTGGGGAAACGCGTACTTTAGTGGTTATAGTGTTGAAAACTCGATAAAAATATTTTTGTGCATCGCAACGATTGATTTAATATGACAAGATAATTATAATTCCATAACTTTGCCCGTTGCCGTGGATAGAAATAACGACTGAACGGTCCGGTCCCTGGGCAAACAAAAATTTATAACACACTTCTCATACAGGAGTTGTTCCGGTTGGACAAATTTTTAAAAACTCCATATAACAATGCTGTTCCGAACAGGATTGCATTGATACAAACAGGGCTTGCACTCTGTGCCGGCGCCGTGTTGTTACCGGCGCTGGGCGGTGTCGCGGCCTGCTCGGCCGTCCTTGCGGGTGGTATCAGTGCGCTGTCAACCTGGTATACGGGTAGAAAGGTGTTCGGCAGCAGGGCGAAGAGCACGCAGCAGTTTGTGAGGAACCTTTACCTGGCGCAATTTATGAAATTATTGCTGGTGATTGCGCTGTTCTGCATCGTGTTCTCGTCCTTACCGGTCAATTTTCCGGTGTTCGTGATCACCTATGCCGCGACGCTGGCGGTGTACGGTTGGGCCCTGGTGGTAAACGGGCGGACTGCGCGCGGTTAGCCCGGTAAGAGGATAACAAGGAGAACTGAACATTGGCAGCGAACACCCCGACGGAATACATCCAGCACCATTTGCAGAACCTGACCTATGGCCGCCATCCTGACGGCAGTTGGGGCCTGGCCCACTCGGCGAAGGAAGCTGCAGACATGGGGTTTATGGCTGTCCACCTCGATACCATGTTCTGGTCGGTCCTGCTGGGGGGATTGTTCCTGTGGTTTTTCCGCAGGATTGCCGTTTCCATCTCCGTTGAAAAACCCGGTCGGCTGCAATCCTGTGTAGAGGTCATCGTGCAAATGGTGGACACCTCCGTGAGGGAGACCTTCCACGGTAATAATCCGCTGATTGCGCCGCTGGCGCTGACCCTGTTCGTGTGGATTTTCCTGATGAACTTCATGGATATCATACCCGTTGACTTTATTCCCCACACCACGTATCTGCTGGGGATCGAGTACATGAAAGTGGTGCCTACCACCGACGTGAACGCGACCTTCGGTATGGCGTTTGCCGTATTCTTCCTGATGATTTATTACTCCATCAAAGTCAAGGGCGTAGGCGGATTTTTTGGGGAACTGGCTTTTCATCCATTCGGCAAGGCGTTGCTGCCTGTCAACCTGGTGCTGGAGCTGGTTTCATTATTTGCCAAGCCGCTGTCATTGTCGTTACGATTATTCGGCAACCTGTTTGCCGGGGAATTGATATTCATCCTGATCGCGGCCCTGCTCCCATTCTGGGCACAATGGACCCTGTCCGTGCCCTGGGCGATCTTTCATATTCTGGTTATCACACTGCAAGCCTATATTTTTATGATGCTGACTATTGTCTATCTCAGTATGTCGCATGAAACCCACTAATTTATTATTTACCTGACAGGAGACGTTCTATGGAATCAATTATCAGTTTTTCAGCCTTGGCAGCCGGCATCATGATCGGTCTGGGAGCTCTGGGAGCCGGTGTAGGCATCGGCATCCTGGGAAGTAAATTCCTTGAAGGCCTGGCCCGTCAACCCGAACTGGCAGGGGTGTTGACGCCCAGGATGTTCCTCATGCTCGGCCTGACCGACGCGGTGCCGATTATCGCTATCGCATTTGCTGCGTTTCTCATGTTTGCCAACCCGTTCCTTGGCCAATATGAAGGTGCTGAAGGCAGCGCAACAGAGGTTAGTGTGCAACACGAGGAGTAAGCTGGATGAGCATTAACCTGACCTTGCTCGGCCAGGCGATCTCGCTGTTTATTTTCGTCTGGTTTTGTATGAAATACGTCTGGCCGCCAATCATCAATGCCCTGCACGAGCGCGAGAAGCGCATAGCCGACGGGCTGGCCGCAGCCGAAGCCGGACAGAATAAACTGGTGGAAGCGGACCAGCGCTTGTCGGAACTGGTCGACGAGGGTAAACAGCATGCCAATGAGATCATCGCCCAGGCACAAAAACGCGGCAACGAGATACTGGAAGAGGCGAAGCACGCGGCCAGGGTGGAAGGCGAACGATTGGTTGAAGCGGCCCATGCCGAGATTGAACGGGAACGTACGCAAGCCAGGGACCAGTTACGACAGGAGGTGGCTGTACTGGCATTGACCGGCGCAGAACGGATCCTTATGCGCGAAGTCGACAAAAATGCGCATGACGAAATATTGGCCAGGTTAGGCGCAGAGTTATAAGTTCCGCAAGATGCTTGAGAATTCAACTATTGCCAGGCCGTATGCCACCGCCGTGTTTGAGTTGGCGCAGGAAACGGGTCAGGTCGAGGCATGGTCGGCCATGCTGGGGTTACTGGGTGTGCTTACGTCCGATAAGGATATGCGCCAACTGATCGCCAATCCCAAAGTCAGCCGCCAACAGCTTCAGGACCTTGTTTTCGATGTATGCGGCGCCGGACTCTCCGATCTCGGGCGCAACCTGGTCAAGCTCCTGGTTGGGGCGGGCCGCCTGCAATACACGGCCAATATAAAAGATCAGTATGAACAGATGCGCGCGGCCGCAGAGGGCAAAGTGGACGTGGAGGTTGTGACGGCTTATACGTTGGACCGGCAACAACAGGACAGTATTGCCGAACTCATAGCAGGACGCCTGGGTAAACAGGTAAACGTCATCACTTCGGTTGATGGTTCATTAATCGGCGGGGCTATTCTCCGTGCCGGCGACTCGGTCATAGACGCGTCCCTGCGCGGCCGCTTGACCGAATTGCGGAATGAACTTGTCCGCAGATGACGCAGATGAACGCAGATAAATACTGTAAACAAGACGACATATACCACCAGACATATTTCATCTGCGGTAATCTGCGTCATCTGCGGATATAACTAAATGAGGAATAACGATGTCAATCAGTGCAACAGAAATCAGTGAACTGATAAAAAAGAAGATACAGGACTTTGACCTGGACACCGATGCGCGCACGGAAGGGACTGTAGTCAGTCTGTCCGACGGGATTGCCCGGGTCCATGGTCTGAGTGACGCCATGCAGGGAGAAATGATCGAGTTTCCCGGCAACACCTACGGTCTTGCCCTCAACCTCGAGCGTGATTCGGTAGGCACCGTTATCCTGGGGAAGTACGAGCATATTTCCGAGGGTGACACCGCCAAGTGCACCAAACGCATCCTGGAGGTCCCGGTAGGAGAAGCGCTGCTGGGGCGCGTGGTGGATTCACTGGGAAATCCCATTGACGGCAAGGGAGAGATAAACACCGGCGATTCCTCTCCCATCGAAAAGATTGCTCCCGGCGTCATCCAGAGACAATCCGTCTCACAACCGGTGCAGACCGGTCTGAAATCCATTGACTCGATGGTGCCCATCGGCCGCGGCCAGCGTGAGTTGATCATCGGCGACCGCCAGACCGGCAAAACCGCGGTGGCGATAGATACCATCATCAACCAGAAAGGTACCGGGGTGAAATGTATCTACGTGGCAATAGGCCAGAAAGCATCCTCAGTCAGCGTCGTGATACGCAAACTGGAGGAACACAGCGCCATGGAGCACACCATCGTGGTGGCGGCCACGGCATCCGAATCGGCGGCCATGCAATATATCGCGCCTTATTCCGGTTGTGCAATGGGCGAATATTTCCGTGATCGCGGGGAAGATGCCCTGATTATTTATGACGATTTGACCAAGCAGGCCTGGGCTTATCGCCAGGTATCGCTGCTGTTGCGGCGCCCGCCGGGACGCGAAGCCTATCCGGGAGATGTGTTCTACCTGCATTCACGCTTGCTGGAGAGGGCTTCGCGCCTCAATGCGGAAGCCGTCGAGAAACTGACGGACGGCAAGGTCAAGGGGAAGACCGGATCACTCACAGCCTTGCCCATTATCGAAACCCAGGCAGGCGACGTCTCCGCGTTCGTGCCCACCAACGTGATTTCCATCACCGATGGTCAGATATACCTGGAGACGGACCTGTTCAATTCCGGTTTTCGCCCGGCGATCAATGCCGGTCTGTCTGTTTCACGAGTAGGCGGCGCGGCCCAGACCAAGATCATCAAGAAGCTGGGCGGGGGTATCCGCCTGGCCCTGGCCCAGTATCGTGAACTGGCCGCTTTCTCCCAGTTTGCCTCCGATCTTGACGAGGCGACCCGCAAGCAACTGGAGCGCGGCCAGCGGGTGATGGAGTTGATGAAGCAGAAACAATATTCCCCGCTGAGCGTGGCCGGCATTGCCGTGAGCCTGTATGCGGTGGAGAACGGCTATGTCGATGACGTGGAACTGGAAAAGGTCGGCGATTTCGAAGCGGCGCTGCATAACTTCATGCACAGCGAACGCAAGGAACTCATGGCTCAAATCCAGGAAAAGCCGGAGTACACGGACGAGGTCGCATCTGCGTTGAAGAACAGCCTGGAAGAATTCAGGAAGAACCACACCTGGTAACAGGCGGTAACGGGGAATAGACTTGGAGAAAACAAGTGGCAGTAGGTAAAGAAATCCGCACCAAGATCGCCAGTGTAAAAAACACGCAGAAGATCACCAAGGCGATGGAAATGGTAGCCGCAAGCAAAATGCGCAAGGCGCAGGAACGCATGCGCGCGGCGCGGCCCTATGCCGATAAAATCCGCAACGTGATCGCGCATCTGGGCGCGGCCAACCCTGAATATAAACACCCGTATCTCACTCCCCGAGAGAAAATCAAGCGCATCGGGCTGGTGATAATTTCAACCGATCGCGGCCTCTGTGGAGGACTTAATTCAAACCTGTATCGGGAAGTGCTCGGAAAAATGAAGCAATGGGATGATGCAGGGATCAGTATTGATCTCAGCATCATAGGCAATAAGGCAGTGGGCTATTTCCGGCGGCTGGGAGCAAACATCGTTGCCCAGACGACCCATATCGGCGATTCACCCGGACTGGATACCTTGATCGGCGCCATCAAAGTGATGCTGGATGCCTACCAGGAACAGAAAATCGATGAGTTGTATATCGTGTCCAATCAATTCATCAATTCCATGACACAGAGACCGACGGTGGAACAACTGATCCCGATCCGTTCCCTGAGTGATGATGAAGTGAAGCATTACTGGGATTACATCTATGAACCCGATGCCAGGGAGGTGCTCGACCAGTTATTGCTGCGTTACGTGGAATCCCTGATTTACCAGGGGGTAGTGGAAAATATTGCCTGTGAACAGGCGGCCCGTATGGTTGCCATGAAAAGCGCTTCCGATAACGCCGGCACCCTGATTGATGAATTGCAGTTGATTTATAACAAGGCACGCCAGGCCGCGATTACCCAGGAAATCTCGGAGATCGTCGGCGGCGCGGCTGCTGTGTGAGATGGCGTTTTAATAATGTGCCGCCTGGGGCGGTGAGTTGTTTTACTGGATTCCTGCTTTCGCAGGAATGGTAACCGGGGTATGTGCTGGAATGGCGCAGGTTATTTCCGTCGCCATGCCGGGCTTGACCCGGCATCCAGACTGATGATGTGTCGTCGCAGACGGTAGAGCGGTCTCCTCGGAGGCAGGCTGCTGATTAATATAAAATTATTGAACCACCAGTATGAGGAAAATTGGATGAGTGCTGGAAACATTGTACAAATCATCGGCGCGGTAGTTGACGTGGAATTTCCCGGTCACGCCATTCCGAAAGTCTATGACGCGCTGCAAGTGGATGCAGAAGGCGTGGAAACCACTCTCGAAGTGCAGCAACAACTGGGTGACGGGGTGGTGCGAACGATTGCCCTGGGTTCCACGGACGGGCTGCAACGGGGTCTTAAAGTGGATAACTCCGGCGCGCCGATCTCAGTCCCGGTAGGTGAGAAGACCCTGGGACGTATCATGAACGTGCTGGGACAGCCTATTGATGAGCGCGGCGCAATCGGCGCCGATGAAACATGGAGTATCCATCGGGACGCACCCAAGTTTACGGAACTGAGCCCGACGACGGAATTGCTGGAAACCGGGATCAAAGTAATCGACCTGGTCTGTCCCTTCGCCAAAGGTGGCAAGGTCGGACTGTTCGGCGGCGCCGGTGTCGGTAAAACGGTAAACATGATGGAACTCATTAACAATATTGCCACCCAGCATTCCGGATTATCCGTATTTGCAGGTGTGGGAGAGCGCACTCGTGAAGGGAATGATTTCTACCACGAAATGCAGGAAGCGGGGGTGGTCAATATTGAAAACCTGGAAGGTTCGAAAGTATCCATGGTTTACGGGCAGATGAACGAACCGCCGGGCAACCGCTTGCGGGTCGGATTGACCGGGCTGACCCTGGCGGAAAAATTCCGCGACGAAGGCCGCGACGTGCTGTTCTTCGTTGACAATATTTACCGCTTCACCCTGGCCGGTACGGAAGTGTCGGCCCTGCTGGGACGTATGCCCTCGGCCGTGGGTTACCAGCCGACCCTGGCTGAAGAGATGGGCCGGCTGCAGGAACGCATCACCTCCACTCGTACCGGTTCCATTACCTCGATCCAGGCCGTGTACGTGCCGGCGGACGACCTTACAGACCCGTCCCCCGCCACGACCTTCGCGCACCTCGATGCGACGGTGGTGCTTTCCAGGCAGATCGCCGAACTGGGTATCTATCCCGCCGTTGACCCGCTGGATTCCACCTCGCGCCAGTTGGACCCGCTGGTAGTCGGACAGGACCATTACGAAACGGCCCGGTCCGTGCAGAATACCCTGCAACGCTACAAGGAGTTGCGTGACATCATCGCCATCCTGGGCATGGATGAATTATCGGAAGATGATAAACTGGTGGTGGCGCGGGCTCGCAAGATTCAGCGTTTCCTGTCACAACCCTTCACCGTGGCGGAAGTTTTCACCGGCACTTCGGGCAAATACGTTACTTTGAAAGACACTATCAATGGTTTCAAGGCCATCGTCAACGGCGAATACGATCACCTGCCGGAACAGGCGTTTTACATGGTCGGGACTATCGAAGAAGCAGTGGAAAAGAGCAAATCAGTCTAAACTATAGCCCGTATTTCTCACCAGGTCGCTTGTTGCTATCGGATACATGTTTGCTTTAATGAGTTATGACAACCTTTTGACTATGTCAACATTACGAACTGCGCTTGATGCGCCCTCGCTTGTCTTTTTTGCGCCAATGGGCATGTGTTCATTGCGCCCATCCCCCTGCTCAACTCCATACAGAGCTTGCCCCTGCGGTTGTAAGCAGGGGGGCAGGCTCTGGGGCGCAACCCTGCGGGCGGCTGTCGCCGTGCAAATTGTCTGTCCTGACAATTTGTCCCTCAACCAGAGTCCCAGCTATGCTTTCGGTCGCAGGCACCCATTGGCGCAAAAAATCCGGCGCGATCTTCGCATCACCTGATGAGAAATACGGGCTAATTATGGCTACCATACACGTTGATATCGTCAGCGCGGAAAAGGAAATCTTTTCCGGAGAGGCGGCAATGGTCTTTGCCCCGGCAATACTGGGGGAGGTGGGCATCGCACCGGGCCATACGCCACTGGTCACGCAACTTGCCCCGGGCGAAGTCCGCATTAAACATGACAACGGCGAGGAAGAAGGCTTTTATGTCTCCGGCGGTATGCTGGAGGTCCAGCCGGACGTCGTAACGGTGCTCTCGGATACGGCAATGCGGGCCGAGGACCTGGACGAGGCGGCGGTACTCAGGGCCAGGGAGGAGGCGGAACACGAGCTGCACGACCGCGATGCGAATATGGATTATGCAATGGCCCTGGCAAAAAACGCGGAAGCCGTAGCGCAATTACAGGCGATTCGCCGGATGCGTAAACGGACGGGACGCGCTTAGACAAGCTATTTGTTAATATTTTTGTTCCTCCCCCTGCACTGCTACAATTACTCTATGGGTACAGGGCAAGCGCATACTGTAGAATCCAGCCTGTCTTCATTCCGGCGAATGCCGGAATCCAGTCGAAACAAATGATTCCTTTTATTGAGCAGGGCGCAATCAATTCCGCGCAGACAGCGTCATGCCCCTGAGCGCCGTTATTCTCGCTGCCGGGAAGGGCAAGCGTATGCGCTCCTCCCTGCCGAAGGTGATGCACTCCCTGGCAGGCAAAACCTTGCTGGCGCATGTGTTTCATACTGCCGGTCTCCTATCGTGTGATGAGGTCTATATCGTCTACGGGAACGAGGGGGATCGGGTACGCGCAGCCCATGAAGCGTTCGATGCCCGCTGGGTCAGGCAGGAACGGCAGTTGGGAACAGGCCATGCCGTACTACAGGTAATCGATTCCATTCCTGCCTTCCATCACGTTATCGTGCTCTACGGCGACGTACCGCTGATTACCGAGCATACCTTGGCAACTCTTGTGGAAACAGCTGGTGAAACCGGGTTCGGCCTCCTGACCTCGCAGCTTAATGATCCGACGGGCTACGGCCGAATAGTGCGGGACGACACCGGCGATATCCTGAGAATCGTCGAGGAGAGGGATGCAGATGACCGGGAGAAATTGCTGTGCGAGATCAATACCGGGATGATGGTTGTACGCGCCGACCTGCTGAAAAATTGGCTGGGCATGTTGACCGATGACAACGCCCAGAAGGAATACCTGCTGACGGACATTGTCGGGCACGCCGTCAGTGAGGAAGTCGGCGTTCGGTCCACAAGCCCGGCTTCGGTCATGGAGATAAAAGGGGTGAATGACCTGGCCCAGTTAGCCGAGTTGGAAAGACATTACCAGCTTGTGCAGGCCAGGAAGCTGATGAGATGGGGAGTGGCCCTGGCCGACCCTGCCCGGTTCGACCTGCGCGGGGGCCTGAAAGTGGGAGAGGACGTCTTCATCGATATAAACGTCGTCATCGAAGGGGATGTCAGTATAGGTAATCATGTCTCAATCGGGCCTAACTGCGTCATCCGGGATACACAAATCGGTGATGGGGCGACAATCTTCGCCAATTGTGTTATCGATAATGCCGTCATCGGTAATAATAACAGGATAGGGCCTTTTGCCAGGATGCGCCCCGGTTCAAGACTGGACCAAGACGTGCATATCGGTAATTTCGTTGAAATTAAAAAAGCGGATATCGGCCAGGGCACGAAAGCCAACCACCTTAGCTATATCGGTGACGCCGAGGTCGGCGAACGGGTTAACGTCGGCGCCGGGACGATCACCTGTAATTACGACGGGGTTGACAAACATAAAACCGTCATCGGCAACGATGTCTTTATCGGCTCTAATACCGAACTCATCGCCCCCCTCAGAATAAACGACGGCGCTACTATTGCCGCCGGCGCCACGGTTTCCAAAGACGTGGAAGCCGACGCTCTGGCAATGAGCAAGCGGGAAAGCAAAATCGTAAGCGGTTGGAAGCACTACAGGCGGAACAAATGACGTTCTCGACAGCGGACCTCTACGATGAACATGAAGGAAAGGTACAGGTGGTTAACGCCTTCCTGCAGAACTTCGGAGGAAAGAAACACTTTTTCGGCCCCATTTCAACGGTCAAGTGTCTTGAAGACAATTCCCTGGTGCGTGCGGCCCTGGAAGAGCCCGGTAGGGGACGCGTGCTGGTCGTTGACGGCGGCGCCTCAAACCGCTGTGCTTTGGTAGGAGATATGCTGGCAGAAATGGGCATGAAGAATGGCTGGGCCGGCTTGGTCATCTACGGCTGTATACGGGATTCTGCGGTCGTATCATCACTGGACATCGGCATAAAAGCCCTCGGCACAAACCCTAGGAGAAGCGTTAAGAAGGGCGTCGGTGACCACGACATCACACTGAATTTTGCTGACGCGATCTTTACGCCGGGAGACTATCTCTACGCTGATGAAGACGGCATTCTGCTCAGTCGAGCGAAGTTGCCATCATTGTAAAATGGAGCCGATGTGATTTATCAGGCAGATACTTCAAGATAGTTTGGGTAGCTATGGGGCTCAGGTATGTCCTGAATTTCGATTGCTAATCCTTCCAGGTGAAATTCAATAGCCTCTTTCATGTTTTTTTCCACCTCATCTTTGGTTGTCCCCGTTGCTATACAACCATCAATATCCGGAGAGTAGGCTGAATATCCAGTATCAGTCTTTTCAACCACAACCAAATATTTCATTTCTTTAACTCCGCTTGTTTCAAAATGTTATGTAGCCGGTGATAAACAGAGCCGTTATGACTGGCTACATCGGACACTGGTTAAATTCACATCAGCTCAGGCTGTGGCAAACAAGGGGGTGCTGATGCGTTATCTGATGAAGGTGAGCGGGTAAACATCTCTCATTTGTCACTGTCTACTTTATCCTCCAGCAGTTCAACCCCTTCAAGTCGTGCTGCCTTCTGGTCGAAGGTATAAAGAGGATGCGCTTCTGATCGTTGGGTGGCTGCCAGAATCATCAGGTCGGCAAAACCTGCGACTTCCGAACGATAGCGGGAAGCCGCGCGTATCACGTCGGCAGCGGCCTCGACTACGAGACTGTCGGTTGTTACCAGTTGTTCCAACACTGTCGTGATCCGGTCACGAGAACATCTGTACGACCGCTCCAGCACCCAGACAAGTTCGACGATGACCTCGCGACACACAAAGCCGGGACGTTCAACGGTGAGCGATTCCAGCAGCGTCCGCGCAGCCTCTGCCTGCTTCGCATCGTCGCGTACCAGGTAGCGAACCAGGACGTTGGTATCAAGCCCGATCATTTTCGCAGGACCCGCTGATTACAGCCTGCTCCATCTCATCCAGCGTGACAGCAGGACCGGTATGCTGCAACACGCCGAACAACCTGTTGACCGGACAAACCGACAAAATCCGCACATCGTCATCAAAAATGACGTAGCGCACCCGGTCTCCGGCCTGCACTCCAAGAGCATCCCGAACAACTTTGGGCAGAGTTGTCTGGCCTTTGCTGGTAATAACAGATTCAATCATAGCAATCTCTCTTTTTTCATTACAAAAAACCATAATGCCTTACTAATTATTAAGTCACAAGGAGAAATCGACAATTTAAAGATAATATACGATTGTATCCGTATGCCATATTTCATGGTTGTCCCGGATTATCTTTTTCCCTATAATAGGCTGTTTTACCTTACTTTTTATGAACATACAAGGAGATATAAAAAATAAAAAAATGGGCGGGAGATAAGGACTTTTATCACCTCCTTATTTTTCTCCCAGTGCCTCAATGTCATTCCCGCTCAATCGGAGTAGTGGCACAGGAATGTGCCGTTTTTGGATTAAAGGACGGAAATCCAGTTAAAATTATTCTTTGTGATAAGGAAGGTTTGCTTACTGGATTCCAGCTTTCGCTGGAATAACGGAGGGTCTTTGGATTTAAACAGCAAGATTCGGGTGGATGGGTTGAGTGATTAACTTATACTTGTTTCATGAAAACCGTTTCCCCTTCAGGTTCGGCAAGTGATTACGAACGTATTGCCAAGGCGATAGCCTTTATCCGGGATAACGCCAGGCTGCAACCCTCTCTTGAGCAGATTGCGTCCCAGGTCGGATTGAGTCCCTGGCATTTCCAGAGGAAATTCAAGGCCTGGGCGGGAGTCAGTCCCAAACGATTCCTGGAGTTTCTGACCGTGCAGCATGCCAAGGAATTGCTGGATAAATCGGTCGCTGTTCTTGATACCGCGTTTGATCTGGGGTTGTCCGGACCGGGTCGGCTGCATGAACAGTTCGTTGCCATCGAGGCAGTTACCCCCGGTCAATACAAGCAATTCGGCAGCGGGTTAAAGATATATCATGGCATTCATCACAGTCCGTTTGGGTTGATGTTGCTGGCGTTGACCGATAAAGGGATATGTGAACTAGCATTCGGATCAGAGGAGATACTCACCCAGGAAGTAAAAGGCCTCTGGCAGCGCTGGCCTGCCGCACAGATTTTCCATGATCCGCAACGTACCGCCCCCATCGCTGACAGGATATTCAGCCCGCGTACCCGGATGCAAACCGGGCGCCAAGCTGGATTTAACCTGCTGGTTAAAGGGACGAATTTCCAGGTTAACGTCTGGCGCGCGCTGCTCAGGATCCCGGAGGGCAGTCTTATATCTTATAAACAGTTGGCGCAATTAACCGGCAATCCGGCAGCCATAAGAGCAACCGCCTCTGCAGTGGGCGCCAACCCTGTCTCTTACCTGATACCCTGTCACCGCATTCTCCGCTCATCGGGGGAACTGGGCGGTTATCATTGGGGAATAGAGCGCAAAAGAGCAATCATCGCCTGGGATTCGGCACTTGCCGAAGCCGCCGCCGGCGGTCATTGTGAGATGATCGTGTAGAATAGCCGCTTGTTGATTCGTATCATATATTTGGGGTCAGTGTAAAAACGCACAGGGTTTTTACACTGACCCCAAATATTAAAAGTGGGATAGAGGAGGAAAGACAGTTGAAACTGACGTTTGTACTGGTGCATGGATCCATGCACGACGGTTCCTGCTGGGACCAGGTGATTGCAGAACTCAACCGGCAGGGCCATGTCGCTTATGCGCCGACCATGGCCGGTCATGGTGAGGATGCCGGCAATTTTTTCACCCAGGCGGATTGTGTGAAGTCCGTGGTTGACTACATCCTCGACAAAGACATCCACGACTTCATCCTGGCGGGTCACAGCTTTGCCGGGATCGTCATCCCCAACGTTGCCGAGCAGTTATCCGACCGGGTCAACCGGGTGGTCTTCCAGAACGCCATGGTGATGGAAGACGGGGAATGCATTTATGACGTTATCCCTCCCGGTTATCAGCAAATGTTTGACGCGCTCATCAAAAAAGACGGTGAAAACGCCAACTGGTTATTATCCTTCGAATTATTTCGTGAAAGGTTTATCAATGATGCGGACCTGGAGACAGCCAAAGAGGTCTTTGCCAGGCTGCGCCCGGTCTGCGTTTATTCCCAGAAGGAAAATATCCGGATGCAGGGCTTTCAAAGACTACAGATCCCCAGGAGCTACATCAACTTCACCGATGACACAGTCCTGCCCCATGGAGACTATGCCTGGTATCCCCGCATGGCGGAGCGCCTGGGTTTATGCAGGTTGGTGCAAAAGCCGGGCAGCCATGAAGTCTGCTACACCAACCCGAAAATCCTGGCCGAGGCGTTGATTGAGGCGGGCAGGCCATAAACATGCCTGCGGGCACACATTTATGCTAAATTGTAAAGCTGGTTCAAATTCCGAAAGTAACCGCTTCCTGAAGAAGGGTAATGTCGAGAAACTATAAGAAAACCAGGAACAGCTCCAAGCGGGAACGGGCCTTTGTGGCCGGAAATATCCTGGCCTTTCTTTCCGGGTTATCAATCGGTTTACTGGTCGCGTTTATTGTCTTTATCCGTTACCAGTTGGTTGAGCCTGATCCGACCGGTGATGTCACCAGTCCTGCTAAAGACAGCCAGGTACAAACCGACGAGCAGCAACTGGAACTCAAATTTACTTTTTACGATACGCTGCGTAACAAGAAGGTCAATATCTCTGAGTGGGTTGCCGGTGAAAAGGAGAGATGGGAAGGTGATGATGACAAGAAAATAGACGAAACCCGGGAGCGGGACGCGAGTCAGGAGAGTGATGAGAACCAGGGGCAGTTGGCAGAGCGAAAACGCGATGTAAAAGATGGCGTATTTGGTTACATACTCCAGGTGGGTTCATTCAGGGATTTCAATTCCGCAGATCAAGTCAAGGCCGAACTTGCTTTACTGGGTATTTTTGCCGATATCCAACGGGTTATGCTCAATGGGCAGGACGTTCGTCATCGGGTTCGACTCGGGCCGTACAAGAGCATAGACGAGATGAAAGAGATCAGCAGCAGACTGGAAGACAATCAGATAGAATTCATGCTGTTGGAACTGCGCGCGGAAGAGGATACAACCTGATCATTCACTGATTACTCGTAAAGGGGACGGATTTCAAATCCGTCCCCGGATACTATGGGAACCGATGGCTCATAACATATCCTGGGGGTCAATATCCAAAGACCATCTTGTCCGGTTTGCTCCCGGTATGGATTCCAGTAACCGGCACCACTGCGCCATCGCTTTCCTCAGTACATTCCTGTTCCCGGACTGGATAAGTAACTGATTACGATAGCGCCCTCTTCTCTTTTCTATAGGCGCGTTGACAGGCCCGAATATTCTCAGGTCGGCACTGTATTGTTTCAGACGGTTCCGGGCCTCATGCAGAAATTTCTCTGCGGCTTCACGGCCGGCGGCCTCAGCTCCCAGTAAGGCGAGGTAGGAATAAGGCGGCAGTTGCGCCTTCTTTCGTTCAGCAAGCAACAGGCCGGCAAACTGGTCATAACCCTGTGCCACCAGGGTTTGCAGCAACGGATGTTCGGGGAAATGGGTCTGGATGAAAACGACGCCCGGCCGATCTTCCCGTCCTGCCCTGCCGCTCACTTGAACGATCAACTGGGCCAGGCGCTCACTGGCGCGAAAATCGGTGCTCAGGAGGCCCGCGTCCGCATCGATAATCCCCACCAGCGTCAACCTTGGGAAGTGATGACCTTTGGCAAGCATCTGAGTCCCGATCAATATGTCGGCTTTACCCGTTGTAATCTCTTTTATCATCCTCTCCATCGACCCCTTGCGGCGAGTGCTGTCGCGGTCTATACGCAGTATCCTCGCATCGGGGAAATGTTCGGTGAGGGTCTGGTCCAGGCGCTGGGTGCCGTGGCCTACTTCAATAAGTTCCGCCTCGTCACAACTCGGACACTTGGCAGGCAACACCCGGCGCGCATCACAGTGATGACAAATCAACTTGCTTTTATCTTTATGGTAGGTCATCTTGACACTGCAATGCCCGCATTCGGCGTACCAGCCGCAACTGTGGCAGAGAATGACCGGCGCATAGCCTCTCCGGTTCAAAAATAACAGCACCTGATTGTTTTTTTCCAGGGTGATGGCAATCTCATCAAGTAAAGTCTTCGATACGGCGCCGGAGACAGGTTCATTGCGGAGATTTATGAAGCGGATTTCCGGTGATCTGGCCCCGGACGCCCGCGTCGGCAGGCGTTGTTCTCCATATTTCCGGCTTCTTATATTCTTTAAAGTCTCCAGTGAGGGAGTAGCAGAACCCAGCACCACCGGCACGTTGTCTAACTTGCCCCGAACAATGGCGATGTCCTTGGCCGAATAACGAAACCCGCTTTCCTGTTTGTATGACGGATCGTGTTCCTCATCGACTACATATACCCCTGGTGATTTGAGTGGCGTCCAGATCGCTGAACGGGTCCCGATAATTACCGCGGCTTCGCCGTTTCTCGCGGCCAGCCAGTTGCGCAAGCGTTCCGTTTCATTCAACGCGGAATGCTGTACCCTGATATCGACAGGCAAGCGCCGTTTAAGTCGATCAATGAACTGCGTCGTCAAACCGATTTCCGGCACCAGGATCAAGGCTTGCCTGTTCTGCTCAACCACTCGTCTGACGGCTTCAATATAGACTTCGGTCTTGCCACTGCCGGTAATCCCCTGCAAAACGTGGGTGCGATGGGCATCCATCTTCGCCGTGATTGAGTTGATCGCCTGGATTTGCCGCTGATTTAATGCAAACCCCCTGTCCTCCGTCTCAGTGGCAACGGGGCCGGAAACTCCGGCTTTGAGGCGCCTGACCAGCCCTTTTTCAAGCAGCGCTTTCAGCGGTTTGGCATACCGGGTCTGTCTGGTTCTCAGTTCCTGCCGGGTTAATCCTCCCGGATAGGTGCGCAAAATCCGCAACAATGATTTTTGTGCAGGAGCGTTATTTCCCGGATCTGTCTTTCTCCCCTCGGCACTGACCCTGAATATTTCGTCATAACCTCTTTCAACCGACTTGCCCTTGCGCAACAGGCCGGGGAGAGTGCTGAACAACACCTCGCCGACAGGATAATGGTAATAGTCGGCGGCCCAGCACAGTAACTCAAAATGACGTGGAGAGAACAGCGGTTCGTAATCAATGACTTTACTGACGGACTTGAGCTGTTCGGGTTGCAGGGGAGTTTGATCGACGACACCGAGAACCATACCGACCTGCTCTTTACGCCGTCCGAACGGCACGCTTACCCGCGTCCCCGGAAGAAACTCGACCTGCCTGAAATTCTCGCCGATTACATAGTCATAATGCCGGCGTAACGGCACCGGTAACGCCACCTGTAAAAATCGATTTTTCACTAATTCAGAAAAGCCGGCCGGGTAACTCGGTTGTTTTCGAGGTGGTATCGTAGGGGATCAGCAACTTGCTACATTCGTTGGCATCAGGTAACCGGTCAGCCATAAAGACCTCAAATTCCGCATTGCTATCGTCTGTGTTTGCCGGACAACCCGTTTCCTTGTTAATCCTGATGTTGACAATATCCGCAGGCCGGGCTGCCGGCTTAACCGGTATGCCCGCTAAAGCGGTGCGCATATACTCAATCCAAATCGATAAGGCTGTAATGCCCCCGACTTCACCCTGTCCCATAGGCGTGAAGTCGTCAAAACCTACCCAGATAACGGCAACGACAGATGGATTAAACCCGGCAAACCAGGCATCACGTTGCTCATTTGTAGTGCCCGTCTTCCCGGAGAGGTCATCCCTTTTCAATTCCCGGTAAGCCCTTGCGCCGGTGCCGCGCCGGATCACGTCACGGGTAAGTTCGTTCATGATCCAGATGTTTTGCGGACTTACCACTCGCGCAGCAATATTTTTACTGACCGGGATGGCATCGGCTGTTTCGGTTTCCTCCACCGCGCCGGGTGTTGTTACGTCCATCTCATCTGCACCGTTGTCAGGACAATCGGGACATACGGTAACGGGATTCGCCTGAAATAACAGGTCTCCCGTATAAGTCTCAATCTGTTTGATGAAGAACGGCTCCACGCGGTAACCGCCGTTGGCGAACACTGTGTAAGAACTGGCTAGTTGCCAGGGGGTAATTGCGCCGCTGCCCAGGGCCAGGGAGAGATTTTTGGGCAACTCGTCAATATCAAAACCGAATTTAGCTACATGCCGGAGCGCACTACGCACACCCATGGCGTGCAGCAGGCGGATGGACACGAGGTTTCTTGAGCGGCGCAATGCCTCCCTCAATCGGGTTGGGCCAAATGTCCTGCCGCTGTAATTTTCAGGGCGCCATTTATCTTCAATACTGGGATCGTCGTAAACGATAGGTGCATCATTGATGATGCTGGCCGGCGTGAAGCCGTGTTCCAATGCAGCCGAGTAGATAAACGGTTTGAAGCTCGATCCCGGCTGGCGTTCGGCCTGGGTGATACGGTTGAACTTACTGCGATAAAAATCAAAGCCACCGACCAGGGCCAGGGTGGCGCCGTTTTGCGGGTCCAATGAGACCAGACCACCTTCTATAGTGGGTATCTGTGCCAGACGCCACTCAGCATCGGCACCCTCTCTTACCCTGACGATATCACCAACCTTGACGACATCGCCGGCATTCCTGGGCGCGGGTCCCCTCCGATTTTCATTTATATACCTGCGCGCCCAACTCATGCCATTCCATTTTATCTCGATTAAACCAGTGCCGGTGAGCCAGGCCGACGCGGAAAAATCGTTCACCTCGGTAATCAACGCCGGCAACAGGCTACCGATGGCGGAATACGAGTCCAGCAATTGATCCCATGCCTCACCACCATCATCCTGGTCCAGTTCAAAATTGCGCTCAGGACCGCGATAGCCGTGTCTTTGATCATATTGCAGCAGGGCCAGGTTATGGGCGCGATTCGCGGCAAGCTGGAGTGTGTCACGCACGGTTGTCGTGACCTTGTAGCCGACACTGTAGGCATCGTCACCGTACTCTTCGACCATGTGCTTGCGCACCATTTCGGCAACATAGGGGGCCTCCATGTCAATACCTGGACTGTGCAGTGACGCGCTGACCGGCGCGCTGACAGCCGCCTGGAAATGGACCTGATCAATGTAATCGAGTTCGAGCATACGCCGCAGCACGTAAGCCCGGCGTTTGACCGCCAGTTCAGGATCGGTTACCGGATTCGTTCTTGAGGGTGCTTTCGGCAAGCCCGCTAACATCGCGTATTGCGCCAAGTTCAGGTCTGATATATCAGCGCCGTAATAAACCTGGGCAGCGGCGCCCACACCATACGCGCGTTGACCCAGATAGATTTTATTCAGGTAAAGTTCCAGAATTTCGTTCTTGGTCAGCTCTCTCTCTATCTTGAATGACAGGAAAATTTCATTCAGTTTTCTCATGTAAGATTTTTCCCGGGACAGGAAAAAATTGCGGGCAACCTGCATTGTGATAGTACTGCCACCCTGTTTTTTCTCCCCGGTCCTGATCAGGGAGATAGCGGCTCGCACCAGGCCCTGCCAATCCACTCCCGGATGGATGAAGAATCGATCATCTTCAGCCGCGATAAAGGCCTGGATCAACTGTTCCGGAACCTCGTCAATCAAAACCGGGGCGCGTCGCTTCTCACCGAATTCCGCGATCAGTGATCCCTCCTGACTGTAGACGCGCAAGGGAACCTGCATACGTACATCGCGCAACACATCGATATCCGGCAGATTGGAAATAATAAAAAAGATCGCCGTGGTGATGCCAATGATAAAAACCACCACCAACGCTTTGAATAAGGACATCGCCCGCATATTATCTAGACCGGATTTCTCACCAGTTCGCTTGTTGCCATCTGATATGTGATTGCTGTCAATAAGTTATGGTAATCTATTCATTATGTCGTCACAACATAGCTGCGCATCAACTGGTGAGAAATCCGGTCTAGTGTAATAGATTTATTTACGGGACATACTGTTTTAACCCGCACGCGCCTGAATGCAGATAAAATTGAAGATGACCGATAACATCTTTCTCATCGGCCTGATGGGTGCAGGCAAATCCACTATCGGCAGGCAACTGGCGCGGGAACTGGACAAAGATTTCCGGGATTCCGACAGTGAAATTGAAAAAAGGACCGGAGTTAACATTGATGTGATATTTGACATAGAAGGGGAGCAAGGGTTCCGCCGGCGAGAAACCGGTATGCTGAAGGAACTGGTGGAGGAACGCGGGATCGTGCTGGCTGCCGGTGGCGGGGCAGTGCTGGCTGTCGAAAACCAGCAATTACTCAAAGATAACGGACAGATCATTTATCTTCGGGCATCAGCGGAACACCTGGCTGGCCGGGTCAGGCTGGACCGTAGACGTCCGTTGCTCCAATCCGGTGATAAACTGGAAAAGATTGGTGACCTGCTGGCCCAGAGAGAACCGATTTATCAAAAATTGGCGGACCTGGTCGTTGAGACCAGTAACAGGAGTGTGCCGGGTGTCGTCAGAGAGATAAGCAGGATGGTAAAACAGGCATGAAACAGGTTGTTGTTGAACTGGGAAATCGATCCTATCCCATTTATATTGGCGCCGGTTTGTTGCAGCGAGCAACTGATCTTATCGGTACTCGACTGAGCGAGCAGACCCTGGTCGTCAGCAATACCGTTGTAGCCCCGTTATACCTGGAAACATTGCTGGACGGATTGACGGGCATACGGGCGCAAACCCTGATCGTCGAAGACGGTGAGCGCCTTAAAACCGTGGAAACCATGAACGGGATTATTACCCGCTTACTGGAACAACAATTCAACCGTACCTGTACGCTGATTGCCCTGGGCGGAGGGGTGATCGGCGACGTGACCGGGTTTGCCGCGGCCTGTTACCAGCGCGGCGTCCGCTATATCCAGGTGCCCACCACTTTGCTTGCCCAGGTTGATTCTGCCGTGGGCGGCAAGACTGCGGTGAATCACAAACTGGGAAAAAATATGATCGGCGCGTTTCATCAACCCGCCGCGGTGCTCAGTGATACGGATGTGCTTGCTTCCTTGCCGGCGCGGGAATTGCGCGCCGGGATAGCCGAGATCATCAAGTACGGGCTCATCAATGATGTCCAATTCTTCGGCTGGTTGGAGGACAATATTGACGGGCTTGTGCAACGGGACGCGGCCTGCCTGGCCCATGCAATAGAGGTATCCTGCCGCAACAAGGCAAGGATCGTAGCCCTGGATGAACGCGAAGCCGGCTTGCGCGCCATTCTTAACCTGGGACATACCTTCGGGCACGCCATCGAGACGGCTTTGAGTTACCAGACCTGGCTGCATGGCGAAGCGGTAGCCGCGGGCATGTCCATGGCCGCTCACCTGTCCGTAAAGACGACCGGGTTCAGCGAGAACGATGCCCGGAGGGTGAACTCACTGCTGGAAAAGGCAGGACTGCCTGTCAGTCTGCCGGATGCAATCGGGCGGGAACAACTCAGGGAGTTGATGGCCGTCGATAAAAAAACCCGTCATGGCCGTTTACACCTGGTGTTGCTCCGGGAGATAGGCAAAGCCGTGGTCACGCCGGAGTTCGAGGAGGCGGACCTGGAGGATACTCTGACGCGTTATGCGGAGTGAGGGTTGCGTATTTCATAGCAAAGCTGCCACCGATTACACGGCAAAGCTGCCACCCCCAGGGAGGTAGATAGTCGGCGCGTTTGACGTGGATAACCAACGGTATCCTGTGTCCTTATTTCTACTGAAAGGAGGAGACACAGATGCCTGCAAAGAGGTTGTCCATGAGAAAGATAAAAGACGTATTACGCCTGTGCTGGGGCCAGGGTCTGAGCAAGCGCAAGGCGGCCGGCAGTTGCGGGGTCTCACGCCCGACGGTGGATGATTACCTGCGCCGTGCTGAGGCGGCCGGGATGAGCTGGCCGCTGCCTGCGGCGCTGGATGACGGGGCGCTGGAGCGCTTGCTGTTTCCGCCCGCCCCGGCCGTGCCCGCCGCGGCCCGCGGGGTGCCCGATTGGTCACACATTCATCGGGAGTTGAAACGCCCGGGCGTCACCTTGCAGTTGTTATGGCATGAGTATCGCCAGACTCACCCGCAAGGCTATCAGTACACCTGGTTCTGCCAGCATTATCGGACGTGGCGTGGCAAGCTGGACCTGGTCATGCGCCAGGAGCACCGGGCCGGTGAGAAGCTGTTCGTGGATTATGCCGGTATGCGTGCCCAGGTCATCAACCCGGCAACCGGGGAAGTCCGTGAGGCAGAGGTGTTTGTGGGCGCGCTGGGCGCGTCGAACTACACCTATGCCGAGGCCACCTGGACCCAGGGCCTGGAAGACTGGATCGGCGCCCACGTGCGCTGTTTTACCTACTTCGGTGGTGTGCCGGAGGTGGTGGTGCCGGACAATTTACGCGCCGGGGTGAGCCGTGCGCACCGGTATGAGCCGGATATCAACCCCACCTACCAGGACCTGGCTACGCATTACGGGGTAGCCATCATTCCGGCACGGGTGCGTCGTCCCCGTGACAAGGCGAAAGCCGAGGTGGGGGTCCAGGTGGTAGAGCGCTGGATCCTCGCCGCGCTGCGCCAGCGTCAGTGCTTCTCCCTGGCCGAGTTGAACCGCGCCATCCGGGCGTTGCTCGAGACGCTCAACAACCGGCCCTTCAAGAAACTGCCGGGCACCCGGCGCGAGCAGTTCGAGCAACTGGATAAACCGGCCCTGCGGCCCCTGCCTGTCGAACCGTACGAATACGCCGAGTGGAAGCAGGCCCGGGTCCATATCGACTATCACGTCGAGGTCCACGGCCATTACTACTCCGTGCCCCATGCGCTCATCAAAAAACAAGTGGACGTGCGTATCACCGCCAACACCATTGAGTGTTTCCACCGTGGACAACGGGTCGCCAGTCATCGACGCTCCTGCCACAAGGCGCACCATACCACCGTCCCGGCCCACATGCCCGAGTCACACCGCCAGGCCGGCGAGTGGTCCCCGCAACGCCTGGGCCGCTGGGCCGCGCAGGTCGGGCCGGCCACGGAAACCCTTATCCTCCGTGTCCTGTCTGCTCGTAAACACCCCCAGCAGGCCTACCGCAGCTGCTTAGGGATCCTACGCCTTGACAAACACTACGGCGACGACCGGTTGGAGGCCGCCTGCCAGCGCGCCCTCACCCTGGGCAGCCACAGTTACAAGAGTCTCGAATCCATCCTCCGCCACGGCCTCGACCGGCAACCCCTTGCCGAGCAGACCGAAGCGGACTTGCCCGAGGACCACGACAACATCCGTGGCCCCTCCTATTATCACTGACCCACAACAGGAGAGTACTATGTTGACACATCCCACCCTGGATAAACTCCACACCCTGAAATGCACCGGTATGGTTGCCGCCCTCACCGAGCAAATGACCCTGCCCGATATCGATACCCTCAGCTTCGAGGAACGCCTTGGCCTGCTCGTCGACCGGGAGATAACCGAGCGGGATAACCGGCGCACTTCCAACCGGTTGCGCCGCGCCCGGCTCAAACACAATGCCGCCCTGGAGGATATCGACTATCACCACCCGCGCGGACTGGATAAATCCCTGATGCAATCACTGGCCACCTGCCAGTGGGTCCGCGAACACCTCAATATCCTCATCACCGGCCCCACCGGCGTCGGTAAAACCTGGCTCGCCTGCGCCCTGGCGCATAGCGCCTGCCGGCACGGCTACACCGCCCTCTACCTGCGCCTGCCCCGACTCCTCCAGGACCTGACTATCGCCAAAGGGGACGGGCGCTACCCTAAACTAGTCGATCCTGAAAAACCCGATTTCAGGCTGCCATTATGGGTACCGGTAGCGGAGCCAGACCAGCCAGCTTTCGGTTCAACTGTGTGCCGGCACCTGACAGACGCGCTGCGGGCACCAACACGCGGAGCCAAGCCAGTATAAGTATCCTTTTTTCGAGACAAAAAAACCTGAGCCGTCTCAGGATCAGGCGCAGGTTGTGGCCAGCACAACTCAACAGGACATTTAATTGGTCGCCGTCTGTCCCGTTCAGGTGATTGCGCCCTAACAGTCCGTCGGCTTTCAAATGACCGATCACCGGTTCAATTGCCTGGCGGCGCTTGAGCGACCGTTTTAACCGCTGTGTCTTAATACCGCGCTTCTGCCCGGCGATGTACACCGTACTCGCCGTTTCATCATGCCCCCGATAGCCCCTGTCCACAAACGCCTCGTCAATACTCGTCCCGGTCAAGTGCCGTACCTGCTCCAACGCTTGTTTCAAGGTGTGCCCGTCATACGGACTGCCCGGCAAGGCCATACCCCCCACCACGAAGTTACTCTTGTTCGTGGTGGCAATGCTCGCCTTCACCCCGAATTCATACCGCTTGTGCGCCTTCCCTTTACTGATACATTCCACCGCCGGGGCGTGCAGGCTGTACAGCTTGTTTTTATCCTGCTTCTGCTGCGCCAGCAGTCGCTTGGCTAAGGCCAATTCATCGGCAAAGATACGCTGCTGTGCCGGATTGCCCGCGGTGTTACGCTCACTGTCACGCACCACCCGGCCCAGGTACGTGCGTAACCGCTTCACCTCGCGCCGCAGCCGCCGATACTGTTTGGCATGACCGTAGCGGTTCGCCTGTTGTAACGCCCGCGGCCCCTTGCGGGCAGTGCTCTGGCGTAACACCACCCCCTGTTTGTGACATAACCGTACCCACCGCACCCGGGACCGATTCAGCAACTTGCTGTCGGTCGGATAACTCACCGCTTATCTCCTGTACCGTGGTGTCCACCGTCACCCGTTTGAAGTCCGTCGTCTTCACTGCCTTGCTCTGCACCCCCAGCGCCACCGTCACCTGTAAAATCCGCGCACACCCCGACTCCCCAATGCGTTGGCGACAGCGCGTCAGGCTGCTCGGGTCTACCGGCGCCTCATGCTGAAAATACACCGCCCCGCAGACATACTGCCAATACGGATTCTCCACCCAGCCCGATACCACCGCCTCATCGGATAACCCGTAACAATGCTTCAGATAGTGCAACCCCACCATTAACCGAGTCGGTTTCCCCGGACAACCGTTGTCCGGGCAGTACAGTGACCCGAACTCCTTATCAAACACCGACCACTCTATCAGGTCGGCCAGGCGATATAAGGCATGGCGTTGATTGAGCATATTGTCCAGGCGTTCGCGGAACAGGTCGGTTGCGGTGCGGGTTGCGGCGTCAGGTTGTCTGGGCGTCATTTTTATCTCCGATATTGCAAGAAAATGAAGCCCTATGATACCAAAACCGGCAATATCAGTCCAGAAAAAAATACAACTTACATCAATATGATCAATCAGTTAGGACGATTTATTGAGTTTTTCAGGGGCGGCTAAACTCCTGTCCACCCTGGCGAGGACCCAGGTCCTCATCCTTGATGACTGGGGCCTGGTCAAATTGAACGCAGCGCAGCGCCGTGACCTGCTGGAAATCCTGGAAGACCGCCACGGCGCACGCTCCACCCTCGCTACCAGTCAATTACCGGCCGAAAAATGGCATCACAGCATCGGCGACCCCACCCTCGCCGATGCCATCCTTGACCGCCTGGTGCACAATGCTTACAAAATACAACTCAAGGGTGAATCCATGCGAAAACAGAAAAAAACATTGACGACGATGACCCCAACAGAGTCATAATGACCAACACCCACGTCATCACGCGCCTGGGGGTGGCAGCTTTGCTGCGTTCCGGGTGGCAGCCTTCACGTGAAACGGGTGGCAGGATTCAGTGAAATACGCAGTGAGGGTCTCCAAACTGTCAATCCACTCGCTGAAATGTCTACATTTCAATAGCAATGACGACAACCCAATCTTTCCAGCTACAATAGGACCTGCGGATGCCTTCATTTTTTCGTATTCCGGTATTTCCTTGATAATTCGCTTTGATGGAGGAGTTTTGTCATTAATCAACTCCGGTGAATCGAATTCAGAGACTATTTTAACAAGCTTCTTAATTTGGGTTGCACGGTCGAAAAACTGGGCATCAAGTTTTTGAGGGTCGGACAACAATAACGCTTCAGATTCGTAAAGCTGGAAATAGGGAATAAATCGGGAATCAGAGATATCTTCCTTTAACGAATTTTCCAAAGTCGTGATGCGTTCGTATGGATTGTTTTTTCGTTGGGCGTCTTCATAGCCGGGGAAATCAGTTGGAAGACCATAAAGATCAATCATGGTTGTAAATCGTGCATCCGGGTTTTGATCTTCTTTCATCCAGGCTTTAATGTCCTTCTTAACTTGAGCATACTTCCCGATACCTCCCCTATATTTGATTCCCCGTTTGTGACTCGTCATGACGCATCGAGCCTTCACCCAAATGGACAACTCGGCTAAATGCGGGTTTAGGGTCTGCTTTACAAATGTTTCTTCTGTCTGTCCCTCGACGATGAAATGCAGCCTTATCGTCATTAAGGACGTCCGCCGATTACATTCTTTTCCCACAATTCAGAAAGAGAATAGTCCTCGAGCCATTCTGCCAGAGCTTTCGCATCCAGTCTTCTGAAGACAGAACTGCGACCTTCGCGTTCGACAACAACTATATCAGTTGGCCCAAAACAATCGATAAGTGGCATGGATTGCGTAGCGACAATGACCTGTATTTTAGTCGAAACTGCGTGAATCAAACCGCCGACAACATTAATAGCGTACGGGTGCAATCCAAGTTCCGGCTCATCAAGAATCAATACGTCTGGCAGGTCCTGTTCAGATTGCAAGAGAAGTGTAACAAGAGCCACAACTCGCAACATGCCATCCGACGCTTGCGAAACACTGAAAACCTGATCGCTGTTTCGTTCACGCCAATTCAGAAGAAGAGAGTCGTAATGTGGTTCCAGTTCAAAGTCAGAAAAAAAAGGCAGGATCAGGCGGATAGTATCTACTATGCGTTGATAGCACCTGCCATTTTCCTCCCTAAGGCGAAGTAATACGGGAGCGACATTGGCAGCATCTTCCTTGAGCCACCGGTTACGCATACGAGCGGTAGCTGACGTATTATGGAATTGGTACACGACGATTTTTCGCAGTATGTCTCGAATAACTCTAGCGGTTTTATCATCACCAGCATCGATAAGAAGTTGCGGAAAGCGTTGCCCTGCGTCCGTTTCTCGCCAGGATGCAGTACTAGGGCGTGCTTTGTGGGAGAATCGGTATCGTTCATCGGCAAAAATCAATGTGTCGCCTGCTGCAAAAATCAACCGGAATGCGTACTGGTTCTCGCCGGCGTCAGTTTGAAGCGTTAATTCGGTTTCTATCTCACGAGTCATAGAAGGGCCGTCGTGCAGAAATGTGCTGGCTCCCCCTGCTCGCTAATGTAAAGTTGGATGTTGTCGGGATCCGCCAATGCCCAACTCAGCATACGAAAGAAGGAAATGAAATTGGACTTGCCAGCGCCGTTAGGGCCGATAAGCAGCGTTAATGGATGAGGCTGGAAACTCTCCAGTGCTTGAATAGTCTTAAACCCTTTGAGAGTTATCGACACAAGCTTGCTTTTCATATTACATTTTCCTCTGGCGCTACAGTCAGGGTATTGGTTGAACCAACAGGCGGTATATTAGTCTCATTATAGCTGTTAAATTGTTATTTGAGTTGGAATAGAACTGCAGCGATTTCAAAGCTCTTTATATTTGACGCATGAAATCACATCAAACTAAATTCATATTCCTAATTTAGTCTGTATAATATCGTCATTAGTATAAGTTATATCAAAAACAGTCTCTTGCAGCCAGCGCCGGAAGGAATCGTTATCCATAAACTGCTTGAAAAGCTCCGTGTCGTCCCTGAGTAAACCGGTTATCACACGGGACAGGGCGTTGTCACATTCGATGCGTGCGTTTTGCCTGTCGGAATTGATCCTGGCGTTTTGGTAAGACGTATCCGTTGCGACACTGATCGGAATTTCCTCGGTAATCAACTTGCGCACGCGGTCTTCATCACTCCACTCTATACCGCCAAACAGTTCATTGAAATTCCTGATGATGTTTGACAGGCGGTCAAGCTCAGGTTCCGGTCTGCCGCCTACGCCTGTGGGCGTCGGTTCGATTTCAGCGTCCTCATCCGGTAGTTGAAGCTTCACTGTGGCCTGTTTTTCGACCAGGTAGCTGTCCATATCGATTGTTTCAAGGATGCCTTTTGAAAGATCCTCTTCGACCGGCGCCGGCAATTTGGGAACCAGGAAGGTAAGAAAAATAGAGAGTTTTTCCCATTCCAGATGCTTGTATGACAGAATTTGAGAGAGAAAACCATAAGTACGCAGGAATGCCTTGGCCTTGCCTTTAAATTCCACCTGTCCATCCTCATCGAGGTCTGCCTTATAATTGGCGACACAGGCATCCAGTATCGGGTCGAGCTTGTCACGCGCTGCATTGTTCAGGAATAATGTCACCAAATCCTCAACCTGTGTGTCTGTATATACCTCACAGGCATCAAGTTCGCCCTTGAGATCGTGCAGCTTATTGGGGTCGGTCTCATCCGCGAGGATGGTGGTTCGATAGTAGTCGGCAAACGCTTCTTTTATAGTATCCGTGTCATTCATGAAATCCAGAACAAAGACATCGTGCTTCTGTGGGTGGGCGCGATTCAGCCGCGATAATGTCTGTACTGCCTTGATGCCGGAGAGTAATTTGTCCACGTACATGGTATGCAACAGAGGCTCGTCGTATCCGGTCTGGAACTTGTCTGCGCAGATCAAGATTCGGTAAGGGTCTTCCTGTATCCTGTCAACAATCTTAGCGGATGAGAATCCATTCAGGGATGCCTCACTGACTTTTGCGCCTCCATACTCATGCTCGCCGGAAAAGGCAATAATCGCCCGGTACCGGCTTTTGCGCTCAGTCAGGTAGTCGGAAACGGCATGGAAGTATTTTATTGTGCGGTCAATACTGCCCGTCACCAGCATGGCCCGCGCCTTTCCGCCGATCTTGCCAGGGGCCAGCACCTGGTCGTGGAAGTGATCCACCATAATCTCCGCCTTCAGGCGGATAGCGTGTTCGTGGCCTTCGACATAACGGCGTAGCTTCTTCTGCGCCCGGCGGCTATCGAACATCGGGTCATCTTCAATTTTCTTGACCAGCCAGTAGTAGCTGGAAACCGGCGTGTAGTGGCGCAGCACGTCCAGGATGAAACCCTCCTGGATGGCCTGCTTCATGGTATAGCTGTGGAATGGGAGATGCCGCACTGCGCCGTCCGGTTGTGGCTGCGGTATTCCAAAAATTTCCAGCGTCTTGTTCTTGGGCGTGGCAGTAAAGGCAAAGTAACTGGCGTTGGGGAGTAGCTTTTTGGACTCAATGAGGCGGTTGATACGATCTTCTACGGTTTCATCGTCATCCTCTTCCCCGGCTTCGGAAAGAGCCTGCGCCAGGGCCGAGGAAGTACGTCCTCCCTGGCCCGAATGCGCTTCGTCAATGATAATGGCAAAATTTCGCCCACGGTGTGTGTCACTTATTTCATCAAGGATGAACGGGAACTTCTGAACCGTGGAAATGATGATCTTTTTGCCTTGCTCAATGAACCCGCCCAGGTCACCTGAAGTGTTGGCGTGCCCCACCGTGGAACCTACCTGAGCGTATTGTCTGATGGTGTCGCGAATTTGTTTATCCAGGACGATGCGGTCGGTCACTACGATGATCGAGTCAAAAATCGAAGTGTCGTTCTTTTCCAGTCCGATTAGTTGGTGTGACAGCCAGGCGATGGAATTTGACTTGCCGCTGCCTGCTGAGTGTTGGATCAGATAGCGCTGTCCCGCGCCTTCGGCGCTGGCATCGTCCAGAAGTTTACGTACTACGTCCAGTTGATGGTAACGCGGCCAGATCTGGGTTTTCTTCTTCTGTCCGGTCTTTTCATCCTTTAAGATCACCACTTGGGCATAGTTTTCGATGATGTTTGTCAAGCTTTCCCGTGCCAAAATCTGTTTCCACAGATAGTCAATCTTGAGGCCGTTGGGGTTGGGGGGATTGCCGGCGCTATCGTTCCAGCCCTTGTTGAAAGGCAGGAACCATGATGCCTTGCCCTTCAAGTGAGTACAGAACTTTATTTCCTGTTCATCTACGGCAAAATGCGCCACACAGCGGCCAAATTTGAACAACTTTTCGTTCGGGTCGCGGTCACGCCGGTATTGTTGAACTGCATCTTCAACCGTCTGCTTTGTCAGGTTGTTCTTCAACTCAAAGGTGATTACCGGCAAACCGTTGATGAAGAGCCCGAGGTCAAGCGAGTTTTGCGTATTTGCGCGGCTGTAACGCAACTGCCTGGTAACCGAAAAACGGTTCATTCCGTATCGTGCTGAGGCTCGCTCATTGCCCGGTGACGGAGTTCCGTAAAACAGGCCGAAATGGTGCGCGCCGTGATTAATGCCCTTATGCAAAACCTCTATAATGCCGCGGTTGGTAATTTCACGTTCCAGTCTTGCAAGGAACTTGCGCCGCGCCGGACCGTCTTCATCAAGAGAAAGGGAACCGGCAGTCTCGGGCTGTGTTGCGTGCAGGAAGGTGGAGAGTTGCTCCAGGTCTGTGCAGTACTCACGATCGTAGTCGTTCGGAGAACCGCAGATCCAGCCGATGCCACCGTATGGAACCCTTGTTTTTCCTATTTCATCGAAAATTACTTGCTTTCGGGTCGGCGGGATTTCCGTTAGCGTATTATCCCTAGGCGGGTCACAGGGATGACCCGTCAGCGCGGCGCATATTATTCTTTCCAGACCGCGCTCAGTGGTGTCGGTAGTCATATGAAACACCAGTCAAATGGCAAGACCCCTTATTTGCCAACGCGTTACTCGGCTCGAACACAATAATTGTCAAATCGCTGAATTGCTCCAGTATCTTCTCAATACGCGGACGTACTTCAAACCAATCCAATCCTCCCAGTCCGCAGCCCAAAGCTGGTCTGGCAATCGAGCAAATGTTGTATGACCGGATTTCTTCTACCAGCGCAATAAGACCGGCGTCAATGTACTCCATTCGGCTCTTGTCGCGCCAATGACGTTTAGTTGGAAAGTTGATGATATATTGCGGATTCGTCAGTTGACCTGTTTCGTATACAAACATTCGCCCAGGTTTTATTTCTTTTCGCTTGCAAGCTGCGGAGTAGGACTTGAAGTTATCGGGAAAGACTTTTTTGAACTGAAGCGCCATACCGCGCCCCATGATACCAACACAATTGACGGTATTGACCAAGGCTTCAGCATCTTCGGTGAGGATGTCACCTGTCTTGAGATCGATCATGTCTTACCATCCTCCTCTAGTGGTACCGCTTACCTTTAATTTCAACCTGCGGGTTTGTACGGAGTAGCCATTATGCTGTTCAGCCCGATTGTAGTTCCGGTTTGTCGGCGATACTCAACTCGTCATGGGCTTCCGGTAGTTTAAATGCCGCCTCACGCACGTCAAGTTTACCGGTAACTACGTCGGCAATCAGGCGGGTGCGGTATTCTTGCAAGAATTCGATTTGGCGTTGGGTAGCGCTGACAGCAGCTATGAGTTGTTCCGTCTGAGCCCAAGTTTCAGTAAGAATACGTTGCTGTTCTGAAATATCAGGCAAAACAATCTTAAAGTTGCGAATTGAGTCCAATGTAAGTCCTTCACGGGATGCTCCATTTTGTTCAAAATGTATCTCGCGTTGCATAAAGGTGGTAGACAAGTATGATGCCAAAAAGCCAGACAGCAGACGATTCTTCTTGGGTCTGATGATGCAAACGTGTTGACTCACATTGCCTTCTCCAAAATCGCTGGGAACAGAACAGACACGCCCAATAGAAGCCCCAGTTATATTCAGTAGAACATCATCCGATTTCACATGCGTATTTGAGAGTGTTTGATGAAGCCTCGGTGTTATTCGAGCAACATCTTCAAGGCGAAGTCCGTCAAAATAGACATTCTGACTTCGGAGGAATGGAATTCCAGTATTTTGATATATGGTTGCTCCACCACGAGGAGTAACGCCGCTACCGAACTTCGTTGCCAGATAACGTAGCGCAATCACCTCCCAATGCGCCGGCACATCGCCGAGCCACTCGACCCCGGAGGGATTGAGGCGAACATTTGGGTCGAGCCCCCGGGTTACTGCACGATGGATGACGACCTGTCGTTGCTCCTCTAGTAGGTTGATGAGCTGCTCTTTGGCGTTGATGTGGCTGCGGATGTGTTCGGTAGCATGCTTGAGATAACGAACAATAGCGTTTTGTTCGGGGAGGGGTGGAACAAGACAAGGTAGATACTGGAAATCGCGCCAATTCAGATTCTGCCGTAGACCTGAACCCAAGCCATAGAATATTTTCTTGAGATCATAGGTATGGAGCAATAGGTGTCCATATTCACGCGATATTATTCCTCTTGTGTGGAAACACATATAAGCTGAGGTGATAGCCCCATGATGACGACTCAGGCCAAAACGAAGGCTAGTCCAGTCATTCTGTAAATCTGTCGGCCGAATAATTATATCGCCCGGTTCAATCACTTGGTATGTTTCAAAAGAAGCAGGAACTAGTCCGTGATGTTGCTCAACCGGTTTGATTACGATTTGTCCATAGCTCAAGGAAAGAATCGTTGTTTCTTGCATACCGGTATTTGGTGATTTTTTTTCGTAATAACAGGCTCTACCAGGTAACAGCTCCCAATGTGCTGGTATGTCACCCAGCCATTCAACGCTGGAAGGTTTATACGCAGGGTAGGGTGTAGGTTTCAACGATTTCAATCCCGCATGAATGATTGGGATAACTCGATCAACCCGGAAAGACGAGTAATAGTGTCTTTTGAAAAATCATTAACATAGAAGTCATGCCCGGGATATTCGCTGGGAAAAGAGGACAGGGTGTTTATTCTTTGTATGTCTGATTTTTGGGTCCGTTCAGACAGGTAAGGCGTGTGGGGTGTTTTCTGTTCATTTTTTAAGTTGTCATGTAAGCGTTCTAATTCATCCAGAGATCTACTACTATTTTCATGTGTTGCCCTATCTGCTAGATATAAACGGATTTCTAATTCGTTGAAAATGGGTTCTGACTCTCGAAGCCGGTTTTCAAGGAAAGCCAATTCGTCAATATAGTTCATTACCTCACTGCCGGTCCGGTCACCTCTGATGTATTCCTGATAAAGAGTTTTGTTCTTCAAGCGCAGGATTATCAACAGCGGGTGAAGTAGTTGAGTCATAGGAGAATGTGTCGTAGCGTTTTTTCCGATAAAAACAATCATCCGTACACAGTAATCAATATCGCGGAGTGATAAACCGAAATAACCGCATAACGCTTGGAAGAATCTGTTGAATTCTTCAAAGCCATGGTAATAAGGCCCGGGTTCTGTACTTCTACACAGACTGATATAGAGATGTTCCAGTTGGTATCGTTTAATCAGATATTCGTAGAAGGCTTTTGAGTCTATGTCCGGCAGCAAAAACTCCATGTCAAAGAAACGTCGGAGGTAGGTGTCCGCGTCGATTTCGCCATAGACTGACCCGATGGACGAACGCAACTCGTCGCGGTTGATCCCGAATACAAAAACCATATCAGGAATATCAAAGATATGTTTGACTCGTTCAAGCAATTCGATGGCGAAGGTCGGGCGGCACCGGTCCAGTTCATCAATGATGAAAACCAGGGGATGTTTGGTGTCTGCCTTTACCTGTCCCGATAATTCTTGCAATGCTGTTTTGAGTTCAGTCTTTTTTTCTCTTTGCTGTGAATACTCATCCAAAGTCTTGTCTGCGAATTGTTCCAGAATTTCGTCGATGTTCAGACCGCTGACCTTATGCAAGATACTCAGAGCGCCTTGAATTAGCAGAGATTTTGTGGCCTCCTTGATTTTATCGTCTAACCCTTCAATCCCTTTTTGTTTTATAAAATCGGACAGTTGGCCAATAATTGCAACGAATGGGTCATCGCAGAAATCATCTTCCCAGGCGTTGAAATAGATAGCCCGAAAGCCGCCTTTTTCCAACTGCTTTTGCCATCGTTTAAGCAGGAACGTCTTGCCCGTTCCCCAATGTCCGTGCAGGCTGATAACGAATGGGTCAGATTGCCCGCTGATAAGTTTCGTCAGTTTTTCAGCGACATCAGATCGTTTCAGTGCGTCATCTGCCCACGGGTTATCCTCCTGAATTGCCGGTTCGGATAACTTCAATCGAAGCGATTCTTTCAGGTCTTGGGCATCTGACAGGTTGTCGTTCATTTATTCAGGTTTAATCAACGGATCAGGGCTGAATGTTAAAATGCTCGGCAATAGCGTCCAATTTTTCGACCACCTCAGGATGTATTTCCTCTTCTTTCATCTCTGCCGCAATTTGGTGATAATCACTTTTTTTAATGTTAATTTCTGCCTCTTGCATAAGATTGGAGAGCAATTTTTTTCCCTTGGTATCCCGCAGAAAGGCAGTGGTTTTAAATGGATCATTATATACCGTCAAGGGCAGCTCCTTTTTCATATAATCATCTACTTCGCACGCTACGTTTGTTCCCTTATTTTTTTCTACAAAACAAATAATGGCCTTAGGGTGGATAAGATAGTTTTCGATTTCATAACGCTGCCAACACAGACTTTTCATGCCGTCAGGGAGCGAACCGCCCCTAGCGTCCTGGTCGCCATCCCGTAACTCCACTCCTCGAAAATCTGGACCGACCAAACGCATGGAACTGAAATGACTTAATGGGAACCCGTTCTTGCCCCCCTCTTCTGCGGTCCAACGCCAGAAGGGTCTTTCCAGGAATGACAACAAGGGATGCCCCAGTATCCGCGCCCACTCCCTGAGTATGTCAATGTCTGTTTTTCCTTCCACGTATAAAATGCCGGGTTCAGTCAGGGCAAGCATCATTTCCGTGTTCTCCAACAGGCGTAAAGTCCCTATCGCTTGCTGGCTACTCACTTTCCGCAATTCGCCGATACTTGTCAACACGCACAGGCTTTCTTTATCGGCAGCATTGATAATCTGCTCTGAGTGCGTCGCAATAATCAATTGTGACCCTTTCTGGAGGGCATATTCGCGCAAATCCTGATATATTTTCTGCTGCAACAGAATATGCAAATGTGCATCCGGTTCGTCGATAAGAACTACAGACACATCTTCGTGCAATAAGCTGGCGTAAACCATCAAAACTTGCAGAAAACCGCTTGCCGCGCTATTCAGTTCATACAGTTGATCTTCTTCTGAATGTCGGTAACGCGCGAGTATTTCTGCACCAGCGCTGGGAATTGATAGCTCGTAACCGAAAAAAGACCTGACGACTTTTTGTAATTTTTCCCATTTTTTTATGTCCTGACTGACGGCAAGAAGCAGGTTGCGTAATACGCTACCCCCACGCCCTCCTGCCAGTCGCGCTGGGACTACGCCGGGACCAAACAGGGGTTCACTCCTGTCCAGTTGAGAAAAGGGTGGTATGTAAACAGGTATGAGGGGATTATCAATATATTTCTCCAAATCCTCCTCTTGGACCTCTTTTGCAGGACGTGCGACAACTAATTCTCTTTCCGCGTATAAAATTTCGAAACCTATTTTCCAGTGGTCGGTATGTACCCAGATAGATGCGGGAGATGTTACGTCCTTATCTTTCCAAAGATAATCGAAATCAGCCAGGGGTACTGAATAGAATTTTTCTATGTTGAGGTTGATTTTTGGGTAATTCTCGTCCTGCTCTCGCGCCAGATCCGGGCTTTTCTGGCTCCATTGAGAAGCAATTTCCGAACAGGCTGCAATGGCTTGCAACACTGTGGTTTTGCCGGAATTGTTCGGTCCCGCAATGACGAGATGATGAGGAATTTCGAATTCCACTTGATCGAATTTCTTGATGCTACGAATCTTGACTTTGCGGATCATGTCTGTTTGTCTCCGGTACAAAAATTGGTGGCGCCTCACTCCATACAATGTGCCCATGCCTCAGCCAGTAATGACACCGGCAAGCCAAGCCAGTGACATGCACTGATGGCGATAAGGATATGAGGCCGTCCGGGTGCTCTGTTATACGCCATTTTTTGCGCACGTCAGGTGATACGTCCAGGTGTACAACCTGCTGGCAAGCCTGACGGGGACAAACAATGGCCGCATAGAACGGATATTCACGTCCACCAACGATATACACTGTGTTTTTAGCGGGATTCTCAGGCAGATCTTCTACCCACTCAGTACGATAAGGATGAAATCGCGCCCATAAATTGAATAACCATCTAATCATTGTTGATATTGTTTTTTACGAGCAAGCTCTTGTCACCTGTTCCTGCATATCGTTTCAACAATGAATGCGGCTTGCCTGTGTCCGTGTCTTTTTCATAACATCCATGCACCAGGCGAAACCGCTGGGTACCGAACTCATGATTGTCGTCAAAACGGTAGGTATGAATTCGGGCCAGAAAATCATTAAACGCCATGCAGGCTGCCTGCATATTAATCGACATTACGGCGGGCTGTTCTTCGCCCACCGCTGCCAGGTATCCGGCTGCCTGCTGCCCCTGGTAGTGCTCCGGAGCGTTTCTCTGCCAGTTTTCGGCTGTGACCTGCTCCATAGTATATGCACCGCGTGATAGTAAGCTATCGCCTTCCGGATGGATGAAGTGCGAGACCGCATCGGCGCTTGTAATGTCCCCTGTGCCATCGGCCTCAAGGTGTACCCCAACGTCGAAATACGGAATCAGGTAAGCGCTCGCCAGACAATCCAGGTGGTACCTGCCAAAGGCTGAATCCACACAACCGAAAATGACATCGCAATCTATCAATGCTGCAACAACATCAGGTGAATCTGTTAAAGCCTGGTAGGTATCTACATCGGTTCCCATTCCGATTTTCTGAATTGCTTGTTTGAGGGCTGAAACCTTGGGTTGTCGCTTTTTGGCGCCCTCCGTAGTACTGTTGACAATTCGATTCAGGTTTTTTTCTTCCAGCGTATCACTGTCCGCAATGACCAACTCTCCCACACAATTACGCGTCAACAACTCAATGATGATACTCCCGGTTCCGGAACATCCGACGACTCCCACCTTCAAGGAACGCAGTAAATTCAAAGTTTTGCTGCCGAAAGTCTGCGACAATTTTCTTTGATATGCCGATGTTTTTCTTTTTCCCCCCTGCTTCCAGATACGAATGGTGTTACCGACCACAGAAACAGACGCCAATTCGAAAAACTTTCCATTGACATCCACTATTCGCGCCCGGATTGTGCCATCGGGCATCATTATAGCTGACCCGTTCAGGCGATCATCGTCGAACCAGTTGCAAACTGACGCAAATAACTCCCGGTCGTTTTGGTCGTCAATCTCTGAAAACATTTCATATCCATTTGGGTGAGAATGAATGGTTACTACGGACTGACCGCGTCGATCAATATCACTGATCTTTTCCGGTGTCAGGTAATCTTCAAAAGGCCACGATATAAACCTGTCCTTTCTTTGTGACCGATTGTGGGGCAGACACAAAATTTCCGAAACGATGAGGCGCTGGCGGTGCTTCCCTGACCCCTGGTTGCAGAGCAAAACAGCGGCTGCTTCCAGCCCATCACCCGGGAAAAGATATTCGAAAACCGTCTCATGGCGACGTTCAGTCATCACCAGTGAGACGGGTTTCATCACTTTACCTCGTTTTCTATCTCGTTTCTAATGTGCTCAATATGTTTCCAAAGGCAATCTTCGCCCGGTTTCCATTCATAATGCCGGGACCAGCGTTGCCAGGTCCGACCGAAATGGTCTTCAGAAGCCAGTGCGTTAATTGTTGCGCCATTCGATTTGTGGAGTGGCGGATCAAAATAAAACATGTCTAACGCCGAACCGGGATAACCACTTGGAATGAGCACCATCAATGTGGCCTGCGCCATAGTGTAGCCGTCTGGAACAGGAAATACCCTGATAAGCAAGCCGTGTTTCCCGTTACCCTCTGTTATTTTCTCCCACTTGGAGAAATAATTTGCTTCCAGATATTCAGTATCTTCCGGCAGTAATTCATAAGGGCCGACATCACCTTGTTGCGCTTGTCGCCGGACAGTTTCAAAGCGTTCAATACCTGGCTGCGCCAAATCAACCTTCGTATTAGCCTCGATTCTTTCTCTTTTACCACCACACAACTTCTGATTAAGAGACCACTCGCCGAAACTTTTTTCAACTAACGCTAAAATGTTGACCCCGGTGATTTCTGCGGAGTCCACGGTGTGTTTTTCACCATCAATACGGATGCGATATTTTCTTACTTTGGGTGGGCGGCGATTGTGTTTTCCGCATTTTTCGATATCAATTGAGTCGTCATCATCGTCGGCAGGGGGAATGACGAAGTATGAATCCTTATCCTGGATAACAATGATCATGTCGTCCGGAATCTCCACGTCAACACTGTCTTTTATATCAGCAAACAACCGTCCATCGGGAAATTTGTCATCTCGTTCTTTAAGAGCTTTGCCACTGATTTTTGCAGTTGATAACTCTAAATCGTGAGAACCATTAAACTCCGGCTGCACGCCATTACGCAATCGCGGGTTATCTTCGATAGAACTTTCCCCAGTCACGAACTTTTCCCCGCCATGGATAAGCAGGTATTCCTCGGGCAAGAGAGGGATATCTATACCGTCTTCCCGGTTCAAAAAAATCCGATTTTCACCGCAATCGGCGATTTCATAAAGTGTTGCGACAGAAACAAGTCCTGCGTGAACCTGTTGTTCTTGACCGTTGATTTGAACGTTCATTTTCATGATCTCCATAATAGCAGGTTGTAATAAATTTTGTTGCCTCTATAATCTCTGATGAGACAGTGAACAATCACATAATATCATTAAATTCTCAAAACGCAACAAAAATATTCTCAATGAGCAATGAAATAGACAAAAATTTTGCACAGAGATTGATAAAGTCTCGACAAATCAGGGGGTTAAAGCAGGCAGATCTAGCCAGGAACGCGGGCATTCCTCCCTCGGCAATTTCCCATTTTGAGGCAGGAGAACGAAAACCTTCTTTTGAAACCCTACACCGCCTTGCAGAAGCGCTGGGCGTCACTATAGATTTTCTTCTTGGTAGAATTGATGAGACGGAAGGACTTGCAGATGCCGACCCCCTCTATCGCGGCTTCCAGGAAATGAATGATGAAGACAGAAAGCTGACCCAGGATTTTATGGAAATGCTGAGGAATCGGCATTCAGGAACGCAGAATGACGAAAACAAATAATTATCCTGTTATTCGGGCCAAGGCAAAAGAATTAATTACCCGGTTTGGAATAACAGAACTGCCGGTAAACCCTTTCGAGATTGCGCATAAACTTGATATCCAAACTCATCCCAAACCCTCGAACCAGAAAGGCGGAATATCCGGGGCGCTGGTCAGAAGCGGCAATAATTTCGGTATTTTATACGCTACCAATATTCCTAACATCGGTTACCAAAGATTTACCGTAGCACATGAAATCGGACATTACGTACTGGGCGGGCACATGGACCATTTGCAATTGAAAGATGGCCATATTCATTACTCGAAAGCGGGATTCCACGGAGATAAATATGAGAGAGAAGCTGATTATTTTGCTGCTCAATTACTTATGCCGGATACCCTGTTTACCAAGGCGTTGGCTACCAATGAAGATGGCATGAACGCGATAAAAAACCTTGCTGATAAGTGTCAAACCTCTTTGACTGCGACAGCAATACGCTACGTTGAGAAAACGGATTCCGTATCGGTAGTTGTAGTAAGTGAGAAGGACAGAATACTATATGCTTTTTTTTCCAGTGAGATGCATAGATTCAGACTGGACTACCCAAGGAAAAATTCACCATTACCGGACACTTCATTAACTTCTGAAATCAATCGTGATGAAGTCTCTTTGCGTGAAGGAGAGGCTGATACAAACATTGATGATTGGTTTGAAAGCGATTTTGACCTGGAATGCGTATTTCACTGAATCCTGCCACCCGTTTCACGTGAAGGCTGCCACCCGGAACGCAGCAAAGCTGCCACCCCCAGGCGCGTGATGACGTGGGTGTTGGTCATTATGACTCTGTTGGGGTCATCGTCGTCAATGTTTTTTTCTGTTTTCGCATGGATTCACCCTTGAGTTGTATTTTGTAAGCATTATGCACCAGGCGGTCAAGGATGGCATCGGCGAGGGTGGGGTCGCCGATGCTGTGATGCCATTTTTCGGCCGGTAATTGACTGGTAGCGAGGGTGGAGCGTGCGCCGTGGCGGTCTTCCAGGATTTCCAGCAGGTCACGGCGCTGCTCTGCGTTCAATTTGACCAGGCCCCAGTCATCGAGGATGAGGGCCTGGGTTTTTGCCAGGGTGGTGAGGAGCTTGGGATAGCGTCCATCGCCCTTGGCGATGGACAGGTCCTGGAGGAGTCTGGGCAGGCGCAGGTAGAGGGCGGTGTAGCCGTGCCGGCAGGCGTTGTGTGCCAGGGCACAGGCGAGCCAGGTTTTGCCGACGCCGGTGGGGCCGGTGATGAGGATATTGAGGTGTTCGCGGACCCACTGGCAGGTGGCCAGTGATTGCATCAGGGATTTATCCAGTCCGCGCGGGTGGCGATAGTCGATATCCTCCAGGGTGGCATTGTGTTTGAGGCGGGCGCATCGCAGCCGGTTGGACAGGCGTCGGTTGTCCCGTTCGGTTATCTCCCGGTCGACGAGCAGGCCGAGGCGTTCCTCGAAGCTGAGGGTATCGATATCGGGCACGGACATCTGCTCGGTGAGGGCGGCAGCCATACCGGTGCATTTCAAGGTCTGGAGTTTGTCCAGGGTGGGATGTATCAACATAGCAGTCTCCTGTCGTGGGTCAGTGGTAGTAGGATGGGCCACGGATATTGTCGTGGTCATCAGGTAAGGCCGCCTCGGTCTGCTCGGCGAGGGGTTGCCGGTCCAGGCCGTGGCGGAGGATGGATTCGATACTTTTGTAACTGTGGCTGCCCAGGGTGAGGGCGCGTTGGCAGGCGGCCTCCAGCCGGTCGTCGCCGTAGGTTTTAGCCAGGCGCAGGATCCCTAAGCAACTGCGGTAGGCCTGCTGGGGGTGCTTGCGGGCAGACAGGACACGGAGGATAAGGGTTTCTGTGGCCGGCCCGACCTGCGCGGCCCAGCGGCCCAGGCGTTGCGGGGACCACTCGCCGGCCTGGCGGTGCGCCTCGGGCATGTGGGCCGGGACGGTGGTATGACGTGCCTTATGATACGAGCGTCGATGGCTGGCGATGCGCTGGCCGCGATGAAAGCATTCAATGGTGTTGGCGGTGATGCGCACGTCCAGTTGTTTTTTGATGAGCGCGTGGGGCACGGAGTAGTAATGGCCATGGACCTCGATGTGATAGTCGATATGGACCCGCGCCTGCTTCCACTCGGCGTATTCGTACGCTTCGACGGGCAGGGGGCGCAGGGCCGGTTTATCCAGTTGCTCAAACAGCGCGCGCCGGGTGCCCGGCAGTTTCTTGAAGGGCCGGTTGTTGAGCGTCTCCAGCAACGCCCGGATGGCGCGGTTCAACTCTGCCAGGGAGAAGCACTGACGCTGGCGCAGGGCGGCGAGGATCCAGCGCTCTACCACCTGTACCGCGACCTCGGCTTTCGCTTTGTCACGGGGACGACGCACCCGTGCCGGGACAATGGCGACCCCGTAATGGGTGGCCAGGTCCTGGCAGGTGGGGTTGATGTCCGGCTCATAGCGATGCGCCTTGCTGACCCCGGCGCGTAAATTATCCGGCACCACCACTTCAGGCACACCGCCCAGGTAGGTAAAACAGCGCACGTGGGCGCCGATCCAATCTTCCAGGCCCTGGGTCCAGGTGGCCTCGGCATAGGTGTAGTTCGACGCGCCCAGCGCTGCCACAAACACCTCTGCCTCACGGACTTCCCCGGTTGCCGGGTTGATGACCTGAGCACGCATACCGGCATAATCCACGAACAGCTTCTCACCGGCCCGGTGCTCCTGGCGCATGACCAGATCCAGCTTGCCACGCCACGTCCGATAATGCTGGCAGAACCAGGTGTACTGATAGCCTTGCGGGTGAGTCTGGCGATACTCATGCCATAACAACTGCAAGGTGACGCCCGGGCGTTTCAACTCCCGATGAATGTGTGACCAATCGGGCACGCCGCGGGCCGCGGCGGGTACAGCTGGGGCGGGCGGAAACAGCAGACGCTCCAGCGCCCCGTCATCCAGCGCCGCAGGCAGCGGCCAACCCAGCCCGGCCGCCTCGGCCCGGCGCAGGTACTCATCCACCGCCGGACGGGAAATGCCACAACTCCTGGCTGTCTGGCGTTTGCTCAGGCCCTGGCTCCAGCACAGGCGTAATACGTCTTTTATCTTTCTCATGGACAACCTCTTTGCAGGCATCTGTGTCTCCTCCTTTCAGTAGAAATAAGGACACAGGATACCCTTGGTTATCCACGTCAAACGCGCCGGTTATCTACCTCCTTGGGGGTGGCAGCTTTGCCGTGTAATGGGTGGCAGCTTTGCTGTGAAATACGCACCTGGAAGGCAAAGAAGATGTCATACATCTGGGAGACTATGAAAAAACCTTAACTCTTCTGACATTTTATGGTGACTACGAGGATGTATTAGAAGAGGAAAGCATGGTGGCTTCGTGGGAGCCAAAGTTTCGATAAGTAAGTTCCTTGTATGTCATACATGCTTAGGCTTCACGGGTTCCTGCTGAGCATCGAAAGGTAAATTACTTTGGGTCGGAGGGGTTGGAGTCCTGGAAGCGCCAGACTGAAAAACAGCGTTAAGATCGTTTGCATCTGTTGGATTCGGCCATGGCATGGCGTCCTTGTTTTTAAGCGCATCCAGACTGTTGGAGAATCCGCCGTTTGAACGTACAAAAACCGGCACCAGATGCAGCTTTTCCAATTGTTCTGTTGCCCCGGCCCAGGTTCCGCCCTTGTTTATCTCCGCGTTCACTACCAAGGCCGCGTCTGCCAAAGCATAGATCAGTTTGTTGCGTTGCATTGCGTGGCCGGTGTTGAAGCCCGCGTTTGGGTCGTAGGGGGAGACCAGGACGAGCCGGCCTTCCAGTAGTCGATTTCGATTGTCACGTTTCATCACCGTTTTTTCGAGGCTGTCCGCGAGAACGCCCGTGACTCTGCCTCCCGCCTCTGATGCGCCAGACATGGCCGCTTGGTCAATACCCCTTGCCCCACCGGAGACTACAGTCCGGCCAGACTTTGCCGTTAATCGTCCGACTTGCTGAGTGTACTCAAGTAGTGAACTATTCACGTTGCGTGAACCGACCACCGCCAACCCGCCACTATTAAGGATATCCCGGTCTCCGCAACCATACAACAGGTTCGGTGAGTTCTTCTTAAGCCGCGCTTTCAGCCTTTGTGGATAACCGTCATCGGCGCGACTTACCACCCAGATTGTCCTTGTGTGCCAGCGTTCGATTGCCTGACTTAACAGAAACCCTCGAGCCAGCAGACGCCTGAGCCGGTCCTTGTCAGCTATACGGTGGCAATCTGTGAGGATTTGATCTACGTCCGGCCCCAGTAAATCGGCGGGTTGTCTGCTCCTGTCCTGGAGATAGTCAGCGAGTTTCGTGTATTCCCCCGGCTTAAGCAGAACGCTGGGTTCTTTGCCTTTGCCGCGACCAATGATCAAGGGCGCGGTCAACAGCAGAATTGCCTTGGTGTTCAGGGAAAGTGTCTCATTCATCGTCAGCTTCACAGATCGTACAATTCACCCATTTGCGCTAAAAATTGTGTCTGTCCACCATAGCTGGGGTGCCGTACTTGAATGACTCTGTGTCGGTCACTTAAACGACGCGCTGTTCGCTCCGCATCATTTCCGATTGCAACCAGCCGGGAGGGCTTCAGGAGCAGGATGAGTTGATGGAGAAATTCCTCACCGGCCCTGCGTTCGCGAGCATTATGAGATCGATTGCTAAAAGGGTCACCGGGTTCGTGGGGGTGTAAAGGGAAGACATTCCAGAGAAAAACAGACACCTTGATTTGTGAGAGGACGCGCCAGACTACAGTCGCAGTTTGTTCAGCGACTACTTCGCCCTTCGTTGACCGCTCAACCGACAACTCCCAGCGTTCGGCGTGAGCTTGAACATGTACGTCGTCTGTCAAGGCAAGCCCTGTCCTCCTGCCGCCGCGATAACCAAGATCGCGTCCAATCCACAAGGAATCAATTTCCTGTTCTGTTGCTGCCTCAAGCATAGACTGTAACGCCTTTGACCGGCAGCGCGGCGCGTCATCCAGGTCGTGGACAGCGCATCGATCAGAATACGGGTTAAACGTATTCTCAAAATGCAGTTCAGTCAATTCTTTTACAAACCGCACTGGTCTCATGCTCTATCCCTCAATGATGCTCTCGTCCACAAACATTTGGCAGTCAAAGACATAGAGATCCACTACCCGCTCAAAGGTTGTTCCCTCACGGAAATGATGATTCCTGTCGTCGGGTGGACCGGCCTGGAATGGTATCCAGTATCCGCGCAGGCGATAATAGTTAAGGTGATGGAGACGATTGTGTGCGTAGTCACGGTCCGAGACTTCCATGCCACGCCGAACAAGCCGATCGATCTGCTGATCAATCGTCTCAGGGGGCTTATCAAAACGCATTTTCCATACCCCTTAAATAAGCAACCTCCCATGGTGCGCCGATCTTACGAGAGGCGTGGGAGGTATTGTTAATTAATATTATAGACCATAATGTCACAATTTTTCCAGGATGTGGCAGGAAATACCAAACATCACGACGCCCCCGTTCCTTCGTTGAGAATGGAAAGATAGGAGCCTTGACACATTAATCGCGGTCTTGTTAAAGACTATGTTTAATATGGAAGCAAACTTCGTTCTTATTAAACGTTACTAATAACAGTATCCCCCTTCTACCCGCCGATGATCTCACTGAGCAGCCCTTCCGTCTCCTTCTCCAATGCCAGGATGTCGGCGCGGATTTCTTCCAGCGTTCGCATGGGTTGAGGTTGGTAGAAGTGGCGGGTGAAGCTGATTTCATAGCCGACCCTGACGCTTTCCCGGGCATACCAGGCGTCAGGCGCGTAGGGCAGCACTTCGCGTTTGAGGAATGCCTCAATGCCGCCTTCTTCCAATAGTGGAATTTGTTCGGTGTCGCGCAGGCTGGTATCCGGTTCGTACTCCACCACGGCCGGCTTGCCGGCAAAGACAACCTCAAAAAGGCCGGACAAGGGGGCGGGTTCGACCCCCTTCTTGTGAACTTTCCTGATAACGGGCGGTGAGCTTGCGTCAATCTCGTGAATTTCCTTGAGTCGCTTAATCTCTGCGGGCTTCCAGGCGCGGTCGGAGTCAATACCCTGCAATCGCAACGGTCGCTCGACCGTCACTTTCCGGTAACCGAAGGCAGCATTGTCGAAAATCTTTGAGTGTTCCGTTTCCTCAAAGGCCAGGAACGCGTCGCAGATACGCCGGATATGCTCATCCGACAGTTCGCAGTTTTTCTTGCCCAGGTTCTTGCGCAGCGGGCGCTGCCACGTGGTGGAGTCTATGAGTTGCACCATGCCCTGGCGGTGCGCGGGTTTACGGTTTGTCAGCACCCAGATATAAGTGGCAATGCCCGTATTGTAAAACATGTTGAGTGGGAGCGCGACGATGGCTTCAAGCCAGTCGTTTTCGATGATCAGGCGGCGGATGTTGCTCTCACCCTGTCCGGCGTCGCCCGTGAATAGCGAACTGCCGTTGTGAACCTCGGCAATGCGGCTGCCCAGCTTGGTATTTTGCTTCATCTTGCTCACCATATTGGCGAGGAACAGCATCTGCCCGTCACTGGAGCGGGTAACCAGACTCAGTGGTGCTGGGACACCTGTTCGATCAGAGCCGTTGGTATGTTCAATGTTGAAGCGCGAGTCTGTTATGCCTTTTTTGCCGCCCATACGCTCCATGTCGCTCTTCCAGCTTTTGCCGTAAGGCGGATTGGAAAGCATGAAATCGAACTCGTGGGATGGGAAGGCATCATTGGACAGGGTTGAATACTCGGGGCCGCCGATGACGTTATCCGCCGCTTCTCCCTTTCCTTTGAGTAACAGGTCGGCCTTGCAGATAGCATAGGTTTCGGCATTGATTTCCTGGCCGTAGAGGTGGGTGGAAACCTGTTTGCCGTGTTCATGGGCCAACTCCTGCAATGTTTCCTCGGCTACTGTCAACATGCCGCCTGTCCCGCAAGCGCCGTCATACAGCAGGTAAGTACCGGATTCGATCTCATCGGCTACCGGCAGGAAGATTAACCGCGCCATGAGTTTGACTGCGTCGCGGGGAGTCCAGTGTTCGCCGGCTTCCTCATTGTTCTCTTCGTTGAAGCGCCGCACCAACTCTTCGAAGATTGTGCCCATGGCGTGGTTATCCAGACCGGGATGCTTGATTGAACCATCACTGTTTTTAACCGGTTCAGGACTTAAGTTGATATCAGGTGAAGTTAACCTCTCTACCAGAGCACCCAGTGCATCAGCTTTGGACAGGCGTGAAATCTGATTGCGAAACTCGAAGTTGTCGATGATGTCCTGTACGTTAGGCGAGAAACCATCCAGGTATGCCTCGAAATCAGCCTTTAGTTGCTGCTGTCTGGTACGCGTCTTCAGGTCGCGCATGGTGAATTCCGACGTGTTGTAGAAGGCCTGGGCTGCTGCTTGGCGTAAAGCCAAGTCCTGCTCGTTGATCTCAGCCTTATCAAGCACGGCTTTCATTTCAAGCACGGTCTTTTTGGTCGGTTCAAGTACCGCATCAAGGCGTCGCAGGACTGTCATGGGCAGAATAACATCCCGGTATTTGCCGCGCACATAGATATCCCGCAACACGTCATCGGCGATACCCCAGATGAAGTTTGTTATCCAGTTGAGGTCGGAATGGTTCATCTTATCGCTGTGCTGTTTTGTCTCAAAGGTCTGTTCATGCTCTGTATTCGCTCTTGCGCTATAATTCTGAGGTCTTCCGGCTGGTCGCTGCTGCTTTCCTGAACTTCACTCTCATGTGTTGCCTCTCCCTGTTTCGGGTCTGACCTGCATAACTGATTGATTATATTTATTAATACGTTCGTACGTTACCTTTTTTCAACCTTAGAATACATTTTTATATGGACATAGCAGACAATCACTCTGTGAGATACCGCGCCAGCGCTTCAAGTTCGCGTTGGCCAAGTTCCAGGTGTGTCCGCAGTTCCCGCCATTTGTCAGGTCGGTGCGCTGCCATGCTGTAACGTTCCATTGGATCTTTCTGCATATCGAACAATAATAAGACGCCGTGCTCCGGTAAGCGGCGGTCGATGCCGCGATAACGCGCCTGCACCAGCATTTTCCAGTTCTGGGTACGCACCGCGGCAATGCGTTCGTCACTGAAGTAATACAAGGCCTCATGGGGCGAACTGGCGCTTCCCTGGAGTAGCCCTTCGATGTTTTTACCATCCAGTTCGATCCCCGGAGGCAATTCAGCTCCGGTTATGGCCTGCAGCGTCGGCAGGAAATCTATGTTCATCGCAATGCCGTTTGAGATGGCGCCGGCGGGAATGGTTCCGGGCCAACGCGCGATAAACGGTACCCGGTACCCGCCTTCCCATGGTGTGCCTTTGCCGCCGCGCAAGCCTCCCGAACTTCCTTGTGGATAAGGACCATTGTCGCTGGTGAAGATCACCAGTGTTTCTTTATCCAACCCAAGCCGCATCAATGCATCAAGCAACTCCCCCATGCTCCAGTCCAGGGACTCTACGGCGTCGCCGTACAAACCGCCGCGGGATTTACCGGCGAAAGCCTCGGACACGTGCAGCGGGACGTGTGGCGCCGTATGCGAGAGATAAACAAAGAAGGGTTGTTCCTGATTCTGTTCGATAAAACGGATAGCCTCGGCGGTGTACCGTTCCGTGAGCGTCGCCTGCCGGACGGGCTCCTCAATCTTCGCGCTGTCGCGATATAGGGCCAACGGGGTTTGGTTGTTGCTATAGGGCAATCCGTAGTAGTAGTCGAAGCCTTGCGTAGTGGGCCAGTGCTCAGGCGTGTGGCCAAGATGCCATTTACCGATGACTGCAGAGCGGTAACCTAACGGTTTCAACATTTCGGCAATGGTGAATTCCTCCCGGGGCAGGCCGTGCTTGTCGTGGACGAAGATCACCTGGTGGGCCAGTCCGCTGCGAATGGCATAGCGACCGGTCAACAGGCTTGCTCGGCTCGGTGTGCAGTTCGAGGCGCTGGCATAAAAGTCCGTCAGCTTCACACCTTGCCGCGCCATCGCATCGAGCCGCGGCGTTTCAAGCAAGGTGGAACCATACACCCCCAGGTCGCCATAACCCAGGTCGTCTGCCAGCACGATAATAATATTCGGCAACCGTTCAGTTGCAAGCGTAGCGAATGCGGTACAAAAAAGGCATACCAGGCTGACGACCCGTAAACGCCAGACTTTCCTGTCAGTTTTTGTTGACGCCTTCATACATATCTTCGTCGCTGAGGGTCGACCGGGCTTCGAGTGTCTCGCGCCCGTGCGCCAGGTAGGCGAGGAGTTGTTGTCTGGCGTCCGCATGTTCGCGGGACATGTCGTACTGCTCGCGGGGATCGCTCTCCATGTCGAACATCAGTACGGACCGATTCTTCGTCGATTCAAATAAAATGGGTTTCGCATCGCGCCACGGTGGGTAGTCACTCAACACCAACCGCCAGCGCTGGGTACGTAATGCGGCGATGCGTTCATTATTGAAGAAATACAATACTTCATGGGGCGACTGATCCGGGCCACCGGTCAGTAACGGCAGAATATTTTGGCCGTCGAGTTGTTGCGACGACGCTAACGGTAGCCCGGCAATTGCCGCAAATGTCGGCAAAAAATCGATATTCATGGCCATGGCCGTCGCCGTGCTCCCCGGCGCGATGTGTCCCGGCCAGCGCACGATAAGCGGCACGCGGTAGCCGCCATCCCAAGCGGCGCCCTTTCCGCCGCGCAGGCCGCCGCTGCTGCCTTCCGGAAACGGGCCGTTATCGCTGGTAAATACAATTACCGTGTTGCCGGCCAGGCCGTTGCTGCGGACGGCGTCGAGCAACCGGCCAACGCTCCAGTCGAGTTCCTGCACCACATCGCCGTAGGCGCCCGCCTGGGAAGTATTTGCAAAGGCAGGGGATGGAACCAGGGGGATGTGTGGAGCGCTGTGTGACATATAAAGAAAGAACGGCGCGCCTGAATTACGTTCAACAAAAGTAACCGCCTCTTCGGTAAAACGCCGGGTCAGCGCGCTTTGATCAACGGGTTCGTCCGCAGGCTCGGTATTGCGGTAGATGCTCAGTCCGGCGGCGTCGTTGGGCTGCAATAATCCATAGAAGACATCAAAACCATGTGCGTTCGGGCGTTGCCCCGGTGAGTGATGGCCGAGATGCCACTTGCCAACCAGTCCGGTTCGATAACCGTTGTCTCTCAACATTGATGCGACCGTCGTCACTCGATCAGGCAATCCACGCTGGTCTGTGGCAGTGATCGTTTTGTTGGCCAATCCGTCCCGAATTGCGTAGCGACCGGTCATTATCCCGGCGCGCGACGGGCTGCAGACGTTGGCGCTTGCATAAAAATTCGTAAAACGCACACCCTCACCTGCCAGCCGGTCGAGATGCGGTGTCTCAATAAGCGTTGCGCCGTAGACACCCACATCGCCGTAGCCAAGATCGTCGGCCAGGATCAAAATGATGTTGGGGGGTGTTGCAGCGGCAGTCAAGGGGTTGCCAAGGGCCTGTGCGATGATGCCGAAAATCAGGATACTAAGAACAGTTTTTATCACATCAACAAAAATATCCTCTGCGAAAATACATCTCGTGATTTTGTTTTAGGATCTCAAACCCGGACACGAACTTTTTACATCGTGTGATGATATTGTACATCGCTTATTCCTCTTCATAGTACAATATATTTCCGAACCGGCATGGCAATGATATCGGGACGGGAATATATGAGAGGAGTCCAGTTAATGTTATTCAACAGTATTACTCTTTCCAGGTGATATTGCCATATTCAGAGCGACACAGTGGCGCCAAGACAAGGCGCAGCCCGCAGAGAATGGCGAGTCCTTGTCAAGGGCTGCAACGCCGTATTGGCGCCACTGTGTCGCTCCCTGCGGGCGGGCCGGGAAGCGGTCGCCCGCGGCGTTGCGCCGCTTGGCAAGGACGCGCCATTCCCTGCGCGGCGCGCCTTGCGCTCAACCGCTTCCCGGCCCGCTGAATATGTCAATATCACCTGGAAAGAGTAATATTATACGGGGTGCTGCCCGGCTGTGCCCGGTCGCCATAATCACATTTTTGCTGGCGGGTATCCTGACGGCCCGGACACAGGACTCTCCCGTCCACCCGATCTACGCTAACGAGCAGCAGCGCCCGCCCAATATCGTTCTTATCCTGTTTGACTGGGCCAGGCGTGATTCGTTGGGTGTCTACTCGGATAAAAACGTCTCAACACCCAATATTGACAGGCTTGCCGCGCAGGGCATCAGGTTTGACAACGCCTATACTCCGTCCACCTTATGCAGCCCGGCGCGGGCTTCGATTGTGACCGGACTCTACCCCCATGCCCACGGGGTGTGGAAAACCATGTACCCACCCGGTATCGCCGGCAACCTGCCCACCATGTACCATGACCCAATCGCCAATCCCTTCGATGACGAACGTTTCAGCCTGGCGATTAACTTCCCGAAATATATAATCAATTCGGGGTTCGCCACAGCTCATATCGGGAAATGGCACCTGGGCACAGCCAACCCGGGCTTTTTCGATTTGTTCAAATCCTATAATTCACTGATGCCGCACTGGGTCGGTGCACCGGATGAATCCGCTTACCGCGAGGATCTTCAAACCAGCGAAGGTATCCGTTTTATTCAGGACAATACAGACCGGCCGTTTTTTCTGTACCAGTCCTATTACACCCCGCACGCCCCGTTCCAGCCGCCGCGCAAGTACGCCGAGCTCTATAAGGACAGGGAAATCGACCATAAAAACTACTATGCGTCCGTGACCAGTCTCGACAAAAACGTAGGGCGTATCGTCCGCACCCTGGAAGAGCAGGGGATACTGGACAACACGTTGATTATCATCTCCACGGATCACGGCGGTTCGTTCCGGGAGCGTCCGGGTTCTTACCGTGGTATGGGGATCGCTTATGACGAGGCGGCGCGGATACCCATGATCATGCACTGGCCCGGGGGGTTGCCCAAAGGGGTGGCCTGGGAGTCCGGCGTCAGCCTGGTGGATATTGCCCCGACAATACTCGCCGCAGCCAATATCAATACAAAAAGCCGGATCATGGAAATCATTACCGGCCGGGAAGGGTCTCCTTTCCACGGCAGAGACCTGATTGCCGAAGTGACTTCAGGTGAGGATAACTGGCCGACTCCTGTTTTCATGCAGAATGTCCCGGAAGCTGCCATTGAAAACTCCTGGTACGAAGAGCGCGCCATGCGCTCTGAAAAATGGAAGCTGATACTGCGCGATTTTACGGCAGACCCCAGGGCTTACGGCAATGCCCTGTTTGATATGGTCAACGATCCGGGAGAAACGGCGAACCTTTATTACCAGGGCGAATACCGGGAACAACTCAGGCAGCAACTCAGCCTGATGCTGGAGCACGCAACAGACCTGCAGGATGAACTGGCGATTAAGCTGGCAGGCAGGGAACTTGCGATCATCGACGACCCTGACTATGAGTACAAACTCTATTGACCCGTTCGGGCGTGACTGAAAATGTGGTTACAATCGGCGCATGTATACAACGCCGTCATTCCGGGCTTGACCCGGAATCCAGTCGAATAACGTGCCGCCGAAGGTGGCGCATTGTTTCACTGGATTCCTGCTTTCGCAGGAATGGCAGGAGTCTCCGGACTTGAAAGTGTGCAGTTACCCTGTGGGATTAAATCAGGCCTCAGCGTCACGCAGGCGTTTGCTGTGTATCGTTCTTATAGTACACGTTTGTCGGGTGATGCCAAGTCAGGAAAACAGGAAGTCTGTTGTATCGAGGTTGGCAATATCGAAACCCTCAAGCAGGATTGTCCCACCGCCATGAGTCGACAGGTCTATCCTGACGCCGCCCGAGACGGGTGATATGGTGAGCGCACCAAAACCCGGCAGGTCGAAGGCCGTGAGGTCAATTAAGTCTTCACCATCGGTAAAGTCTTTAATGGTATCGTTCCCATGTCCGGTATCGAAGATGAAGGTGTCGTCATCGTAACCACCGTACAGACGGTCGTTACCGGCGCCACCGTTCAGGATGTCATCTCCCGTTCCTCCGAACAGTCGGTCTACTCCTGTGCCACCTTCCAGCAAGTCATCATCATGGTCACCATAAAGTCGATCATTGCCGTTACCACCGAGCAAGGTGTCGTCACCGTAACCACCATACAAACGATCCTTACCGTTATTAGCAGTCAGGTTATCATCGCCGTAGTCTCCGTAAAGCCGATCATTACCCAAGCCTCCATTCAGGGTGTCATCTCCATAGTCTCCATACAATCGATCATTACCGCCACCCCCATGCAGAACATTAACGAGAGCATTTCCGATTAACTGATCATTGTTATTAGACCCGATTACATTCTCTACATCTGGAATATTGATGTCAACTTCATCATAATAATCCCTAAGATTAAGGAAGTCGCCTTCCGCATGGCCGCCTTCTAAATTCAGATTCAAAAGATTCACAAAAACTGCACTGTCCGACGTCTCATAAGAGATTGTGTCTATGCCGGCGCCTCCATATAATTCATCCGCTCCCGCGCCACCTTCCAACAAATCGTCACCGTCAGAGCCCAATAAATAATCATCACCGTCACTGCCGTGCAGCCGGTCCGCGCCAGCGCCCCCGTCCAACTCGTCATCACCTAAACTGCCGTACAGCCAGTCTGCACCAGCGCCGCCTTCCAGCCGGTTCCTGTCGTAGTTACCCTCCAGCGAATCTCCGTAATCAGACCCAATCACGTTCTCAACATCAATAATGACATCGCCCTCGGCATGGCCTCCCTCCCCCGTGCCGTTTTGAAGCCGCACATCCACCCCCTCGTCCGACGACGAATACGATACCGTATCGTAGCCACCCCCACCGTCCAGCCGGTCCGCGCCAGTGCCGCCCTCCAATTGGTTGCTGTTGTCGTTACCCTCCAGCACATCCCCGTAATCAGATCCAATGATGTTGTTAACGCCGATGATGACATCGCCATCGGCGTGGCCTCCCTTTCCTGTGCCGTCCCTGAGATTCACCGTCACCGCTTCGTCCGATCCCTCGTAGGATACGACCGTGTGGCTGTCGTAGTCACCATAGCCGTACAGTTGGTCCGCGCCCGCACCGCCCTCCAGTACGTCGACGGAACCCCACCAGCCAGCCCCCCAGAGTTCATCGTTGCCACCACCACCATATAATCGGTTGGAGTTATAGTCGCCCCACAGCACATCCCCGTAATCAGACCCAATCACGTTCTCAACACCAATAATGATATCACCCTCGGCATGGCCTCCCTCCCCCATGCCGTCCCTGAGATTCACTGTCACCGCCTCGTCTGATGACTCATAAGTTACCGTGTCTGTACCATCACCACCATCCAATAAGTCTGCTCCCGTATGACCCTCTAACCAGTCGTGACCAGCCAAGCCGTATAGCGCGTCATCACCGTCACTGCCTTGTAACACGTCATCACCAGCCCCACCGTATATCCCGTCCGCGTCCGGTATCTCCTCGCCAGGGGGCACTTCCTCAGCCTCAGTATATTTGTATAAGGTTAAAAACATAATATGGTTATCCTTATTATTGACAAACTATACATTAGGTTCGACTATGAGTCCAAAAACAACGAAAGTTCAACGAGGTTATCAGCCATACTGACAACTCTATCTGAAGCAAGACAGGTATTTGTAGCCAGAAGCCGGACAGGATTTTTTAACAGGTATCAAAAAATCTTGCAATATTTTTTGGCAGCTATATAAAAACCTGGAATCATGTTGGGACATGAAACGCTATCTCGAGTCCCAGGTTCGCCAGGATCTGAAACGGAAAATGGTATTCGTCGGCGGCCCTCGTCAGGTGGGGAAAACAACACTTGCCCGTAAGATTCTGGGGAAATCCAAGGCGGGTTACCTGAACTGGGATGTTCCCGACCAGCGTGATCTTATCTTGCGGCAAGCATTCCCCAAATCCAGGCTTTGGGTCTTTGATGAAATCCACAAGTACCGGCGTTGGCGCAACTACTTAAAAGGGGTTTATGATGCTCGCGAGGCGGGCCAACAGATTCTCATCAGCGGCAGCGCACGGCTCGATTATTATCGCTTCGGCGGCGACTCCCTGTAGGGACGGTACCACTACCTGCGGCTTCATCCGTTGAGCGCGGCTGAACTCAAACTGGTATCAGCGGGAGATTTTGCATCGTTGCTTACCCTGGGTGGTTTCCCGGAACCGTTTCTTGGTGGGTCGGAAACAGAGGCGCGCCGCTGGTCCAATGAATACCGCAGCCGCCTGGTACGCGAAGAACTCACTGACCTGGAGCAGGTACAGGACTTGGGCAGCATTGAGTTGTTGATGACCCGGTTACCGGATCTTACCGGTAGTCCACTCTCAGTTAACGGCCTTGCCGAACAAATGCGCATCAGCCACAGGACGATCAGCAAGTGGCTCGATATCCTGGAGAGGCTCTATGCGATCTTCTTCGTTTTGCCGTTCGGTTCTCTGAAGATCAAGGCGGTAAAAAAGGCCCGTAAACATTATCATTATGACTGGTCATTGATAGCGGATACGGCATTCCGGTTTGAGAATCTCGTCGCATCCCACTTGTTGAAGTGGGCAAATTACCGCACAGATACGGAAGGTTTTCCGACCGAACTCCACTATTTTCGCGATATTGAAAAACGGGAGGTTGATTTTGTTGTAGTAGAAAATAGCAAGCCGATTTTGCTGGTCGAATGCAAATCGTCGGATCGCATAGTCAGCCTGCCGCTCAGGTACCTGAAACAGCGTTTCCCGGATACTGGTGCCTGGCAGGTATCAGCATTCGGAGAGAAGGATTATGTAACGCGCGAGGGTATACGCGTAGCGCCCGCTCTGGCGCTGCTTACCACGTTGAAGTAGTGAGTTTTTGGAACTGACAGGGTTGCGATGATTGAGCTCCCTTATGATTGTCAGCCATCATTGCCCTGTATGAACGCGCTTGGTCACCCACAAGAGAATCGTAATTACGACGATTGCACTGACAATATAAAGTGATTTCACAATGCTACATGGGATTTTCACTACCATCAAATTTTGACAAACAACACGATGATCGCACAGAATATGATTCATACATGGGGGGCTGTATGAATAATAAGATCGATATCGAACCTAAATCCGGTAGAGCAGTTCGGGTAATCGGTCCGAGAAACGGCTGTTTCGAGAACTTGTCGGCAGCAGTCGAGCCGTTTGGAATATCTTCGGATGCGTTGCCTGATCCCTTCAACATTTTCATGAATACCGGAGTGCGTGAAGATGGTGAATTGTTTGTAGCAGCAGCGCCCTCTAAGAGCAGCTACAGTATTCTCGTTCGACGGAGAGGTGTTGAAAAGTTATGAAGGTGGGTTTAAAGCCATATTGTTTGATGGCAGGGCGCGCCTGAATGCAAGTGTGTTTCATTATGACTATGAAGGCTTTCAAAATTTTTCCGCTCAAGGGATAAACCTGATCGTATTTAATACTGATGCCAGGAACACGGGAGCTGAAATCGAACTGATTACCAATCCGTTCGAGGGTTGGGAATTCCTTCTTGGTCTCTCCTTGCAGGATGCTGAACAAAAAGATGTGACATTTGACGGAGAAACCCGGGACATGCCGATGCCCAATGTGCCTGATATAACACTTAACGGTCTGAGTCGCTATGAATGGCCCATACTTGGAGGCTCGATGGTTGCCCAGGTCGATTTCAACTATGTCGACCGACGGACTTTGAATGGCATTGACCACCTCGGACTGTTCGATGGTTCTTATGTTGTGGCGAATGCCAGGATTGACTACACCAGCAGCGATGGCAAGTGGGAACTCGGTTTATGGATAAAGAATTTCACTGATACCGATTACGTATCGACTCTATTCGATCTCAGCACCTTCACGGGGATACTTATCGATGTGCCCTCACCGCCACGCTGGTTTGGGAGAACTGTTCGGTATAATTGGGATGGTTGAAGAAAATCTGAATAATACGGATTACGATTCGTTCATCAATATCATACGACAGCGGCGCAGCGTGCGCCGGTTTGAGAAAGGACGCTTTATCTCCCGTGAAGTGCTCGAACGTATCGCCGAGGCCGGACGCTGGGCGCCCAGCGGCGCAAACGTGCAACCCTGGGACTTTGTTGTTGTGGAAGACCCTGATATGCGGGATCAGGTGGTTGAGGTGTTTATCCGGCAGGCTGATCGACTGAAAATATATGCGAAAGGATTTCCATCCGTCTACAAAAGTTATCTGAATAACACGGTGGCCATCTTCATCGTGCTGGGTGACAGGCGCTGGAATATCAATTTTCCCCATGGCGTGACGCCGGAAAGCGAAGCGGATTACCGGCAGAACAACGAAAATATTTTCTATTGCTCCATCGGCGCGGCAATACAAAATATACAACTGGCGGTCACTGCCAACGGATTGACCTCGGCCTGGTTGTCAGGTGGCGGTGAGCAGCAGACCAACGAGGAGTTGAGCGAATTATTGGGATACCCCCCGTTTCTCAGGGCTTACGGCACCATCCCCATCGGCTTTCCCGCAAAAGACGTGTCTTCCAGGTACCGCCGGCCCCTGCAGCAGGTGATCCATTGGAACCGCTACGAGGCGGAAAAGTTCAGGACCGATGAACAGGTGCGGTATTATTTTGAAAGTCTTCGTCCGTTTGCCATGTACAGGAACAAGACCGAACTGGCCGACTGGGAAGATTTTGAGGAACGGCTTGGCGAATGGCAGGAGGCGTTTACCACGGACTGCACCAATCCTTCAGGCAAACTGCCGTAACAGATGGTTATTGCTTTGATCTGATACTTCGATAAGATAGGCATCTCTCAGTAGCGTGGATGCCTGATTCTTGCTTAAATCCAAACACAATTTCAAACGGATACTCATCGCCAACCGGGGCGAAATCGCCATCCGGGTCATACGCGCAGCAAAAGAACTGGGTATCGGCACGGTTGGTATCTTCTCTGAGGAAGACCGTCTCGCCCTGCATCGGTTCAAGCCGGATCAGTCTTTCCAGGTAGGCATAGGCTCGGGTCCGGTCGAGGCGTACCTGAACGGTGCGGATATAGTGCGTGTCGCCGTGGAATCCGAGTGTGACGCGCTTCATCCAGGCTATGGCTTCTTATCTGAGAATGCAGATTTCGCCGAACTGTGTGAACAGCACGGCATCAGTTTTATCGGTCCGGAGGCAGGAGTGCTGCGGGATCTGGGCAACAAGGTCAAGGCGCGGGAACTGGCCGTCAAGGCCGGCATAGCAGTGATGCCGGCGTCCGGGCCGTTACCCGGGGACGAAAAAGAAACGGAACAAATTGCCGGGGGGATTGGTTTCCCCTTGATGTTGAAGGCCAGTTGGGGCGGCGGGGGTCGCGGCATGAGGGTTGTCAGGGACTTCAAGGGAATACACGATACGATAAAGCATGCGCGCCAGGAAGCACAAACCTCTTTTGGCAGTGATGAAGCATTTTTCGAAAAGCTGGTTGAGGATGCGCTGCATATCGAAGTGCAAATCCTCGGCGATCACTACGGCAACGTCGTTCATTTATATGAGCGTGACTGTTCATTACAACGCCGCCATCAAAAAGTCATCGAGCGCGCGCCGGCCATTTATTTACCGCAAAAAGTACGTGAGGAGATCTGTAAGGCGGCGGTTAAGCTGGCCCGCAAAGCAGGGCTCAACAATGCGGCTACCGTCGAGTTTCTCTACAACAAGGCCGATAAGGCATTCTATTTCATTGAGGTCAATCCGAGGGTCCAGGTCGAACATACTGTAACCGAGGAGATAACGGGCATTGATATCGTCAAGGCGCAAATCAGGATCGCGGAGGGTGAAAAGATCGGCAAGTCCGGCTCAATAGTCCCGTCACAATCCGCCATCAGGGTCTCGGGAACCGCCATTCAATGCCGGGTTACGGCTGAGGATCCAAACAACAACTTTATCCCTGATTACGGCAATATTATCGCCTACCGGAGCCCCTCCGGCCCCGGAATCCGGCTTGACGGCGGCACCGCCTATACCGGCGCCTGGATCTCCCGCGCCTATGACAGTCTGCTGGTAAAGGTCACCGCACGTGGCAGCGACGGCGATGAAAGCATCAACCGGATGCGGCGGGCATTAATGGAGTTCCGCGTACGCGGCGTAGCGACCAATTTGCCGTTTTTATTACAGCTGTTGACCCACCCCAATTTTCAATCCGGTGATTACAACACACGTTTTATTGACGAGACACCGGAATTGTTTGAATCCAGTGGGGGTCAGGGCCAGGTTGAACGGTTACTGAGGTTTATTGCCGATGTGATCGTGAACGGCAACCAGGACGTTAAGGACAGACCTGCTCCGCTCTCTTTGCGGGAACCTGCGGCGCCGGTTGCCGTTGGAGCACTGCCGGCAAACGGCGCCAGGGCGGTCTTTGATGAACACGGGGCAAGAGGACTGGTTAACTGGATCAGGGAACAAAAACAACCTCTGGTTACAGATACCACGTTTCGCGACGCGCACCAGTCATTGCTGGCAACCCGGCTCAGGACGAACGACCTGATCGCTATTGCCCCTTATTATGCACGTAATATGTCCGGCCTGTTTTCCGTGGAGTCCTGGGGCGGGGCCACGTTCGACGTGGCGCTCCGGTTTTTGCATGAGGACCCTTGGCAGAGGCTGTTGGATTTAAGCGCGGCCATGCCCAACATCATGCAGCAGATGCTGCTGCGTGCGTCGAATGCCGTGGGTTACAAGAACTATCCGGATAATGTGGTCAGGTTTTTTATACAGCAGGCGGCCGATGCGGGTATTGATGTATTCAGGATATTCGACAGCCTCAATTGGCCGGAAAACATGCAAATCGCCATTGACGCGGTCGGGGAAACCGGAAAAATCATAGAGGCTGCAATCTGCTATAGCGGAGATATTCAGAACCCCGCGAAACAAAAGTACAACCTGGAGTATTACCTGGACCTGGCCAGCAGGTACCAGGGTATGGGCGCACATATACTGGGCATAAAAGACATGGCGGGCTTGCTGAAGCCGGGTGCGGCGAGACTGCTGATTACTGCATTAAAGCAGGAGATTGACCTGCCGATCCACTTGCATACCCATGATACCAGCGGCATTTCCGCAGCGACCGTGCTGGCTGCTGTGGAATCAGGCGCGGATATTGTTGACGCCGCGATCGACAGCATGAGCGGCCTCACGTCACAACCGAACATGGGCGCGATTGTCGCATCCCTGGAACATACTGATAGTTGCACCGATTTGAATTCGGAGTCAATCCGGGTTATCAGCAGCTATTGGGAAGAGGTGAGAGAACAATATGCCGCTTTTGAACCCGGCATCCGCTCGGGCGCCTCGGAAGTCTACATCCACGAAATGCCCGGAGGCCAGTATACCAATTTGAGAGAGCAGGCCCGCTCTCTGGGAATTGAAAGACGCTGGCCTGAAATTGCCGAGGCCTATACTGACGTGAATGAGTTGTTCGGAGACATCATCAAGGTAACGCCGACCTCCAAGGTGGTCGGCGATATGGCGTTGGCAATGGTCACGGCCGGATTGACGAAACAGGATATTCTTGATCCGGGCAAGGAAATTGCCTTTCCGGAATCCGTGGTTCAATTTTTTCACGGGGAAATGGGACAGCCTGTCGGCGGGTTTCCGCCGGCATTACAGGCCAAGGTATTGAATGGGAAAGCACCGTTACAAGTACGTCCCGGTGAATCATTGTCATCCATTGACCTGGAACAAACCCGGGAAACCCTTTCAGCCCAGCTCAAGGAAGAGGTATCCGACTTCGACCTGGCCTCTTACCTGATGTACCCGACTGTTTTTCTCGACTACGCTGAAATGGAACGCAAATACGCTGATGTCAGTATTTTACCTACCCATATTTTTTTCTACGGACTGGAAAGCGGAGAGGAAACCGTTTTATCTTTTGAGGATAATCGGCAGGCGATCGTCCATTATCTGGCCACGTCTGAAGCGGATGAAGAGGGTATGCGCCGGGTATTTTTTGAGCTGAACGGCCAGCCACAGACCGTCATAGTCAGGGACAACAACCTGAGCTATGAAGTCCACCAGAATGAAAGAGCAGACCCTGCCAATCCCGGCCACCTGGCCGCGCCCATGCCCGGATTAGTCGTCACGGTTGAGGTCTCCGCGGGGGAACGCATCAGGCAAGGTGACACAGTGGTGGTGCTGGAAGCGATGAAAATGCAATCCGCCATCCCTGCCGAGAAAAGCGGTATCATCAAACGGGTGGTCGTCAGTCCGGACCACGTGGTTGATACCGGCGACCTGCTGGTTGTAATTGAGTGAGGTGAATAGTATGAAGATAACGGGTAGCTGTTTATGCCAGGCCGTGAAGTACCAGATCAGTGATGCAGAGTTTCATAAATCGGCAAACTGCCATTGCAGTAATTGCCGAAAGACTCATGGCGCGGCATTCGGTACCTATCTTCCCGTTCGCAAAGGTGAATTTTGCTGGCTACAGGGCGAAGACAAGGTCAGCCGGTATGTTTCTTCTCCGCATACCTACCGCTGTTTCTGCAACGTCTGTGGATCACCCCTGGTTGCGTTTGACGGCAAAAAAATCCGCACTATCACCCTGGGCACGGTTGATGGGGACCCTGGACTGCGTCCTGAATATCATATGTACGTCAGTAGTAAGGCGCCCTGGTATGAGATCAGCGATTCTCTGCCGCAGTATGATCTGCGCAGCCCTTATACGAAACCACCGGCCACTCAGGAGGATGAATAGAACAAACGCCATGGATATAATAAGAACATGAAAACCGGAGTTATCGGTCTTGGCGCGATGGGCAGCGGCATGGCTTTGAACCTGCATAGTGCGGGACATTTGCATGGGGTTTGGAACCGTACCCGTCGTAAAGCGGAACGTCTTGCCGGACAAACGGGCGCAGTTTTGTTTGAAACGCCGGGTGATCTGGCCGGCGCATGTGAACTTATTCTCCTGTGCGTATCCCGGGATGGTGACGTCATGGAAATGGTGGAGCAGGTTGCTGCAACTGCAACAGCAGGCACGATTGTTGTGGATACCTCCACCGTCAGCAGTAACACGGCGCAACTCGCGGCGGCGATGCTGGCGGAAACAGACGTGGCTTTTCTGGATTGCCCCGTCTCGGGCGGCGTTGAAGGGGCTAAAAACGGTACCCTGGCCATGATGGTGGGCGGTGACCCCGAAGTACTGGCAAAAGCGCAAGAGACACTGGCGTCGATTGCCGCAACGATTACTTTGATCGGCCCTAGCGGCAGTGGCCAGGCCTGTAAGGCGGTGAATCAAATCATGTGCGCCGGTGTCAATCAGGCTGTGACTGAAGCCCTGGCTTTCGGCGAGGCCATGGGGCTGGATATGGGAAAAGTCGTGGACGTGGTGGCGAAGGGTGCTGCCGGCAACTGGTTTCTGGACCATCGCGGCAAGACCATGCTGGTCGATGATAACGCTACCGGGTTCAAGTTAAATCTGCATCACAAGGACCTGACTATCTGTAAAGTCATGATGAAGGACCTGGAAAATATCTCCCTGCCGCTGGTTGATACCACCCTTAAGCAGTATGAGCAATTGATGGAACATGGATTCGGCGATGAAGACATTTCCGCCCTGTACCGGCTGAAAAGACCCTGAAATTTGCGTGATTTATTCGTCTGCAGGTTGACGAAGCTCGAAAAATATGCAGAATAACGCATCTCACAGGTATTCTGCCTGAGCAGCAACAAACCCCGTTAATCGAAAAATTATCTGACTACGGATTATGACAGTGAATGACAAATCACCGGCCATTGAGGTCAGGGGGCTGGATAAACGCTTCGGACCTATTCATGCCGTACGGAATGTTTCCTTCTCCGTAAACCATGGCGAGGTCCTGGGATTCCTGGGCCCTAACGGCGCCGGCAAGTCTACCACCATGAAGATGATTACCGGTTTCCTTGAGCCGACCGATGGTACCGTGCTGGTCAACGGACATGACGTCCTGACGGACCCCATCAGCGTGAAGGCCTCTATCGGCTACCTGCCGGAAGGCGCGCCGGCTTATGCGGAGATGACGGTAATCCGCTTTTTGGAATTCGTAGCCGAGATACGAGGCTATAACGGCGCTGAAAAACAACAGCGAATCGATAAGGTTATCAATCAGGTGCACCTGGATACCGTCCTGGATCAGACCTTCGAGACCTTGTCTAAAGGCTTCAAACGCCGCGTCGGGGTGGCCCAGGCCTTGTTGCACGACCCCGATGTACTGATCATGGACGAACCCACGGACGGTCTTGACCCGAACCAGAAGCATGAAGTGAGGAGTTTGATTAAGGAAATGGCTGAGAATAAGGCTATCGTCATTTCTACCCACATCCTGGAGGAGGTCGATGCCGTTTGCAGTCGGGCGATTATTATTGCCGCCGGCCGGATCCTGTTTGACGGTACACCGGCTGAACTGCGGGCGCAGTCCGGGATTAATGACTATGATGACGCGTTCCGCACCATTACCAGCAGGTTCTATTCCAGCCAGGGAGAGGCGGCCCAGTCATGACTAAAAATATCAAGGCCATATTCAAACGTGAATTGTACAGTTATTTCCATACTCCCGTCGCCTATGTCTTTATTATAATCTTCCTGTTCCTGACCGGCATATTCAGTTTTTACCTGGGGGCATTCTATGAACGCGGCCAGGCTGACCTGGAGCCTTTTTTCCGGTTTCATCCATGGCTTTACCTGTTTCTGATACCTGCTATTGCCATGCGACTCTGGTCTGAAGAGAGGAAGACCGGCACCATTGAACTGCTTATGACACTGCCGATTTCGGTCATGGACGCGGTGCTGGGTAAATATCTTGCCGCATGGTGCTTTACGGCAATTGCTCTGGCACTGACTTTCCCCATGTGGATCACCGTAAATTATCTCGGCGAACCGGATAACACCGTTATTCTCGCCAGTTACCTCGGCAGCCTGCTGATGGCGGGCGGTTTTCTGGCCGTCGGCTCCTGTATCTCAGCCCTGTCTAAAAGCCAGGTCATTGCATTCGTGATCAGTGTCGTCATCTGTTTCCTGTTTATCCTCAGCGGCTTTCCGCTGGTGCTGGATTTTTTCCAGGGCTGGGCGCCACAGGCACTGGTGGAAGTGATTTCATCGCTCAGTTTTCTGACCCACTTCGATTCAATCAATAAAGGAGTGATCGATATGCGCGATCTGATTTATTATCTCGTGCTTATCTCCTTCTGGCTGTATGCCAACGTAGTGGTTATCGATTCCCGTAAAGCCGATTGAGAAACAGGTATGAAATATAGACGACTCTTATCAGGCTCGGGCATCCTTGTGGCGGCCGTATTGGCGGTGGCCCTGATCACAATCAACAACAACCTGTTTACCGGTGTCCGGCTTGACTTGACGGAAAATAAACTTTTCACGTTGTCAAACGGCACCATCAATATCATCAGCACACTGGAAGAACCGATTTCCCTGGATTTCTACCTGTCCCGGAAGACCCTGGCAGACTTCCCGCAACTGATGAATTACGCTAACCGGGTGCGCGACCTGTTGGAAGAATATGCGGCAAAATCGGGCGCTAAAATTGCATTGTCCATTATCGAACCGGAGCCTTTCTCGGAGGAAGAAGACCAGGCTGTAGCCAGCGGTTTAAACGGGATTTCCGTTAATGCCGCAGGTGACCGCGCCTACTTCGGACTGGTAGGTGTCAACTCTACTGATGATGAAGCCAATATTCCATTTTTTCAGACAAGCCGGGAACAGGCGCTGGAATACGACATTACCAAGCTGATCTATAACCTTGCCAACCCGGAAAAGCGCGTGGTCGGCGTCATGTCGGGTTTGCCCTTGTTCGGCAATCCCACGCAAGGGGTCAGCGAACGCTGGGCTATCATTAACGTCATGGAGGAGTTCTTCGAAGTGCGCAATATCGGCGTCAGTACTGACCGGGTCGATGAAGACGTCGATGTATTAATGGTCGTCCATCCCAAGGGTTTCACTGAGCAGACCTTGTTTGCGATAGACCAGTTTTTACTTAAGGGCGGTCATGCCATGTTGTTTGTTGACCCCCTGGCTGAAGGGGACAACGCCGAACCGGACCCGGCAAACCCGTATGTCATGCCGGACATGTCCTCCAGCCTGGAAATATTGCTGGATGGCTGGGGTGTGGAAGTCGACACAAGCAAAATTGCCGCAGATATCAACCTGGCCATGCGGGTGCAGACCCAGGGCGCCCGCGGCCCCCAGGAGAGTAATTATCTGCCCTGGATGCAACTGGGGATTGACAACTTAAACCGTGAGGACTTCAGCACCAGTGAGTTGAACCTCATCCACATGGGTAGCGCAGGGATTATCGAACGGCTGGAAGATGCGACCATTGAATTTACCCCGTTGCTGCAGACCACCACGGACTCGATGAAAATGGAAAGAGACCTGATTTTCTTCCAACGGGACCCCAATGTGATGCTGGCAAATTTCGAATCGGAGAATAAAGCACTGGTACTTGCGGCTAGGATCAGCGGCAACGTCCCCAGCGCATATCCCGATGGTTTGCCGAAAGAGGATGAGGAAGGAGAAACTGCCTCCATGGGTGATGTGATCAAGGAGGGCAGGATCGATGCTGTCCTGGTTGGGGATACCGACATCCTGGCGGATCATTTCTGGATCAGGATGCAAAATTTCTTCGGGGTGCAAATACCCCAGAGTATTGCCAATAATGGCGACTTCGTCATCAATACACTGGATAACCTGGCGGGCAATACCGACCTGATAAGCCTGCGCAGCCGGGGCGAGTTTTCCCGACCGTTTACCGTGGTTGAGGAGATACGCCGGGATGCGGAAACCCAGTTCCGCGCACAGGAGCAGGCATTACAGACCCGTCTGGAAGAAACGGAACAGAAAATTGCCCAGTTACAACAGGAAGGCGGTGAAGGCGCGTTATTGCTGACCCAGGAACAGGCCGCGGAAATTGAAAAGTTCCGGCTGGAACAAATCAAGACCCGGAAGGAACTACGCGCTGTCCAGCACGAACTGCAAAAGAATATCGAGCGCCTGGGCACGCTACTCAAATTTATCAATATCGGTTTAATACCGTTATTCATCGCGCTGCTTGCCCTGTTTGCGGGTATTCGCCACGCGCGCCGCAAAGCTTGATGAATAACAGGTATATCATAGTCACAGTCCTGACACTTGTTGTCGTCATTGCGGCAGTTATCGTCAGTCAGCAAAGGGCGCCGCAAACAAGCATGGTTAAAACCAGGTTGTTCCCGGAGCTTGCTGAGAAAATTAATGATGTGAGCGAATTGATTATCCGTGACAATCAAACCGTGCTGACTGTTCACCGTGTATCGGGCAAGTGGGGTATTGCGGAATCCGATGGTTACCCCGCCCAGGTGGATAAGGTAAAGCAAACCGTGCTTGCCGTCTCCGACCTCAACATTGTTGCAGACAAGACAAATAATCCTGATCTCTATAAGAGGCTGGGCGTTGAGGATCCTGACAGCCAGGGGTCTACCTCCCACTTGTTGACGCTGACAAGTGACGGGGATGAGCTGGCAAAACTGATTGTCGGCAACACCAGGCGAAGCAAGTCCGCATCCAGCGCCCCGGGTTTGTACGTTCGTATTCCCGGACAGCAACAGGCTCTGCTGGTAGAAGGCAGGCTAACGGTCAGCGCAGACATTATTCAGTGGATCAAACGGGATATCATCAATATCGAGGGGGATCGGGTCAGTGCCGTTAAAATACGGCCCACAGGCGAGCCGGAGGTTGTTCTGAAAAGAGATAATCTCGGGGATGATCTGGAATTACAAAATATCCCGGAGGGCAAGGTACAACAATCCGAATACCTTATCAGCCGTATGGCGACCCTACTGGAAAATATATTCGTGGATGGGGTAAGAAAGAAGGACAGTATTGATAACACCAGGCCAGATGCCAGGATCAACGTTACAACGTTCGATGGTTTGATAGCGAACATAGAGGTCATGAAAAGCGCTGAACATACCTATGCACTGTTTTCATTTTCAGCACAGGTTGACCGTACAATTACGGAACACACTGCAGATGAAAGCTCCGGGGAGAGTGATGCTGAGGAAGAAGTAGAGGTAACTCCGGAACAGGAGGCCGAAACCCTGAACAACCTGGTAGAAGGCTGGGCCTACCAGTTATCCACATCAAAGGCGGAGTTGTTCAACCAGTCCTTATCTGACCTGATAAGGGACCCTGAGGGATAATATCGAAGCGCCCTGTCATGCTGGTGAAGGCCAGCATCCGGATACCCAGCCCTGTGATTTCTGTGCCATCTGCAGCTTTTTTCACTAATTTTTAATCGCTAACCATTTGTTTTATATATAAAAACAAAAAAAGTCATGTTTTTTTAAAAAAAATTGCAATTTTCTGTTGCATTGCACAAATTATTCGGTTATGATGCGTTGCAACATTAACTTAACAGAGGAGACATCCGCTATGAATACACAAACCGATAAATATTTTGAACCCGTCAGGGAGATCAATGCCCTGGCACTGGAAAACGTTGAGAAACTGCTGGATATTCAACTGAAATCAATCAACGATACAGCCAGGCTTGGCGTAGAGCAGTTGAAGTCTGCAACCGACGTCAAGGACGCTGATAGCCTGAAACAATATTTTACCGACCAGGCTGATTTGGTGAAATCTCTCGGCGAACGTTTTGTTAAAGACACGCAGGCTGCATTGGAACTTGGCACCAGCTATAGCGAAAAGGTACAGCAGATCATGACGGAGACCATCAAGCCGGAGACTATTTTAAAAGCTGCGGCAGCAAGTACAGAATCGGCAACTGTCGCTAAAGCTGCTCCCAAAAGCAAATAAGCAGTCAAACTATCCCTCCTTACCGCTGGCTTTCCCCCTAAAGCCTGCGGTTGGTTAGCCGCCCGAAAGGGCGGCTTTTTTATTTCTACCCTGTTAAAATAGCGGCTATTATTCACAAAATACTACCCGCATACTATGACGTTCCAGGAATTGATTGTCGCCTTGCAGCAGTATTGGTCAGAGCAGGGTTGCGTTATACAACAACCCTATGATATGGAAGTGGGGGCCGGCACTTTTCATCCGGCCACTTTCCTGCGTGCTATCGGCCCTGAGCCATGGAATGCCGCGTACGTACAGCCTTCCAGACGGCCCACTGATGGACGTTATGGTGAAAATCCAAACCGCCTGCAACGTTATTACCAGTTCCAGGTGATATTAAAACCCTCCCCGGCTGATATCCAGGAACTCTACCTGAAATCATTACAACACCTGGGAATTGACACGCTCACCCATGACGTTCGATTTATTGAAGACAATTGGGAATCACCAACACTGGGCGCCTGGGGGCTGGGCTGGGAAGTCTGGTTAAACGGCATGGAGATAAGTCAGTTCACATACTTTCAACAGGTCGGAGGGCTGGAGTGCAGACCGGTTTCCGGTGAGATCACCTACGGCCTGGAACGAATAGCCGTCTACCTGCAAAACATAGACAATGTATACGACCTGGTCTGGGTCAATGCTGATGACGGCCCGGTAACCTACGGCGCTATCCACCACCAGGATGAAGTGGAAATGTCTACCTATAATTTCGAGAAGGCAGACACAGAACACCTGTTCCGCTGGTTTGACGAATGTGAAACGCAGAGCTTGAAGCTGGTTGAGGACGACCTGCCCTTACCCGCCTACGAACTGGTGCTGAAAGCATCCCATATCTTCAACCTGCTGGATGCCAGACACGCCATCAGCGTAACCGAACGGCAACGATTCATACTGAGGGTCAGAACAACGGCGCGAGCGGTAGCCCGGAGTTATTACGACAAACGGGAACAACTGGGATTTCCATTATGTAAACAGCAGCCACAGAGAACACCCATAGCCACATAGGACATAGAGAGTACTGAGTTTGACAGTGTCAGTCCCGTTATTCCGGGCTTGACCCGGAATCCAGTGAAATACATTATTCCTTATAGGGAATTAATTGGCTGGATTCCGGTATTCACCAGAATAACGCGCTCCCTTTGGCTAATATAGCGGATATGACCGAAACAAAAGACTTATTGCTCGAAATTGGCGCGGAAGAGCTGCCGCCAAAGTCGTTGGCGCGCCTGGCGTCGGCCCTTGCCGACGGTATCCACCAGGGATTACAGGACAAAGCCCTTGAGCACGGAGATTTTTCCTGGTTTGCCACCCCGCGCCGGCTTGCAGTCATAGTTCGCGACCTCGCAGTTACCCAGGCGGATAGTCAGGTAGTAAAACGCGGACCGGCAACCGCTTCGGCATTTGACCAGGCAGGCAATCCCACCAAGGCAGCCGAGGGTTTTGCCCGCTCCTGTGGTGTAAAGGTGGAAGACCTGGAGCACCTGGAAACGGACAAGGGCAGTTGGTTGTCATACAAATTCCTGGCACAAGGGGCGCGAACCGACGAACTGGTGTCGGATATTATCAATCGAGCGCTTGCCGGATTACCCATATCCAAACGCATGCGCTGGGGTGATAACGACACCGAGTTTGTCCGACCCGTCCATTGGGTGGTGTTGCTGTTCGGCAGTGACGTTATCCGCACAACCATCCTGGGTATAGAAACAGGACGGGAAACCTGTGGCCACCGCTTTCACCATCCTGAAGCAATCAAATTATCCGATGCCGACGAGTATTTAAACAGGTTACTTACAGAGGGTCGTGTAATCGCCGACTTCAGCGAGAGAAAAAATCAAATCAGACAAGCCGTAATCGAGTCTGGACAAGCTTGTGGCGGGCGGGCGCTGATCGATGAAGATTTACTGGATGAAGCAACCGCACTGGTGGAATGGCCCGTCGCCATAACCGGATCATTCGATAATGATTTCCTTAAACTCCCTAAAGAGGTACTCATCGCGACCATGCAGTCACACCAGAAATATTTCCCCGTGCTGCATTCCGACACCGGTGAATTGACTGCCGATTTTATCACTATAGCCAATATCGTCAGCGCGTCTCCTGACACAATCAAACGGGGAAATGAACGGGTTATCCGGCCGCGACTGAGTGATGCTGCGTTTTTCTGGGAGCGTGATCGCAAACAACCTCTGGAACATTTCAACCCACAAACAAACAAGGTCGTCTTCCAGCAAAAACTTGGAACTGTTGCAGACAAAACCGCGCGCATCAAAAACCTCGGGGTATTTATTGCGGGACAACTGGGGGTCAAGCCAGACCTGGTAGAACGCGCGTCCTACCTGGCAAAATGCGACTTGTTGACCGATATGGTCGGCGAGTTGCCGGAACTGCAAGGGATTATGGGACGCTATTATGCCTTGGAGAGTAATGAACACCCTGAAGTCGCCCAGGCGCTGGATGAACAGTATATGCCGAGGTATGCCGGTGCTGCTTTGCCGGAAACAGCCACGGGAAAGATACTCGCGCTGGCCGATAAACTGGATACCCTGGTCGGGATTTTTGCCGTCGGTAAGGCGCCCACCGGTGATAAGGATCCTTTCGGCCTGCGTCGCGCGGGTCTGGGGTGTTTGCGGATCATGATTGAATGCGCGTTGCCCCTGGACCTGGAAGCCTGTATAGCGCGTTCTTCCAGCACGTTTCCGGACGATATCAATGCCCGGTCAATCGCGTCTGAGGTGTTTGATTTTATGCTGGAGAGACTGCGGCGTTATTACCTCGATAACGGCGTCAGCCCCGCCGTATTCGACGCGGTACAGGCCTGCCGGCCGACGCAGCCCCATGATTTCAACCTGCGGGTGCTGGCAGTGGGTGAATTCCTGCAATTACCTGAATCAGACAGCCTGGTGACAGCCAACAAGCGTATCCGGAATATCCTGAGACAGGCAGAGTATACTGGTGAGACCGGCGCGGATGAAACATTGCTTGTTGAAAAAACGGAGATAGATCTCTATAAACAAATACATGCATGCGGGGCAGGGGAGCATATCGGACGCGGCGATTACGGCGCCGTGCTGTCTGCCCTGGCCGGCCTGAGAGATCATGTGGACGCCTTTTTTGATGAAGTCATGGTCTTGTGCGATGACATGAAACTGAGAAATAATCGTCTTGCCTTATTAAACGAGTTGAGAAAACTGTTCCTTACCAGCGCGGACATCTCCAGACTACAATGAAACTCATCATACTCGATATGGATGGCGTGATTAACCGTGATTCGGATGACTATATCAAAACGGAACAGGAATGGGAGGCCATCCCCGGCAGCCTGCAGGCAATAGCGCGGCTTAATCATAGCGGTTTTCATGTCGTCACCGCGACCAATCAGTCAGGACTGGCCAGGGGCAAGCTGACGCTGAGAGAGTTGAACAGGATTCACAAGAAAATGCATACTCACCTGGCCCAGTACGGCGCTGTCATTGAGGCTGTTTTTTTCTGTCCCCATGACCCGGACGAGGGCTGCGCCTGCCGTAAACCCAAACCGGGATTGTTCAGGGAGATTGAAAGAAGGCTGCATACGTCCCTGGACGGTGTTCCCGTCATAGGCGATCGGCTGAGTGACATCCAGGCTACGCAAGCCGTCGGCGCCAGGCCCATCCTGGTCAGGACCGGTAAAGGACAAGGACAACTGGATGAAGGCCTTATTCCGGACAACATTCCCGTCTATGATGATTTGGCGCAGGCGACATCGGCGTTACTTGCCGGGAAGTAACAATAATGAATTATACGGCTGGGATGATCATAATTAACCAGTCGACCATCCTTTGTTTGCAGGAATCCAACGCCGTCATACCAGCGTATGCCGTCATACCAGCGTATGCCATCATACCAGCGTATGCCATCATACCAGCGTATGCCGTCATACCGGCGTATGCCGGTATCCAGTCACGTAACCTATCCATTTCTGTCCTCAGAACAGATAAGACACAGGTATGACCGAGCGCCTTGATGGAAAAGCAGGTGTCAGTCCTTTTATGCAGGATATGCCTGGATGATCATTGTCAGGTCGTCAATATTCTTACTGGGAATGGTAATTTCTACCCTCATAGCGGTTCCCATTACCTTCCTCCTGCTGGCAGCGCCCTTCCCGTTCAGGTTTCGTCTGGTATCAAACTGGGCCAGGTTCAACCTCTGGTGGTTACGTATTACCTGTAACATAACACCAGAGATAGAAGGATTGGAAAATATTATCGACCAACCCGCCATCATCATGTGTAAACACCAGTCCACCTGGGAGACCCTGCTTATCCAGTTATTGTTCCCACCCCAGGTATGGATATTAAAACGGGAATTGTTGTGGATCCCGATCTACGGCTGGGGTCTGGCAACCATGCGCCCCATTGCCATTGACCGATCTCTGGGAGTGCGCGCATTGAAACAGATCGTACGCCAGGGTGTGGAACGATTAAACGCCGGTTTATGGGTGGTGGTGTTTCCGGAAGGCACACGAATTGCGCCGGGTGAGCGGCAAAAATACCATCCCGGTGGCGGCCTGCTGGCGCAGAAATCAGGTTGTCCGGTAATCCCCATCGCGCACAATGCCGGTTACCTGTGGCCCCGCAACAGTTTTCTCAAATGGCCCGGTGTCATACGGATGGTCATCGGCTCTCCCATACAATCCCAGGGCAAAAAGGCCGCGCAAATCACCCGGGAAGTTGAGGATTGGATCGAAACTACCGTGGCTACTTTGCCTGAGCCAACGAACCAGAAGAATAACGGCAACTCTGGCAACCCATGAATAAACAAGACGGGAAGCCCAGAAAAGATGGCGAGTACCTGAGCACTCTTGCTCGGGGTCTGTCCGTACTTCGCTCGTTCACCAAGGAACGACCGGAAATGACATTGAGCGAAGTTGCCGCATACACGAATCTAAGTCCCGCCGTGGCCCGACGTTGTCTTAACACCCTGGTTCAATTGGGTTACGTTGGGAAAAGAGGTAAATTGTTTCTATTGACGCCCGAAGTAATGGGTTTTGCCTCCGCTTTTCTGGAATCCGTAAACCTGGAAGAAGTCGCGCGGCCGTATCTACAGGAAGTCCGGGACAGTACCGGAGACAGTTCCTCACTGGCGGTATTATCACATCTTGACATTTTATACCTGGTTCATGTTTCAACAAACCGCATGATCAGGCTCGATGCCGGCTTCGGCACGCGCTTTCCTGCTTATTCTACGTCCCTGGGTCGTGTCCTTATCGCCCACCAGACAGATAAATACATTGACGATTATCTCAGACGGGTCAAACCTGAGAAACTCACCAATAAAACCGTGACATCCAAGGTTCAACTCCGAAAAATTCTGAACAAGTGCAGGCGCTACGGTTTCACTTCAACCCAGGATGAATTGGATTATGGGATTGTGTCTGTGGCTGTGCCCGTATTCGATAACGACGGTGAGATTCTCGCAGCAATAAACTGTTCAACCGCGACGACCCGCGTTAACCAGGAGGAGATGATCGAGACCCGCTTACCTCACCTGATGACGGCGGCAAAAAAAATCGAGCAGGAACTACGCCGTTATCCGATCCTGGTCCACTCAATCAAGAGCGCCTCTTCCCGATGAGGGTGCATATTCGTCAACACCGGCACAAAAGCGTATCACCTGTTCGTTGTATAAATCCGGCTCGGTGAGATTACTCAGGTGGCCACTGTGTTCAAAAACGATCTCTCGACAATCCGGGATAATCTCGAGTAATTTTTGCGCGTGCGCACGCAGTCTGCTGATTTCGTTTGCCCCGGTCAGGAGCAGGGTCGGAGCAGCGAATTCAGCGAGTTTCCCCAATACATCCTGCGAAAAAGCGAAACTATCCGCTGAGAAATTCATCATATCTGCGCCGGTGTAAGAACCCAGGATTTCATCAAGCAGACGGTGGACGGTCTCGTACCGGGGGTCCAGATTCATCAAGGGATGACGGAGCCAGCGCTGACGCATGATGTCCGTTTTTCCGGCGCGAATCAACTCTGCATACTCTGCGAAGGGTATGCGTTCATTTTCTGGTTCATCGACAACCAGGCCGTCTACAACCGCCCCCTGCAGAATCAGGGAACGCAGGCGTTGTGGCCGGGTAACCGCATAGCGCAACGCAAGCCGCGCGCCCTGGGACATGCCCAGCAGGTGTATGGTGTCAAGCGACAAGGCGTCGGCAATCCTGTCCACATCATCCAGTTCCAGCTTAAGGTCCGGGGCTGCTGTTGATTGGCCAAAGCCGCGACGATCATAACTGATGACGTGGAAGCATTCACTGAGACGAGGTATCTGAGGTTCGAACATGCGCTGATCCAGGGCCCAACCGTGCATGAGCAATAGTGGCGACCCTTCACCCGCCTGCCGGAGGTAGAGTTTTCCTCCATTGACCTTGATCCACATCGTTTTGTTTCCGACCGTGACCATCGTTGGGATCAGTCCTGGTAAGTGATACGCTCCTGTGCAGCAAACCACAGGTCATGCCCGATTGGATTGTTCATCTCCTCAAACAGGTGTCCCACCAGGCCGGCACAGCGTGCAATCAGCACGATACCGCGCATCAGGGAGGCCGGCACGCCAGCTTCGCCAAGCACTGCCGCGATAGCTGCGCTGACGTTCATAACGAGCGGTTTGTTGATGACCTCCTGTACGGCAGCTTCAAGGATTTCGAGTGCGCTGAGATATTCACCGTTCACGCCGATCTCTCTCGCAACTTCCAAAAGACGACCGACCCGCAGGTCGCCCCCATGATGAATGGGGTGGCCGAAACCGGGGACCGGACGACGTATCTGCCGGTATGACCTGACCTTCTCAATCGCTATGGATTTTCGTTCCGCCGCCGTTGCCGCGACGATATCTTCGAGCAACTCACCGCATTCACCGGCAGTGCCGGCGTAGCGGTCTCCAACACCCAGCAATCCGGCAACTACCGCGCCCTGAAATGATTCAGGCGCGCCATGGTGGGTCAATCTGGTGGCAATGGAAGACGGCACCAGACCGTGCTCCATGATGGTTACCAGCACGGCATCGATGATCCGGGATTGCATTTTGGTTGGTTCTTTGCCGAGCGCCTGCAGCAATAACAATTCAGTAAACGAATACTTCCCAATGAGTTCGTTCACGAGATTCCTGCCGCGGATCAATACGTTTTCCTCATCAAACCCGCAGATAGCCGTACTGGGCGGCGGCTTGTCTTTGTCAGTCATCAAAGTCCTCCTGTCCTGAAAATATGGGAGCCACATGTTGCAGGCACAAAAAATTCACTATAGCACAATCGAATCGTGCAGCGACGCCCTGGTTTCATGTTCCAAAAAAACATTTCGTATATCGAAGTTGACTTCGATATACGAAATTGTTATCGTATACCAAACTGGGATAGTAATATCCTGAGCATGAATAAACGGAAACCGTGAGACAGTAACAAATGAACACAAAACTGAAAATTTCCGGCCGTCTTCACCATAATGCGCACGTTACAACGGACATGGAAGCCGTAAGAAAATTCTACGAGGAGATCATCGGTGCTCCGCTGGTGGCAACCTGGTGTGAAAAAACCGATTTGTTCGGTAAAGAGCGAACCTACATGCATTGTTTCTTTGAAATAGGCGGTGGTGAATGCCTGGCATTTTTTCAATTTGCCGATGAAGATAACCGGCGTGAATTCGGACCGGAGTTGCCACTCTCAGGCTTTCGTCACCTCGCCATGAAAGTCGACCAGGAGACCCAGGATGGCATCCGTGATCGCCTGGCGGCCGCCGGATACAAAGAACCGGACACATACATTCTGAACCATGGGTACTGCTACTCGCTGTACGTGCTTGATCCTGCGCAGCTTCTGATTGAATTTACTGTTGACCATGAAGATGTCGAACAAATAAACACGGACCAGCGCGACAAGGCCCATAGCGAACTCAAGCGCTGGCTGGCTGGAGACCACTCCCCGAATAACGAAGCGTATCACCGGTAAAACCATCTGGAAAAAACTTGAGAACGACTATCCCAAACAACTGCAGAAAGCCGGCGCCATGATGTATGACCAAGACATTGAAACTCGCCCGGTAGAGGAACAATTCTCACTGGATCGGGAAAGCTATCGAAAACAAATCCGATACTTATTCAACCAGTCCGCTTTTTACCAGCGAAAACTGAATGGGGCCGGCTTTCAAAATCCTGCTGAGGTGGGCGAGTTGGATAATATTGCCAGTCTCCCGTTTACGGAAAAAGACGAGATTCGAGCGACTCAAGCAGCCTCTCCCCCATTCGGGGATCACCTGGCCTGCCCCCCGGAAGAACTGTTGCGGGTCTACAATACCAGCGGCACGACAGGGGTGCCGTCCCGTCTTGGACTAACGCGTAACGACCTGGACGTTTACGCAACAAACGTAGCCCGAGGTTATACCGCGGCCGGCTTCGCGACAGGGCAACGCATCGTTGTCGGGTTTAACGCCGGACCGTTCGTTGCGGGAGCAGTTTACAATGGTTTTGACAAATTACGCTGTACGATAATACCCATAGGGACCGGCAACATGGAGCGACTGGTCTCTGCTATCCAGACATTAAAGGCAACAGGCATCAGCTGCACCCCTTCCTATGGACTGTATCTTATCGATTGGTGTCGACAGCATAACATCAAGACTCAAACCCTGGGGCTCAAAAATATGATCACCGCGGGCGAACCGGGAGGCAGTGACCCGTTGATTCGCAGCCGAATTGAGGACGCCTTCGGCTGTAAAGTACGTGAGGCCATGGGGATCGGCGATATTTCACTAACGGTATGGGCTGAGGACAATGACGCTGATGGAATGCACTTTATGGCGCGCGGCTTTGTCCACATTGAACTCATCGATCCTGACAGCGGCGCTCCACTGGCCTGGGAAGACGGCGTGAAAGGAGAGTTGGTTTACACGGCTCTGCAACGCGAAGCGATGCCGTTGTTGCGCTTCCGGAGTCGCGATCACGTCATAGTGAACATGAAACCCAATCCGCTTGGCCGAACCGGCCCCAGAATACGCTGCGTGGGCCGCACTGACGATATGCTCATCGTGCGCGGCGTCAATGTATTTCCGTCCGCAATCCGTAGCGTACTCAAGCAGTTCACCCCTGAAGTATCGGGCATGATGCAAGTAAGGCCGAAACAAAAAGGAGTCACGCAAACACCGCCTCTCCCGGTCGTGGTTGAACTTGGCGATAACGGCGCCCCGCCGTCCAATCATTTACAACAGCGCATCGTCGATGAGGTTAGATCGCGTCTCCTTGTCAAAACCGATATTAAGCTTGTGTCTTACGGGACGCTGCCCCGTGAAACGTACAAATCCAGACTTATCGACTATTCCGATGTAACGCCGGTCGAGGTTGTATCAACATGAAATCAATATATTCGAATAGGGTCGCTATCGACCTGCCGCCGCAGGGTAACGACTGATGTGGCCCTTCGGTGACGGCGAAGATTTCCTTGAGAATCAGTGGTATGTGGCGGCGTGGAGCAACGAGGTCAGTTCAGATAAACCGTTTGAGCGATGGATCTGCGGACAACCGGTGGTTTTCTACCGCGACCAGGAAGGAAAGGCTGTCGCCCTGCACGGGCGCTGCCCGCACCGCAACTTCCCGCTGAGCAAGGCCCGCATCCGCGGCAACATACTGGAGTGCGGCTACCACGGTCTCCAGTTCGATCCCGACGGCAACTGCGTGCAAACACACGCACCAGGGACGTTTGCCGCAGGAATTGGCCGCGGCCGGTATTACCACGATGAACGCCGCCAATGCGTATCTGCGGGATGTCTACCTGCCGGCGTTTAATGCCGAGTTTGCCCATCCGTCCCGGGAGGCCGGCTCAGCCTTCGTGCCCTGCCCGCAGTCAGTGGTACTGGATGACAGCCTGTGTGAGCATGTTGCGCGAACCGTGAGCAAGGACAACTGCGTGCGTGTAGACGGCCTGGTATTACAGCTTCCAGCTGACCGGCATCGCTATCACTACATCAAGGCCAAGGTGAAGGTCGCTCGTCCCCTGCTCAACGCCCTGCAGGGGCAGGCTCTGGGACGGCACCCTGAGCCTGTTCCATGGCCCCCGGCGCTTGGCACGATGCGATGCGCAAGGACAGCTCATAGCCGATGAACTACCGACTGCTGCGTAATGTCCGCCGCACAGTCGGCATTGGAATCTCGATCCTTCAGGAGCGATTCAGTGTGAAGACAAAAGCGGACAATTCATTTGTTACAGAAGCGGACAAATCTATTTGTTGACAACAAAATATAAAATATTATTTGACAATATTACCTATTGTTATAAAGTATATGTAACCACACCGTTGGTATGCCCATCTTCCCTGCATGCAGCAGGCAGGGAAAGGAGGGAGCCACGGCCCGACAGCCGCCACTAACGCGGCTGTTCTTTTTTGTGTTGCTCATTCTCCGGGTAATCAATTCCTTCTTCGTGCAGACTTCCTGTGATCGCGCGTGGCGTCACAATGTTCTTGGCGCCCCATTTCTTCAACAGAGTGTCAAGGCTATTCCAGTCCCGTCAGTCGTTCGATGAACCGGGCCTTGCGAGAATGTCGGGAGCGAAGTGCGCGAAGACGTTCTGAATAGGTTTTCAACGTGTTGTCTTCCTCGGCCAGGACACGAAGATCGGTAAGCAGCTCCGTTGCGCGTTCATACCCGTTTGCATTACGTTTTTCGATCTCTCTTTCGATCTCATTCCAGACAGACAGGCCCCGTCGCTTGACGATACTCAGACGTGCGCGCCGCGCCTTTTCAGCTGCGCGCACCTGTTGCTGCCGTAGCGCTTCCAGCCGCTCAGCTTCGGCAGCTTCACGCGCCTTGCCTATTTCTGCGGCACGGGCGCGCAGGGCCGACACTGTTCGGCGCCTCTCCTGTATTTCACCCGTGGCGAGTGCTAGCGCCTCCCGAACCCTGCTCCGAACCTCCGCCGCCACATAAGGATCACCCTCTGCCAGACGCTCTAATAAGGCTTCCTTTTCCTTGTTCGGAATCCCTGAGATGGCTGCGCGGGTCGCGACTTCCGGAAGGACAGAAGCGCCTGCGTATGGAGACTCCTCAGCGGCAGCCTGCACGAGATCGGGGTCTATACGGAAGAAATCTGCGAATGCTTCGAGGCTGTCGCTAAGCGGGCCGATACCCGCCAGGGGTTCCTTCTCGTCGTCTTTCAGGTCCTTCCTTTGCGCCATCATAAGCCAGAGGAGGTAGAACATCCTCCAATCGCCTGAAAGCAGGTCAGCCCGTAGCGGCGCCAATGTGCCGAGCCAACCAGAACCATCGTCATCCCAATCAGTAAATTCCGAAGGTTCATCGTCGTCGTATATGTCGATGATCAGGTTCTCACCCGACGCCCGTATATCGACACCATCGACGTCGTGTAGGAACACATCGAGTCGGGTATGGTTAACCAATCGTTTCGGTAACCGGATCATCAGCCGGCGTGACCCCCAGTTCGCGAGATACAGGTGCAAGTCGAACCAGCGCTCCATCAACCGCCTAGGGTCGCCCCTGAAGTTACCCCAATCATAGTGATTGGTAAAGCTCGTGGCCGTGATGCGTGCTCTGGTAGACAATGCTCGCAGTGCCTCCATATCCTGCTTGTCAAGGGGTCGATCGACTGCCTGGAACTCGTAATACTGGTATTCGCTCAAGAACGGCCCTCCCCATTATTAACAGCGACTTACTGGCAGAAACCTGATTATTCTACCATCGATTAACAGGACCACGAATCTTGATTTGCTCCATGTACACAAATGTGTCGTATTTATCCGGATGCGTCAATGGTTAGCTCACAGCATCTCACCTTTCAGGTATAATGTACAAAGAGAGACGGTAAATGCGGACAAGAAGGAAGTGAGGAATCCAAGCAACAGAAACAATCTCTATGAAAGCAGAGAAAACAGGTATTTCAGAGCAGCTGAAATTGATACGTGAACAATCACGCATTTCCACGCCTGAGTTGGCGCAGCTTATAGGTACTTCACTTGTCGCCGTTGAGCAGTGGGAACGAAGTAATGTTTCGCCATCACCACAACAACAAGATAAAATAGCTGAACTGCTGGAAAAAATCCAAAAAGGAGAAATAGTCCAGCCTCCGTCGCTGGTACTGCAGAATGGCACATTCGCATCAAGAGGAGCTACCAGGAGGGCGTTAAAATCAAAGCAGACTGATTTATTTACCAGACAACCAAAAATACAATTCAGAGAAACACCGTCTCCATCACTCCTTTCCATCATCAAGAACGGTCAATTTATTTTGGACGGCGAGGATTGCTTGAAAGAGATACTGGCTAATCATCCAAAGCAGGCGAGGACAGTAAGCAACCCAAAAAAATTGGAGATGTCGGCGGGTAAAAATACATATACCTATGATGCCCACACCTATCACACGAAAGTACCACCACAAGGAATTGTCGAATTTATCAACCATTACCTGCCAGAGGGCGGTTTAGTCTTCGACCCGTTCTCAGGCAGTGGAATGACCGGCGTTGCTGCGCGTATTACCGGGGCAGATGTCATATTAAATGAACTTTCCCCGGCTGCGTGTTTTATCAGTCACAATTTTACCGAAGCTATCCCACCTTTGGAATTCTGTACAGCAATAAAAATTATTTTAGACGCCGTGGAGGAAGTACGAGGCAAGCTTTATACAACCAAATGTCGCGAGTGTGAAAGAAACACGGAAATTCTCTATACCGTATGGTCATATCGCGTTTTGTGTCCCCACTGTGAAACTGAGTTCTTATTGTGGGACCACTGTAGAAAATATGGCCGTACAGTCCGAGAACACAAGATATTAAAAGAGTTTTGCTGTCCGTCCTGTGGGGAAACTATAAAGAAAAGATCATTGACCCGAACTTTGGCTGAACCGGTGATGCTCGGTTATAAATGTTGCAGTAAATCGCAAGTTGAACATGATCTGACAGATTCGGATTTGGCGATAATAAGTGAAGCAGATTCGGGCTGTTTCTTACAGCAAGGTTATTTTCCAGTTACAGAATTACCCGGAGGAGTTAATTTAAATCAGCCAATCAAACACGGTTTAACATCAATTGACCGGTTCTATACCACTCGTAATTTATCAGCCATGAGTCACCTCTGGAGAGAGATTCACAGGATCAGTAATCCTGAACTTGCTTCGTCAATCGCGTTTATCTTTACTTCTTTGTACCAAAGGGTTACCCGTCTGTCTGAGTTTCGTTTTTGGGGCGGCAGTGGTAATACGGCGCGTTTTAATGTGCCATTTATTTTTAACGAATCCAACGTATTCGTCACTTTTGAACGCAAGGCTGCAAGTATTCTTGATCATTTGGAAACAACTGCAATCAACTATAAAGGAAGAAAAGCTGTTGTTTGTAATTCGGCAACGGAACTCAATTATATCCCTGACGAGTCGATGGATTTTATTTTCACTGATCCTCCTTTCGGGAGCAACATTAATTATTCCGAAATGAATATACTGTGGGAGGCTTGGCTTGGTGAATTTACAGATAACACCCGGGAAGCAATAGTGAACAAAGTTCAAGGAAAAAGTATCAGCGATTATGAAGACCTTATGAGGGAAAGCCTGTCCGAGTGCTATCGAATCTTGAGAACCGGACATTGGATGCTGCTCGTATTCATGAACTCATCAAAGGACGTCTGGGAGGCATTGAAGAGTGCGGTACAAAAGGCGGGTTTTATTATTGAACGACTGGATATATTTGACAAACAGCATGCAACGTTCAAGCAGTTTGTCAGTGACAATACCGCTGGTTGTGATTTAGTCTTGCATTGCCGAAAGCGTCTGTCTTCCAGGCTGGTTGACACCCAAGCAAACGCCGTAAAAAATGAAAAATCAATAACCCTGTTTATGGCCAATCGCTATGGAGATATTCCGACAACTGAATTTCTGCATGTAACCCGTGATGATGAGCCGGATTTACGCAGGCTATATAGCGAATGGTTAACGTACGCGTTACCCAAAAACCATGAGCTTGTAGATTTTTCTACTTTTCGTGATTTTGTAACCCAAATTACAAAAACTGAAGGCAAAAATTTAACAAACAATGCGTAGTAACTATAACGCCGTACTAAATGCCTTTACGAAAGAAGAGTACGACAAAGCCAAAATACTTCTTGCTACTCAAGTAGCTCACATGATGGGACGCAAACTCGAAGAGACCGACTGGAACGAGGTTTACTGTGCTGCTAAAGGTATCCCGCATAGCGGGTGGAGTAACTTGAATATCGATGTGAATTACTCCGGTTTAGGCGTTGAGCAGAAACTGCTTAGAGTATCCGGACTACGAGGGCGTCCAATTAAATCAGTATGCGGAACGACTATGATGCACCCCGCTGCAACAAGGTCAATAAGGATCGATAACACTGACTTAGAGGCAGAAGAAGTAATGCGTGATGTGTTTCAACAATATTCCGGTTTAATTGACATTCGAACCGAGAAAGTCAGGGAGAATTCTGGCGGAAAAGAACCGGATATGCGTATTGGATGGTTGTTGTGGGAAGATTCGTTGAAAGAGTTTCTTTATTTTGAAGAACCATTAGTTGCTCCGCAACCGGATTACTATTACGCAGAGTGGAATGAAACACCGTCCAGAGGAGCGAGAAAGGGCGGCAAGAGTTTATGGATATATGAACGGGGTAGTAACAGGAAAAGATACTCTGTAACTACCAGTGCCGGCATCAAGATTCAACCATATTTTGATGTACCGGCTCCATCTGATGAAAACCTTTATTATTTTCGAGTTCAGAGTGAACCAGTTGATTATGACACGGTCCGTATATGGGTTTCCTCAACAACGGCAAAGGCAATTCAACGAGAGTTAGGAAGCCTGGAAAAAGATAATGTCAGTAATGCGGTAATAAAGACTGCGAAGTTCCCTTCCATCGAAGATACTGGAATATCACCTGATGATGATATGGCACAGCCGATTTTAATTAACCGAAAAGCTTTTGAGATTTTCAGATCCAGTTGGGAAGGGGTCAGCGACGAGCACCGTGCTCAGTTATTTCTTAAGGCACTATACAAAATAAATTAAGAGGCCTGGCAGTCACAATAATTCTCTCTATCACCGATGAAATAATCTTATCGTCCTGGTTTATAGGAAATCTATTTAACAATATTTGGGGTCAGTGTAAAAATTCACAGAGTTTTTACACTAACCCGTGACTTTCCACCGGCTGTCAGCAGACAACGTTCTCATACAGGATCTCCGGTTAATCCGGACGGCTCAATCACATCGCAACCTGTTATGCCGACCTGTGGCGCTGAAGCCAGCAGACGCTTGTCATTGCTGTAGATTTCCGAGAATCCACACAGTTTGGCAGAGACCAGATGCACGGCATCGCCAGTTCGCAGGAATGCGCGCCGGGACAGACTCGTGAATGTGTCGGTTACCGAGGTCAGAATGGCTGACGACAAAGGCAGCCACTCCCAGAGTCTCATCGACTCGTCCACGCTCAATTGTCGCAAGATAACGTTAAGTTGCTGCTCGGTAAACTCTCCTTCACGCAGTTTACGGTGGAGAGCAGCATGAAGTTCCAGACGTCCATAGATAGAGCAGGCGATGCGTTCGCGACCGCGCGCGAACGCCCGTACTTTTTCCCAGCCATGTTCCTTTACGTAGCACTTCAGTATGTACGCCGTATCGAAATAAGTCATGAACGATCGCGGTCTTCGGATACATATGCCGTCGCATCGCCGGAGACCTCAGGCAAAGCGTCGAACTCGGGGAGCATCCGGCGTTCACGGAACGATCGACTCGAATCGTCCTCGCAAAACGGTATCAACGAAGCCACAGGACGACCTCGTTCGGTGATGACTACGCCTTCGCCGCGCGCTGCCCGGCGCACCCATTCGCCAGTCTTGATATGAAGATCACGAATCTTGATTTGCTCCATGTGCACAAATGTGTCACATTTATCAAGATGAGTCAAGTCTGATGTGATGCTCTGGGTCCAGCAGTTCCCGCTAACTCCCGGGATCGAGGGCATCCTGCCCTCGTGGAGGGCGAAGGACTCTATTGTCAAGCCGACAGGTTCTCATGTAGCAGCCTGATATGCTCAGGACCGATGCCACAACATCCGCCGATAACCCGTACACCATGGCTGACCCATTGCCTTGCATAGCCAAGATAATCCTGTGGGCTTATGATATTCTCGAACTTCCAGCTCGGCGGGATGAAATGCCCGCTTTCCGCATAGGCAAACACGGGACCGTCCCATAACTCGTTCAACTCCGTCAGGGCCGGCCCGGTGTGGTGGACGCTGGTATGCATCACGCCTGCCACGTCACAACCCACCGACAGGACTTCCTCCACCATTTTTTTGAACGGGATTATCTTAAGCTCAAGTCCCCGGACTGAAACGTAGTTGGTCACTTCGTTATAGTCATTCATGAAAGCGCTGAAACCCGTCCATACCGGTATTCCCGTTGATCTGGCCGCGCCAACCACGATGCGGGCATTGTCAATGTCCCGCATCATCTCCGCGATAATAAGCTCGGCGCCGGCTTCCACTAGTAACTCGGCCTGACGCAAGTAACCTTCCTTGGCCGTAGCGTCCGTCGGCATACGGACAGAATCAAACGCCGGTGTAGAAGACATGGAAGCAGCAACACATACGTCCTGTCCGGTGTTATCACGCGCCTGTAACGCCAGATGTACCGCGGACTGGTTGATTTCCGCGATTTTATCTTCCAGTCCCAGGCGCTGGAGTATGTGAGGCGCTGTGCTGAATGTGTTGGCGATTATCACATCAGCGCCGGCATGGATGTAACTCTCGTGGACCCGCCGTACCACCTCGGGTTGTTCCATGTGGGCGATACCGCACCAAGCCAGGTCGTTCATCCTGACGCCCTGCCGTTCTATCTCCGAACCGGTTCCCCCATCGAGCAGGACTATATCCCCGTTATCTATCTTATCTTTGATAATACGGTAGCTCATGGTGTCATTGCCTGCTCACGTTCAAAGACTATGTTGCCATCGAAAATTGTCATATCCACCTGCGTCTTTCCAATTTTGTCGGCCTGTCCATGCTCAGCCATTTCTACGACGTTTTGATTCAATACTATCAGGTCAGCAGTTTTCCCGACTTCAATACTACCCAGCTTGTCATCATGGCCCATCAGACGTGCTGTAAGCAGCCAGGGCATCATGAATAGTGATACGTTGACCGGCATTCATCACCACGCCGTCTGCCTCCCGGGTCACTGCGGCCTGCATACTGGGAAAGGGGATAGGGTCACGCCTACCCACCGGGGCGTCACTCCCCCATGTCAGGATACCACCGGCATCCATCACTGATTTAACCGGGTAAACATTCTGCATGTAATAGTGTTGAGGGTTATACAAATCTGCAATGCCGTCTACCTTATCAATGAAGGGAATCACCATCACATCGTAGTCAACGTCCGGGAATATCCAGACATAAGTAAACGCGACATAGATACCCAGATCGCCCATACGTTTGACATCATCGGGATGCGCTAACTGAACGTGGGTAATGCTTTGCGTTAAATTTTTCGCGTCTGCCTCCTGTTTAACTTCAGAAAATGCGTCTATTGCGGCGCGTACTCCACGATCTGATAGTGCATGAATATGGACATGAAATCCTGCAGCTGTCATCTGTCGTACATATTCCTTTATATACTCTTCGCTGTGTTCCAGTACACCGCCGCTTTTTATACATTGTGCCGGTTGATAACCATGTTTATCTGCAAACTTTTGGATCAAGTCGGGTTTAGCGTAATTATCCGGATGTTTACGCACCTCCGTACAGGTTGCGCCATCCAGGTCGACATAACCGCTAATCTCGACCGATTCCGTCCCGGTATTGATTGAGAATACAGGCTATTCAAATTCACCAAAAATCGCCGCAACGGGTAATGTGGGCGGTTGAGCAAAGGGATTGCCTTCCAATACGGCATCAGCAAAGAGTTTGACCGCATTCGGCTGGATGAGGGTACTGTTTTTCAGTTTCTCTCTTTGAGCTTTGAAATATTCAACATGTGCAGGAATCTGTGCCAGGTCTCCTGCATAATGAGAATCATCAGAGAGGTGGTAGAAAGCTGTTCTTAAACGGAAAGTCATCCGCCCGCTTTTCTCCAGCCAGTCATAACATTCCAGTAGTTCCGAAACTGAATAGGGATCCTGAATTGAGGTAATGCCGGATGCAGCCAGTTTTGCTGCGACGGCAGGCATCGTGTCTTCAGCAGTACCGTGCAGTCCCATCATATCTTCAATAAAATCCGGCCGTACTATCATGCGTGCGCCTTCATTCAGACCGCCGGCAGGTTCACCGGATTCATCCACGGCAATCATTTCCCTGAAATCGGCAAAAACGGTCTCGATTGTCTCCTTGTTCAAACCCACCACCTTTCCGTTTTTGTCTCTTGCCTGTGCCAGGGCCAGACTGTTGACTGCGGCATGATGACCATCGTCACCCCACATGATAATCGGGTGCTTGTCTGATGCGGCATCCAGGGCAGCACGTATTGTTTTCAGTCTTTCACTCGGCTGGTTACCGCTGGAGAATGGCCACTGCAAGACCACCAGCCAATCACCTTCGGCTATCTGATAGTCCTCAATACATCCCTGTAGAAAAGGCACCATTTCTTCAAGCGATTTCGCGCCACCTTTGAAATCACACATATCCGGTTCCACAACACCGGTGGCGTGGATATGCATGTCATGCAGTCCCGGCATCAGCATACGCCCACCCAGATCACGCACCTCTGTGTTGTTGCCGATAAACTTGTTGGCCTGATCGTCACTACCGACATAGATAATTTCGTTGCCGCGAATCGCAACAGCCTCTGCGACTGTACGACTGTCGTCTACAGTGTAGACATAGGCATTGGTCAGTAGGAGGTCGGCCGGCTCAACGGCAGGAAGTGGCGTGCCGGGTTGACTTGTCGATTGTTGTTGTTCCTGGGAACAGCCAACCAAAGTCGTGCTGAAAATAAAAAATAGAACAAGTAAATGATTCGTCAGGTTCATGGTATATCCTAGATATTTGGGGTCAGTATAAAAAATCCTGTGAGTTTTTACACTGACCCCTGACTTACAACAGTGAGTTCAATATGAGGCGCGCAGTAAAGCACACAAGTGCTTTACTGCGTAGCATTCAATCCTGTTTTCAGGCGTCATGGGCGATGAACCGGATGAATGTAGAGCTTTTCGGAACTGGGATGAAGGCCCAGAAAATACGCGAGACCGCAGCCTTACACAGCGATAGGCGTGAGACTGAACACGCGCGAATATTTTGCAGCAGTCTTAACGTCACCTCGACGAAGAGCCTCCCGTACGTCGTCGAGACGATACGCGTCTTCGAAAGAAAGATACGGAGACCATCCTTCAGGTTCCTCCATTAACTCTACGTCAACTTCTGCTACATAGTTTCTTTCATGGATGAACTTCGTTTTTGTTCTCTTACTCATTTGCGTCTCCGGAAGATTTCATCAATGTAATAAAAACCTCAAGTCGATCCTTCGTTGCTCAATCAATTCGTCAAGTCTGGTATCATCTCCCACATGCATATCTTTATTGAGACTTGATGATCCGTTAAATTTGTTTTTTTCAGCAACCGGTTCATTATTAAACTATTCCAAAAAAATGCATATAAGGAGCATAGTATGAAGGCGATTGTATTAGAAGAACTCGGCGGTCCGGATAACCTGAAGATAAAGGAGGTGGATACGCCAGAGGCGGGACCGGGTGAAGTACGGGTAAAGCTGCAAAACTCTGCACTGAACCGGCGTGATTACTGGATCACCATCGGCAGGTATCCGCGCACGAGTCTCCCCTGTACCACCGGTTCCGACGGCGCCGGGACAATTGATGCCGTTGGTGAGGACATTGATGACGTTGTAATCGGTAATGAGGTGGTAGTCTACCCGGCCAGGGAATGGGGTGACAGCGAGGCCGTGTCCGGGCCGAATTTCCGCGTGCTGGGTATGCCGGACCAGGGCACGTTTGCCGAGTACATCTGCTGCCCGACTACGGATGTCTATAGCAGACCCGCGCACCTGAGCTGGGAGCAGTCAGCTGCTGTACCACTGGCCGGTCTGACGGCCTGGCGCGCCGTTGTGACACAGGCTGAGGTAAAAGCGGGACAAACCGTGCTGGTGACGGGGGCCGGCAGCGGCGTTTCCACCTTTGCCATCCAGTGGGCCAGCGCGTTCGGCGCAGAGGTCTATGTGACCAGTGGGTCGGAAGAAAAAATCGACAAGGCGAAATCCATAGGCGCCACTGACGGCGTCAGCTATAGACAAGAGGACTATCATAAAATCCTGAAAAAACAGGCCGGCGGCTTTAATGCCATCATCGATAGCGCCGGCGGGGATGATATGAATAATCTTCTCGGTACCTTGAGGCCCGCCGGGCGGTTTGTGTTCTTCGGTGCTACACTCGGCGTGCCCTCGACCGGTCTGGAAATACCAAGACTGTTTTTCAACCAGACACGCATTCAGGGGACAGTGCTGGGATCCAATGCCGAATTCAAGGCGATGCTGGACTTCGTCAGCGAGAACAAAATTGAACCGGTCGTGGACCGGGTCCTGCCCATGAGTGAGGCCATCGCCGCACACAAGCTGCTGGAATCATTCGGCCAGATGGGTAAAGTTGTTTTGCAGAATAGTTGAGGTATCTTTAAAAATCATACAGGAGCGCGATCATCCCGATTGCGATGATTGCAACCAAAAGATACAGGCTGCTCAGGTAATGGCGTCGTTTGAGCGTCCCTTCCCTGGCTGCCGTTAATTCCTGTCCGAGAGTGCCATAACGGCTTGGTAAAAATGTACCGAGGTATTCACTCAGGAAGTTACTTGTACGTTGAGTCGGCAGGCCCATGTCATGCATCAGTTCGTCAACGTAATGAGAGATATATGGCCCTGTAAATATGCCATCTTCGGATTCCGGCACCCTTTGTTTCGCCCAGTTTTCCAGCTGTTCAATTTGCCGGTCCATCTCTTCGACCGGCGGCAGGGTCATATTTCCCGTAAAACTTTGTAGCGCCCAGTGGGCGCCTATTTCAGAAGACAACGGACAGGTAAGGGTTGGAAAAAATCCCAGGAATGCCAGTCTCGGTTGCCCGGGAGGTAATATCCGCCGGAATAAATGGAATCGGCCGTTTTTGAACACCCGCGCGCTCAGTTCCTCGCTCAGGAACGATAAATCACGCCGCCATCCTGTGGCAAGGATAACCAGATCTGCCTCCAATCGTGTTCCATCGTCGAGTTCCAGTCCTGTTTCATGAAATCCGTTGACGCCGGCCCGTTTGGCGCTGATACGGCCGGCATTCAGCAAGTCAAAGAAGTCGTCGACCTGCCCCACGCTTTCGAATCCGTTCGGTAATTTTTGTTCAGGCACCATAAGCTTCGGCATGTCCAGAACACGGGGCACAATGGCGCTCATAAAGGTCCACCAGAGCCACACGAGCGGTTTGCCCGGGCCGTGCAATACTGCTTCACCCCGTGGACGGACAGGATAATAGACAAACATCTCGATAAACCGTGAGATAAACCGTAAATCACTGCGGGCACCGCCGGGCAGATAACGCGGCACCATCCAGTGCGGTCTGCGAAAGACTATGGTAGAGGATTTTCCTTCACGGGCTGCCCATGCGGCACAATCGAGTGCCGATTTGCCAGCGCCAACGACGACCACCCGCTGAGCATCTGCAACAGCGGGGTCAGTACATTGACTCGAATGGCGTACCATGCCCTTGAAAGCCTCCACTCCTGGAAAGTCCGGCATCGAAGGCATGGAAAAGGCCCCCGAGCAAATGACGACAAAAGAGAACTCATACTCGCCCTTGTTGTCGTGGTCGGCCGTTGAGCGAACTGTCAGATTGAAGCCCTGCTTTCCATCATTACCGGTTTCAGCAAGGTGAACTACTTCACTATTAAAATTGATATGACGATACAAACCAAAATGATCTGCATAGGATTCCAGGTATTCACGGACTTCCCCGGCATCAGGATAACCACTGGTGGAATTCGGATAGGGATAGTCAGTATAGCCATAGGTTTCTTTTGCAGTATTCGCCCGCAAACCGGGATAGGCGCGCGCAACAGCCCAGACCCCGCCCAGGGTAGCCTCCTTTTCGAAGACAAGGACGTCGAACCCGTTTTCCAGAAAGATTTTAGCCGTAGAGAGACCGGCAATACCGGAGCCTATGATGCCGACCCGTTGTACCGGATTCGTGCCTTTAGCCGGCCTTTCGGCAGTTCCTGATATTGCACCTGTATTATCGCTCATATTTTCTCCTGCTTTGTGTGGTGATTTACCGCAAACCACTGAATTAAAAAATCGGCGCTCGTTACTCAGTCGATACTGAAGTATTCTAATCGTATCCCACTTCAATTGCCTCACCTCCTTCTTACACATCCTGCTAAACCGGTTCGATGCCATGGACAAAGGAGAGCGATGAACCTGGTCCATGGCTGGAGGCAGACGCTACCGCTAAATCGAGGTCAATACAGTGATTCTTGCCGGATTCGAGACAGGGGGGACAGATTTAAATCTGTCCCCCAGGAGTCACGGGGCCCGTTTCCCTGGGAGGGAGGGCGTCTCGCCCTCCACGAGGGCAGGATGCCCTCGATCCCGGGAGTTAGCGGGAACTGCTGGCTGGAGGCCTCAGCATTTTATCGATGGCCACTATTCCGATATAATGGTTAGCAAGATCAGCAAGGCGGGTAATGTCGTTTTGCAGAATAATTAACAATGAGTTAAGGAATATGAATCAAGCAATCATTTATGCCGGGGTGCGTTCGCCATTTGGCCGTTATGGAGGCGGTCTGTCAGTGAAGAGGCCGGACGATCTGGCAGCCGCTGTTATCAGGGCTTTGCTGGACCGAAGTGGTATTGAGAGCAGCCTGGTGGAGGATGTCGTGTTCGGCAACACCAACCAGGCGGGTGAAGATAGTCGAAACGTGGCGCGCAATGCCGCCTTGTTGGCCGGCATGCATACATCGACGGGCGGAGCGACCGTCAATCGATTATGCGGCAGCGGCGCGGCGGCAACCCTGGACGCAGCCCGCGCGATCAGTTGCGGGCAGGGGCAGTTGTTCATCTCCGGCGGCGTGGAGAGTATGAGCCGGGCGCCCTGGGTACTGAGCAAGGCGGAAACCAGCTTTGATCGCAACCAGCAGATGTATGACACTGTTCTCGGCTGGCGTTTCCCCAACAAGTCACTCCTCAAGCAATACGGTGACGACACCATGCCGCAGACCGCGGATAACGTCGCCAGGGACCTGAACATCAGCCGGGAAGACAGCGATGCCTTCGCGTATGCCTCACAGCAAAAATACCAGGCGGCAAAAGATGCCGGTTTTTACGCGGATGAACTGGTTGAAATTGAAGTACCGGCAAAACGGCGCAAAGACCCGCCGGTAAAAGTGACGACCGATGAGCATCCCAGGCCCGCTACCACCCTGGAGAAATTATCAACCTTGCCCGCCTTGTTTGACGGCGGTGTCGTGACTGCCGGCAATGCTTCCGGCATCAATGACGGCGCTGCGGCGCTGCTGCTGGGTAATGAGGATATCGGTAAAAAGCTGGGTATGACGCCACGCGCACGCATCCTGTCCGGCGCCATCGCCGGGGTTGAACCCCGGGTGATGGGGGTAGGCCCTGTCCCTGCATCACAGAAAGCCCTGCAGCGAGCGGGCTTGTCTTTGTCCGATATGGATGTGATTGAGATAAACGAAGCCTTTGCAACCCAGGTACTGGGATGTCTGAAACAACTGCAGATTGATTTTCAGGATGAACGGGTCAACCCGAACGGCGGCGCTATCAGTATCGGACATCCGCTGGGCGCATCCGGGGCGCGCCTCATATTGACGGCCTTACGCCAACTGGAAAATATCCAGGGCCGTTATGCGCTCATTACCATGTGCATCGGCATCGGCCAGGGCATCGCTGTTGTTATCGAACGAATTTAAAGCTTGCCAAGACCGGCCAATATCTTCTCAGGTGTAATCGGCAACTCCCTGATGCGCACGCCGACTGCATTAAATACGGCATTGGCAATGGCAGGGGCAGGAACGATTAAACAACATTCCGCAAGACTTTTTGCACCAAAAGGCCCTGTTTCTTCATTGGATTCGATGAAAATGGATTCAATCCTGTCCGGCATTTCCATGGCAGTCGGCATCTTGTAATCAAGGAAATCGGCAGAGAGGCAAGCGCCCGATTCCGGGTCAAACTGCAAATCTTCCATCAGGGCGTAACCAATCCCCTGTTGTACGGCCCCTTCGACCTGTCCCTGGGCGGTTACCGGGTTGATGACCCTGCCGATGTCGTGGGCATAGACGACATGCTCGACCTTGACCTGACCGGTATCCGTATCTACCTCCAGTTCAACGAACATGGCCCCGCAAGGGATTGGCGTAATCTTAGGGTTAAGGCTGGAAAGACCGATAATCGTCCCGCGAAATGGTGTAGAGTCCGGCTGCGGGCCTTGCGGCGTCTCATGCACCATGGGCGAATCCGCCCGGGCGGCAACCTCCTGAACCGTCACGGCATTGGCCTCACTGCCTTTGACGAAAATTTTCCCGTTACGTACCTCAAGGTCCCCGGGGTTGGCTTCCAGCATGGTGGCAGCTACGGCGAACATCTTTAATTTTGCGTCACCGGCTGCCGCCTTTACGGCGCCGCCCGCCGCATAGGTGCCTCGGCTTGCGTGGGTGGGGGCATCGAACGGTACATTCCCGGTATCCACAGTGCTCATCCTCACCTGTTCAAGCGCTATGCCCAGTTCCTCCGCGGCAATTTGACAAAACACGGTGTTCTGGCCGGCGCCGATATCTATGCAAGCCGTAGCGATATCAGCGGAACCATCAGGGTTCAGCTTGACCACGGCGCCGGAGTGCTCGTACAAATCAGGCTGGCCGATACAGTTGGAAGTCCAGGTCGGGACACAGGCCATGCCCAGTCCCCGTTGTCTGGCACCCGGGTCGGAAATTGGGGGAGTCCGCCGCCCCCAGCCGATACGCTCGGCGCCCTGCCTGATGCAATCCTCAAAACGGTAAGTGGTAAACGTCTGGTTAAATACCGGGTGCTGTTCACCCTCGCGGTGCCCGTTTTTAATCCTGATTTCCAGCGGGTCCAGTCCGGTCTCGTTACATATCTCATCCAACTGGGATTCCACGGCGAAGGCTGCCTGGGGCGCGCCGTAACCGCGATATCCGCCGCTGATCATATTGTTGGTATGCACGGTGAGCCCTTCCCAACGGCGATTCGGGCAATTATAGGTGTACATGAACCCGAACAGGCCGTGCACCATGATGACCGTGGAGCCGTGGGTTGCATACGCCCCGGCGTCAAAAATACTTTTGCCGCAGCGTGCGGTAATGGCGCCGTCGTTTCTGATGGCGGTGGTCAGGCTGAGATTAACCGGGTTCCGGGCGCCGGTGATGAAATTTTCGGCACGCGTATGCATGAACTTGACCGGCCTGCCGGTGCGCCTGCTCATGATCGCCGCCAGCGGTTCGATATAGCCGATGTCCAGTTTGCCGCCGAAGCCGCCGCCTATATAGGGTGGTTTTACCACCCGCACCCTGCTTACCGGCATATCAAGCACAAAAGCCAGTTTTTCCCTGAGTCCGAACAAATGCTGATTGGAACTGTACACGGTCAGGTTTCCCTGTGAGTCGGTGTCGACTACTACCATCCTCGGTTCCAGGTAACAGGTATGCACCCGTTGGGTCTGGTATGTATGTTCAAAGACCCGGTCCGCCTCAGCCAACGCCGTATCTACGTCGCCGGTTTCAAAATAGGGGTGTTTGGCAATGTTGTTGTCGGTGTAATCATGAAGCCCGATGGCGCCATCAGCCATAGCAGCATCAGTTGTAAATACCGCCGGGAGTTCTTCATATTCAACTTCAATCAATTCCAGGGCCTGTTCCGCAATTTCCGGGGAGGTGGCCGCGACGGCTGCGATCGGCTGGCCGGAATATCGAACGGTGCGGTTAAGAATATCCATATCATGGTTGGCGCCCAGGGCCGTGACCGGCATGAAATAAATCGGATTGAACTTCTTTTGCGGCACGTCGTCAGCCGTCAGAATCGCCTTGACCCCCGGCAATTTTTCCGCCTTGGACGTATCGATAGAGATGATTTTGGCATGCGCATAAAAACTGCGCAGTAACTTTCCGTGCAACATCCCCGGGAGTGAGACATTGACCGGATAGCCCCGGCCACCCACTACTTTGTCATAAGCGTCAATATTTGGGATTTCCGCTCCGATGTAGCTTGATTCCGGCATGAGTTTCCTGGTTCCGGTTATGAATTAGCCGTGGCGGCAGCTACAATGGCGTCAACGATCTTTATATAACCCGTGCAGCGACAAAGGTTTCCGGCAATTGCCTGCCTGATTTCCGCTCTGGTCGGACGTTGATTGCTATCGAGCAGTTCTTTAGCTGCCATGATAAAACCGCAACTACAGTAGCCGCACTGCACCGCGCCGTGCTCGACAAAGGCCTGCTGGATAGGGTGAGGTCTCCCGCCTGAGACCAATCCCTCAACGGTGGTGATCTCCTTATTCTGCGCAGATAAAGCATAAGGGAACCTCTAATAATTGACAGTTTTTGATACACAGGGTCGCTAACTTATTGAAATCATTGACCGCTAATATATCAATTTGTGAATAAATAGAGGTTCCCATAAGTCATACAGGAATAATGTGATTTACCGTTGATCAGCACAGTGCAACAACCGCACCCCCCTGAATCACAACCGCGTTTGGGTCCCATAATACCCAGTTGCTCGCGCAAAACATCAAGCAGCATTGCGTATGGCTCTATGGCTATCTGGTGTGTCTCTTCATTAACATGCAGTTCAATGAGTTGTTTCACAATTATTACCCGTAACTCTCAGGCCGATGCAGAATTTACCCGCATATCATCAGCAGACAAGAATATTTCAAACGGTGGGTCAATATCCATGATTTCCTCGTCGTCACTGCCGTCGCCACACCACATCAATATTGCCATTTCGGCGGTTTCATCAAGCACGGTCATATCGTGATGCCAGACACCACGGCGATAAGTGATACCCTGTTTGCCATCTGCCAGGAAACATTTGACCCGGTTCAGGTCCGGACTTCCGTCAGGATTGTCTGGTGCCACGGTAACCAGGTATCTGGCCACCTTGATCGGTATGAACGTCTGGCTGGTATAGGGGTGTCTTTCCAATTCTGTCGCGCGCATCGGCAGTCTGTCGAGCGGACTGATAGTGATGATTGATAAATCAACACCGGCATTTTTTCGGGAGTTTTCCAGAATATCATTGAAGAATTTACGCCCCGGCTCGGCCGGACTTTCCAACACCTGCCCAAATGGGTAAAACGCCTCGGGATTCAAGGGTTCGGCAGTGATTTGCGGACGTTTTGTCAAGCAGATTTACCGACTGGTTAACTCCATTGATGTATCAATACTGCGATTCCGGCGTATGTACAACCAGGCCGTCCAGTTGCGCGGTTACCTTTATCTGGCAACTCAAGCGGCTGGTCGGCTGCGGACTCATGACAAAGTCGAGCATCTCCTTTTCCATGTTCTGCGCTTCAGGCAGTTTGTCGAACCACTCCTCCTCCACGTGCATGTGACAGGTGGCGCAACTGCACGCACCGCCGCATTCGGCAACGATTCCGTCAACCCCGTTATTCACGGCGGTTTGCATGACACTCATACCTTCTTTGGCATCTACGACGGTTTCTGTGCCATCGAATGCGATATAGGTGATTTTCGGCATTTCCTGAACTCCAAAAAAGCTGTTGTTTCGTATTATTGTCCAGACTTCAGGTAGAGATTATAAAGAAATCAGGGGAAAAGGGGGCAGATTTATTATTCAGGATCACTAGTGTCCGGAATATTAATCGAATAAATTCAATTGGTTAGAGAACGTGTCATAATTCATGTCAGTCTCATAATCGCTAAGTAGTTGATTTAGGGGCATTCTTTCGAACAGTGTCACACTTAAAATTTGTAGAATTGTGTACAGGCTGCGCTCGCAGTTCAGACGCTTCTTGATGATCGCAACCAACACGTAGATGGAGACAGCTATCCAGATCTGCGTTTTCACAGCATTCTCTGAGGTGCCGAAGAACGTTTTGATGCGCAAGTGTTGTTTGATCCATTTGAAAAACAATTCGACCTGCCACCGGCACCGATATAAGTCGGCGATAGTGGCGGCCGGTAAGGTAAAGTTGTTGGTGAGAAACACCAGTGTTTTGTGGGTGTTCACATCGTGATACTTGATGCGGCGCAGTGTGTCGGGATAGCGCTGAGCGGAGTGGCGGTCGGTCAGCACACCGGTTTGGTCGTAACGTAGTCCGGTGGTCTTGTCGACCTGATGGGAGTAGCGGCGGCGAAACTTGAGGTTGGATTTGGCCCGGATAACGAAGAAGGCCGAGGCCATGGTCAATCCATGCAGTCGCTCGAAGTCGAGGTAGGCGCGGTCCATGATATAGAAGGCGCCGGGCGCCGGCAGCAAGGTATCGAGCACCTTGACATCGTGCAGTTTGCCCGGTGAGACATGGATAAACGTGGGAATATTGCCACGCAGGTCCAGTAATGTATGCACTTTTACCGCGGCCTTGGTACGCCGAAAGTGCGCCCAGGGGAACACGGAGAGACACAGGTCGATGGGGGTAGAATCGAGCGCATAGACCGTGTTGTCGAGTTCGACGCCGAACTGGTCGTTGAGATACAGGTGTCGTGCGGTGTGTATCAAGGCGTGGGCAAACTCGGCGTAGATGCGCCAGTCGCGTGTCTCGTTGGCGTCGGCCAAGGTGCTGCGGGACACTGTGCTGCGCAGGCCCATATGATAGAGTTTGTTGCGCTGGGCGCGCAGGCAGGCTTCGATATCGCGCAGACTTTCGCGATGGGTGAGTTGCGCAAAGGCCATACATCGATACTGGTCCTGACAACTGAACCGCTTGACGTGACGATGGCCATGGTAGCGTTGAATACAGCGACGCAAGGTATGGTGTGGCAGGTGTTCGAGTGTTTGTGCAAAGACCAATTTGCCGTTGTACATGTGCGTGTGCTCCCATCTTGTTACTTGATGGAAGAGCTTGAAACAAACGGGGCAGGCAGTTCAAGTCGGTGACACCCATAATGAGAGGATTTTATAATGAATGACAGTAAGTTAGCTTTTATCTTCGTCGAATATTCCGGACACTAGTGATTCAGGATAACGAAGTATGCCTTGCGACTATGTAACAAAAATAAATCTGTCCCCTTTTCTGTTAATCAGCGACCTGCAACATGATTTTTCCGATATGCCGGCTCGACTCCATCAATCGATGGCCTTCATTGGCCTTGCTCAACGGCAACACCGTATGAATGATCGGTTTAACCTGACCTGACTCCAGCAGGGGCCAGACCTGTTTTCTCAATCCGGCTGCTATAGCTGCCTTGAACGCAACCGGTCTGGGACGTAACGTCGAGCCGGTTATCACCAGACGCTTCAACATGATGGAGCGGATGGATACCTCTGCCGAAAACCCTCTCAGACCCGCGATGATGACGTAACGGCCTTCCACTGCAGCCGCGGCAATATTACGGTTGGTATAATCTCCCGCCACCATATCGAGTATGACCTCAACACCCTTACCATCGGTGGCGTTCCTGCATGCTTCGACAAAATCCTCTTCGTTGTAATTGATCACAAGGTCCGCTCCCAGTTCACGGCATACCTTGCATTTCTCCTCATTCCCCGCCGTGGTAAACACAGTTGCGCCAAATGCTTTTGCCAACTGTATGGCCGTCGTGCCGATGCCGCTGCTGCCGCCATGGATTAATACCGATTCCCCCGCCTTGAGCCCGGCGCGATCAAACAGGTTGCTCCAGACGGTGAAAAAGGTTTCCGGCAGGGCAGCAGCTTCAATAGGCGTCAGCCCTGCGGGAACGGGTAAACACAAGGGTGCATCTGCAACGGCAAATTCGGCATAGCCGCCGCCGGTTACCAGCGCGCAGACTTGATCGCCCGGATGCGGCCAGGTCACATCCGCACCGGTTTCAATGACTTCACCTGCAATCTCCAGGCCGGGAATAGCCGACGCGCCCCGGGGCGGTGGATATTTTCCCTGCCGTTGCATTATGTCGGGACGATTGATACCGGCTGCCTCGACTCTTATCAATACCTGATTTTCACCAGGGACCGGTGCGTCACCCTCGGTGATTTGCAGGACGTCGGGACCGCCGAATTCTGTAATTTCAATATGTCTCATAGAGTCTTTCAATCAGTAAGCCTTTGCTGGACTGTAACACCCTGAGTGCCGATCAATTTGTCGGGGGTAACAATGCCAATTCAGCGGCTATCCTCCCAAGCCGCTTATCACGGGTCAGTAATGACCCTGATTTAGCCAGAGACATGGATGCCAGCAAATGGACATCAATATAGCCAATACCTTTCCCCATCAGCCTATGCTGTTCAATGAAAAATAATACTTCGGCTTCGGTGGCAACCGGGGCTGCCGGCAAATTGCCGAGTAGAGCCAGCACCTCGGTGCGTCGGTCCAGGTTGCCACAGGCTAATTCTCCCAGCACAAAAGGATGAAGCAGTACCTGGTTGTTGTTGAGCAATAGCTCCAGATTCCGGCTTCCGGATCGCAGGTGATCAATCCATATCGATGTATCAACCAGTATCATTCAACCCTGCTACGGCGCCGGGGAATAACTTGAAGGCCAGGCTGGCTGCCTCCCAGTCGAGCCAGCCGCTGTGCGCTCTCACGCTCGATAAGGGCTTTAAGCCCCTCACGAACCAGCACTGACTTGCCAGTTACACCTGTGATTTGCTGGGCTTTTGCCAACAGTTGGTCGTCGATTGTTAAAGTTGTTCGCATGATTCAACCTCTGAGCTATGGCCAGGAAGCATCATATTATACATAAATTGATGTCGTTTACTATGCACCAGTAGACTGAAAGAGTCAGAACGCTCGTTGAAGAAGCCAGTCTACCGTGCACTCCGGCCGCGCGGGCAGAATTTAGTTTATCTCTTAGCCCGGATTTCTCACCAGGTGATGCGATGATCACGCAGGATTTTTTGCGCCAGCGGGTGCCGGAGCCTGCCCCGTACTTGATACGGGGACCGAAAGCATAGCCGTAGCTATGGTTGAGGGACAAATTGTCAGGACAGACAATTTGCACGGCGACAGCCGCCCGCAGGGTTGCGCCCAGAGCCTGCCCCCCTGCTTACAACCGCAGGGGCAAGCTCTGTATGGAGTTGAGCAGGGGGATGGGCGCAATGAACACGTGCCCGCTGGCGCAAAAAAGACAAGTGAGGGCGCATCAAGCGCAGTGTGTAATGTCGTCATACTGAGGAGATGATCATAACTTATTGACAATAAATATGTTTCCGATGGCGACAAGCGACCTGGTGAGAAATCCGGGCTAGTAATTCAACCGGACCGACAAGCCGCCGTAGACATTCAGCGTAGGCGCCGGTTCAAACACCCTGCCGCCAAAACCGTTGAGGCGCAGGTTGGACATGTATTTCTGGTCAAACAGGTTGTTGACGCCGATGAACGGCGACAGTTCAAAGCCTGCGAGTTGCAGGCGGTGTCCCGCTCTCAGGTTCGATACTTCATAAGAATCGGATATAACGCTATTGGTGTTATTCACCGCCAGGTCGTCAACCGCGAGGATATCCCAGCTCAGGTAGAAACCGGAATCATGGTTATACGCCAGTTCCGCGTAAAACTGGTTCTCCGGCAGACCAGGCAGCATCTTGCCTTCTGCCGCCATGTTCGTGGGGAAGCGGTCAAACTCGAAGTCTGAATAAGTGTAGGACGCGGTAAGCTGCAATCCGGCCATGAGGTCTACGACGACGGATGCCTCGATGCCGTTGCGGTCGGTATCGGCATTTTCAAAAAATGAACGGTTGCCAATATTGGTCACGCTGACTACCTCATCCTCCACGTCCATGATGAAGCCGGCAATATCGAAGTACGCACGGCCGCCAATGATGCCTCGGGCGCCGATCTCGAGACTCTGCGCATTCTGGGCGTCCACGGAGGCAAACCCACCAAGGTTCACATTGAGATTGCGCGCCGGGTTGGCCAGTTCCGTAAAAGTGGGCGTCTCGAACGCGGTCGCGTAGTTGAAATAGAGACTGACCGAATCTGTCGCTGCCCAGGTCAACCCGACACTTGGGCTGAATTCATCAAAATCCAAATCGCCGGACTGATCAGCGTTGGACAGGAACCGGTCCTCGACGGAGAGGTCCACAATGTCGTAACGACCGCCTATGGTCAGTTGCAGGGAGTCGGTCACTGCCAGGCTGTTGCGGACGTAAAATCCATAAGCTTCCGCTTCTTCCAACTGGTCGAAGGCCAAAGCGCCTTTAATCCCGGCGTCATTGAAATAACGCTGCCGATCATCTTCCTGGATATCGAGATCAAAGCCCGCGCTGAATTGATTGGGACGACCAAACAATTCCCCCGTATAGGAGTATTGAGCGCCCCCGCCGAAAAAGAACCGGTCGAATTCAACCACCCCGTCATCCGCTACAAACCGGATATGGGAGCCAATGGGCAAAAAGGCCTGAAAATCCCGCCACAGGTAGTAATTGCGCACCCTGATCTCATGTTGCTCACCGAACTGGTGACGATAGATCCAGCCGAACTTCTGTTGTGACAATTCCTCGCCGGCATTGGAACTGAGGTTTCTTGACTGTGCTTGACGCCGGTCTGCTTCCACATCCGCCGTATTGATTCCACCCGAATCATCCGCCTGCGGGGAATCCACCAGGTTGAAGATGACGGTCAGGTCTGAGTCCGCGTCAAATTCATAGCGGAACTTGCTGTTCACCAGTCCATGTTCCACCCTTGAGTTGGCGCGATATCCGTCACTCTCCAGGTAGGAACCATTCACCAGGTAATTCAGCTTGCCCGTTTGTCCGCCGAGCTTGAGTTGATATTTCTGGTGGTCGTACTCACCGACCGTGACCCTGGCCTCAGCAAACGGTGTATCAGTGCCGTCCTCCGTATAAAGGCTCATGACACCGCCGGACGAGCTGCCATACAAAGCGGAAGATGGCCCGCGTATAATTTCGATGCGTCCTACAGAACCGATATCAATATCGTCGACCCCGCTCTGGCCGTCAGCCAGAGTTGCCGGAAGGTCGTCCACGAATACCTTGATACCGCGAATGCCGAAGTTTGCCCGGGAACCGAAGCCCCGGATTGCAACACGCAGGTCCTGGCTGAAGTTGTAGCGATTCTGAAAGAAGATGCCCGGCACCCGGTTCAGCGATTCGTCCAGCCCCAACTGCTGGCGACCCACCTGAATGGCGTCTTTCTCCACGACGCTGACCGCACTTGAGACATCCGCCAGCGTCTGGTCTTGTCGTGTTGCGGTGACGATTATTTCATCGAGTTCGGTAACACCGTAACTGGCTGTTGCTGAGATCATAATACCTGCGACAAGTGCCCACCTGCCGAAGTAAAAATTCTCCATCGTATCTTCCCCCGGAGTAATACTTGTTTGGTTTGAATTAAACAATTACATCGAATACCTACGACGGCATCATTTTCGGGTGAGATTCCATCTTCACTTGCTCACGGGTCCATTGCTGGGCACTGTCGCAGTAAATTTCCATGACGGGTCTGACCCAGGAGGTGTCATCCAGGGTGCCTGCCTTGAGTACGGTGATGGTATCCATAGTCGAGGGTTCGCTGCTGATGGGCGACCCGCAACGCGCGCAGAAATTGCGGTCCAGGGTCTGTCCGCTGTCTCCCGTATCCACGTAGGTGGTCATTTCACCCTGGATATCCAATGAGCCTTTCGGCAGAACAACATTTAACGAATAAGCCCCACCGCTTTGTTTCTGGCAGTTAATGCAATTACAAAGCACCGTAACCAGGGGATCAGCTTCACTCTTGTAGCGTATGTTGCCGCACAGACAACCACCTTCAATCTTTGCCATGTTATGCTCCGGATAGTAATATGAATTTTATTTCAGCATCCGCTGGGCCGGATGCCGCATACAGGTCAATTATAACAGGATCGGCCTGCACCTGCAGGGGATGCCGCGATCTATGTCGCCCCGTCCCCGGGCACGCCCCTTTGTGCGCCTTGGTCCGGTCCGCGCTCCTGCCTGCTTGTCCTGCGTTGCGACACTGTGGGCCTTTGCGGCTCTGCCGTTCTCAGCCCGCTTTTACTGCCCTGCCAGTCGGCATCAGCCACACTGTTGTCCAGAAATCACATAGTGCCAAGAGGGGGTCAAGGGGGAGATCCCCCCTTGCCCGACCTTTTGAGCGAAGCGATAAAGGTTTACCGGGCTTTGGCGGGGCGAACGGAGTGAGGCACGGCGGTGATAAGATTTCATGTCATCGGGACTGGGGAGATGGATAAGCGAAAAAGACAGGCTGAGAGTCTGCGGGCCATGAGGGCCTTAACGGCAGAATACAGGGGGCTGAGGTGTGGTGCGTTTTCCTGAGGGAAGGATTATAGCGTCTCTGGGCAGCACTATTGCAATCAGGTCAGTATCGTGCCAGAATCGTGCCAATATCGTGCCAGAATCGTGCCAATGATACGCCTTGCCAGGCAGGGACGGAGAATGAAAAAGAATGATTTAACAGTGATATCAGAGATTGTTAACGCGGCTGATGAGGGCCTCAGCAGCGCTGATATCTATGCTGCCTTAAAGAAAAGGATGCAGGATGAAGCAGGCAGCCACAGATCGTTCTTGCGCAAACTGGCATCTCTCGTTGATGAAGGGAAAATCATTCGGACCGGGCGCGCGCGCGCCGTGCAATATAGGAAACCCGCCAGCGCACCGGCAGTTTCCGCAACGCCAGACGTTGCGCCGTATATCCCCGTGTCGGACGAGAGCAAGGAGATCATGGATTATGTGCGCAGGCCCGTCCAAGGCAGGGTCCCCGTCGGCTACCAGAGAGAATATCCAGAGAGTTACGAGCCAAACCGGACGTACTACCTGCCGGCTGACATCAGAACGCATTTACACAACATCGGGCAACTTGGAGATCGGGGACAGGTAGTCGGCGGTACCTACCCAACGTACCTGGTAAACAGGTTGTTAATAGATCTGTCCTGGGCGTCAAGCCGACTTGAAGGCAATACCTATTCGCTCCTGGACACCCAGAACCTGATTGAAGCCGGGCAGGTCAGCCAAGGGAAAGACCTCGCCGAAGCGACGATGATCCTGAATCACAAACGCGCCATAGAGATGTTAATCGAGGCAGCACGGGATATAGACTTCAACATGTACACTTTTCTGAACCTGCACGGCATATTGTCAGTCAATCTGCTGGGTAACCCGAATGACAGCGGGCGTTTGCGGGACAAGATCGTCGAGATAGGCGGCTCTGTATACATGCCGCTGGGGATCCCCCAACAGGTAGAGCAGTATTTCAGATTGATTCTGGACAAGGCCAGGGAAATAGGCGACCCGTTTGAGCAATCTTTCTTCGTGATGGTGCACATACCGTACCTGCAGCCCTTTACCGACGTCAACAAGCGGGTGTCAAGACTGGGCGCCAATATCCCGCTTATAAAAAACAGACTGTGTCCGTTGTCATTCATCGACGTCCCTGAGAAATTCTATATTGAAGGGACATTGGGTGTATACGAATTAAACCAAATCAGCCTGCTGAGGGATGTGTTCGTCTGGGCCTATGAGCGGTCATGCCAGCGTTACAACCTGTCAAAGGACTATGCTGCCGAACCTGATCCGTTTCTACATAAATACAGGCAAATGCTTGATTCAGTAATAGGCCGTATCGTCAGGAACCAACTTGCATCCACTGCACAATCCATTGCAGGCATGACAGAAGGACGTATCCCTGACGAAGATGCCGACAAGTTCATTACGATGGTTGACGATGAATTGCAGAATCTTCATGAAGGCAAGCTGAGCCGGTATCGTATACGCTTGCCAGAGTTTATCGAATGGAAACAACTGCAATCGGCGTCTCACCCTGATGGCACGTCATCCCGTCCGCCCGGTCCGCCCACGGGGGGGTGAATTCGCGGTTCGACGAGCGCAGCCTGACACGGACAGCGGTTTTTCGGCAGGACGAAGCAGGCATTGATACCTTGCTTTGACGGGGCGAACGCATACTTTAGAATCCGGGTTATCGTCATTCCGGCGCAGGCCGGAATCCAGTCGAAAAAGACGGTTCCTTATGGTAAAAGGTTGGTTTGTTAACTGGATTCCGGCCTGCGCCGGAATGACGAACTGAGTTATACAGCTGGTTTTCTATTCTTGACGGCCGGCGCCGGAATGACGAACTCAGGGCAACCGCATACTTTTTTATATCTATTATAAGGACTGTCCAAATAGAATCTCCGCCTGTCTCGTATCACTCCACCCGGCCTGCTTGAGCTTCCCCCGCATACTGTTCTTGTATGGAGGGGACAGATTTAAATCTGTCCCCGCTGTCTTCGAATCCGGCAAGAATCACTGTGTTGACTTCGAGTTAGCGGGAGCACCTGCTGGCAAGTTGACTAACCGATTGATACAAACAGACATGGACATCCTTAAAATGATAAAGTTTTATGTATCGGCATCAATGGGTTTCGGTTAACATCGTTTCCAGGTCTGCCGGACAGTTCAACTGCCATGAGATCAAGTTCATTAATTCGACGTTATATTGTCTTTCTGGGCGTATGTTTCCTCTGTGCCTGTACAGGGGAACACACGCCGGACGAAACCGCGGTTCCTGCACCGGTGATCCAAAAGACGATGCTGGAAGCGGGTACCGATACGGATGTCGCTTATTACGGTTTAAGCCAGGACCTGAAACGAAATTCCGATCTCAGTCAGATCAATACCGAGACGGTGCAAAGACTGGCGCCGTTGTGGACGCTCTCGCTCGGTGAAAATCACGGCCTTCAAACCCAGCCATTGGTCATTGACGGGGTGATGTACGTCACAACCCATGATTCGACCCATGCTATTGACGCCAGGACCGGCCGGCAAATCTGGAAAACCTTATCGGAATATTCACAGAAAACAGTGAACTGTTGCGGTTTCGCCAATCGCGGTCTGGCATTCCATAACGGCAAACTGTACAGGACCAATATCGATAATCGCATCCTGGCGATTGACCCTGTCAATGGCGCTATCCTCTGGGAGAAAAACGTGATCGATCCATCGCTCGGATACAGTATGACCAGCGCGCCGTTGATTGCAAACGACGTGCTGATTACCGGAATCGGCGGGGCGGAGTTCGGCGCGCCCGGGTTCCTGGATGGCTGGGACACGGAGACAGGGGAACACCTGTGGCGTTTTAATACGATCCCCGAACCCGGCGAACCGGGCAGTGAAACCTGGCCCGGCGAGACCTGGCGCCAAGGCGGTGGTGGTACCTGGCTGATCGGTTCCTATGATGCGGAACTTGACCTGGTCTACTGGGGAGTAGGCAATCCGGCGCCCTGGAGCGCACAAAACCGTCGCGGAGATAACCTCTACACCAGTAGTATGCTGGCTATAAGGCCGAAATCCGGGGAGCTGGTCTGGTATTTTCAATTCACCCCTAATGACACGGTGGATTATGACGGAAACAATGAACCCATACTGACTGAACTCCAGGTTGATGGAGAATTAAGGAAAGTACTCATTCAGGCCAACCGTAACGGTTTCTTCTATGTACTGGACAGGACTAACGGAGAATTCATCGGCGCCAATCCTTTTGTGGAAAAGGTCACCTGGACAGATGGCCTGGATAGCGAAACCGGCAGGCCATCCCGATCCAATTCCATTGAACATATGCTGGAGACGGGAGAGCCTACCGAAATCTGGCCCACAGCGATGGGCGCGAAAAATCTGGCGCCTATGTCATACAGTCCTGACACGGGACTGGCTTATCTAAACGCGATTAATATGGGCTGGATATATACACCTGTCCAACAGGAATTCAAGCTCGGCGCCCCCTACTATTCCATTGAATTTGAATGGATAGATACCGATGGCGCAAAAGGGGAATTAAAAGCCATCGAGCCTTTGTCCGGCAAAACGGTATGGAGTTTTCCGACACAGGTTCCCATGAACGGCGGCACCCTGGTCACGGCAGGTGATCTCGTTTTTTCCGGTGCCCAGACCGGTGAGTTTTATGCTTTCCATGCGCAGACCGGCGAGAAACTCTGGGAGTATCGCACCGGTTCAGGGATTATTGCGCCACCGGTTACCTACCGGCTTGACGGCAAGCAGTACGTAGCGATTGCCAGCGGCCTCGGTGGTGTTTACGCGGCGGTATCCGGGGACCCTTATTTAAAAAATATCAATCCGGGGGGTGCAATCTGGGTGTTTGCATTGAATGATTCCCCGGCGGCGCGGACGCCTGAAGCAACATCCCTGTTGCCTCCGCCCGTTCATGATGTTGCAAATCTAATAGCCTCGGCCCAGGTCTCAGAAGGCAGGGTTTTGTACAACCGAAATTGCGCACACTGCCACGGTGTCGATATGGTCACTGCCGGCAACAATTATGATTTGATCCAATTCCCCAAAAATAGTGAACAACGGTTTATTTCAGCCATCGTCGACGGCAAAGGCAATATGCCGGCCTGGGGGAATAAGTTGAATCAAACCGAATTGAAAACAATTTATGCTTATGTGAATGCCAAATGTTGCGGGGGATAATAGGGTTACAGTATGTCAGTTGAAGAGAATAAAGAAATCGTAAGGGGCTATTTCGCAGAAGTTGTTGATAAACTCAACATCGACCTCTTGGATCAATACTATACCGATGCTTGTATTATCCATCGCCCGGAAGTATCGAAACCCATAATTGGTATCGAAAATTTCAAGGTCGGCCTTTCAAGGGTTATTGACAGCTACAGTTCAATAAAAACGACTATTTACGAGATGTTCGGCTCAGATGATCGCATCTCCTGCCGGTTGAGCCACTTGGCTGTTCACCGCGATAACTGGAAAAGCCGGATCGGTTATCACGAGGTGGCCGGGAAAACGGTGGGTTGGTGCGCCATCACAAACTTCAGAATCGAAGGGAATAAAATCGCAGAAGAATGGGTCTGTCGCGATGAACTGGGCATGTTGATCGAACTGGGCGTTATAGACGTAGAATAATCAGTGAACCTAAGGATGTTGTGGGGATCATAGCAGTATTCACCCCAAACAGAGGAGAAAACCATGAGTTTACTTGCATGTGGCCACGATTGATGACCCGCGTCGTGATATCAATGTGAACCATCCGTTGTTGGACAGTCTGTTTTTGACAGTGAGTGCGGTGCTGTCGGGGGCGGCGGGCTGGAAAGACATCAAGGATTTTGGTGATGAGAAGCTGGCTTGGTTGCGCCGCTACCGGCCATTTGCTAACGGGATACCGGTGGATGATACAATTGCGCGGGGGGTACGGGCGCTGGACCCGGTGCAGTTCAACCGGGCGTTTTTGAATTGGGTGAATGCGGTCCGGCGTGAGCAGGGCCAGGCGCAGATTGCCCTGGCTGGGAAGACCTCAGCAAAGTTCCCATGACGGGGAAAGGCAGGCGGCCTTGCACCGCATCACGGCCTGGGGTCATGCGTGCGGGCTGGTGCTGGCACAGATGACGTCGAAGGGGAAGAAGAACGAGCAGGCATCGGTGTTGGAGCTGTTGGATAGGTTGCACGTCAAGGGAGCGCATAGTACTGCGGATGCGATGAACACGCAGAAGAAGATTGCCCGGAAGATACACGAGAAGGGGGGCGATTACACGTTGTGTCTGAAGGCTAATCATGGGCTATTGCATGAGGAAATAAAGGCGTACTTTCATAGCGTCCATCCCCCTGCTCAACTCCATACAGGGGCAGGCTCTGGACGCTACCCGATGGGCGGCTGGCGCCGTGCAAATCGTCTGTCCTGACGATTTGTCATAAGGTTACGCGCGCTGAGCCGGCGACATTGGCGGTGTAGAGGTAAGTCGATGGGGGGCATGGCCGGGTGGCGCGGCGTGTCTGTCGGCAACTGCGGGTGACGGCATGGAGTAGTGAGGCAACCAAGTGGCCGGGATTGCAAACGGTGATTGAGAGGGCGCGGGAACGACACCTGCCGGGGAAAGACATGGAGACCGAGACGCAGTACTCTATCAGTTCCCTGCCGGTGGCTGCGGTGCGGGTGGCGCGCGGGATACGTCAGCATTGGGAGGTAGAGAACAAGGCGCATTGGGTGTTGGACGTGGCGTTCAAGGAAGATGACTGTCGGCTACGACGGGGCAATGGGGCGGAGAACGTGGGGATAATCCGGCGCTTCTGCTTGAACCTGGCGCGGCGGTATCCGCAGAAGAACAGTATGCGGGGGAAACTCAAGCAGGCCGGGTGGAGATTCTATTTGGGCAGTCCTCATAATAGATATAAAAAAGTATGCGGTTGCCCTGCTCAGTTCGTCATTCCGGCGCAGGCCGGAATCCAGTCGAAAAAGACAGTTCCTTATGGTAAAAGGTTGGTTTGTTAACTGGATTTCCATCCTTGGTTCCGTTGACGGTTATACCTTCGTCGTCATACCGGGCTTGTCCACTGTCGTCATACCGGGCTTGTCCCGGTATCCAGTGTGATGCTGTGTCGCCGGAGGCGACTCATTGTCATACTGGATACCGGCATTCGCCGGAATGACGGCCGGGGGCAGGCGCCGGAATGACGGCCGGGGGCAGGCGTCGGTATGACGATAGCCCGGATTCTAAAGTATGCGTTCGCCCTGTCATAGGTACTGAACCCGGACAAAGAGATTGACTTTGCATGAAGCAGCAGGATAGAGTATGCCGACTATGATTAGGGGATGGACAGCCGCATGGCAATAGACCTGAACGGTCGCGTGATGCGCCGTGGCCTGCCTGACGGGGCAGAGTTCGGCACGGCCAACGCTGCCGGTTGCAGTGCTGACTCACTGAGGCGGCCGCTGCGCGGCGTCCCGCGCCCAGCCTCCTTTACCCCCCCCCCATGAGATAACAGGTCGCCGGCGCGGCGCTGCCGCTTCTCCGCGCGCGCAGGTAGCGGGCGCCGGGAGGGCGTCGGCCAGGACGGGGCTATCCAACCGGTTACGGCGCGGGGTCTTGTGCGCCCTGGCGTTCATGACGCTGATGTGCGGGCCGACCGTGCCGGCCTGGGCGCAGTCGGTACTTCCCGCTCCGACCCTCACGCCCGGCAATCGGCAGATCACGGTGGAGTGGACTGAACCCAGCGACAGCGCGGGCCTCAACCGAGAGACTGAAATAGGCTACCAAATCACATACCGCCCCGGCACGACCGGCAATTGGTTGGTCGCCTACAAAGAGGGCACCACCACCAGCACGACCCTCACGGGCTTGACCAACGGCCAGAGCTACCAGGTGGGAGTGATAGTCATCTATGCCCTTGGGACAGGGCGAAGCCCAGCTGCCTATCCAATCGTCAGCGCCACACCCCGGGCGCCCCGGAAGCCCGACGCGCCGGACGCCCCGAGGCTGACGCCCGGCAACGAGCAGCTGACGGTGTCGTGGACCGCCCCGTCCGACAACGGCGCGGCCATCAGCGACTACGACGTGCAGTACAAGCTGAGCAGCGTCACCGGCTGGACGGATGCCAACTACGACGGCACCGGCACCAGCACAACCATCTCCAGCCTGACCAACGGCCAGAGCTACGACGTGCAGGTGCGCGCCACCAACTCTGTGGACTCGAGTGACTGGTCGACCTCCACCACGGACACGCCGACGGACGTGGCGCCCGGCAAACCGGCGACCCCGACGGTCACCGTGCTGGGCGCCACCTCGCTGCGGGTAAGCTGGGCGGCGCCGGCCAACACAGGCAGTGCCCTCACCGGCTACACGCTGCAACAGAGCGCAAACAGCGGCGTCAACTGGAGTACGGTATCGGGCGTGAGCGGGACGAGCCACGACGTGACGAGCCTGACGCCGGGGACGTCGTATGTGTTCCGGGTACGGGCAACCAACGGTGCGGGGGCCGGAGACTGGTCGGATGCGTCATCGCCGGCCACCCCCGCGGCGGCACCGGCGGCGCCCGCCATCCCCAACCTCGCGCCCGGCGACGGGCAGCTGACGGTGTCGTGGAGCACGCCGGCCGCCAACGGCGCCGCCATCTCGGACTACGACGTGCAGTACAAGCTGGGCAGCGTCACCGGCTGGACGGATGCCAACTACGACGGCACCGGCACCAGCACGACCCTCTCCAGCCTGACCAACGGCCAGCCCTACGACGTGCAGGTGCGGGCGAAGAACAGCGTGGGCTGGGGCGGCTGGTCACCCAGTGCCAGCGCCACGCCGGCCACCACTGCTACGGTGCCCGCCGCGCCGGCGCCGGCACCAGCACAACCCTCCCCAACCTCACCAACGGCCAGCGCTACGACGTGCAGGTGCGGGCCAAAAACGCCGTGGGCTGGAGTGACTGGTCGACCGCCGCCGCGGCGACGCCGGATGCGAAGCCGGGCAAACCGGCGGCCCCGACGGTCACCGTGCAGAGCGCCACCTCGCTACGGGTGAACTGGGCGACACCGACCAACACGGGCACTGTCATCACCGGCTACACGCTGCAACAGAGCGCAAACAACGGGACAGACTGGAGTCCGGTGTCGGGCGTAAGCGGGACGAGTCACGACGTGACGGGCCTGACACCGGGGGTCGCGTATGTGTTCCGGGTACTGGCAACCAATGCGGCGGGGGCCGGGGCCTGGTCGGATTCGTCATCGCCAGCCACCCCCGCGGCGGCACCGACGGCGCCCGCCATCCCCAACCTCGCGCCCGGCGACGGGCAGCTGACGGTGTCGTGGAGCGCGCCGGCCGCCAACGGCGCGGACATCTCGGACTACGACGTGCAGTACCGCGCCGGCAACAGTGGCCCGTGGACGAACGCCCACTATGACGGCACCGGCACCAGCACGACCCTCGACGGTCTGACCAACGGCCAGCGCTACGACGTGCAGGTGCGGGCCAAAAACGCCGTGGGCTGGAGTGACTGGTCGACCGCCGCCGCGGCGACGCCGGATGCGAAGCCGGGCAAACCGGCTGCCCCGACGGTCACCGTGCTGGGCGCCACCTCGCTGCGGGTGAACTGGACGGCGCCGGCCAACACGGGCAGCGCCCTCACCGGCTACACGCTGCAACAGCGCGCGAACAACGGGACAGACTGGAGTCCGGTGTCGGGAGTAAGCGGGACGAGTCACGACGTGACGGGCCTGACACCGGGGACCGCCCATGTGTTCCGGGTACTGGCCACCAATGCGGCGGGGGACGGGGCCTGGTCGGATTCGTCATCGCCGGTCACCCCCTCGGCTGCGCCGGCGGCGCCCGCCGCCCCCGCGATCCCGACCCTGAGGCCCGGCGACCGGCAGCTCGAGGTGTCATGGCACGCGCCCGGCAGCGACGGCGGCTCGACCATCACGGGCTACAATATCCAGTACCGCGCCGGCGCGAGCGGCGCCTGGACCCGCCACGGCGCCACTGATGCTGGCAGCACCACCACAACCATTTCCGGCCTGACCAACGGCCAGGACTACCAGGTGCAGGTGCGGGCGGTGAACGCGCAGGGCGCGGGCCCCTGGTCAGCCAGCGCCACGGCCACGCCTGCGTCCGCAACGACGCCCCCTGAGCCTGTCACCCCCCCTGGACCCGGCACCAGCACCAGCACCCCCGAAATCACCCGCTTCGAGGCCACGCCACTCAGGGACGGCAAGTCAACCCTGAGTTGGGCGGTGAGCAAGAACACGGACGTGCTGAGCCTGGTCGATGACCAGGGCACCATCCTGATAGACCCGGGCGATGGGCTGCCCGCCGGCAACCAGCTGGCGGTCGAGACCCGTGTGGGCACCGTCTATACCCTGATTGCCGTCAACAGCGAGAGTGGCCTCAGCAGCAAGCCCCGTACCGTCACGGTCAGGGCACCGGCGCCGGTCAGGCCCACCGTCAGGCCCCCGCCTGAGCCCGTCAATGCTGCGCCCACCGGGGTGATTGTCAGTTGGGTCCCCCCGGCCACGGACGGCATGATTGCCGAGGACGTGGACACAAGCACCGGCCGGGTGAAGCTGGCGAACCTGTCCGCCACCGATCCGGACGACAGTCGCCATACCTTCAGCGTCGTCGGCGCGGACATCTTCGAGATTACCGGCGCCGCGCTCTACCTGAAGCAGGGTGTAGTGCTGGATTACGAGACACAACCACGCCATGGCTTCACGCTCACTGCAACGGATGGCGGCGGCCTCAGCGTCACCGGCGCTGAGCAGACCCTTGCCGTGACCTATGCCAACGAGGCGCCGACCGAAGTGATTGTCACCTGGGTGCCCCCGGCCACGGACGGCGCCATCGCCGAGGACGTGGACACGAGCGCCGGGCCGGTGAAGATTGCCGAGCTGTCCGCGGTCGACCCGGATGCCGACGACAGCCACGTCTTCAGCCTCAGTGATACGACACTCTTCGAGATTGCCGGCACGGCGCTCTACCTGAAGCAGGGTGTGGGGCTGGATTACGAGACGCAGCCACGCCATGGCGTCACACTCACTGCAACGGATGGCGGCGGCCTCAGCGTCACCGGCGCTGCGCAGACCCTTGCCGTGACCGATGCCAACGAGGCGCCGACCGAAGTGATTATCGCCTGGGTGCCCCCGGCCACAGACGGCGCCATCGCCGAGGACGTGGACACAAGTGCCGGGCCGGTGCAGCTGGCCGAGCTGTCCGCGGTCGACCCCGATGCCGACGACAGCCACGTCTTCAGCCTCAGTGGCGCGGACATCTTCGAGATTACCGGCGCCGCGCTCTACCTGAAGCAGGGTGTGGGGCTGGATTACGAGACACAGTCAAGCTATGGTTTCACGCTCACTGCAACGGATGGCGGCGGTCTCAGCGTCACCGGCACTGAGCAGACCCTTGCCGTGACCAATGCCAACGAGGCGCCGACCGAAGTGATTGTCGCCTGGGTAGCCCCGGTCACGGACGGCGCCATTGCCGAGAACCTCGACACCCGCGCCGGCCCGGTGCAGGTGGCAACGCTGTCCGCCACTGATCCGGACGCCGGGGACCAACACCGCTTCACCCTGGAGGGTGAGCAGGCGGCAGTGTTCGAGGTGGCCGGCAGCGACCTGTCTCTCAGGCAGGGCGTGGTGCTGGACCGTGAGACCCACCCGGCCTACCCCTTTACGGTCGTGGCCCGTGACACAGCGGGGCTGCGCGTCAGTACGGCAGTCGTCCTAGAAGTATCCGCTGAGACCGATACGCGGGCCCGGGCGCGGCTTAAGCGGGTCAACCGGGCCATTCTCCCGGCATTGTCCCGGGCCCTGGTGGCCGGTACCCTGGACGCCGTAGAGCGGCGCATTGACAGTGCCGGCGCGGCGCCGGGCGCGGCCACGCCGGCCGAGACTCTGGCGGGGCTGCTGTGGGGGCAGGCTGAGTCCCTGCGTGCGGGGCGCTGGGCAGAGGTGCTGGGGCGCTCGTCCTTTGCCCTGCGCCTGGACGAGGGGCCCCGCCGCCGGGGGGCTGAACACTATCACCCTGTGGGGCGGGGGCGATTACCGGCGCCTGTCCGGGGGGGCTGACGACCGGGCAGGGGCCGCTGACCCGGTGCACTGGGACGGCGCCGTGCTGAGCGCCCGCCTGGGGCTGGACGCCCGGCTCCGGGACGACCTGCTGGCGGGTCTGGCGCTGTCCTGGGCCAAGGGCGAGTTTGACTACACCGACCGGGGTGCGGCCGGCTACCTGCCCATAGAGGGCGCCCATGAAAGCCGGCTGCTGAGTGTCTACCCCTACGTGGGCTGGCACCCCCGGGCCGAGTTAGGTCTGTGGGGCATGGCGTAGGCGAGGTGCGGCTCCGGGACGCTGAGGCCGGCCGGCAGGCCGCGGACAGTGAGCAGGCCACGGCGGCGCTGGGTGGTCGGGTGCGGCTGTTTGCAGGCAACAGTCTGGTTGCCGGCGGGGCGACGGTGTTGAATCTCAAGGGTGCGTGGTGGGGCTCGCGCTATGAGGTGGCGGCGGCGGGGTTGATTGAGGGGCTGGCGACGGACGTGTGGCGGCTGCGCCTGGCGCTGGAGGGCTCGCATGCGCAGCGCCTGGCCGGGGGCGGGACCGTGACGCCTTCGGTGGCGTTGGGGCTGCGCCATGACGGCGGCGATGGCGTGACCGGCGGCGGGCTGGAGTGGGGCGGCGGGCTGGTCTGGTTTGATCCGGCCCGGGGGCTGCGGGTAGAAGGCTATGGCCGGGCGCTGCTGGCGCACGCGGGGGACATCGAGGAATGGGGCGTCGGGGGACTGGTGGTGCTGACGCCGGGGACGGACGGGCGCGGGCTGTCGTTCCGTGTGCGCCCGGGTTGGGGCGTGGTGGACGGCCTGGCTGCCGGGCAGGCCGGGGCCGGCGCTGTTGAGCGGCTCTGGGCGCGGAGCTCGGACGTTGGGGGCAGTGGGCCTGGGTCACCGTCCCGCGGGGTGCGGTGGGAGACCGAGTTGGGTTATGGGCTGGCGACCGGGGGCGGTCTGCTCACGCCTTATGGGGGCATGGTAGTGGACGGGGGCGGGCGGCGTTACCGGTTGGGCGGGGTGTTCGAGCTGGGCCGCGCACTGACGCTGAGTCTGGAGAGTGCGCGCCGGGAGGGTGTGTTCGAGTCCCCGGACCATGGCCTCATGCTGAGGCTGCGCTACGGGCTGGGGGGTGCGGGGTTGGCGACCCCGGCGCGTGGGTTACACGGGCCGCATACCCTGGGACGCGGCCCCGGTTGGGAACAGGACAGCAGTGCCCGCTAACCCGTATATCTCACCAATTGATGCGCTGACAAATCGTCAGGACAGCCGATTTACAAAGTATATCCTGTACTTTGCCTGCCCCGTCGGGGCCAGGCTCGCGCGGCGCGACTGTTCAACAGCTCCCGGCAGATTTGTGATGTGCGCCTTACATCTCTCCGGGGACGGATTTCAAATCCGTCCCCTTGTGCGTCCCCTTATGCACTCACGTGCCCGCTGGCGGCACAAAAAGCAACTGACACCTCAGCGCGCCGGATAAGCGTATGCGGTTGCCCTGCCTGATTGTAGAGTCTGTGATTGTAGAGTCTTGCATTTTATTGAATAACTGATTTAATATATCAAAGGAAATAGGGTAAACGTAATGTCGAACATAACAAAAACGTCTCAGCGACCGCCGGTACGGAAAAAGACTCTTGCCATTGCGATGTCGGCCCTGCTCGGCGGCGCCCAAGCTGCGGATGCGCAACAGGTGCTGGAGGAAATCGTCGTTACCGCCACCAAGCGGGAAGCCAACCTGCAGGACATTCCGGTATCAATCACTGCCTTCACTACCGATGATATTCAAAGGCGCGGCTTCAGGGGCTTGCAGGACTATGCCAGTTATATTCCGGGACTTGCACTCGGGCAGCGCGAACCAGGGGGGAATTCAGTCGTTTTCCGCGGCGTTGCCGCCTCGGGAATCCAGTTCGGCACCAACCCCTCCAGCGGCGTCTACCTGGATGAACAGCCCATCACCGCCGCCGGCATCAACCCGGACCCGCGCTTGATCGATATTGAGCGGGTCGAAGCCCTGAGCGGTCCCCAGGGCACGCTGTTCGGCGACGCGTCACAATCGGGCACCCTGCGGATAATCACCAATAAGCCGGATGCAACCGAATTCGACAGTTGGATAGATGCCTCCGGTTCACAGGTCGACGGCGGCGACGCCGGCTATGACGTCAGCGCCATGGTCAACCTGCCCGTCAGTGAAAACCAGCTTGCCATTCGGTTGGTGGGTTTCCATGCGGAAGATGCCGGCTATATCGACAACGTGCTCGGCGCCAGCGCAGGAGGCACTTTTACCAACGCAGACCTGGTAGAGGATGACGTCAATACTACAGAAACCACCGGCGGCCGGGTCGCGGCGCGCTGGACACCGAATGATGACTGGACCCTGGATATTTCTGCGCTGTACCAGGAGACCAATGCCGACGCTTTTGCCGATACCAACATCGAGGTGGGCGGCCTGGAGCAGGTACGCTTCGCCGAGGAAAAACTGAACGAGGAATGGTACCAGATCGGCCTGACCCTGCAGGGTAACCTGGGCTTTGCCGATGCCCTGGTGCATGCGTCCTATTTCAATCGCGACTTCCGTTATGACGCCGACGGCACCGATTACCAGTTTGCATTCAACCAGTTGTTCGATGATGTATATTATGATGTCTACAATTTCGGCGGCGACCCGCAGAACGGATTTGCCATCAATGATATCAACAATGACCGCTGGACCGTGGAGGCGCGTTTATCGACGCCTGTTGATTCCGGCAGCAAGTGGTTCGGACTGGTGGGGCTGTTCTACAATCACTCCGAGGAAAAATCACTGTTTGCTGCCGGGAACGACAGTTTCGCCGGTTCGCCGGGCTTTTACTACCTGGCCTATAACGTTGAATTCAACAACCCGGTCTATATAGATTATGACGGGACCATCCCCAACCCGGATTTCGACCCGTATTCTGCTTCCCTGAACGGCCTGCCTCCCGGCAGCTGGGAGGCTAACAGCAACTGGTTTTTCGGCACCTATGATGAGACTATCGAGCAGTTCGCCATTTTCGGGGAGATGAGTTTCGATTTTACCGAAAACTTTACAATCACCGCGGGGGGACGCTGGTTCCGGGTTGAACGTGATTTCCACCTGGTGCAGGGCGGCCTGCAACAGGACGGAATAGAGCCTGACTATGCTACTGATTTCATCGTCACCGATGAAATGGTCAGCGGACTGGATCATGGTTTCGTACCCAAGGTAAACCTGACCTGGCGCTATAGTGATGACGACATGGTCTATTTTACCTATTCACACGGTTTCCGTAGCGGGGGCGGAAACGGGTCGAAGCGTATTTCGGGTATTCCGCGTTCGTACGATTCGGATACCTTGAAGAACCTGGAAGTCGGGGCAAAAACCACCTGGTTTGACGGGCGATTGCGGGCTAATTTCACCGCTTACATGATGAATTGGGAGGACATACAGGTACAGGTTGAAGATCCCAACCCGCTGGTATTCTCCCTGGGGATTGTCAATTTCCCGGCAGCAGAGGTGGACGGCTTCGAGTTTGACTTTGCCTGGCTGCCCGCCGAAGGCTGGGACCTGAGTGGCACCGTTGCCTATAATGATGCAAGGATCTCTCAATCAGCCTCGCTGGATTTCCTGGGATTTACCCTTGACGCAGAGGAAGGAAGCAGGCTGCCAATTACCCCGGAATGGAAAGCCAGCCTGTCTGCAGAGTATACCTTCCCGCGCATGATGTTCGGCGCCGAACCCTACGTGCGGTTTGATTACGCTCACACCGGCGAGTCCATCAATGCCCTGGAAGGGCTTGAACCCATCGTATCCCTGGAATCCGATCCGCCGACGACAATCCAGAAGGCTTTTAATGTAGGAAACTTCAGCATGGGGCTGGATAACGAATCCTGGAGTGCCTCTTTCTACATCAACAACGTCTGGGATGAGCGCGGGACCACATTCGTCAATAACCGCTGGGCCGAACGGCGCTTCGGCGTGAATCAGCCGCGCACCTTCGGCGTCACTTTCAGAAAAAACTTCAGGTAAGGTCTTTTCGTCAAAATGCCGGCCAGCTGTCGTTCATGTGCAGGCTAATGGTATGACCATGTTCAAAAAATGGTTCCAGGATAATGCCATCGAAGAGGTGGAAGTGCTGATCCCGGATATTGCCGGGATGGCCAGGGGAAAGTTTGTGCCGGCGGAACGTTATCTGGCGGATAACGGCATCCGTATTGCCAAAGGGCTGTTTACCCAGACCATTACCGGAGATTACATCGAACTGGTTGAGATCATCAATCCTGCCGATATCGATATGGAAGCCAGGCCGGTAGCGGAAACAAAACGTAAAGTTCCCTGGGCGCCTTACCCGACGGCTCAAATCATCCATGATTGCTATCATCTTGACGGAACCCCCGTGGAAATTGCCCCCAGGCAGGTATTGAAACGCATACTCGACCTGTATGAGAAACAGGGCTGGCAGGCCGTTGTTGCGCCGGAGATTGAATTTTACCTGGTCAAGACCAATACCAATGCGGATTTGCCGCTGGAACCCCCAACCGGCCGCTCCGGCCGGCAGGAGCAGGCCCGGCGCACCTTCAGTATCGACGCCTTGAATGAATTCGAGAACGTGGTTGAGGATATCTACGATTTTTCAGAACAACAGGAACTCGATATTGAGACGCTCTCCCATGAAGACGGTATTGCCCAGTTGGAGGTCAATTTCCTGCATGGCGACCCGATGAGGCTGGCCGACCAGGTGTTTACCTTCAAAAGAACGGTGCGCGAGGCGGCATTCAAGCAAGATATGTATGCCACTTTCATGGCCAAACCACACCAGCATCAGCCGGGCAGTTCAATGCACCTGCACCAAAGCATTGTAGATAAAAAAACCGGTAAAAACATTTTCGCAAGCAAGAGCGGCAGGCCCAACAAGCTGTTCAGGAGTTATATTGCCGGCTTACAGAAATACCTGCCCGCAACCATGCCCCTGTTTGCGCCCAACGTGAATTCCTACCGGCGGATCACCCGTTACTATGCGTCCCCCATCAACACCCACTGGGGTTTCGATAACCGTACCGTCGGCCTGCGTGTGCCGCTGGCGCCGGCCGAGGCCACCCGGGTTGAAAACAGGGTGCCCGGTTCCGACACCAATCCGTATCTTGCCATCGCCGCGTCACTGGCCGCAGGTTACCTGGGGATGGAAGAAAAACTCGAACCCACCAAACCGCTGGAGAGTAGCGCCCATGAACGGGCCATCACCCTGCCCAGGGACATGCATTCGGCATTGAAACTCATGCGGAGATGCGCGCCCGTACGCCGCCTGCTCGGTGAAGAATTTATCCAGGTCTACAATGCTGTCAAGGAACTTGAATACGAAACCTTTTTCCAGGTTATCAGTTCCTGGGAACGGGAACACCTGTTGTTGAATGTGTAATATATTTGTATATTTTTAATTAATGGATAATTACACTACAAACAGGACCTCAGACTGGCAGGCGGTTGATCGCGCTCACTACCTGCATTCTTTTACCGATACAAAAGCATTGGCCGAAGAAGGCTGCCGGGTGATCACCCGCGCAGACGGGGTTTATATCTGGGACTCGGACGGGAACCGCCTGCTGGACGGCATGGCCGGTTTGTGGTGTGTCAACGTGGGTTACGGCCGTAAGGAGCTGGCGGAAGCGGCGTATAGACAACTGCTGGAGTTGCCCTATTACAATAATTTCTTCAAGACTTCCCCGCCAACGGCAATTGAATTGGCAGGAGTGCTGGCGCAGGTCACGGCGCCGCATTTAAATCATGTTTTTTTTACGAATTCAGGTTCTGAGGCTAACGATACCGCATTCAGACTGGTGCGACGCTACTGGGACCTGGCGGGCAAACCCGGAAAAGAGGTGATTATCAGCCGTGACCTCGCCTACCACGGCAGCACGGTCGCGGCGGCCAGCCTGGGCGGACAGAAACTGATGCATGAACAAGGTCACTTGCCGATACCCGGCATCAGGCATATCGCGCCCCCGTACTGGTACCGGGACGGAGGTGATTTGTCCCCGGAGGAATTCGGTAAGGCTGCCGCCCGACTGCTGGAACAGGAAATCATCTCATTGGGCGCGGAGCGGGTTGCCGCTTTCATTGGCGAACCGATTCAATGTGCCGGCGGGGTGATTATCCCGCCGGAAAGCTATTGGCCGGAAATTCAACGCATCTGCAATGAATACGACGTCCTGCTGGTCGCGGACGAGGTAATCTGCGGTTTCGGCCGTCTTGGCACCTGGTTTGGTTCCGACTACTACCGGTTGCAACCTGACCTGATGCCGATAGCCAAGGGATTATCGTCCGGCTACCTGCCTGTCGGTGGCGTGATGGTGGCGGATCGAATCACTGATTTGTTTATCGCAGAAGGTGAGGAATTCGCCCACGGCTTCACCTACTCCGGCCACCCCGCTGCGTGTGCGGTAGCCCTGGCTAATATTGCCATCTTGCGGGATGAGAAAATCGTGGAAAACGTAAGAGATAACACTGGGCCCTATCTTGAACAGCGCTGGAACGAACTCGCGCAACACCCTCTGGTGGGTGAGACGAGAGGCGTCGGTTTCCTCCGTGCATTGGAACTGGTAAAGAATAAACAATCCCGGGAGTTTTTCGATCCCGTAGGCAAAATCGGACAGATCTGTCGTGATATTTGTTTTAACAACGGCCTGGTCATGCGTGCAATACGTGACACCATGGTCGTCTCCCCACCCCTGATATTGACGAGAGAACAGATTGACGAACTCGTCGAATTGGTCAACAAGTGCCTGGACTTGACCGCAAGAGAACTGTGAACAGGAGAGAATAACATGAGCTGGCAACATCAAATATTACGGGTCAACCTGACCGATCTGAACTGTACAATAGAACCGCTAAACGAGGAATGGGCGCAATCCTACCTCGGACAACGGGGACTGGGCACCAAGTACCTGTATGAAGAGATAGACCCCAGAGTCGATCCGGTATCTCCTGAAAATAAGTTAATCTTTGCAACCGGCCCGTTGACCGGCACCATGGCCTCAACCGGGGGGCGCTATTCCGTCATTACCAAAGGCGCATTGACCAATGCCATCGCCTGCTCCAATTCCGGCGGCCAGTTCGGCGCCGAACTGAAGCTGGCCGGGTATGACCTGCTTATCCTGGAGGGCAAGGCGCCGGAACCCGTTTACCTTTATATCGAAAACGACCGTGTGCGCCTGCTCCCTGCCGACCACCTGTGGGGCCGGACCGTCTGGGAAACGGAAACGACCATCAAGCAGGCCCACAGCGACCCGCTTATCCACGTCGCCTCGGTCGGTCCCAGCGCTGAGTATGGCTGCCGTTATGCCTGCGTTGTCAATGATATGCACCGGGCGGCCGGACGTTCGGGTGTAGGCACGGTAATGGGATCAAAACACCTGAAAGCAGTTGCCGTCAGGGGCACGAAAGGTCTCAGCGTGTCGGACCCGGAAGCATTTATGCAGGTAGTAAGGAGCACCGCACAAGCTATGCGGGAAGACGACGGGCGCAAAGCCTTGACCAAGGATGGCACCATCAGCATGATGGATACGACCAACGTCTACGGCACACTGCCCACCCGGAATTTCCGCGACGTCCAGTTCGAAGGCGCCGACAAGATAGGCCTGGGCGCGATGAAGGCAGTGAATGAAAACGGCCACTCCAACCTGGTGACAAACAGCGCCTGCTTCGGCTGCACTATCGGCTGTGGCAGAGTCTGCCGCATCGACCCGGAGCATTTTTCCGTCAAGGACAAGCCGCAATACCACGGCGCCTCCGGTGGACTCGAATACGAAACGGCCTACGCCCTGGGCTCCGGCGTGGGGGTAAGCGACATCGACGCCGCCACCTATTGCGGTTTCCTCTGCAATGAATACGGTATGGACCCCATCTCTCTGGGCGGCTCCATCTCCGCGGCCATGGAATTATTTGACATCGGCGCGCTTGATGAATCGGTGACCGGCGGCATCAAACTGGAATTTGGTTCAGCCGAGGCCTTATGCGCAATGACGGAGGCCGTTGCCAGGGGAGAAGGGTTCGGCCGGGATATCGGCATGGGCTCGAAGTTGTTGTGTGAAAAGTATGGCCATCCCGAACTTTCCATGTCAGTCAAGGGCCAGGAATTTGCCGCCTATGACGGGCGCAGCATGCAGGGTATGGGCCTGGGATACGCCACCAGCAACCGCGGCGCCTGTCACTTGCGCGCCGCTCCTTATGAGGATGATTTCACTACCCTGGAACCCGCCGGCAAGGCGCAGGTGGTCAAGGAGACACAGGACTTCATCGCCGCAGTCGATTCCAGCGGGTTATGCCTTTTCTCAGGCTTCGGCGGCTTTTCCAATGAACTGGTTGCAGGACACATCAACGCCGCCTGTACGGGGGGATGGGACCTGGAACGTTTGCAGGAAACCGGGGAACGCATCTGGAACCTGGAACGGCAATTCAACCTGGCTGCCGGGTTGACCGCCAGTGACGATACCCTGCCGCCCAGAATTCTTACCGAGCCGGCTCCCAGCGGCGTGGCAAAGGGATGGGTGTGCAAGCTGGACGAGATGCTGCCGAAATATTACCGGCTGCGCGGCTGGGATGAAGCCGGCGCACCATCTCCCGAAACCCTGGCGCGGCTCGGACTTTAGACAAGGGGCATGCCAAGGATAATCAGCAGGTGCTCCCGCTAAATCGAGGTCAATACAGAAGACGGGGGGGACAGATTTAAATCTGTCCCCCAGGAGTCGAAAAATCCCTATACGATGAGGAAAGTTGCTTGACTGGCTTCCCCCAACCCCACTGCGGTTCCTATTACGCGGCAACTGCGAACGTTACCACTGATTACCCACAGCTTACAGGCGCAAGCAGTTGTGATGTCTGTATCATCGGCGCCGGGTTTACCGGCATTTCCGCGGCGCTCCAGCTGGCCGAGCGCGGCTATAAGGTCAGTGTCCTTGAGGCGAACCGGGTAAGCTGGGGGGCCTCGGGACGTAACGGCGGCCAACTGATAGGCGGCATCAGTGGTGAAGAACGCCTGAAAAAATTCGTGGGCAAGGACGACCCCGAGCTTTTATGGAAGATGCGCTGGGCAGGTCATGAGATTATCAGGCAACGTGTGGAGAAATATGCGATCGACTGCGACCTGAAGTTCGGTTACATGGATGTGGCTATCAAAACCCGCCACTGGCGCGCCCTGGAGGAAGAATACGAGTCCCTGCAACGACCTGATTTCCCCTATGAAACCAGGCTGGTGTCGAAACAGGAAATAACAGGCGTGATAGGCACGGATGCCTATATCGGCGGCCTGGTCAACATGGCCAACGGCCACCTGCACCCCCTGAACCTGTGCCTCGGTGAGGCGGCGGCGGCAACGCAACAGGGCGCCGTCATATATGAGCAGTCTCCGGTAGTCCGGTTTGAACATGGCAGCAAACCCCGGGTTCATACCAGAGAAGGCAGCATCACCTGTGATTTCGTCATCCTCGCCGGTAACGCCTATCACCACCTGGAAGCACGCCGTCTGAGCGGGGTTGTTTTTCCTGCCGGCAGTTTTATTATCGCTACCGAACCCCTGACGGATGATCAGGTCAATGATATCAATCCCCTGGACCTGGCCGTATGTGACCCGAATCACGTACTTGATTACTTCAGGCTCAGCGCGGACAAGCGATTATTATTCGGCGGTCGCTGCAACTATTCCGGGCGGGAGCCGCGCAGCATCCGGAAATCCATTCTCCCGAGAATGCTCAAGATATTCCCGCAATTGAAAGACGTGCGCATTGACTACGAATGGGGTGGTAAGATAGGCATTGTGATCAACCGTGTCCCACATGTCGGCAGGCTGGATAAAAACATCTACTACTCCCAGGGCTATTCCGGCCACGGCGTCAACGTCACCCACCTGGCCGGCCAGGTGGTGGCCGATGCTATCGCCGGCACTTATGAACGGTTCGACGTATTCGAGAAGGTGAAACACTACCGCATCCCCGGCGGCCAATGGGTCGGCAATCAACTACTCGCCCTGGGGATGATCTACTTTCGGCTGCTGGATCTCCTTTAAGGGACCACCCAGCCCTATCATTCCGGCGCATGCCAGCCATTGCCGTCGTCATTCTGGCGCATGCCAGAATCCAGTAGAAAAAAATTCCTTATAATGATAAGCAAGGTTGTAATCCAAGGCTGGCATTAGCCGGCATGACGGGACTGTGATTTCGTGGGAATATGTTCCCCATTTGTGCTTGTAAGCATAAATATAGAGCATTTATGGTTGAATTTGCTTGTCATATCGTCACTTTTCGGGTATTTTTGACGACATGGTGTACCAACGAATCACTCGACTATCAAGCCGCAGTTTCTTCCTGTTCGGTGTGCGAGGCGTTGGCAAGAGCTCATGGGTGCGTGTAACGCTTCCAAACGCGCTACGCTTTGACCTGTTGGATGAAGCGCTATATCACGATCTCCTGGCTGACCCGTCGCTGTTTCGAGAATTGGTTTCCACCGTTTCACAAGGTGATTGGGTTGTCATCGATGAGGTACAGCGCATTCCTACGCTGCTGAATGAGGTGCATCGACTGATAGAGGAACGCGGCCTGCGTTTTGCCCTGCTCGGCTCCAGCGCACGAAAACTCAAAACCGCGGGCACAAACCTGCTGGCCGGGCGGGCAAATCGTAAGGCCATGTACCCACTGGTTCCGCAAGAACTTGGCGCCGATTTCATCCTGGAGGATGTGCTCAGGTACGGCAGCATCCCCCTGGTCTGGACTGCGGACGACCGTCGTGAAGTTCTCGAAAGCTATACTCAACTGTACTTGAGGGAAGAAATTCGCGCGGAAGCCGTAGTCCGCAACCTGTCCGGTTTCGTTCGTTTCCTTCCCATTGCCGCGTTGCTTCACGGGCAGACCTTGAATGTAACGGGCATCGCCCGGGATGCCGGGGTAGCGCGCACTACCGTTACCGGCTACCTGGATGTTCTTGAAGACACCCTGCTCACTTGGCGTCTGCCCGCTTTCGAAGCCAAACTGCGGGTGCGTGAACGACGACGCCCAAAACTCTACTGGGTCGACTCCGGCCTGGTGCGCGCCGTGAAACGCCAGTTCGGGCCCGTATCAGTGGAGGAACGCGGCGCCCTGTTCGAGGGCTGGGTTCTCAGCCTGTTGCGCGCCCACGCTGAAGAACAATCGGTATTTGACACCATTCATTACTGGGCGCCGGCAGAATCGAATACTGAGGTCGATTTTCTGCTCAGCCGGGATACCGAATACCTCGCCATTGAGGTCAAAGCAGCAACACGGTATAACACTGTCTTACTCAAGGGGTTACGCGCCATTAACGACCTGCCACATCTGGTCCGCCGCATTCTCATCTACAACGGCGCGCGCGCCTTCCATACCGAAGACGGTATTGACGTGTGGCCGGTGAAACAATTGCTCGAAGCGTTGCAAACAGATGAGCTTTGGCCCTGAAGCCGGAAACAGTCAGGGAGATTATTTGTCACAGATGCGGACATTATAGTTGTTCCTGACAATCTTGCTAACACTGACCGGCTTGCCGGAGGCGGGGGATTTTTTGGTATAGTGACTACGGTAGCGCCCGAGGTGGTAGCCGTGTTGGCATCGCGTCAGACGCTGGATGTCTTTCCGGTGGCCTTAAATGCATGCCGTGTGTACGCGTTTCAATTACACCCTCCAGCCAAAAATTCGCCAAAATACGGGGGTGAGTGCTAAACTTGGGCTAAGGGTACAGAGGTTTAAATTCACAGGGGCTACGACTATGACTACGACTATTGATTATAACAGCATACGTTTCGGGACTTTGACGCTGTTGGCGCTGGTGGTCTTGACGACTTCCATCAGTACACAGGCCTGGACAAGGACATCGCCCTACGAGCTCTGTCCGGATGCCGAGCGCACAAGGCCGCCTGCTTGCGTGACGGTGCAGGAATCGGAAACCCGCATTGTAGCTACGAGCGCCTGTAAAAAACTTGTTGCCGTTACGGCGGACGTCGTGAGCCGGGAGTCCGGGGTAAGCACCCAGGAGCATAGTGCCCACATATTCCTTTATAGCGGCGAGACCGCGACGGTGGAGCTGACAGATATTGTGACAGGTATGGCGGTTGTGATCCCCGACATCACCGACAAAAGACTGGGGTTTACGAAAGTGAAATGCTGCCCCAGCTTCAGGGCAACGGCTAATAATCCGAGCGGGGTAGAGGCTTGCCCAGGGGACGATAATGAAATCCTGTTCCTTCCCGAGTAATAAAAATTAAAATAAAAGGGGTCGGTGACAAATGATATTCATTCTCATTTGTCACCGACCCCTTTTATTTACCGCATCCCCGGCGACCAGTGGGTTGGCAATTAGTTCTGGGGACACAATACTTAATTCTGGCATACTGTCAATATGGCAAGGCTGGCAAGGATCGTTCTACCTGGGTATCCTCACCACGTGACGCAACGGGGGAACCGTCGTCAGGACGTGTTCTTTTGTGAAGGCGATTTTCAGGCTTATCTAAACCTGCTCAAGCAATGGTGTTCACGGGAGTCGGTAAAGATATGGGCATACTGCCTGATGACTAACCACGTCCACCTGATTGTCAAACCGGAAGAAGGGTCCAATCTCAGCCGGGCAATCGGGGAGACGCACCGGCGTTACACACGGATGATTAATTTTCGGGAACAATGGCGCGGCTATTTGTGGCAAGGTCGGTTTGCCTCCTTTCCGATGGATGAACCGTGGTTGTTACAAGCAGTTGCGTATGTGGAATATAATCCGGTGGCGGCGGGCATGGTTACGCAGCCCTGGGATTATCCTTGGAGTAGCGTTCATGCCCATTTGGCCGGGAGGGACCCGCAAGGGATAGTCGAGGTGGTTCCTTTACTTGATTTAGTTGGGGGAGACTGGCAGACATACTTGAGTGCCTGCCAGGCGGGTAAGAACGGGAACTTTGCAGCCCATGAGCGCACGGGCAGACCCTTGGGGGATGAGGGATTTATTGGAAGGATTGAGAGGGCGTTAGGCCGGCCGCTGAAAAAGAAAAAACCGGGGCCAAAAGCACGACAGGATAATTAAGTATTGTGTCCCCTTAATTGCCATGAGCGCACGGGCAGACCCTTGGGGGATGAGGGATTTATTGGAAGGATTGAGAGGACGTTGGGCCGGTCGCTGAAAAAGAAAAAACCGGGGCCAAAACAACGACAGGATAATTAAGTATTGTGTCCCCTTAATTGATATAGATGGGACACCGAGATGCCGGCCAGGCGTTCATATTCGGCCTGGCCGAACACCGCATAAGCCCGTTCACAGAGCTTCTTCAGGGTCAAGCCGTTGGGCGTATTGTGGCGTTCGTCCATGGCCGCCAGCAGGCGCATATCCACCTTTGTATAGCGCCGGGTAAATCCCCGTACCGTGCGCTGCCGCGGCGTCAGCCGTCCGGTCTCCCGGTAGCGTTTAATCAACCGCTTCACCTGCGCCCGAGAGTAACTGCTTACCTTCATCAGGTACGAAATGAGTACCCCCCGGTCCGCTTTGCCACAGCCTGAATAATCGAATTTGACCAAGGTACGCCGCACCCGGTCATAGCGCCCCTGCTTGTCGCCGGCGACCTCAAAGGCCACCCGCTGTGTCCCCGATAAAAAGCCACGCACCTGGTCAATCGTCGTTAAGTCGTTTGCATTCATGATCGTTTTCATCCTCCTATCATGAACAGAAACGCAGACTGTTTCAGGCTCATTTCATATTGGAATCACGTCCCGCCTTCAGGCTCATTTCATATTGGAAAATACTAGGGCTAGACAACCCCTTGAAGAATATTTATTATCTGAACTCCATTGCCGACATAAGAAATTACCTGGAGGTATGCCGGACAGCCCGGAAATAAAGGAATGACGACCGCAAACCAAAATCAGGAAAAATTCCAGAACCTTCTTCGCGAGTTGTTCCAGTTTGATTGCGCCGACCTGGATTTCGGTATCTACCGCATCATGAATCACAAACGGGATGTGATCGAAAAATTTATCTCTGTAGACCTTATTCAGGCTGTCAGCAAGGAACTTGACCAAGGTGTCCTGCACGATCAGGAACTGGCTGTCAGTGAGTTACAGGAAACAGCCCAATTAATCAGAGAAACTCTGGGTAATAATGCCTTGGATGCTGCCGGCAGTCTGAATGAAATATACCGGAATAGTCCAATCGGAGATAAATTGCGTATTTCACTGAATCCTGCCACCCGTTTCACGTGAAGGCTGCCACCCGGAACGCAGCAAAGCTGCCACCCCCAGGCGCGTGATGACGTGGGTGTTGGTCATTATGACTCTGTTGGGGTCATCGTCGTCAATGTTTTTTTCTGTTTTCGCATGGATTCACCCTTGAGTTGTATTTTGTAAGCATTGTGCACCAGGCGGTCAAGGATGGCATCGGCGAGGGTGGGGTCGCCGATGCTGTGATGCCATTTTTCGGCCGGTAATTGACTGGTAGCGAGGGTGGAGCGTGCGCCGTGGCGGTCTTCCAGGATTTCCAGCAGGTCACGGCGCTGCTCTGCGTTCAATTTGACCAGGCCCCAGTCATCGAGGATGAGGGCCTGGGTTTTTGCCAGGGTGGTGAGGAGCTTGGGATAGCGTCCATCGCCCTTGGCGATGGACAGGTCCTGGAGGAGTCTGGGCAGGCGCAGGTAGAGGGCGGTGTAGCCGTGCCGGCAGGCGTTGTGTGCCAGGGCACAGGCGAGCCAGGTTTTGCCGACGCCGGTGGGGCCGGTGATGAGGATATTGAGGTGTTCGCGGACCCACTGGCAGGTGGCCAGTGATTGCATCAGGGATTTATCCAGTCCGCGCGGGTGGCGATAGTCGATATCCTCCAGGGTGGCATTGTGTTTGAGGCGGGCGCATCGCAGCCGGTTGGACAGGCGTCGGTTGTCCCGTTCGGTTATCTCCCGGTCGACGAGCAGGCCGAGGCGTTCCTCGAAGCTGAGGGTATCGATATCGGGCACGGACATCTGCTCGGTGAGGGCGGCAGCCATACCGGTGCATTTCAAGGTCTGGAGTTTGTCCAGGGTGGGATGTATCAACATAGCAGTCTCCTGTCGTGGGTCAGTGGTAGTAGGATGGGCCACGGATATTGTCGTGGTCATCAGGTAAGGCCGCCTCGGTCTGCTCGGCGAGGGGTTGCCGGTCCAGGCCGTGGCGGAGGATGGATTCGATACTTTTGTAACTGTGGCTGCCCAGGGTGAGGGCGCGTTGGCAGGCGGCCTCCAGCCGGTCGTCGCCGTAGGTTTTAGCCAGGCGCAGGATCCCTAAGCAACTGCGGTAGGCCTGCTGGGGGTGCTTGCGGGCAGACAGGACACGGAGGATAAGGGTTTCTGTGGCCGGCCCGACCTGCGCGGCCCAGCGGCCCAGGCGTTGCGGGGACCACTCGCCGGCCTGGCGGTGCGCCTCGGGCATGTGGGCCGGGACGGTGGTATGACGTGCCTTATGATACGAGCGTCGATGGCTGGCGATGCGCTGGCCGCGATGAAAGCATTCAATGGTGTTGGCGGTGATGCGCACGTCCAGTTGTTTTTTGATGAGCGCGTGGGGCACGGAGTAGTAATGGCCATGGACCTCGATGTGATAGTCGATATGGACCCGCGCCTGCTTCCACTCGGCGTATTCGTACGCTTCGACGGGCAGGGGGCGCAGGGCCGGTTTATCCAGTTGCTCAAACAGCGCGCGCCGGGTGCCCGGCAGTTTCTTGAAGGGCCGGTTGTTGAGCGTCTCCAGCAACGCCCGGATGGCGCGGTTCAACTCGGCCAGGGAGAAGCACTGACGCTGGCGCAGGGCGGCGAGGATCCAGCGCTCTACCACCTGTACCGCGACCTCGGCTTTCGCTTTGTCACGGGGACGACGCACCCGTGCCGGGACAATGGCGACCCCGTAATGGGTGGCCAGGTCCTGGTAGGTGGGGTTGATGTCCGGCTCATAGCGATGCGCCTTGCTGACCCCGGCGCGTAAATTATCCGGCACCACCACTTCAGGCACACCGCCCAGGTAGGTAAAACAGCGCACGTGGGCGCCGATCCAATCTTCCAGGCCCTGGCTCCAGGTGGCCTCGGCATAGGTGTAGTTCGACGCGCCCAGCGCTGCCACAAACACCTCTGCCTCACGGACTTCCCCGGTTGCCGGGTTGATGACCTGAGCACGCATACCGGCATAATCCACGAACAGCTTCTCACCGGCCCGGTGCTCCTGGCGCATGACCAGATCCAGCTTGCCACGCCACGTCCGATAATGCTGGCAGAACCAGGTGTACTGATAGCCTTGCGGGTGAGTCTGGCGATACTCATGCCATAACAACTGCAAGGTGACGCCCGGGCGTTTCAACTCCCGATGAATGTGTGACCAATCGGGCACGCCGCGGGCCGCGGCGGGTACAGCTGGGGCGGGCGGAAACAGCAGACGCTCCAGCGCCCCGTCATCCAGCGCCGCAGGCAGCGGCCAACCCAGCCCGGCCGCCTCGGCCCGGCGCAGGTACTCATCCACCGCCGGACGGGAAATGCCACAACTCCTGGCTGTCTGGCGTTTGCTCAGGCCCTGGCTCCAGCACAGGCGTAATACGTCTTTTATCTTTCTCATGGACAACCTCTTTGCAGGCATCTGTGTCTCCTCCTTTCAGTAGAAATAAGGACACAGGATACCCTTGGTTATCCACGTCAAACGCGCCGGTTATCTACCTCCTTGGGGGTGGCAGCTTTGCCGTGTAATGGGTGGCAGCTTTGCTGTGAAATACGCAATAAATACGAGAAACTACAAAGACGGTCTCGCGGCGCACGCAGCCGGGCAGCTCAGGAAGCAGATATATTCAACCACCTGTTCGCTTTCTTCAGTCGCTATTACCAGGAAGGTGATTTTATCTCGAAACGCCGCTACTCCAAGCAACAACGTTATGCCATTCCTTACAACGGAGAAGAGGTGTATTTGCACTGGGCAAACGCAGACCAGTACTACATCAAGACTGCCGAGCACTTTCACGACTATTCCTATAGCGCGCATGGCGCCACCATACATTTCAAACTCAGTAACGCCGATGTTGAGCAAAACAATGTTAAAGGTGATCGGCGGTTCTTTCTACCTTGTATTCATGGAATTACTCCAGACGAAAATACCAAAGAACTTACTATCCCATTTGAATATCGGCCGTTGGATGAACAGGAAGAAGCTCATTATGGCAGAGCTAATCAACAGGATACCATTATCGCCGGGTTCGTTACGGAAATACAGGGACGTTCGGGCCTATCGAATGAAATCCTGCTTGCGCTGACTACTGAACGCCATCGCAATGTGGACAACAAACCGGTCACGTTTCTGGAACACCATCTGAGGCAATACACTCGCCGAAATACCTCCGATTTTTTTATTCATAAAAACCTGAAAGCATTTTTATCCCAGGAGTTAGACTTCTACATCAAAAGCGAAGTGTTGAACCTGGATGACTTGGAGATTGCCGGCGAGGGGTTCGCCGAAGGCTGGTTTCAGGTTATCCGGGTTATCAGGACGATAGGTAGTCATATCATTGACTTTCTCGATCAGATCGAGGGATTTCAAAAGATGCTATGGGAGAAGCGCAAATTCATTACCGAGACACAGTATTGCATCACTATCGGCACTATTGATGAACGCTTTTATCCTGCCATTACCGACTGTGAACCGCAATGGGAGGAATGGAAAGTCCTGTTCCATATTGACGAGAATAAGACCGACCTTTTCAATTCCGGCGAAAACACGAAGGACAGACGCATAATCTTTATGAAAGATCATCCAACCCTGGTTCTGGATACCAAGCACATCGATGAGGACTTCAAGGATGAACTGCTCTCATCTATCGAAGACATTGATGAGCTATGTGACGGGTTGTTGATTCAGTCGGAGAATTTTCAGGCTTTGGGCTTCATACAAGAGCAGTACAGGGAGAAAGTGAAGTGTATGTATATAGATCCGCCATATAATACGGACGCATCTACGATCCTGTACAAAAATGACTATAAGGATTCGTCCTGGCTTTCCCTGATGGACAACCGCTTGTCTCTTTCAAGAGATCTGCTGTCAAAAGACGGCATCTTGTGTTGCGCAATTGATGATGAAGAAATGTCGCTAATACGACTGGTCATGCAAACGATGTTTGAAAAAGAATTAGGCATCGTTCCTGTACGTTCTAATCCCGCCGGACGTAAATCAAGCGGACAGTTTTCTCCCGCCCATGAGTATGCACTTTTTTACGGCAATGCCGATGCTATTCCTGGAACCCTGCCTAAAACGGAAAGTGAGCTTGCGCGTTTCCCGCTTCAAGATAATCGGGGTAGATATGCCTGGGCAAACTTGATACGAAGTGGTTCGAACGATAGGAGAGAAGACAGACCAAAGATGTTCTACCCAATTTACGTCACAAAGAATAACACAATTCGCATTCCCGAAATAAAATGGAACGAGGATAAACGAGAGTACAGTGTTCTGGAACAACCTGGGGAGGATGAAACCGTAGCGTGGCCGATCAAGATACAGAATGGAACAAGTGTTGAGAAAAATTGGCATCGTGGCTGGAAATTGGTCAAGAGTGATTTGTCTGAATACAGAATTCGTCGTGATGAAGGAGGTACTGTCAGCATTGACTTCAAAACACGCATGGATACTGATTCAATGCCCAGGACTTGGTGGGATGACAAGAGATATGCTTCAGCAAATCTAGGGCCAAAGGCGCTTAAGGATCTTTTTAGCAACAAAGACTTCGACTTTGCAAAAGCGACTGGCTTAGTTGAAGATTGTTTACGCTCTTCACTTTGCGAATTAAACTCAACAGTTCTCGACTATTTCGCGGGCTCCGGTACTACCGGCCACGCAGTCATCAATCTTAATCGCAAAGACGGCGGTAAGCGAAAATTTATCTTAGTTGAAATGGGACAGTATTTCGATACAGTTCTGTTGCCGCGTATGAAGAAGGTAACATTTTCCCCTGAATGGAAAGACGGAAAACCGAAGCATATGACCACCAGGGAGGAGGCTAAGCGTAGCCCGCGTATCATCAAGTGCCTGCGCCTGGAAAGCTACGAAGATTCGTTGAATAACATCGGTTTTGATGACTCGGCGGGACAACAGGCCATGAAATTCGACGACTACCTGCTCAACTACATGCTCCAATGGGAAACCAGGAATAGTTCAACACTTCTGAATATTGAGAAACTGGCCCGACCCTTTGATTACAAGCTACGAATCCGAATCAATGGCGAGACTAATGAAAAGGTAGTGGATATTCCAGAAACCTTCAACTATCTGCTTGGACTACAGTTACAGACGCGTCGTATCTATAACGATGAGGAAAGACGCTATCTAGTCTATCGCGGACTGATTGACCAGCGACAGGTTGTCGTCATTTGGCGGGAAACCAAGAGTTGGCAGAAAGAAGAACTGGAACGGGACAAACAGTTCATCTCTGAATTGAAAATAACCGAAGACGCAGATGAAGTTTTCGTCAATGGCGATTCTTTCATCCCGAACGCCAAATCCCTGGATCCGATCTTCAAAACCCGTATATTTGCGCCGATGTCGGTATAAAAGTTAAATCCAGGAAACTGGAGGACAAACCTGGAATTTCAGGAAAGTTAGGAGTAAACAGGATGACAGTAATAGTTACTAAATTGACCTCCGCCGATCTTGATGCGGTTGATGAACTAATGAAGCGTCATAGCAGGACGCTAGGCTTTCTGCCCAAAGAAGCCCTTCGTAATTATCTCGAAAAAGAAAATACGATAGGCGCAAAAACTAATGATGGCAAACTGATTGGTTATCTTCTCCAAGCGGCTAATCCAAACCACTTCCGTATTACTCAACTTTGCGTGGCGGAAGATTTCAATGGACAAGGTATCGCAAGACGGCTTATTACTGAACTAAAAAATTCTGCCACATCACAGAAGGTCATTAAACTTCGTTGTCGTAATGATTTTCCTGCCCACCAAATGTGGCCCAGATTAGGATTCTCTGCTATAGATGAACTGCCCAGTCGCTCCAAGGATAAGCTCCCTTTGACACTCTGGTGCCTTACTCTCGCCCCGGATGATCAGCTTGGACTTTTTCAGGTAAAAACATCAGATGAATCCCTTGACGTGGTTATTGACGCGCAAATATTTTTCGATTTTGATGAAGCAGACAGTGATAAATCAGGACCGTCGAAGGCTCTGCTCTCAGACTTTTTGGTAGACGATCTTAGACTCTTAATCACCGATGATCTTTTCAATGAAATTGCTCGGGAGAAAGATACCAGGCAGCGTGAAAAATCCCGAAACAAAGCACATGAATTTCCGAAAATAGAGTACGACTCTAAATTAGCAGAACATTTTGAAGGGGTTATAAAGACATTTCTTCCAAGCGATAGTCGAAGCCGCCAATCCGATATAAGACAATTAGCAAAGACCTCTGCTTCCGAAGTGAATATTTTTGTTACCCAAGACCAAATGCTCTTGAAAAACTCAGTGGAAATTGCAGCGCGAGTATCTGTCCAAGTGGTATCCCCGATAGAGTTGATTATTGGATTACACGAACTTTCCGAAAAACAATCCTATGCGCCAACGCGTATTGCCGGCTTTGATCTTCACTGGCGGCGATTATCTTCTGAGGAAGTTGCTCGCTTCCCATATAATTCTTTTCTTAGTCAGGGTGAAAGGCAAGGTGTTTTCAGGGAAAGATTGGGTGCATTACTTGTCCGTCCATATCATAACGAAGCTGAATATCTTCAATCAAAGGATGATACTGCCGCTATCCGGGTTCTCACAAAAGAAACCAATAAGACACTCACTATATCTCTGATGAGAGTGGCGAAATTTGTAGATGACCGACCCCTACTTGGACGCTTTGTTATCGCGGACACTATTGCCAAGGCTGTTGAACAAAACCTAGACATGGTAAAGATCGATATAACTGACCTAACGCCTGATTTAGAGCCGGATCTTTTGGAGATGGGCTTTATAAAAGGTAACGACAGTTACATGAGATTTTGCTTTTCCCGTTGTCTTACTCGCACAGAGGTATTAGCCAAGATTCACGAACTAATACCTGGACTCGTAAACAATTATCAAAATATGTCAGAGCTAGGGCTTCAAAGATGTTGTTCCCCCCTTAATCTGAAAGATGCCGTTCAAAACTACTTTTTAATTCCGATTCGTCCTGGCTATGCAAAGAGCCTAATTGATAGACAGCAAGCAGCTATTGATATGTTTGTGCAGAATCCCGGAGTATTACTGCGGTGGGATAACGTATATTACAGGGCAAAAACCCACCATCACATACTCAAGTCCCCAGGCCGAATTTTATGGTATGAAAGCGGAGATGAGGCTAGACAAATCGTGGCCATATCCTGTCTTGACGTCGTTGAGATAGGCACTGCCAAAGCACTTTTCAAGAAATTTAAAAAATTTGGAATCTTAGAGTGGAAAGACATATTTGATATGTGTGATGGGGACCCCTCCAAAGAGATCATGGCGTTGAGATTTTCGCATACATTCCAATTTAGAAAGCTTGTATCACTGGATGCGTTGCGAAAGGTCTTTGATGAACATGGAGCTAACTTGGTATTGCAATCTCCATCCAAGATACCAACTGAAATTTTTTGTAAACTATTTCAACTGGGATATCCGGACCAATTATGAACGTGACCACTCCGCTGCTTATTTCCTTGAAGCCCCACTATGCTGACTTGGTTTTCGAAGGTTTAAAACAGGCAGAGCTACGTCGCCGCATAACACCTTTCATAGAAAATCGCGATGTATATATCTATGTTTCCAGCCCAGTTCAGCACCTGCGCGGAGGCTTTCGCGTGGGACATGTGTGGAGAGGATCACCGGATGAAATTTGGAACGAGGTATCAGAACTTGCAAGCATCGATAAGCGGGATTTTGATGCCTACTACGCAGGAAGAACTATAGCTTATGCTTTGAAAATCACGGATGTTTGGGAGTACGTGTACCCTATCGACCTGACCACTTTGAGAAAACGCTTTCCTCGTTTTGTAGTCCCACAATCCTGGCGTTATGTGAGGCCTGAAGAACATCGGTCTTTTCGCAGGATGAAACGTAAAAATGATGAAATTCAGCCTGCTTTGGTTTTGAAAACCACCTCACGTTCAAAAGTGTGACTGAACAATTATTATAAGGATGCAACCAACTCAATATATCAAACTCGAGCAGCGTCTCATCCTGCTTGCCTGGCTGAATGACCTGTTCGGTTATAAAAACAACCAGGAGATTCTGCAGGATATCAGGGAATCAGATGAAGGTTTTGACGCTGAAGGTCGAACTCATATCTACCGCCGACTGATGTCTAGGGGCGGGAGAGTTCGTATCCCGCGAGATGACCTGGAGCGTTACGACCACAACCTGCGCGTCCACCTGCGAGCTATCAGCACACGACGACCGGGGCTTAAACTCAAATACTTTCAATACCTCGCCGCACTTTATACTGAGATTTTCCTGGATGGCTATTTCAGTAACCGGGCGAACATGCTCCTATTGTTAAATGATTTCCTGGTTCGTTATAACGCCAGCGCAGGCGTACTTTCAGAGGAAAAATTTGTCGAAACCGACCTGAAAAAACTGGCCTTCTGGATGGCAACGGGCAGCGGTAAGACCTTGATCATGCATCTGAACTATCATCAGTTCCTGCACTACAACTACGCAGCACTGGATAACATCCTGTTGATCACCCCAAATGAAGGACTAAGCGAACAACACCTCATTGAGATGGAGTTGTCGGGTATTCCGGTGAGACGCTTTGACCTGAATGAGAGTGGCCTGCTGATGACCAAGAAGGATACAGTCCGGGTCCTTGAAATTACCAAGCTGGTCCAGGAGAAACGCGGTGGCGGAGAACGCGTGCCCGTGGAAGCGTTTACGGGTAACAACCTGATATTTGTGGACGAGGGGCATAAAGGTTCCGGCGGAGAAGCGTGGCTTAAGTTGCGCAATGCCTTGGGTGAGACAGGGTTTACCTTTGAATACAGCGCCACTTTCGGCCAGGCTTTGACGGCAACGCGTAACGACCCACTGACGAAGGAATACGGCAAGGCTATTGTCTTCGACTATTCCTATCGTTATTTCTACGGTGATGGCTACGGCAAGGACTTTCGCATCCTTAACCTGGTAGAAGAAACCTCTGAGGAGACAACAAATATTCTGCTCCTAGGTAACCTGTTGTCATTTTATCAGCAAAAAAGCCTGTTTACGGAGCGAAAGCAAGACTTGCGGCCCTATAACCTGGAGAAACCGCTATGGGTGTTTGTGGGCAGCACGGTAAACGCGGTTTATACCAAGGACAAACAGACACGCAGTGATGTTCTAACGACAGCCAGATTTTTACATCATGTATTAAAGAATAAAATCTGGACGGTTCAGGCCATCAACAAACTATTAAATGGAAACAGCGGCCTGGTGACGCCCGATGGGGAAGATGTATTCAAGGACAAATTCGGCTACTTGAAGAGCAGTGGTATGAATTCCGCGCAGATCTACGCTGATATCCTCGCCAAAGTGTTTCATGCGCCTGCTGGCGGTGGACTTCACCTATGCAGTATCCGCAAGAGTAAGGGAGAAATAGGATTGAAGGCGGGGAATGCCGAGGTGTACTTCGGATTGATCTATATCGGAGACGTCGCTAAATTCAAAAAACTGGTAGAACAGGATGATGCCGGCATAATACTTGAAGAAGACGCAGTGGCTGATTCTCTGTTCGGTGGCATCGGCGCGCCAGAGACGAGTATTGACATTCTGATCGGCGCAAAAAAATTCATGGAAGGCTGGAATTCCTGGAGAGTATCCAACATGGGGCTGTTGAATATCGGCCAAAGGGAAGGTTCCGAGATCATTCAATTGTTTGGGCGCGGTGTAAGACTTCAAGGCCGGGGATACAGTCTTAAGCGTAGCGCTGCACTGGACGGTGAACATCCCACATATCTGGATTTGCTGGAAACGCTGAACATCTTCGCAGTTCGCGCCAATTATATGGCGCAGTTTCGTACTTACCTGGAGCGGGAAGGCGTTGATACCGGTGGACATAAGGAATTACATCTAGCTATTCGCGCTGATGAGCGCTTCCTTGGTAGTGGGTTGGTCGTTCCGCGTACCCCGGAGGGTCAAAGTTTCTTTGAGCAGGAGAATGTCTTTCTCAATAAGGATGAAGCCGCAAAGGTCTCCCTGGACCTTTCAACGAAAGTCCGCGTCATGGAAAGCGTGCAGGACGGTGTGAGAGAAGCCGAATTTCAGGCCGGACAGCACCGACCCATACCGGATGAAAGCCTCGATCTCGTAGACTGGCACAAGGTATACCTGGAACTAATGGAATATAAGGAAAATAAGGGTTGGATTAATTTTGCCCTGACACCGGCAGCGGCCAGAGAAATAATGGAGACGAAAGAACCCGTCAGACTATACAGCCTGATAGCCGACGACTCGGTTATCAAACCAAATTCTTATGCCGCCGTTACCCGCCTGCACGAGGTGGTGGTTTCAATCCTGAGAAAATATATGGACAAGTTTTACCGCGTGCAGCGAGAACGCTGGGAGTCAGAGAATATGCGCTACGAAAAACTCGGGATGGAGGACGCAAATTTTCAGGACTATACGTTGCGGATAGCCAGTGATGAGAACGAACTGATAAAAGCCATTGAAGACTTGCTGCGAGAGGGCGAGCGTATCTATAGAGAAGAAACCAGTGAGTTACCGAATGTTTACTTCGATCGGCACCTCTATCAGCCACTGCTAATTGAGAGGGGAGGAAAGGTAAAGAGCACACCGCCGGGATTGAATATAAACGAACAACGATTCGTCAAGGATTTGCGCGATTATTGTCTATTGCATAAAGACAATTTTTTAACTGACAAGGAAATTTACCTCCTGCGCAACTTGAGCCGGGGCAAGGGGATAGGCTTTTTTGAGACTTCGGGCTTTTACCCTGATTTTATCCTGTGGATCAAAGACGCCCAAGGCCAGCGCATCGTGTTCATTGAACCTCACGGCATGTTAAATGCACGTTCATACGAGTATGACGACAAGGCGCAGTTACACGAACGCCTGCCGGAATTTGCCAAAAAAATAGGCAAGCGAAGTGGATATCAGGATGTAAAATTGGACTCGTTCATTGTCTCAAGTACACCCTACCAGGCATTATGGGACAGGTACGGTGATGCTTCCTGGGGCCTGGAGCGGTTTGCTCAAGCCCATATTTTCTTCCCGGAACAGGGAGAGAATTACGATTACATCGCAGCCATTATGCAATCAGGAAAAGCAAACTAGCCGTTTATTTGGAAGCATAGAGATACAGCATTTCCAGTGCCAGGCTGGCGCCGGCGAGTGAGGTGATCTCCCCCACGTCATAATCCGGGGCAACCTCGACCAGGTCCATGCCGACCAGGTTGATGCCGGCGAGGCCGCGCAGGATCTGCTGGGCCTGGTGCGTGGACAGGCCGCCGATAACCGGTGTGCCTGTACCCGGGGCATAGCTGGGGTCCAGACAGTCTATATCGAAGGTGAGGTAACAGGCGTCATCACCGACGACCCGCCTTATCTCATCCACCACGGCGTCACAGCCGTGTTCATGCACCCACGGCGCTTTCAACTGGTTGAATCCCCACGAATCCTTGTTGAAGGTACGCAATCCTACCTGTATGGACCGCGCGGGATCGATCACCCCCTGTTTTGCGGCATGATAAAACATGGTGCCGTGATCAACCCGGTCTTCCTCATCCTCCCAGGTATCCGAATGGGCGTCGAAATGGATTAAAGACAGCGGTCCGTATTTTTCTGCATGGGCCTGGAGAATGGGGTAAGTAATAAAATGATCGCCTCCCAGTGACAACAATCCGACGTCCTGGGAGATGATTTCGGTCGTATGCTCCCTGATATCCGACGGGATGGTCTCCGGGAAACCGAAGTCGAATTCGCAATCGCCGTAATCGATCACCGCCAGTCTATCGAAGGCATCGAAACCCCAGTCATCCAGCCTGGCCCAGCTCAATTGGCTGGAAGCCTGGCGTATGGCGCGCGGGCCAAACCTTGCGCCGGGCCGGTTTGACGTGGCCGTATCCAGCGGTATCCCTGTGACTGCCACGTCGACACCCTCAAGGTTCCGGGTGTATTTGCGCCGCATGAAGCTGAGGACGCCGCTATAGGTCGGCTCGGCCCGGGTGCCGCGCAGGTCATCCCGGTGGATTGCCTGGTCGATGTTAACCCGCATATACGGTCTGCCCCTTATTTACCCGTTTTAGTGACGACGGGTACATACTTCCTACTTTATCAACACGAATCAATTATCAGGTCCGCATGCCGTGCCAGCACGTCGAAATCAATGCCGTTATGAAGGATGGGCACGTCGGCGCGAAGGGCGATGGAACTAATAAGACAATCGATCAGCTTGCGAACGGTCTCTCCCTCTCGGCGACAGAGCCGATAAAGCGTAGCCGCATCGTCGTAGTCCGCCGGCTGTGTAGGAATCACGGTAGCCCGCGCCAGCAACCGGCGAAGGTTGTGCAGGTGTCGTTCGTCGCGCGCGCCAGCAAGCACCTCCATCCGAACCGCATCGCAGGTCGCAATCTCGCCTTCAAGCAGGACCTCGACGCGATTACAGGTTGCAGACCCGGTGTCCCGAAGAAACTCAACCCACGCGGACGTATCGACCAGAATCACATCAGACGACTGGACCGCAACTCGTCAAGGTTGCCCTCCCAACCCGACCCGCGAAGCCGCCGCGCTTCATTGACATCAAGAGGCTCCGCCGCAAGGGTTCGCAGCGCGAAGTTGACCGCCTCGCGCTTCGTCGTCAGACGGTAACGACGCATGACTTCCGCGCATGCCGTATCGTCGATATCCACATTGGTGCGTGACATACACACAGCATACACCACGATCGGATAGTAGTCAAAAAAATTTGAATATTTGCTGTGTAACTCATTAGGGAGATAGGCGATGCCAGCGCGCAGAACCCCCACCCCGTCCGAAAGAGGGCGGGTTGACCATGATAACACGGTGTTGTGGCGAAACTCCCTGTGCCATGATAGCTGCCCCGCGATTATGGCTTCATGTCGGATCAGGTTTGCGCCACGGCACCTGTGATAGCAGCATATTGCCACAGCTCTGCGTGTGAACCAACCAACGCCGGCATTTCTGCCCGCAGTTACATACCGGCGGGGTGTGCAATGCACTGATCATGAACGTTTGGGGTCAGTATAAAAACTCGGTAAGTTTTTCCACTGAACAATGCCGGCAATAGCTGTCATTAGCACACTGTTCCTTGGCGTGCCTGACGATCAATGCATGATACTCATTATACAGTGTATGGTCAGCAGACAGACAGGACTCGAATAGTTGTCGTAGGACCTCATAATCTTCGTTACCCTGAATCAGGCTCAGTTTCTTTAACAGGCGGCGGGTGTAGTTATCTATGACAAACACCGGGTGCCCAAAGGCATAGAGCAAAATATCATCAGCGGTTTCAGGGCCGATACCGTTGATTGACAGTAATGCCCGCCTGAGCTTGTCTGTGTTCCATTGTGCTACTGCGTTCAGTCCGCCCTGCAACTGCAACCAACCGCACAGGTTTTTTAACCTTTGTGCCTTCACGTTGAAGAAACCGGAAGATTTGATCAACCCGGCCAATTCATCGCGAGGCAGTGCGACAATATGATCCAACTCAAGCTGATCGGCATTTTGCAACCTGGTTATTGCCTTTTCAACGTTCTTCCAACTGGTGTTCTGGGTCAGCACGGCACCGACGATCACTTCGAAGGATGATTTTGCCGGCCACCAATGCTGTGGACCATAGGCGTCCAACAGCCGATCGTACAGCGCCGACAATTTATCGCAGTTACCCATAATGTTATATTTTTGCTGTCATAATGGTTCCGGGACCAGTATACAGTCATTCCTGACAAGGAATGTCTATTCACTGGATTTCCATCCTTTGGTTCGTTGACGGCACATCCATGTGCCACTACTCTGCTTGCGCTGGAATGGCGAGGTTGCAATGAATAATAAAGACGACATCTATATCGGGCGCTTTGCCCCTACTCCCAGCGGACCCCTGCACTTCGGGTCCATCGTTGCGGCGCTGGCAAGCTATCTTGATGCCAGGCATAACGCCGGCAAGTGGTTGTTGAGGATTGAGGACATTGATGCGCCGCGGGTAAGAATCGGAGCAGACCGGCAGATCATCGATACTCTGGAGATCCTCGGTCTGGAATGGGACGGCGCAATCGTTTACCAGAGTGAGCGCCTGGAACGATATGAACAGGCCTTGGCGCTGCTGGCCGATAGTGACCTGTTGTACCGCTGCTATTGCCCCAGGAAGATCACCAAGGGAAAACCTTATCCGGGCACGTGCAGGGTGCGCACAAGTCAGGATCAAAAGCCCCATTCCCTGCGAGTGAAAACGCCGGATAGATCAATTACCTATGATGACGCAATTCAAGGTCGCCTGGCAGGACGGTTGAAAGAACTGACCGGAGATTTCATACTGCGCCGTTCGGACGGGTTGATTGCCTATAACCTGGCAGTGATCATTGACGACGCCGGCCAGGATATTACCCGCGTAGTGCGCGGCGCCGATCTGGTCGATACCACTTTCAACCAGATCTACTTGCAATCCACCCTCAACCTCCCTACGCCGAGCTATGCTCATCACCCACTTGTGGTTGATGGCACGAGGAAGAAAATCAGCAAACAGGATAGCGCGACGGATGTACTGACGGGAGTCTCTCCGGAGGCGGTTCTGCTGCGTGCGTTACGCTTCCTGGGCCAAGCGCCCGACCCAAAACTGGCCCATGCCAACAAGCGGGAAATCCTGGCCTGGGCAGTCACCTACTGGAAAATCGACATGGTTTCCAGCCGGTCGCCTACGGGCTAAGCGCGCCTATTGGTATAACTGCAATGCCATCCTCCCGCCGGTATCCATAGCCGGAACTTACAATCACACCCAGGATTCCCGGGTTACCGCATTTGCCCAGGTTGAGGCGATCGCGAAACTTGAGCAGAGCGGCGGCGGCTTCGTCTACCTGACTAACCCCTAGTTTGACCTCGAATGCACACCAGTCTCCGTTCCTGCGTTGTACGATTGCGTCAACTTCAAGACCGGTGTTGTCGCGGTAATGATAGACATCGGCGTCGGCAACGCGCCCATAAATGTTGAGTTCCCTGAAGACCAGGGATTTAAACAACAGACCCAGCAGGTTCAGGTCCTGTAGCAGGCGCTCCGGATTTGCCCGAAGCGCGGCAACGGCCAGGGACGGGTCCACGAAATGTCGTTTCACTGATGTGCGCTGGAAGGCCTTTGAGCGCAAGTGAGTCGGCCATGCCGGTTGTTCCTCGCAAATCATGAGTCGGACCAGAGCCGACAGGTAGTCTCGAACGGTGTCATTGTTGAGTGGCCCATCCGCGCCGCCCGCGTCGACGGCTATCGTTCGGGCGCTGACCTCTGTGGCTGTATTACGCGCCAATGAGCGAATAACCCTGGTCACCTTATCCGGATCTCGCCGGACTCCATCCAACCGCCTGATATCAAGTCGTTGTATTTCCTCCAGGTAGTCCCGTTGCGCCCTCAGACTCGCGTTAAGTTGCAGGTTCAGGCTGCCCGGCCAACCGCCCCGGCACAACTGCTCGGTAATGTCACCCAGTTTATGTCCGGGATCTCCGCTGCCGGAAAAGTGTCCGTCAAACAAATCACGAAGGGATACTTCGGCGGAGGAAAAACCGGTTTCCACCAAGCTCATGGTGCGTAATCGGAGGCGGGAAATCCTGCCCGCACCAGTATGACGGGTAATGTCATCGGTAGGTACGGCTGAGCCGGTAAGTATGAATTGTCCGGTTCCCTGACGTTGATCGGCCATCCGCCGAACATGATTCCAAATTACAGGTTCGACCTGCCATTCATCAATCAGCCTGGGTGTTTCCCCGGTAAGTACCAGCGTGGGGTCCACCGCTATGGCGCGACGTGCATTCTCATCAACGTCCAGCAGGACTTCACTTTTCGCGACTTGTCTTGCCATAGCCGTCTTGCCGCAGGCTTTGGGACCCTCAATTACAACAACGCCGGCAGAACCTAACCGGTCGGCGAGTTCTTTATCTGCTATTCTGGGGCGGTACACGTTGTTTCACCTGACAGGTAAACCTGGTTGTTACTGCATTCATAATATACAACATAGAATCATTTAAACCTGGTATATTTAATGCTTTTATCCCGGTATATGTAACGATTTCAACCCGGTATATGTAATATGTTTATCCTGTGACTCACAACATTTTATTTCGTTAATTTCTTGAAATTGCTAATATAATACAGGGGGTTCAACGCAAACATTTTATGCCATCCACGGCATAGAAAAAGTCAAGGGTTTCGCTATATATCGGATTAATATGCAAGTCATCATTATCGGGAGCGGTGTAACGGGGATAACAACGGCGTATTACCTGCGGCAATACGGGGCTGACGTAACAGTCCTGGAACGGACTCAGGGAGCTGGTCTGGAAACCAGTTTTGGCAACGGCGGCGGTTTGACAGCAGGCGTTGTCGAGCCGTGGAATTCGCCGGGGATACACAAAGTGCTGCTGCAATCCCTGGGCCATAAAGACGCACCCATACTGTTACGAGCCATGGCAATCCCCGGAATGATGTCCTGGGGTATCCGGTTTTTGTGGGCGTCACGGCAAGACGCATATATTGAAAATATCAGACGTAATTCCGTTCTGGCCAGGTACTCTCTTGCTCTCATGAAGCAAATCCGGGAAGAGACCGGGATCGAGTATCGACTTTCCGATACAGGCACGCTGCTTGTGTTTCGCGACCAGGATTCCCTGGATAGCCACGTTGAACATGCCAGTTTTCTGGGCGAAGAGTGCGCTGTGAATCACAAGGTATTGGATACCCGTGAACTGACCGCACTGGAACCCTCCTTGCAGCCGGTTCAGGCTCGACTCTCGGGAGGGATACACTTTCCCGATGATGAAGGCGGTGATTGCCATATTTTTTGCAGGAAACTTGCTGACATACTGGCGAGCCGAAATGTACGGTTTCGCTACGGCGCCATTGTCACGAAAATAATTCAACAAGACGCATTATTTAAAGTTGAACTGGCGGGAGGCGAAATTATAAAGGCTGATACGGTAGTCATTGCGGCTGGCACCTACAGTCCAATCATCGTGCGTCCGCTGGGTATCCGGATTCCCATCTACCCGGTAAAAGGCTATTCCCTGACGATACCCATGGAAGGCTGGGCGAACAGGCCGCGACACCTGGTCGGCGACATGGGCGTACATGCCGTGGCCAATCCGCTGGGAGGCGAGGTTTTGCGGGTTGCAGGGACTGCGGAGTTCACGGGTTACGACAGGACAATCCCCGCTGAACGGGTAGCTAACCTGATTCGGCTTGTGGAAGCCATATTTCCTGAATTTGCCGGGATCATGGACCGGGACGCACTCAACCCATGGACAGGATTACGACCGATGAGCAGCGACGGCGTGCCGATACTCGGGAAAACCTCGATTAGGGGCCTTTACCTGAACACCGGCCACGGTCATCTCGGCTGGACGTCGGCGGCGGCATCGGGCCGGGTTCTGGCGGATACCATCATGGGGCAACCGCCGGAAGTGGACATGAGTCTTTATTCAATAGACAGGTTCTGATAGCGGGGCTATTAGAACTCAGATACTTGGGGTCAGAGTAAAAATACGGTCAGTCTGGCAAGAAGTGGTGGTATAGGATTATGTTTTTTTACTCTGACCCCAAATATGCGACAGGTATTGATAGGAGCGTTATTAGAACTTATACGCTGATTTGTGTATAGTAAATCGCATCACCCGATTTCAACAGAATTACGTGCATGCACAAGCTGAACAACAGTATAAACTGGTCCCGGTGAGTTCCCATTGGGGGAATTACCTGGCCGAGGTCGCTGCCGGCAAACTGGTTGCGATCCACCCTTACGAGTCTGACCCTGACCCGACCCCTATCGGTCAATCGCTGTTGAATGCCCAGGATGAGAACGTTCGCATCCCCCGGCCGATGATTCGGCAGGGTTACCTGGAAAAACAGCACAACAGCGATGGCGCCCAACGCGGTATTGAACCCTTTATACCGGTGTCATGGGACGCGGCGCTTGATTTGGCAGCCGCCGCCCTGCAACGCGTGAGAGAAGAGTTCGGCAATGAAGCGATCTACGGCGGCTCATACGGTTGGGCCAGCGCCGGCCGTTTTCACCATGCCACCAGCCAGGTGCATCGGTTTCTTAACACTGTCGGTGGTTATACCTACTCCGTAAACAGCTACTCTGCCGCTGCTGCCGAGGTGATCATGCCCCATGTGCTGGGCATGAATTTTTTTGATTTGATGTTGCAGGCGCCCACCGTTGCGGACATCGCAAAACACACCAGGCTGGTCGTGTGTTTCGGCGGTATTGCCATGAAGAACACCCAGATCATGGCCGGCGGTCTGGGGGCGCATACGGCCAGGGACCAGTTGCACCACTTGCGCCAGACCGGGGTCAGGTTCGTGAACGTCAGTCCGGTAAAGGACGACATGGCGGATTATCTCGACGCAGAGTGGTGGCCGTGCCGGCCCAACAGCGACGTTGCCGTCATGCTGGGCATAGCCCATACCCTGGTGGCGAACAACCTCCATGACCGGCAATTCCTGGACACTTACTGCACGGGGTTTGAGCGCTTTCTCCCCTACCTGATGGGCGAGGAGGACGGGATTATCAAGGATGCCCGCTGGGCCGCACAGTCAGCAGAGATACCTACGCAAAGAATCGAGGAAACCGCAAAACAAATGGCTGCCGAACGCTGCCTGATCGGTATCAGCTGGTCACTGCAACGGAGTGAGTTCGGCGAGCAATCCTACTGGATGGCGACTTTATTGAGCGCCATGCTGGGCTACGTGGGTTTGCCCGGCGCTGGCGTCGCTTATGGCTACGGCTCCGTGCATAACATCGGTTTTGCCGGACGGCGCTTGCCCAATTACCACACGGCCGCATTGCCGCAGGGAAAGAATGCGGTGAAGACATTTATTCCGGTGGCCAGGATAGCCGATATGCTGTTGAACCCGGGCGGGCAGTTTGACTATAACGGGCAGTCCCTGACCTATCCCGAAATTCGACTTGTCTACTGGGCGGGCGGCAACCCCTTCCATCACCACCAGGACTTGAACCGTTTGCGCCGTGCCTGGGCAAAGCCGGAGACCATCATCGTCAATGAGCCATTCTGGACGGCTAGCGCCCGTCATGCCGACATCGTGTTTCCGTCAACCACATCATTGGAACGCAATGATGCCAGTCTCAACTCCTACGATTGCCACCTCGCCCCTATGCCTTGCGCGGTACCGCCCTTCGGACAATCGAGAAATGACTATGACATTTTTTCCGGCCTGGCAACGCGGCTCGGCGTTGAACCGGAGTTTACCGATGGCAAGGATGAGATGGACTGGGTGAAGCATCTCTATAACACTACGCGGGAAGCGGCGGCCGGCGTCAACGTTTCATTGCCGGAATTTGATGAATTCTGGAATGGTCGGCATATATCGGTATATGACCAGACCCCGGACCGCGTTTTTACACTGGAGAAATTCCGTTCCGACCCGGAGGCAAACCCGCTGCACACTCCCTCGGGCCGGATTGAACTGTATTCGGAAAAGATTGCCGGGTTCAACTACGCTGACTGTGCCGGCCACCCCAGGTGGTACGGCAAACAGGAGTGGCTAGGCGCCGAGCGGGCCGCGGATTACCCGCTGCATTTGATCTCCAATCAGCCGAAAACCAGGTTGCACAGCCAATATGATCACGGCGTCACCAGCCGCAATGCCAAGCTCAACGGCCGGGCGCCGGCAAGGATGAACCCGCTGGATGCGGCAAAGCGAGATATCACACAGGGCGACGTCATCCGCCTGTTCAATGATCGGGGCGCCTGCCTGGCCGGGGTCACCCTCACGGAGAATATCCGCCCGGGCGTGGTCGAACTGGAAACCGGCGCCTGGTATGACCCACAGGATGCTGCCGACCCCATGTCCCTTGAGATACATGGAAACCCCAACACATTGACGCGCGACGCCGGCACTTCGAAATTGGCCCAGGGGCCGACTGCTCACAGTTGCCTGGTGGAGGTGGAGAAATACACCGGCAAGCTGTATCCAATCCGGGTTTTTTCGCAACCGCCTACGGCAAACATTGAGCCGTCCTGACCTCTTTATGCCAAAAACAAGTCCGGCAACGGCCCTGTGTAGAAAAAACAGTATCGCCAGATTACTGGATTCCTGCCAGCGCAGGAGTGACGGTTGCTGCCTCCGTCGTCGTTCCGGCGCAGGAGTGACGGTTGCTGCCTCCGTCGTCGTTCCGGCGCAGGCCGGAACCCAGTCTGTTATTGTGTCGCCGGAGGCGACTCTTTGTTCCACTGGATTCCGGCATTCGCCGGAACGACGGCAGGGGGCATTCGCCGGAACGACGGCAGGGGGCATTCGCCGGAACGACGGCAGGGGCATTCGCCGGAATGACGGCAGGGGCATTCGCCGGAACGACGACAGGGGCATTCGCCGGAATGACGGCAGGGGCATTCGCCGGAACGACGGCAGGGGCATTCGCCGGAACGACGGCAGGGGCATTCGCCGGAACGACGGCAGGGGCATTCGCCGGAACGACGGCAGGGGCATTCGCCGGAACGACGGCAGGGGCATTCGCTGGAACGACGGCAGGGGCATTCGCCGGAACGACGGCAGGGGCATTCGCCGGAATGGCTACTGGTCAGTTTTAAACTGACCTTCTACCCAGGTTGGAATGAAAAAGTTCAGGAGTTAGTACATGAATGATCAAATCGTCATCGCGGGTATGGCCCGTACCCCCCAGGGGGGATTACAGGGAAACCTGTCAGCCATGCCGGCCCCGCAGTTGGGTGCCATTGCCGTCAAGGCTGCATTGGACAGGGCGAATATAAATCCGGCAGAAGTGGATGAGACCATCATGGGCTGTGTGCTGCCCGCAGGTCTGCGTCAGGCGCCGGCGCGCCAGGCGTCCATCGGCGCCGGTATACCGGTCAACACGGGCTGCACGACCGTCAATAAGATGTGCGGCTCGGCCATGAAGGCTGTGATGCTGGGTTTTGACGCCATCCGGGCAGGATCAGCTGATTGTATTGTCGCGGGAGGGATGGAGAGCATGAGCAATGCACCGTACCTGGTGCTCAAAGCCCGCAGCGGTCTGCGCCTGGGACATGGGGAAATGGTGGATCACATGTTCTTTGACGGCCTGGAAGACGCGTATGATCAAGGCAAGTTAATGGGGTCGTTTGCGGAAGACTGTGCGAGTAAATACGGTTTTACCCGGGAGATGCAGGATGCCTATGCCATAGAGTCACTGACGCGCGCCCAACGCGCCATCAGGGAAGGAAAGTTCAAAGATGAAATCGTCCCGGTTGTGGTTAAAACACGTAAAGGTGAATTCACCGTGGACACCGATGAGCAGCCGGGCAAAGCTAATTTACAAAAAATCCCCACGCTGAAACCCGCGTTCGCCAAAGACGGCACTGTGACACCGGCCAATTCCAGTTCCATCTCCGACGGTGCAGCGGCGCTCGTATTACTCAGGGAGAATGATGCCCGTTCCCGTGGTTTAAAACCGCTGGCGCGACTGCACGCACACTCAAGCCATGCCCAGGAACCGGGCTGGTTTATCACCGCGCCGGTGAGGGCGATCAAAAAAGTATTGGAAAAAACCGGCTGGACCGTGGCTGACGTGGACCTGTTTGAAGTGAACGAGGCTTTTGCCGTCGTCGCCATGGCGGCCATGCATGAACTGCAGATTCCCCACGACAAACTGAACGTGAACGGCGGCGCCTGCGCTTTGGGGCATCCCATCGGCGCCTCGGGCGCAAGAATCATGGTGACATTAATCGCCGCCCTGAAAGACCGCGGATTGAAACGCGGCGTGGCCAGCCTGTGCATAGGCGGTGGTGAAGCGACGGCAGTCGCCCTGGAATTAATTCCATAGACAGAGATTTGACATGGATGGACAGGATATACAGGATTTATCTGCAGATAACACAGATTACCGCAGATTTTTTTTGTTATAAGAATATCTCATCGGGTTAGAGTAATAATACTGCCAGTGTGGCAGATTGAGACGGTTTACGGGCAGGTATTTTTACTCTGACTCCAAATATCGCACTCTGTGGTTACACAAGCTACAATCAAGTCTGGTAACGCATAATCTGCGTTCATCTGCGTAATCTGCGGATTAATCTTTCATCTGCGTAATCTGCGGATTGAAATGCTGCAACAGTAACCCTGCAACGATCAACGCTAATCCCATAATCGTTGTTACGGCAATCACTTCACCGAGAATCCGGCTTATGAAGATGAGTGAGATAAACGGCGAGAGGAAAATGAGCGTACTGACTTTTGCCATGGCCTCCGACAAGCGCAACGCGGTTAGCCAGAGGATATAGGTAAAGCCCATTTCAAACAATCCCACGTAAATACCGGCCAGGATACCTGTCGTGCCCAGGGAAGACACATCGGACTGAAGCCAGCAGGCAGCCACTATGAACGGGATGCTGAACAGGAAACTGACGAACAGGCCCAGTATAGGGTCGATGTGGTCTTTTGTTTTTAGCAACCAGTAAAACGCCCAGATTACGGTGCTGCCAAGGGCCAGAAAAATTCCTGCTGTGCTTAATTCTCCTGTCTGAAACTGACCGCCGCTGAAGCAGATGATCATGACACCGGAATAACAGATAACGGTGGCGCCGTAATCAAACCGGGTGATCCTGTGCTTCAGTATGGGCACGGACAGCAGCATCAGCGTAATCGCCCAGGTATAGTTCAATGCCTGGGCAACCTGTGCCGGCAACAGGTCATAGGCCTTGAACAGGATCAGGTAATAACAGAACGGGTTCAGTATGCCCAGACAGGCCAGCCTTAGATAATCCCGTGTACCCGTGTGGGCCAGCAGAGTTATCCTGCCTGTCGCCAGGACAATCACCAGCAGACACAATGTCGCCGTCACGCTTGCGACCAGCAATAACTGGAACACGTCAAGGTAACGCAGCGAGATTTTAAATGCGGTCGCGACAGTGGACCATAGCAACACCGCGCTCAGAGCGAACAGGTACGCCTTATGTTGACGGGTCAGGGTCATTGAACTCCATGCACGGATTAACCAGGTAAAGTTAAATTAATAGAACATATCGAATGATTCGTTTATACTGAACGAAATGAATGATATGAGGTGTTGACATGAAAGCAGTAACCGCGAATGAAGCAAAAACCCAGTTTGGCGATATGTTGATGAGCGTACAACGGGCGCCTGTTCAAATCAACAAAAACGGTAAACCAGTTGCCGTGATGGTATCAATGGACGATTACGAAAAGATGGAAGAACTGAAAATTCAGATGCTGAAAGAACGGGTACAACGTGCAAAAACAGAGATTGAAGCCGGGGCAACAACTGAGGGTGACGCTTTTTTCGATGAACTGTTAGCGAAAAATAACGAGTAGTATGGGTACGTACCGTCTCACCACGGATGCCGGACGGGATTTATCTGGGATACGCGAATTTACGAAAAATCGGTGGGGAAATGAACAATCAAGAAAATACCTTGTTGAATTACGCAAAACCCTCACCGTGCTATCTGATAATCCTCTGATAGGAATCCGCCGGAGTGATATTGATGAAGGCACTTACAGTTTTTCCCACGCAAGTCATGTTATCTATTACTTGCTCGAGAAAAATCATCTTATCGTGACAGGTATTTTACACAGCAGTATGGTGCCGGCAAATCATTTGAAAGATCGAACGCTGATATAACGGGTCAGCGCGGCGGCATTCTGATCCCCCCATCAATACGAATAGTTTCCGCATTGATATAGTCGTTTTCAATAATGAATACGGCGAGGCGGGCAACCTCGTCGGGACTGCCCAGGCGCTTCGGGTAGAGGACAGAAGCCTCCAGTGACTGGATGACCTCGTCACCCAGGCCGTCGAAAATGGGCGTGTGAATTATTCCCGGCGCGATGGTATTAACCCTGATGCCCAGACCGGCCAGGTCTCGGGCGACAGGGACCGTCATGCCGGCTATCCCGCCTTTGCTGGCGCTGTATGCCGCCTGGCCGATCTGCCCTTCAAAAGCGGCAACGGATGCGGTATTGATGATCACGCCGCGCCCGCCGTGCTCGTCCAAAGGTTCGTTTTCGGCCATTTGTGCGGCGGCCAGGCGCAGGACGTTGAAGGTACCGCTCAGGTTGATCCGGATTACCTTGTTGTATAACTCCAGTGAATGCGGACCGTCTCTCCCGAGGGTCCTGGCGGCCACTGCAATCCCGGCAAAGTTGCAGCATATATGCAGCGCCCCGAACCTGGCTACCGTGTTGCCGATAGCGGCGCTCACTGCGTCCTCATCCGCCACGTCAACACGCTGGAACAAAACCCGGTCATGCCCGGCAATCCCGGCATCCTGAACGTCATTCAAATCGAATACAGCGACATTGGCGCCGGCATCAACAAGCCGTTTTACCGTTGCCAGACCCAACCCGGATGCACCACCGGTTACTATCGCTGTTTTGCCCGAAATATCCATGCTGTCCTCCAGGAAGAATTCGGCCGGTAGTGTACCAGTTGTTGCCGATGGCGGACAGTTCGAGTATTTTCCAATATGAAATGAGCCTGAAGGGGGTGCGTGATTCCAACATGAAATGAGCCTGAAATAGTCTGTGTTTCCGTTCATGATAGGAGGATGAAAACGATCATGAATGCAAACGAGTTAACGAGTATTAACCAGGTACGTGCTTTTTTGTCAGGCACCCAACGGGTGGTTTTTGAGGTGGCCAGTGACAAGCAGAGCCGTTATGACTGGGTACGGCGGACACTGGTGAGGTTCAACTACCTGGGCTGTAACAAATCGGACAAGGGGGTACTCATGGGTTACCTGATGAAGGTGAGCGGGTATTCCCTGGCCCAGGTGAAGCGGTTGATTAAGCGATACCGGGAGACCGGGAAGCTGGCGCCACGGCAACGCACGGTACGGGGGTTTGCCCGGCGCTATAGCAAGGCGGACATTCGCCTGCTGGCGGCCATGGACGAACGCCACAACACCCCCAACGGGCTGACCTTGAAGAAGCTCTGTGAGCGCGCCTATGAGGTGTTCGGCCAGGCCGAGTATGCGCGCCTGGCCGGTATCTCGGTGTCCCACCTGTACAACCTGCGCCAATCGCAGACCTACCGGCGCCAGCGCCACACGGTGGAGAAGACCCGCCCGGTGGTGCGTGACATCGGTGAGCGGCGCAAGCCGCAGAGTGACGGTCAACCGGGTTATATTCGCATCGATACCGTGCATCAGGGCGATTTAGACGGGGAAAAAGGCGTCTATCATATCAATGCGGTGGATGAGGTCACCCAGTTCGAGGTCGTGGTCAGTGTCGAGCGCATCAGCGAGGTGTATCTCATCCCGGCCCTGGAACACCTGCTGGAGGTCTTTCCGTTCGTGGTCCTGGGATTCCATGCCGATAACGGCTCGGAGTACATCAACCGCCAGGTCGCCCGGCTGCTGGAGAAACTGCGCATCGAGTTCACCAAGTCCCGCGCCCGGCACAGCAACGACAACGCCCTGGTGGAATGCAAGAACGGCCATGTCGTGCGCAAGCTCCTCGGCCATGCCCATATCCCGCAGCGCTGGGCCGGCCTGCTCAATGCCTTCCATCGCCAGCACCTCAACCCGTACGTCAACTATCACCGGCCCTGCCTGTTCCCGCACACCGTCACCGACAAGACCGGGAAACAACGAAAACGCTATCCCTACCAGTCCCTGATGACCCCGTATGAGAAACTCAAATCCCTCACCGATGCAAAGACGTACTTGAAACCGGGGTTAAGCTTTGCGATACTGGACAGGATCGCTTACCAAATCAGCGACAACGCGGCGGCCGATGCCTTGCAACAGGCGCGCCGGGAACTCTTTACAACCATCCATGAACAGGAATACAAACGGGCTTGAGATCGAGTCAGAATCTCTCTCTACAGGCTCATTTTAGAATTGGAAAATACTGTTCGGTCTACCCTGATCACCATACGCTGACGAGTGATACTCGAAAGTTTACGTTTGCCCTGGCCGAAGAGACACGCACACATCTCTATGGCGCTTATAGTAAACTATGGATATTACTCAATGAGGAGAGACCGATATGGCAACGACTGCACGAGTGCTGGCACAAGATCCAATCCTGCTCACCGGGGTAAATGCCGGTATAGCGACCCTGACCTTGAACCGGCCCCGTCAATACAATGCCTTGTCCGAAGACATGTTGATCGCGCTGCAAGAGGCCCTGGATGATATTGCCGGGGACGATACGATCCGTGTAGTGGTCATCGCGGCAAACGGCAAGGCCTTTTGTGCGGGACACGACCTCAAGGAAATGCGTTCCAGTGAAGACCGGGCATTTCACCAGGCATTGTTTGACCGCTGCGGGACGATGATGCAAACCATCAATAATCTGCCGCAACCGGTCATCGCAAAGGTACAGGGTATTGCCACCGCCGCAGGCTGTCAGATGGTGGCGCAGTGTGACCTGGCGGTCGCCGCGGAGACTGCCCGCTTTGCCGTGTCCGGCATCAACGTGGGATTGTTCTGCTCCACGCCGGCGGTGCCGTTGAGCCGTAACATGCAGCGCAAGCAGGCCATGCAGATGTTGCTGACGGGCGATTTTATTGATGCAGCGACCGCCAGGCAATTCGGCCTGGTCAACATGGTCGCGCCTGTGGAGGAACTGGATTCGGCAGTCTCTTCAATGGCGGAAAAAATCGCGGCCAAATCCGCATTGGCCGTCAATTTGGGCAAAAAAATGTTTTATCAGCAGGCGAACATGGATTTGAGCGCGGCCTATCAGTTTGCCGGCGAGCGCATGACCTGCAACATGGACAGCGAGGATGCCCGGGAAGGAATAGACGCCTTTATTGAAAAACGCAAACCGGTCTGGAAAGGCAGGTAATTTTTGCCTGTCGGGCGTCCTAATCTGCTCCGTACGGATTTATGTGTTGATGATGTTCTCTTCGAGCAGATCGTTGATACGTTCTAGGGTATACCCCCAATCCAGCAATATCTCTTCTGTATGCTGTCCGGGTTGCGCTGGTGGTGACTGTATCTCCGAACCGGTACGGCTGAAACGGGGTGCCGGCGCAGGTTGTGAAATTCCATCGACACTGACATAAGCATTCCTTGCCTGTGCATGAGGGTGCCGGGTTGCCTCCGTCAACGTGAGTACCGGTGCGAAACAGGAATCAGTACCGGCGAATGCCTCACACCACTCATCCCGGGTTCTCGTCAAAAATTTTTTCTGGAGTCGATCGGCAAACTCCGGCCATCGATCCCGGTTGAATTGTTGTGTATGCAAGTCCGGGTCAGCTATTTCAAGAATATCCAGCAGCTCCCGGTAAAATCGTCCTTCTATTGCAGCAACAACTACGTATTGATTATCCTTGGTCTGATAAGTGTTTACAAAATGGGCGCCGCCATCAAGAATGTTGCTGCCACGCTGTTCTTTCCATATTCCGGCAGCGAGCATCCCGTAAAAAGTTGTCATCATGGAGGCCGCGCCGTCGACCATCGCTGCATCCACGATTTGCCCTTTACCCGATTTTACCGCCTCCAGCATGGCGGCCAGCAATCCCATTGCAAGATACAGGGCGCCCCCACCGAAATCGCCGATCAAATTCAGGGGATAGGCCGGCGTTTCATTTCTTTTCCCGATACTACCCAGCACACCGGCGATGCCGATATAGTTGGGATCGTGTCCTGCTGTCTTTGCCAGAGGGCCATCCTGTCCCCAACCTGTCATGCGACCGTAGACCAGCCTTTGGTTTCGCCGCAAGCACTCATCAGGACCCAGTCCGAGGCGTTCCATTACCCCTGGCCGGAAACCTTCGAATAGTGCATCGGCGCGCTCACATAACTCAAGGACAATATCCCTTCCCTGCGGTTTTTTTAAGTCTATGGCAATTGAGCGCCTGCTCCTGTTCATCAGCTTGTACTCGTCTGGTATGGAAACACCCAGATCAACCGGACCGACGCGTACTACACGCACGATTTCGGCGCCCATATCCGCCAGTAACATCCCGGTCAGTTGGGTGGGGCCGATACCGGCAATTTCAATGAGCTTGTAACCGGATAACGGTCCCTTGGCAACGCGGTTGGTAATCGTTTTTTCAGACATGGTTGCTGTTCTTTAATATAGTCGGTCAATGTTGTGCCGGATATCACCAACAACGATATAACACAACCGGTATGTCGGCTATGATAAAAGATATGTACAAAGGCAGCTATACCCTTTTTTCTATAGTAAACTATACCCCTTACCAACTCGCTGATTTAACTATACCGGACTGAAATGAAACAGCCTTTATGGAGGCCCAGGCCGGTTCGGAAAGGCAGCTGATTTGATCTGTTGATGGCATGTAACACAATCAAACCATGAGCACTGAACACTTCTATGAAGCCGGTCTGGGTAAAAACCCGGCGAACTACGTACCGTTATCTCCGTTGACGTTTATCGAACGGACGGCATCCGTCTACCCTGATTACACGTCGGTCGTCCATGGTGAGTTGCGTTATACCTGGGCTGAGACATATACGCGCTGCCGGCGTCTGGCCTCCGCATTGCGCAACAGGGGTATCGGTAAAAACGATACGGTGTCGGTGATGTTGCCGAACATAGCGGCCATGTATGAGGCCCACTTCGGCGTGGGCATGGCGGGCGCCGTGCTGAACGCGCTCAATTACCGGCTGGATGCCGACGCTATCGCGTTCATGCTGAAACATGGCGAAGCCAAGGCGTTGATTACCGACCGTGAGTTCTCCGCCGTCATCAAGGACGCCATCGCAAAATCAGGCCTGGACCTTATAGTGATTGACGTTGATGACCCGGCTTATGAAGGAGGCGAACTGGTCGGTGAGACCGATTACGAATCTTTCCTGCTGGAAGGCGACCCTGATTTTGACTGGAACCTGCCCGCGGATGAATGGGACGCGATCGCGCTGTGCTATACCTCAGGGACTACGGGTGATCCGAAAGGGGTGGTGACCCACCACCGCGGCGCCTACCTGAACGCGGTTTCCAACCTGCTGGTATGGAATACTACTGCCCATCCTGTCTACCTGTGGACTCTGCCCATGTTTCACTGCAACGGCTGGTGCTTTCCCTGGGGGATCGCTGCGGTGGCAGGAACAAATGTGTGTCTGAGGGCGGTAAGAGCCGACGCAATTTTCTCATTGATCAGGAAAGAGAATATAGACCACCTTTGCGGCGCGCCGGTAGTATTGAACCTGCTGGCCAACGCCCCCGCTGAATTGAAACAGGGCATAGAGCGCCAGGTTAAGGTCATGACCGCGGCATCGGCCCCGCCCCCCGCGGTGTTGCAGGCCATGGAAGAAATGAACTTCCCCGTCACCCACGTATACGGCCTGACCGAGATATACGGGCCAGCGGTAGTCTGTGCCTGGCGTGAGGAATGGAATGACCTGCCCATAGAGAAACAGGCCGAAATCAAGTCAAGGCAAGGGGTGCGCTACCCCTTGCAGGAAGCCGTAATGGTGGCGGACCCGGAGACCTTGGAACCGGTCCCGAGGGATGGTGAGACGGTCGGTGAGATATTTCACCGCGGTAATATCGTGATGAAAGGCTACCTGAAAAATCCGGGCGCAACGGAGAATGCCTTTGCTGGAGGCTGGTTCCACAGCGGCGACCTGGCCGTCTGGCATGAGGACGGTTACATGGAGATCAAGGATCGCTCAAAAGATATTATTATCTCGGGCGGTGAAAACATTTCCAGTATAGAGGTGGAAAATATGCTTTACCGTCATCCGGCTGTGCTGGAGGCTGCGGTCGTCGCCAGACCGGATGACAAATGGGGCGAGACCCCTTGTGCATTCGTGACCCTGAAAGAGGGAGAGACCCTGACCGAGGAAGACGTAGTCGATTTCTGTCGCTCCAACATGGCCCGGTTCAAGGTGCCCAAAACCGTTGTCTTCGGGCCGCTGCCCAAGACCTCCACCGGCAAGATTCAGAAATTCATCCTGCGTGCAACAGCGCAGGAGAGGAAAGGTTAATGGCCAGGTTTGATATCACCAGCAATGAATTGAGGGAGATCCTGTCTACGAACAAGCGGGTTGCCCTGGTCGGCTTGTCGAATGACCCGATGCGGCCCAGCTACTTTGCCGGCAAGTACCTGCAGCAACACGGGTTTGACATCATTCCCGTCAACCCGAACTACCAGGAAATTCTGGGAGAACCCTGTTACCCTGACCTGCTATCCATACCGGGGAAAGTGGACGTGGTTGACCTGTTTCAAAGACCGGACCGGGTCATGCCGTTTGTCCGGCAGGCCATCGAAATCGGCGCCCGGGTCGTGTGGATGCAGCTCACCATCATCAATGAGGAGGCGGCGCAACTGGCAAGGAACGCCGGATTGAAAGTGGTCATGGACCGCTGCATGAAGATTGAATATGCCCGCTTGTACGGCGGATTGAACTTTGCCGGGGTGAATACCAGGGTGATTTCAGCCAAACGTCCATTGTTTGTAAACCGGTAATGGCGCCACAGAGTATACAAGGCCCGCGTCATTCCGGCGAATGCCGGGACCCAGTAGACAACATTCCATTATTTATGATAAGGAATGATTTTTTGACTGGATGCCAGCTTCCGCTGGCATGACGGGTGCAGCAATGATAAGGGACAGGCATGCATAGCAGCATTCAAATATATTCAGATGAACTGGCTGATATACAACTCTTACATTTTTTCTCAGGGTTCTCTGCGGCTGAAATAAATCAGAGAAAGAACCATGGCTGATAAAGAATTTGGTATAGAAACACTTTGCCTCCACGCCGGACAGATTCCCGACGCGGTAACCGGTTCCCGGGCGGTGCCGATTTACCAGACGGCGTCCTACGTGTTCGATGACCCCGGTCATGCGGCCAGCCTGTTTGACCTGCAAACTTTCGGCAATGTCTATACGCGCATGATGAATCCGACCACCTCGGTGTTCGAGGAACGGATGGCGGCGCTGGAAAACGGGCGCGCGGCCCTGGCCGTCAGTTCCGGCATGGCCGCGCAGATGGTTGCGCTGTTGACCCTGATGGAAGCAGGGGACGAGCTTGTTTCAGCCACTACCCTGTATGGCGGCACCTATTCTCAATTTGACGTGACCTTCAGGAAGTTCGGAATCAATGTTATTTTCGTCGATTCGGACGACCCGGAAAATTTCCGCCGGGCGATTACGGCAAAGACCAAGGCCGTTTACGCCGAAACCATCGGCAACCCGTTGAACAATATCCTGGACCTGGAGGCCGTTGCGGCAATCGCCAATGAGGCCGGTATTCCACTGGTGGTTGACAACACGTTTGCCTCACCTTATTTGTGCCGGCCGCTGGATTTCGGTGCTGATATCGTGACCCATTCCGCCACCAAGTTTATCGGCGGGCACGGCACATCCATCGGCGGCGTGTTGATCGAGTCGGGCAGGTTTGACTGGGCCAACGGTAATTTCCCCGGGATGACCGAACCGTCCAAGGGCTACCACGGCGTGCGCTTTTATGAAACCTTCGGCGACTTCGGTTTTACCATGAAGGCGCGCTGTGAAACCCTGCGCACACTGGGCCCCAGCCTGAGTCCGTTCAATTCCTTTCTGTTCCTGCAGGGACTGGAAACCCTGCCGGTGCGTATGGACCGGCATTGTGAAAACGCGCTCAAGGTGGCGCTGTACCTGGCAGGACACGAAGCGGTCTCCTGGGTGAAATACGCCGGTCTTGAAGACAATGAATACCATGAACTCGCCGCGAAGTACTTACCCAAAGGGGCGGGGTCGATACTGTGTTTCGGTGTGAAGGGAGGTGTTGAGGCCGGCGTTAAATTCATCGAAAATGCGCAATTCCTGAGCCACCTCGCCAATGTGGGGGACGCAAAAACCCTGATCATTCATCCGGCTTCGACTACCCATCGCCAATTGTCCGAGCAGGAGCAACTGGCGGCAGGCGTCATGCCGGACATGGTGCGAATATCAGTGGGGCTTGAGACTATCGACGATATCTTCTGGGACCTGGACCAGGCCCTGCATAAATCCCAGAACTAGGCATGCTTACTCCGGTTATTTCAGCCACAGGGGACACAGAGAATTAACATGGATGCACAGGATGTAAAGGATATAGCACAGACCTATAGAGTGGATCGATAGTTGAAGTGATAAAATCATCGATATCCTGATTATCCTGTACATCCATGTCAATGAAAAAAACAAAAACCATACGCCAGAAAATTGGTGAGGTGCGGGATGCCGCGCTGGATTACCACCGAAAATCCCCACCGGGCAAGCTGGCGATACATTCGACCAAGCCGTTGGCCAACCAGCACGACCTGGCCCTGGCCTATTCGCCGGGGGTGGCCGCCGCCTGTGAAGAAATAGTCCGGGACCCGGCACAGGCGTCCATGCTGACAACCCGTGGCAATCTTGTTGCCGTCATCAGCAACGGTACTGCCGTGCTGGGCCTCGGCCCCATCGGCCCGCTTGCGTCCAAACCGGTCATGGAAGGCAAGGCGGTGTTGTTCAAGAAATTCTCCGGTATAGACGTGTTCGACCTGGAACTCAATGAAACCGACCCGGATAAACTGGTGGATATCATCACCAGCCTCGAGCCCACCTTCGGCGCCATCAACCTGGAGGACATAAAATCACCGGAATGCTTTATCGTCGAGCGTAAATTGCAGGAACGGCTGGGGATCCCGGTCATCCACGACGATCAACACGGCACGGCCATCATCGTCGCCGCTGCAGTTACCAATGGCCTGCGACTGGTAGGCAAGGAAATGTCAGTGATCAAGCTGGTCACCTCGGGCGCCGGGGCCGCAGCCCTGGCTTGCCTGGACCTGCTGGTCGCCATGGGACTGAGAAAAGACAATGTCATCGTCACCGATATTGCCGGTGTAGTTTATAGCGGCCGTAAGGAAATGATGGACCCCTTCAAGGCCCGCTATGCCCGGACCACGAATGCAAGAACACTGACCGGGGCAATCAAGAATGCGGACGTTTTCCTGGGCCTGTCCGTGGGGAACGTATTGAAACCGAGCATGCTCAAACACATGGCGGATAATCCCATCATCATGGCCCTGGCAAACCCGATTCCGGAAATCCTGCCGGAGACGGCGAAGAGGGCCCGCCCCGACGCCATTATCGCAACCGGGCGCTCCGACCTTCCCAACCAGGTTAACAACGTCCTGTGTTTCCCGTACCTGTTTCGCGGCGCGCTCGACGTGGGCGCGACCAGCATCAACGAGGAAATGAAGATAGCCTGCGTCAAGGCCATTGCCGACCTGGCCATGGCCGAATCATCGGAGGTGGTCAGCCGCGCTTACGGCGGGCGCGACCTGATATTCGGTCCCGACTACATCATTCCCAAACCGTTCGACCCGCGCCTGATCGTTCGACTGGCGCCGGCCGTAGCCAGGGCTGCCATGGAAAGTGGTGTGGCAACCCGGCCCATCGCCGATTTCAAGAGTTACCGCCAGCGCCTGATCCAGTTTGTCTTTCAGACAGGCACTATCATGAACCCGGTGTTCGATCAGGCTGCACGGGATCCGAAGCGAATCGCCTATGCCGAAGGGGAAGAACGCCGCATCCTCCAGGCTGCACAACAAGTGGTTGATGAAGGTCTGGCCAGACCGTTGCTGGTCGGGCGCACGGAAGTGATCAACCGCCGCATCGGGGAACTGGGTCTGGCCATGGTCAAGGACAGGGATTTCGAGGTGATCAACCCGGTCAAGGACCGGCGCTGCCTGGAATTGGCCGAGCTGTATCACGGCATCAAGGGCCGGTCCGGCATCTCACCGGATGAAGCGCGCCGCATAGTGCGAACCCAGTCTACTGTGCTGGCTGCCCTGCTGTTGATGCACGAGGATGTGGATGCCATGCTGTGCGGTACGATAGGACCTTTCATCAACCACCTGACCCATGTACGCGATATCATAGGCAAACGCGAGGATGTTAAGGAATTCTCTTCCGTGGCGGTGCTGGTGCTTCCGGAAGGAACGTTTTTCCTCTGTGATTCCCATGTGCTGCCCGTACCCGGTGTCGACGACATTGTGGCCATGACCCTGCTCGCTGCAGAAGCCGTGCAGCGGTTCGGTATCAAGCCGCGCATTGCCCTGGTTTCCCATTCCAACTTCGGCAGCCGGAACAACAATTCATCCGAAAAGATGCGCGCGGCAGCAAAAATCCTGCAGCAGCGCGACCCGCAACTGGTTGTGGAAGGCGAGATGCATGCTGATGCCGCCATATCGGAAACCATTCGCGCCAACGCATTTCCCGACTCCAAACTGCGCGGTCGCGCCAACACGTTAATCCTGCCCAATATAGACGCCGCCAATATCTCTTTTAATCTGTTGAAGATGCTGGGCGGCGGCGTCACCGTAGGACCCTTGCTGGTGGGGGCGGCCCGGCCCGCTCATATCCTGACGAATGCCTCAACCGTACACGGTATCGTCAATATGTCTGCCCTGGCTGTGGTTGAAGCACAGAGCAGAATTCGGGCATGACAAAAGAAGCCAGGGGCTATTGACGGGAAAATACGACTGTTTCCGGCTTTTTTCGAACCACTGCCGTCCCCGACAGCTTGTCATGCCAGCCCTGTTTCCGCCTGTCGAACGCTATCCATATAAAACCCAGCCCAAGGGGTAGAAGTGATACCAGGTAACCGACATACCTGGCGATATAGCGGGCAGTGGATGGGGATTCTCCCGTTCTTATATCAACTATCTTCGCAGATATGGCCATTTTGCCGGGGGTCGCGGCCTTGAAAATCCAGAACATGATGACGAATAGCGCGGGTAACAGCGTAGAGACAAGAAAATCCGTCAGGAGACTTACCGATGCGATGTATGCACCCCCGAACATGATTGATGAAAAGGGTGTGGCGATAAGGCCAATCAAAAAACAATCTATGATAAATGCCCACATCCGTATCCAGAAGCCGGCATATTCCAGATCATCTCGTTTGGTTGCTTCCACGTATTTGTTCTACTGCGTTTGATGGGTCCCGATTGACGGGCATTATAACTGAATCGTATATTTATTTTTCGGCCGAAGAGATCGAAGGCATCCTTGCCGGCGACAGGACCACCGCCCGGTTTTCCAGGGAACAACTGTAACCGGAATAGCGTGCCGGCGTCCGACAGCTATTCCGGCACAGGTGCTCCCGCTAAATCGAGGTCAACAAGACACAGGGGACAGATTTAAATCTGTCCCCCAGGAGTCACGGGGCCTGTTTCTCTGGGAGGGAGGGCGTCTCGCCCTCCACGAGGGCAGGATGCCCTCGATCCCGGAAGTTAGCGGGAGCTGCTGATTTCGGCAGGGTTTTATTTCATTAACAGGTGAATCAGTCTAAAATCCGGACTCGCATAACAATCGGGAGAGAACGTCGGCACCCTGGATGATACGTCCTGGGTGAAACCCGCCGTGGAAATTTACTGTGACAGCACCCAGGCATGGACCCGAGTCAAAACAGAGATGGAATCACATCCGAAAATGATGCCGTCCTGACCTCCATGCTTGATCTTGCCAGCAAATTCAAACATGATGTCTTATGTCTTAGTCAAGAACTGTGTCAGAAAAGCCCTTCTCGCACAGTTGCTTACAAGTTAAAACATAACAGCTGACGACTAATGAAGTAGACACGAAAATGACTTTGTAGGATGGCGCCATACAATTCAATGCGAATGCATTTTACTATGACTACAAGGATAAGCAGGAAGGAGCTCTTGCGGTGACCTTCTCAGACAATATCGTTGGCCTGATGAACGTGCCGATGTCCGAAGTCTGCGACGCAGGCGAGATTGTTTACCAACGAATTCCTTGAGTGACAAATTCGACATTATTATCGGTTTAGTGCAGAGTGGAAATGTCGCCCGGTAAGCGCCTCATCATGTGATACCATTCTCGAAAGATGCTGCGTCACGCCAAATAGCACAAAATTGCTCGTACAGTTGCTGTTCTCTCTGCCGGATTTCTGCAACATCCCAACTATCAGATTTATATATTTCCTTATTTACCATTAATATTGAATTAGAGAACAATAATTCTCTTTTCTTGCTATATGGGGCATTAGACATACTTGCATTCAACTTATGAGTAACAATTGTCAAGTTACCAATATTTTGAAGAAGACGATCTCTTTCACGAGCTAATTTGAACGCACCCCAATATGACGGATCGACTAAATCCTCTTTTGATATTAAAAGCTGAATAAAGCTATCTCGAACACGATTTGTTTTTCTATATTCATATTCTTTCGGAAACAATTCATCGTAAGTTAATGAACCATCACCAATTGGCAATTGCCAGCTTTCATGCCACTTTTCTGGCAAGATGTGTTCGAGCGTGAGTTGCTGATTGAAAGGCAGATCATCTTTTTCCGTCAACTCATTATCTCCACGGTTCAGCAACTCAATCCGGTACAAAATATACCGAATGACATTCCGATTTATACCTATTCCAGACCACTGTCCCTGTAATGCTGATTTGACTTCATCATTAGCTGGCCATTTGGATGTATCGGAACTTTGACTGGAAAGATTCTGGATGAACTTTCTAACGTCAAACCCACTTTTTCTATGTTTTCTTATTTCCTCTGAGAAAAACTTATTGTAATTCTTATGGCCTTGGCTTGTGCAAAGCATTCGGCGGAGCGTGTACGATTCTAAAGCTTGTAAAACTAATAGGATATCGGCTTTTGACACCCCAGAGTCGTTTACCAGATACAGAACAAACGGATGCAGGCTTGTAATATCAAATATTTTATAGAATCGCATCGGCAGCCCGACAGCCGATCCCATATCACAATCCGTTATGTCCTTGTACGTTTTTGAGTATCGACTAAGTTCCATAAGTTCATCCTTCGGACTCTGATTTTCAGTAGTCAACTCCTTTCGGTATGTGCGCTGGTAGGTCGTGAACAAGGGTGAAACACTATCCTCGCCGAGCTTCGCCATTAAGAAATGTTGAAAGAAAAGTTCAGATAATATCTCCCTTTTTCGACCCACCTTAACCTTTGTTTCCCAGTAACCAGTTTCAAAATGGCTCCAGTAGTCCTTATACAATTTATCCCTGTCGTCTTCGGATATTCTCGTTCTTAGAAAAAGATTGTTTCTAAGCAGGTCAAATTGAAGTAAGCTTTTCCCCCTCCCATTCAGGGATTCAAAGATCATTTCCGGTTCATCATCTGAATCAATCAGAATCTGTACAAACCCAAAGTCGTTTAATACTGCATAAAATAATGAAAGTATTTTCTCTTTATCGCCTTCCGCATAGTTCTGAATCATTCCTTGAAAATATCCATAGGCCTCTTGAATTCGTTCTCCTGAGTTACCTGCCGCTGACATCTCGACAATATTTATCAACGCCGGCTTGTCAAAATCAGTAGGAACGAGCTTGTAATGTTCTCCATTATATCCTTCCGACAACATCCCCTTGTTCAATATATAAGCCCCCACCTCATCAGCGATATCCTTAAACATCAGTGACGTACAAATATCTCGAAGTGTGCAGAGAATTATTTGAAAGGTTGTTAAACGCTGCTGTCCGTCGATGATTTCATACTTTGGAACCTCATCAACATTGGTCGGCTTTTGTTGTATTACAATTGCGCCAGTGAAATGACTGAACTCGTCTCTTTGCGGCTGCGATAATCTTTTATTTGACTTTTCCTCAATGTCTTCCCATAAAGGTTGCCATTGGTCATCCAACTCCCAAACATAATGCCTTTGAAAAAGTGGGATTCTAAATTGAATCTTGTTTCCAAACAGGGTACTTATATTGACATTTGTTGGTTGCATGAAATGTGTTTCCGTATTTTATTTGCATAATACTTTACTGAACGACTGATCGGCAAACGGGCAGACCGGTGAAGCCACATAGCAACCGAGGGATTTGCGCTCCCTGATCTCGGTGTACCATAAAATCCAGGTTGAATTTCTTGGCTGCTTCATTCAGCCGACAACGCATATCGGTTGGTCTGAACGATCAGATCAGCAGTGAGAGTGATCTCCAGGAGTTCGTTGACAAGCTCTTTGCCACCCAATTGATCCAGCGCATACTCAAACAGCCGCTTTTGTGCGTCCAGACTCGCGAACCCGTGTGCCATATTCAGGCAAATTAACCCAGCATGTATCTCTTCGCGCTCTATGAGCGACGTGAAATCCGTCGTATTATTCGTGACGAGTACGTAGCCGTCTACAACTGCGCGGCGAACGATAGCCCAGTCTCTCCTGGTTCTCAGCCCTATCCAGTTTACGTGCATTGATAGAGAAAAGCCCCGGTCCCGAGCGATGCTGACGAGATCGGGGCTCAGACATTCATCAATCAAAAACTTCACAAGGTATGCGGGATCTCGTCGAAAGCGATCTCTTTCGATGAAACAGGTTTCTGCTTGCGCCAGACCGGCTCTCGACGCGGGCAGCCGCGGCGTGGGTAGGCTTCGGCGTAGAGGAGGGCGGCCTCGATCTGTGGCTCGGTAAGCACCGGGTACGCTGCCAGGATAGCAGGTATGTCGCTGCCGTTGGTCACCATCTCGGCAATGGTATGAACGGGTATGCGGGTTCCCTTGAAACAGGGGATACCGGTGAGTACATCCTTGTCGACCGCGACCATCTTTTTCGCCTTTTCCAGCGCCGTCAGGCGTTGCCGTACCTCGCTCTGCATAGTCCTCACATCAACCAAGACGGCGTCTTCGCGCACTGTCCTCGCTTCAGGGTCATTGAGAAGATGGCGGACGAGTCGCTGGCGACTTTCAGGGGTAAGGATGTCCGTGGTTTCATAGACGAACTTCAGCCCGACCAAGTCCCTCCTGAGAATAACCCGCGCGCCTTCACGCTTCTTTACGATATCGCCCAAAAGACCAGCGTCGATAATACAGTGCACCTGTTTCAAGGGGACGCGGGTGATACACGCCGCCTCATTTGCCGACAAAGCTTGCTCTGCGAGTTTGACTGTCATAATTTTTCCTCCATTCTGGAAAGAATATAGATTATCAGGGCAGGAAATGCGAGACCATGTATGAATCCGCCACACATTGCACTGTATTTATCCCTCTTTTATAGTGCAATAAATTTCCAATCTTATACACTTTCGTTGAAAATGAGATGAGAACAATTGTATTTATCCGAAGGGGTTAAATCATGGGATGTCTCCGAATGGTCTCGATGGCCTCAAGGCCAAGGAACACTAACCCGGATATTGCATTAGAATCCTTGAATGGTTCTTTCACTTGCACACAGGTCAGATTTTTGCGGTATATCACCGTTGATAACCAGATGCTTATCGGCATGAGGCGAAGCTTCGCTAAACCGATGAGAAATACGGGTTGAACCATGAGTTCCGTCGGCATTGATATCGGGGGGACATTTACCGATGTCGTAGTGATGGGCGACGACGGTTCCGTGAGGACAACCAAATCACCATCCACGCCGGGACGGTTACAGGAAGGCCTGCTGGCAGCTCTCACGGCGGCGGCGCAGAAGGAACAGACCGACCTTGCGACTCTGCTGGGCCGTGTCGACCGGATCGCCCATGGCACGACCGTTGCGACCAATGCCTTCATCGAACGGCGCGGCGCCAGGACGGCACTGTTGACCACGCGCGGCTTTGAGGACACCATGATCATGCAACGGATGATGGGTATGACTGCCGGCCTCAGTCCCTCCGAATTGACCGATTATTCGAACAGGCGCGTTCCCGATCCAATCGTTCCCCGCTCACTCATCTTCGGTATTCGCGAGCGCATCGATTATCGCGGTGACGTGATCGCACCGCTGGCTGAGCAGGACGTGTACGATGCAATCAGCAGGATCAAGGAGGCTGGTGTCGACGCGATTGCCGTATCTTATCTCTGGTCATTCAAGAATATAGCCCATGAAAAGAGGACCGGGGAAATCCTGAGCGAGGAACTGCCGGGTATTTACCTGTCGCTGTCCCATGAACTGGCGCCGCGACTGGGTGAATACGAACGCACGGCAACCACGGTCATCAATGCCTGTCTGGGCCCGCTGGTGCGGGAATATACCGACCAGCTTAACCGGCGACTGGGCAAAAGCAGGCTGTTTCTGCTGGATTCCAGCGGCGGCGTGATGACGCCTGATGAGGCGGGCCGGGCGCCTGTGCGATTATTGCTTTCCGGCCCCTCCGGCGGCGTCACCGCGGCGAAATTTATGGGTCTGTTATGCGGTCACGAAAATATCATCTCCTTCGATATGGGGGGAACCTCGACGGATGTAGCCGTTATCGCAGCGGGCGAAGCCGGCCAGCGTAAGGAAACCGTTGCGGACAAATACCACCTGTTGCTTCCCATGCTGGACGTGCGGGCTATCGGTGCCGGCGGCGGCTCTGTCGCGGGCGTGGAGGAAGGCGGATATATCTATGTCGGGCCTGAGAGCGCGGGGGCTGAACCGGGCCCCGCCTGTTACAACCTTGGTGGAGAACGTCCGACCGTGACTGACGCTGACCTGGTTCTCGGCATTATCGATCCTGGCGGGTTTCTTGGCGGCAAGCTGCCGCTGGACCTGGACAAAGCGCGCGCGGCCGTGAAGGTTCACGTGGCCGACCCGCTCGGACTGACGATTGAGGAAGCAGCCGCGGGGATAAAGCGGATTGTGGACACCCGCATGGCCGATTTGCTCAGGACGGTCACCATAGAACAGGGACATGATGCACGCGAGTTTGTGCTGTACGCCTTCGGCGGCGCGGGACCTGCCCATGCGCCGGCGTTTGCCCTGGACGTGGTGGAAGAAGTCCTGATCCCGGCCAGCCAGTCCGTTTTTTGCGCCTTTGGCGCCGTTGCTTCCGATATTACATTGAGCGCGGGCCGCGCACAGCCGAAACGGTACGGCCGGGACGGCAAGGGCGCCGTTGAGCTTGCCGAAATTGAAGATATATTCAGCAGTCTTGCAGGCCAGGCCAATGACTCCCTTGACCAGCAGGGCGTTCCGCCCGAACAGCGCCAATTCCGGCGCGTGGTGGAGGTGCGTTTCATTCGCCAGACCAAATCCCTTGCCGTGCCGTTTCCGGGCACGATTGAAGGCCTGGTGGATAACTTCCTGAATGCATATAAAAAGCGCTACGGCGCCGAGGCCGTGCCGGAAAAAGCGCGATTCGAGTTCGTCACCTACGTGGTTGAAGCCGTGGGCCTGCTGCCCCGCCCTGATTGTGCCCGCTATCCTGACGCAGGGATGGATGCAAGCCACGCCGGGAAAGGCAGTCGCCCGGTTTATGATATGGTAAAAAAGGCTTTCGTTGAGACGCCCATATACCGGGGCGAGGCATTGCAAAACGGCAATCGCATTGCCGGTCCGGCGATTATTGAATATGAAAGCACCACGGTGGCTATTCACTCCGGGCAGGTCGGCAAGATTGATGAGTTCCTGGGTATTTCCATCAGGAGAACAACACGACTGAATACTTTTCCATCGCCATTCCGGCGAAAGCCGGAATCCAGTCAAAAAACGCTTCCTTATGATAATAAGTTGGCAGGTGCCCCCGTTAACTCGAGGTCAATACAGTGATTTTTGCCGGATTCGGGCATACTCTGACCATAAAGGGGCATGTTTCCCTGGGAAGGAGGGCGTCTCGCCCTGTGACGGGACTGAAGAAACAGGAGAGAAAGATGACTGACAAAAATGATTATGTGCTGGGTCCCGCCGTTGCCGACTGGGATACATTGAAACAGCCGCTCTCCGTGGACCCCATTACCTTCGAGATCATCCGGCACAAGCTGGCGGCAATCAATGAAGAACAGGCCCTGGCTTTGAAAGCCGTATCGGTCTCCCCTATCGTGGCCGGCGCAGGCGATTTTAACAATGCGTTGTTCACGGCTGACGGCAGGCTGGCGTCAATGGGTCCCCAGGTGGTGTTTCATTCCGGGGCCATGCCCATCATCCTCCGCCACGTGATGGAGGATTTTGCCGATGAAGAATTTGCCGACGGGGATATGTATATCGTCAATGATCCCTACAAGGGCGCCGTGCATCATCCCGACGTGACTATCATGGCGCCCCTGTTCTTCGCGGAGCAACTGGTTGCCTGGGCTGGTGTGACCGCGCACCAGGTGGATATGGGCGGCATGGCCGTCGGTTCCGTCTCGGTCAGAGCCACGGAAAAACAGCAGGAAGGCCTGATGATGCCGCCGATGCGTATCGTCGAAAAGGGTAAACTGCGTAAGGACGTCTGGCGCATGATTATGAACATGACCCGCCAACCGCAAATGGTCGGCCTGGACCTCAGCGGGTTTATTGCCTCCAACGTAGTGGCCCGCGAGCGCCTGACCGAACTCATGCAGCAGTACGGCGCGGATACCATTTTGACCGTGATGGAAGAGTTGATCCGTTATTCGGAAAGAAAAACCCGGGAACACCTGCAAACCTTGCCCGATGGTGAGGTCAGGACGTGCGGCTACCTGGACCATGACGGCAGGGAGAACAAGGTTTACCGCACCGACGTAAGGATTATCAAGGAGGGCGACCGATTGACCATAGACATGTCCGACTCATCGCCGCAGGCATCCGGTTATATCAACTGCACGGAGGGTTGCCTGGTAGGCGCCATCTTTGGCGGTGTGGCACCCCTGCTGGGATCGGGCATACCCTGGAACCAGGGAATATTGAACAGTATCGAGGTGATTGCGCCCAAGGGCCTGATCTGTAACGCCAGCGCGCCGGCGGCTACCGGCGCCGCAACTATCGGCCAGGGTTGGGTGATCACGCTGACAACCGCCCATGCCATATCGAAGTTGCTGGCGCTTTCGGAGGAGAGCCGGAAACATTCTCAGGGCGTGACCCACGGCACCATGGCGGCGCTGTTTACCGGCGATACTAACCAGCACGGCGAACCCTTCGGCAACCAGTTGATCGACGCGCAAATAGGCGGTGGCGGCGCCAATCCGTTCGCGGACGGCCTGGACCAGACCGGCTGCTTCGTCTCGCCCAGACCCCACATTCCCAATATTGAATACAATGAAATTCACAGCCCCATGCTGTTTCTTTACCGTTCATTCTTCCCGGACACGGGAGGGGACGGTGAACAGCGCGGCGGCCGTGCGGCGGGGACAGCCTGGACCCCCCACGGTGTGGAACGGCTGCGCTGTTCCCTGACGTCCCATGGTGTTGAAGTGCCTATCTCCTACGGCCAGTTCGGCGCTTTCCCCGGGGTGTGCAGCAATGCCATGATCATTCATGAGTCGGACGTCAGGAGCAAATATGCGCAGGGCGAACTGCCCTTGATACTGGAAGACGTGCGTGAGCCCATGGACCTGGATGAGCTGGGGGGGCAGCCGCAGGTACTCGCGGCCAAACAGGATGAACTGCCCTTGTTTCCGGGCGACATTGTGCAATATACCTGGCAAGGCGGTGGTGGTTACGGCGACCCGTTACAGCGCGCGCCGGAGGCGGTGGCGGCCGACGTGACGGCAGGATACATCTCGGCACGGCGGGCGCTGGACGTTTATGGCGTTGTCTCAGGCGAAGATCCGGAAAAAACGGAGCAGCGTCGCGAAAACATGCGCAGGCAGCGACTGGCAAACGCCGAACCACCCTCACCGGAAGCGGTTGGCGGTCGTGAAACAGCTACGGCGCTTTCCCGTTTCGGCGCCGGCCTGGTCCTGGCGCACACGGAAAAAGAAGAACTGCAATTCGAATGCGAATGCGGTCACGTATTCTGTAGCGCCAGTGATAACTGGAAAGACCATGCTGCCTGCCACAGCCTGGAAGAAGACGAACTGCCGCCGGGGATAAAACTGCACGAGACTATGGAACTGGTCGGGTATTTATGTCCTGCCTGTGGCCGCCGGCATTCACTGGACGTAAAAGAGCGCGGTGTTGCACCGTTGCACGACCTGAAGATCACCCGCTGGGTGAAACCGAATAAACATGCTTAATATGTCTTCTTCCCAGTATTCCGTGAGCAAGAGCCTGTCCGTGGCAGCAGCCTTGATTTTCAACACAGATGTCGTGTGCCTCCTCCAGTCATTCCTGCGGAAGCAGGAATCCAGTAGATAATTACTCCTTATATATGCGATCTCAACCACAGTTTAAATTTTTCTTCGGCTCCAGCATTGCGCTGGCCTGTTTCGTCGGCATGACGGGTAACACCGGAGTGATCCTGTTTGCCGCAACAAGTGTGCTGATCAAACCCCTGGCCCAGGAGTTCGGCTGGGGGCGGGGTGACATATCCCTGGCCCTGACCTATCTCACCGTGGGCATTGCCCTGGGGGTGCTGGTGACCGGCAGGTTAATAGACCGGTACGGCGCCCGGCGGGTGGTTTGCACAGCGATCGCCTTATCCATCCTGGTCATCCTGACAGGACCGTTGTACGTCACGACCCTGCCCCTGTTTTACACCATGATGCTGCTCGCTGCGGTGGTTGGAGCGCCGACAAATACAATCGGCTATGCGCGCGTTATTTCCAACTGGTTCGATAAACGCCGGGGACTGTTCATCGGCATCAATTCAGCCGGGATCGGGCTGGGTTTTGCCCTGGCACCCCAGATTTGCAGCTGGGCCGCGGGTATCGGCGGGTGGCGCGCGGGTTATTTCAGTCTGGGCCTGTTCCTGCTGTTTATTGTACTGCCTACGGTTTATTTATTCCTTATTGATAAACCCGAAGACGTGGGTTTGTTGCCGGACGGCGTCCAAAAAAACGCAACAGGTGACCAGGCGACTGCAGATACGAGTGGTCACTTGTCGCTGGGTGAGGCGTTGAGGACCCACGTGTTCTGGATCATGCTCATTATCATTACCTGTATCGCTTTTTCGCTGAACGGCATCTTCAGCCAGTTGGCGCCCATGCTGACCGACCGGGGCATCGACATGACCACGGCTGCCCTGGTCGTTTCAACCATGGGTATCAGCATGGCCGTCGCGCGTATCGTCGTTGGTTATGTTATCGACAAACTGTTCGCTCCCAGGGTGGCCCTCGTCGTCTTCCTTTCGGTATTAGCAGGTGTCGGGTTGTTGATCTACGGGCAACACCTGACCCTTTATTTTATTGCCGCAATCCTGATGGGAATCGGTATTGGAACGGAGTCCGACCTCATGGTATTCCTGACCAGCCGGTATTATGGGATGCGCCACTTCGGGACGATCTTTTCCTGGGTCTTTATCGCCCACATGACCGGCACCAGCCTGGGACCTTATATCATGGGCAGATCCTTTGATATCCACGGCAACTATATTCCCATACTCCAGGTATGCCTCGCCCTGCTGGCACTGTCTACCTTACTGTTCGCGTTTTTGGGGAGATATGATCAATTCACAAGCAAGAAAAGGTAGGCGGTATTCCGGCAAATGCCAAATTGACGTCATTCTGGCGCATGCCAGAATCCAGTCAAAAAATAATTCCTTATTGATCTGGTATCTTCGACCGACACAACACCGGATACAAGTGGTTATCGAGAAGTTACATTCTTTCGCGTAACCCTTTTTCCTCCAGCCTGGGCAACACCTCGTCGCGAAAATAGGGAAATTCTCCGACAAAATCCACAAATGACAAGGTAGCGCCGGCACAACCGATCTCATACAGTTTTTCCAGTTCGGTTATGACCTTGTCCGGTGTCCCGACCAGCGGCATCCCGCCGTGGCCACCGGCCATCCTGTCCCGTAACATCTTGATCACTTCCTTGGGAAAGGATTCTGCGTTGGCGAACATCAGTTCGATGACGCGGTCCACCGCGCTCCAATCGGCATTTTCACGGGCGTAATAGTCATGGAACTCATCCGCCTCTTTTTGCGTGGGCCGGCAGACAACGTAAGTCAGGGCAAATACACCGACCTCACGGCCAACAGCCCCGGCTTGCTGTTTCAGTTCATGGATGTCTTTTCTCGATTTTTCATGTTCTATAACCGGCGTGAACAGGTAGTTCGCGTTTCGGGTAGCAAACGCCTTGCCTTCTTTGGAACCACCGGCATTAAAGATGGGGATAGTGCCGTTGACCGGTTTAGGGAAACTGTGTACGCCCTTGAGCTGGTAGAACTCGCCGTCCCAGTTAAAATCCCCCTCACCGTCTGACCAGCATTTTTTCACGATATCGAACCACTCCTGGCCCAGGCGGTAGCGTGTCTCGTGATCATCGGGCAGCTTAAATCCCAGTGCTTCATATTCCGGTTTGTTCCAGCCGCAGACGATATTGACACCGGCGCGGCCGTGGCCGATCTGGTCCAGCGTAGCCAGTTGTTTCGCGGCGATTACGGGGTTATGAAACCCGGTATGTGTCGTCGCAAAGATCGTGATATTTTTAGTTAAGGCAAGCAGGCCCGCCGCCCAGGTCAGGGTTTCCAGCACGTTATGCTGAAAATTGGTAGCGCCGCCGTAACCGATCCAGCGGGCGATGGGCAACTGGAATTCCAGCCCGGCCGCGTCACACAGTTGCGCCTGTTTCAGGTTGTTATCCCACGAACTGTCCCAGCGTTCCTCTATCTGCGTCATGGCCTGCCCGCTGGAGCAGTTTGCGGAGAAAATCCCCAGTTTCAACTTGTTTTTGCTGTCAAGTAGAGCAGACATAAAATCACGCTTTGGCTAGCAATTCATTAATTTGACATTGTCGGATAGCCGCCATTCCCGCGCAAGCGGGAATCCAGTAAACAAACTTTCATTATAATGTGGAGTTGTACCGCCTTGTTATACAATACTGTCAGTTATCACCCCTGATCAATGTGAACTGCACCTCACTTTCAGTCGTTGTGTGTTCAGTCGTTGTGTTGACTATCATATCAGCCACGCCATAATACTTGGCATGGATAAACACTCCGTCACAAAGACCGTAGATAACGGCGCTACTACAGGCTATGAGACTGACCTGTGGCGTATGGCCGATACCTTGCGCGGCAGTATGGACGCGGCTGAGTACAAACACGTCGTCCTTGGCCTCATCTTCCTGAAGTACATTTCCGATGCCTTCGAGGAAATACACACTCGTCTCGAAGGTGAAAAGGCGCAGGGCGCCGACCCCGAGGACCCGGACGAATACCGTGCGGATAACGTCTTCTGGGTGCCCCAACATGCCCGTTAGACGCATCTCAAGGATCAGGCGCGGCAGCCTGCTATAGGCCAGTCCGTCGATGAAGCTATGGCTTTGATCGAGCGCGATAACCCGGCGCTCAAGGATGTACTGCCCAAGGACTATGCTCGTCCCGCACTCGACAAGCAACGGCTTGGCCAGCTCATCGACATGATCAGCAACATCAGGGTCGGCGACGAAGATGCCCGTTCCAGGGACGTACTCGGCCGCGTCTACGAATACTTCCTGTCACAGTTTGCCAATGCAGAGGGCAAGAAAGGCGGCGAATTCTACACCCCGCGCTGCGTGGTCAAGCTCCTGGTCGAAATGCTGGAACCTTATAACGGCCGCGTCTACGATCCCTGCTGCGGCTCATCAGGAATGTTTGTGCAATCGGTGGAGTTCATCCGCGCCCATCAAACAGGTAATGGCAATGCCCGCCCCGGCCTCCAGTCTGGTGGTAGAAAAGTTCCGACGGGCATCAAAGCCGATATTTCAATCTACGGCCAGGAGTCGAACTACACGACCTGGCGGTTGGCAAAAATGAACCTTGCCATCCGCGGCATTGAGGGGCAGATCGCTCACGGCGACAGTTTTCACAATGATCGTCATCCCGACCTGAAGGCAGATTTCATCTTGGCCAATCCGCCATTCAATGTCTCTGACTGGGGTGGTGAACGTCTCACTGAAGACCAGCGCTGGCAATACGGCGTTCCTCCCAAGGGTAACGCCAACTTTGCCTGGGTGCAGCACATTGTCCATCATCTGGCGCCTGACGGCAGCGCGGGTTTCGTACTTGCCAACGGTTCGATGTCGTCTAACCAGTCGAATGAAGGCACCATCCGTCAGAACTTGATCGAATCAGACCTGGTGGACTGCATGGTGGCAATGCCGGGACAGTTGTTCTACTCAACCCAGATACCAGTGTGCCTGTGGTTTCTTGCCCGCAACCGCAAAGATGGCAAGTTCCGTGACCGGCGTGGTGAGATACTTTTCATCGACGCCCGTAAGCTGGGACGTATGGTTGACCGCACTCACCGCGAGTTTACCGATGAAGACATAGGCCGCATTGCCGACACTTACCACACCTGGCGCGGCGAGGAAGATGCAGGCGAATATGTCGACGTCCCCGGCTTCTGCAAAAGTGCTTCTCCTGATGAGATACGCAAGTATGGCCATGCATTGACTCCAGGCCGCTACGTGGGCGCAGAACCACAGGAGGATGACGGCGAACCGTTCGAGGACAAGATGAAGCGACTCGTTGCACAATTGTACGAGCAGCAGGCCGAAGGCGCGCGGCTGGACGCCGCCATCATCGAGAACCTCAAGGCGCTGGGATTCGGGGAGCGGGGGTCATGACTATCGACACGTCCTTTCTGCGGCGCTGCATCCAGGCTTTGCAGCTTGCTTTGGGCGAGATTGGGAAACACAAGGAAGCGGATGATTTCCTCTACGATGTTTATCGCGCCGCCTGTGTCAAGGAGTTCGAACTGGTGCTGGAACAGAGTGGCAAGCTGGCGCGAAAACGTCTTGCGACGTTCTTCGCCAGCAACCGGCAGGCAGACCGTCTGGTTTTCAATGACCTGTTCCGACACGCCGCCAAACATGGATTGATCGACCCGCAAGCGGTGGAACGCTGGCTTAGCTACCGCGACAACCGGAATGACACTGCGCACAACTATGGAGAGGATTTCGCTGAAGCTACGCTGAAACTGCTGCCGGCGTTCATTGCCGACGCCAAGGCGCTGGCCGACATGATCGATGCGGCAGACGATGACTGACAGGCTGCACCTGCTGCCCAGGCACCGTCGGCTGCTGGAGGCGCTGTTGCACAAGCATCTGCCCGAGGTCGAGGTCTGGGCCTACGGCAGCCGCGTGAACGGACGCAGCCATGACGGCAGTGATCTCGATCTGGTACTGCGCGGGCCGGGCCTGAACAAGATTCCGATAGATTCCCTGGTCGATTTCGAGGAAGCGGTGCGGGAGTCGACTATCCCCTTTCTAGTTGAGGCAAGAGACTGGGCGCGTCTGCCGGAGCGGTTTCACCACGAGATCGAGCGGGACCACGTGGTGCTGAACGAAATCCTATATACTGGCGGTAAGTGGTCAGACATGTCCTTCACCGAAGCCGTTCAGGTCAATCCCGCAGTGCGCATTGAACGTGGAAAGACCTATCCGTATGTCGATATGGCAACTGTGAATGCTAGCTCTCGATGCGTATATGCACTGACAAAACGCAAATACTCTGGCGGTGGATCACGCTTTTGCTGCGGTGACACACTTATGGCTCGCATCACACCTTGCTTGGAGAATGGCAAGATCGCGCGCTATTGCTCAATGGACGAATTGGAAACCGCACATGGTTCGACCGAGTTCATCGTTATCAGAGGTCGTCCAGGCATCACTGATACCAACTTTGCCTATTACCTGACGCAGTGGGAAGAGGTGCGTAGCTACTCTGTTGGTCAAATGACGGGTACATCTGGTCGTCAGAGAGTACCAACAGAGTCTTTAAGACATCTTCAGGTTCCGATTCCTCCGCTCTTGGAACAACGCGCCATCGCCCACATTCTCGGCACACTAGACGACAAGATCGAGTTGAACCGGCGCATGAACGAGACGCTGGAGGCCGTGGCACGGGCATTGTTCAAATCCTGGTTCATCGATTTCGATCCCGTGCGCGCCAGGATGGAAGGCCGCGATACTGGCCTGCCCAAACACATAGCCGACCTGTTTCCTGATAGGCTCGTCGGCTCGGAACTCGGGGAGATACCGGAGGGGTGGGACGTCGAAACGATAGGTGATATCGCTACCATCGCGGGAGGGACAACGCCGAGCACCAAAGAACCCAAATATTGGGAAGGTGGTATTCATTGCTGGGTAACGCCGAAGGATCTTTCCGACCTGCGGGTACCTGTTCTTCTCGACACTGAACGTAAGATCAGCGATGCGGGCTTAGAACAGATAGGCTCTGGACTACTTCCTAAGGGTACTGTTCTCTTATCGTCTCGAGCACCTATCGGCTATCTCGCGATTGCCGAGATTTCTGTAGCAATAAACCAGGGGTTCATCGCGATTTTACCCTTCGAAAGCATCTCTAACCTGTTCCTCCTCTACTGGTGCAAGGCATCGCAAAATGAGATCGTCGCCCATGCCAATGGTTCAACTTTCCTGGAGATAAGCAAGAGCAACTTTCGGCGAATCTCCCTGGCGATGCCATGCACATCCATTATGGATGCCTTCGATGGCCTTGCTCGACCCCTTTACGAGACCATTGTCTCTAACGTGAAGGAGTCTCGCACCCTCACCGCATTACGGGACGTGCTGTTGCCGAAGCTACTCTCCGGTGAAATCCGTCTTGACGAGGCCGAACGAGCGGCAGAGGCCATGACATGATACGCGTCGCCGTCTCTCCTGAACTCCTCCGCTGGGCGCGTGAGCGATGCGGGCTGGCGCAGGAGGACCTTGCGACCAGGTTCAGGAAACTGCCGGAGTGGGAAGCAAGAGAGATGCAGCCCACACTCAAGCAGGCCGAAGCATTTGCCCGCGCCGTTCATGTGCCTATTGGCTCTCTGTTTCTTACGGAACCGCCTGAGGAGTCTTTACCTATACCTGATTTCCGAACGTTTGCCGGTCAGCCAATGTTGCGCCCTAGTCCGAACCTTTTGGATACTATCTATACCTGTCAGGGACGGCAGAGTTGGTATCGCAATTTCGCTCGCATCACTCAGACGCCGGAACTCGGATTCGTCGGCAGCGCCACAGTCAATATGTCTCCTGAAGAAGTGGCGGGTCGAATGCGGAGAACTCTCGGCTTTGACCTTGATGCTCGGCAGGATTGCCAGACATGGACGGATGCGCTCAGGTTGTTCATCCGTCAGGCCGACAAAATCGGTGTGCTTGTTATGGTTAGCGGAGTAATTATGAATAATACTCACCGCCGCCTTGATCCAACCGAATTTCGCGGTTTTGCGCTTTCCGACCCCGTAGCACCGTTGATCTTCATCAATGGAGCGGATACGAAAGCGGCACAGCTATTCACGCTTGCCCATGAACTGGCGCATCTATGGCTTGGTGATTCGGCTTTATCTAACATTGAGGCAGCACCACGACAAGGGTTTCGGCAGGAAGAGGTCTGGTGTAATGCCGTGGCTGCTGAATTGCTGGTACCCGTTGCCAGCCTGCGTACAGAGTTGCGTACTGGGGAGTTATTGTCCGATACGTTGCCGCCGCCTGGCGAGGAAGTTCAAAGTAAGCACTCTGGTCATCCTGCGGCGACTTCTTGATGCCGGCCAACTGGATCGATCTTCCTTCGAAGCAGCCTGGGACCAGGAGCGTAAACGTTTGAGAGAGATTGCTCAGAGAGGTAGTAGTGGTGGCGACTTTTACCGCACTACTATCGCCCGCGTAAGTCCCCGTTTTGCACATGCACTGATAATCAGCACACTGGAAGGTCAAACGCTTTATCGCGATGCTTTTCGGATGCTCGGTGTTTCCAAAACTGAAACCTTTAACAATCTCGGGCGTGAAGCTGGTGTTATAGGATGACCCTCTACCTCCTTGATGCAAACGTATTTATCCAAGCCAAGAACCTGCATTATGGTTTCGATTTCTGTCCGGCATTCTGGGACTGGTTGATTCAGCAGAACCAGGTTGGCAGGGTTGCCAGTATTGAGAAGGTTGCAGACGAACTGCAGGCGGGTGGAGATGAACTGGCGGAATGGGCCAGGTATCGTGGCGATAGCTTTTTTCTAAGACCAGACGACACCGTGGTGGGCGCATTTGATACTGTCAGCGACGATTGGGCGAATAGATAAGGCTATGAACCCGGCGCTGTCGCTACATTTCTTTATGCTACGCCGGGAAGAGTCTGCCACAAGTGATCAGGGAGGACCTGCGGTAGCCTATAAGCCCTAGCATTTCGGGCTGATCAGCGGGAGCGGGTCAGAATAAGACCTTTCAAAAAAGCTATATCAATGTATTTTAAAAAACACTTTTTGATGTGTATTATATATCGATATTCACATCAGAAACGAGGCGACTATGGAGACTCTTCTTACCAACAAGACCATATCAGTAACCGAGTTACGTGAACCCAGGAAAGTTATCGACAAGGCGGGTTCTCAACCTGTGGCGGTTCTTAATCGTTCAAATGTAGTGGGATACTTTATCCCAGCAAGTGCTGTGGAAAAACTGGATTTCAGTGCATGTGAATCTGATGAAGTGATGGCTGCCTTGGATACGCTCGACCATAAGGCGCTGGCGGTAAACGACTACCTCAAAGACAAGTAATGCGCTATATCACGGCTGAGCAAGTCGTCACCATACACGAACGCGTGATACGGGTCACGAGCTATAGGGTGTAGCGAACAACCGGCGCGGGTAAGCCAGGGCAGCCCCGCTATATTACGTCAGCATGGCCATGCAACGCGCGTAAGGCGTGGTCCGGATCTGCATGCAGAATTCTCAGCAGCGCCCGGGCCGGGCCGGCCGGCGTCCTGCGACCCTGTTCCCAGTTTTCCAGCGTGCGTTTGCTGACACCAATCAGTGCAGCAAAATGCTTCTGGCTCAGGCCGGTATTCTCGCGGATCTGTCTGACCTCAGGCTCAGTAAACCGGGTTACCCTGCCAGGTGCCAGCTCGCCCTGAATTATCTGGTCCATCTCATGCATGCTTTTGAGCAGCTCATTGAACAGTTCATTTTTCATCTGACCACCTCTTTGCTATTAATTTCAGGGCTTTCTTTTGCTCTGACGTCAACTCTTTCTGCTGACTCTTCGGATAGATATACAGCATGAGAATCTGCTCATCACCCATGAGCCCATAATAAATCACCCTGACACCCCCTCTCTTGCCCCGGCCTCTCCGCATCCAGCGGATTTTTCTCAATCCTCCGGTGCCTTGTATGATATCGCCCAGGTCCGGGCGATATACCAGGACCTCCTGCAGTTTCCTGTACTCATCATCATTCAACAGTTTTTTGACAAGCCTGGTGAAGGCAGGGGTCTCTATAAATTCCAGCATCACACTCAGCATAATACGCCTTAGGCGTACTTCTGTCAAGAGACAGAGACAGAGCCTGTATGGGTCCACCACATATTGCACTTTTGCTGTTTTTGAATGACCCGCGTTCAAAGCACTGCCGGGCGACCCAGCGGGTCAGCCGGGGGACATCCAGGGCCCGGGCATCATAACTGACTTCGTCAATGCAGGTCAGGCTATAGCGGATCAGCGACCTCGGACGCCGCGCCGCACACCCGGGCTGAAACAGCACATGAACCTGCTCCTTACCCAGGTTCAGCAACGCCACTGGCCAGGCCCGATGCCCCTTCGGTCTGATAAGCGTGCTTCCAATGATACAACGTTCGGCGTCTCTTGCCCGACTAGTCCAGCACCGCCGCCAGACCGTGTTTCTCCCAGAATTCAAGGACCCGGAGACGGTGCTGCGCAATGTCGTTGTTCATCCCTGTTGTTATCGCATAACCACTCCAATAATAAAACCCCCTGATGCCAAAACCCATATGCTGTGATTGCACTAACTTGTCTCTCCCGTATAGTGCAATATGTTTCTAAACTTAATACAAAAAACGGATTGATAATGCTTTTCGACAACACTGTAAAAGTTGACAAGTGATGCCTGTTTCGAGTGGTTATTCCGGGATATGAATCAATATGATTGGCTTGACTCAGATTCATTAGGTACATGAATGCACCTGATTGCGGCAAGATGATTTAGTAATGATAACGACATTGCACGGCAATAATCGCTTCCTCCGTCACCTCATAGACCAGACGTCGGGGCAAGATCATACTTTTAGAGTCCCTCATAGGGGATCAGTAAACCCCTCGCTTTTAGGCGATGTCAGTGCCAGTACTATGGTGTCATGGAAGATTATAAACGAAGCAGTCATACGGTGTGGGATTGTGAGTATCACTTGGTGTGGATGATGAAGTATCGTTATCAGATGTTGGGCGAGGGGCTACTGGGTAGCAAACAGTGGGCATGTGACATATGAGGTATGGTAGAAATATATCGAAGATCAACAGGCGCCGGAGTCGGACGATACCTTTGGGGTGGTGTAATTGGCTGGACGGCCGATCAATCCGATTTACAGCTGTAATTGGAAGCTACCGTCTTTAGGCGGTGGAGTATTCACATTTGAAAAATACTATGAATAAGTCCAAAAGATTAGTGCAACAGAACTGGCGCGACTGGCTGAGAATGGCGGAAGGCACGCTGGCGGGTGCGTCTCAAATGGTGTGGCAAAATCGAGACGAGATGAATGGGCAGCGGACTCTTTTTGCCAAGGTGACCGGGCCAGCATTTATGTCAGAGAACGAATGGCGCAACGCTATTACCTGGTCAGGCGCCACGCTTCTCTCGCTTTCAGCGGAACAGAGCATGAAAGCACTCATTATCAAGGCAAGCTCAAACGGCGAATGCTGCAAAACGCATGATCTGAAATTGCTTTGGAATGAACTATGCCAGAAGGACAGGCAAGGTATCGAGAAAACGGCACGACAACTTCATGAGTACACAATGGGAACGCGACTCGCAGAGGGTCCCCAACTGACGGGAATCAGGCAAATTGAGAAAATTATTGATCACCATCGAACTACATTCGAGCATGCACGTTACTACAAGGATACCCAACGAAATACTCAGCAGAACGCTCTGACCGGAAATTTAGAACTCTGGAAATTCGCACTGTCCGCGTTGATGTATGCAAAGAAACTGGCCTCAGACGACTGGCAACTTAGTCGATAGATGGTTAGGAAATTACAATGAGCATTTACACTCCGCTTCGCTCTGCCTGCCAGAGTACAAGATAAATGTGGTGTTACTTTCGTTCGCTATTGTGCCGTCCCAGAAATAACTATGCATAATCTTTCTACTTTGCTCAGGATGGACTCAGCAGTCGCAGTTCAAACAAAAGGACGGGTATTCGCATTGTAGTTGGTCGGCTAGGGTCGGACCATCGTAATCTATCGTAATCTATTGATCTTATTATATAGAATGTTACTTATGGCCCTGTTTTAAGGCTTATAACGCGTTTTTGACTGTGAAAAACATCACTTTAAGACAGACCAACAGGCTACGATAGTCAGCGACATTTCTTATAATACTCATTTACATGGCAAAAAATGCCCTTTAAGGTTTAAAAAAGGCCATAAATAGTAGAATAAATTAATGAAATCATATAGTTACCCTGGTCCGACCCCCACAGACCCACAGACACAGAGACCGTATGTTAAAATTTGGCTAATGACTCGCATCACTGTCAACACAGGAGAGTTAGAACCGGAAGCAACCAGTGCAAAATTTGCACAGGTTCAATCCGAGGGTGGACGGACAGTCAACCGTCAAGTGTATTCCTTCGTCCGGTTGGAACTCACCATGCCAGTAGAAGTAAATCCGTGACTGTATTAACCGAATCAGTCGTGGAAGATGCCGCTCTCGATTGGCTGCGGGGGTTGGGATACAACGTCATCGCCGGGCCGGATATGCCGCCGGGACCTTATGCCCTGCGTGAAAGTTATTCCGACGTGGTTTTTGCATCAACCTTGCGAGGCGCATTGGGACGCGTCAACCCAAACCTCCCAGGCGAAGCCCTGGATGATGCGTTTCGCAGGCTGACCCGCCCGGAGGGTTCCACGCTGGAGGCCCGCAACCGGGCTTTTCATCGCCTGCTGGTGGATGGCGTCACGGTGGAATATCGCAATGCTGAAGGCGCCGTTCGTGGAGCGCAGGCACGGGTGATCGATTTCGATGAACCGGATAGAAACGACTGGCTTGCTGTCAACTAGTTCACCGTCACCGAGAATAAGCATGAGCGCCGTCCGGACGTCGTGCTGTTCATCAATGGTCTGCCGCTTGCGTTGATTGAACTCAAGAACCCGGCGCATGAGGATGCCACGGTCTGGAATGCCTGGCAGCAACTCCAGACGTATAAAAGCGAGTTGCCGACCTTGTATGCTTTCAATGCGGCGCTCATAGTCTCGGACGGTGTGAATGCGCGCATCGGCTCGCTCACTGCCGGCAGGGAGTGGTTCAAGCCGTAGCGAACGATTGGCGGTCAGGAACTGGCGCCGGTGTTTCTGCCTGATCTCCAGGTATTGATCGAAGGGGTATTGGAAAAACGCCGATTTCTCTCTCTCCTGCGTGACTTCATTGTATTTGAGGACGACGGCAGCGGCATGCTGGTAAAGAAGATGGCAGGTTACCACCAGTTTCATGCGGTGGAGGTGGCGGTTGCGGAAACCTTGCGGGCTGCCGAACTCAAGCAGGCTGAAGAGCCAGGCCGGTATGAATCGGGCCGCAAACCGGGTGGCGCGCCGGGGGACCGTCGCATCGGCGTAGTCTGGCACACCCAGGGTTCGGGTAAAAGTCTGACCATGGCTTTCTATGCAGGGCGTATCATCCGCGAACCGGTAATGGGGAACCCGACCGTCGTGGTAATGACCGACCGCAATGACCTGGATGATCAGCTTTTCGGCACATTCACAAGATGCCAGGACCTGTTACGCCAACCACCGGCATAGGCAGAAAACCGGGCGGATTTGCGCGCAAAGCTCGCGGTGAAATCCGGCGGCGTAGTGTTTACCACTATCCAGAAGTTCTTCCCGGAAGATAAAGGAGACCGCCATCCGGTACTGTCAGGTCGGCGCAATATTGTAGTAATTGCCGACGAGGCACACCGCAGCCAGTACGACTTCATTGACGGATTCGCGCGGCATATGCGCGACGCGCTACCCAATGCCTCCTTTGTCGGTTTCACCGGAACGCCGATCGAGCTTCAGGATGCCAACACCCGTGCAGTGTTCGGCGACTATATCAGCATCTACGACATTCAGCGCGCTGTCGAGGACGAGGCGACTGTACCGATATACTACGAGAGCAGGCTTGCAAAGCTCACACTTGATGAGAGTGAACGCCCGAATATTGACACCGGTTTTGAGGAAGCCACTGAAGGGGAAGAAATCGCACGCAAGGAAAAACTCAAGACCAGGTGGGCGCAACTTGAAGCGATTATAGGCGCGGACAAGCGACTGGCGCTTGTGGCCCAGGATATCGTTATGCACTTCGAGGCACGCCTGGAAGCCATGCAAGGCAAAGCGATGATAGTTTGTATGAGCAGACGCATTTGTATCGACCTTTATCGTGAACTGGTACGACTTCGTCCTGACTGGCATCACGATGACGACGGCAAGGGTTACCTCAAGGTCGTAATGACCGGCGCAGCGTCAGACCCGCCGGATTAGCAGGCACATATTCGTAACAAACATCGACGCGAGATGCTGGCGAAACGTTTTCGCGACACCGTTGATCCTTTCAATATGGTACTGGTCCGTGACATGTGGCTGACCGGTTTTGACGCGCCCAGTCTGCATACCATGTACGTCGATAAGCCGATGCGCGGCCACGGACTGATGCAGGCGATTGCGCGGGTCAACCGGGTGTTTATGGACAAACCCGGTGGCCTGGTCGTTGATTACCTGGGGCTTGCCCACGAACTCAAGCGGGCGCTTGCGACCTATACCGAAAGTGGTGGTACCGGGCAGACAGCGCTCAACCAGACGGAAGCGGTAGCAGTTATGCTTGAGAAATTCGAGATTTGTTGTGGTTTGTTCCATGGCTTCGACCGTTCCAAGTGGGTCACGGGCACACCAGCAGAACGACTGACCCTCTTGCCGACCGCGCAGGAACACATCCTGGCACAGGAGAACGGTAAAGATCGCTGTATACAATCGGTGCGCGCACTATCCCATGCCTTCGCCCTGGCGGTACCCCATGAGGAAGCGATCCGCATACGCGCTGACGTGGCTTTCTTTCAAGCCGTCCAATCAGTGCTCGCCAAGCGTGCTCCGGCTGAGGCACGGCCTGAAGAGGATTTGGATCATGCCGTCCGACAGATCATCTCCCGCGCAGTAGCTTCAGAGGGAGTCATCGATATTTTCGCCGCTGCAGGATTGAAAAAGCCCGACATCTCTATCCTCTCTGACGAGTTTCTCGCTGAGGTACGCGGCATGCCGCAACGCAACCTCGCGGTTGAACTGTTACAAAAGCTATTGAAGGGCGAGTTGTCCGCTCGTCGTCGCAAGAATATCGTCCAGGCCCGCTCTTTCGCAGAGATGCTGGAACAAACTCTTCGTCGTTACCAGAATCGCGCCGTCGAGGCCGCACAGGTGATTGAAGAACTGATCCAACTGGCACGGGAACTGCGCGAGGCGAATGCCCGTGGCGAAAAACTAGGCTTGGAGGAAGATGAACTTGCTTTCTATGATGCCCTTGAGACCAATGACAGTGCAGTTCAGGTGCTTGGTGATGAGACTCTCAGGACAATAGCGCGAGAACTGGTCGAAACCGTGCGTAGTAACGTTACTATCGATTGGACGCTTCGTGAGAATGTGCGCGCCCATCTTCGCCGCCTGGTCAAACGCATCCTGCGCAAGTATGGTTACCCGCCGGATAAGCAGGAGAAAGCGACACGGACGGTCTTGGAACAGGCAGAGGTGTTATCCGCCGAATGGGCAGTCTAATTTTCAGCCAACACCAATAATTCCACACCTTCATCCACCATGTCGTCTGTCCGGTAGTGTAACGACTGCACCGTACCGTCATGGGGCGCGGCAATGATGTGTTCTATCTTCATGGCTTCAAGTATCAGGAGCGCATCGCCTTTTTTGACCTGTTGTCCTGCTGCCGCCATTACCTCGATGACCCTGCCCGGCATGGGTGAGATGAGGGTGCCGGATGCTTCCTCTTCACTGGAATAACCGGTGTCTGTTACCTGTTTCAGCCGGTATGTTTGATCCGAATTAAATATGATCAAATGTTCATGGTCTTCAACCACAGCGGTACGCCATTGTGTATTATCCAGCATTGCGACCAGTCCGCGGTCCGGCTCAAGCCTGCCGCATGCCCGGATTACCTTGCCGCCGGTGCGGATCAGACAGTCATTCCCGGAATGCCCCGGTTTATTGTTTTCAGTGGAAGGATACGGATCAGTGAAATGACGCTTGCCTGCAACAGTAACTCCGACTTCGTGTTCCCTGACGCCGTCGTGGAACCTGAAGTGTTCTTCTTCGACCAAGTTGAGGCGCCAACTGTCCGTCGCACACCAGGGAGAAGTCGGATCGGCTGAAATCGCCGCATTTTCGCCGGCCAGGCAGGTGCGCCGGAGGACCTGGTACAGCGCGGCCAGGCTGAGGATTTCAGGGGACGCCGGTTCATTACCCGGAGACAGGTCAGCCTGGTGACGTTCGATAAAGCCGGTATCGAACTCTGCCGTCTGGAATGCTTGATGGGAGATGATCGAGGCGAGAAAATCAATGTTGGTCGTGACCCCGGCCACCTGAGTTTGACGTAACGCCTCAACCATACGGCGCAGGCAGTTGCTACGGTCCTTGTCCCATACGATCAGTTTCGCGATCATCGGATCATAATGGACAGAGATGGTGTCCCCCTGCCGTACCCCGGTGTCTACCCGGACATGGGTTGTTGTCTCCGGGAAGCGCAAGTGGTTCAGGCGGCCGGTTGCAGGCAGGAAATGGTTGTCCGGGTCTTCCGCATAGATACGCGCCTCCAGGGCATGGCCGTTGATGGCAAGCTGTTCCCGGTTTGCCGGAAGCGGTTCTCCGGCGGCTACCCGTAATTGCCATTCGACCAGGTCCTGGCCGGTGATTAATTCGGTGACCGGGTGCTCGACCTGCAGACGGGTGTTCATTTCCATGAAGTAAAACCTGCCGTTATTATCGACAATGAACTCCACCGTACCAGCCCCGGCGTAATCTATGGCCCGGGCTGCGGTGATTGCAGCGTCGCCCATTGCAGTACGTGTTTCATGTGTCATACCGGGGGCGGGCGCTTCTTCCAGTACTTTCTGATGGCGCCGCTGGATCGAGCAGTCCCGTTCAAACAGGTGTACTGCATTGCCGTGATTGTCACAAAAAATCTGGATCTCTATATGCCGGGGTTTTTCCAGGTATCTCTCAAGCAACATCCTGTCATCATTGAAAGCGGCAAGCGCTTCCCGCTTGGCAGACCGCAGCGCAGCGCTGAATTCCCCTGCACTGTTGACTACCCGCATCCCTCTGCCGCCACCGCCGGCCGAGGCCTTGAGCATGACCGGAAAACCGATTTTTTCCGCCTCATTGAGCAGGATTGCCTCGTCCTGGTTATCACCGTGGTATCCGGGGACCAGGGGTATTCCGGCCTGCTGCATGATGTTTTTAGCCGCCGATTTTGATCCCATCATCTCGATTGCCCGGGGAGGAGGACCGATAAATACGAATCCTTCTGCAACACAGGCTTCGGCAAACCCGGCATTCTCGGACAGGAAGCCGTAACCGGGGTGAATAGCCTCGGCGCCGGCGCGTTTGGCAGCCTCCAGCAGTTTTTCCGCAACCAGGTAGCTGTCCCGGGCCGACGCGGGTCCTATTGCAATGGCTTCATCGGCAAGGCTTACGTGCCGTGCGTTGACGTCAGCCTCCGAGTAAACCGCGACCGACTTGACGCCCAGCCGGTTCGCCGTATGGATGATCCGACAGGCGATCTCTCCGCGATTAGCGATTAATATCTTATTAAACATTAATGAACGGGATCACAGAGTGTATCGTTATAAAAAATAATCATTATTATCCTGTACATCCTGTACATCCATGTTAAATAACAATCACTTCAGCCACGCCGGTTTGCGCTTTTCCAGGAAGGCGGACAGACCTTCTTTGCCTTCCTCAGAGGCGCGTATATCGGCGATGCCCTCGCTGGTCTTTTGCAAAAGCTCCCGGGTTATCGGCTTGCCTGCTACGTCAAACACCAGTTGTTTTGCCGCTTTCACCGCCTCGGAACTGTTGGCCAGTATGAGGTCGATGGTTTTTTCCACGGCCTCATCCAGCCCGGATTCATCCATGACCTCTGATACAAGGCCGATTTCCGTGGCTCTACGGGCGTCAAAGCGTTCCGCCGTCTGGAAATAACAACGCGCCTGTTTCTCGCCGATCGCACGTATCGCGTAGGGACTGATAGTGGCGGGGATCAAGCCGAGTTTCACTTCACTGAAAGCAAACACGGCATTGTCGGCAGCCAGAGCTATGTCACAGCACGACACCAGGCCGCAACCACCCCCCATGGCCGCACCCTGCACCCTGGCAATGGTAGGGACAGGGAGAAAGTTAAGCTTGTAAAGCAATTCAGCCAGGGCATTCGCATCACGGACGTTTTCGGCGCGTGTGTACCCGGCCATACGTTTCATCCAGTCCAGGTCTGCGCCTGCGGAGAAATTTCTGCCGCTGGAGCGCAATACCATCAGTCTGCACTGGTCGTCATTACGGATATCGTCCAGGGCGGCGCTCAATTCCGTAATAAAATCTTCATTAAAGGCATTGTGTTTATCGGGGCGGTTCAACGTAATTGTTGCCGTATTCCGAGCATCGGTTGTATATGTGATATATGTGTATGACATAGCGCTCATATATTTAAGAAAACTCTGACTTAATCAGAGGTTCCTATAATAAAAGTTACATGCGAAATAAGCCAAACCGGGTCTGTTCTATGGGCGCATTCAAGGCGGCTGAGATACTGAGCCCCAGTACCCGGCGCGTATCCCGGGGCGCGATAATCCCGTCGTCCCACAGACGGGCGCTGGCATAATATGGATGTCCCTGGGTTTCATATTGTTCCCGTATCGGTGCTTTAAACGCTTCCTGCTCCGCTTCCGGCCAGCCCTCGCCTTTCGCTTCCAGGTTATCCAGCCTCACCTGCGCCAGAACATTGGCTGCCTGTTCACCGCCCATAACGGATATACGGGCATTGGGCCACATCCACAGGAAGCGTGGATTGTACGCGCGGCCGCACATGCCGTAGTTCCCGGCGCCGAAACTGCCGCCGATAATCACGGTAAATTTGGGTACCGAGGTGGTGGCGACCGCAGTGACCATCTTGGCGCCGTCCTTGGCAATGCCGCCGGCCTCGTATTTTTGTCCCACCATGAAACCGGTGATGTTTTGCAGGAACACCAGGGGGATGTGTCTTTGACTGCATAATTCGATGAAATGTGCGCCTTTCAGGGCCGATTCGGAGAATAATATGCCGTTATTGGCAACAATACCCACCGGGTAGCCGTAAATATGGGCAAAACCACAAACGAGCGTGGCGCCATACAAAGGTTTGAACTCGGCAAATTCGCTGCCGTCCACGATTCGGGCAATGACTTCACGTACGTCAAAAGGTTTGCGCGTGTCCGGTGGGACCACACCGTCAATCTCATCGACTGCATAGTCCGGTTCAACTGCTTCCCTGGTCTCCAAGCCGATGTGCTTACGGGTATTGAAGTGGGCAACGGACCGCCGCGCCAACTCCAGGGCATGCTGATCGTTCAAAGCGTAGTGGTCCGTCACGCCAGACTGGCGTGAATGCACGTCCGCGCCACCCAGTTCTTCCGCACTGACCACCTCGCCTGTTGCCGCCTTGACCAGGGGCGGGCCAGCGAGAAATATCGTTCCCTGATTCCTGACTATGATGCTTTCATCAGACATGGCCGGCACATAAGCGCCGCCTGCTGTACAGGAACCCATGACCACGGCAAGTTGCGGTATACCCCTGGCCGACATACTGGCCTGGTTGTAAAAAATGCGGCCGAAGTGGTCCCTGTCCGGAAAGACTTCATCCTGTTTCGGTAGAAATGCACCGCCCGAATCCACCAGGTAGATACAGGGCAGGTGGTTCATCCCGGCGATTTCCTGGGCGCGCAGGTGTTTTTTCACTGTCAGCGGGTAGTAGGTTCCGCCTTTGACCGTAGCGTCGTTAGCCACGATCATACATTCACGGCCGGCTACGCGACCGACGCCGGTAATAATACCGGCGGCCGGCACGTCATCATCGTAAATACCCCAGGCGGCAAGTTGTGACAGTTCCAGGAATGGCGTTCCCGGGTCACACAGTTGTTTGATTCGATCCCGGGGTAGCAGTTTTCCACGAGAGAGATGCTTCTCCCGGGCATTTTCGCCACCACCCCGTGCAATAATACTGACCTTGTCATTCAGGTCGTTGACCAGGGACTGCATAGCCGCGGCGTTGATTTTGAACTCGCCGGATTCGGGATTAATCGATGTTTTTATAATAGTCATAAATTATTTTTCAGCCACAGAGAACACAGAGAAAAATCAAATCAGTCACATAGAGTCAGGGCAATTTTAAACTCGTCGCCACATTCCAAATGCCTCAGTCTTCATTCTGATTTTCAATGTGTTAAAAATTAATATAACTCTGTGTTCTCTGTGCCCTCTGATGCCAATTTAAATCAAGCCGATTCTTCAAAGAGTTCCCGGCCGATGAGCATGCGCCTGATCTCACTGGTGCCGGCGCCAATTTCATACAGTTTTGCATCGCGCAGAAATCGGCCGGCAGGGAACTCGTTGATGTAGCCGTTACCACCCAGGGCGCTGATTGCTTCCAGGGCCATCCAGGTGGCTTTTTCGCTCGCGTAAAGAATAGCGCCGGCGGCGTCTTTGCGGGTGGTCTCGTTGCGGTCACAAGCCCTGGCAACGGCGTAGACGTAGGCGCGACAGGCGTTCATGGTGGTATACATATCCGCGATTTTCCCCTGCATGAGTTGAAATTCACCGATTGGCCGATTGAATTGTTTGCGTTCGTGAATATAGGGGATAACCACGTCCATACAGGCCTGCATAATGCCCAGAGAGCCGCCCGCCAGTACCGTCCTTTCGTAATCAAGACCGCTCATCAGCACCTTGACACCCTCGTTGACTTTGCCCAGCACGTTTTCTTGCGGGACTTCACAATCCTCGAATACCAGTTCACAGGTATTGGAACCTCGCATCCCCAACTTATCCAGCTTCTGTGCCGTGGAATAACCCTTAAAGCCGTTTTCGACGATAAACGCGGTGATGCCCCGCGGCCCCGCCTTGATATCCGTCTTTGCATAAACAACCAGTGTTCGTGCTTCAGGCCCGTTGGTGATCCACATCTTGTTGCCGTTTAGAACGTACCTGTCACCTTTCTTATCCGCCCGTAACTTCATGCCGACCACGTCAGAACCGGCGCCAACCTCGGACATGGCCAGCGCCCCGGCATGTTCACCACTGATTAGTCCGGGCAGGTATTTCCGTTTTTGTTGGTCATTGCCTTTGCGTCTTATCTGGTTGACACAAAGATTGGAATGGGCGCCGTAAGACAACCCGACAGATGCTGAGGCCCGGCTGATTTCTTCCATGGCTACCACGTGTTCCAGGTAACCCATGCCGGCGCCGCCGTATTCTTCTTCAACGGTGATACCCAGCAATCCCATATCGCCCAACTTTCGCCACATCTCCGGAGGAAATTCGTTGGTCTTGTCTATTTCGGCTGCCAGAGGGGCGATTTCCGTTTGGGCAAAGTCGTACACGGCCTCACGCAACAGGTCCGCGGTTTCACCCAGCTCAAAATTCAGACAAGGGTAGGAAGCATAACTCATAACAACACTCTAAATATTACGTTAACGTTACTATCAGCAGGGTTAGCTCAGGCCTGGGCCACATTTTTCAACAGTTTGTCCAGGCAATTCCGCTCCACTTCATCCATCAGCTTCAGGGTAGCTTCCATATCCTCCATTTTTTCCAGCAAAGCGCTCCTGTGCTCGATTATCTTTTGACATAAACTCAGCAGTTGATGGCTGTCATTCGATTGTGAAGGATCATACATCTCTATGATTTCTTTGCATTCCTCCAGAGAAAACCCCAGTCTCTTGCCGCGTAAGGTCAGTAATAACCGGGTTTTGTCCCGTTCCGAATAGATGCGGGTCTGACCCCGCCTGATCGGCGACAACAGGCCCTTATCCTCGTAGAACCGCAGCGCTCTGGCAGTAATGCCAAATTGTTCCGCAAGGTTTTTTATGGAATATTCGAGCATCAATCAATCCTGACTATAGTTGACGTTAACGTAAACTATAGTCATATAATTTAAAAAGATCAAGCCGCGTCTCTGTGAATGCCGAGTAGTGGCACATAGCCTGCCCCTGCATGCTGTAAGCAGGGGATGTGCCGATAACGGACCAAAGGATGGAACTCCAGTCAACAAACTTTCCGTATTAGTAATGAGCAATATATCTGACTGGATTACAGACCCCTGCTAACGACATGCAGGGCATGCTTCGCCGGAATGAAATCGGGGCGTTCACCGGCGCATTTTTTGACCTTGACATTGAAGTATACATGGTGAAGGTGAGTTTTCAGCAAAAACCCTATCGCCGCGCTTTCATGGAAAGTTTCGGGGGCAGCAATTTTGCCGGTATTGCGTTTCCCTTTCTCGGCGAGAAATTGCGAGGCGGACAGGACGTGGACATCATCGCGGTTGAGCCGGCCAATTGTCCGACCCTGTCCGGTTTACCCCCTGTTGCAACCGTGGGTTGAGATATAGCAGTTCCCGGTTGAGATACGTCGTTACTTCTACTTTTCGGTAGCGACACCTAGGATAATCGCTGTCGTGCAGTGGTAAATCGTGCTGTTTTCCGTGCCGACACACCAGTTGATATCATTATTGGAAAAAGCGCGGTAAGGGGGGACATCCCCCAGGTTGTTGTTGCACAGGCAGCGACTGCAACTGGTTTTACCACAGCAATCGTTATAGGAGATGATGTAGTTCAGATCATCCGCGGGATTTTTGCAGGTGCCAATCCAGGTCATGGCGGACATCGCCGTACCCGGAGGACAGGATACGTGGGTACCGCCGCAGCAGCTACAGAGAAAACCGTCAACCGCGCAGTAGCGCCAATAATCGCAGGAAGCCGGATCGCCGGGATCCGCGGCGGAGTTGCCGCTGGTCTGTGGGGCTACTCCGTGATAACCACTGCCGCCGCCGTCGCCTGCAGCCCGGGCTACCGGCAGTAACGGCACTGCGGCGCCACCGGCCAGCGCCAGCCCTATCTTCTTTAACAGATGACGGCGTGACGTGTTCTTCGCCACCCGTCGGGAAAACCGTTCAGTGATTTTATCCAGCCAAATCATTTAACTTGCTCCTTCTTGAAACTGAATGCCGGTATACGGACCGTGTCTATAATTATCTTGACGCATGAATAATCATCGGCATCTCGAAGGCCCGGCCGCCAATGAGGCGAAGCCATTCGCCACTGTCCGCGGAATAAACGTCCAGCTCCATATTACCGTTAGTCACGACCAGATAAGGTTGTTCGCCTTGAGTCACTTCTACCGAAACACCCCATTCTTTCAGAATTATACGGTTAAGGCGTTGCCTTGATTCGACGTCGTAGACCCAGACCTCACTACCGCCGCCCTTATGGGAGCCATCCGTCCCATCGGGGTGCATAAGCACGAAAAGCCTGTGACTTGACGCATGGGCGGTAGCAATTTGCCAACCACCCGGGCGCCAGTTTTCCATCTTGTCCTGCTCCTGCAGCAGGGACCAGCTTGCTGGTATCTCAGGACTTGCTGCGGTCATATCAACCGGTTGTACCATGCCCTTGAATGAAGGAAAATAGTACACCCCGGCAATGACCGCCGGCTTGGCAAAAATCGGGTCGGCGTCTGTGTCAAAAAAGGCCCCGGTGCGTTCCTGTTTGTTAACCTGACCATTCTCGTCCAGGTAGGAGACCAGCATGGTATTATCTCCACACAGGCTACCGAAGCTATGTTGTTTTGATGGGTAGATCATGGTGCAACCGGCTATTGAGACTTCCGCCAGGACTTCGCGTTTCTCAATACCGATAACGCTGACGGAAGCGGCCGGGGTAAAATTGTACAGCAGCAAGAATTTTTCGTTATCCAGAAACTGTAGCGTGTTTTTGTGGGTAACGATCATCCCGCGCTTGGCGCCGGGTAAAACTATCTCATCGATGGGGGCAAGACTGGTCTTGTCGTAGATGGTGATCAAATCCGTTCTCTCGCCCCGCAGACGTCTGGAGTGAATTGATTCCGCCACGTACAGTTGCGCCCGGCTTGACGCGGCAAGAAAGGATGGAAAATGGGACGAGGGAATGGAACCCTTGTAATTACGGTTTTCTGCCGCCACGTCCACCACGATCACCTTGGCGTCGTTAAGCGCGTAAAAGTTGGTGTCGTGGGCATACACCCAGGTATCGGGGTAGCTTGCCGGCAGGGTTTCTACATTGGGAATCGTATCCACCGGCAATTCAGCCAATGACGTCATGCAGCTTAAAATGAGTACCAGGCCGAATACGGCGCGTTTCATCTCAGTCTCCGATTTAATCCGAATTTTACAACTCCATACATATCCCTGCAACTGGAGTCATTCCATGACAACGACAGCCGTTATACCGGCATGCGCCGGAATGGCGATCCCTTAGAAATGATAGGATACACTACCGCCGACCCAACGCGGACGGCCGTAATATTCCTCGATCCACCCCAGCAAGGCGGCAATATCGAAAGACTGAACGACGTATTCTTCGTCAGTGATATTCTCGGCAAATACGGCAACCTCCCACTTATCGTCTGCAGTGGACCAGGAAAGTCGGGCATTGGCTATATGATAGCCGTTTTCACTAACGGCATCCGCGAGTGTCAGGGCATGGTAATGCTTGGATCGATAATGAATATCACCTTGTATAGCCATGACGCCGTTCTGGACCGGCCATTCATAGCGGATCAGACCATTCAGGTTCCATTTTGGGGATTGAATAGACGTGGTTTTTGTACCGTCCGCCAGGGTTACATCAATATCGTTATAGGAAACACCGAAGGCCAGGTCCAGACCGTCCGAGGGAGTAACAAATAACTCTGCCTCAAACCCCATACTCTCAGCATCCGGGGCGCTGACGACGTTGGTAGCAAGACCAACGATGGTGAATGCCTGAAAGTCCTTATAATCATTGTAATAGGCAGAGACATTAAGACGCGCCTGGCCGTCAAGCAGGGAGGACTTGAAGCCGATCTCAAAGGCATTCAGTTCTTCTTCATTGAACTGGAATTGCGCATCGTACTCAGGCGTGCCGGGGTCGGCTACCAGGTAGGCTTCCAGCGGCGCATTGAAACCGCCACCTTTTACTCCCCTGTTCCAACTGGCATAAACCAGCCAGTCATCATTGGGTTGCCAGTCAAGCTCGACTTTTGCCGACCAGAGACCTTCATTATACTCGCCGCTGAATCCACCCAGAGAATCCAGGATATTCGGATTGCCGTTACGTTCCACGCTGCCGTTATTCAAAAACGCAACAAAATTGTTTTCATAGCCGTAATCAACCTGCTCATCAATCCAGCGAAAACCGCCAATCACGGTAAACTGGTCACCGAGTTGGTATTCAAGCTGTCCGAACAGTGACCATGAGTCTTTCTCCTGTGTATACGGACTGTCAAGGCCGGCATAGTTACCCAGGCCATCCGTGCCGGATGCGCCTGACGGGTCCACGCCAAGCAGGGGGATCTCCGCGCCGTTGGCATCGGCAATATCAATGTTCAGGTAATAAAAACCGGCAACCCAGCGCAGTGCATCGGTCTCTCCGTTCAGACGGATTTCATTGGACCACTGTTCGGCGTCCGTACTCAGAAAGAAGTTGAAGTCTGCCAGCGGGCTGGCATCGGAATCCTCGATGTAATCGCGTTCAACACTCTGGCGGTCCATGATGACAGTCAGCAGCTTGTCACCCAGGTTCCACTTGAGGGTGCCGGTAAATCCAGAGGTCTCCAGGTCATTATGCCCCAGCTTGTCATAATCGCCGGCATAGTTATCGCGGTCGGCATCACAATACCCGTTGAAGTTGGTGAACTCGCCACAACGATTCTTTTCCTTGACGCCGTTACCGTCAGCACCGACCGAGCCGGCTACGTTTTCAAAAAACCCGGTGCGAATCTCCTGCAGTGAATAACGGCCGTTCAGCAGCAGTGAGAAATCTTCGCTGGGTTCGAACAGGAACTGCGCCCTGGCAGCATAGTCGTTGGCATTATTCAGGTCGTTATCCGGGTCAACGCGGTTTTCCACGTAACCACTGTTGTGGTGTGTGGAAACTGACAGACGGGCAGACAGCCCCTCCGTCAACGCGCCGTTGACGGCGCCCTGGAATTTCACCTGGTCGTACTCACCGACGGTGACCTGGCCGTAACCGCCGAATTCCTGCTCGGGTTTATTGGTTACGAAGTGGGCCAGACCTCCGGTGGCGTTTCGGCCGTACAAAGTGCCCTGCGGCCCGCGCAGGATCTCCACCCGCTCCATGTCGAACAGCATGAAGCCGGCGCCGGACATCTGTGAGATATACACTTCGTCCACGTAGAGGGAAACGGGACTTTCCTGGTTGGCGACGAAGTCACTGTTGGCAGCGCCGCGGATTGCCAGGGCGTAGTTGGCTTCGCCGTTGGGTTGGACGGTATGTACTCCGGGCGCCAGCGCGGTGATCTGCTGGGCGTTGGTGTAACCCAGTTGACGCATTTGCTCACCGGAAAACGCGGTAATGGCGATGCCGACGTCCTGGATGTTCTGTTCACGCTTCTGCGCGGTGACGATGATCTCTTCCAGAACCTGGGCATTGACCAGACCGGTAATAGCGAAACTCATCAGGACAATTACGATTTTCTTTGCCATTGGACACCCCCTGGGATGTTGATTCGATAATAAAACCTGCATGTATCCATGCACACAAAGCTAATTTTAGGACAATCGTCTTAATAGGTCAATAGTCCTAAAATAAAAAATTATAAAATTTATCCTCTGGCTTATGCAATAATTTGCAAAGTTGCAGCAAATCCAAATCGCCGACATTCATGTTGATCCGACAACGCAAGGCCCTTAACCGATCCGGAACGGCTACCCACGAGAAAGGGATAACCCGATTAATCAGTATCCTGGATGCGGCCAGGGAGGTGCTCATGGAAGCCGGTTACGGCGGCTTCACCATGCGCAAAGTCGCAGCACGCGCCGGTATCACTATCGGTAATCTCAACTATTATTACCGGACCAAAGAAGATTTATTACGGGATTTGTTGGAATACGTCATCAACCATTACCTGGAAGAATTTGAACGCCGCCGGCAAATCGCCGGACATTCTCCCGAGAAACAACTGCTGGCCGTCCTCAAATTCTGGATTGAAGACCTGAATACCCTGGAAACCACCATTTTCTTCCCGGAACTCTGGGCATTGGGCAACCATGATCCCTATATCGCCGAGTTGATCGATGACCTGTACGCAAAGGCCAGGTTACCGTTGAACGAACTGATCCCGCAAATCAACCCCACACTGACCAGGAAAGAGGCTGAACGGATGGCGCTGTATATGTGCGCGGCAATGGAAGGCCTGACAATTTTCGTGGGAAAAGACAAGTCCTGGTCCAACCAGATCGAGGAAATAAAACGGATAACCATCAGAAACTTCATGACAATGATCAAGAACACAACAGGCAAGCGTAAGCAAAGTAAGCGGGATGACGCGGCTGTACAACCGTTATGACTTGCCTTCTCAACCACCTGTGACACACTACGCACCTTTTATAATGGCTACGTAAGGAATACAGAACATGAGCGACATGATCAAATATCTGTTACAGGAAGCCGACATTCCCACAGTCTGGTATAACATCGCCGCGGATTTACCCGAACCGCCGCCGCCGGTACTGCATCCCGGGACGGGTCAGCCCATCACACCGGCTGATCTCGCCCCGCTGTTTCCGATGGCCGTAATCGAACAGGAAGTCAGCAGCGAACGTTATATCGATATACCTCACCCGGTAAGGGATATTCTCAAGCAATGGCGGCCATCACCTCTGTACAGGGCGCGCCGGCTGGAACAGGCCCTGGATACGCCAGCGCGGATTTATTACAAGTACGAGGGTGTGAGTCCGGCAGGGTCCCATAAGCCCAATACCGCCGTGGCCCAGGCGTTTTATTCGAAGCAGGAAGGCGTGAAGCGCATCACCACGGAAACGGGCGCGGGCCAGTGGGGATCGGCGCTGGCATTTGCCGGCAAGCTGTACGGCCAGGACTATTCCGAGGAAGAACTCGCTATGGCCCTGTCCGGCCTGCCCTCGGTGGCTGTCGCCGCCTGAGATGAACTCGAAATCTTCTGTCGCACGACAATCCGGACACGATATTGTCATTGTCGGCGGCGGGGTTGCCGGCATCCATCTGGCAACAAAACTGGGACGGGCTGTTCGTTCCAGGCCGGATGTTTCGGTCAAGCTCGTCGATGCTACGTTGACCCACGTCTGGAAACCGTCACTACATGAATTTGCGGCAGGCTCCCGCGGCATCGGAGATGATGAGGTCAGTTTTCTGTCGCACTCGATGAGGAATAACTACGAATTCCAGCTCGGATACTTCGCCGGGGTAGACACTGAAAAACAGGTTGTCACTCTCGACCCCGTCACTGATGACGTTGGAAAACCCATCGCGCCAAGACGCACTTTGTCTTACGACACATTCGTCCTGGCTATCGGCAGCGTCTGCTCTGATCTTGGCGTGCCAGGCGTCACTGAAAATTGCCTGTTCCTGGACAATCGAAAGCAGGCGCAAAGCCTGCACCGCGAATTCCTGAACCTTTGTTTGCGGTATGACAGCGGCGCGTTGCCGGACGGCGCTAATTCAATCGACATCGCCATCGTCGGCGGTGGCGCTACTGGCGTGGAGTTGGCGGCTGAACTACGCGAAGCAACGCATAACGGCCTCGACACTCTCATACCCCCCGAGCGCGTCCGCATCAGCGTTATCGAAGCAAGCGACCGGCTTGTGCCGGGGTTGCCGGAACGCCTGTCGCGCGCGGTCCGGCGCGAGCTTGAGAAGCTCGATATCAACGTATTTTTGAACAGCCGCGTGACCCGCTTGACTCAGCACAGCATCATTCTGAATGATGACCAGACCGTTGATGCGCATTTGAAGATCTGGGCCGCCGGCATTTCCGCGCCTGAGGAACTCAAGTCGCTCAGCCAATTTGAGCACGACCGGGTTGGGCGTATCAAGGTCGACAGAACCTTGCGGGCTGCCGGGTTCGATGATATCTTCGTGCTTGGCGACAGCGCCTGTTGTCCCTGGACTGACGCAAATACGCCGGTACCCCCGCGCGCCCAGGCCGCAACGCAGCAGGCCGCCTTTATGGTCGGACAGGTGCAGCGCCGTCTGGCCGATCAGCCGCTTCTGCAATTCAACTACAGAGACCGGGGTTCTCTGGTGTCGATCGCCGACCACTCTGCGGTCGGCACATTGATGGGAAAAGCCCTGGGCATCATAACGTTTGAGGGGCGCCTGGCGCGCTGGGCTTACTTGTCGCTCTACCAGATGCACCTGTTGTCGGTACATGGTGTAACGAAAACGATATATCTCAGCATCGCAAGATTCTTTGCGTCACGTACGCGACCACGACTGAAACTTCATTGAAGCGGTAAAGCTGTCACTCAGCAGCGTACAGTTCGAGATAGTAATATCCGTTTACCGGAAAAACGTGTTGCTATATCGCGTTTTTCCGGCAAATTCGGCAATTACATGCACATAATTACCGAGTGTTTTTTCAGAATCATGATCGGCAGGCTTTAAAAAATTCGCTGCTGTGCTGTACTTTCTCCAATACTTATTTCTTGCTGCCTGACTCATTAGTTATCTGAATATCTCCAAATTCTGTTGTTTCCTTTATTATTGGTAAGCGGATGGCCACGCGCAGTTGTTGTTCGGCGGCCACTAACTTGAGCACATAGACCTTTCCGAATATTTCATTCATTATTTGAGGAATTTACTTTTATGATTCACCAGAAATATATCATCAGAAAACCATTGCGGTTTGAGATAGATGAAATTATTGACAGCCTTTTTTAACTCATATCCGCTGGCGGGAGTAGCGGCAAAAACCTTCTTGCCTGTCTCCCTGACTGCCTTAACTGCCGGGATAAAATCGCCATCAGCAGATATGAGATAAGCCACATCAAACACTCCTTTCATTGCTGTTGAGACCATATCAACTGCAACATTTACATCCACTCTTTTCTCTGTATAAGAAATCATATGTCTCCTGATGTGTGAGTTTTTTCAGCTTATTCAAAACAACTGAATGCTTTATTAAATGCCCGTGGGAAGACAGAAGTTCCCCTAGCTCTTTCTGGAGTTGATTATTTTCAGGTCGAACCCGTCTTTTTTCCACGCGACCCAAAATAACCTTTACACCCTGCTTTTTGATCGCGCTTATAAAAACTGCCTGACTCCTGGAAAGATTTAAATCTCCTGATATCCTGCCGATGTAATATCTTATTTCAACGACTTTGCGGTGTTCCTGGGAGAGTTTTCGAGCAAATTTACGATAGTCTATCGCGGAAATGTTAATTCTGATCTTCTTCGCGGCATGATACCAGTTATTTCCATCTATGAAGAAAACAGCCCTGTCTTGTCGATTGTCCATAATCATCTGTAATGAAGTGCCCCCGGGGAGCCGTAAACGGCATAGTCCCGGGGGGGGTTAGATGCTACTGATAGAGAATACTAACTGATACATCATTCTGTCAAACGTTATATTAGTGAGCCATTGCGGTACTGGAGCTACATGTGAACTTATCAATGCGTCATTCGAGGCGTATATGGCGAAAATATGGGTCAAGGAAACAAGCCCCAGGTAACCAGATAATCGGGGCTGGTTGCAGGTCTGCTTATTTCCTGTGTGATTACCTGCTTTTTCGCCGGCGTCGCGGGACATAGCTCCGTATCAATCGCTGATGCCATTTCCCTGCTCCAGTTGTTTGTGAGATTAATTATCTGTGTACTTGCATCCTGTAACAGGAGAGAGTGTTCAACTTTGTCTCCCGGCAGGTAACGATGCTCGCCGAACATCAGCAGTTTGCCACCCTGCCCCCGCGCCAGTTCTCCCAATACGTAAGCGGCCGCGCCTTTAGTGCAACCGAGTATGGTCGTATCTGCGTCCCACGGGCCGGATAGTTCGCGGAAAGTTTCTGCCGGGTCCTGTTTCAGGACATGAATGGCGGACGCCCGGGACTTCAATGCATCCTTGAATGCGATGCTTTCCGTTATGCTGTTTTCAAAGACAACCTTGACCGGCGCCTGCGGCAAAATTTTCGCAACGACTGGGGCAGGCAAAGCCGAACCGATAATGGACAGTGCGGCAGTCTGTAATATTCTTCTTCTTGTAACCATGACTGATTTACCGGCCCAGGAAATCCGCCAGGGCATTCATTTCCGCTTCGCTGATCTCAGTGATGCGGAATGAGGGCATTTCATCCAGACCGCGGCGCACTATTAACCTGATGTATTCCGGGTCCAGATCGTCCCGTTCAGTCAGCAACGATTTCTCTTTGCCCTTGTCCCAAGTCAGGCGCAGGGTGCCCGGACCGCTGTTGTCTTCACCGTGACAATGGACACACCACTGTTGGAATACCCTCTCTCCAGTTGTAACTTCCGCCGCCTGGAGTGGATGGTGCACCATGGTCAGGGTGATCATGATGGCTGTGAGCTGTTTCATTGTTTCTCGCGCAGGTATTTCGGCCAGATCCCCTGCTTGCCAGGCGCCAGTATGCCGTTCGGGTCCAGCGCGTCCTTGAGCTTGTTGTTCAGGCGCGCCAGGGAGTTGTCGTTCCAGTTGTAGGTGGCGGCTATCTGGTCCATGAAGGCAATGTGCGTTCGGTATTCGCCGTAGCCGGCCTCAGCGGCTTCCCGGACCAGGATTTCAAATAATTGATAGGCGCGCTGTTTCTTTTCCGGGTCATTCTTATCAAATACCAGGGTATAGATATGGTGCATCTCTCGCCAGCCGACGATGAACACGCCCATGTAATCGAAACCGTGTTCGTGCGCCCGCTGCTTCACCATGTTGAATTGTTTGATGGCATCCGCACCGGTTGTCGGGGAAACCGGGGAGAAATCAATATGGCCACCGCCGCCCACCCAGTTTACCAGGCCGAATTCGGTCAGGGTCGGGATCCCGGCCATGGTTTTGGCGCGCTGATGCAGGACGTCGTTTTTGTTTTTTCGATCTTCGGGAAAATAAAATTTTGCAGCGGTGATTGATGCAAAAGCATCCCGGATGATCTCCCAGTGAGCGTCCATGATTTTCGGCGGGCCGTAGAGGAGGAATATTGAAATCATGTTACTCTGACCCCAAATATCCACAGCAAACAAATAGCCGATGACGACAAGCGAACTGGTAAGAAATACGGGCTAACCCACTCCCTGGCTGTCAGGACGCTTGTCCTATACTTATACTTGACCTCTGATGTACAGTTGACTAACATCACGCATCATGCGTACTACCATCAACATTGCAACGCCGATTCTCGAGGAACTGAAGAAGATCCAGAGTAAAGAGGGCGGTTCTCTGGGTGAGCTTGTTTCCAGGTTGCTGGCCGGGGCACTTAAGACACGCCCGTCGCGCGGAATTGATCCCGAGCTCGAATGGGTCAGCAAACCTATGCGTGTGCGCGTAGACCTTGTTGACAAGGAGGCCGTTTACGCGCTGCTTGATGAAGATTCCCTTTGAGCTACACGATAGACGTCAATATTCTGCTCTATGCCTCAGATCGGACCTCACCGTTCCATGCGGCAGCGGCTGACTTTCTGCGTAATCGTTCGAAGGACCCGGAGATCTTATGCCTGACGTGGCCGACCATCATGAGCTATGTCCGACTGGCGACTCATCCGAGGGTGTTCGATGACCCCATGAGTCCGCAGGAGGCAATCGACAATATTGCCCACTTGATGCAAATGTCGCGGTGCCGAGTCGTGGTGGAAAATGAGGATTTTCTGACCAGTTTCCGTGAAATCGTTGCAGGGGTTACTGTACGCGGCAATCTCGTGCCTGACGCGCACCTTGCCGCTATGATGCATATCCACGACATTCGTACCATTTATACACACGACCGGGATTTTCTGAAGTTCACTTTCTTGAAGGTCATTGACCCGGTCGCTTGATTACCGCCAGATGAATACAGGGCTCAGCTTTGTCAACGGCACCGGCAACAAACCGCTGATCTACCAGACCATCGGCAATGCCTTGCAATCTGCTGCGGAGACGTTTCCGCAGCGGGAGGCCCTGGTTGTGCGTCACCAGGATATTCGTTGGACCTACACGGAGTTGCTGCGGCGCGTGGATGATCTGGCGGCCGGGTTAATTGCCCTGGGGTTTGCTCCCGGTGACCGGATCGGAATCTGGGCGCCCAACTGCGCCGAATGGGTGCTCACCCAGTTTGCCACGGCCAGGGCCGGCCTTATCCTGGTGAACATCAATCCGGCATACCGCAGTCATGAACTCGAGTTTGCTTTGAACAAAGTTTCCTGTAAGGGGCTGGTAACCGCCTCCAGGTTCAAGAGCAGTGATTACTTTGCCATGCTGGCAGAGCTGGCGCCTGAGTTGAATTCAACCGGTCCGGGACGATTGTCTTCCAGCAGGTTGCCCCACCTGAAAACAGTCATCCGGCTGGGGGAGGAAGAAACACCCGGCTGTTATAACTTCAATGCACTACCCGCAATGGGCGGCACTGCCGAAAAACAGAAGCTGAAGGAACTGTTCTCCCTGCTGCAACCTGACGACGCCATCAATATCCAGTTCACCAGTGGCACGACCGGGTCGCCCAAGGGCGCCACTCTGACCCATTTCAATATACTCAATAACGGCTATTTTGTAGGCCAAGCCATGAAGTTCACCGAATGGGACAGGCTGTGTATCCCGGTGCCGTTTTATCACTGTTTCGGCATGGTGATGGGCAACCTCAACTGTACCATTCACGGCGCCACCATGGTCATACCGAATGACGGTTTTGACCCTGCACTGACCCTGGCAGCGGTAAGCGAGGAAAGGTGTACTGCCTTGTACGGTGTTCCTACCATGTTTATCGCCGAACTGGACCTGCCGGACTTTCCGGATTATGACCTCTCCAGCCTGCGTACCGGTATTATGGCCGGGTCGTCCTGCCCCATCGAAGTCATGAAACGGGTCGTCGCCGAGATGAACATGAGCGAGATCACCATCGCTTACGGTATGACGGAGACCAGCCCGGTCAGTTTCCAAAGCAGCACCGACGATCCGCTGGAACGCCGGGTATCCACCGTAGGCCGTATTCACCCCCACGTGCAGGTGAAGATCATCGACCAGGCAGGACGCACGGTACCCATAGGTGAGAAAGGAGAACTGTGTACCCGGGGCTATAACGTCATGTCAGGTTACTGGGATGACCCGGACAAGACCGGGGAAGCCGTTGACACAGTCGGCTGGATGCATACCGGCGACCTGGCCACCCTCGATGCGGAAGGTTATTGCAATATTGTCGGGCGCGTGAAAGACATGGTGATACGCGGAGGGGAGAATATCTACCCCCGCGAAGTCGAGGAATTCCTGTATGGCCACGACAAGATACAGGACGTATCCGTATTCGGCGTTCCGGACGATAAGTACGGTGAGCAACTCTGCGCCTGGATAAAGCTGAAGCAGGGACAGGAGGCCGGCGAGGCAGAGATCAAGGCGTTCTGCAAAGATAAGATCGCCTACAACAAGGTGCCGTATTATGTCCGATTTGTCGAGGAGTTCCCCATGACGGTCACCGGCAAGGCACAGAAGTTCATCATGCGCGACAGGATGATCGAGGAGTTGGGCCTGACGCTCCGGGAGACTGCATAATTGGCTTTAACCCGGTGCAACAATCCCACACTCAACAGTATTAAAATCGTATTGTCACGTTAGCGGGGACTGCTGTCTGTGCAGTGTCCAGGTGTTGTCGACGGATATAGGTTTGGATATTTGGGGTCAGCGTAAAAATACTCAACAACAAGCCACTATCACTTGCCAAACTGACTGTATTTTTACGCTGACCCCAAATATCCTAATGTGTTCATCATCCAGCCATAACAGACTGCGCTTGATGCGTTCATTGCGCACATCCATGTACGCAACCCTGCGGGCGGCTGTTGCCGTGCAAATCGGCTATCCTGCCGATTTGTCTTGCTTGTCTTTTTGCTGCGCTCCATCCCCCTGCTCAACTCCATACAGAGCCTGCCCCTGCGGTTGTAAGCAGGGGGGCAGGCTCTGGAGCGCCCCCTTCGGGCAATCTTCGAGTGTCCAAATCCATTCCAGATGGATTTGTTGCGCCAGCAGGCAGGTCGGTAATTCATAGTCCATAGGGGGTGAGTTGCGATTATGCCCGGGGCAGATTATCATTCCGTATCAACACAAGCACCCCAGGGGGCGAACCCAGCTACCATTGAGCACTGAACCAGGAGGCAATCTATGAAGATAATCCCTGACCCCGGTCCGACAGGCCCGGAACACGCACAATCCTGTTGCTGCAGCAGCTGTTCGGCAGTGAACCTGGAACAGCGAGTATCCCAATCTCAAGGCTCTCAAGGCTTTCAAGGTTCTCAAGACTCTCAAAACGCCCCGGCCGCTGCGGAGAAGCTGCCCCAATGGGGCGTACTGGCCTCGGACTCCTATGATTGGATCGCCGACTATATCAATGTTTCGGACAGGTACTTTCCGATTGAGCCCGGCGGCGAGATCACGGTGAACCTCACCGGTCTGACCGCTGCGGGCCAGCAACTCGCCCGGTGGGCCTTCGAGGCCTGGGAGTCGGTGGCGAACCTGACCTTTCGGGAAGTGGAAAAGGACGCTAAAATCACCTTCGACGATGAGTCCCCGGGTGGCCGGGCGAACCTCGTTAAGGCGGGGGGCGGCGGGTTCCTCTCGGTCAAGGTAAATGTGGGGCAGACGATGCTCCGCTTGTATGGTGACGGTCTCGGCAGCGAGACGTTCAATACCTACCTCCACGAGATTGGCCATGCGCTGGGCTTGGGCCATACCGGTTACTACGATGGCGATGCTACGTACGGGGTTGACAACCTGTATAAGGCTGACTCCTACCAGACGTCGGTCATGTCGTACTTCGACCAAAACGGGAATACCGACATCGATGCAAGCTACGCCTATCCGGTCACGCCGATGATGGCCGACATCCTGGCGATTCAGAAGAAGTATGGCGTCCCCGAGACCAACCCCGGGGACACGGTGTACGGCTACCAGTCCAACGTCGGCGGCTACCTGGGGCAGGTCTTCGCGGCACTCACCGGGCAAGCGAGTAAGCTCGATCATCCGGTGACACTGACGCTGTTCGACAGCGGCGGGAAAGACCAGCTGGACCTGCGCACGGACGAGGCGGACCAGCGGGTGGACCTGCGTCCGGAGGGCGTCTCGGACGTGTACGGGATGAAGGGCAACTGGCTGATAGCGCGGGGCACGGTGATTGAGAACCTGGTGGCCGGTCAGGGCGATGACCAGGTGATTGCGAATGCGGCGGTGAACGAGTTGGACGGTGGCCCGGGCAGTGACACGGTATCCTATGTGGGCTCGGATGCCGGGGTGCGGGTGGACCTGGAGGCGGGGACAGGTGCCGGCGGTCATGCTCAGGGCGACACGCTCAGAAACTTTGAGCACGTGGTGGGCTCGGCACACGCTGATGAGTTGCGCGGTGACGGCAGCGCCAACCGGTTGTCGGGTGGCGCCGGGGACGATGCGTTGTACGGCAACGCGGGCGCGGACACGCTGGACGGGGGCGCGGGTAACGACCGGCTGTACGGTCACGAGGGCGCGGACCGGTTGCGCGGAGGGCGCGGCGCGGACACCCTGGACGGAGGCGCCGGGGCGGACACGCTGGAGGGCGGCAGTGGGGAGAACAGTGCGGCCTACCGGGGCTCGGACATCGGGGTGGAGGTGAACCTGGACAGCGGGGTGGTGTCAGGCGGTCATGCTGCGGGCGACACGCTCATCAGCATCAAGCACCTTATCGGCTCGGCCTATGCCGACACGCTGACGGGGGATGCGGACGCCAACCAGCTGGGCGGCGGCGGCGGCAACGACCGGCTGGCCGGCGGCGGCGGCAACGATGTGTTGGCTGGCGGGGCCGGGGATGACATGCTGGCCGGCGGGGCCGGCAACGATGTGCTGGCGGGTGGGGCCGGCGCCGATACGCTGGGCGGCGGGGCCGGAGCGGACACGGCATCCTACGCTGACTCCGATGCGAGAGTGCAGGTGAACTTGCGTAGCGGGGCGGTGTCGGGGGGTGATGCCGAGGGCGACACGCTCACCGGCATCGAGCACCTCATCGGTTCGGCACATGACGACAAGCTGACCGGGGATACCGGCGCCAACCAGCTGGCGGGCGGGGCCGGGGACGATGAGTTGTACGGCAAAGCGGGCGCTGACACGCTGGACGGGGGCGAGGGTAACGACCGGCTGTACGGTCACGCGGGTGACGACGTGCTGGTGGGCGGGGCTGGCGCCGACACGCTGGGCGGCGGGGCCGGGGCCGACACGGCGTCTTACAGCGGCTCTGCGGTGGGGGTGCAGATTGACCTGGAAGCGGGCACGTTCCAGGGAGGCGATGCAGTGGGCGACCGCCTCAACTCGATTGAGCGGCTTGAAGGCTCGCGCCATGCCGACCACCTGGCCGGCAGTGCGGCGGGGGATTGGTTGGCCGGCGCGGACGGGGACGACCGGTTGGTGGGGCGGTTGGGCCATGACCGGCTGGCCGGCGATGCGGGCGATGACCAGTTGGAGGGTGGCGACGGTGATGACCGGCTGGTCGGTGGCGACGGCGATGACCAGTTGGAGGGTGGCGACGGTGATGACCGGCTGGCTGGCGATGTGGGCGATGACGTGCTGGAGGGCGGCGCCGGCGCGGACCGGCTCAAGGGCGGCGCCGGGTATGATACTGCCTCGTATGCGGGCTCCCCGGTCGGGGTACGGATTGACCTGGCGGCACAGACATTCCAGGGGGGCGATGCCGCCGGGGATGCGCTCACTGATATTGAGCGGATTGTCGGCTCGGGGCAGGGCGATGTGCTGCGGGGGAGTGACGAGACAGACCACCTGGTCGGGGCCGGTGGGGATGATGAGCTGGCCGGGCGGGCGGGGGACGATACGCTGGCGGGCGGTGCCGGCGCGGACGTACTGGACGGCGGCGCCGGGGGCGACACCGTCTCGTATGCCGACTCGGGTGCTGGGGTGCAGGTGAACCTGGACACCGGCGCGCGCTCAGGGGGCGATGCGGCGGGCGACAGGCTCAGCAGCATCGAGAGTATCATCGGCTCGGCGCATAACGACGGTTTGACGGGCGATGGCAAGGCCAATCGGCTGGCAGGCGGCACGGGGGACGACACGCTGCGCGGCGGCGCCGGGGACGATGTGCTGGAAGGGGGCGCCGGCGCGGACGTGCTGGACGGTGAAGGCGGTACCGATACGCTGTCCTATGCCGGCTCTGCGTCAGGGGTAGTGGTCATTCTGGGTAACGGTACGGTGTCGGGGGGTGATGCTCAGGGTGACACGTTTGCCAACGTTGAGAATGTGGTCGGCTCTGCGCGGACTGATTCGCTGTACGGGGACGACAGCGCCAACCGGCTGGACGGGGGCGCCGGTGATGACAGGATGGCGGGTTGGTATGGTGCTGACGAGCTGTATGGTGAGGAGGGCGCTGACCGCCTGTACGGCAACGCGGGTAACGACGTACTGGACGGCGGGGTTGGTAATGACTTCCTGAGCGGCGGCCCCGGGGCGGACACCCTGAGCGGGGGCGGGGGCGCCGACAGCCTGGATGGGGATACCGGGGCGGACACCTTCCGATACAGTGCCGCGGCGGACTCGACCGTAACCAACCCGGACCGCATCCTGGACTTCTCAGGGAACGGCGGGGACGGCGATAAGCTGGACCTGTCCGGCCTGGGCAACGACCTGACGTTTATTGGCACAACGGCCTTCTCCAACAGTGCGGGCGAGGTGCGCTATGTGCAGCGCGGGACGGACACGGGCAACACCGGCGATGATTACACCGACGTACTGGTTGATGTGGACGGGGACGGCACGGCGAATGTCAAAGTGACTCTGGTCGGATTACACAGCCTGACACTGGATGACCTGCCGGGCGTACAGGCGCCGCCGGCCCCGGTGGTCAAGCCCCGGGACCTCGACGGCACGCCGGGGGATGATACGTTGGTGGGCGATGACCAGGCCAACGTCCTGCGCGGCCTGGCCGGCAACGACACCCTTGAAGGCAAGGCCGGGGCCGACACCCTGGACGGGGGCAGCGGGGCGGACACCGCGGCCTACACCGACTCGGACGCCGCGGTGCAGGTGGACTTGGACGTCGGGACGGCCACGGGCGGTCATGCCCAGGGCGACACCCTGACAGGTATTGAGCACCTGCGCGGCTCGGCGCACGCGGATGTGCTACGCGGGGACAACAGTGCCAACCGCCTGTGGGGCGGCGCCGGGGCGGACAAGCTGGTGGGGCTGTCAGGTAATGACCGCTTGTATGGCGAGGCGGGCGCTGACCGCCTGTATGGCAGCTGGGGAGACGACGTACTGGCCGGTGGCGCCGGCGCAGACGTGCTGGACGGTGAAGGCGGTACCGACACGCTGTCCTATGCCGGCTCTGCGTCAGGGGTAACGGTCAACCTGGCTACCGGTGCGGTATCGGGCGGGGATGCCCAGGGTGACACGATTGCCAGTATTGAGAACGTGGTCGGCTCCACGCAGGCCGATGTGCTGGTCGGGGACGGCAGTGCCAACCGGCTGGACGGCGGTGCCGGGGATGATACCTTACGCGGGGCCGGCGGCGCCGACACCCTGACAGGCGGGGCCGGGGCGGACACCGCGTCCTACACCGACTCCAATGCGGCGGTGCAGGTGGACCTGGGGAGCGGCACGGCGAGCGGCGGCCATGCCCAGGGTGACACGCTCACCGGCATCGAGCACCTCAGCGGCTCGGCCCATAACGATACACTGCGCGGCGCGGCCGGCGCCAACACACTGCGCGGGCACGGCGGTGACGACGGGCTGGCGGGCCAGGCCGGCGCGGACCGCCTGGAGGGGGGCGCCGGGGATGACACGCTGGACGGCGGCGCGGGATCAGACACCCTGGCCGGGGGGAGCGGGGATGACACCGCGTCCTACACCGACTCCACTGCGGCGGTGCAGGTGGACCTGGACACGGGCACTGCCACAGGCGGCCATGCCCAGGGTGACACGCTCACCGGCATCGAGCACCTCAGCGGCTCGGCCCATAACGATACACTGCGCGGCGCGCCCGGCGCCAACACGCTGCGCGGGCACGGCGGTGACGACGGGCTGGCGGGCCAGGCCGGCGCGGACCGCCTGGAGGGGGGTCCCGGCGCGGACACGCTGGACGGCGGCGCCGGGTCAGACACCCTGGACGGGGGCAGCGGGGCGGACACCTTCCACTACAAGGCGGCGGCGGACTCGACCGTAACCAACCCGGACCGCATCCTGGACTTCTCAGGGAGTAGCGGCGACGGCGACCAACTGGACTTATCCGACTTGGGCAACGACCTGACGTTTATTGGCACAACGGCCTTCTCCAACAGTGCGGGCGAGGTGCGCTATGTGCAGCGCGGGACGGACACGGGCAACACCGGCGATGATTACACCGACGTACTGGTGGACCTGAACGGCAACGGTACAGCGAATGTCAAAGTGACCCTGGTCGGATTACACAGCCTGACACTGGATGACCTGCCGGGCGTACAGGCGCCACCGGCCCCGGTGGTCAAGCCCCGGGACCTCGACGGCACGCCGGGGGATGATACGTTGGTGGGCGATGCCCGGGACAACGTCCTGCGCGGCCTGGCCGGGGACGACGTCCTGGACGGCAGGGCCGGGGCCGACACCCTGGACGGGGGGAGCGGGGCGGACACGGCGGCCTACACCGACTCGGACGCCGCGGTGCAGGTGGACTTGGACGTCGGGACGGCCACGGGCGGTCATGCCCAGGGCGACACCCTGACGAGTATTGAGAACCTGCGCGGCTCGGCGCACGCGGATGTGCTACGCGGGGACAACAGTGCCAACCGCCTGTGGGGCGGCGCCGGGGCGGACAAGCTGGTGGGGCTGTCAGGTAATGACCGCTTGTATGGCGAGGCGGGCGCTGACCGCCTGTACGGCAGCTGGGGGGACGACGTACTGGCCGGCGGCGCCGGCGCGGACCACCTGGACGGTGAAGGCGGTACCGACACGCTGTCCTATGCCGGCTCGGCGTCAGGGGTGGCGGTCAACCTGGCCAGCGGTACGGTATCGGGGGGGGATGCCCAGGGTGACACGATTGCCAGCGTTGAGAACGTGCTCGGCTCGGCGCAGGACGATGTGCTGGTCGGGAACGGCAGTGCCAACCGGCTGGACGGCGGTGCCGGGGATGATACCTTACGCGGGGGCGGCGGCGCCGACACCCTGGGCGGGGGGAGCGGCGCGGACACCTTCCACTACAGTGCCGCGGCGGACTCGACCGTAACCAACCCGGACCGCATCCTGGACTTCTCAGGGAGTGACGGGGACGGCGACCGGCTGGACTTGTCCGGCCTGGGCAACGACCTGACGTTTATCGGGACAACGGCCTTCTCCAACAGTGCGGGCGAGGTGCGCTCTGTGCAGCGCGGCGCGGGCACAAGCAGTGACAGCAGTGATGATTACACCGACGTACTGGTGGACCTGAACGGCAACGGCACGGCGAACGTCAAAGTGACTCTGGTCGGATTACACAGCCTGACACTGGATGACCTGCCGGGCGTCCAGGCGCCGCCGGCCCCGGTGGTCACGCCCCGGGACCTCGACGGCACACCGGGGGATGATACGTTGATGGGCGATGCCCAGGACAACACACTGCGCGGCCTGGCCGGCAACGACGTCCTTGAAGGCAAGGCCGGGGCCGACACCCTGGACGGGGGCAGCGGGGCGGACACCGCGTCGTATGCCGACTCGGACGCCGCGGTGCAGGTGGACTTGGACGCCGGGACGGCCAGTGGCGGTCATGCCCAGGGCGACACCCTGACGGGTATTGAGCACCTGCGCGGCTCGGCGCACGCGGATGTGCTGCGCGGGGACAACAGCGCCAACCGCCTGTGGGGCGGCGCCGGGGCGGACAAGCTGGTGGGGCTGTCAGGTAATGACCGCTTGTATGGCGAGGCGGGCGCTGACCGCCTGTTCGGCAGCTGGGGGAACGACGTACTGGCCGGTGGCGCCGGCGCGGACCACCTGGACGGTGAAGGCGGTACCGACACGCTGTCCTATGCCGGCTCGGCGTCAGGGGTGGCGGTCAACCTGGCTGCCGGTACGGTATCGGGGGGGGATGCCCAGGGTGACACGATTGCCAGCGTTGAGAACGTGCTCGGCTCGGCGCAGGACGATGTGCTGGTCGGGAACGGCAGTGCCAACCGGCTGGACGGCGGTGCCGGGGATGATACCTTACGCGGGGGCGGCGGCGCCGACACCCTGACAGGCGGGGCCGGGGCGGACACCTTTCAATACAAGGCGGCGGCGGACTCGACCGTGGCCAACCCGGACCGCATCCTGGACTTCTCAGGCAACGGCGGGGACGGTGACCACCTGGACTTATCCGGCCTGGGCAACAACCTGACGTTTATCGGCACAACGGCCTTCTCCAACAGTGCGGGCGAGGTACGCTACGTGCAGCGCGGCGCGGCCACAAGCAGCGACACCAGTGATGATTACACCGACGTACTGGTGGACCTGAACGGCAACGGCACAGCGAACGTCAAGCTCACCCTGGTCGGATTACACAGCCTGACACTGGATGACCTGCGGGGGGTGCGCGCCGCGCCCCCTGAGCCGGCCGACCCCCCTGCGCCCCCGCCTGAGCCGAGTGGGCCGGCGCCTATTGTCGGGACAGCGGGTAACGATGCCTTGCACGGGGATGCCCAGGCCAACGTGCTGCGCGGCCTGGCCGGCCAGGACGTACTGGCCGGTCAGGGCGGCGCCGACACCCTGGACGGGGGCAGCGGGGAGGACACCGCGACCTACACCGACTCGGACGCCGGGGTGCGGGTGGACCTGGGCCGCGGCACGGCGAGCGGCGGCCATGCCGACGGTGACACGTTCATCAGCATCGAGCATGTCATCGGCTCGGCCTATGGCGATACGCTGCGCGGCGACGGCAACGCCAACACGCTGCGCGGGCGGGCCGGCGACGACACCCTGGCCGGCAACGGCGGGCGCGACGTGCTGGACGGCGGCGCCGGCAATGACACGCTGGCCGGCGGCGCCGGGGCGGACCGCCTCTACGGCAGTGGCGGCGCCGACGTGCTGGATGGCGGGACCCATCACGACCTGGTGTCGTATGCGCACTCACCCGCCGGGGTGCGGGTGGACGTGCAGCTCGGCACCGGCGCCGGCGGGGATGCCGAGGGCGACACGCTCACCAGCATCGAGAGCGTCATCGGCTCGGCGCACGATGACGAGCTCCGGGGCGACTACGGCAACAACCTGCTGTCCGGCCTGGCCGGTAACGACCGGTTGGTGGGGCAGGGCGGGCGCGACATGCTGTATGGCGGGGGCGGTGATGACACGCTGGACGGCGGCGCCGGGGACGACAGGCTGAAGGGCGATGGCGGCAGCGACCGGCTCAGCGGCGGGTCGGGGGCGGACATTTTCTGGTTTATCAGCGCGCCCGACTCGACCCCGGCGACCCCGGACCGGGTGCTGGATTTCTCAGGCGAGGGGGATGACGGCGACCGGCTGGACCTGTCCGACCTGGGCAACGACCTGGCCTTCATCGGCACGGCGGCCTTTACCGACACACCGGGGCAGGTGCGCTATAGCCAGCGCGGCGCCGGCACGGGCGGCAACACCGACGATGACTACACCGACGTGTTGGCCGATCTGAACGGCGACGGCGCGGCCGACTTCATGCTGATCCTGGTTGGGCTGCACAGCCTGACCGACAACGACTTCATCGTGTGAGCCGGGTCCGGCAGCCGTCAACGTGACCCGCGCTGCGGTCGTGGTCCGCTTCAGCCCATTGGAGCTGTGAAAAAACGACCGGGGCAATCCGGTTCATTTCCTCAGCAGCGGTGCCGAGACTCACCCTGATTTCAAGGGCCTTGGGGCCATGACGTTTTTCCCCGGCCCATGATGAAGATGCACACAACAAGATGATTAGTAGCAGTAATCTATGAATATTCATCAGCTTTCCTCCACGCTCAACGGTCATGATTACAGGTAAAAGATAATCGTGATCTCGTTTACGTTCAACAGTTGGCGGTTTTCACTAGTGTCCCAACGTTTGAGGCCTGGGTAGTTGTAACTTATTGATATAGCTTAATAAACAAATCATTTTTGCCTGTCATCGACTTGAATTCGGCGGCGCCTGCCTGTCCTGCGCTCACTCCTATTCATTACCAGGGAGTTTTGCCCCATGTATACCGGCAACGTCATCGTCTCTCAAGTCATGGCCCATCTGCCCAGGCATACCTTCCGACGCTGTGTGCAGCGTTATCGCGGCCACCACAAAGTCAAACGCGTCACCTGCCTCGACCAATTCCTATGTCTGGCCTTCGCTCAACTCACCTACCGGGAGAGCCGGCGGGATAGCGAAGCCGGCCTGCGCGCACAGCGCCACACGTTGTACCACAGGGGCTTGCGCGGCACCGTCTCACGCAACACCTTGGCCCATGCCAACCCGACCCGCGACGGGCGCATCTACGCCGACGTCGCCCACGCCTTAATCCACAGCGCCCGACAACTGTCTCTCGACGAGGACGTCGGCCTCGCACTCACACACACCGTCTATGCCCTTGATGCCACCCCCATCGACCTGTGCTTGTCCGTCTTTCCCTGGGCCCGCGTCCGTACCACCAAAGGCGCCGTCAAAGTGCATACGCTACTCGACCTGCGGGGCAGTATTCCCACGTTTATCCACCTCTCTGACGGCAAACTGCACGCTGTCAAGGGCCTCGACCTGCTACTGCCCGACGCCGGCGCCCGCTACATCATGGAGCGCGGCCACCTGGACTGCCGCCGCCGCTACACCTTGCAGCAGGCCGCCGCCTGCTTCATCGTCCGGGCCAAGGCCCACTGGCGTTAGCGCCGCCGCTATGCCCACCCCGTCGATAAACACACCGGCCTCCAGTGCCACCAGACCGTCGTCCTCACCGGCTTCTACGCGGCCAAACACTACCCGGATAAACTCCGCAGAGTCAAAGTGACCGACCCGGCAACTGGCCGACAACTGGTCTTCCTCACTAACCACTTCACCTTGCCTGCACACACGATTACCCAACTGTATCGCTGCCGTTGGCAGGTTGAACTGTTCTTCAAATGGATGAAGCAGCCTCTACGTATCAACGCCTTCTACGGCACCGCCGAGCACGCGGTCAAAACCCAAATCTGGACCGCCGTGACGGTCTATGTCCTGGTCGCCATTATCAAAAAACGCCTCAATATCCCCCTTAGTCTCTACACACTATTACAGATTTTGAGCGTGTCCGTCTTTGAGAAAATGCCGCTGGATCATATACTTACCAAAACTGATTACAATATGAAACAACCCGATACACCTAACCAGTTGATTTTATTCGATTAATCGTTGGGACACTAATGGGCGGTTTTATAGTTTCATTATCTGATAATAAACCGCAAGTCCCAATACTGCAAAATCAACAGATTATATCGGTCCGACCCAGAAGCTCAGGCGATGTGTGTGCGGTATTCGCCGTAGCCGGCTGCCGCTGCCTCACGGATCAGGATATCGAACAACTGATGGGCGCGCTGTTTCTTTTCCGGGTCATTCTTATCAAATACCAGGGTATAGATATGGTGCACCTCTCGCCAGCCGACGATGAACACGCCCATGTAATCGAAACCGTGTTCATGCGCTCGCTGCTTCACCATGTTGAATTGTTTGATGGCATCCGCACCGGTTGTCGGGGAAACCGGCGAGAAGTCAATATGACCACCGCCACCCACCCAGTTCACCAGGCCGAATTTGGTCAGGGTCGGGATTCCGGCCATGGTTTTGGCACGCTGATGCAGGACGTCGTTTTTGTTTTTTCGATCTTCGGGAAAATAAAATTTTGCGCCGGGGATTGATGCAAAAGCATCCCGGATGATTTCCCAGTGGGCATCCATGATTTTCGGTGGGCCGTAGCGCGCGGCATAAAAGTTCCATGCGCCTATGTCCTGGTCGGTCATGATCTTTTTACGGATGCTGTCCGGGACGGGGCCGTCATAATATTCCGTCCTGCTGGTATTCAGTGATGCGACCAGGTGCAGGTCGCGTATGGTCGCGGCATTCTGTATCACCAGGTTGACTTTGAGCGGTCGGATGACCTCCACTGCCTGTTCAATATCCTCATCCCGCTGAAAAGTAATCAGGTAAGGACGATAGCCGGGGGGTTCCGGCATCAACCAGACCCCCAGCTTGGTGACTATGCCGTAGTTGGACTGTGTGAATATGCCGTCATGATACGGGCCAAAGCCGTATTTGAACAGTTGCCAGGTGTTATTACCCGGCATGGAACCCATGCCCGTGCGGACTACGTCGCCGTCGGCAAGCACTACCTCCATGCCGCATTGGCGCATGAAGTGGTCGCCGTAAGGCGTGTAACCGGCGCCCCGTTCCAGGGTCGTTCCGAGCACGCTGCCCCAACCGGGATCCGGTACGTCCAGCCAAAGCTTGAGGCCGCGCGCCTGTATGTAATTGTACAGGTCAAAAAAACTGACCCCGGGTTCAACCAGTGCGTAGCCGAACTGCTCATTGACCTCAAGCACCCGGTTCATGCGTTTGAGATCAAGCACGACGCTCCCCGGCAGACGCGGCGCGGCGCCGCCGTAGGCCAGGTTTTTCCCGCAGGAAACCGGCCACAGAGGAATGTTGAAGTCATCAGCGATCTTCAGGACAGCCTGAATCTCCTGCACACCGTCCGGCGCAATGGAGGCTGAAGGGCGAAAATGGGCTTCATCAACTATCGCGTAGGGGTCGCGATAACTAATCAGTTCAGCAGTTTCATCGGCGAACACCCAGTTATCGCCTACCACTTCACGAAAAGCAGCCAGGGCCTGGGCAAATTGTTTTCCGGTGACGTCCGGAGGGAGTAATTTTTTCACAGTTCCCCTTCCATTTTCTTCCAATCATATCGCAATTTATAACATCATGCCGATCAGATTTCCCCCGGCATCTCAGCAGTTCCCGCTAACTCCCGGGATCGAGAGCATCCTGCCCTCGTGGAGGGCGAGACGCCCTCGCTCCCAGGGGAAAATGCCCGTGACTCCTGGGGGACAGATTTAAATCTGTCCCCGCTGTCTTCGAATCCGGCAAGAATCACTGTATTGACTTCGAGTTAGCGGGAACACCTGCCGGCATCTTAGCCCGTATATCTCAGTTCGCTTGTTGTCATCGGATAGTTGTTTGCTGTCAATACGTTATGATAATCTGCTCACTATATTGTCATAACAGGACGCGCTTGATACGCCCTCGCTTGTCTTTTTGCCGCCAGCCTTTGGTAATAAACGGTCAGCCGAGAAATTTATCCGCTGCCGAGGTGAGCGCATCCAGTTGTTCCAGGGGCGGTGCGTGACCGCCAACTGCTGCGCCTGCCTGCCAAGCAGGCGTTGACCGGTGTTGCGATGCAAGTCCCGTCTGACCGTGATGCACGCCCGACCCGTGTCCCGGACAATGGCCATGTTGGAATAACCCTGTTTCTTCATGTGATATGGTCTCGTTCAGCTTCAACCAGTGGTGCAACAGTTCCCGCTAACTCCCGGGCTCGAGGGCATCCTGCCCTCGTGGAGGGCGAGACGCCCTCCCTCCCAAGGAAACATGCTCCTTTATGGTCAGAGTATGCCCGAATCCGGCAATAATCACTGTATTGACCTCGATTTAGCGGGAGCACCTGTCAGCGATGTGTATTGCTTGCTCATGGTAATTACTTCCTGCTATACTATTTATGCTCACTGAACCCGTAGGAAGGTAATCCATGAAGATGACTCCTGACCAACGAGTATTCCAATCTCAAGACTCTCAAAACGCCCCGGCCGTTGCGGAGAAGCTGCTCCAATGGGGCGTGCTCGCCTCGAACACCTATAACGAGATCGCCGACTACATCAATGCTACGGACACGTACTTTTCGATTGAGCCCGGCGGTGAGATCACGGTGGACATCACCGATCTGACCGACGCGGGTCAGCAACTCGCCCGCTGGGCCCTGGCGGCCTGGGAGTCGGTGGCGAACCTGACCTTCCGGGAAGTGGAAGACGGCGCCAACATCAAATTTGACGATGAAGGGCAGAGAGGCTGGACGACTTACGCCTTTTCAAGCGACGGGCTCACCTCAGCCCTGGTGAACGTGCCGAAGACTTGGATAGACAAGTATGGTGACGGGTTCGGCAGCTGGGCGTTCATGACCTATCTCCATGAGATTGGCCATGCGCTGGGTTTGAACCATGCCTTTAACTACCAGGGCTCTGCTACGTATGATCTGTATGAGGTTGACTCCTACCAGACGTCGATCATGTCGTATCTCGATGAACGCAAGGTCGTGCCGATCACGCCAATGATGGCGGACATCCTGGCGATTCAGAAGAAGTACGGCGCCCCCGAGACCAACCCCGGGGACACCGTGTATGGCTACCAGTCCAACGTCGACGGCTACCTGGGGCAGGTCTTCGCGGCAATCGCCGAGCAAGACGGTGAGCTTGTGCCGGTGACACTGACGTTGTTCGACAGCGGCGGGGAGGACCGGCTGGACCTGCGCACGGACAAGGCGGACCAGCGGGTGGACTTGCGTCCGGAAGGCATCTCGGACGTGTACGGACTGAAGAGCAACTGGCGGATAGCGCGGGACACGGTGATTGAGAATCTGATTGCGGGTCAGGGCGATGATCAGGTGATTGCGAATGCGGTGGCGAACGAGTTGGACGGTGGGCCGGGCAGTGACACGGTGTTGTATGTGGGCTCGGATGCTGGGGTGCAGGTGGACTTGCGCGCCGGGACTGCCACGGGCGGTCATGCGCAGGGCGACACCCTGAAGAATATCGAGAATCTGCGCGGCTCGGCGCACGGCGATGCGTTACGCGGCGATGCCGGCGACAACACGCTGCGCGGGCTGGCCGGCGACGACACCCTGGCCGGCAACGGCGGGCGCGACGTGCTGGACGGCGGCGCCGGCAATGACACGCTGGCCGGCGGCGGCGGGGCGGACCTCCTCTACGGCAGTGGCGGCGCCGACGTGCTGGATGGCGGGACCCATTACGACCTGGTGTCGTATGCGCACTCCCCCGCCGGAGTGCGGGTGGACGTGCAGCTCGGCACCGGCGCCGGCGGGGATGCCGAGGGCGACACACTCACCAACATCGAGAGCGTCACCGGCTCGGCGCACGACGACGAGCTCCGAGGCGACTACGGCACCAACCAGCTGAACGGCCTGGCCGGTAACGACCGGTTGGTAGGGGGCGCCGGGCGCGACGTGCTCTACGGCGGCGCCGGCAGCGACCGGCTCAGCGGCGGGTCGGGGGCGGACATTTTCTGGTTTATCAGCGCGGCCGACTCGACCCCGGCGACCCCGGACCGGGTGCTGGATTTCTCAGGCGAGGGGGGTGACGGCGACCGGCTGGACCTGTCCGGCCTGGGCAACGACCTGACGTTTATTGGGACAACGGCCTTTTCCAACAGTGCGGGCGAGGTGCGCTCTGTGCAGCGCGGCGCGGCCACAAGCAGCGACACCAGTGATGATTACACCGACGTGCTGGTGGACCTGGACGGTAACGGTACAGCGAACGTCAAAGTGACCCTGGTCGGGCTGCATAGCCTGACACTGGCGGACCTGCCGGGCGTCCAGGCGCCGCCGGCCCCGGTGGTCAAGCCCCGGGACCTCGACGGCACGGCCGGCGATGATACGTTGGTGGGCGATGCCCAGGACAACACACTGCGCGGCCTGGACGGCAATGACGTACTGGACGGCAGAGCCGGGGCCGACACCCTGGACGGGGGCAGCGGGGCGGACACCGCGTCCTACACCGACTCGGACGCCGCGGTGCAGGTGGACTTGGACGCCGGGACGGCCACGGGCGGCCATGCCCAGGGTGACACGCTCACCGGCATCGAGCACCTCAGCGGCTCGGCCCATAACGATACACTGCGCGGCGCGGCCGGCGCCAACACGCTGCGCGGGCACGGCGGTGACGACGGGCTGGCGGGCCAGGCCGGCGCGGACCGCCTGGAGGGGGGTACGGGCGCGGACACGCTGGACGGCGGCGCCGGGTCAGACACCCTGGCCGGGGGCGCCGGGGCGGACACCTTCCACTACAAGGCCGCGGCGGACTCGACCGTGGCCAATCCGGACCGGATTGTGGACTTCTCAGGTAGTGACGGGGACGGTGACCAACTGGACTTGTCCGGCCTGGGCAACGACCTGACGTTTATCGGGACAACGGCCTTCTCCAACAGTGCGGGCGAGGTGCGCTACGTGCAGCGCGGCGCGGACACAAGCAGCAACACCGGCGATGATTACACCGACGTACTGGTTGATGTGGACGGCAACGGCACGGCGAACGTCAAAGTGACTCTGGTCGGATTACACAGCCTGACACTGGATGACCTGCCGGGCGTACAGGCGCCGCCGGCCCCGGTGGTCAAGCCCCGGGACATCGACGGCACACCGGGCGATGATACGTTGGTGGGCGATGACCAGGCCAACGTCCTGCGCGGCCTGGCCGGCAACGACGTCCTGGACGGCAGGGCCGGGGCGGACACCCTGGACGGGGGCAGCGGGGCGGACACGGCGGCCTACACCGACTCGGACGCCGCGGTGCAGGTGGACTTGCGCGCCGGGACTGCCAGTGGCGGTCATGCACAAGGCGACACCCTGACGAGCATTGAGCACCTGCGCGGCTCGGCGCACGCGGATGTGCTGCGCGGGGACGACAGTGCCAACCGGCTGTGGGGGGGCGCCGGGGCTGACAAGCTGGTGGGGCTGGGTGGTCATGACCGCTTGTATGGCGAGGCGGGCGCTGACCGCCTGTTCGGCAGCTGGGGGGACGACGTACTGGAGGGCGGCGCCGGCGCAGACGTGCTGGACGGTGAAGGCGGTACCGACACGCTGTCCTATGCCGGCTCTGCGTCAGGGGTGGCGGTCAACCTGGCCAGCGGCGCCGTGTCGGGCGGGGATGCCCAGGGTGACACGATTGCCAGCGTTGAGAACGTGCTCGGCTCCGCGCAGGCCGATGTGCTGCGCGGGAACAGCAGCGCCAACCGGCTGGACGGCGGGGCCGGGGATGATACCTTACGCGGGGCCGGCGGCGCCGACACCCTGGCCGGCGGGGCCGGGGCCGACACCGCGTCCTACACCGACTCCACGGCGGCGGTGCAGGTGGACCTGGGGACTGACACGGCGAGCGGCGGCCATGCCCAGGGTGACACGCTCACCGGCATCGAGCACCTCAGCGGCTCGGCCCATAACGATACACTGCGCGGCGCGGCCGGCGCCAACACGCTGCGCGGGCACGGCGGTGACGACGGGCTGGCGGGCCAGGCCGGCGCGGACCGCCTGGAGGGGGGTCCCGGCGCGGACACGCTGGACGGCGGTGCCGGGTCAGACACCCTGGCCGGGGGGAGTGGGGCAGACACTTTCCGATACAGTGCGACAGCGGACTCGACCGTGGCCAACCCGGACCGCATCCTGGACTTCTCAGGCAACGGCGGCGACGGCGACCGGCTGGACTTATCCGGCCTGGGCAACGACCTGACCTTCATCGGCACAACGGCCTTCTCCAACAGTGCGGGCGAGGTGCGCTCTGTGCAGCGCGGCGCGGCCACAAGCAGCGACACCAGTGATGATTACACCGACGTACTGGTGGATGTGGACGGCAACGGCACGGCGAACGTCAAGCTCACCCTGGTCGGATTGCACAGCCTGACACTGGATGACCTGCCGGGCGTCCAGGCGCCGCCGGCCCCGGTGGTCAAGCCCCGGGACCTCGACGGCACACCGGGGGATGATACGTTGGTGGGCGATGACCAGGACAACGTCCTGCGCGGCCTGGCCGGGGCCGACACCCTTGAAGGCAAGGCCGGGGCCGACACCCTGGACGGGGGTACTGGCCAGGACACGGCGGCCTACACCGACTCGGACGCCGCGGTGCAGGTGGACTTACGCGCCGGGACGGCCACGGGCGGTCATGCCCAGGGCGACACCCTGACGAGCATTGAGCACCTGCGCGGCTCGGCGCACGCGGATGTGCTGCGCGGGGACGACAGTGCCAACCGGCTGTGGGGGGGCGCCGGGGATGACAAGCTGGTGGGGCTGGGTGGTCATGACCGCTTGTATGGCGAGGCGGGTGCTGACCGCCTGTACGGCAGCTGGGGGGACGACGTACTGGAGGGTGGCGCCGGCGCAGACGTACTGGACGGTGAAGGCGGTACCGATACGCTGTCCTATGCCGGCTCGGCGTCAGGGGTGGCGGTCAACCTGGCCAGCGGTACGGTATCGGGCGGGGATGCCCAGGGTGACACGATTGCCAGTGTTGAGAACGTGCTCGGCTCGGCGCAGGACGATGTGCTGGTCGGGAACGGCAGTGCCAACCGGCTGGATGGCGGGGCCGGGGCGGATACCTTACGCGGGGCCGGCGGCGCCGACACCCTGGCCGGGGGCGCCGGGGCCGACACCGCGTCCTACACCGACTCCACGGCGGCGGTGCAGGTGGACCTGGGGACTGACACGGCGAGCGGCGGCCATGCCCAGGGTGACACGCTCACCGGCATCGAGCACCTCAGCGGCTCGGCCCATAACGATACACTGCGCGGCGCGCCCGGCGCCAACACGCTGCGCGGGCACGGCGGTGACGACGGGCTGGCGGGCCAGGCCGGCGCGGACCGCCTGGAGGGGGGGAGCGGCGCGGACACGCTGGACGGCGGCGCCGGGTCAGACACCCTGGCCGGGGGCAGCGGGGCGGACACCTTCCACTACAGCAACGCGGCGGACTCGACCGTAACCAACCCGGACCGGATTGTGGACTTCTCAGGCAGTAGCGGGGACGGTGACCACCTGGACTTATCCGGCCTGGGCAACGACCTGACCTTCATCGGCACAACGGCCTTCTCCAACAGTGCGGGCGAGGTACGCTCTGTGCAGCGCGGGACGGACACGGGCAACACCGGCGATGATTACACCGACGTACTGGTGGACCTGAACGGCAACGGCACGGCGAACGTCAAAGTGACCCTGGCCGGGCTGCACAGCCTGACACTGGATGACCTGCCGGGCGTCCAGGCGCCGCCGGCCCCGGTGGTCAAGCCCCGGGACCTCGACGGCACACCGGGGGATGATACGTTGGTGGGCGATGACCAGGACAACATACTGCGCGGCCTGGCCGGCAACGACGTCCTTGAAGGCAAGGCCGGGGCCGACACCCTGGACGGGGGCAGCGGGGCGGACACGGCGGCCTACACCGACTCAGACGCCGCGGTGCAGGTGGACTTGGACGTCGGGACGGCCACGGGCGGTCATGCCCAGGGCGACACCCTGACGAGCATTGAGCACCTGCGCGGCTCGGCGCACGCGGACGAGTTACGCGGGGACGACGGCGCCAACCGGTTGTGGGGCGGCGCCGGGGCGGACAAGCTGGTGGGGCTGTCAGGTAATGACCGCTTGTATGGCGAGGCGGGCGCTGACCGCCTGTATGGCAGCTGGGGAGACGACGTACTGGCCGGTGGCGCCGGCGCAGACGTGCTGGACGGTGAAGGCGGTACCGACACGCTGTCCTATGCCGGCTCTGCGTCAGGAGTGGCAGTCAACCTGGCTACCGGTGCGGTATCGGGGGGTGATGCCCAAGGTGACACGATTGCCAGTGTTGAGAACGTGCTCGGCTCGGCGCAGGCCGATGTGCTGGTCGGGAACGGCAGCGCCAACCGGCTGGACGGCGGGGCCGGGGCGGATACCTTACGCGGGGGCGGCGGCGCCGACACCCTGGCCGGCGGGGCCGGGGCCGACACCGCGTCCTACACCGACTCCACGGCGGCGGTGCAGGTGGACCTGGGAACTGACACGGCGAGCGGCGGCCATGCCCAGGGTGACACGCTCACCGGCATCGAGCACCTCAGCGGCTCGGCCCATAACGATACACTGCGCGGCGCGGGCGGCGCCAACACGCTGCGCGGGCACGGCGGTGACGACGTACTGGCGGGCCAGGCCGGTGCGGACCGCTTGGAGGGGGGTCCCGGGGCGGACACGCTGGACGGCGGCGCCGGGTCAGACACCCTGACCGGGGGCAGCGGGGCGGACACCTTCCAATACAGTGCCGCGACGGACTCGACCGTAACCAACCCGGACCGGATTGTGGACTTCTCAGGCAGTGGCGGGGACGGTGACCACCTGGACCTGTCCGGCCTGGGCAACGACCTGACGTTTATCGGGACAACGGCCTTCTCCAACAGTGCGGGCGAGGTACGCTCTGTGCAGCGCGGCGCGGACACAAGCAGTAACACCAGCGATGATTACACCGACGTGCTGGTTGATGTGGACGGCGACGGTACGGCGAACGTCAAGCTCACCCTGGTCGGATTACACAGCCTGACACTGGATGACCTGCCGGGCGTCCAGGCGCCGCCGGCCCCGGTGGTCAAGCCCCGGGACATCGACGGCACACCGGGGATGATACGTTGGTGGGCGATGACCAGGCCAACGTCCTGCGCGGCCTGGCCGGGAACGACGTGCTAGACGGCCAGGCCGGGGCCGACACCCTGGACGGGGGCAGCGGGGCGGACACCGCGGCCTACACCGACTCGGACGCCGCGGTGCAGGTGGACTTGGACGTCGGGACGGCCACGGGCGGCCATGCCCAGGGCGACACCCTGACGAGCATTGAGCACCTGCGCGGCTCCGCGCACGCGGATGTGCTGCGCGGGGACGACAGTGCCAACCGGCTGTGGGGCGGCGCCGGGGATGACAAGCTGGTGGGACTGGGTGGTAGTGACTGGCTGTATGGCGAGGCGGGCGCTGACCGCCTGTACGGCAGCTGGGGGGACGACGTGCTGGCCGGCGGCGCCGGCGCGGACGTCCTGGACGGTGAAGGCGGTACCGACACGCTGTCCTATGCCGGCTCGGCGTCAGGGGTGGCGGTCAACCTGGCTACCGGCACGGTATCGGGCGGGGATGCCCAGGGTGACACGATTGCCAGCGTTGAGAACGTGCTCGGCTCGGCGCAGGCCGATGTGCTGGTCGGGAACGGCAGCGCCAACCGGCTGGACGGCGGTGCCGGGGATGATACCTTACGCGGGGCCGGCGGCGCCGACACCCTGACAGGCGGGGCCGGGGCGGACACCTTTCAATACAAGGCGGCGGCGGACTCGACCGTGGCCAACCCGGACCGCATCCTGGACTTCTCAGGCAACGGCGGGGACGGTGACCAACTGGACCTGTCCGGCCTGGGCAACAACCTGACGTTTATCGGCACAACGGCCTTCTCCAACAGTGCGGGCGAGGTGCGCTACGTGCAGCGCGGCGCGGGCACAAGCAGCGACACCAGTGATGATTACACCGACGTACTGGTGGACCTGGACGGCAACGGTACAGCGAACGTCAAGCTCACCCTGGTCGGATTACACAGCCTGACACTGGATGACCTGCGGGGGGTGCGCGCCGCGCCCCCTGCACCGGCCGACCCCCCTGCGCCCCCGCCCGAGCCGAGTGGGCCGGCGCCTATTGTCGGGACAGCGGGTAACGATGCCTTGCACGGGGATGCCCAGGACAACGTGCTGCGCGGCCTGGCCGGCAAGGACGTCCTGGCCGGTCAGGGCGGCGCCGACACCCTGGACGGGGGCAGCGGGGAGGACACCGCGGCCTACACCGACTCGGACGCCGGGGTGCGGGTGGACCTGGGCCGCGGCACGGCGAGCGGCGGCCATGCCGACGGTGACACGTTCATCAGCATCGAGCATGTCATCGGCTCGGCCCATGGCGATACGCTGCGCGGCGATGCCGGCGACAACACGCTGCGCGGGCGGGCCGGCGACGATACCCTGGCCGGCAACGGCGGGCGCGACGTGCTGGACGGCGGCGCCGGCAATGACACGCTGGCCGGCGGCGCCGGGGCGGACCTCATCTACGGCAGTGGCGGCGCCGACGTGCTGGACGGCGGGACCCATCACGACCTGGTGTCGTATGCGCACTCACCCGCCGGGGTGCGGGTGGACGTGCAGCTCGGCACCGGCGCCGGCGGGGATGCCGAGGGCGACACGCTCACCGGCATCGAGAGCGTCATCGGCTCGGCGCACGACGACGAGCTCCGAGGCGACTACGGCACCAACCAGCTGAACGGCCTGGCCGGTAACGACCGGTTGGTAGGGGGCGCCGGGCGCGACGTGCTCTACGGCGGCGCCGGCAGCGACCGGCTCAGCGGCGGGTCGGGGGCGGACATTTTCTGGTTTATCAGCGCGGCCGACTCGACCCCGGCGACCCCGGACCAGGTGCTGGATTTCTCAGGCGAGGGGGGTGACGGCGACCGGCTGTACCTGGCCCGCCTGGGCAACGACCTGGCCTTCATCGGCACGGCGGCCTTTACCGACACACCGGGGCAGGTGCGCTATAGCCAGCGCGGCGCCGGCACGGACGGCAACACCGGCGCTGACTACACCGACGTGTTGGCCGATCTGAACGGCGACGGCGCGGCCGACTTCAGGGTGATCCTGGTTGGGCTGCACAGCCTGACCGACAACGACTTTATCGTGTGAGCCGGGTCCGGCAGCCGTTAACCTGACTTGCACTGCAGTCGTGGTCCGCTTCAGCCCATTGGAACCGTGAAAAAACGACCGGGGCAACCCGGTTCATTTCCTTATGGGGAATACCGATAATATCAATCTCATTGTCACGAATGAGATAAAACACACGATGGGAGCCTTGTGGGAAACAATAATACCCCTCAAATATCAGGGCGATGTTTGCCCATACATCGTTATCGGCGCCATTACCGACCCGGCCATTCCGGCAATGCAATATACCGCCGAAGCCGGGTGGCAGAGATCTCTGCGGTTTACGATAGTCGCTCCGACAGCAGTTGGTTGACCTGTTTCGGGTTGGCCTTGCCTTTGGATTTTTTCATTACCTGCCCCACGAAGTAGCCGATCATTTTCTCCCGTTTATCCGCTGCGGCGTTGTGGTATTGTTGCACTTGAGCGCTGTTTTCGGCGATGACCGCATCCACCAGCAATCCTATTTCAGCGCTGTCGGTAAGCTGTTTCAGCCCCTGTTTTTCAATGATGTCATCGACATTGCCCTCTCCCTGCCATAGGGCTTCAAACACCTGTTTTGCGATTTTGTTTGAGATGGTGCCGTCGGCAATGCGCTTTATCAGTCCAGCCAGCCTTGCCGCACTGACCTTGCTGGCATTGATGCCGATATTTTCCCGATTCAAGGCGGCGCCCAACTCGCCCATAATCCAGTTTGCAACCAGCTTGGCTTCACCCTGAGTGGTGGTTACGGCAGCCTCAAAATAATCGGCAGTGTCCTTGTTCGCGACCAGATAGCCGCTGTCATATTCCGACAAGCCGAAATCTACCACGAACCGCTGTTGTTTTTGTTCCGGCAACTCCGGCAGTTGCTGCCTGACAGCTTCGATGTAGTCATTATCAATCACTACAGGGGGCAGATCCGGGTCGGGGAAGTAGCGGTAATCGTTCGCTTCTTCCTTGCCCCGCATCGAACGGGTTTCATTTTTACCCGAGTCGAACAAGCGGGTTTCCTGCACCACCTCATTACCGGATTCGACAAGGTTGATTTGCCTGCTGATTTCATAATTTATTGCCTGCTCAACAAAGCGGAAGGAATTGATATTCTTTATTTCTGCGCGGGTTCCCAACCTGGTTTCACCTTCGGGCCTGATCGAAATGTTCGCATCACAGCGGAATGAGCCCTCCTGCATGTTCCCGTCGGAGATCTCCAGGTAACGAACCAGGGAATGGATTTTTTTCATCAGCACGACCGCCTCCGCGGCGGACCGCAACTCCGGTTCGGATACGATCTCGATCAGTGGCGCACCGGCCCGATTCAGGTCAATCGCGGTAAAACCGGCAAAACCCTCATGGATGGATTTACCGGCGTCTTCTTCCAGGTGCGCCCGGGTGATACCGATTTCCCTGGTTGTGCCGTCATACTGAATTTGTATTTTACCCGAGCTTACGATCGGCAATTCATACTGGCTGATCTGGTAGCCTTTGGGCAGGTCCGGGTAAAAATAATTTTTTCTTGCAAAGACGGACCGTTTTGCAATAACAGCATCGATCGCGAGGCCGAATTTGACCGCCATCCGTATCACTTCCTTGTTGATGACCGGCAACACGCCGGGAAGTCCCAGGTCAACGGCACATGCCAGGGTGTTCGCGGTTGCTCCAAACCGATTGGCTGCACCCGAGAATATTTTACTCCGGGTGGCCAGCTGCACGTGCATTTCAAGGCCGATGACGGATTCCCATTGCATGATTATTGCAGGCGCTCGGGTATCTGTTTATGCCAGTCAGTCATTCGCTGATACTGATGAGCGATGTTCAACAGCCTGGCTTCATGGAAATAATTTCCGATAATCTGCATGCCTATCGGCAGGCCATTACTGAACCCGGCCGGGATTGAAATGGCCGGCAATCCGGCAAGATTGACGGATACGGTATATATATCGGACAGGTACATGGATACCGGATCATCGATTCGGGAACCCAGGGGAAACGCGGTTGACGGTGTCGTCGGCGTTATGATGACGTCAACCCGATCCAGCGCGGCGCGGAATTCATCACGCAGCAAACGTCTCAACCGTTGCGCTTTAAGATAATAAGCATCGTAATACCCCGCTGACAACACATAAGTCCCGATCATTATCCTGCGCTTGACCTCATTGCCGAAACCTTCGCCGCGGGTGCGGGAAAACAGGTCGTTGATATCCTCAGGATCAGCGCAACGATGGCCGAAGCGCACGCCGTCATAACGGGACAGGTTTGACGAACATTCAGCCGAGGCTATCACGTAGTAGACCGGGATGGACAATTCGGTGTGGGGTAATTCGATATCGATAATCGATGCGCCCGCCTGTTCAAGTAAATTCAACGCGGCAGTGAGCGCGTCCGTAACAGGCTGTTCCAGTTGGTGGGAAAAGTATTCCCTGGGCAGACCGATTTTCAGCCCCTTGATTTCATTGTTCAGCACATCCAGGTAATTATCGACCTGGACATTGGCGCTGGTTGCGTCCTTCGGGTCAAACCCGGACATGGCAGCCAGCAACAAGGCCGCATCCTGTGCAGTTTGAGTGATAGGGCCGCCCTGGTCGAGGCTGGAAGCATACGCTATCATGCCATAACGGGATACACGTCCATAAGTGGGTTTCAATCCTGTCACGCCGCATAATGCCGCAGGTTGCCTGATCGAACCTCCCGTATCCGTTGCAGTTGCCGCCGGCACGACTCTGGCGCTGACCGCACAGGCAGACCCCCCTGAAGAACCGCCCGGAACCCGGTTCATATCCCACGGATTTCTGACGGGGCCGTAAAAACTGGTTTCACTGGATGATCCCATGGCAAATTCATCCATATTGGTCTTTCCCATCATGATGCTTCCGGCCGAGTTGAGTCTATAGGTGGCGCTGGCATCGTAGGGGGCAACGAAGTTGTCCAGCATTTTTGATGCACAACTGGTTTTGAAACCCGCAGTACAAAAAATATCTTTGTGGGCAATGGGCAGACCTGTCAGCGGCCCTGCCCCGCCGGCGGTGATTAACCTGTCCGCTGCTCTCGCCTGCTCCAGCGCATATTCGGGAAACAGTGAAATGAAACAGTTCAGGTCGTTATTAAATTTTTCAGCCCGCTCCAAACAGGCTCCGACAAGCTCTGTACTGCTGATTTCCCGCCTGTGCAACAAGCGGGATAATTCCGCCAGCGTATATCCAAACATGTTAAAAACTATCTCCTTGATGGATACGCTATTCTATGAATTTGGGAACAATGTAATAACCGTCCTCTGTCAGGGGGGCGATTTTCTGAAAATTATCTCGCCGGTCTTCCTCATTTACCACGTCAGGCCGGAACTGAGTATCGATTTCCAGCGGATGCGCCAGCGGTTCAATAGCAGATGTGTCGACTGCCAGCATTTGTTCGACCAGAGCAAGGATATCAGCCAGATCTTTTGTATAATCGGCTATAGCCTGATCTTCTATGGTTAACCTTGCGAGCCAGGCAATATTTCGTATCTCTTTTTTATAAAGCGGCATAAAAATTCTGATTTTGTTGGACTAGTGGCAATCTACCATATTTCTCGGCTTGCCCAAAATACACGCCACTGTTAAAGTTATGTTTTTTATATGAGTCGGCAGGAATGTTAAACAGGTTAAGAGGATTTTTCTCAAGCGATTTGTCTATTGATCTGGGTACCGCCAATACCCTGATTTATGTGCGTGGTAAAGGTATCGTTTTAAACCAGCCTTCGGTGGTTGCCGTGGGGAAGACCGAACATGGCGCAATCAATATGAAGGCGCTCCGGGCCGTCGGCAGCGCGGCCAAGAACATGCTGGGACGTACTCCTGAGCATATCAAGGCAATCAGGCCGTTGAAGGACGGTGTGATCGCTGATTTCACCCTGACCGAAAAAATGCTGCAGTATTTTATACATTCCGTCCATGGCGACACTTTTTTCAAACCCAGTCCCAGGGTATTGATTTGCGTACCCTGCGGCTCAACCCAGGTGGAGAAGAGGGCAATTCGCGAATCCGCCCTGGGCGCGGGCGCCAGAAAGGTGTACCTGATAGAAGAACCCATGGCTGCGGCTATGGGTGCAGGTATGCCGGTAGGTGATGCGAGCGGTTCAATGATTCTGGATATCGGCGGTGGCACAACTGAGGTTGCCGTCATTTCCCTGAACGGCATTGTTTATTCTGCTTCGGTAAGAATCGGAGGCGATAAATTCGACGAAGCCATCATAAATTACATACGGCGAAATTACGGCACCCTGATTGGCGAAGCTACCGCCGAAAATATTAAGCAGAAGATAGGTTGCGCTTTTCCTCCGGATGAGGTCAGCGAAATGGAGATCAGGGGACGCAACCTGGCCGAGGGCATACCCCGCGGTTTTACAATAAGCAGCAATGAAATACTGGAAGCATTGCAGGAACCGTTGTCAGGTATAGTCGATGCGGTCAAGGACGCCCTGGAAAAAACACCCCCCGAATTAGGCTCCGATGTGGTCGAACGAGGTATTGTATTGACCGGCGGTGGCGCCTTGTTACGGGACCTCGACCAACTGTTGATGAAGGAAATTGGATTATCTGTTATTGTTGCCGAAGATCCTTTGACCTGCGTTGTGCGCGGCGGCGGTCTTTTCCTTGAACAGCTTGACGAATTTGGTGACGAGCTCCTGGTTTTTGAATAATCTCCAACGAGGAGTAGTGGTCTATTAACACATTATTTGTAAAAAGCCTCTCTTCGCATGTCAAGATTATAATCTTTGTAGTGGCATCGATAGTCTTGATGGTGGTCGATCATAAGCAAGCCCATCTCGAAATTGTTCGGAACTCCATATCGAGTGTTGTATATCCACTCCAATACGCAGCAAGTTTTACTGCTGACCTGCCCCGGCATATTTCATTACTGGTGGTAACCAGAAAAACGTTACAGGATGAGAATGAAAAGCTGCGTCGGGAACAACTACGCTTGTATTCCAAGCTGCAGCGGGTAGCAACGTTAGAGGATGAAAACCGACGCCTGAGGGCATTGCTCGAGTCATCAGTCGAGTTTTATGATCGGGTATTGGTGGCGGAACTGGTCGGTGTTGAACTGGAACCTTTCCGCCAACAGATAATAATCAATAAGGGGCTGACACACGGGGTATTCAACGGCCAGCCCGTGGTCGATTCAGGCGGTATCATGGGCCAGACAATCCACATATCTCCGTATTCGAGCACCGTGCTGTTAATCACCGACCCGACCCATTCAATACCGGTACTGATAAATCGTAACGGTCTGCGCGCCGTCGCGGTCGGTCTTGGTCAGGACAGCGTCCTGTCATTGGAACACATCCCGATTAATGCCGACATCAAGGAGGGAGATTTAATCGTCTCATCCGGTCTTGGCAGAATATTCCCCAGTGGTTACCCGGTAGGAACCATTTCAAGCATCTCCCGTATTCCGGGGGAACTTTTTTCCAACGTGCTCGTAACACCCAGCGCAAAGTTCGGTGAGAGCAGGGAGGCATTATTACTCTGGCCGGACCAGTCAAGTAATGCAACTCCTGACGTGGCAATGAATTAATGCCTTTAGTCAAACACAACGGCGGGTGGGTAATAGTCGCCAGTTTCATTATCGCGCTGTTGCTGACTACCATTCCGCTGCCCGGATGGTTGAATGACTGGCGGCCGGCATGGGTTGCCATGATGTTGATTTACTGGTGTATCGTTTTGCCGGAACGGGTCGGTATCGGTATTGCCTGGCTACTCGGGCTTATGCTGGACGTGCATACCGGGGCACTATTGGGTCAAAACGCCCTTGGACTGTCCGTAATTGCATATCTCACACTGCGATTGCACAAGCAAATCAGGATATTTCCACCGCTGCAACAGTCCATGCTAATCTGTTTTTACCTGTTATTGTTCCAGTTTCTTACTTTGTGGATACGCGGGATTATCGGTGTCCCCCCGCAGCATTGGACATTCTGGGCGCCGGTTGTAAGCAGTATGTTATTGTGGCCGATATTTTTCATTATCATGCGCGCTACGCGGCGCAAATATAATGTTTTTTGAATGGTAACAGAGAACCTCGAATTCACGCAGTTTAATGGCGCCACAAACCACGAACAAAGGCCTGGATTGGAAAATAAATCTGGTCCATAGACGGATCTATTTCACAGCAGCGCTTGTGCTGATTTCTACTGTGCTGATCCTGTTACAGATTATCAATTTACAAGTCGTCCAGCACGATCATTTCATTACCTTATCAAAGAGTAATCACATAAAAATCCTACCGGTTGTACCGTCCCGCGGGCTGATATTCAGTAGCGACGGTATCTTACTGGCCGACAATCGCCCCTCGTTCACTATGGAGATAGTGCCTGAGCGGGTTGCAGATGTGGATTCTATAATCGACCAGTTAAGCATGCTTATTACAATTACCCCTGATGATATTCAGCGTTTCAGGGAATTAAAGAAACGAACCCGCAGGTTTGAAGGTATTCCCCTCAGGTTAAACCTGGATGACGAGGAAGTCGCTCTGATTTCAGTGAATCGACACCTGCTCCCGGGAGTAGACGTCGTTGCCAATTTAAGCCGTTATTACCCCCTGGCCAACAGCCTGTCACACACGGTCGGTTACGTGGGAATGATAGATGAAGATGAGTTTGAGAAACTGAATAAATCGAACTACAGGGGCACAAGCTATATCGGTAAATCAGGAATCGAGAAGACTTACGAGGACCTGCTGCATGGTTACGTCGGTTACCAGCAGGTAGAGGTAAATGCCCAGGGAAGGAAAATCCGCGAAATATACAAGGAGCCTCCTGAACCGAGTAAAGATTTGTATCTGACCATCGATGCTTCCCTGCAAATCCTTGCCGTTCAGGCTCTTAACGGCAGGCGGGGCGCAATTGCCGCGATAGACACCAATACCGGTGCGGTTCTGGTTTCCGCTAGTTCCCCCGGTTATGACCCCAACCTGTTTGTTGACGGTATCGACAGAAAAATCTATGCCAGCCTGCTGCGGTCCAAAGACACTCCTTTGTTAAACAGGACGTTACAGGGCAAATATCCACCCGGCTCGACAATTAAACCGATGCTGGCTCTGGGAGGGTTGAATTTGGGCCTGCGCGAGCCCGAAATTGAAACCTGGTGTCCGGGCTGGTATTCGTTGAGAGGCAGCAGTCGCCGCTATCGGGACTGGAAAAAGCAGGGTCATGGTCATATGGATATGGTAAATGCCATCTCTCAATCCTGTGACGTGTATTTTTACGCTCTTGCCCGGGACATGGGTATTGACTTGATCCATCAGACGCTGACGGATTTCGGTTTTGGCAAACCGACCGGTATTGACATTGGCGGCGAGGCAGCGGGCTTGGTCCCTTCAACGCAATGGAAACGCGAGGCGTTGGGACAACCCTGGTATCCCGGTGAGACCCTGATTGCCGGGATAGGCCAGGGAGCTACCCTGGCAACGCCCATCCAACTGGCTGTGGCAACAGCAGTCATAGCAAACCGGGGCAAACTGGTGCGCCCCTACCTGTTATCGGAAGTGAAGGATTCTGCAACAGGCCGGCAAGTGATCAGAGCGTCTGCCCAGGAAGGCAAACAGGTGATATCCGTCGGCGTTGAGGATTGGGACGTGATTATTCATTCGATGCAGGAAGTCGTACACGGTGAAAGGGGGACTGCGCGTGGTTCCGGCGCGGGTACGGAATATCAATTTGCCGGGAAGACCGGCACGGCACAGGTAATAAATATCGGACAGGACGAAGAATACAATGAAGATGAAATACCTGAAGAATTTCGGGATCATGCTTTATTTATTGCATTCGCGCCGGTTGAAGAACCCGAGATAGCACTGGCTGTGATCGTTGAGAATGGCGGTAGCGGTTCAAAGACCGCGGCGCCGATAGCGAGGGAGTTGCTGGATCATTATTTTCGCAGGCACGAAAGGTTTGGTGCGGGATGAAAGAGGTCGGCTTAGCGCAAAAATTGCATATTGACGTACCACTGTTGTTCGGGATTGTGGTGTTAAGCCTGATCGGATACGCAGTGTTGTATAGTGCCAGCGACCAGGATGTGAATTTGATTTTTCGTCGTTCGATTCACCTGGCAGCAGCCCTGGTGGTGATGTTCGCTATAGCCCAGGTTCCCCCCGCCCGGTTATCCGGCGTCTCTCGGTGGTTCTACCTTATCAGTCTCGGCCTGTTAATCCTGGTTTTATTTTTTGGCGAGACGGGTAAAGGCGCCCAGAGATGGCTGGGTTTTGGCCCGTTTCGCTTTCAACCGTCAGAACTGATGAAACTGGCCCTACCCATGGTGATTGCCTGGTATCTCAGCAAAGAATCGCCACCGCCTACTATCAAGATGGTATTTACGGCATTGATCTTTATCATCGTGCCCGTATTGCTGGTAGCGAAGCAACCGGATCTGGGCACGGCAATGCTGATCGCGGTCAGCGGATTTGCAGTCTTGTTCATTGCCGGCATAAGTTGGAAATTACTGGCGGGTTTTGCGGTGGTTGCCCTATCGTCAGCGCCTGTGATATGGAACCTGATGCATGATTACCAGCAAAAACGGGTACTGACATTTTTGAACCCGGAACAGGACCCGCTAGGTTCCGGGTATCACATTATACAATCCAAAATAGCTATCGGCTCAGGTGGGTTATACGGAAAAGGCTGGTTAAACGGGACTCAATCACACCTGGAATTTTTACCCGAGAGGTCTACGGATTTTATTTTCGCAGTTTTTTGTGAAGAATTTGGACTGATTGGGGTATTAGTCCTGGTCAGCATATACCTGTTCATCATCGCCAGGTGTCTGTATATTTCCATGCAATCACAACACCTGTATGGAAAGTTGCTCGGTGTGGGTGTCGTAACAGGTTTTTTTGTCTATATAGCCGTCAATATGGGCATGGTATCAGGGCAATTGCCTGTCGTGGGTATACCCTTGCCGCTGATTAGCCACGGTGGTACATCCATGATGACGATCATGGCGGGCTTCGGTATCCTCATGGCAATCCAGACCCATAGAAGACTGCTGTCAAATTAATATGAAATTCAAAACAGTTATTATCGGATTGGTTATATTGTTTCTTGGTCCGGTCAGGGCGGACCTGCTGCAGCGCGCTGAGGTTACCTCTTTTATCCGGGATATGGTTGCAGAATATAATTACGATGCGGATGAATTGAATGACGTTCTCGGCAGGGTGCAGCTTTCGGAAAAAGTGATTGCCGCCATTTCAAGACCCGCGGAAGCCCTGCCATGGTACCGCTACAGGCCAATATTTATGAAACCCGGCCGTATTAAGGGTGGAGTTGAATTCTGGCGCCGGAATAAAACGCAACTTGAACGCGCCACCGAAGAATACGGCATCCCGGCAGAAATCATGGTCGCCATCATAGGAGTTGAGACAAAATATGGCCGCATCAAGGGTAGTTTCAAGGTTATCAATTCGCTATCGACCCTGGCGTTTGATTACCCGAAACGCAGCGAGTTCTTCAGCCGGGAATTGAAGCATTATCTACTGCTTACCCGGGAGCAATCCTTTGACCCGCATATGTTGAAAGGTTCTTATGCCGGGGCTATGGGTATCCCGCAATTCATACCCAGCAGTTATCGCGCGTATGCCGTTGATTTCGACGAGGACGGCCTGACTGATATCTGGGAAAACCCGACCGATGCAATCGGCAGTGTCGGAAATTATTTCAAACAGCATGGATGGAGAGAAGGCGCAGAGATCATCACTCCCGCAAGCATTCCCGACGGGGATATTTCGGCATTGCTTACAAAAGGACTTGAACCGAAACTGACCATGGCGGATGTGACGGCAAGCGGTGTTACTACAGAGGAACAGATCAATGCTGTGGAAAAAGTCAAATTACTCCGGCTTGAAAATAAGGATGGTTATGAGTACTGGGTGGCGCTGCATAATTTTTATGTGATTACAAGGTATAACCACAGCGCGCTGTATGCAATGGCGGTTTATCAGTTGGCAGATGCAATAAAGACACGATACCAATCCGGACCGTAAGGTCAGATGGTTTTTTCATTCACTGTATCGATAAGCCACAGAGCAAACAGAGGTAAAACAACGTAAATAACGGGTAAGATAACGATATACATGCGGTTTCCCCAAGCATTGAAAAGATTCTGGATTCACTCTGTGATCTCAGTGTCCTGTGTGGCATTCCCCAAATGGTTTTTAGTAGTATTACTTCTTTCAGGGATAACAGCCTGTTCCACCGCCCCACAGAAATACGCTACCCCAAGTCGTTCGCAGGCAGACCTGGCGAAAATACCTGACGCCGTGCCTGAAGTTGAACCAAGAAGCAAGCTTGGCAACATGAGAACCTACGAGGTATTTGGAAAAAGGTACTACGTTCTGGATAGCAGCGACGGATTTACACAAAAAGGCATTGCTTCCTGGTATGGGCCAAAATTTCATGGGAAAAAGACCTCTAACGGCGAAATTTATGATATGTATGCCATGACCGCGGCGCACAAAACATTGCCATTGCCCTCGTACCTGGAAGTGAAAAACCTCGAAAACGGCAGAAAAATCATCGTCCGGGTCAATGATCGCGGACCATTTCACGACAACCGGGTCGTTGATTTATCTTACACGGCCGCCATCAAGCTGGGGATGATTGCGGAGGGAACGGCCCTGGTGGAGATTCGCGCGATTAATCCCAGAACCCACAGGGGAGGAGGCAGTCCGGTCAAGACCCGACCTGGAAAACCGGGGAAAAGCAGAGTGTTGGATTTTTATATCCAGGTAGGCGTCTTTTCTGAATTCAACAATGCGGAAAAACTGAAAGATAAACTTCGGGAGTTAAAAACACCAATCACCGTAGAGGCAACCATGTTGAACGATGGGGTCGCTTTTCGGGTTAAAATAGGTCCGTTGAATAATATTGGGATCGCGGATGAAATTATCAGCCGTCTTGGGTTGTATGATATCCACGATCATCGAATCCTCCTGGAGTAAATCACGTGTATCAATTTCCATCTGTAAAATACAAAATTATGAAACACCCGATAGTTAAACTGCTGGTTCTTCTTGCCGGAATCAGTCTGAATCTTGCTGCCCCGGCCGTCACGGTTGTGCCGCCGCCTGAAATAAACGCCGCTTCATACTTGATCATGGATGCCGATAGCGGATTTCATCTGGTGGAGAAAAATATAGACCAGAGAGTGGAACCGGCCAGCCTGACCAAGATGATGACCGCTTACGTGGCTGCCAGTCAGATCGCCGGGGGTCATATCGCCATGACCGATGAGGTGGTCGTCAGCGAGAAGGCATGGCGCATGGGTGGCTCGCGTATGTTCATTGAAGTAGGGAAAAAAGTCAGTGTCGAAGACCTGTTGAAAGGCGTGATAATCCAGTCAGGCAATGATGCGAGCGTGGCCCTGGCTGAACACGTCTCCGGCACTGAAGAGGCATTTGCCGAGCTCATGAATCACTATGCTGCTGAACTCGGGATGAACGGCACGCATTTTATGAACAGTTCGGGATGGCCCGATGAGAACCACTTTACGACGGCCAGGGATTTGGCGACCCTGGCGCGCGCTATGATCCGGGATCACCCGGAAATTTACGCGCTGCACTCCATCCGGGAATTTACCTACAACGACATAAAACAGTCCAATCGAAACCGCCTGTTGTGGAAAGATTCAAGCGTGGATGGGATTAAAACGGGGCATACCGAAAGCGCCGGGTATTGCCTCGTGGCTTCATCGGTACGGGACGGGATACGCTTGATCTCGGTAGTTATGGGAACAGGTGGAACCCAGGCCAGGACCGATGCCACGCAGGCATTATTGAATTATTCATACAGAGTTTATGAGACGAGAAAACTGTATGCTGCCAGTGAGGCGGTAACCACCGTCAGGGTATGGAAAGGGGAGCGTGACAGTCTCGACCTCGCCGTTGAAAATGATCTTGTGTTGACCCTGCCGAGAGGACAATACGAACAGATTCAGACATTGATGACAGTTGAAGAAGAACTGAGCGCGCCCATTACATCGGGCCAGAAACTGGGGCAGGTTGAATTGTTGCTGGATGATGAGGTCATCGCAAGCCGCGCGCTGGTCGCATCCGAAGCCGTGGCGGCCGGCAGTTTTTTTGTCCGCCTCAGGGATCATATCAAACTTTACTGGAAGTCGCTGCAATGACAGGCCCCCAGCCATCACACCGGCGAACGTCCTCTACCGTCAAACCGGCCAATACCCCTTATCCGTCATGCCGGCGCAGGCCCCCGCCGTCATGCCGGCGCAGGCCAGAATCCAGTTTGACTACATGTTGTCCGAAGCGACACATTTTTTGGGGTCGGAAAAAACAAAACCTCTGCTGACCCGGGAACAGCCAAATGTCGACGGTCTACCTGAACGGCAACTTTATCCCGCTGGAAAAAGCGCAAGTTTCGGTATTGGACCGGGGTTTCACTTTTGCCGACGGCGTCTATGAGATTATCCCGGTATTTTCAGGACAACCATTCAGGTTGACCGAACACCTGAACAGGTTGCGGCACAGTCTGGACGGGATTTCGCTGGAACTGGATTATGACGGGGGAAAATGGCAGTCATTGATAGATGAATTGCTCAGCCTGAACCGGATCAAGGAAGATTCTTCCATCTACATCCAGGTTACCCGGGGGGTGGATGAGAGAAACCATTTCTACCAGGCCGATTTTACGCCCACCGTCTTCATCTTTTGCAAACCATTGCAACAGATGGATGTAAGCCGGGGCGTCAGCGCGATATTACATGAGGACATCAGGTGGCAATACTGTCATATAAAAGCGGTGGCACTATTGCCGAACGTACTATTGAAACAACTCGCCAGGGATAAAGATGGCTCCCATGAAGCGATTTTATACCGGGACGGGCATATCACCGAAGGCGCCGCGAGCAACGTTTTTATCGTGAGTGATAATACGGTCAGGACGCCGCCCAAAAGTAACCGGCTGCTGCCTGGAATTACCCGCGATCTGGTCGTGGAATTAATCCGGGAATCCGATTATCAATGCCTGGAAATCCCCGTCACTAAATCAGAACTGTTGCAGGCCGGTGAAATATGGCTAACCAGTTCCACGCTGGGCATTGCCCCGCTGGTCAGGCTTGACGGCCGACCGCTAGGCGACGGCAAACCCGGCCCGGTCTGGCAGGATGTTAATGCGATTTATCAGGCGTCCAAAAGGAATCAATCGCCCCCCCTTGAGTCAATCCTGACTCCAAATATCCTACAATGAACCCATCAGGGACATCACCCAGCGGAAATAAAACGGGCCAAGAGCCAGAAGCAAAAAAGTCATCGTAACCATCAGGGCACCGATCTTTATAACAATTTTATCTTGAAGCGTTGCCATCTCCTGGCGCAATGATTGTTCCAGCGCCCCGAATCTGATATCCACTTTCTCAAACCTGCTGACTACTGATTGCTCAAATATTTTCAGCTCGGTTTTCATATCTGATCTCAGCGCTTCAGTATCGGCTTTCATCTCTGATCTCAGTGCTTCAGTACCGGCTTTCATCTCTGATCTCAGCGCTTCAGTATCGGCTTTTATATCCGATTTCAGCGCTTCAGTATCGGCTTTTATATCCGATTTCAGCGCTTCAGTACCGGCTTTCATCTCTGATCTCAGCGCTTCAGTATCGGCTTTCATCTCTGATCTCAGCGCTTCAGTATCGGCTTTTATATCCGATTTCAGCGCTTCAGTACCGGCTTTCATCTCTGATCTCAGCGCTTCAGTATCGGCTTTCATCTCTGATCTCAGCGCTTCAGTATCGGCTTTTATATCCGATTTCAGCGCTTCAGTATCGGCTTTCATCTCTACCTTGAAAGAATCCATATCGGACTTTGTCGCGACTCTCAACGCTTGTATATCGGACTTTGTCGTGGCGCCCAGCGCTTGTATATTGGACTTTGTCGCAGCACTCAACGCTTGTATATCAGACTTTGTCGTGGCGCCCAGTAATTCTATATCCGCTTTTGTAGCTACGGTTTCGCTCATTGCTTTGCTGATAGTCGTTACGATGGCTTCGGCTTGCCGGCCTTCCAATCCGGTTTCTTTCAACTCCCTCGCTGCGGTCAGTGTGTCGAATGTAACCGCTGCCGGGTTATCGGTAGATATCGCTTCATTAGCTGCTTTCATTAGCTTTCTCCTTTAACTCATGGCAGGAGGCCGTGCCGCTGAAGCGACCTGGTTTCCCGCCCAGGTACTGATAATTAACAGTACTGATAATTAAGGCCGTGCGCTTGGGCTATATCGACCTGATGGAGTTTTACCCTAGCACAATCCCGTCATCCTTTCAATGGCGATACAGTTACTTTCAAGCCAAGTATCCGAACCATCCGGATATGTGTGTGTGATGCTTCCTCTACTCAGCCCAGAACCCGCCCCGGATTCAGTATGCTCTTCGGGTCCACAGCTTGTTTCAACAATTTCATCAAGGCTATCTCTTCATCGCTCCTGGATAGATGTAAATAAGCGCGTTTTTGTATTCCGATGCCGTGTTCGGCGGAAATTGAGCCGTTATAGGCGCTGACGTGTTTGTACACCACGTCATAGACCGTTTTTTTATCTTCTTTTGTGTTTACTGTGAATACCAGGTGCAGGTTGCCGTCACCGATATGCCCGAATACCAGCAGCAAGGTGTCCGGCAGGAGTGTTTTGATTTCTGCTTCAAGCTGTTCCAGAAAACCGGCCATGGTATTAATGGGCACGCTCACGTCAAAATTGGCATTGTCCCGTATCACGGCCATGGCATCGCCCACGCCGTCCCGTATAGCCCAGACGGCCTGCCTCTCACGTTCGGACTTGCAGATCACGGCATCCAGCATTCGCCCTGCCTCCAACTCACTCACCAGGGCATTTTCCAGTCCGGTTTGACCGGATTTATCACTGATTTCAGTTAACACATATATGGGATATCGGTCATCGAAAGGGCTGCTGACAGTGGGTACATGTTCAATGATGTAGTCATAGTAATTATCCCACATGACTTCAAATGAACTGAGCGATCCGCTGAATTCCCGGCTCATGAAATGCAGGAACGGTATTACACTGTCAAATGACTCCAACGCAACCAGCGCGGTACTCCGGCTTTCCGGCATGACAAACAACCGCAATACGGCACGCGTGACGATCCCCAGAGTCCCTTCGGTGCCGATGAACAGGTGTTTCAAGTCGTAACCGGCGTTATTTTTCAGCATCTTGTTCAATGAGGAAATGACTGTGCCGTCAGCCAGCACGACTTCGAGACCCAGTACCAGGTTGCGGGTCATGCCGAACCGGATCACCTCATTGCCGCCGGCATTGGTCGCAATATTACCGCCGATATTGCAGGACCCGCGGGCGCCCAGGTCAAGCGGAAACAGGAACCCTGCCTGTTCCGCGGCATCCTGGATGGCCTGCAGCGGCGTACCGGCGAGCACGGTCATGGTCATGGATTCCCGATCCAGTTCCTCGATGCCGGTCAGACGCTCAAGGGACAACGCAATTTCCTCCTCCCGTGGAGTAGCGCCGCCGCATAATCCGGTGAGCCCGCCCTGCACGACTATTTTCTGGTTGCTGGATGAGCAGATGCGCAGGATGTCGGAAACCTGTTCGGTCGACGCGGGCCGGGCAACGGCGACAGGCGCATGAGCTGTACCTCCGGAACTGTCGGCGTGGTATTTTTCCGAAATCTCAGGGCCGGTTAAAATAACGCCCAAACCTAATTCTTCTTTTAATTGTCTGATTGTATCGTTCATTTAAGTTGCTTACATGCCGTCATTCCGGTGAATGCCGGAATCCAGTATGATAACGTGCCGCCGAAGGCGGCGCATTATTTTTCACTGGATTCCGGCATTCGCCGGCAGGGCAACCGCATACTTTTATATATATATCATGCGGCCACTCCAAACAGGATCTCCGCCCGTCTCGTATCGCTCCACCCGGCCTGCTTGAGTTTCCCTCGCATACTGTTCTTCTTCGGATAGAGCCGCGCCAGGTTCAGACAGAAGCGCCGGATAATCGCCACGTTCTCCGCCCCATCCCCTTTCCGTATCCGACAATCATCTTCCTTGAACGCCACGTCCAAGACCCAATGCGCCTTGTTCTCCACCTCCCAATGCCGGCGTATCCCCTGCGCCACCCGGACCGCGTCCAATGGCAGGGAACTGATATAGTACTGCGTCTCTGTCTCCACCTCTTTCCCCGGCAGGTGCCGCTCCCGTTCCATCTCAATCACCGTTTGCAGCCCCGGCCACTGGGCCGCCCCACTCACCCAGTCGGTCACCCGCAGTTGCCGGCAGCTGCGCTTCTCCACCCGGCCATGACCTCCATCGACCTCTTCATACACCGCTATCCGGTCCGGCTCATCGCGCGTAACCTTATGAAAGTATGCCTTTATTTCCTCACGCAGAGTCTTGTGATTGTCCTTCAGCGACAACGTGTAATCGCCGCCTTTCGCGTGTATCTTCCGGGCTATCTTCTTCTGTGTGCTCATTGCATCCGCCGTGATATGCGCGCCGTTCACCTGCAACAGTTCCAGCATCTCCATCACCGAGGCCTGCTCGTTCTTCTTCCCCGATGACTTCATCTGTGCCAAGACCAGCCCGCACGCATGGCCCCAGGCCGTGATGCTGTGCAAGGCGGTTTGCTTATCCCCATCATGAGACCGTCTTAAGGTCTTCCCGTCCAGGGCAATCTGCTCCTGCCCCAGCTCCCGCCGCACCTCATTCACCCAGCTCAGAAACGCCCGGTTGAACTGCGCCGGGTCTATCGCACGCACTACCCGCGCGATCGTGTCATCCACCGGTATGCCGTTCGCAAACGGCCGGTATCGGCGTAACCAGTCCTGCTTCTCATCACCGAATTCCTTGATGTCCTTCCACCCCTCGGCCCCCGACAATACACCACTCACCGTCAAAAACAGGATGTCCAATAACGCATGTTTCTTATTAATATCACGTCGCGGGTCGTCAATCGTCGCTAATTGTGCCAGTAAACTCATCGTTTTCTCCTCGTTTTGGGGGTAATACTGCTGTGATCCCCGCCAAATCGATAAGTTCACCGCTTGGCTATAACTTATTGGAATAAAAAACCATCTGCTTATGAAAAAAAGTATGATCTTGCCCTGCATTCGCCGGAATGACGGAGAGCCCAGAATGACAGGAGTGTGCAAAACGTGGTTTTACACCATATACTTTTGCACTTGTCAGAATAAATTAAACCAGGGGCACAGATACCGATGACTACAAAAGCACCATTTCGAGCCGACCATGTAGGCAGTTTATTGCGGCCATCCCGGCTGAAATCCGCCCGCGCCGATTTTGAAAACGACAAAATGGATGCGGAAACCCTGAGATCGATAGAAGATCAATGCATCCGTGAAGTGGTTGAGCGCCAGGAAGCCGCCGGTCTGCAAGCCGTTACCGACGGAGAGTTCAGGCGCGCCTGGTGGCACTTTGATTACCTTGGCGGGCTGGACGGCGTTGAACTGGTCGAGAGCGGGCAAGGCATACAGTTTCACGGGGCACAGACAAAATCGCGAACCATTACCGTCACCGGCAGGGTCGGTTTCGATCAACATTACATGCTGGACCACTTCCGCTTTCTACACAGCGTTGCCGGCGTGACGCCGAAAATGACCATCCCGTCTCCTTCCGTCCTGCATTTTCGCGGAGGCAGGGCGTCCATCAGCAAACAGGTTTACCCCGGACTGGACGAGTTCTTTGCTGATACGGCGGAGGCTTATCGCAGGGCCGTACAGGCGTTTTACGACGCCGGTTGCCGCTACCTGCAATTCGATGACACGGTCTGGGCTTATCTTTGTTCCGCTAAAGAACGGCAGGCTGCGCGAGATCGGGGAGATGATCCCGAACCACTGCCCCAGATTTATGCCGATATCATCAATTACGCCCTGAAAGACAAACCGGCGGATATGGTGGTGACCACCCACGTCTGCCGTGGCAATTTCCGTTCGAGTTGGATCGCAGAAGGGGGATATGAACCCGTTGCGGAGATACTATTGGGGGAAACCGCTTATGACGGTTATTTCCTGGAATACGATACGGAGCGCGCTGGCGGTTTTGAGCCGCTACGGTTCCTGCCCAAGGGCGAAAAACGGGTTGTTTTGGGGCTGATTACGTCAAAGTTCGGCGAACTGGAAGACAAGGATGCCATTAAACGGCGTATCGACGAGGCCACGCAGTTTGCCGACGTCAGCCAGTACTGCCTGAGTCCGCAATGTGGGTTCGCCTCCACCGAGGAAGGCAATATACTGGCCGAAGACCAGCAGTGGAAAAAACTGGAAATGATTGTCGAACTGGCCCGTGAGCTATGGGCACATGAATAAAAAAGCCGCCAGGGCCTCACATTTTCAGGAGGCGTGGCGGCTGTGTTGACTGGCTGAAATCCCTCTCTAAAATGAAGCCGGCACCGGCGGCAACTCGCCGCTGGCGTAGCGTTTCTCAAGTCCCGGTGTCAGGTTCTCCCAGACCAGCAGCATGGAACGTTTCGGGCAAAAACCACGGTGCCGTATATCCGCCGGCATACAGGACACGTCACCTGCCTTCATGGTGACCACGCACATCGGGGCAGCAGTATCCTTGTCTGCCACTCTCCAGGTAATCTCATCGGACATCTGGATAAACCATTCCACCCTGTCGTTGCCGTGGTCCACCGGCAGAATATGCTCTTCCGACGTCGGGCAATAAGCGCTGTTTCTCACAATGGAAACAATAGACGGATTCCAGGTAACCGGCGAGCGGGACAGGTACTTGAACAGGTTAAAGGCCGCGAGTTGCCCCTCAAAACCGGATTCGGTATGCACTTCCGGCTCGGACTGGTCCACGTCAGCGAACTGCCGGTTGACCGGCCTCCCGTTTTCATCGGAGCGAATTGGGGTGTCACCGGGCAGGCTGACGAAACGGTCCGCCAGTTCCCGTTGGAAATTGACGGCTTCATCATTGCTGCCGTTTTTGGGTCCGCGCCCGCTGCCGGTTTCCAACGGCGCGGCAAAGGGGTTAAAACCGGCATTGGTCCAATCCAGCATTAAGGACTTGAAACAGGCCAACAGCACGCCTGGCTCAAATCGTTCGGTAAAGTCGGTGCCGGAATCCTTATAGGCCTGGTTGTAGGCGCCCATGAAGACGTCGACACTGTCGTAGTTGTTTACAGTGCCGAATACCTCATCAAAGTTGACCCAACCGTAAAAAAATCCCCAGGCCACATCCCGTATCATCGAACGCATAAAATTCTCCACATCCATCACGTGGGTTACGGTCGGACACTGGATGCGAGCAAAATACTCGTCCCGTGCAAACTTGAACGAGCCGATTTCAAAGCGCTTGTAGCCGTTGACCGGATGCGGCGCGCTTTCACGATGCGCTTCGGTAACAACCGGCAGGTCGGTAATTTGTTCTGCTGTGGCTGCCATGGTTATATCCCCCTCGTATCAATGCTGGCAGATTTCCGCCCACTTTTCGACGGACTCATCACCCAGCAAGGTTTGCAGTAAAATCACGCTCAATTCCCCGGCGCGAAACTGGTAGGCCGCGCCGGCCGGCAACAGGACCAGGTGGCCCCGCGTCGTCTTAATATGTCCCATAACCTGCCCCTCCGGTTGGTCGGCCAGTTTAACAGACCCTTCCTTCTCTTCGGGTGGAACCAGCCCACCGTCCGCGGGCTGAATAAAACGGGTTTCCATGCTGCCCTGCATGAGCAACGCGGTCTCATCGTGGCTGCAGATATACCAAGGACTGTCACCTTCCGCGCGTATCACTTCAACGGTGTTCTCCAAGTTTTTGGCGATAACAATACGCTCCCAGGGCTGCGCGTTGCCGGCTACCTCGAACATATTGGAAAACAAGTAATCCCGGGCCTCCTCATTGCCGGTAATCTCAACGCCTCCCTTGTCGTACTTTTCTATACTGCCGAATACGGTTGTTACGGACATGATTCTCCTCCTAACCCGGATTTCTCACCAGTTGATGCGATGATCGCGCAGGATTTTTGCCGCCAGCGGGTGCCTGCGACCGAAAGCATAGCCGTAGCTCTGGTTGAGGGAGCATGTGCCCGCTAGCGGCAAAAAGACAAGCGAGGGCGCATCAAGCGCAGTCTGTTATGTCGATATAGTGTGCAGATTATCATAACGTGCTGACAGCAAACAACTATCCGATGACGACAAGCGAACTGGTGAGAAATGCGGGTTAAAGTCAGTAGCAGATTATCACCCGGTATTTTAAAACATAAGCGTACTACATTTAACAAAATAATAGAAGAATGCACTTGAAGTATCTCCCTGTTTTCTTGTCTTTATCTGCGTTCATCTACGTCAGCTGCGGATAATTAATGACCTGCACCGTCAGCGGACAATAAATGCCGTTCATGGAGCGCCTCGGGATGAAACTCAGGCCCAATGGGGACAATGCCGGTCGGGTTCACTATGCTGTGACTGCCAAAATAAGACTTTCTGATATGTTCCATGTTAACTGTTTCCGCAACCCCGGGCTGTTGGTAGAGATCACGGGTATAGGCCCACAAATTCGGATAATCGACCAACCGTTTTCTATCGCATTTGAAATGGCTCACGTACACCGGGTCGAACCGTATCAACGTAGTGAACAGGCGCCAGTCCGCTTCGGTGATCCGACTGCCCGTCAGGTAGCGGCGGTTTTGCAAGCTTTTCTCAAGCCAGTCCAGGGTATCGAACAACGGGTAGACCGCCTCTTCATAAGCCTCCTGGGTGGTGGCGAACCCGGCCCGGTACACACCGTTGTTCAAGGTCTTGAAGACCCGGCTGTTGATTGCATCGATCTCATCCCGCAGCTGTTCGGGATAATAATCGCCCGGCTTTGCGCCAACATCGTCGAATGCACTGTTGAACATGCGGATGATCTCCGCTGATTCATTAGAGACGATGGTATTGTTCCGTTTATCCCACAAAGCCGGTACGGTCACCCGGCCGGTATATTCTGGGTCGGCTGCCGTATAAACCGCGTAATAATATTTCGCATTATGTACCGGGTCGGGGATGACGCCGTCACTCGGCTCAAACGTCCAGCCGTAGTCGCCCAGGTGCCAATGGACAACGGATAAGGAAATGATCTTCTCAAGGCCTTTAATACTGCGGTAGATCATGGTGCGGTTGGCCCAGGGGCAGGCATAGGAGACATACAGGTGATAACGGCCCGCCTCTGCCTTGAACCCGCCTGTACCGGAGGGACCGGGAGAACCGTCTTTGGTTACCCAGTTGCGAAATTGAGATTCTGAACGGATGAACCGTCCCTGATTAGCCTCGGTGTCATACCATTCATCCTGCCACTTACCCTCTACTAAAAGACCCATCGTATTTTCCTGTAATTCGCCGCTGGCCCGGATTTCTCACCAGTTGATGCGATGATCGCGCCGGACTTTTGCCGCCAGCGGGTGCCTGAACTCTCCGGGGACGGATTTTAAATCCGTCCCCTCATGTACTGGTTGAGGGACAAAGTTATTAACAAAAAATTATACATAACTTATCACTGCTGTCCCAAGAAAATCGTGTTGATATAATATAACTCATTCATTTCATTAGTAAATAAGCGATTTTTAGCAGACATCGATTAAAACCACCCCTCCCCCGCTGGCTAATGCTACCCTCCTGATTTTTATCATTATCAGGAGGAGCCATCATGCCGTCCGGTCACTATATCTTTTCTCAGGTCATGGCCCATTTGCCCATGAAACCATTCCGCCGCTGTGTCCAACGTTATCACGGCAACCGTTATGTCAAATCCTTTACCTGTCTCGACCAGTTCCTCTGTATGGCATTCGCCCAACTCACTTACCGCGAGAGCTTGCGTGATATCGAAGTCTGCCTGCGCGCACACCGGGACAAACTCTATCATATGGGGCTACGCGGCGGCATGTCACGCAACACCCTCGCCCATGCCAACCCGCAGCGCGACGGGCGCCTCTACGCCGACTTTGCCCACGCCCTGATTCGCCTGGCCCGACCGCTGTATGCCGACGAAGACCTGGGGCTGGAACTCGATAATACCGTCTATGCCCTCGACTCCTCCACCATCGACCTGTGCCTGTCCGTGTTCCCCTGGGCGCACTTCCGTCAAACCAAAGCGGCTATCAAACTGCATACCTTGCTGGACTTGCGCGGCACTATCCCCACCTTTATACATCTCTCCGAGGGCAAACTGCACGATGTCAATGTCCTCGACCTGCTGCTGCCCGAGCCCGGCGCCTGCTACGTCATGGACCGCAGCGTAGCTCGATTTCCAACGTCTGTTTGCCCTCAACATCGCCGCCGCCTTCTTCGTTATCCGGGCCAAGTCCAATACCCGTTACCGCCGCCGTTATTCCCGACCGGTCGATAAAGCCACCGGCCTGCTGTGTGACCAGACCATCGTCCTGACCGGTGTCCGCGCCGCCACCCACTACCCACAACCACTGCGACGCATCAAATACCGCGACCCACAGACCCATAAGACGTTCGATTTCCTCACCAACCACTTTGCCTTGCCCGCACACACCATCACCGAGTTGTATCGCTATCGCTGGCAGGTCGAGTTGTTCTTCAAATGGATTAAACAACACCTGCGCATCAAAGCCTTCTTCGGCACCTCGGAGAACGCTGTCAAAACCCAAATCTGGACCGCCGTCAGTGTGTATGTCCTGGTGGCGCTCATAAAAAAACGTCTCCAACTGACTACGGAACTCTACACAATATTACAGGTTTTAAGCCTGACCCTGTTTGAAAAAATACCATTATATCAATTACTTATACAATCCGATTACAAAACAGACCACCGTGATATACTTAACCAGTTGAATTTATTCGATTAATTCTTGGGACACTAGTGATAACTTATACTGAAATAAACATCCTCGTCATGAGAAAAACCCATCAATACATTCACGCTGAAGGAGAAAGCAAGGCAGGGTACCACCATGCTTGGAAAATTTATTCACGAGCAACGCACCAGGCGTAACATGACGCAGGAGTATCTTGCATCCAAGCTGGGTGTGTCTCGCCCTACCTATATGCACATCGAGCGCGGGGAGCGGGAGCTTACTATCACTGAAGCGAAAAGGAGATAAGGGAAATGAAGACCGCAGACGGGTGGAACAATATTTGAAGTAAATTCAGCAACGGACAAACATATTATTCACTTATTATACTTAATAAATAGTGAATATATCCTGTTTTTTCGTTATATTCACTTATATAATCATATATATAGTGAATAAGTTACAATAAGGATATGGCAACCACGCGACCAATAAGAGACCGCATTCAAGCCCTGAAACGAGAGTATGATACCTTGCGCAAGGGCAAGGTAGCGCTGCTGTCGATGATCGACGAAGTGGAGATACCTGAAAGTGTGTACAACTCCAACGCAATAGAGAATTCCACCCTCACCCTGGAAGAAACAGAGAGAATCCTGTTGGAACAGGTGTTGTCCCGGAATGTGTCCGTGAGGGAAGTTTTCGAAGCAAAAAACCTTGCCCGTGTCATGAAATATAAGCGTGCCGGAGTTAAAGACAGCGAATTGGACATAGAGCTGATACTACGCCTGCACCAGATGCTTATCGGTGGCATTGATGACGCTATCGCAGGTCGTTTTCGTCGGCAGGGAGAGTATGTACGGGTGGGCACTCATATCGCGCCGGCGCCCGAACACGTGGAACGCATGATGGATAACCTCCTCGTCGACTATTCCAGCGACATCAGTTCCTACTTCCTCGACAAGATTGCCCACTTTCACCTGGATTTTGAGACTATCCATCCGTTTTGCGACGGCAATGGTCGCTTGGGGCGAGTCATCATCAATTTTCAATTCCTGCAGGTCGGTCTACCGCGCATTATCATCAGAAATTCAGAGAAAGAGAGGTACTATCAAGCGTTCAGAGACTATAAGGATGGTAAAAAGACAAAGACGATGGAAGGCATTCTGTCGCTGGCCCTCATGGAGTCACTTCACAAGAGGCTGAGCTATTTGAAAGGACAGGTCATCATCACGCTGTCGGATTATATCAAGCAGAATGGTCTCTCGGCACCCGCCGTCACCAACGCTGCCCGCCGCCAAACCATTCCGGCTTTTCGCGAAAAAGGTGTATGGAAGATTGGGCAGGAATTCATGTATAAAACATTCCAGTAATAGCCTTGGAATAATCCGTGATATTTGACGACCCAGTAATTTTTTCGCTGACGTGGGGCCGCAACAGGGCGGCAGCGATTTGCGAATGGTTGTGGGGACCAAGATAGCTGTTCACCGAATGATATGAAAGTCCTAGGCTTTGACCCAGTTGAGATGCGTTCCACACCTGCCCATGTAACGCGGCCAGCATGCGTAACAGGCGGTCTGTCGTCTGCGGTTTAGCGGGCAATCCCCAGGTCGGCAAATCTCTTTGACTCAGAAGGCTAAGATAATCCAATTGCCATTGTGGATATTGCTGGGGTTTCAGGACACCGCCGTCGGGATACCCGCCGCATAACCAGTGTCGGTTGCACGACGTTCTGGTAGTCAATTCGGTAAAAAGAAACGGGGTCAACTCGATGAGAGATAGCCGCCCGGCAAGAGATTCCGATACCTGGAGCATGAGCGATGGAGATACCTTGTGCCAGAGTTGTCCTGCCGGACTGGCGCGGCCCAACGAGAGCCACAGCCGGGTAAATCTTAAGGCGCTCCAGCAGCAGGGGTTTAATTTTTCGATTGATCATGTCTTGCATTTTAGAATTGTTTTTCTAATTTGCAAATTTACTTACGCCCATAGTCTAAGGTCAGGCATTTGAAAGGAATATCGCCCTTTTATCTTCAACACCATCTTCTGTTTTCCTGCTCAGGCTTACTATCCGCAGATTTTACTTTTGGCTGGGGAAAACTTATATTAACGCCTATGTCCTCAATCTACTGACGACAATATAAAATTACATGAGTATCAATCAATAGTGCGCCAGGCAAATCAGCAAACAGCCCCTCCTACTGTCAAAAAAATGCGCAAGGACGGGATACTGAAGCGAAAGGAGCTTATTAAATACGCTACGGAAATGTTTCTGGAAATGGGTTATGAAAACGCAAGTATGAATAGCCTTGCGAAACGTTCCGGGTCCTCAAAAAGTACCATTTACAAACATTTTTCGAGCAGGCAGGCCCTTTTCATTGCTGTCCTGGATGAGAATTTACGCCATCATCTGGCCCCTATCGAAAACCTGGATCTTACCACCCTCAGTATTGAAGAAAGCCTGAAACTGATTGGGAGGACAGGCATAAAGGTAATAACATCGAAAAATCACATTAATCTGTGTCGAATTATTTACGCAGAAGCTGAACGTATCCCTTACGTAGGTAAAATATATTATGAGCATGGGCCCAAACGTGGCATCGGGGGTGTTGCGAAATATCTCTCTACAATGGTGGAAAGGGGCAAGATTAGATGCGCCGATACATCTTTAGCAGCAGAATACTTCTGGGGGATGATACTGCACAAGCCTATGTTGGAAATGTATTGTGGTATAAAAGGTCCTTTGTCAACTCAGGAGCAAAAGATATATGTAAATAACGTTGTCGACACGTTCATTTCTTCTTTCATTGAAGAAATCAAATAACCGGCTTTTATACTTTTGATAAATTCAGAGGTTCCTTAAGTAACATCATCAGTGAACAAGGTCGGTTCATGCTACTTCAAAGCATTAAACCAGGTATTGAGGTAATCAAAAAATTGTTCCGCTTCATCCAAATGGGAACGAAGGGCAATATAACCGTCGGGGCGCAGCAACAATAACTGACCACTGTCGGTTTTGCCGTAATGTTCTGCGAATTCCCCTTTGGCATCGGTGACCAGTTCTGCGTTACGCAACCCCTCCAGGCTTCGGTTCGACATGATCATGCTGTGGATTATATGAGCATATTTTTCGGACACGCGCCGGTGCAATGTGAGCGCCTGATCATCCGTTGCCCCGGCTTTATCAACAATAATCAGACTTAACCGCCCCGTCCTGACCAGATCAAATAACCGGCGGTTAGCCGAAAGCGCCACGTTTTTCACAGGATCGCCACAAGCCGGACCGGGTAACGACTTCAGACCTTCGGGACCTTCAATGACGTCCCGATAGGTGTAGCTCAAACCGGAAATACGGTTGACCGTCTCCGAATGCCAGCCCTCCCTTTGAGTCAGTTGCAGCCTGTCGTCCATGCCATGTCCATGAGCCATGATAATATCGTGCATGGCATGAGTGCCCGCGATCACCTGTGCACCAATTGGTTTGCGTTCTGGCGTGTACGTATCCAGCAACTTTCTACGTGCATATCCCTGTTGTACCATCGCCAGCTTCCAGCCAAGGTTAAATGCATCCTGCATCCCGACATTCATTCCCTGACCGCCGGAAGGTGAATGCACATGTGCAGCATCACCGGCAAGAAAACAATTCCCCGTACTGTAATTATCTGTAATGCGCCTCCAAAGTTCCCATTTCGTAGCCCAATCCGGTTCAGCAAGTTCCGTGCCGCTGACATGACCGTCGATGAGGCGCTGGAAAGCCTGGCGTGGAATCAAATTCGGGTCAGCTGCCTCACCCGTATCACTGATCAGGACCCGATGGCGGCCATTCGGCAATTTCGTCAACAATAAAAAACTGTCCTTTGACATATAGTAATGAATCCAGTCATCAGTGCCCTCAAATCCGTGATAGTGAACATCCATCATCTGCATCACCATGCCTGCGTAATTCTCGCCCGAAAAGTCCAGTCCTGCGGTTTTCCGGACAAAACTGTGGATACCATCGCAGCCCACAATCCAGCGGGGCGCAATCACCTGCTCCTCACCTGTGCTGTTTTGAAGACTTGCGCCGAAACCGTCCGCAGTCTCAATGAATGCCCTCAGCTCTACACCCCATTCCGGATGAAACGCATAGGTTGCATCAAGATGTTCTCGCAGCCTTTGCTCGGTATCGTTCTGGTTGTAGACCAGTATGTATGGATAGTCACTATCCAGCCCGGTGAAATCCAGCGCCGGTTGAGCATCCTTGCCTTTGAAGTTGAATAAAAAACCGCGGCTTTTCAAACCGTCTCGTAGAAAACGATGCGCAAGTCCCATATGCTCGAACATCTCCATGGTTTTCGCGTGCAGTGTAAACGAACGGGACGTTTCAGTTGGCCGGGATCTTTTATCAATCATTCGACACGGCACACGCCGGCGCAATAATTCGCTTGCCAGCACCATGCCGGTAGGTCCTGAGCCGACGATTAGTACAGGTTCATGTTGATCTGGATTCATAATAGCCACCTCATCATCAATATGTCACTGACAGCCTCGTAAAAACTTCTTGATTATTATCCACGAAATCCCTAAACTGTACAAGGTAGTTCGGTTTAAAGAGGCAGCTAAGGAAAATTCCAAACTGACATATACCAAGAGGAGAAACAGCATGTCCGAAAAGTTACCCGGTACAAGTTTGACCGGTCATCATCACATAACGATCGGCGTCGGCAACGTGCAGGAAGACTTCGATTTTCATACCAAGGTCCTGGGCCTGAAATGCGTCAAGCGCACCTTGTTCTACGACGGGGCAACCCCGGTTTACCACCTGTACTATGGCAGTGATATCGGTGAGGAAAGTACGCTGCTCACTACTTTCCCGGTGGCTCACATCGGCGTAAAGGCAAAAGAAGGCAGCGGGCAGGTCAGTTATGTGAGTCTGTCCGTACCTGAATCTTCGCTGCCTTACTGGAACAAACGCCTCAAGGAACATGGTTTCGAGGTGACGGAAACAGAGCGTTTTGGCGAAAAACACCTTGACTTTCGTTCCCCGCACAATATCCGCTTATCCATCGTCGGGGTAGACGACGATACGCGAGCGCCGTATTCCGCCGGACCTGTGCCTGCTGAACACATGATCCGCGGCACCCATGCAGCCGGTGTATCCACTCGCGACATGGAGTTCATGGAAGAGTTTCTGGAGGTGGCATGGGGCTCCCGAAAGGAGGCGGACGACAGCAATATGGTTCGTTTCACCATGGGTGAAGGCGGCACCGGCACCTATACGGATTTTGAAATCGAACCGGACCGTAAACCAGGCACCTGGACAGTGGGAGAAGGCACCATCCATCACATGGCCTATAACGTGCCAACCCGGAAAGAGCAGGACGCCATCAAGTTTTTTACCGAGGGGCTCGGTTATACGGATTTTTCCGACGTGAAAGATCGCGGCTATTTCGATTCCATTTATATCCGTACTCCCTCCGGCGCCCTGTTTGAAGCCTGTTGTTCACACAAACCTGCTTTCACTTGCGATGAACCTTTTGAAACACTCGGTACAAAGCTGATGATGTCGCCGCAAATTGAAGCCAATAAAGATGAGGTACTGAAAGTTATCGGTGAAATCAAGGATGATTGAGAAAATGAAATCATAATCGCCGGAAATGCGCTGTTGTGGCCTGTTTAAGTGAAACCCTTAGCGTATTGTCAGCAACTTAAACAAGCTGTCTGATACTGGCCAGCGCCGGCACGGGCTTTTCCCATATGTATTGACCCGGACACCGATTTGCCACCAAGCTTTGCAAAGCGGTAACATAGCCGTTCTTTTAACGAACCTGACCCTTGGAATGTACGTGTGGATCTTTTTTGTGGCCGCCTGCTGAACGAAGATGAATTTTGAATATAAGGCTCTTCCCTGGAATATTATTTTTGGCGCCGGCGCCCTGAACCGGTTGCCGGAAGAATTGGACAAACTCGGTTATTCCCGCGCCCTGGTGCTGGCGACGCCGAACCAGTCAGATATCGGGCAGGAGATCGTCGGGTTGCTGGGTGACAAGGCGGCAGGCCTGTTCGACCGGGCCTTGATGCACGTCCCGGTTGAAACACTCGAACAGGCAATGGCGGAGGTAAAACGGCTCGACGCCGATTGTTCCGTCTCCGTGGGCGGCGGATCGACCACCGGCCTGAGCAAGGCACTGGCTTTCCACCTGGACCTGCCCAATATTGTGGTACCGACCAGTTACGCCGGTTCGGAGATGACCAATATCTGGGCGGTGACGCAGGATAACCGCAAAATTACCAGGCGGGATGAGGTCGTTGTACCGACATTGACCATCTATGACCCGGAGTTGACCCTGACGCTGCCGCCGGCATTTGCCGGCGCCAGTGGTATGAACGCCATGGCCCAGGCTGTTGTCAATGCCGCCGCAGAAGATGCCAACCCAATTAGTTCGGTCATGGCCCTGGAAGGTATTCGCGCCTTGTCACAGAGTCTGCCCGTCATAATCTCCGAACCCGATAACATGCACGCGCGTAGCGGGGCCATGTACGGCGCCTGTATGGCCGCCGCCGCGCTGGGAACCGGCACGACAGGCCTGCATCATCGTTTGTGCCACACTTTTGGCGGCACGTTCAACACGCCCCATGCCGAGACCCATACCATCCTCCTGCCGCACAGCGTCGCCTACAACGCCAGCGCCAGGCCGGACACTACGCGCAGGGTCGCCGCGGCCATGGGAGTCAGTGATGCCGCAACCGGCCTGTTTGAGCTGGCCGGAAAGCTTGGCGCTCCCACTGCATTGAAAGACATCGGGGTAAAGGAGACGGACCTGGATGAAGCCGCTGCAGTAGCCGTTGAAAAGCCGATAAAAAACCCCGAACCGGTTACCAGGGAGAGGATACGCGCCTTGCTGGAAAACGCCTACCACGGTCATCCCCCCACGCCCGTGTAACCGATATGAGAACCGTTCCGCAGATCACCGTGCAAGAGGCCGCCGCCAGGATTCGTTCCGGCGACGTAGTTATCGTGGGCGGCTTCGGTATGACGGGTAACCCGACCAAAGTAATGCACGCCATAGCCGAGACTGACGTGACCGATCTCACGTATATCGGCAATAACGTGGGAGAGCCGGGGCTGGCTGGCGGACGTTGCCTGCGCAAGGGGCAATTCAAAAAAGTCATAGGCTCATTTTTCACCAGCAACCCGGAAGCCGTAGAGGCGGTCCAGTCCGGGAAAGTCGAAGTCGAACTCCTGCCTCAGGGCACCCTGGCTGAGGCAATCCGCGCAGGCGGGGCCGGTATCGGCGGCTTTTTCACGCCCACCTCCGTCGGAACGCCGCTGGCGGAAGGGCGCGAGACAAAGCTAATCGACGGAACAGAAATGGTATTTATTCCCGCGCTACATGCCGATGTCGCGATCATCAGAGCCTGGCGGGCGGACACGGTCGGCAACCTGCAGTACCGAATGACCGAAAACAACTTTAACCAGGCAGCTGCCACTGCCGCTGACCTGATCATTGCAGAGGTGGAGGAAATCGTCCCGGCCGACGCGCTCGATCCTGATTTTATCCATACCCCGGGCTGTTTTGTCGATTACCTGGTCCAGGCCACGCTTGACCCGGAGCACCTGGGCACTTCAGCATCCGTGGCGGCGAGTCTGAAAAAGGTGGATGATACCCGCATGATGATGGCCAGGATAGCCCTGGCGGAATTGAAACGGGGCGATATCGTCAACCTGGGGGTCGGCATACCCACCCTGGTGGCGGACCTGATCAAGCCGGAGGACGGCATCATCCTGCACTCTGAAAACGGGATGCTGGGAGTGGGCCCCGAACCGGCCTCCGGCGGCGCCATGGAGTACCCGGTCAACGCCGGCAAGGTGCCGGTCACTGCGCTGTCGGGCGCCAGCTATTTCGATAGTGCCACCTCTTTCGCCATGATCCGGGGGGGGCATGTGGATGTGGCTATCATGGGCGGGCTACAGGTGGATGAGCAGGGCAACCTGGCCAACTGGGCGGTACCGGGCAAGCCCCTGCTCGGCGTCGGCGGCGCCATGGACCTGGCGTCCGGCGCCAATAAGCTCATCGTCACCATGACCCACAGCGACAGGAACGGCAACTCCAAGGTGGTTCCCCGTTGCAACCTGCCCCTGACGGCGCGCAAGGCCGTCGATTTACTGATTACGGACCTCGCGGTATTTGACTTCGACACATCCGGCATGCGCCTGGTGAAGCTGCTTCCCGGCGTTACGGAAGATGAGGCAAGGGCAAAGACAGCGGCAGATTATACGGTGGCCCTGGCCAGCCACCGCAATGAGGGATCATGATCTTCGACCCTGCCGTCAACCTCATCGCCGCGCTGATACTCAGCTACGTGTTCGTCCTGGCAGGACTGCACAAATGCAGGGCGCCGGCGGAATTCGCGGCCACCCTGGATAATTACAGGATCCTGCCGGAAAGATTATACCGGCAAGGCGTCTACCTGATCCCCGTAGCGGAAATCATGACGGGGGTTGCCCTGCTGATACCCGCCACAGCGCGGCTTGCGGCATTGGCGGTGGGTACGTTGTTGTGTGTCTATATTGCTGCAATCGGCATCAACCTGCTGCGTGGACGGCGCAATATCGATTGCGGTTGCGGCGGGCCTGCACAGAAACAGACCCTCAGCGAATGGATGCTGGCGCGCAACGGCCTGCTGCTGCTGCTTGCCTGTATCGCCGGCTCCCAGGTGCTGCCCCGGACGCTGCTCTGGTTCGACTGGCTGGTAGTCGTCCCGGCAACCGTGATGGGTTGCCTGTTCTACAACATCATTAATCAATTGCTGGTAAACAGGGATTTGTTGAGTGCCCTGACCCGCGAGGAATACCATGCTTGAAGCCTTAATCATCTCCAACCTGCTGCTCTGGATCATCGTGGTGGTACTGGGAGTGATGGTGTTTGCCCTGGTCAGGCAGATCGGCGTTCTCTATGAACGGGTCGCGCCGGCAGGCGCCCTGATGGTGAATCAAACCCTGCGTCCCGGAGACGCGGCCCCCGAGATGGATTTGCTGACTATCGAGAATAAAAAAATCCGCATCGGCGGTGTCCGGGAACCTGCGCGCAGCCTGCTGCTGTTTTTTCTTGCGCCCGATTGTCCGGTATGCAAGACCTTGCTGCCGGTGCTGTTTTCGGCACAGAAAGAAGAAAGCGGATGGCTGGACATCGTGCTGGCCAGTGATGGTCCCGTCGATCAACACAGGAAGTTCATCGAACAGCAGAAACTGTCACCCTTTGATTACGTGCTGTCGGAAATACTCGGCCGCAGTTATGGGGTGGGCAAACTGCCCTACTCGGTCCTGATCGACGAGCAGGGAAAAGTCGTTACCATGGGCATCATTAATACCAGGGAACATTTGGAGAGCCTGTTTGAAGCAAAGGAACGGGGCGTTGCCTCCATCCAGGAATACGTAAAAAAGTATCACTCCGAAGAAGCCGCGGGATGATATTTGGGGTCAGTGTAAAAACTCACGTCCCCATCACCTGCATCTGTCCGGGGACGGATTTAAATCCGTCCCAAGTGTTACCGAGTGTTACCTGTTTTTAGATATCTTTCTCGACGTATTCCAGCACTTCGTTCAGCACATCCGTGTCACCGCATAATTCAGGACACCCATATAATTCAGGACACCCATAAAAGAGGACAGGTTGAAAACCTGTCCCCGTTCTTTCCACAATTTTATGGGTGTCCTGGAATTACAACAGGCTGGTGGGGCTGCCAGGTCATGACTGGTTGTATGGCGAGGCGGGCGCTGACCGCCTGTTCGGCGGCGCCGGGGCGGACGTGCTGGCGGGCGAAGCTGGCGTGGACACGGCGTCGTCGTCGTATGCCGACTCGAACGCCGCGGTGCAGGTGGACCTGGGTCGCGGCACGGCGACCGGCGGTCATGCCGAAGGCGACACGCTCACCGGCATTGATAATCTCATTGGGTCGAGGCATAGCGACAGCTTGACGGGCGATGCCCACGCCAACCGGCTGTGGGACGCCGGCAATGACCGCCTGTTCGGCAGCGGGGGGAACGACGTGCTGGTGGGTGGCGCCGGGGCCGACACGCTGGACGGTGAAGGCGGCGCTGACACCTTTCGTTACAGCGCCGCCGCCGACTCGACCCCCGCGGCGGCGGGGCGCGACCAGTTCCTGCACTTCTCGGGCGCCGGCGGCGGCGACGGCGACAAGCTGGACCTGTCCGGCCTGGGCAAGGCCCTGACCTTCATCGGGTCGGCCGACTTCTCCAATACCCCCGGCCAGGTCCGAGTGACCTAACGCGGCGTGACCACGAGCGACAATGCCAGCGATGACTATACCGACGTATTGGCCGACCTGAACGGCGACGGCGCGGCCGACTTCATGCTGAGCCTGAGCGGGCTGCACAGCCTGAGTGATGCGGACTTCATCGTCTGAGTTGAACCAGCGAGACCGGGCCGTGTCCGGGCTCAGAAACATGTGAGACTTTTCATTGCTAAAAAATCGGGTAGTCTGTGGGAGGACTACCCGATGCAGAGCAAAAGCCGGCGGATTAAATCCTACCGCAGTGGGGTGGACAATTGCTTGCTCATGGTAATTGTCCTCTGTTATATTACCCTATGCGCCCACTGAACCCATAGAGAGGTAATCCATGAAGATGGCTTCTGACCCCGGTCCGGCAGGCCCGGAACACGCACAATCCTGTTGTTGCAGCAGCTGTTCGGCAGTGAACCTGGAACAGCGAGTATACCAATCCCAAGACTCTCAACGCTCTCAAGGTTCTCCAGTCTCTCAAAACTCTGCGGAGCAGCTACCCCAATGGGGCGTACTCGCCTCGGACGCCTATGACGAGATCGCCGACCACCTCAATGCTTCGGACTGGTACTTTCCGATTGAGTCCGGCGGTGAGATCACGGTGAACGTCACCAGTCTGACCGCTGGGGGTCAGCAACTCGCCCGCTGGGCCCTGGCGGCCTGGGAGTCGGTGGCGAACCTGACCTTTCGGGAAGTGGCAGAGGACGCCAACATCACCTTTGACGATGAGTCCCCGGGTGGCCGGGTGACGCACGTTGATGCGGATGGCGGCGGGTTCCTCTCGGCCGAGGTAAATGTGGGGAAGGCATGGCTCAACTGGGGTGGTGACGGGCTCGGCAGCTGGGCGTTCTTTGCCTACATCCACGAGATCGGCCATGCGCTGGGTTTGTGGCATCCCGGGCCCTATAATGGCGCGCGGGTACGTTACGGGATCGACACCCTGTTCGCGGCTGACTCCTTCCAGACGTCGGCCATGTCGTATATCAGACAAGCTCATGGCCTCCCACCTGAGCATGGCAACAAACCCCGAAACACTGCGAGCGATGCGAGCTTCGCCCTGCCGGTCACGCCGATGATGGCGGACATCCTGGCGATTCAGGAGAAGTATGGCGCCCCCGAGACCAACCCGGGGGACACGGTGTACGGCTACCAGTCCAACGTCGGCGGCTACCTGGAGGAGGTCTTCGCGGCACTCACCGAGCAGGACGGTGAGCTTGATGGGCCGGTGACACTGACACTGTTCGACAGCGGCGGGGAGGACCGGCTGGACCTGCGCACGGACAAGGCCGACCAGCGGGTGGACCTGCGTCCGGAAGGCGTCTCGGACGTGTACGGGCTGACGGGCAACTGGCTGATAGCGCGGGGCACGGTGATTGAGAACCTGGTGGCCGGTCAGGGCGATGACCAGGTGATTGCGAATGCGGCGGCGAACGAGTTGGACGGTGGCCCGGGCAGCGACACGGTATCCTATGTAGGCTCGGATGCCGGGGTGCGGGTGGACCTGGAGGCGGGGACAGGTGCCGGCGGTCATGCTCAGGGCGACGCGCTCAGCAACTTTGAGCACGTGGTGGGCTCGGCACACGCTGATGAGTTGCGCGGCGATGAGCTGGCTAACCGGCTGGTGGGCGGCGCCGGCGACGATACGTTGTACGGGGAAGCGGGCGACGACACGCTGGATGGAGAGGAGGGCGATGATGTCCTCGAGGGCGGCGCGGGGGCGGACGTCTTCAATGGCGGCGCCGGGGGAGACACGGCGTCGTATACGGGTTCGCCTGTCCGGGTACGGGTGAACCTGGACACCGGGCAGGCCGCCGGCGGTGATGCCGCCGGCGACACGTTCCATGACATTGAACATCTGGCCGGCTCGGCGTACGCCGACAAGTTGACGGGGGATGGCGGCGCCAACCGGCTGTCTGGCGGCGCGGGGGATGACCGGCTCTACGGCAGCGCTGGCAACGATGTGCTTAACGGCGGGGCCGGCGCCGACACGCTGGGCGGTGGGGCCGGTGATGACACCGTATCCTATCTTGACTCTGATGCGAGAGTACGGGTGAACTTGCATACCGAGGCGGTGGCGGACGGTCATGCGACGGGCGACAAGCTCAGGAGCATCGAGCACGTTATCGGCTCGGCGTATGCCGACATGCTGATGGGGGATAAGGGCGCCAACCGGCTGGCGGGCGCGGCCGGCGATGACCAGATCTACGGTGACGGTGGCAACGACGTGCTGGTGGGCGGGCCCGGCGCGGATACCCTCGGCGGCGGCACCGGGGTCGACACTGCCTCCTATGCGGGTTCCCCGGTGGGGGTGCAGATTGACCTGGACGCGGGCACGTTCCAGGGGGGTGATGCAGTGGGTGACCGGCTCAACTCAATTGAGCGGCTTGAAGGCTCGCGCCATGTTGACCACTTGTTCGGCAGTGCGGCGGCGGATTGGTTGGCCGGCGCGGCCGGGGACGACCGGTTGCTGGGGCGGTTGGGCGATGACCGGCTGGTCGGTGGCGACGGCGATGACCAGCTGGCGGGCGGCCCGGGTGCGGACCAACTGGCTGGCGATGTGGGCGATGACACGCTGGAAGGGGGCTTGGGCGCCGACACACTGGATGGTGGCGCGGGATATGATACGGCGACCTATGCGGGCTCCCCGGTCGGGGTACGGATTGACCTGGCGGCACAGACATTCCAGGGGGGCGATGCCGCCGGGGATGCGCTCACTGATATTGAGCGGATTGTCGGCTCGGGGCAGGGCGATGTGCTGCAGGGGAGTGACGAGACAGACCACCTGGTCGGGGCCGGTGGGGATGATGAGTTATACGGCCGGGCGGGGGACGACACGCTGGCGGGCGGCGCCGGCGCGGACACATTGGATGGTGGCGCCGGGGGCGACACCGCCTCGTATGCGGACTCACCCGCCGGGGTGGAGGTGAATCTCGACACCGGCGCGGGCACTGGCGGTGAGGCGAGCGGCGACACGCTGGTCAACATTGAACACGTGCTCGGCTCGGCGCACGTTGACGTGCTACGGGGCGATGCCGGCGCCAATTGGTTTGCGGGTGCGGGCGGTAACGACCTGCTGTACGGCGGTGCTGGGAATGACGTGCTGGCCGGCGGTGTCGGGGACGATGAGCTGGATGGGGAAGCGGGTGATGACACGCTCAACGGGGACCCGGGTGCGGACACGCTGGATGGGGCGAGCGGCGTTGACACCCTGTCCTATGCGGACTCTGAGGCGGCGGTGCGAGTGGATTTGGATAGCCGGGCGGTGTCGGGGGGTGATGCCGAGGGGGACACAATCCACGGCTTCGAGCAGGTGGTCGGCTCGGCCTACGATGACGAGTTACGCGGCGGTCCCGGCGTCAACCGGCTGTGGGGTGGCGCAGGTAACGACCGGTTGTACGGCAGCGGGGGCAACGACCGGCTCGACGGGGGTGGGGGCAATGATCTATTGAAAGGAAATGATGGCGCCGACACGCTTGATGGGGGTGAAGGCAATGACCGGCTGTGGGGTGGCGGAAAGAACGACCGGCTGTACGGGGGTGGGGACGATGATCGATTGAAGGGAGAGAAGGGCGATGACACGCTTGATGGGGGTGAGGGCGATGACCAGCTCGAAGGCAGCGGTGGGGCGGATACGCTCGACGGTGGCGGTGGCGAGAACACCGTACTCTACTGGGGGTCGGACGCCGGGGTGGAGGTGGACCTCGACACCGGGGTGGTCTCGGGCGGCCATGCCGAGGGGGACACGATACTCAACTTCCAGCATGCGGATGGGTCCAAGTACCAGGACAAGTTATGGGGCGACGCCCGCGCCAACGCGCTGCGCGGTTGGGCCGGGGACGACACCCTTGAAGGCAAGGCCGGGGCGGACACCCTGGACGGGGGGAGCGGGGCGGACACCTTCCAATACAGTGCCGCGGCGGACTCGACCGTGGCCAACCCGGACCGCATCCTGGACTTCTCAGGCAACGGCGGGGACGGCGACCGCCTGGACTTATCCGGCCTGGGCAATGACCTGACGTTTATCGGGACAACGGCCTTCTCCAACAGCGCGGGCGAGGTGCGCTATGTGCAGCGCGGCGCGGCCACAGGCAGCAACATCGATGATTACACCGACGTACTGGTTGATGTGGACGGGAACGGCATAGCGAACTTCAAGGTCACCCTGGCCGGGCTGCACAGCCTGACGCTGGCGGACCTGGTGGGTGTGCAGGCGGCAGATATTGTCGGCACGGCCGGTGCTGATACGTTGGTGGGCGATGCCCGGGCCAACGTCCTGCGCGGCCTGGCCGGTGCAGACACGCTGGACGGCGGCGCGGAGTCAGACACCCTGGCCGGAGGTACCGGGGCGGACACCTTCCAATACAGTGCCGCGGCGGACTCGACCGTCGCCAACCCGGACCGCATCCTGGACTTCTCAGGCAGTGACGGGGACGGTGACAAGCTGGACTTATCCGGCCTGGGCAACAACCTGATCTTTATCGGCACGACGGCCTTCTCCAACAGCGCGGGCGAGGTGCGCTCTGTGCAGCGCGGCGCGGCCACAAGCAGCGACACCAGTGATGATTACACCGACGTACTGGTTGATGTGGACGGGGACGGCGCGGCGAACGCCAAGCTCACCCTGGTCGGGCTGCACAGCCTGACGCTGACGGACCTGGTGGGTGTGCAGGCAGCAGATATTGTCGGCACGGCAGGCGCTGATACGTTGGTGGGCGATGCCCGGGACAACATCCTACGCGGCCTGGCCGGGGACGACGTGCTAGACGGCCAGGCCGGGGCCGACACCCTGGACGGGGGTACTGGCCAGGACACCGCGTCCTACACCGACTCGGATGCGGCGGTGCAGGTGGACTTGGACGCCGGGACGGCCACGGGCGGTCATGCCCAGGGCGACACCCTGACGGGTATTGAGAACCTGCGCGGCTCCGCGCACGCGGATGTGCTGCGCGGGGACAACAGCGCCAACCGCCTGTGGGGGGGCGCCGGGGATGACAAGCTGGTGGGGCTGGGTGGGGATGACTGGCTGTATGGCGAGGCGGGCGCTGACCGCGTGTTCGGCAGTGGCGGGGACGACGTCCTGGACGGCGGCGCCGGCGCGGACGTACTGGACGGTGAAGGCGGTACCGATACGCTGTCCTATGCCGGCTCTGCGTCAGGGGTGGCGGTCAACCTGGCCAGCGGTACGGTATCGGGGGGGGATGCCCAGGGTGACACGATTGCCAGCGTTGAGAACGTGCTCGGCTCGGCGCAGGACGATGTGCTGGTCGGGAACGGCAGCGCCAACCGGCTGGACGGCGGTGCCGGGGCGGATACCTTACGCGGGGCCGGCGGCGCCGACACCCTGACAGGCGGGGCCGGGGATGACACCTTCCAATACAGCAACGCGACAGACTCGACTGGGGCCAACCCGGACCGCATCCTGGACTTCTCAGGCAACGGCGGGGACGGTGACAAGCTGGACTTATCCGGCCTGGGCAACGACCTGACGTTTATCGGCACGACGGCCTTCTCCAACAGTGCGGGCGAGGTGCGCTATGTGCAGCGCGGCGCGGACACGGGCAGTAACAGCAGTGATGATTACACCGACGTACTGGTAGACCTGGACGGGGACGGCGCGGCGAACGCCAAGCTCACCCTGGTCGGGCTGCACAGCCTGACGCTGACGGACCTGTCGGGCGTACAGGCGGCAGATATTGTCGGCACGCCAGGGGATGATACGTTGGTGGGCGATGACCAGGCCAACGTCCTGCGCGGGCTGGCCGGCAACGACGTCCTGGCCGGCCAGGCCGGGGCCGACACCCTGGACGGGGGCAGCGGGGCGGACACGGCGGCCTACACCGACTCGGACGCCGCGGTGCAGGTGGACTTACGCGCCGGGACGGCCAGTGGCGGTCATGCCCGGGGCGACACCCTGACGAGTATTGAGAATCTACGCGGCTCGGCGCACGCGGATGAGTTACGCGGGGACGACGGCGCCAACCGGCTGTGGGGCGGGGACGGCGCTGACACGCTGGTGGGATTGGCGGGCGCTGACCGGCTGGTGGGGGGCGCCGGCGATGACCGGTTGTACGGCAGCGCGGGGAACGACGTGCTGGCGGGCGGCGCCGGGGCGGATGTGCTGGACGGTGAAGGGGGTGACGACACCCTGTCCTATGCCGACTCCGAGGCGGGGGTGCGAGTGGACCTGACTACCGGGGCGGTGGCGGGCGGCGCTGCCGAGGGGGACACGATTCGCAGCTGCCTGCACGTGCTTGGTTCGGCTTATGATGACGAGTTGCGCGGCAGTCGCGGCCCTAACGAGCTGTGGGGCGGAGACGGCGCTGACAAACTGGTGGGATTGGCGGGCGCTGACCGGCTGGCGGGGGGCGCCGGCAATGACCGCCTGTTCGGCAGCGGGGGGAACGACGTGCTGGTGGGCGGCGCCGGGGCCGACACGCTGGACGGCGAAGGCGGCGCTGACACCTTTCATTACAGCGCCGCCGCCGACTCGACCCCCGCGGCGGCGGGGCGCGACCAGATCCTGCACTTCTCGGGCGCCGGCGGCGACGGTGACAAACTGGACCTGTCCGGCCTGGGCAAGGCCCTGACCTTCATCGGGTCGGCCGACTTCTCCAATACCCCCGGCCAGGTCCGAGTGACCCAACGCGGCGTGACCACGAGCGACAATGCGAGCGATGACTACACCGACGTATTGGCCGACCTGAACGGCGACGGCGCGGCCGACTTCATGCTGAGCCTGAGCGGGCTGCACAGCCTGAGTGACAACGACTTCATAATGTGAGACGGGCCTGGCAGCCGTCAACGTGGCTCGCGCTGCGGTCGTGGTCCACGTCAGCCCATTGAAGCCGTGAAAACAGTACCGGGGCAAACCAGTTCATTAGCCCGGATTTCTCTCCAGGTGATGCGATGATCGCGCCAGATTTTTGATGTGCGCCTTCCCTGGCGCACAGAGTGTCCTGCGGGCGTCCAAATCTGCTCCGGGCAGATTTGTGACCGTCAGCGGGCACCTGCGACCGAAAGCATGGATATTTAGGGTCAGAGTAAAATACAGTCAGTTTGGCAAGTGGTAGTGGCTTGTTGTTGAGTATTTTTACTCTGACCCCAAATATCCCGAAGAAGCTGAAGAAAGGGTGGGATAGCCTGATTACCGAACCGGGGACGGATTTGAAATCCGTCCCCGGTGTTACATATTTTAGATATCTTTCCCGACGTACTCCAGCACCTCGTTCAGCACATCCGTGTCACCGACGTGGTTTGCCAGCAGCAGAATCACTTTTGCGTTGATTTTGTGACTCTGCTCGGAGGTCAATCCTTCGTGCAGTTCAATCAGCCGGGCATAAAAATCATCCGGGTTGGCAACCCCGAGTTCGGTCCGGAGTTTGTTTGTCGGCATTTTAGCTCACCTTCAACTCTGACATCCCTGGCGCAATTTCAATGGCTTCGATAAACCCCAGCCACAACATCCTTGTTGTGCCGTTCGTCGGGAAGAAGACACGTTAAGTGTCTTTTTCTTTTTCCGGCTCACCCCTCCAGCGCCTCCCACATCTCGGAATCCCGTTCGGCCGTCCAGATTTGTGGGTCGGCGATACCGGAGGCGATGTCATACGCGCGGGCCACGTCAAAGGGCAGGCAATGATCAAAGATCACCCATTCACCGAATTCCGGTTTCAATGTTGTGTAGGTCTGCCGGTAAATTTCCTTCAGGTCTTTTCCCTGTTTTTTCCCGGCTTCTACGGACTGGTACATGGCGGTGACAAACGCACGGGTACCGTCTATACCCTCCTTAATAGTTTCAGGTGTCACCAGGGCATCGCCGCGGCCCGGCACCAGGGCAAGAGGCTGCAAAGCCGTGATATTGTCCAGGGTGGTGGGCCAGTCAAGCAAATAAGCATCGCCGGTATAAGGCGTGGCTCCGTACTCAACCAGGTCACCGCTGTACAGCACCCGCTCCTCGGGCAGCCAGACGACGGTATCACCCTTGGTATGGCCGCGCCCCAGTTGCATAAGCCTGATCTCCGTATCTCCCATCCACAACGACATTTCCCCTTTAAAGGTAAGGGTCGGCCAGGTTAATCCCGGTATGGTTTCATAGCCGTTGAACAACCTCGGGAAACGTTCAAATTCGGATTTCCAATCCTGCTTGCCGCGCTCTATGATGAGGTCATAGGTATCCCGGCTGGCGATGACGTGTTCCGGCGTATAGGCGCTGGCGCCCAGCACGCGCACCGCGTGATAATGGGTCATGACCACGTACTTGACAGGTTTGTCAGTGACCGACCATATTTTTTCCAGCACTCGTTCCGCCATCAACGGTGTGGCCTGTGTGTCTATGACCATGACGCCGTCATCACCGATAATCACGCCGGTATTCGGGTCGCCTGCTGCGGTGTAAGCATAGGCATTCTCCGCCAGCCGGCTGAACGTTATCTCTTTTTCACCCAGGTCCGCCTTGGAAGCAAATTCTTTTACCATTTCTGTTTACTCCTCAATTAAATTAACAATTCGGCCTGCATTGTAGTCTCCGGAACCATTACGGGCAATCACTTGTATAAGTAATAATATAATGTGTTGGTAAGCGGGTCTGTCTTACTCTATATCCGCAAGCCGTTTCTGCTTCATCACAGGCGGCAGTATAAAAACCAGGGAGAGGGCAAACATCAACATGCCGAGAGAAATCACATTGGAGTAATCACCCGGAGATATGACCGTTGCCGCAACAGCCGGACCCAAAGCCAGGCCGAGCATCTGGAATGCAACGGCATAAACAACGACTTTGCCGCTGCGATCAAAGCTCGCCATGGATGCCAGCAGGTAGGGATGGGTCACGTTCCAGGCATAATTGTAGACACAAACGGCTACAGTATAGACCAGGATAGTCACTTGCCCGAATAAAAAAGCCAGCGGGATAATGCCGCCTATAATAGCCAGAGCCAGCGGTTTTGCACGGCCGAAACGGGCACCCACCTGCGCCGCCGTCAGAGCCCCGGCAATACCCATGAACTGGGACAGCGTTAAGCCGTTTGCCACTTGTTGCTCGCTTGCGCCGCCGCTGAGTCCAATCAGGAACAGGTATGCCCACACCAGCCCCTGGGCCAGGAAATAGCAGAACATGGCGGCCAGCGCCAGTGCCTTGAAATTGACCGGAAGATTGACTGCGTCCTCCTCAACCTGGGCATGACCCTCGCCGGAGGTGGGCAGGTAACTGACGAGCAGCAGGCCACAGGCCGGGAACAGGGCGAAGAACAGGATCACCCCTTCCATTCCCACCAGGGAATACGCCGTCGGCATCACCAGCAGACCCAGTGCGCCGTAGGTCAACACCCACATGATGTAATAACCAAAGTTCCGATCCGGGTTGGTCGTCAGACCAATCACCGCGAAGCTCAGGGACACGAGACCGCCGCAGCCGACACCGGCAAGAAACCGCCAAGCGCCGAAGGAATAAAACTCAGTTGTCGTTAACGAGGCGAGGTTACTGAGCGTGACCAGAATTAGAGAGAAGGAAATCACGTGACGCCAGTTGAAGCGGCTGGACAGGAACGTCATGACGATTGTCGTCAGAGCAATACCCCACATCTCCGCCGAGGCGATATAACCGGCCTGCTGTTCGGTAAACGCCAGGTATTCGACAAAACCCTGGACAACGCCGGGCTGGATAATGAACACCTCCGGGCCAACTACGCCCATGTAGAACGCCGCAAACAGCGTCATTTTACTGTTGATATTAACGGGCGCGTCGCGGTTGCCAGCAAAGATCGTAAGCATCTGTTAACCCCGGTAGTTTTTCTATTCGGAAAATGACAGCGTGCCGATGTCGACTATATGGCCGCCGCCATCCGCGATGAGTGTAGCCCCGGTCACAAAAGAGGCGTCATCGGACGCCAGGAATTCGGCACAGGCGGCGATCTCGTCCGGTCAGCGCAACGGACGCGCCGGACGCAACAAAGCGCCTGGCTATGGCTGCGCCGATCCCGGTACCGCCGCCCGTGATCAATGCGACTTTGCCTGCTAATCTTTTACTCATAGGGCATTTTCCAGTTAGTTGAGTGCAGGCTCCCGTCATACAACTCTGTCTGCGAGGAACCTTGACCTTTATAAACCCATGCATAGAATTTGACAAATCAATATTGACTATAAAGGTGGTTTGATTAGACTGACAATGCTTAGCTAAAGAGAGGTGGGCAAAGTGGGCAAAGGCAGACTGCAGAATAAAGTCGCAATCGTAACCGGTTCCGGCCAAGGCATCGGAGCCGCCATAGCCATGGTTTTTGCGCAAGAAGGCGCACGGGTTGTCGTGGCGACGCGCACGGAGAAGACAGGCAGGGAGACAGTCGAACAAATTAAAGCTGCGGGTGGGGAGGCAACCCTGATCGGTGTGGACATCGGTACGGTTAACGCCATTAACAGGGTGGTAGATGAAGCCCTGCAGACCTACGGACAGGTAGACATCATGGTACATAATGCCGCCTCATTCCTGGGTGGATTAATCGAGGAATACAAGGATGAGGACCTGGACACGGTGCTCGCAGTCAACCTGAAAGCCTGTTTCCGCCTGACCCATGCCTGTATTCCCCACATGAGAAAACAGGGTGGAGGCCGGATCCTGATCACCTCATCTGTCACCGGTCCGCGCGTCGCCATGCCGGGCACCTCCTACTATGCCGCTTCCAAAGCCGGAGTCAACGGGTTTATCCGCACCGCTGCCGTGGAGCTTGCCGCAGACAACATCACTGTCAACGGCGTTGAACCTGGTTTTATCCTGACCCCCGCCATGGACCTGCTCGCCGACGATAACGCCAGGGCGGAAATGGCGCGCTACATCCCCCAAGGTCATTTGGGCGAACCGAATGATATCGCCTACGCCATGCTTTACCTGGCCAGCGATGAAGCCAAATACGTCACGGGCCAGACCCTCGTCGTGGACGGTGGCTCGACGCTACCGGAAAGCCCCGTCTACATGAACGAGACGGAAGGGGTACAGACACTGCAGGGATCGTGATAACGCCCCCCCGCTTCTGCCTTAACGGCTTTCCGCCGCCATCCTGCGAAAGTTTATCCCCCTGCATACGACCATGCAGGGGCAGGAATCCGGCCACCGCTATTCCTGCGGAAGCAGGAATCCATAGATCATGGTTAACCCGGATTTAAGGAGTCAGCATTGAACGATGAATACTGGATGCGACGGGCACTGAAATTGGCCGAACGCGCCCAGGCAAAGGGTGAAGTGCCGGTTGGCGCCGTCCTGGTAATGGGCGATGATTGCATCGGCGAGGGCTGGAACCGACCAATCTCTACCCATGATCCCTCCGCCCACGCGGAAATCACGGCCCTGCGCGCCGGCGCCGCTCACTTGCAGAATTATCGCCTCCCCGGCGCCATCCTGTACGTGACCCTGGAACCCTGCACCATGTGCGCGGGCGCGGTTATTCTGGCCCGCATCAAGCGGCTGGTTTATGCTGCCGCCGATCCCCGCACCGGCGCCGCCGGGAGTGTGTTCAACATTTTACAGTCCGAGCAGCTGAACCACCGTGTCGAGTTGAACGCCGGAATATTAGAGCAGGAAGCAGCAACCTTGTTGCAAACGTTTTTCAGAGACCGACGCGCGTAAACAGAAACCGGGACACCCATAAACATAATTCAGCATAAACATAATTCAGGACACCCACATAATTCAGGACACCCATAAAAGAGGACAAGTTGAAACCTGTCCCCGTTCTTTCCACAATTTTATGGGTGTCCTGGAATTACACGCTGTTGAACTTGCAAAAAAAGCCATGGCCATTTATCGGACTATACCTGTTAGATACTTCGAATATCCCTTGGAACAAGCCGTTGAACTGTCTGCACGCCTTGGTATTTATGCTTATGACGCATATCTTATTCAGTGTGCCATGCAAATGAACTCGCCTTTGCTTACGCTTGACCGGAGGTTACAGGCCACAGCTGAAAAAATTGGTGTTAAAACTTTGGAGGTATCACCATGAAAGAGTACAGCTTTACCGAGGCCCGACAAAATTTCGCCTCGTTATTGGATGAAGCACAACAAAACGGAGCAGTATGTGTAAGAAAACGGAATGGCGAGGCTTTCTTCATCAAGCCTGCAGTAATGAAGGAATCACCGCTGGATATAGCCGGTATTGACCTCCAGGTTACCAGGAACGATATCGTTGATATTGTCCGTGAAAGCCGTGAACATGAGGGGGCCGGTGACAAATGAAAATTATTTACATTTGTCACCGGCCCCTATTATTCTTTTCGCGACAGATACTCCTGTACTATACTGAAGAATAAATTGGAGATATGAATGGAACAGGTTGCCGATATACATATTGAGAAACTACCGGAAGGTGTTTATCTGGCTACCAGTGAGGATATTCCGGGTCTGGTAGCTCAGGGACGTACCATTGGGATATCCTTAAACAGGCTGAAATAGCGTTCAGTCGGTTTTTGAAAGCATGATAAATAGCTGATTCTGGATTCTCGGCTGAGTGGGAACGACAGCCTACGATTTTTTTTGCCGCGTATCTCTGCACTATTGCTGTGGTTAGCGATATGACAGACGACCGACCTCAAACATTGCTCCTGCAACTGAGTAGCCGATTAATCGAACAGAATAAAATGCTGGTTACGGCCGAATCCTGCACCGGAGGCGGTATCGCTTATGCAATGACTGAACTGCCGGGCAGTTCCGAGTGGTTTGAACGGGGGTTCGTTACCTATTCCAACCTGGCCAAGCAGGAACAGTTGGACGTTGCTCATGAGCTGATTGTCGGATACGGCGCCGTCAGCGAAGAGGTCGCCGCAGCCATGGCGCGGGGCGCCTTGCAGCACAGCCACGCCGATTTCAGTGTTGCAGTCACGGGGATTGCCGGCCCGGGCGGGGGGACGGCTGAAAAGCCGGTCGGCACCGTCTGTTTCGGTTGGAGTCGCCGCGCTGAGATTGCCAGGACCACCCGCATAGTCTTTGAGGGGAACCGGCAGCAGGTGCGGGAGCTGTCCATCCTGACGGCTTTGCAGGGGCTAGTGGACCTGGTGGAACAGTAATCCATGTCCTTACACGTTTTCCAGCAGGGATTTCTAATCCGCGGACGGGAATGAAACGCTTGTTTTTCGCCCTATGGCCGGATAACGGAGCGCGCGGCAGGCTTGCAGAAGTGGCCGGGTTGTTGCCAATTAATACGGGTCGCCGCGTTCCGTCTGAAAACTTTCATATAACTCTGGTATTCCTGGGAAATGTGCAGGAGCAGGTTGTCCCCGAATTGGCTGCCGCTGCTGAACGACTGAGATTGCCCGGCTTCTCATTGCAGATCGACCGGTGTGGGTGGTGGAAACGGGCGAAGGTCGCCTGGCTGACCCCTGTAACCACGCCGGCTCCCCTTTTGGAGCTGGTCAAACAAATCAACCTGTTGAGCGGAACCGCAGGGCTGCCGGTCGATAAACGGGACTATAACCCCCACATAACGGTTGCCCGAAAGGTGACCCGCCCGGTAACAGCCCGGTCGTTTGAACCTATCCACTGGGATATCAGGAATTTCTACCTGGTTGAATCCGTTACTCATGAACAGGGTGCAAGATATCAAGTGATAGAATCCTGGACTTTGTTTTAAAGCACGTTCTGCATCAAGATGACCTATTGACAGCGATCAGCGTTTCTCCGGCAATAAGCGACCTGGTGAGGATATACGGGTTAGCAGTCTGTCGGACTTTAGCAATGCATAGCCTGTAACTATCTGATTTATAACCATATTAATGAATAATATAGCTATATGCTAATATAGAAATAATAGTATTTTCAATAAGTTATGAGTGACGGCGAGTCTAGGTCCGACAGTCTGTTAGTACCTGATGTATTGCCTTCGTAAACACCTCCCGGCAGAAATTGGCCGTTGTCCTGAATTTTTTTCTAAAAAAGGCTTGAAATTCTGATTTCGTGTCTTAGAATAGGATTCATCAGGAAATCGCCGACGATCCGGTAACGCCGGGGCGATTGCAAGATGACCACCACCTTTACGGACAGCAAAGGGCAAGGATTAGATGAACGGAGAACCGGTAAACAGCTACCATGGCGCGTTCAAACCCTTCAAGGGGTTTGTGCTTTCGTATACAGGTTCCCTGGTTGGCGCCATCGAAATAGATGGCATCGATCCTGACGGGATGTCACAGAAAGACATGGAGGCATTCTCCATCGTCATCAGGAACCTGCTGAATATCCTGCCCCAGTCCATCGTTCTCCAACAATATTACGTTCATTACCGCGACCTGCAGATAACATTCGTACAGCGCAAAAACCCGGTGTGTAACGCGTTAAATCAATACCGGGCGGATTACCTTAACAAGATGTGCCTGTCGGGAGCAAGGTGCGTCCTGTTCGTTGAGATGTATCCCGATAACCAGGGCCAATCCAGTCTGTCTTTGTTTATCCACCATTTGCTCCGGTATCTGCAAAGTGCAGTATCCAGGGACTACGTCAGGCGTTTTATCCTGTATGGGCCGGCCCGGTCTGCTTCAAAAAGCGCCCTGGAAAAGCTGGCGCTCGTCCTGGAAACTATGATCCGCGACATTATCAACTACTGTAGCGGCCTGTTTCAGACCCGGCAACTCGATCTCGATGAAACTTACCGGGTAATGAAATTCCTGGCAACGATGGAGGTGAATTACCTGCACTCCGACCTGCAATGCCCGCAAATCATCGATACCGACCTGTCCGATGGACAAGTGGCGCCGGTAACGATCAAGGGCATGGATCTATTGCGGTTACACAACCTGTACAAAACCTACGTGCGCGTCATGTCGGTGAAACAATTCAATTTCGACCGTTTCACCCCCGGCCTGTTTGCAAAAGGTCCAATCAAAACCTCTGGCAACTACGTATTGACTACCCGTTATAAAGGAATGAGTGAGACGTCAAAAACCCTGTTTTTTTTCAACCGCAAAAAAGAACTGGAAAGGGAGACGATCACGTTTACGGATTTTATCAAAGGGCTGGACGGCAGTACGGAAAAGGACCGGGATATGCGGGTCTTTCGCCCTTCGCTGATACGAAAATTTCAGGAACTGGATGAAGCGTCCTCACTGCAAGACGACCTTGGATTAGTCGCAACGCACGCGGTTGTTTTCGATAACGACATTACCGGGTTGGAGAAAACTACAGAACGACTGCAATCCGCCCTGCATCAGAATCAATTCAGTATCCTGTGGGAAACGGTGGCTCAGATAGACGTTTTCTTTGACCTGCAACCCTGTGCCGACCACCGCGGTAAGTTCTTCCGGGACATACCGCTGAACACGTCGCAATTTTCCACCCTCTCACTATTTTATAAATCCGCTCAAGGCACAAAAAGGGTCGAAGACCTTGGGAATGAAGAAGCACAATATATTTTTCTATCCTCGGACGATTCCCCTTATTATTTTTCGCCGTTCAACGGCGGGCGCGGTTTTCTGATTGGCGTGGGGCCGGTTCGAAGCGGAAAATCGTTTTTGCGCACCTGTACCGGGATTCACTGGCCCAAATACGGTGGCTTCTACCGGGCAATCGATATCGACCCGGGTTCCGAGCCTATAGCCCATGCATTTGGCGCTGATGCCGGCATTATACGTTTCGACGGGGAGAATGAGCGCGGCTTCAATTTCTTTTCACAAGCCGACGGAGCGGAGGACTTGACCTTTATTTCACATTTGAATCAACAGCTCATGGCAATGATCGACAGCAACGACTCGGAAGAGTTGCGCCACCTTTCCGGCCCTGATCAACTGGCCCTGGACCGGGCTGTAAAGCAGGTATTGGGGTTACCGCCACAGCTGCAAACGTTAACGACCCTGGTGAAACACTGCCCGGGTCCGGTACAAAGGAAATTAACCCGGTTTGTCGGCACGGGTCCCTATTCCAGGCTGTTCGACGCGCAACGTGACGCCATAGGGGCCATTGATAAGAAAGTAGCGATTTACAACCTGGCGGGTATCAATGACGACAACATCGCTAAACCGCTGGTGATGGCAGAGATAGCCTACAGGGTATTGCGTTTCTATGAAAACCCTGAGTTCCGATTCTGCCCGAAATGGCTCGACGTGGACGAATGCCACCATATCCTGGCCAATCCCCGGCTGACCAAAACCATGCTGCTGGACAGGGTCCGCACCTGGGGCAAATTGCAGGCCGGTATCGGCATGTGGACCCAATCCGGCATTGAACTTGGCAACATCGAGAACTGGGAAGCGCTGCGTAGCGCCGCCTCAACCTTTATATTTACGGCCGACCCTGAGTTGAACAAAGACGCCTACCGGGCGATCTTCAATATGAAAGAAGGAGAAATGGAGACCATAAAAGGGTTGATCCCGAAAAAGGAATTTTACCTGATCCAGCGCGATCTGAACATCTCGAAAAAGTGCATCCTGAGCGTCGAACCGGAACAATACGTGCTGTCAACATCCAGGCCGGCGGAACAAGCAATATATTTTGACAACGTTGAACGTTACGGCTTCGATGTCGGCGTCAGGAAGACCATGATAGCGCTGGGTAAAGGAGGGAGTGCCAATGAAAAGATATATTGATCCATTATTGTTATACAAGCCTGCTCCTGGATTGGCGGCATATCTGGAGCCTGCCCAGGAGACGGAAGCTCATAAATATTGCAAATCGGGGTGGAAATCCGGTGAATCAGGACACGGTCTCGGGCATAAACTAAACAGACAGGAGTCCGGTTTACGCCGCGCTGACGGGTGGCTTATACGCATCAGTCTGTGGCTGCTTGGCATCTCTCTTATCACCGGGGTTCATGCTGCAGGGATCCCGACGGTTGACGTCGGCGTGATAGCACAACAGATCCGCTCCTACCAGCAACAGTTAAGGGACTTTGAAACTCAACTGCAACAGGTGAGCCTCAACAGCGAACAGTTGACCACGCTCAACAAGCAGTTCAGTCAAACCCTGAGGGAATACGATGACTACCTGCAGCAGGTCAAGGGTTTGCATCGGGTGATTTCACGAAGAGACTGGAATGGCCTGTTCCAGACACTCAGAAATCATTACGGCATCAGTCCCTATTCCCGCATAGCAACAGTCCACGGGGTCGGGGACATCGGCCGTCGCGCCATCGACTCAGAGGTGGGTAAACTTTATACCGTGCCGGCACAGGTTGACCAAGTGCGCCGCCAAATCGCAACAGTCGGTGTTGACCCTGAACCCTGGGTCATACAAGCGCAAAAACAAAGGACACGCTATGAGGCTTACAGGGATCAGTTGGAACTGGCGAAAGACAGCAATCGGGAATTACTGGAACGCTATCGAAAGATCAGGATAACAAAAAATAATTTCAACCTGGGTGACAAAAGCGACCTGAATGCATTGCAAACGGTGGTAACAAGTAATTTTCATATTATCGATGAATTGCAGGCCCTGAATAAAACCCAGAATCAACGCCTGCTGCATACCAACCATGGGTATATCCAGGCATTATCCATGGCAGAGGCACAACGACAAGCTGAAGCAGAGCGACTGGAAAAAGTGGTAACCGGTGGGAATCCGTTGCGTTCCTTCCGTTGGAGTGATCTGAACATATCTCACAGGTGACGCCAGCAATTCAGTTTGGAGCATCGCACACTCTATTTGTCTCCGCCGTCATACCAACGCAACGATAGTGGAAAGAGAACGGGATAAAACTGAGTGGCCTAGGGATACTGGAATAAACAGGACATTGAAAGGAGATCGGAACACCATGACTAAGCGATTGATATCGGGTGTATTGTTATCTTTATCGGCGCCCGGGGTATTGGCGGCGCCGATCGATCCTGCCGGTTTCCTGGGGGTGTTTTTTAACAAGGCAAGCAGGTTGACCGATCAGCTTATCGGTGTGTCAACTGAATTGTACCGGTTCTCCGAGCTTGAATGGACCACATTCGCTGTATTTGCCCTGGTAATTGTCCTGATCAAGTGGACCACAGGCGCAGCCGCGGTAAAAGACGTGATTTTCATCGTCCTGATGATCCTTATCGCACAATCGTTGATGCAATCATACGATTATGTCCTGGCTGTCCTCTGGGAAATCACCACAGTTCTGTCTGATGATATCAACCGGAACACCTATCACGCCTTGAACCTGGAAGCATCGGGAATCGAATCAACGGGTGTCTTTCTGCTGGATATGATTAACCACATCATGGAACGCATCACGTTTAAACCAGTGTCCGCTAATTCCGGGCTCTTTTCCATGTTTACCAGTTTTGCCATCAGCATCCGCGACGGGATTTTTATGATCATATTCTTTCTCGTGCTGTTTACGGTTTTCTGCGTTTCCTGGACCATATCGGTTGTCGGTCTGTGGAGCCTGCTGCTCGGCAAAGTGTTGGGGCCGGTCTTTATTCCATTCCTTATTTTCAAACGCGCCAACTCGTATTTTGACAGTTGGGTGAACTTCATGTTGGGTTCCATGGCCTATTTCATTGTTGCACAAATCAACGTCGCGTTTACCACCTTGATCATTATCGAGCTGTTTAATTCGATCATTACCGCAGGAGAAATATTGACCCTGGCCCCGGATGATTTTCTTAAACTGCTCAACTATTCAGGATTGTTGGTCGTGGCGATATTCGCGATGTTCAGGACCGACCGGGTGGTGAGCGACTTAATCCAGGGAGGCGCAAGCGCATCGGGAGCGATCAACCACGCAGCCTCCATGCTGTCCACAAGATTGTTGAGATGAGACCATGGAGATGACGGCAAAGACCATAGGAACCATGCCGGACGGATTGGTGGAACAACTCAATCCCGACAACGTCCCGGGGCTGGTGGTTACCAACAACAGGTTGCTGGTCAGCAACCTCGTCTTATTACTGGCGTTTATCTGTGCCGTCAGTTACGGCATTGCCGCAACATACATGGCAAAGCACAATGAAAAACTCATCTATGTCAAACTGGCGCCGGACGGCACCTGGTTCATCGATGCCCAATTCGCGCATAAAGACGAAACGGACTTTTTCCCTGCCACTATTGATCACCTGTTGAGCAGCTACGTAACGCGCCGGTTCCGCGAAGACCCCGCCACCATAAGGAATGACTATGGCTATGCACTGGTGTTGATGGACACGAGATTGGCGAAGTATTTTAAGTCACCCTCGGGTTTTGATGCCGCAAGCAAAGCAGCCAGGACCAGGGCTTGCCCAGGTTGCAGCATCAAAGAAGTGGAGGTAAGGAACATCTACCACTTCGACATAGACCGCCTGGCCGACGGTAATCCGGATGACACCACCTACAGGACCAATGTGTACATCAACGAGTTGCTCCGGTCGGCCACGGATAACACGGTACTGAATACCAAGAGGGCTATTATCACGTTGCGCTGGCGCCTCACGCCCAAATCGACACTATCCAGGGAAAGAAACGTACTCATGGCCAACCCCATCGGTCTGAAAATTATTGAGGAGAAAGTACTCGATGACCCGGCTTAGTTTTATTTTATTACTGATTGTCATCACCGTGAACGGCTATGCCGAAGGAGAGCAGTGCCGCCTCATCAGTTATGAAAAACATAAATTCGTTCGCATCAAATCCAGGCTGCACCACGGTACCCACATTGAACTGCCGGAGATTCTGATAGCCAGGCCGGTCACGGGAAACCGGGACTTGTGGGACGTGGAAGGCGAAAATCGGCACATCTTCGTCAAACCGAATGATCCCGGGACAAAAGAAGGCAGCAGTACGACCATTACCGCGGTCTCCCAAAGCAACCGGGCCTACCATTTTCTGGTGGAACGTTCGGACAATGATTTCGACCTGTGCGTGATCATTACCCCTGACAGCGGGTTTTTGCCTGAAGGCGCATTTTCCGGTTTTACCCGGCGCAACGGCGAGCAGACAGCATTGTACCAGGAACAACTGAACACGCTGCAGCTCCGGTTGAACGAGGAAGAGCAGGCAACAGCAGAAAAGGTGAGCGCTGCGATAGATGAGTACAGGACACAATTGTTTACCGACTACCGTTGGAAAGGCGGGCGTTCGCCTTATGGGAAAGATCTGGTTACCGACGTCTACGATGACGGCAGGTTTACCTATATTCGGGTACGGCACAACCTGGATGGCGTCATGTCGCTGTTTGCCGACAACAACGGGAAAGAGCAGTTCATCGACTACAAATACGACGAGGACAAACGCATCTACATTGTGACCGGAATTTACAACCGTATCTATATGAAAGCGGATGCAAAAACGCAGATCGTCATCACCCGGCGCGGGAGTTCCCGATCACAACGGGATTTATAGACGATGACGACAAATGTTAACGAAATCAACCAGGTCGAAGAACAACCGGCGACCTACAACAAGAATTTCCAGATCATGCTGATTGCCGGGCTGGTGTTTGTCGTCGTGGTCATGGTTTACGCGTCCTTGTTCCGAACCGGTCCCGGGGACAAGAAAATAGAAGAGCAAGTGCAACGGGAAATCAGGAAGCAAACGCTCTCTGATCCGGAGCAGGAATTCCGCGAACAGATAAAAAGTCAGGAACAACGCCTGCAAAAACAAAGAACGCAAGACCTCTCTGAGCAACGAGAATATGCCGATGAAAAAACCGACGAACTGTTGCAAAACAATGAACAGGTATTGCAGGAAATGTTAACCGGGACAAAATCACCCGTAGAAGCCTGGAATGAGACTGAGACCGTCCGGGTGCGCCAATCAAGACAGACTGAGTTCAATTTTGGGTTTTTCGGCGGTTTGACGGATACATTACAGCAGTCCACAGAGCGGCTGGATGACGGGTTCCTGGGACAGGAGCAGACAATCCTGGCAGAACTGCGACAACGCGCAACTCAGTATCCGAACCTGTCTGTTACACCAACCGATTTCACCCCTGGGACTGACCCGTTATCGGAACTGCTGACCCGGGAAGACCCGACGCCTGAAACAGCACGCCATTTTAATCTGGCAGGTTATCCGGAATCTGATCTTAGCCAGCCGCCAGGTGATGAATTCAAACTATTGTCTATCGGTTCGATCATGCAGGCAAAGCTGGACCAGAAAGTCATATCCGATTACGCCGGCCCGTATCGGTGCAGGATTGAACAGAACGTAATGGATGTCACGCAGAAACATGTGTTAATCCCGGCCGGCTCCCTGTGTACGGGTCAAGTGTTGCAGACCGGCTCCGGCCATCCCAACCGTATTATCAACAACAGGATGGCTCTGTCCATGCGCTGGATAATCAGGCCGGACGGCGCCAAGATAAAATTTATCAGTCAAGCCCTCGACCACGAGGGAATCGGCGCCCTGAAAGGAGAAACCGACTATCACTTCCTGGCTCGCTTCGGTGGCACAGCGGCTTTTGCCTTGTTATCCAGCGAAACCTCAAGGGCGGACTACAGTAACGACGGCTCCGGCGCAACATTTGAGTCAGACCTGGGTCAGGCCTTGCGTGACGCCGGCGCCGACCTGACTGCGCCATATGCCGGCTTGGTGCCGACGCAGACTTTGAATTATGGCCAGAAGCTAAGGCTCTTCGTCTCTGAGGATATGTATATCACGCCCTGGAGAGACGTGTATCAACGCCTGCTGAGTCAACGGTAACGAGTCCTGTGATGAAAAAAGTGAAGACGCTGCGATCAACCAGGCCCTGCTGCACGGTGTCTGTTGCCTGTTCCCTGCTGGTTTTGCTCAGTGGATGTTCATGGATCCGGACACTGGAAGATAACTTCAGATTTTCATTCCAACGTACGGATTCGTTGATAACGGCCTTGCCTACCGTGGAGGTACCGGTACGAATGCTCTATCCAAATAGGACGAAGACGGTTGAGGAGGCCATCAGCTATATGCTGGAACCGCATTCCTACCGTCCGGCATTTCGACATACAACAGGTGACACTATCGCTGAACGTAGCTTCATCAATAATTTCAACAATGATCCTGTGCCTTTATACGTCGCGATAGAACGTCTGATGGGGCGGGACAGCCAAATCATACTGGACAAGAACAGGAAGTTGTATACGTTTCGGGCAAGAAAACCAGACGAAGCGAGTATTACCTTTGCTGATTTAACTACTACACCCGTCGCGACTACGATTAATGAGTTGGCAAGTAACACAGCAACGCTACCAGAACAACCTGATGGGATTGTTCATGATCTTGGGGAGAACCCGTCACTTGTTAACAAAACGGCGGCGTTGATCACTGACGATTACTTGCCCGACAGGCCGGAAGGTGAAGAAATACCTGCTGAAACCGGGGAATTCTGTAATTCCATTCATTTAAGGAGTCAGTCTATGTTATCCGCTTCAGTTCAGGATTATTTCTTGCGCTGCGGCTTCGACAAGGTTTTCTGGAGTCTCGGTGAGCCTGGCAGATATGCAGATTACCGGCTGCTCCAGAATATCAACCTGCCTTTGCCCGAACGCCACCAGGACCTGATCGAATTCCTGCAATCCCGTTTCGGGATTAAAACCCTTATCCATGATAACAACCGGGTCGAATTCTACGATGAAAATAGTTCGTTTTAAAAAACCGCTCTGCAATTCTTACGCATGCCTGCGCGCGTTACTTACGACATGCAGGCTTCTGAGTGTGTTGTCCGTACTGGTCACGGTGGCCTGTAGTGAAAATATAAAACAGCGCGAACAAGAAATCAGTGATGCCAGGGAACGTCACAGACAGATCCTGGAGGAGCAACAAACAGTACGGGCAATCAATACCCGGGCCAAACGCGTTGATGTGCCGAAGGAAAAAGCCTGGTTTTACCAACCTTACCGGGCCACTTACAAAAACCAGGGACTACGGGAGACACTGGAACGACTCACACCGGGTTACCCCATCGCTTACGCGCTACCCGAAAAATACAACCCCAGGATCAGTTCCACCCCTGATGCCGCCACCGTGGAAGACCACCTGAATGCCATTACTCTGCAAGCCAATGTCGGCTACGAATTCCACCAGGGCATTTTGTTGATCACGCCGATGGTCACGAAAAAATATGAAGTCCCGCTGTACGGTGGTGGCAACAACATCATCAATCTCAGCAGTAACAACCTGGGCAGCGCGCAGAACAAAGCCAGCGGGTTTGAAAACAACATCACCAGCCAGTTGTCCGCGGAGAACGACATCCATCAGTTGGTCAATACCGCTCTGGGGATTCAATACTGTGAACATGACACAGATAAAGAACGAGACAAGACAAACGCGCTGGCTACCTACACCTATAACGACAAGGAATGTTACAGCATCAGTTCGACCGCCAACCTGCTTTCCATTACGGCCAGACCTCAACGGATTGTCATGTTTGACGAAGCCTATGAGAAGTGGCTGCAAACTGTCACCAGACAAGCCAATATTAAAATCACAGTGGTGCGATTGGACGTGACTGACCTGGCGCAGCAACACGTAGACCTGTCCCTGATTCGCAATGCCAGCATCGCTGCCAATATCAGTAACCTGACCCAGGATCTGACCAGCAGCAAACTCAATGCCGGCGGCGGCGTATTCAGCCTTAAAATCGATGATCCGGGCAGTCCGTGGAACACATCGGAAATAATACTCAAGGCGCTGGCGCAGGTGGGCAATATTTCGATTGACGACACAAAAGAAGTTCTGGTTTACAACAATCGCCTGGTGACCATCCGGAATTACCGCATACACCGCTATGTTGAACAAACCAGCATTCAACAAACCGACTCCGGCGGCACCAGCCTGTCCACGCCCACAGTGGAAATCGGCGAGTTGGAAACCGGTCAGGCCATTAACATCCTCCCTACCCTGACCAATGATTTGATTGCCCTGCACATCGTGATAAACGAGGCAAAAATAGACTCGCTCGATACCTATGATATTGCCGGCACGTCCGGTGTGCTGCCGACAAGCTCCGGCAATGACAACATTTTCGATGTCACCATAGAGGACAACGAAACTGTGCTGCTGGCATCAACTCACCGCGAAGAAGTCGAAGTCAAGACTGACCGCTCCGGCTTGTTGCCCGTCTGGCCGTTCAACCGATTGACGGGAAATTCCGAATCCGGCGGCAAGCGCCTGACCCAGACACTGTTTTTAATCCATGGAGCCTTCAAATTATGATTGAGACAATCAACATCGGCGAACGCGAAATTGAGCTGTGCATCAACGCAGAAAGCCAAACCCTACCCGAAGAACGGCGGCCCTGGTTGTATGTGAATAAACTGCTCAGCGCAGTAAAGAAAAAATACTACCTGGAATCCGAAGGATTCATTTTTCTTGATGAAGGAAAGGCCATCTCCATCACCGCACAGATTGTCAAATGGATTCATACAGACATTCGTCCCGGCAGACACTACATTTTTTTGCCATTCGACAACATCGTCTATATGGCGACAATCCGGGTACAAGAAGACTATATCCTGGTGGAAAAGGAAGATTTGCTGCCATTTGAAGACTGTGTGCAGTTGATCCGAAACAACCCGCTGGAATGCCAGGTGGCTGAATTGGGAAAGCTGAGCAACGCCTTCACACAACACAACATAGCGCTTAAAGACCTGTATATCAATCTTGACCCGGGAAAAAATAATCCCTACCTGCTGAGACGCGGCTACAACCTGGCTGAACTTTCCCTTCTGACAATGGTTCCCTTCATCGGGGCGGGTTTAATCTTCATGCTCTCCTTCACAATCACTGTCAAAGACATAGAAGAAGCAACAATAAAACCGCTGCCGACCAAACCAAAAAGCACAATTCAAATTGATACGGACCTGGGTGCTGTCATGATGTTGCTTACCGAGTTCTCGGTGTTACTGGCCTATAACCTGGAAAATATTCACATAAAGAAGACCGCGAAAGGCTACAACACCAGCGCAAGCGGTCGCTATGATCAATCATTCTCGCTGGCCCGCTTGAACCGGATCGCGCAGGAACTGGAAGGCAGTTTCTACCTGCAAAAAAACAGTTGGACGCTGAATTCGTCTCTATTCAAACCTGCGGCGGGGGAGACTGTCGAATTAGTGCCGTTAACGGTCAGCTTTGAGAATTACCGACAATTTGCCATTTCCAGCCATGCACGATTTTCCGTTATCAGTTCCCGTCAAAAACGGGATACGGCACAAGGCTTAATCGAGTTGGTCTTCGATTACCCGAACAGTTCTGCCCTGCAGCAATCAGTTCAACGACTACAGCAAATGGCGCTGCACGGTTACATACAAGACATCGACATTACTACCCAAAAGAATGCGGGTTGGAAAAACCTGAGGCTCATCATTGAAATCACCGGAACCTGATATGAAACCAATCATACTGCTGTTATTCCTTTCAGCCTGTACCAGCCTGGTTATTGCACAACCGGATAAAGCGGCTGGCCACGCTTCCCCGACCCGGCAAAAATTACCGGACAAAACGACAATGCCGCCCGGTGACATTCCATGTCCACACTGTACCCTGGCTGAACAGCTTGTCGTCGACCTGATTTATTACAAACAAGTCCTCGATATTCTTGAACAAATCGATCAACAACGAAACAAAATCAATGCCGGCTTATTACAGTCTATCCATGCCGAATTGATAAAAACCAGGCCAAATCTTGCCGCCTTGTTAAAAACGAATAACGAACCCCGGGCGCGCCCCACCCCGCCGGTGAAAAAACCAAAGAAACCGGTGAAAAAACCGGCCAAACCTGTGAAAAAACCGGCGCCCAAACAGGGCATTGAAGGACTGGCCGTCGGACACGTCAATGAAGAAAACAAGGAACTGGGAATCAAGGCCAGTGTGGTCTTGATCAGTAACGGGCGGCCGCGCTCCTTGAATGTCGGCGCTGCCATCGAACATAACCGGCGTTTGTTTAAAATTCTCAAAGTCATCTACGTTGAAGATCGGAACAATGGCAATCGACACGAAGTTCACCTGCAGGATCAAACCAGCAAACAAATCCATATTGTGCCCTGGAAATAATGTTTAACACACTAAGAAAGCAAAAAACGGCGTTTCCCCTGCCGACATTCGATCAAAAAGCACCGGACAACACCGTTCCGGCGACACCGCTGATCACCAATTTTGAAGAGCTGGAAGATATTCAGTTCACAACGAATGCTGACATTCTCACGGAAACACAAAAGATGAACGGTGCCTGTCCCGGATTTATCGCTGAAGACGCGCAACTGTATTGTATCGACCGCAGCGATCTGAACAAACACGAAGCCCTGGCGTTGAATCAACTGATTAACCTCATCAGGGAGATACTTCATAAAGAACCTGTCATTCGCCAGACCACGCGTTCGGTATTCGAATCCTTCATCAATAAAAACAAAGAGATTTCACTGCAACAACAAACCCGGGAAAGCTCCAACCAGGTTAATGAGTTACTCGCTCAAGCCATAAACAATCATGCCACGGATATTCACCTGGAAATCAGAAATAACAAAACTACCGTGTACCTGCGTATCTATGGCCGGCTCACAACCAGTCAATCCTTTGACAAAAGCCAGGGGATAAAAATTATCGCCGCGGTCTGGAACATCTATGTCAACCAACCATTCAGCAACGGCGACGTCGCCAAGGACGGGCGTTTTAACTTCGATTATAAAGGACAAAAATGGCTGTGCCGGGTGTCATACGGCTATTCAAAAGTCACCGATGAACGCAGCCTGGCTATTCGGCTGCGGGATATGAAGCATATCCCTGACATCACCACCCTTGGTTACCATGATAGCCAGTTGCATACCTTAAAGAGAATTTCAGCCGATAAAGGCATCACGCTGATTATCGGCGCGGTCAACTCCGGCAAATCGACCACACAAACCGCTATCATGAAGACCCGACCGGCACTGGAAAAGAATCTGGAGATCTCTGACCAGATTGAAGTTGAACTGGATAATTTTGTTCAACTCCAGTTGCCGATTGAAGGCACCGAAGAAATCATCCGGGAAAACAAGGAAAAACTCCGGCGGATTTCCACCCGGCACGACGTGGATTTTATCGCCATCAACGAAATACGCGACAGGGAAACTGCCGTCATGGCCTCTTCCATGATGCTTCAGGGAACCACCGGGATTGCATCCATTCACGGTTCCGGTTGGGTTGACGCCATCAACCGGCTAGTCTCGCAAACCGATTTAGGCATCAGCTCTGACATCCTGTTCTCCGAATCTTTTCTGAGTTTAATCATCGTTCAATCCCTGATTGGCGTGCTCTGCCGGCATTGCAAACTTAATACACACGTTGACCCGTTCTGGCAGGAGTATTACCGCACTGGTTTCGGTGCGGATATCAGTCAAAACGTTCGCTACCTCAACAACCGGGGTTGCCGCGCCTGCCGGCATTCAGGAATCGGGAAACTCACCCTTGTGGCCGAATGTATTCCGATTACTGAAGCGAACCGGCACCTGTTGATGAATACCGCCAATCCCCAGGCGATGCGTGACTGGATGCAGGAAAATGGCGCATTGAATATTCATCAGCATGCCTACACGAAGATCAGCAAAGGCGAACTGGACCCGTTGCTCACTCAGCGGAAGATAGGCAATTTCAACAAAGGAAATCTTTACGATGCGTGGCATCATTGAAAATCTGCTACATAATCTCAAATCCTTTTATCTTCGTACGCTCCTGTTCAATAACGATACGCGGGTGTACTTTTATGCAACGTTGCGGGAGTACCTGAAAAGTCGTTTTCCATTGTTAACGGTTTTCAATCACATACAACAACAAAGCAACAATCCGGCGATACATGATGTCGCCAAACTCAGTAAAAGAGCTATCCGCAATAATCAGCCCTTCGCCGCGTACTACTACCAGACCGGCCTGTTTACCGAGATGGAGAGCAACCTGTTGATATTGGGGGAACGCTATGATTGCATGGAAACCATCACGGACCTGTTGCTGGACCAGGACAACCAGGCCCCAGCGCTACTGCAAATCCTGTCAGGCAGTATTCAATGGATATTCATGACGTTGGTGATTACCGCCATGGCCATCTATACGCTACCTTACCTGCAAAATTACACTGAAGGTTACGTCCCGTTTTTTGACTACGTGATTTTTATCAAAACCTGGTGGCCGCACACACTTGGGCTGTGTGCCGGCGCCATGATCCTATACCACTGGTGTTGTTACCGTCTGACAGGGCCGGTCCGTGGGATTCTGACAGCCTGCGGATTTTTCCGGGTATATGCCATGTTAATCGAACGACGGTTCCTGAAAATCAGCGGCGCACTGATCTCCTCCCGCCTGCCCCCTGACGAATTCCTGCAGTTGATGGAGACAACGTTTGCCAAACATAGCTTGTTCAGGCTGTCATTACAGAAAAGCAGGGCCAGGCTCAAGGAGACCTCGTTACTGCAAGTCCTGCGCGGCGTGTTATCGCCGTATACCTATACCCACGTACTGGCCTGTACGCCTAACCAGACCCCCAACGAAATTGCAAATGGTTTCAACATGGCGGGACGGATGTTGAACATCAGGTTGACGAAGACCATCAAAACCTACCGGGTTTTTTACACGATTGTGTTCTTGACATTAAGCATTGCCGTCACCATTCCCTTTGCACTGGTTTCCATGGGGATGGGAATTGATATCTAACCACAGGAGGAAATTACCATGAACCAGGTTGCTATCGTATTTGGATTAATCATCACAACTGTTGTGGGCCTCGGCGCATACACCGCGCTTGCGCCGCTAATCACCCAATCGGAAAACCGCAACATGGAGGCCGAGATCATAAACGTGATCAACGCAGCATCGGAATATCGTTGGGTTAATCGCAATGCTGATGACCTGGCAGATGCCGACTTTGAAGCCCTGGTGGATAACGGCTACCTGGACTCGGAGTTGTATGGTGACGGCGCCGCTGAGAGTGTGATTGAAACGGATATCACGGCCACTCCAGGTGGTGAGTCTCCCGCTATTACTTACGATGCCGGTGACAGTGAAAGTTGCAACTGGCTACTGAACCGGGTGACAACCGGCAAGTGGCCCAATGTGGATGCGCACAATGAGTCAAATGCCTGCAACGAAGCCGTCATTACCGTAGCCATAGAATAATCCATGCAGGTTGTCTTATATAACTTTGCCCTGGCCGTTGTCTTCCTATTGGGAATCACAACGATGATACAGCCGCAACGGCAGACTCATGGGTACCTGCAAACCCTGGAAGATATCCAGCGCGCGGGTATCGACTTCATCGGCGCCCACTGCGGCGCCTTGCCCGATGCGGTAACCGACGAGCAGTTACAGGAGTCGAACTACCTGGCGCATAGCTTCGACAATCAAGGCATAGTGTTCACCTGGCGCCTGGCTGATCACCCCGTCGTCAGTGTCAATGCACGCGGTAATACCGACTACCTGGCGTTCCTGGCCAGGCACACTCTCGGAGAATTTGAAATGGACAATTCCTACTCATTCATCCCCAGTCATGATATGACCCTGTTCCGTGCGGCAAACAGCAGTTACAACCTGTTCGCCTACGCGGGTAACAACTTCGCCTGTGGCTCGTCATGAACGTCCTTCCCACTGTTTATTTCATGCTGATATTCAGTCTGCTGTCGCTGGGTCTGAGTTTCCGGATAGAGGAACGGGCCCGTTCCCTGGTGCCGGACCGGGTCCAGAACAGCATCATACAATTGGCCCTGGCTCAGCACCGTTATATCTCAGACCCGGACAATCCTCATGCCGGCAATTATGCCGGTGACATCAGCAGCTTGGATGATTACCTGCCCATATGGGAAGCGGAGCCGGGCTTTGCCGAAGCGGTCTTTGATTTTCGCGTGACAGGCGGGTTTACCATCAGTTATCGCGCGACAAACAACGCAGAAGCCGGCCGCATTGCCGCACGCCTGGGCGCGATTGCCCGGGTCAGCGATAACGTGGTCACCGTCGGCTTTGCCGATCCCACCGATCTGGCCCTGCTTGATGAATTTGTTACGCAGGATGACGCAGAGGCTGAATTTGTCAGACGGGCAGGTGATGAAATGTCCGGGCCATTGAGCTTCAGCACCGGTCTGGGTGAAGCCATAGACATGAATCAGAATTCATTGACTGATGTGTTGCGGATCATTGCCCGGAATCCTGCCGCTAGCGGAACCGTGGAAGCAGATATTATCGTGGGAACTACCGCCACCTTCAACGACATTCTCATCAACCCTTAAAGACCGGAAAAATGCAATAGTCCGACAGGAGGAAAGACGCTACATAAGATTGAACAAAGCAACAATATCTGTGGTAATTAAATGAATCATTCCCGCAACGCGGGATGATCGTGTCCCTGGTGGACATGACAACAGCAACTGACCCAAGGGCTGAAATACGTCCTTGGGCGTATTCCCCTTGTGGTCCAACCACAGGAGAAATATGATGAAGATAAAGCTGAAATATCTGGTGATTGTTTTTTTACTTCTTATCGTGGGCAGTCACGTCGTAGCCAGCCCTTTTCTGGCAGAGGCAAGAGACGTGATGCTCAAATGCACATTGACGGAAGTAAAGCCGCAAATCATTTATCGTGCTTACGATAAGACCGGCAATACCACCCGCAAAAGCAGCAAAGTCGATAAGAATGAAAGCCTTGAAGACGCGTTGGTACGGAGTAACCTGGGTTGCATCGTCAAAACGATCGATTCAATGCTGACATACAAAAAACTCGTCCAGTAGTTTCATTCAGTCTGCTGACCGAAAAGCCGATCTTCGGATCGGCTTTTCTTTATTGACAGACACTATGTTCTTTCAACGATATTCGCACAGAATTCACGGACGCCTGTCCGGTCCGCGGCTGGAACTCTGCACGCATCAAATATCAACTCATCTATTCTTTGTATGAACACTTGGGCCGCTTGAGGGTCCGGACGGATTTCATAAGCTTCTTGGACTATCCGGCTCAATGCCTTTCGTACTGCCGCCGGGATGGTCGGCAGAGGAATCCTAGCGACGTAACCGGCCGTAATCATATTCGAGCGCAGCAGGACACCACGGACAAGATAGTTGCAGAGAGAACTGTTCAGGAAACCCAGGAGCCACCATCGATCTTCCTCGGTTGGGAAGATGTTTGCATTGACGCCGAAAGCCGAGTTGCCGGGGAGAATCGCGGCCCCGAATGCCACGCCCATTGACGAACAGGTGATGCCGGGAAGACCGATATACGGCTTGTTCCTTATGATGAAATTCTGCCTGTTTCCCGCCACGTCTCGGTAATCATCGCGCAAATACGCATCAGGACAGGCAAAAAACCGGCGGTTTCCGGGATTCTTGTAGAACGGTACGGTAAAACCCTTCCTTCTTGTGGGAGACAGGTGCGCCTTGTCATTCCCGGTGGAAATCCCGGTCCTGCAGGGAAAGCGTTCCCCCAGGCGCGGCGCACTGAACAGCGCGCGAACCGCGTCAGGCACTTCTATAATAAATTCGTTGCGATCTTTGGGTGATGAAAGAAAAACCTTTTCCGGCGCATAAGTTAGAAATGTATTCGCCCTGAGAATCCGTTCAAATTGCGTTGACGTTTCCGGCCTGCCCGCCACTTCAATCCGGTTCGTCCCCTGGTGACCCTTCTGTAAAATCAGGATGGATGTTCGCACGTCGGCTCCCTGTTTCCTGAATAAATCCGTCGGGCATAACAACAGCGAATGGATCCGGCACTCCGCTCGTATGAACCTGCGCAGACTTTCATGTCCCCTTGCAGTCAAAAAGGAATCAAAGGTGATCAGACCGATCAGGCATCCGGGTTTTGCAACGCGGATGATTGCATAGACAAACAGTGAATAAAGATTGAGGACCGCGTTCCTGCCAAAGCACAAAGCAAGCCTTTGTTTATGTTTTCGCAGGTATTCGTGCTCGTGGCAATTGTAAGGCGGGTTGGCTACGATCATATCGGCGTCAGCTATACCACCTGGAGTTGATGATCCATCCAGCATATCGACGGCCGACAGCAGGAAGTCGCGTTGCTCGAAATCAAAGAACTTATCAGGGCAAATATCGATAATGTCATAGCCGCACAGGCGTGCGCCGGTATGGCGAAACGGCGCCAGCAGTTCGCCATTACCCACACAGGGGTCATAGATAAGATTGGGGTCGGGCTTGAGGGATAATAATTTTCGTTTGAAGAACCCGGCGACAGGTTCAGGCGTTGAGTAATAACCCGAATCCCGCCTGTCGATTCCAGCGCTGGTCAAGACCGATTTTCTGTGCCTGCCCATTAAAATTACAAATGTGCCGTTGGGAGCGATTTTCGAATGCTACCAGCCAGCCTGCTGTATCCCAGGGTTTCAGGGTTCTGAATTATAAACCTCCTGGCCAGACACCACCGTCAATACTACCTGCGTCTCGCTGATGTCTTCCAACGGCACCTGGAAAATATTCCTGTCCAGGACGATGAAATCGGCGGACTTGCCGACCTCGATAGTGCCCGTACGGTCTGCATGCTTTCCCGCGACGGCGCCGTTGATGGTAAATATCCGTAGCGCGTCCTCCAGGGCAATGGCCTGCTCCGGCCACAACTTACCGGGACGTACTCCATAGGGGTCCTGTCTCGTCACCATGGCTTCAATCCCCGGCCAGGGATTGGGGTTGGGCACCACAGACGGCCAGTCGGAACCGTAAATAAGGTGAGCGCCGGCGTCCTGCAGTGATTTTATGGGCCAGAACCGGTTTGCTCTATCCTGTCCTATCACCTGCGCCATTACCTCAACCAGTAGTGACGGATACCACAGGATGGGGGAGAATTCCGCGGTCACGTTCAGTTGTTTGAAGCGGGGAATATCATCCGGGTGAATCAGTTCCGCATGGGAAATCTCGTGCATCATGCCTGAAGCGCCGTTTGCCTTACGCGCCGCTTCGATGGCATCCAGCGCAACCCGTACCGAGCGGTCGCCGGTCGCATGGATCTTGACCGTCAGGCCCTGGCCGTCCAGATAAACCATATCCTCGGTCAATTGTTCGGGAGTATGAATCAGCTTGCCAGAGAAACTGTCACCGAATTTCTCATCCGGCAGGTACGGGTCCAGCATGGCGGCGGTACGCGTCGGCGGGATACCGTCAAGCATGATCTTAATGAACTCGGTCCCGACGTTCTCCGTAGCGTACTCGGCGCGCGTCCTGACGTTCCGCTCGTAATCGGTCCAGAACATTTTCCAGGCGATACTGGTGCTGACTTTCATGGTCAGCCGGCCGCTTTGGTCCAGGCTCCGATAGGCTTTAAGCGCATGCGCGCCGGCCAAGGCGTCCTTGATCGTTGTCACGCCTACCTTGTTCATTTCATGCATCGACCAGGACAGCGCGGTCTCGTATTGCTCGGCGGTATAAGACGGCAACTTTTCAAGGATATTATAAGCGGCGTTATCGACCAGGACGCCCGTCGGCTCCATACTTCCCGGCTCCCTGATGATCACACCGCCCTGGGGGTCCGGCGTGTCCTGGTCAATACCCAGTTCGTCCAGCGCCCGGGAGTTGAGCCAGGCCCCGTGTACGGTCGAATCGCCCAGATAAATCGGGTGATCGCGGGTGATCGCATCCAGAATGTCCTTGTGCGGAACCGTATCGGTTTCCAGCAGTTCCATAGCCCACTGCCCGCCGCGAATCCACTCACCGGGCGGAGTGTCGGCCGCGCACTCCGTTATCTTTGCGACGATCTCATCCATCGTGAAGGTAAAAGGAAACGCGCACTGAAAGTTATATGTCTCGCCGGCCTCCATGGGATGGGCATGCATATCGTGTATTCCCGGCATCAACATCCTGCCATTGAGGTCGACAACCCGGGTCTGGTCCGAAACCAGCGCCTGTACCTCCTGGTTGCTGCCCAGCGCGATGATCAACCCGTCTTTAACCGCCAGCGCTTCCGCCGTGGCTTGCTCGGGATTGACCGTATAAATAAACCCGTTGATGTAGACAGTATCCTGCGATTGAGCCTGTTTGTTCTCAGAACAGCCGCCGGCAAAAACCAGTGCTGCCGTAACGATAAATCCAGCAAATTTCAGTTCTCTAATTTTCATATTTCAGTCCGTCCAAGTGCTCCGTAAACTTCATATTACAAGCAGTTATATTGATGATAGCATCCCTTGCCGCCATACCGGCAAAAGACTACGTTAGTATGATGAAAGAAAACTTATCCGCTCAGGCGATTTTCAACTGAGGCATGACGTTTGTGGCAAATCGATCCAGGGAACGCATTTCCTCATCGTGTCCGATATCGCCGAACGCAGGTTGCAGCGCCAGGTAATTCACGCCGGTTATCTCCACTTGCCGGGCCAGGGCGTCCACTACCCTGCTTGCGCTGCCGTGGACCATCATGCCGATATCTACGGCGGTTTCGAATTTGGATATGGGGCCGAGGTGGGGAGCCTCAACATTATTCTCGACCCACAATTTATGCAGTTTTATAAACCAGTCATCGTAAGCCTGGCGGGCAACCGCCTCCGCTTTCCGTTCATCTTCATTCACATAAACCAATCGCCAGGCGCCAATAAAAGGTTGTTCATGGCCTCCTGCGGGTCGCAGGGGATCATCTTTGCTGGCGTCCCACTCTGCCCGATAGTTTTCGCTGGCCTGGCGGATAACTTCAGTCGGGCCCAGGGAAATCGTATGCATGCCGCGCCGGGCTGCTTCGGCCTGGCCCGCGGGGGACATGGACGCGCTCCACAGGGGCAATGGCGATTGCTCGGCCTGCACGGCCATGGGTACGTCTTTGTATTGATAGTGTTTTCCTGTAAAGGTTAATGTTGTGCAATTCAACCCCTCAATGATCAGGTCCACACCCTCGATAAACATTTCCATGGCATCATCCGGGTCGACGCCGAAGAAAGCGACTTCGATCGGCGATACGCCGCGGCCCAAACCCACCTCCAAGCGGCCGTTACTGAGATTATCCAACATGCAGATCTCTTCAATTAAACGTAACGGTATATAAAGAGGGACCAGGTATACCAGCGGTCCGATGCGTATAGATGAAGTCGCCTGTGCCAGGGCGGCCAGAAATATCCCGGGAGACGGCGCGGCGCCTAGCGGTGTGCCATGATGCTCCGCCAGGTGGTATCCCCTGAAGCCAGCGGCCTCCGCCGCCTGAACAAATGTAATCCTCTCGGCGTAGGTTCTGCTCAATGGCTCCGCGCGCATATCCAGGTGATCAAAGATGCCGAATTCGATAGTCATTCCTTATTGCCATATATGGATTCTTCCACCTTACAGGCCGCATTCTACCTTCTTTCTGCGGAAAAATTGCCTCACTGTCGGAATTCCGTGTATTCTTATCACCTTTTAAAATCCCGGCAAGGTTTTTTTTGATATATTCACCCATTTGCGCTATTACGAGAATAAAGCATGAAAATTCTGATTCCGATAAAACGTGTCATCGATTACAATGTCCGTATCCGGGTGAAAAAAGACGGCACCGGCGTTGAAACGGCTAATGTCAAGATGTCCATGAATCCGTTCTGTGAAATTGCAGTGGAAGAGGCAGTGCGGATAACGGAAGCCGGCAACGCGGATGAGATCATTGTCGTTACTATCGGCGGCAAACAGTGCCAGGATATCCTGCGCACCGCGCTGGCAATGGGCGCCGACCGGGCCATATTGATCGAGACGGACGTGGCGGTGCAACCGCTGGCCATAGCGAAACTGCTGAAAGCGACAGTCGAACGGGAGGAGCCGGGACTCATCATCACCGGGAAACAGGCCATTGACGACGATAACAACCAGACCGGACAGATGCTGTCAGCCCTGCTCGGCTGGCCCCAGGCCACGTTCGCATCGAATATTGAATTTACCGACGCCGGTTTAAATGTTACCCGGGAAGTGGATGGCGGCCTCGAGACAATCGCCATAAAGCTGCCCGCCGTTGTCACCACCGACCTGCGTTTAAATGAGCCGCGCTACGTCAAACTGCCCAATATCATGAAAGCCAAGAAAAAGCCGCTCGACGTGATAACCCCGGCTGACCTGGGCATTGACGTTACCCCGAGCATAGATATCCTCAACGTGGTTGAGCCGCCGGGCCGATCGGCCGGTGTAAAGGTGGCCGATGTACACGAACTGGTTGATAAACTGCGTAATGAAGCAAAGGTGATCTGACATGAGTATCCTGGTTATCGCGGAACACGACAATAACGCCATCAAACCGTCCACGCTGAATACCGTCGGCGCAGCCGTACAGTTGGGCGGGGATGTGACACTGCTTGTCGCCGGCAACGACAGTGAATCGGTCGCAGAGGCCGGCGCAAAGCTCGCGGGTATAAGCAAGGTATTACATGCCGAGGCCGCGCACTATGAGCACGCGCTGGCCGAAGAGCTGGCGCCGCTGGTTGTTGCCTGCAGCGCAGGCGTAAGCCATATCCTGGCGCCGGCCAGTACTTTTGGTAAAAACCTGATGCCGCGGGTAGCGGCACTGCTTGACGTGGGTATGGTTGCGGACATTGTCAGGATTGAATCCGCCGATACGTTTGTGCGCCCGATTTATGCCGGCAACGCCCTTGCCACGGTCCGCAGCAATGACGCCATCAAGGTCATCAGCGTCCGCATGACAAATTTTGACGCAGTCGCCGCCGAGGGTGGAACAGCCGTTATCGAATCAGTCAGTATTTCTACTCCTGCCGGTCTTTCCGCTTTTGTCGGTCAGGAAAGTGTCGAATCGGAACGGCCTGAACTCACCAGCGCAAGCATTGTCATCTCCGGTGGCCGCGGTTTCGGCAGCGGTGAAAATTTCAAGCTGCTGGATGATATAGCAGACAAACTGGGCGCGGCCATCGGCGCCTCCCGGGCTGCGGTAGATGCCGGTTATGTCCCCAATGACTACCAGGTAGGCCAGACCGGCAAGATCGTCGCTCCTGACCTGTATATCGCCGTGGGAATATCCGGCGCCATACAACACTTGGCCGGGATGAAAGAAAGTAAAGTGATCGTTGCCATCAACAAGGATGAGGAAGCTCCCATCTTTGAGGTAGCCGATTACGGTTTGGTCGCGGATTTGTTCCAGGCCCTGCCGGAATTTTCCGCCGCGCTGGACAACCTCGATTAGTCGATAACATAAACCGGGCCTGAGCAAGCCCGGGTTAATGATTGCAATGGAACGTCAACACCATCCCTACCTGGCGGCAGTCTACATGTTCATGGCGACGATTTTTTTCTGCGTGGCCGACGTAATGGGGAAGTGGTTGACGGAAGTCTACGCGGTGATACAGGTGACCTGGCTGAGACACGTCGTCGGTATAATCGTCGTGTTCAGCATCATTGTTGCTACGTCAAACCTGGGAAAACTGAAAACCAAGCGACCGATATGGCATGGTTTGCGGAGCCTGGCCAGTGCTATTATGGTACTGTCCATTTTTTATGGCCTGAAGAACATTCCGCTGGCTGAATTTGTATCCTTGACGTTTTCAATCCCTTTCTTCGTTGCCCTGCTTTCCCCCTGGTTGTTAAAGGAAAAAGTCACGCAACAGTCCTGGGTCGCTATCACGGTCGGTTTTGTCGGCGTCCTGTTTATATTGAGACCGACCCCCGACCATTTTCATTTTGCCCACTTGACGAGCCTGACGTTAGCGTTCCTGGCCAGCCTGGTGCTTATGAGCGCAAGGTATTTATCCACGACTGAGAACAGGTGGTCACTCAATTTTTACCTGCCTGTTGCCGGCATCATCCTGTTTGGCTACTGGGCATTAAGTTACTGGGTTAACCCGACAACGACGCACTGGCTGATGTTTGCTACCCTGGGGGTATCACAGACGGCCGCGCTGGCTTGTTATATAGAAGCCTTACGTTTGGCGCGCCCGTCAGTTATTGCGCCGCTGGACTATATACGCCTGATCTGGACGCTCATCGTCGGCTACGTCATCTGGCAGGAAATTCCGGATCAATATACCTGGATTGGGATCATCATCATCGTTGCCAGCGGTATCTACATCGTGAGCCACGGCTACGTGAGTAAAACGGAACATCTGTAATTCACCCGTGGTAATTACTGACCGGCGTAATATTGATGTCTGTGGTATTGCCGTTGAAGTAGTGCGGAAGAATATCAAGAATCTCTATGTGGGTGTTTACCCGCCGAATGGCCGGGTGCGGGTGAGCGCGCCGTTGAGAATCGATAAAGATGCGGTTCGGATGGCTGTCATCTCTCGCCTGGGATGGATTCGCCGGAAACAGGAAGAATTCATACGTCAGGAGCGCCAGTCTCAACGGGAGTTTATTACCGGCGAGAGGCATTACTTCGAGGGAAGACCCTATAGATTGGATGTAATCGAGCAAAACGCCCCTCCTGTTGTTCGACTGCTCGACAATTCCACAATAGTGTTAGGTGTTCGTCGAGGCGCTGATCGCAACAGGCGGGCGGATGTGTTTCAGTGCTGGTATCGCGATCAGCTCCGCGAACGCTTGCCCGCAGTTGTCGATAAATGGGAACAGAAGATCGGGGTACGGGTAAGCGAAGTTCGCATCAGGAAGATGAAGACCCGCTGGGGCACGTGCAACCGGCGCGCCCGACGCATCTGGCTGAATCTTGAACTCATGAAGAAACCCGCGTCCTGTCTCGAATACGTTGTTGTGCATGAACTGGTCCACTTAATCGAGCGCAGACACAATAATCGGTTTCGCGACCTGATGGACAAACACATGCCCCAGTGGCGCGAACACCGGGATGAGCTTAACCGCGCAGCGCTCGTTCACGCAAACCGGGATTATTGACAGTAGCCCGGACCAATATATCTGGATAAGGATCATTATCGCTGGCGGCGTCCACATCGTGCGCTACGGCTACGAAAGCAAAATGGAACACCTTTAAGCCCTCCGGCCAGATTGCTTATTCCGTAAAGAAGATAAAATCAGATTATGACCTCAGAAAATGCGTAAATTGCTTGAAAAATATTCTCTTTAGGCTATATTCCCTTAATGGAATATGAGGTCGAATATACGGACGAATTCGAGGAGTGGTGGATTACGCTGGATGAGAACGTGCAGGTTTCTATTGATGCAAAAGTCAGGCTGTTAGAAGCAAGAGGCCCCAATCTACCTTTCCCCCACTCAGCCGGGATTAAAAATTCACGGTATTCTCATATGCGGGAGTTGAGAATTCAGCACAAAGGCGACCCTTACAGAGTACTTTATGCATTCGCTCCGAGGCGTGTTGCAATACTTCTTATCGGAGGGAGTAAAGTCGGGAAAGATGATTGGTATGAAAAGTACCTGCCGTCCACCGATAATTTATATGATGAACATTTACAAGAAATAACAGGTAAAACATAACATGGCTAAGAAATTTTCTGAATTGCGGGCGAAAATGAATCCTGCAGCGCTTGAGAAAGCAGCCGGGCTGAGTCAAATAATGCTGAAAGAAATGCCGCTTCAAGAGTTACGCCAGGCACGCGCCTTGTCCCAGGAACAATTGGCCAGGACATTAGGAATAAAACAAGCCAGTGTTTCAAAGCTGGAGCGTCGAACGGATATGTATATACAGACCCTGCGAAACTATATTGAGGCTATGGGAGGGCAACTGGAGGTCATAGCCAGTTTCCCCGGCGGCAAAGTTAAAATAAACCAGTTTAAAGAGGTAAGTTAAGCGGCGGATACCCGTTTTTTTATCATAACGACTCCGGGAAAGGCAGAGTCACAACCATAATCAAAGCCAGAGTCAAAGATAATTTTACCCTCGAAACTACCCCCTAAGCCGGCCCCGAAGTTTGGTCCTATTAACCCGGATTTCTCACCAGGTGATACGATGATTGCACTGGATTTTTTGTGTTAGTGGGTGCCTGCGACCGAAAGCATAGCCGTAGCTGCGGTTGAGGAAGCACGTGCCCACTGGCGCAAAAAAGACAAGCAATGGCGTATCAAGCGCAGTCTGTCATGTCGATATAGTGAAAAGGTTTCCATCATGCATTGACAGCAAACATGTTTCCGATAGCAACAAGCGGCCTGGTGAGAAATCCGGGTTAGGATAAATCAGATGATGGCCTCTATCAGGTTCGGCCCCGGTTCGGCCAGGTAAGCGGCCAGTTGCCTGTTTAATTGATCTGTGGTCGTTACGCGGCAGGCGGGTACTCCCATGCCGTTTGCCAGCTTGACCCAGTCGATTTCCGGGTTGTCGATGTCCATCATGGAACGGGCTTTGGCGCCCGGCGATCCGGCGCCGACGCGCTGGTATTCGATGTTCAGGATCCGGTATTTGCGGTTGGCAAGGACAACGGTGGTCACGTCCAATGATTCCCTAGCCTGGGTCCACAGGGCTTGCAGGGTATACATACCGCTGCCGTCCGCTTGCAGGCACAGGACCTTGCGGTCAGGACAGGCCAACGCCGCGCCGGTGGCATTGGGCAGCCCCTGGCCGATGGCGCCGCCGGTCGTGAACAGCCAGTCATGGGGTTCTGTCGTGGCGGTGGCCGGTATCAGGTTCCCCCCTGAACTGATCGCTTCCTCGGCAACGACGGCATTTTCCGGCATCAGGGCGGCAACACTCAGGCCGATGGTTTCAGGCGTTAAATCGCCCGCAGGCAGGGGCGGTTTTTTCAACGGCATCAGGACCGGGGAGACACGGCCGGCGCCAAGCTCGTCGATCACCCTGGCCAGGGCATCGACCACGTCGGCTCCGGCTCCGGCCAGGTGATGCACCTGGCAATCCGGGGGGACCAGGTAACTGGGCAGATTCGGGTAAGCAAAAAAGCTGACCGGTGGTTTTGTGCCGGCAATGATGAGATGCCGAATGCCCGTCAGCGTCTCGATAATCGCCTCGGGAAAGTACGGCAGGCGCTCGATATTCGCCCGCCCGGCGCCGCGGGTGATGCGCGCGGTAAACGTATGGGAAAAGACCCGGGCATTTACGTGATTGCTGATCACACCGGCCAGTCCGGCGCCCTCCTCAAGCAATGCGTGATCACCCAGCAGCAGGGCAGCCGGTTCCCGCGTACGCAGCGCCTCAGCCACCTTTTTCACCGCCTCATCAGCTACTCTGGGACGGCTGGGCACAGGGGCTTTTTGACCGGGATCGGCGGGACAAGGGTTCCAGGAACAATCCGCAGGGATGATCAGGGTGGCAACGTGTCCCGGCGGTTGCCGGGCGGCCGTGATCGCCGCCAGCGCGTCAGCCGGGATGTCCGCGGCCGTCGCGCTTTCCTTTATCCAGGCGGAAACCGGTTTGGCATAAGCGGCGACGTCCGAAGCCAGCGGTGCATCATATTGTTTGTGGCTGGTTGCATGATCCCCGACAATATTGACAATGGGCGCCCCGGCCCGCATGGCGTTATGGAAATTGGCCAGGCCGTTTCCCAGGCCGGGGCCAAGATGCAGCAGCGTTGCCGGCAGGGAGTCAGACATCCTGGAAAACCCGTCCGCGGCCCCGGATACCACGCCCTCTGCCAGACACAACACGCAACGCATGTCGGGAACCCGGTCTGCCGCCGCGACAAACTGCATCTCCGACGTACCCGGATTGGTAAAACAAGTAGTGATATCGTTGTTGACCAGTGTTCTTAACAGACTTTCCGCGCCGTTCATGATCCCGTTTCCTGATTATTATGAGCGGTTGACAGTATATCGCCGTCAGGGGATTAGTATGATATATTATCGGATAGATATTTTAAGTGTGAAGGTATCCGCCTCTTTTCAGTACCAGTACAATCCAATTCAATCTATCAGGAGAATAACCATAGCTTCCAGACGCCAACTTGCCAATGCAATCCGGGCAATGAGTATGGATGCGGTACAGCGCGCCAATTCGGGGCACCCCGGCGCGCCTATGGGCATGGCGGATATTGCCGAGGTGCTGTGGAACGATTTTTTCAGACATAACCCGACCAACCCCGGCTGGGTTGACCGGGACCGGTTCGTCATGTCCAACGGTCACGGTTCCATGTTGCTTTATTCCATCCTGCACCTGACCGGTTACGACCTGCCAATGGAGGAGTTGAAAAATTTCCGCCAGCTTCATTCGAAAACACCCGGCCATCCCGAATACGGTTATACCCCCGGCATAGAGACCACGACCGGGCCCCTGGGCCAGGGACTGGCCAATGCCGTGGGCATGGCCCTTGCCGAGCGCACCCTGGCCGCGCAATTCAACCGCACCCACATTGACATCGTCAACCATTACACCTATGCCTCCGTCGGCGACGGTTGCCTGATGGAGGGGATCTCCCATGAAGCCTGTTCGCTGGCGGGCACCTTGGGCCTGGGCAAACTCATCGTCATCTACGACAGCAATCAAATCTCCATAGACGGCGAGGTGAAAGGCTGGTTTACCGAAGACATCCCGCAACGATTCAAAGCCTATAAATGGCATGTGATCCCCAACATTGACGGCCATGATCCGGAAGCCATCAGGCAAGCCGTCAGCAAAGCACGGGCAGCCTCCGATAAACCGAGTATCTTATGCTGCAATACCATTATCGGCCTGGGCTCGCCCAACAAACAAGGCAAGGCTTCCAGCCACGGTGCCCCTCTGGGAGCGGATGAGGTTGCCCGGGTGCGGAAAAACATTGACTGGTCCTGGCCTGAGTTTGAAATTCCCGCGGAAATCTATCGCGGTTGGGACGCCCGGCAACGGGGGGCCCGGCTCGAAGCGGACTGGACAGAGAAGTTTTCCATTTATCAGAAACGATATCCGGAGGACGCCGCCGAGTTCCTGCGTCGGGTCGGGGGCGACCTGCCGGCAGACTGGCTGGATACCAGCCGGGCCTATATCGAAACCACTCAGCAGAAGGCGGAAACCATTGCCTCCCGCAAGGCGTCGCAAAACACCTTGAACGCCTACGGTCCGGTCTTGCCGGAACTGATTGGCGGCTCGGCGGACCTGACCGGCTCCAACCTCACTTTACGGCAGGATTCCACGGTGATTACCGATGCGGTTGCAGCCGGCAATTACCTCTATTACGGTGTCAGGGAATTCGCCATGGCCGCCATCAATAATGGTCTGGCCCTGCACGGCGGGTTTGTTCCCTACGGCGGCACCTTCCTCATCTTTACCGAATATGCCCGTAATGCCCTGCGTATGGCGGCGTTGATGAAACTGCGCAGTATTTTCGTCCTGACCCATGATTCAATCGGCCTGGGGGAAGACGGTCCCACCCACCAGGCAGTGGAACAGGCCGCCACCTTGCGCCTGATCCCGAATATGTCGGTCTGGCGTCCCTGTGATGCGGTTGAAACCGCGTTCGCCTGGAAAACGGCCCTGGAAAACCGGGATAACCCCACCGCCCTGTTGCTGTCGCGCCAATCCTTACCCTGTATGGAAAGGACCGCAGAGCAGCTTGACGCCATCGAGCGCGGCGCCTATATCCTGGTGGAGCCCGCAGGCGGGCCTGAGCTGATCATCATCGCCACCGGCTCGGAAGTCGCCATTGCCGCTGATGCCGCAAAGCAGTTAAACGCGGACGGCAGGCGCGTGCGCGTCGTATCCATGCCGGCAACGGACGTGTTTGACAGGCAACCCGAGCAATACCGCGAGCAGGTCCTGCCTGCTGCGTGCCGCCGGCGCATCGCCGTTGAAGCCGGCATACCCGATTACTGGCGCAAATACGTCGGGCTTGATGGTAACATACTGGGAGTCCCGACCTTCGGCGAGTCAGCCCCCGGCAGTGCCGTGTTCAACCATTTCGGCATCAACGTGGAGGGGCTGATCCGGCTGGTTCAAACACTTTAACCATCAATACCTGGAGCTATACATAATGACTATCAACGTAGGAATCAACGGTTACGGCAGGATCGGCAGGAATATTCTACGCGCGCTGTATGAGAGCGGCCGCACCGACGAAATCCGCATCGTTGCAGTCAACGACCTGGGGAATGCCGAGACCAATGCCCACCTGACCCGCTACGATACCGCCCACGGCAAGTTTCCCGGAACGGTTGCAGTTGACGGCGATTACATGCTGGTCAATGGCGACCGGATACGGGTCCTGTCGGAACGGGACCCGGCAAAGCTGCCCTGGGGCGAACTGGGCGTGGACGTCGTCCATGAGTCCACCGGTTTCTTCGCCAGCAAGGAAAAAGCCGGCGCACACCTGCAGGGAGGGGCAAAAAAAGTCATTATTTCCGCGCCCGGCGGCAAGGACGTGGATGCAACCATCGTTTACGGCGTCAACCATGGCGTCCTGAAAAAAACGGACAGCGTCATCTCCAACGCCTCATGCACGACCAACTGCCTGGCCCCGGTCGTCAAGGTGCTGCATGACCACATAGGCGTGGTAAACGGCGTCATGACCACGATCCATGCCTACACCAACGATCAGGTGCTGTCCGACGTGTATCACACCGACTTGCGGCGCGCCCGTTCCGCCACCTTGTCCATGATTCCGACGAAAACCGGCGCGGCGGCGGCTGTCGGCCTGGTCCTGCCGGAATTGAACGGCAAACTGGACGGTTACGCGGTACGCGTGCCGACCATCAACGTTTCACTGGTAGACCTGACTTTCCAGGCAGCCCGTGATACCTCGCACGAGGAAATCAACGAGATCATGCAGGCGGCGGCAGACGGCCCCCTGAACGGCATCCTGGCCTGCAACAATGCGCCGCTGGTTTCCATCGACTTTAACCATGATCCGGCGTCGGCGACCTATGATGCCGCATTAACCAAGGTCATTGAAGGCAAAACGGTGAAGGTCGTTGCCTGGTATGACAACGAGTGGGGATTTTCCAACCGCATGCTGGATACGACGATTGCCCTGATGAATGCTGATTAACATACTAACTGCCATTCCCACCAAGCATGTCCTCGAATGTTGTAATCCAGGGGCCGGAATCCCGCGCACAAGACACCGTCATTCCGGCGCAAGCCGGAATCCAGTGGACAAATTATTCCTTATTACAAGGAAAGGCTATTTACTGGATTCCGGCTTGCGCCGGAATGACGGCGGAGGCTCGGGAATGACGGCGGAGGCTCGGGAATGACGGCGGAGGCTCGGGAATGACAGCGGAGGCTCGGGAATGACAGCGGAAACGCAATAACGGATGAACCCTGATTTCATTACTCTGGATGATCTGAATCTGACTCACAGGAAGGTCCTGATCAGGGCCGATTTCAACGTGCCGATCAACGCCGGCGTCATCCAGGATGACACGCGTATCCGGGCCTGCCTGCCCACCCTGAAGCGACTGCTTGACTCACAGGCAGCCGTGATCCTGATGTCCCACCTGGGACGCCCCAGGGAAGGACACTATGACGACAAATACAGCCTGGCCCCGGTCGCCAGACACGTCTCTGCCTTGTTGAAACAGGATGTGTCCCTGTTACGCGCCTGGGAGGATGGGATTTCAATACGGCCCGGGGAGGTCGTGATGCTGGAAAACATCCGCTTTATGCCGGGCGAGACAAAAAACAGCGACGAGCTTGCCAGACGCCTGGCCGGCCTGTGCGACGTCTATGTAAATGACGCCTTCGCCACGGCGCACCGCGCCCAGGCTTCCACTCACGGCGTGGCGAAATATGCCCCCGTGGCCTGTGCCGGCCCCTTGCTGCTTGCTGAAATTGAGATGCTGACAAAAGCCCTGGAACAGCCCGGACACCCTATGACGGCTATCGTCGGCGGGGCAAAGGTCTCGACAAAATTGATGGCGCTGCAAAACCTGATAAAAAAAGTGGACCAGTTGATAGTCGGCGGCGGGATTGCCAACACTTTCCTGAAAGCCGCCGGATGCACTATCGGCGCCTCACTCCAGGAACCGGATCTGGTTAACGCCGCGGCGGACATTCTCGCTTATGCCAAACAGCACAATAAGGAAGTGCCGCTGCCGGTAGACGTTGTCTGCGCCAAATCCGTGTCGGAAGATGCGCAGGCAGAGCTCAAAACCCTGGCGGAGGTTAAACCGGACGACATAATCCTGGATATAGGCCCGAAGACAATAGAGGTGAATAAACGCATTATCCGGCGCGCCGCCACGATCCTGTGGAACGGCCCTCTGGGCGTATTCGAAATTGAACAATTCGCGGCCGGTACTGCCGCCCTGGCCCGGGCCGTCGCCGCAAATCCGGGATTATCGATTGCGGGGGGCGGAGATACCGTCTCAGCCATCACCCGGTTCGGCGTGGCGAACAGTATTTCCTGCATATCCACCGGCGGCGGCGCATTCCTGGAATTGCTGGAAGGAAAAACACTGCCTGCCGTTGCCGTTTTGCAGGATAATGACTCGCAAATCCGTTATCCGGCTTAAACCGCTTAACCTGAACTGGTAACTATGCGCAGGACAAAAATCATTGCCACCATGGGGCCGGCCACCGACAAGCCGGGAATGCTGGAAAAAATGGTCGATGCCGGTGTGGACCTGTTTCGTATCAATTATTCCCACCAGACCCACCTGGAGCACCGGGAAAGGGCTCGGGTACTGCTGGATATTACCGGCAGAAAGGGCATTGAAATCGGCCTCATAGCAGATTTACAAGGTCCGAAAATCAGGCTCCAGCGGTTCCGGAACGGTACGGTCCTGCTGCATGAAGGAGATGACTTCACGCTCGATTCGTCTTTGCCGGATAACGCGGGTACTGAATCACAGGTAGGCGTCACATACCGGGCGCTGGCCCGGGATGTTAATCCCGGAGATACCTTGCTGGTCGATGACGGGCGCATTGTCCTGGAAGTTGTCAGCGTGGTAAAGACGCGGGTGCGCTGCACGGTTGTCGTCGGCGGTAAGGTGTCGGATAACAAAGGCATCAATCTGAAAGGAGGCGGCCTTTCCGCGGGCGCCCTGACCAAAAAAGACCACAAGGACCTGCTGCACGGAGTTGAGATCGGCGCCGATTACTTTGCCGTGTCTTTTGCCAGTACCGCCGCCGACATCAACCAGGCCCGTTCGCTGCTGAACAAGGCTGGTTCGAATGCGGGGATCATAGCGAAATTTGAACGGGTGGAAGCGCTGGAAAATGCCGCTTCCATTATCGAAGCAGCCGACGCCATCATGATCGCCCGCGGTGACCTGGGGGTTGAAATCGGCGATGCTTCCCTGCCCGCGGTACAAAAAAAACTCATCAAACAAGCCCAGAACCTGGATCGGCCCGTGATCACTGCGACGCAGATGATGGAGTCCATGATCTACAACCCGGTCCCCACGCGAGCGGAAGTATTCGATGTCGCCAATGCCATCCTGGACGGCACGGACGCGGTCATGCTGTCCGGGGAAACGAGTATCGGCATGTTCCCTGACCGGGTTGTCCAGGCCATGGCCCGTATCTGTGAGGAAACGGAGAAACAGAAGGAAACCCGGGAATCACACCACCGCATCAACCAGGAATTCAAACGTATCGACGAAGCCATCGCCATGTCCACCATGTATGCGGCGAACCACATTAAAGCCAGGGCGATTGCCGCGCTCACCGAAACCGGCTCAACCTGCCTGTGGATGTCGCGTATCAGTTCCGGGATACCTATTCTGGCATTTACCCGCCATGCATCAACCATGCGCAAGGTAAGATTATACCGGGATGTCTATCCCATACATTTTGACATTACCCATACGGACCCACTGGAAGCCAACAAGGAGATCATCGCCATCCTGCTCAGGCGCAAGCTGGTCAGCGAAGGTGATATAGTCCTGGTCACAAAAGGAGACCTGAGGGGTCACCGCGGGGGGACCAATAACCTGAAAATCATTCGGGTGGGAGATACAACCGAGCAACAACTATAGAGAGGTTAAAGATATGAACCAAACCGAAGAAGCGGCTCACGCACGTGCGGTCATCCAGGAATATGTCGATGCCTGTGCTGCAGGCAGCGTCGAACGACTGCGGGCAATCTTTCACGAGGATGCCTTGATGTCAGGGTATATGATGGGTAAATACCTGATGGGTTCACCGGAACCGTTTTTCCAGGCAGTGGAGAATCCACCTCCCGGCGCAGAGGCCGGTGGGGATTACCAAGCTGAAATCACCAGTGTTGAAATCTCCGGTCCGGTTGCCAGTATCACCCTTAAAGAAGCGGGGTTCATGGGAATAAACTTCACCGACTACTTCCACCTTGCCAAAGTAAACGGCGACTGGAAGATTATCAGCAAAACATTCAACCCGGAAATCCCCTGATAATGAAAGTACCGAATTGATCCTGGCGGCACCGAACCGTAATATATTATTTTCTCGGGATTTGCCTTACAATCCGATCAACCATTTTCAACCACTGGAGTAAGCCTGTATGAGTGATTTGAAGACGCAGATGGCGCAAACGGCCGCAGCTATGGTGGCGGAGGGCAAAGGTATCCTCGCCATAGATGAGAGCCAGCCGACCATTAAAAAACGTTTCGACACGATTGATATCGAGTCCACTGAGGAAAACCGGCGCGCATACCGGGAATTGCTGATCACCGCGCCCGGCACTGAACAATTCATCAGCGGCATGATTCTGTTCGATGAGACCCTGCGCCAAAAGACCCGGGAAGGCATCCCCTTCCCGGAGATCATGATCAAAAACGGGATCATGCCCGGCATCAAGGTGGACAAAGGCGCCAAGGACCTGGCAGGTTACCCGGGGGAAAAGGTGACCGAAGGCTTGGACGGCCTGCGCGAGCGGCTTGCCGAATATCGCGAGCTGGGCGCCCGCTTCACCAAATGGCGCGCGGTGATCACCATCGGTGATCATATCCCGTCCGACGCCTGTATCGAAGCCAATACCCATGCCCTGGCCCGCTACGCGGGTTTATGCCAGGAAGCCGGTATTGTTCCCATGGTGGAACCGGAAGTCCTGATGGACGCCGACAATGATATTGATACCTGTTACTGGGCCACGGAAAAAACCCTGAGATCGCTGTTTAATGCCCTCTACAACCAGGCCGTGGCGCTGGAATTTACCATCCTCAAGACAAATATGGTCATATCCGGGAAAAAATGTTCCCACCAAGCGGACATACAGGAAGTCGCGGACAAGACGGTACTGTGCCTGTTGAATTCGGTACCGGCGGCGCTGGCGGGGATAGTATTCCTCTCGGGTGGACAAAGTGCAACCCTGGCAACGGCCCACCTGAATGAAATGAACCGGCGCTATGACGGCCTGCCCTGGCCCCTCAGCTTCTCCTACGGGCGCGCCTTGCAGGAACCTTGCCTGAAGACCTGGGCGGGCAACCCGAACAACTTCGATGCGGCGCAGACGGTTCTCCTGCACAGGGAAAAATGCAACAGCCTGGCCTGCCTGGGACAGTACTCGGACAGCCTTGAAAAAGCTGCCTGAGTCTGCTGGGTTCATGCCATTCCCGCGCAAGCGGGAATCCGGTCAGATAATATGCCGCCCCCGGCTAACGACATACCGTGGCAGGCTCCGGCGGCTCATTGTTCCATCAGCTCCCTGCTCCAGTGTCAGCGCCCGTTACTGAAAATCTCAGCCCGGAAACCGAAGCTGCCTGGCAAGCCTACCAATCCATGTGCACCAGCAAGGATGACTATTTCTCATTGCTGCAGACCCTGGATGAAAAATCCAAAACCGGCGAAGGACCGAGCATCGCCGAAAGTCTGAAGCTGGAACAATTATTGAGTGAGCACGATCAAAAGGTAAAGCTGTTCAACAAGGCAAGGGCAGCCCTGACCGACCCCGACGCGAAACAGCAACTGCTGGGACTGTTGATAGCGGCAGCAGGCACTGAAGACAGGCATTAAGAGATACGAAATGACCAGGCTGAGAGTTGAAAACATCCAACCTGATATTCTACGCCAATGCCGTGAGCAGATTGGTTTGGATATTGAACAAGCGCAGAGAAAAGTGTCAATAAAGACACTTGATAAAATTGAGGAAGGTGAGGTTAAGCCTACTTTCAATCAACTGGCAAAACTGGCCAACCTGTATCAGGTGCCGCAGTGGGTTTTTTTGCAGGAGGAATTGCCCAGCAGATACCAATTCACCGCTTCCATTCAGGCATTTAGAAAGTTTGCCGACTCCGGCTCAGCTTTTGATGACTACAAGGTGAGGTCTGTTACAGCTAATGTCACACGTTTCCGGGAATTGATACTTGAATTCAGGGAGGATATGGGAGAACCGATACAACCGTTTTCGCCACCGGATTGGAAGTCAACCATTCCAGAGCTTGCTTCGTCGGTGCGAAGTTGGCTGGGATGTCCCGAAACTACCCATCACCACTTCCAGGGTTGGAAAAAGCTGATTGAAGACCAAGGTGTTTTGTCTTTACGACCAGTAAGTATTCCAGCTGGTCAAAGGTTGATCCAAGTCTGTTTCGTGGATTATCCATCTATGAAGATACCCTTCCTGTCGTTGTCATCAATGATTCTGATGCACGTAAAGCGCAGTCTTTTACGCTATTTCATGAATTGGGACACCTGTTAAAAAAGCAAAGTGTATTCGATGTGGAAGACGCTGTAGATCAATCCGAGTCAGAGCAGTGGTGCGACAAATTTGCCGGCGAGATGTTGATGCCCCATGAATCCTTTCTTCGGGAAACAGCAACATGGTCACTAACGGGAAATAAACAGAAACAACTGGAGCAAATCGACGCAGTAGCGAGAAAGTTTTGCGTCAGCAAGTACGCTTGTGCAGTAAGAATGCGACACCTGAATATTGTCAACCGGCAACGATATAAGCAGATAGAAAGCTGGTTGAAAGAGGAATATCAGCGCATAAAAGAAATCCAAAGAAACAGAGCAACTCCGATAAGCAGGGATATAGCCAAAGAAACCTTAAACCAGTACGGTGGTATTTATTCCAGGACGGTTATCCAGGCTTATCGGGAACAAGAAATCGGTCTGCATAAATTATGTAAATTACTGAGAATTAAAAAAGCAGCAACAGCTTTGCAGCTGAAAGACATGCTATGAGCTATTGCGTAGATGCCAACGTATTTATTACGGTTTGGAATCTTACTTATCCGAAGTCTGTCTTTCCGACGATGTATCGGGAAATGGAAGGAAAGTTACATGACCGGATAATTCTGATCAAACCGGTTTTCGATGAAATAGAGCCTGTTTCCGGCAATATAGATCCGCAAAAGCTGAAGGAGCAACACCCTGTTCGTACTTGGTTGAAAAATGATTTGGGTATCAGTGAAACACCGGTCGACGATTCGGTAAAACAAAAAGCATTAGAGTTAATGGGTAAATACGAAACAGATGAGCATTCAAAAGGAGCCAGTGAAATAGATATTACATTGATAGCTTATGCATCCTTACACGCTCACACAATAGTTACATTTGAAGCAGAACAAAATCAAAAACCGGCCAAAAAATCAAATTACAAGATTCCTTTGATTTGCCGGGAAGAAAGTGTTGAATGCATTAATTTTGTTGAATTGTTAACGCGGTGCGAGATAACAGTTTAAATCGGAAAGTGAATAACCAATATTTCAAGTGACATCAGGTTTCAGACCTTATTGGAGACAGGCGCTATGGGTAACGCAAACAAGGCGAGACTGACTTCCATGGACGTTGTCGAACAAAGGCGTGAGGGATTGCAGAAATTGTTCCCGGAAGTTTTCTCGGAGGGATACATTGACTTTGAGCAGTTAAAGCGCGTTTTGGGGGAGTGGGTCGACCCGGGCAAAGAACGCTTCGGATTGAATTGGCCCGGCAAGGCTGAGTGTATGAAGATCATCCAACAACCCAGTATTGCCACCTTGAAGCCGGCTCGCGATGAATCCGTCAATTTCGATGAAACAGAGAATTTGTTCATCGAAGGCGATAACCTGGAGGTGCTCAAACTGCTGCAGAAAGCCTATTTCGGCAAGATCAAAATGATTTATATTGATCCACCCTACAACACAGGTAAGGAATTCATCTACCCGGACAAATACAGCGAAACGTTGAATACTTACCTGGCCTACACCGGCCAGGTCGATGCCGAAGGACAAAAATTCTCTACCAATACTGATGCTACCGGTCGCTATCACTCCAACTGGCTGAATATGATGTATCCACGCCTATACCTGGCACGAAATCTGTTACGAGAGGACGGGGTAATTTTTATTTCGATTGATGACAACGAAGTAAAAAACCTTCGCAGTCTTTGTGACGAAATTTTTGGTGAAGAAAATTTTGTTGAAGCCATTACCTGGAATAAACGAATTCCCAAGAACGATAAAGGTATTGGTAATATCCACGAGTATGTTCTGATCTATGTCGTAAACTCATCAATTCGCCATGAGTTCCACATGCCTAAAGAGGGTCTTGAAGAAATTAATAACTTACTGGCAAAACTTAAACGTAAAGCGCTTCCGTTAGATGAGGCTGAGAGGGAAGTACGTAAGCTGTACTCGAAGAAAGGTTATGATCGTGGGATCACACTCTACAATGCCTTAGACAAGAATTACAGGCTATGGGGAAAGATCAATGTAAGTTGGCCCAATGCTGAAACTTTTGGCCCAAGGTACGACATTCTTCATCCAGTAACGAGAGTTCCTGTAAAAGTCCCGGACCGAGGGTGGCGTTGGAAGAAGGAAACTTTCGATTCGTTATTGGATTACGATAACTGTGAAGAATTGTATGACGGCACATTTCGATGCGGCAATATCTGGTTTGACAAAGACGAAAATACTCAGCCCAGTTCAATTAAATATTTAGATGAAATCGAAGGGATCTTATTGAGGTCCATAATCAGCACAAAAAGCGACGGGGGTGTAGAAGTCGAAAAGCTATTCGGGACCAAAAATATTATGTCTTATCCGAAACCAACATCATTGTTGAAATTGTTACTGTCTTCAATCAGTCAAGCCAACGATATTATAATGGATTTCTTTTCTGGTTCTTGCACAACCGCACACTCCGTTCTCGACCTGAACAAAGAGGATAGAGGCAACCGTAAATTTATTATGGTGCAACTTCCTGAGCCGTGTGATCAGAAAAAAGAGGCTTACAAAGCTGGCTATAAAACCATCGCTGATATTGGCAAAGAACGCATTCGCCGGGCCGCGAAGAAAATCGAAACGGATCAAAATAGCCAGCTTAACTTGGACAGTAATAGCATACCTGATCTTGGTTTCAAGGTCTTCAAACTCGCTCCGTCAAATTTCAAAGTGTGGCAAGGTGATGTTGAAACTCTTGAAGACCTCGAACAGCAGTTATTCAGTCAGGTTGATCATATAGGCAGTTCGAGTACACCGGAAGACGTTCTTTACGAACTGTTTCTGAAAAGTGGTTTCCCTCTCACCACAAAAGTCGACAAAATTCAAATGGCTGGCAAAGAAGTCTTTTCCATCGAAGAAGGATCAATGCTTATTTGTCTGGACAAAAGTCTCAATGACGAAGTGATCGACGCCATGGCGAAGACCAATGCGAAGCAGGTAATATGCCTGGACGAGGGTTTTCGATGTAACGACCAATTAAAGGCTAATGCCGTGCAGACCTTCAAGTCTCGCGCCCAACAGGAAGAAAGCGAAATCATCTTCAGGACGGTATAACCAGAAATCAGTTTCCCTGAAGTGACATGAAGCTTAAATTCGATCCGACATTGGACTATCAGCAGGACGCTATCAGCGCGGTCGTTGGAGTGTTCGAAGGTCAACCGCTTGCTCAGTCGTCCTTTGAGATCAGCCCTGTTGCCGGCAATGGTCTGGAAATATCAGAACTGGGGATTGGCAATAAACTCACGCTGACGGACGCAGAAATTCTTGCTAATGTTCATCAACTGCAAGAGACGAACAACATCGAAAAAGTGACCGGACTCCAGGGCCGTGAATTTTCCATTGAGATGGAAACCGGCACTGGTAAAACTTATGTGTACCTGCGCACGATCTTCGAGCTTTCCCGGCATTACGGTCTACGAAAATTCATTATCGTTGTGCCCAGTATAGCTATCCGCGAAGGGGTGCTGAAAAATATCGAAATTACAAGGGAACATTTCCGCACGCTTTATGATAACGCGCCGTTCGATTGTTTTGTCTACGATTCCAAACGACTTGGCAAGGTTCGGCAGTTTGCAACCAGCAACCAGGTCCAAATTATGGTGATCAATATTCAGTCTTTCCAAAAGGACGTGGTCAATAAAGATACCAGAGAAATGACGGATAACGAGTTAAAAAAACTCAACGTCATCAATCGGGAAAACGACAGGATGTCCGGTCGCCGACCTATTGAATTCATTCAGGCAACCAATCCGGTTGTTATCATTGATGAACCGCAAAGTGTCGATAATACAGAAAAATCTCAGCATGCACTTCGTAACCTTAACCCGCTGGTTACCTTGCGCTACAGTGCCACCCATCGGAATCCCCATAACCTGTTGTACAGACTCGACCCAATTAAGGCCTACGACTTGCGTCTGGTGAAACGCATTGAGGTGGCCTCGGTGCGTTCCGATGATAACTTCAATGACGCCTACGTCAAGCTACTTGATACTGATAATAAAAAAGGCATCAGGGCGCGTGTGGAAATTCACCAGGAAAAGAATGGCGCAACCAGGCTTGTCAGATTGTGGGTTAAACAAGGCGATGATCTGTATGTAAAGTCCGGTAAACGAGGATTATATCGGGACGGTTATATTATCCAGAATATCGACTGCACGCCAGGTATGGAATACATTGAATTCAATACCGGAAAATACCTTGTATCCGGACAGGAGATCGGTGGTCTGAATGATGAGATTATGAAGACTCAGGTCTATGAAACCGTCGAGCAACACTTCAAAAAGGAGCGTCTGTTGAAAGGGAAAGGTATTAAAATTTTATCACTGTTCTTCATTGATCGGGTAGCAAACTACCGATTTTACAATGAAGACAATGTCTCCGAGCTTGGTAAAATCGGGCGGTGGTTCGAGGCGGCCTATCGTGAGGCTGTGACGAAACCCATTTACAAAAACCTGATCCCTTTCGGTGCAACCGAAGTCCACAATGGTTATTTCTCACAGGATAAGCGGGGACATGTTCAGGATACCAGCGGTAAGATCGCCGCTGACGGGGATACCTATAACTTGATCATGCGCGACAAGGAACGTTTGCTCGACCCGGATGAGCCGTTGCGCTTCATCTTTTCCCACTCTGCCTTACGGGAAGGCTGGGACAACCCGAATGTCTTCCAGATTTGTACATTGAACGAGACTCGGTCCTTCGAGAAAAAGCGGCAGGAAATCGGGCGGGGCCTGAGACTACCAGTCAACTGTAATGGTGAGCGCGTGCATGATGAAACAATTAACAGGTTGACCGTGATCGCCAATGAATCCTATGAGGCATTTGCCCGCACCCTGCAAAGAGAGTTTGAAGATGATTTTGGTATTCAGTTCGGCAAGATCAATAAGATTGCCTTCGCCAAACTGGTTCGGACAACCTCGGATGGAATAGAACGGGAACTTGGACAGAAAACTTCGGCGAGGATATGGGAAGAACTGGTTTACAGCGGTTACCTGAATAATGTCGGTGAAATTATGGATAAATTCGAACCGAATAATCCGCATTTCCGACTTCAAACAACCGACGAGTTTGCTGATTTAGCGGTTGCGATTATCGATGAATTGAATAAAAAGATTTTCAAGAATCGCGTGGTGGATGCTCGTAAACGAAAAGAACTGGTATTTCATAAACAAGTCCATTTGCGCGCTGACTTTAGGGCGCTTTGGGAGAAGATAAAACAACGCACACGCTATCGAGTGTCTTTCAATACCGAGGATTTGATTTCCAGGGCGGTCAAACGTATTAAGGAAATCAATTTTATGAAAACACACCAAATTACCACGACGATTGTTGAAGTCGATATCTCCGAGGCTGGTGTCTCCGCGGACAGGCAGATTGCTATGCGAAGCCGCGAGATGAAATCATTCCAAGTCCTGCTGGATCTACTGGCTTTTCTTCAGAAAGAGACCGAGCTTACGCGTCACACACTGGGGGAAATATTGAAACAGTCCGGGAAATTGAATGAGTTCATGCTCAATCCACAAACTTTCATGTCAATGGTAGCAAAGGAAATTTCTCGCGCCCTACATGAATTAATACTCGAAGGGATACAATATGAGAAGGTTTCAGGCCGCTACTGGGAAATGAAACGGCTCGAGCGGGATGCAGAAAGAGGCATTCTCCGTTATTTGAACAATTTGTATGAGGTGCAGAACAAGAGTAAAGTTCTTTTTGATGCCGTTGAGTGTGATTCCGAGGTAGAGAAGAAGTTCGCTCAAGATTTGGATAGTCATGACAACGTAAAACTGTTCCTGAAACTTCCCTCCTGGTTCCGGGTGGAGACACCTGTTGGACCTTACAATCCAGACTGGGCTTTCGTTACCGAACAGAACGAGAAACTCTATTTCGTTCGTGAGACCAAAAGCACTCTTGATTCCGAGGAGCGCCGAAACAAAGAAAATCAAAAAATTGTCTGTGGAAAAAAGCATTTTGAAACACTTGACGTAGATTATGACGTAGTGACTTCTCTGGCGGAAGTCGCGATATGATAACGAGAATGGAGACGCAATAATGGGGAAAATAGCTGGTCGCATCATTGATTCACCGGGATTTTAGTAATGTCAACACCGTCCGGAATTGAATGGACCGAAATAACATGGAATCCTGTTACTGGTTGCACGAAAATCAGTCAGGGTTGCAAACATTGTTATGCGGAACGTCTTTCCAAGAGATTACAAAGTATGGGAATGCAAAAATACCGAAACGGATTTGCGGTAACTATTCATGTTTCAACCTTGGAAGAACCGTTGAAATGGGTGAAACCACGGCTAGTTTTCGTGAACTCCATGTCCGATCTTTTCCATAAGTCTGTTTCCCCGGAATTCATCAAAGCAGTGTTCGATATCATGAACCGCTTGCCACAACACACCTTTCAAATCCTTACAAAACGACCGGATCGTGTAACCCAGCTTAATAGCGCACTAAACTGGACACCCAATATCTGGCTTGGCGTAAGTATTGAGTCGGAGCGGTGGTTCAGTCGCCTTGAAAAGCTAAAAAAAACAGACGCAGAAATCAAATTCTTATCACTGGAACCGTTGCTGGAACAATTGCCTGACTTATCTCTGACCGGTGTTGACTGGGTCATCGTTGGAGGGGAATCCGGGCCGGGAGCAAGGCCCATAGCGCCGGACTGGGTAAAAGCCATCAGGGACAACTGTGTGCAATCAAGTGTGCCCTTCTTTTTCAAACAATGGGGAGGGGCACTCAAGAAACGGACAGGCCGCATACTGGACGGCAGGACTTGGGATGAAATGCCACGACTCAATACAGTCTAATCAAAAAATTTCATCAATATTCAGATTTTCCTCTGATTTTTATGAACAGTGAAATTTGTGTCTGTCTTACTTCCAACGTTAACGGATGCAAAATTGTGATCTGACCAGATCTAGCCGAAGGATGGGCGCGGTACAGTCACCTGTCGTCCCCATTGTGGCAGACCTGATCAAGGCCACTCCGGGCACCATTTCATTGGGACAGGGGGTAGTCTGTTACGGACCGCCGGAGGCAGCCCTGCGCAACGTTCTGGTGCGCAGAGATGATCTGAATCAGTTCTATGGCCCCGTGGAAGGCATCCCGGAACTCGCCGGCATACTGAAGCGCAAGCTGTCAGAAGAGAACCATATCACCATTGATGAAGACCGGTGCCTGGTCGTCACGGCCGGCGCCAACATGGGTTTTCTGAACGCGCTGTTTGCCATTACCGACCCGGGCGCTGAAGTCATATTACCGACTCCTTATTACTTCAACCACGAAATGGCCGTCAGGATGTTGAACTGTGAGCCGGTTTGCGTGGCGACCGACCGGCATTTCCAGCTTGACCCCGAAGCCGTAGCCGTAGCGATTACCCCGCGCAGCGCGGCGGTCGTGACCATCTCGCCCAATAACCCCAGCGGCGCCGTCTACCCGGAACAAACATTAACGGCAATCAACGAACTGTGCCGGGAACGGGGGATTTACCACATCAGCGACGAGGCTTATGAGTATTTCGTATTCGACGACCAGCGCCATTTCTCCCCCGCCGGCCTGGATGATTCAGCCCGACACACTATTTCCCTGTTTTCCTTATCCAAGGCATACGGGTTTTCGTCCTGGCGCATCGGTTATATGTTGATACCCGCGCACCTGCACGAAGCCGTGAGGAAGGTACAGGATACCAACCTGATCTGCCCGCCGCTGGCTTCGCAATATGCAGCTATCGGCGCGCTTGAGGCAGGCCGGAGATTTTGCGACGACAAGATCAGACAGATCGCCCGCAATCGCCTGTTTGTGCTTGAGGAACTGAAAAAACTGGACTGTCTCACGCATGACATTCGCTCCGATGGCGCCTTTTATGCGTTTCCGCGCCTGGAAACGAACCAGACTGACATGGATATTGTCAAACGCCTGATCCGCGAATTCGGGATAGCGGTCATGCCCGGCAGCGCCTTCGGCATGCAGGAGGACTGCTACCTGAGAATTTCTTACGGCGCCCTGGATCAATCAACAGTAGAGGAAGGGATGCAACGGCTGATTAACGGGCTGAATGCAATTATATGCTGAACAACGCGTTCTCTATCGCCTGCCCCGTTTCGACCAGCGCTTATAGGCGTTTTCCAACTGGTCATGCTGTCCGTCCGGCCAGCGGCTCACCCGCCTGGTCAAGCGTTTAGAGCCATGGGCTTTATGGAACAGCGTGACGTTCCCGGTCTTGAAGAACGGGATCAGCGCCATGCCGGCGACAAAACCGCCTATGTGGGCAAACCAGGCCACGCCGCCGCCTTCCGACGAAGTGAGCGCGGAGCTGATCAACTGCATGGCAAACCACAGGCCCAGTACCCATAAGGCCGGCAGCCTTACCAGTTGTATGAAGAACCCCAGGGGGATCAACACCAGCACCCTGGCGCGGGGATAAAGTATGAGGTAAGCGCCCAATACCCCTGAGATGGCGCCGCTGGCGCCGATCATGGGTATCTCGGAGTTCGGGTTCTGCAATACCTGGCCGAATACGGCCGCGACCCCGCACAGCAGGTAAAACACGATAAAGCGCCGGTGCCCCATCGCATCTTCCACGTTGTTGCCGAAAATCCACAGGTACAGCATGTTGCCGGCCAGGTGCATGAAGCCGCCGTGCAGGAACATGGAGGTAAACACGGTTACGGTGGCGGGCACCACCGCTAGTTCCGCCGGCAACGTGACCTTGTTCAACAACACGGCAGGGATGACGCCCAGGGCATAGACGGATGCCTGGTAGCCTTGCGTACCCAGGGAAGCCTGCCACAGGAACACCAGGACGCAGGCCGCTATGAAGGCTACGGTCAGTACCGGAAAAATCTTTGTGGGGTTATCGTCGTGAAGAGGGATCATCTAATAATCTGGCCCGGGCCTCTTTGTATTTGGCGGAAGTGTGATTGATAACCTCATCAGGCAATGCCGGGCCCGGAGCTTTTTTGTCCCAGTCCAGGGTTTCAAGATAGTCCCTTACGTACTGCTTGTCAAAACTGGGGGGACTGATACCCGTGCGGTAAGAAGCCGCAGGCCAGAAGCGGGACGAATCGGGCGTTACTACCTCATCGATCAGGAACAGCTCGCCGCTCCGATCAGTGCCGAATTCCAGTTTGGTATCGGCAATGATGATGCCTCGATCCCTTGCATATTTCGCTGCTTGTTGATAGATGGCCAAACTCAGCCTGCGAACTTTTTCCGCAAGGCCGCTACCCAACAGCGCGACGGCTTGTTCAAAACTGATATTTTCATCATGCTCCCCTGCCTCCGCCTTAGTGGAAGGCGTAAATATCAGTTCCGGCAACTGTTGCGCCTGTTGCAGACCGACCGGCAATGTTATGCCGCAGACCGCGCCGCTACGCTGGTAGTCTTTCCAGCCTGAGCCGATGATGTATCCCCGGACGATAGCTTCCACCGGCAGAGGGGTCAGTTTTTTAACAACGATGGCCCGGCCTTCGAGTTGGTTGACCTCGCCCTCCGTAAGACCGATGGAATCCAGGCTGCGACCGGTCAGGTGGTTGCCGATCAAATGTTCGGTCCGGGCAAACCAGAAATTGGATACCGTGGTCAATACCCTGCCTTTTCCGGGGATGGGATCGGGCAGCACCACGTCGAAGGCGGAGATACGGTCACTGGTGACGATCAGGAGGTGGCCGGCATCCACATCATAGATGTCCCGGACCTTGCCCCGATTCACCAGCGGCAAGGTGTCAATGGTTGAGCGGTACAGCGCGGCAGGCAAATCTGTCATACAAGCTCCTCCGTATTACGTTTTTCCACGGCTACATGTCCGTCAAAGTGATTGATGATTAAATACCCTCCAGTCCCGGATTACAATATCCGCAAACTAATAGATACCTGACATATCCCCGTCCGCCATGCCGGGTTTGACCCCCCGTCGCCATACCGGGCTTGACCCGGTATCCAGTCTGATGTTATATCGCCGGAGCCTGCCCCGGCATGTCGTAAGCCGGGGGCGACTCATTGTTTCACTGGATTTCCATCCTTAGGTCCGTAAACGGCACATCCCCCTGCTTACAGCATGCAGGGGCAGGCTATGTGCCACTACTCTGCTTTCGCAGGAATGGTATGGGGCAGCAGCAACTTACTTTTTGCTTATCTTCGCCCAGCTGTCGCGCAGCGTTACAATCCGGTTGAAGACCGGTTTGTCCGGCGACCAGTCTTCCCGGTCAGCGCAGAAGTATCCCAGACGTTCAAACTGAAAGCGTTGCTCCGGTTCTGCTTGCGCCAGGTCCGGTTCAATGAGACAACGTGTAAGCGTCTCCAGGGAAGCCGGGTTGATATGGCTCTTCCAGTCCTGCTCACCCCGGTCGGGATTGGCAATGGAAAACAGCCTGTCATAGAGCCTTACCTGCGCGGGACGCGCGTGTTTTGCCGAAACCCAGTGGATCGTCCCCTTGACCTTGCGTCCGTCGGGGGCGTTACCGCCCCGTGTGGCCGGATCATAGCTGCAATGCAACTCAAGCACTGCGTCGGTTTGCTCATCCTTGACAACTTTGTTGCAGGTGATGAAATAAGCATAACGCAGGCGCACTTCCCGGCCGGGCGCCAGACGGAAGAACTTCCTTGGTGCATCTTCCATAAAATCATCCTGTTCAATATACAACACCTTGCTGAACGGGACCCGGCGCGCGCCCATAGCCGGGTCCTGGGGATGATTGGCGGCATCCAGCAACTCCTCTTCTTCATCGGGATAGTTGTCGATCACGACTTTCAACGGGCGTAATACCGCCATGCGGCGCGGCGCGGCGACGCCCAGTTCGTTCCTGATAACATGTTCCAGCACACCCGCGTCAATATAGGTGTCGCTCTTGGTCAGGCCGATCAGCTCGCAAAAGTCGCGTATGGATTTCGGGGTAAACCCGCGCCGCCGCAAGCCGGACAGGGTGGGCATGCGCGGGTCATCCCAGCCGTCCACGCTCCCGTCATCGACCAGTTCGATCAGCCTGCGTTTGCTCAGCACCGTATACTCAAGGTTCAGCCGGGCGAATTCATACTGGCGCGGGCGCGCAGGCGTATTCAGGTTGTCGATAAACCAGTCGTACAAAGGACGGTGGTCCTCAAATTCCAGACTGCACAGTGAGTGGCTGACATGCTCCAGCGCATCCGACAGACACTGGGTAAAATCGTACATGGGATAGATGCACCAGTCATCGCCGGTGCGGTAATGGCGCGACCTGCGAATCCGGTAAATGACCGGATCGCGCATGTTCAGGTTGGCCGCCTGCATGTCAATTTTCGCCCTGAGCACGTGTTCACCATCGGCAAATTCACCAGCTTTCATCTTGTGGAACAATTCCAGGTTTTCAGCAACCGGCCTGTTTCGATGGGGACTGTCAGTTCCCGGTTGCGTCAAAGTACCGCGATATTCCCTGATCCGGTCCGCGCTCATGCTGTCCACATAGGCTTTTCCCTGCTCAATCAGTTCGATTGCAAAACGGAACAGCCGAGCAAAATAATCCGAGGCAAAAAACAACCTGTCTTCCCAGTCGAAGCCCAGCCAGCGTACGTCTTCCTGTATGGCCTCAACGTATTTCATGTCCTCTTTTTCCGGGTTGGTATCATCAAAGCGCAGGTTGCATTTCCCCCGGTACTGCGCCGCCATGCCGAAGTTCAGGCAGATTGCCTTGGCATGGCCTATATGCAGGAAACCGTTGGGTTCCGGCGGAAAGCGCGTGTAGACGCCTTCCGGGCAACGGCCCTGTGCCAAATCATCGTCGATGATCTTGCGGATAAAATGTGTCGGCGTTGAATTTTCCATCCGGTCGTATGGCCTCAGCCATTCTTTACAAAATCAGGTATATCGCCATCCAGGCCAGTGGCCCGGCGCATTGTGAAATTCTTCAGGTCCTGAAATGAATTATACAGGCCCAGCCCGGCATTCCTTAACGGGGGAACGGGTAAAGTCTGGTTTTCAAACAGGTATTTTAAACTCTCCAGGGCCATCATGACCATAAAATTTTCACCTTTGCGCCATCTTTCATACTTTCTCAGCACTGCCGTACTGCCCGGATCGCGTCCTTTTGTCCCGGCTTCCCTGATCACCTGGAACAGACTGGCCACGTCGAGCAGACCCAGGTTGGCGCCCAGCCCGGCCAGGGGATGAACACAATGCGCCGCATCGCCGACCAGGGCAATCCTGTCGGAGCAGTAATGGCGCGCCTGCGCTCTTTGCAGGGGGAAACTCTGCCTGACGCCGGCGTCGGTAACCGCGCCCAGGGAGTGCTCGAACGCCTCGGCCAGCGCCTGTTGAAATGCAGCCTTATCCATGGCGAGCAGCTCTGCCGCGTGTCCCGGGGCAGTCGACCAGACCACGCCACAGCGATTCGGTTCGGCCAGGGGCAGGAACGCCAGGGGGCCGTCGGTCATAAACCGCTGGCGGGCGACTTGCCCGTGGCTCATTTCCGTGCGGACGATACTCGCAACGGCCGTTTGCCGGTATTGACGCACGCGATACTCTATTCCGGCAAGCTGCCTGATCTTCGAACCTGTTCCGTCCGCGCCGACAAGCAGTTTTGTCGACAGTTCGCGGCCATCACTCAGCGTCACCCTGACAGCCTTGTGATCGTTAATGAGACCGACCGGTTCCACGCCGGCGCACAGCGTAACACCAGGCAGCCCGGCGCGGACTGTTTCCAACGCATGCACCAATACATTTTGCCTCACCGTATATGCCAGGGTCGACTGGCCGATATCGGCGCTATCGAAGTGGAGGCTGCCGGCGCCGTTCTCATCCCACACCTGCATGTGTTTGAACAGGCCGGGCTGCTCCGCCAGTTGCTGCCAGGCCCGGACCACAGACAGAATATTCCGGGACGCCGGGGTCAGGGCCAACACCCGGGCATCCTCAGCCGCGGTCCCGGTTGCGCCCGGTGTGCTGCGCTCGACCAGGATACATTCCATACCGTTGGCTGCCGCCAATAACGCCATAGCGCCGCCGACCACGCCGCCGCCGACTATCAGGAGCTCCGTATCCACAGGCCGGGAGACGGAAACGCGGGTCCCGGTCGCTGCGGTTTGCCCTGTAATCCCGGCTATTGCGGGTTGGGCGCGGTTTGCCTCCCGTTGCATCGATCCCCTGCCGCGCGCCGTCCGGAGTCCTGTCGCCTGCCTGATAAATTCTTTTTTCAGGGGCGGCAGCGTATCGAGGATCAGCATTGCGCCGGTGCGCAGCGCGGCCTTCAGCGGGTTCGAATCGTTGAACGCCCTTTGCAGTAAATCGGTGAAGCGGATAACCTGCTGCTGATCCGCCTGCCTGGCTGAACTGTATGCGGCAAGGACCTCTGCGGCCCCCACGTCGCCGCCATTGCGCAGGGTCGCGCCAAGCTGATCGGCCAGTTGCGCCACGTCCCGCAAAACAAGATTAAACCCCTGGGCGCCGTTGGGGTGGATAGTATGCGCGGCATTGCCCAGCAGCACGATGCGATCATGGGTCTGTTGTTCCGGCCGGAGTAAAAACAGGGGGTAGGATTTCCTCGCGCCCGCACCGGATAAGCTCCCCAGACGCTTGCCGAATGCCTGTTGCAGCAGATCGAGATAGGTCTCGTCGTCAAGCTGTAAATAACTGTCCGCCTTGTCTGCCGGCGTTACCATGACCGAAACGCAACGGCGGCCCTGCAGCGGCAATAAGGCAACCAGGCCGCCGGGGGTAAATCTCTCGTACGCCGTGTTACGGTGGTCCCGGGAAATCGAGACGTTGCTGACGATGGCCGCTTGCCGGTAATCATGGATTCTTGTTTTTATCCCGGCCAGTTCCCTGGTGTTTGAAAAAGCGCCGTCCGCTATCACGAGAAGTCTGCACTTCAGGACCGAATCCTCCCTGGCCTGCCTGATCCGTACGCTGACCGAGTGGGGGTCGCGCTCTATTGCGACAGCCGTTGCCGGGCAGAACGTGTCAATATTGGCGTGACCGGCCATCTCCCCGGACAGCGTGCGTCCCAGCTCATGGGCGCGCGCCACAAACCCCAAAGCATCGACACCCAGCATATCGGCAGACATCCTGACACAGCCGAAGCGGCCCCGGGTACTGACGTGTATTCTTTCAACGGGACAAACAGACGACCCCAGTTTCGACCACAGGCCTATCTCGTCCAGTAACCTCCAGGAAGAAAGGGATAAGGCGATGCCTCTCGCGTCTTCGTCCCGGCCGCTGTCATCCGGCGCCTGTGTCTGTTCAACCAGGGCAATGCCGGCCTTTTCTCCGGCCAGGGCACAGGCAAGACCGGCGCCGGCTAGGCCGCCGCCGATAACTGCAATATCATACATCGCACAAACTAACCATTCAGCGACATCAGCGCCTCGATTTCAGCAACGCTTTTGGGCGCTTCCCGGCTCAGCACCTCATGGCCGGCCTTCGTTACCAGCACATCATCTTCAATACGCACGCCGATGTTCCACCATTTCTTGGCAAGACCCGGTTGCGGCGGGAAATACAGTCCCGGTTCAATGGTCATAACCATACCCGGCTCCAGCATGCGCCACTCATCGCCTACCTTATATTCGCCGACGTCGTGTACGTCCATACCCAGCCAGTGCCCGGTTTTGTGCATGAAATAACGATTGTAAACCTTCTCCTTCATCAAGGTCTGCGGTTGTCCCTTGAGAATTCCCAACTCAACCAGGCCTTCGGTCAGCACTTCAACTGCCGCGTCATGGGGTTGCGCCCAGTGATGCCCCGGCCTCACTGCATCGATTGCAGCCTGCTGCGCGGCCAGGACAAGCTCGTACACCGATTTCTGCCGGCTGTTGAAGCGGCCGTTGACCGGGAACGTACGGGTTACGTCACTCGCATAGCATTCATATTCAGCCCCGGCGTCAATCAATAATATGTCACCGTCTTCCAGTTCCCGGGTATTATCTGTGTAATGCAAAACGCAACTGTTTGCGCCGCTGCCTACAATGGAAGGATAGGCTGTGCTGTGCGCACCCTGGCGCATGAACTCGTGGATCAGTTCAGCCTCAATCTGATATTCCGTCATCCCCGGATGACATGCTTTCATGGCGCGTACGTGGGCATTGGCCGAAATGGCAGCCGCCTTGCGTAACATGCTTATTTCATGGCGGCTTTTATACAAACGCATGTCATGGAGGATATGGTTCATGGAAACGAATTCCTCCGGTGCGTGGATACCGCTGCGCGCCTTGCCGCGCACTTGATTGACCCAGCCAAGCACACGTTGATCGAACACGGCGTTATTACCCATGGTGTAATAAATTCGCTCCCGGTTCTCCAGCAACCCGGGCAAAATATCGTCCAGGTCGGTAATCGGGTAGGCATCATCCGCGCCGTAATCATTACAAGCGCCTTCCAGGCCGGCCCTGGCGCCGTGCCAGACTTCCTGTTCCGGGTTACGTTCACGACAAAACAGGACAAATTCTCCCAGCCCCCGGCCCGGGATCAACGCGATAACGGCTTCCGGTTCGGCAAACCCCGTTAAATAATAAAAATCGCTATCGGGACGATAGCGAAATTGCACGTCGCGGTTACGTGTCTTCTCAGGCGCGGCGGGCAGGATCGCAATACTGCCATCGCCCAGCATATCCATGAGTTTCTTGCGGCGCTTGTGAAATTCACTGTGTTTCATCCGGCATGCTCATATATTTCCAGGAGCTTCTACCGTACCGTGATACATTCCCAAAAGCAATGGGAGTTATGGGGACAACAGGGGACGGATATTTAAATCCGTCCCCTGTTACCGCTTCCTACCACGGGATAGTCGTGCGCAGCATCAACCCGTGTTCCGGTCGGGCAAGGGCCGTCTCATGACGCTCACCGGCCAGGCTCAGGCTTAACGATTGACCCAACTCAAAGCGCCAGCCCAGGCGCGTGGTACGGCTGCCGCCGCCGGCCAGCTCAACGCTGCCGTACGGCGTCAGCAGCCCATGGGTCCACGGCACGTCCAGCCCATAGCCCCACTCCGCCTTGATGCGGCCCCGCGGGGTCGTCAGCCCCGGCCCGCGCGCCAGCCCCGCCGTGTCCTGCCGCTGCCATAACGCATCCGCACCGCTGTCCGCCCGGCACACCTCGATGCGGAAGCCCTGCAGCTTCGAGAGGTTCAGCGACTGGTCGGAGTTGAAGGCGTTGTACGGCCGCACCCAGATCACCTCCGCGCGGCTGCTGTCGGTGGCCGCCACCCTGAGGTTCTGCGGCGCGGTCGGGATCTGGGTGATCTCCAGCGACGGCAGGCCCGTGACCAATGCCGCATTCCCCCGTCCGTGCGCGTTCACCGCGCGCACCTCGAAGGTGTACTCCGTGCCGTTGGCGAGCTCCTCCACAGTGTGCGTCGTCGCCAGGGCGACGTCCGTCCAGCTGCCGAACGACGTCGCGTCCGATTCCTTCCAGCGCACCTCGTAGCTGGTCACCGGGCCGTCGTCGTCCTGTACCGTCAGCACGGTGCGGGCGGGGTCGCCCTCGGTCACACGCTCCGGGCGCGTGCCGAAGGTCAGGGTCAGGGTTTCGTCGGACTCCTTGTCGAGCAGACCGACGGCGCCGGGTTGCCGACGAATAGAGCAATTGAACCGTTCGAGACCGACGCCAGAGAGATCGTGACCGCGCCGTCCTCCGCCTCGTTTTCCGAATCGACGTCGGTGGCCACCGTGAAGTCTCCCGACGCCTGGCAGGCGACCATGTCCACGCCGCCCGAGGCCGCGTCCAGATACCCGCCCGGATCCGACGCCGACCAGTTCAGGCCGGCGGGGAAAGTCGCCACGCAATCGGCGTTGCCGGAGTCGTCCAGCCGTGCCAGGCGGAACTCGGCGTTCTCGCCCTCCTCGATCGAGGGCGGCTCCGTATTCGCCAGCAAGCCGCGCGGCGTCAGTTCGAACCAGTAGCGGACCGGGGTGACGGATGACCGCGACTCAGGGCCTTCGCCCCCCGCGGCGTTCTTCGCCCCCCGCGCGAACTCGTAGCCCGCCGGCAGGTTCTCCGCGCGATCCTTATGCACGTATGTCGTGATCGGCAGACCGGTCGCGGGCCACTGCCGCCGGCCTCCCGACCACGGGTTCAGATCGTTGCTGGCGATGTCGATAGTAAAGGTCTTGACGTCGAGAGCGCTGCCGTCCACCTCGTCGTTGTACCCGACAAACTGGTTGATGCCCAAATCCCGAACCGTGACGTTTCCCGTCCAGATCGGGTCCGTCATGGCGTCGGTGCTGCAGGCAATCACCGAGCCGCTGGTCTCCATAACGACCGTGGACGCCGTCCCCGTCCCGATACTGTTGATGGCCGAGACCCGGTAGTGCCGCGTGCTTCCCGCCGTGAGCATCGTGTGGCTGTAGGCCGTGTCCGTCGACATCGTGTCGGCAACCAGGTCGGTTCAGGTGACGCCGCTGTCCGTAGAGACCTCGATCTTGTAACCGGTCACGTCCGCGCCGCCACTCGTAGACGGCTCCCCCCCAGGACAGGCAGTCATGGGCTCGGCTCGGCTCTTAATGAGCTTGTGCCCGGCGTCGGCCCGTGTCAAGCCGGTTTTTTCATGCTCCGGGGGGAACGGAACCTGCGTTTCACTCAGTATCGTTGCCGGTAACGTCATGCTGCGTATCTCTCCGAATAAACAGGTTTTTCTTAACCGCGACGATGAATTATGGGGACACGGAATTATGGGGACACAATACTTAATTCGCGGTGTCCCCATAATTCGCGAATTTTTAATTGTAGTTACAGCGTAGTCTTGACCGTAGACACGGAAACGTTCATACTGTAGTCAATTAGAACCACCAAGAGGTTTTTCATGGAATTTGCACTACGTCAGGCAAAAGCGCGCCTTTCCGAACTTGTCGCTGCTGCCCAAGGTGGTGAGCGCGTTGTTATCACGAAACATGGAGAGCCAGCGGTCGAACTCGTTCGCTTTCGCAAGCGTGGCGGAATCGACTTCGACAAACTGGATGAGGCGCGTCACCGCTTTGGGATTGTGAACGACGATACAGAGTGGCCCGAGGAATTTGATGACCCGGCATTCAGTCGCAAGGTTCTTGGGATTAACTAGGCCATACCCGGTCTCATGCGGATTCTGCTCGATACTTCATATATCTATCGATTGATGATGCAACCCGCGCGTTTATCTGACGCTGAGCGGTTGATCCTCACGAATCAGGCAATACAACTCTATGTGAGCGCCGTGTCGATCTGGGAGATGAGACTGAAATTCCAAAGCCGGGACTCGTCGGGTAGACGAAAGAGTTTTTTCGACCCGAATGTTGTGATCAAAATGCTTGAAGATCAGGATGTCATCTTCCTGCCAATAACCCCGAGCCACGCGGCCAGGTCGCTGGAGACTCCCATCGCCCATAAAGATCCATTTGATGAAATCCTGCTCGTTCAGGCTCAGGAAGAGGGGCTCAAGCTCCTTACCATCGACCGCCAACTAATCGAACATCCACTGGCAGTCAGGGCATAGGGGTTATGGGGAATTAAGTATTGTGTCCCCAAAATTTTTAAAAGCATATGAAAAATATGCTGCACCAAAAGAATGCTTGATCGACTTAACCCCAGATAATGATTCTCTGCTTAATGCAACTCATTTGGAGAGCTACATTTCTTAGCTGGCAGCACGTTACTCACGGCCTGCACTACCCACGGAGTTCAACAACAGAATATCTGCCGTTGACCCAAAAGAGAAACTAAGAAAAAAAGCTAAAGGGGCTAATGAACAGCTATTAGGCATCTATGTGGAGATAATTCCCGATGCAGAGATACCCAGAGAAAATGCCTATAGGGTTAACTTGTTAGGGCTAGTGTCCGCAGGCTTCGAAGGCGACTTGGCTGAAGCTGAACTCGCCCTGAACGAATATGCTGAAATTATGAGGCTGGCAAATGTGGACGTTGCCGCAGTGCTTCGACAAGAAAACGAAGTGTCCATTGCAGAGATAAAAAGATTCAAACGATTCTATTACGACGATTTGTCTTTCAAGGGAGGCACTCCACTTCCTGCAGAAGTGGAAACAATATTGTAGTCGTTCATTGGCGTTATGGGGACACAATACTTAATTGCCTGGCGGCTCCTTGTTTCACTGGATGCCGGGTCAAGCCCGGCATGACGACGGGGAGCGGGGAATTAAGTATTGTGTCCCCTTAATTGAATTGCCCGGAGGTCACCTTGACCGGCTTTCAACTGCGTTCTATATTGATAGGGTACGCTTGCGTTATGAGGGGAAACCAACCGCGGAAATTTTAACTATGTCTGAGAAAAAATTAGAAAATGTAGATTTGGGGGTGCTTGAAACACGGGTTGATGATCTTATCCGAACGGTTGATGCGCTGAAAAACGAGAATTCCGCTTTGCGTCACCAGCAAAAAAACCTGATAAGTGAACGGGCCTTGCTCATTGAAAAAACCGAGCAGGCAAGGTTTCGCATTGAATCCATGATTGCCCGGCTGCGGGCTATGGAAACACACCCATGACACGAGTCAAACCGGTTCCCGTATCAATTCTTGACAAGGAATACCTGATATCCTGTCCGGAAGATGAGCGGGAACAGTTATATGCCGTGGTGGAATTTGTCAATGAAAAACTGCTTGAGGTGAAAAGCAGCGGTAACGTGATCGGCACGGAGCGCATCGTGATCATGGCCGCCCTGAATATTGCCAATGAACTGATTGCATACAAACGGCGGAATAAGGACTATACTGAATCTGTAGGCTCTGTGGTTCAGCGCCTGCAGACAAAAATTGACGGCATTCTGACCAAGGATGAATAGAAGTTTTGCAGTTTTGGGTATCTTCTGTCGCGTGCGTGAGCAGGCCGACAGAAACTTGAGCTTATTTCCTGTTATGAAGGGGACTGACCGCGTTATTGTGTGCAAGCCCACTTGAGGTGGGAAGCCTGATGTAGCGCTCGCTGTTCCCACTTGAACCTCTGGTTCAAGTTTAACGCCTGTAACGGCGCGGCGGTTGATACCCACCTATAATTGGCATATTTTATATTTGGGGTCAGCTCAGGAACATCTTGTATACGGGGTTGTTGGTCTCTTCCGAATAGTCAATTCCCAGGCTGTCCAGGAATAGCTGGAACTCGTCGGCCTGGGGCGGCGGCACCTGTATGCCCATCAGCACCCGGCCGTTGGCGGCGCCGTGATTGCGGTAATGGAACAGGCTGATATTCCAGCGCTCGCCCATTTGTGTGAGAAAATGCAGCAGCGCCCCGGATCGCTCGGGAAATTCAAACCTGTACAACAACTCATCGGTTATTCCGGCTGCATGGCCGCCTATCATGTAACGGATATGCATCTTCGCCACTTCATCATTGCTCAGGTCGATGACCTTGTAACCCTTGCTCTTCAGGTTTGCCAGCAACTGGTTTTTCTCGCGCACGCCACGACGCAACTGCACGCCAATGAAGATATGCGCTGCATCGGTATCACTGTATCGATAATTGAATTCCGTGATCTGGCGGGCGCCCAGGTCATGGCACAGGGTGCGAAAGCTGCCGGGACGCTCGGGAATCGTGGTGCAGATCAATGCTTCGCGCTGTTCACCCAGAGCCGATAGTTCGGCGATGTGGCGCATACGATCGAAGTTCACGTTGGCGCCGCTGACAATGGCGATTAGTTGCCTGTTTTTTATCTTTTCCCGCTGCACATACTGTTTTAACCCGGTCAGGGCCAGGGCGCCGGCAGGTTCAGGGACGGAGCGGGTATCTTCAAATATGTCCTTGACTGCCGCGCAGATCTCATCGACGCTGACAGTCAGGACCTCGTCAACAAGTTCCCGGCAAATCCGGAATGTTTCTTCCCCGGCCTGGCGCACCGCGGCGCCATCGGCAAAAATATCGACGTGGTCCAGCACTACCCGTTTCCCGCTTGTCAGCGCCTGGTACATGCTGGCGGCCCCGTCATGCTCTACGCCTATGATCTTTATCCCGGGGTTGCCTGCTTTCACGTGCAAGGCGACACCGGCGATTAAACCGCCGCCGCCGACCGGCACAAAGATGCAGTCGGGTTGCCGTTCACACTGTTGCAGCAGCTCCACGGCCACGGTGGCCTGGCCGGCGATAACCAGCGGGTGGTCATAGGGCGGGATGAAGGTCCTGCCCTCGGCAGCGGCAAGCTGTTCGGCAAACAGCCGGGCTTCATCGTAGGTATTGCCATGCAGCACAACCCTGGCGTTGAGACGCCGAACCGCACTGACCTTGATCTCCGGCGCCGTCTTCGGCATCACGATGGTTGCGCTGATATCCATTTTGCCGGCAGCCAGGGCAACGCCCTGGGCATGGTTGCCGGCGGACGCGGCGATCACGCCATTTTGCTTCTGCTCATCGCCCAGCGTGGCGACCAGGTTATAGGCGCCGCGTAATTTATAGGAAAATACCGATTGCTGATCCTCGCGCTTCAGCCAGACATGGTTGCGCAACACGGCCGAGGCCTGATCGGCATAATCCAGAGCGGAGCGGCGCGCTACGGCGTATACCCTTGATGCCGCCGCGCTGATTAATGATTGGTATTCTTCAAACATGCGTATAAGATAACATCAGCCCGGATTTACCACAAAAAAGCTTGAGAAATCCGGGCTATAAGCGAGTTCTGGGGACACAACGAGTTCTGGGGACACAATACTTAATTCTCAATTCCACGACCGGGGACAGATTTCAAATCTGTCCCTTTTTCTCAAAGGAGACATTGCATTACATGAGCCAGCAAAATAAACAACGGGTCGCCCGGGCCGCACTGGAGTTTATCGAAGATGATATGGTCGTGGGCGTCGGCACCGGCAGCACGGTAAACTGCTTTATCGATGAACTGGTCCGGATCAGGCATCGCATCGACGCCGCGGTGGCCAGTTCGGTCGCAACTGAAGCGCGGTTAAGACAACATAATATCCCCATCATCGACCTGAATGGCGTACGCGAACTCTCTGTTTACGTGGACGGCGCCGATGAGGCCACGCGCCACCTGCAACTGATAAAAGGCGGCGGCGGCGCCCTGACCCGGGAGAAGATCACCGCAGCCGTCAGTAACCGGTTTATCTGCATTGTCGATGACACAAAGATGGTGGACGTCCTGGGTTCATTTCCGTTACCGGTTGAGGTCATTCCCATGGCGCGCAGCTACGTCGCCCGGGAAATCGTGAAGCTGGGTGGCCAACCGGTGTTAAGGGAGAACTTCAGCACCGATAACGGCAACGTTATCCTGGATATCCACAACCTGTCCATCGTCAACCCGGTTGAGATGGAGGGGAAAATCGACGATATAGTCGGTGTGGTTACCAACGGCCTGTTTGCCCGGCGGCGCGCCGATTTGCTGCTAATTGCCGATGACCGGCAAGTGGTAAGGCTAGGTTGATCCTGCATGAACGGCGCGGGGGATGGATTTACAATCCGTACCCTGATCTCCCGTCATTCCGGCGTATGCCGGAATCCAGTTGAAAACATTATTCCTTGTATAATGATGAAGGTTAATTACTGGATTCCTGCCCCTGCTCAACAGCATACAGGGGTAAACTTTCGCAGGTGCGGGGCGGGTTCGCGGGTGTTACACCAACCAGTCACGGGGGGTGAGGAATTCTTCAACCAGGCGCGCTTCTTGCGTTTCCGGTTCCGGTTTGCGGTTGTAGTGCCAATGCACGCGCGGCGGCAGTGACATCAGGATTGATTCGACCCGTCCGCCGGACTGCAGGCCGAATAATGTGCCGCGGTCGTAAACCAGGTTGAATTCCACGTAGCGCCCGCGCCGGTAAAGCTGAAAATCTTTCTGGCGGGCGGTATACGGCGTATCCTTGCGGCGTTCCACTATCGGCCGGTAGGCGGGGAGGTAGTGATCGCCCACACTTCGCAGGAATTGAAAACACCTGGTAAATCCCCACTCATTCAGGTCGTCAAAAAAAATCCCGCCTATGCCCCGCGCTTCGCCGCGGTGGCGGATGAAAAAGTATTCATCACACCATTTTTTGAATTTCGGATAAACGTCTTCCCCAAATTCACTACATGCTGACCGGGCAGCCCGGTGCCAGTGTTCGGCGTCTTCTGCAAACCCGTAACAGGGGGTAAGGTCAAACCCGCCGCCGAACCACCACAGGGGCGCTGCCCCCGGTTTCTCTGCAAGGAAAAACCGGACGTTCATGTGGGAGGTGGGCACCCGGGGATTGTCCGGATGGATGACGGCGGATACGCCCATTGCCTGGAAACTGCGCCCGGCTGCTTCCGGCCTGTTGACACTGGCGCTGGCAGGCAATTGATCACCGTATACGTGGGAGAAGTTTACCCCCGCTTTTTCAAACACTACGCCTTGTTCCAATACCCGGCTGATACCGCCGCCGCCCTGCGCGCGTTCCCAGACGTCCCGGGCAAACCGCTTTTCTGTATCCAGCTCTTCAATTTCGCTACAAAGCCTGTCCTGCAACGATAACAGGTATGACTTTACCTCATTGTTATTAATTTCTTCAGTCATATTACCCGGAATAGTTTTCTCTGTTTCCCGTCCCCTGTATCCTGTATTCTACACACCTGCTTGATATTTTACCCTGGAAACGACATGAGTAATGAAAGACAGGCCTTGCAGAAAAGGTCGACAAAAGAAACGGACATATCCGTCGGGCTGAAGCTGGACGGTACGGGCGCGGCTGATTTGCACATCGGCGTCCCGTTTCTCGAACACATGCTTGACCAGGTTGCCCGGCATGGCATGTTCGACCTGGACATCAAGGCCCGGGGCGACCTGGAAATCGACGCGCATCATACCGTTGAGGACGTGGGCATCACCCTGGGGCAGGCCTTCAGGCAGGCGCTGGGGGACAAGCGCGGGATCCGCCGTTACGGACACGCTTATGTGCCCCTGGATGAAGCCTTATCCCGGGTAGTACTGGATTTCTCCGGCAGGCCCGGCCTGGAATACCAGGTTGACTATCCCCGGGCCCGGGTGGGAGAATTCGATATCGACTTGCTGCGCGAGTTTTTCCAGGGATTTGTCAACCATGCGATGGTCACCCTGCATATAGATAATATGCGCGGCAGGAATTCGCACCATATCGCCGAAACGATCTTCAAGGCATTTGGCCGGGCCTTGCGTATGGCCGTGGAGCCGGACCCGCGCATGGAGGGCATCCTGCCTTCAACAAAAGGCAGTTTATAACCGGTATACGCCAACAATGGCGCAGCTTAAAACCATCGCTATCCTAGACTATGGTTCCGGCAACCTGCGCTCTGTAGCCAAAGCGCTCGAGTACGTCGCGGGTAATGATTATGGCGTGCTGGTCAGCAGCGACCACGACGCGGTCATGGACGCCGAACGTATTGTTTTTCCGGGCCAGGGCGCCATCGGCCAATGTATGCAGACCCTGATCGGAAAAGGCTTTCCGGAACTGCTCAGGGAGTGCATCTACAGTAAACCGTTTCTGGGTATCTGCCTGGGCTTACAGACTCTGATGGACTTCAGCGAAGAAGATAACGGAACTGAGGGCCTGGCGGTGCTGCCCGGCAAGGTGCGCCGGTTTCCGGCGGCTGTCCGAGACGAAAACGGCGACCTGTACAAGATTCCGCACATGGGTTGGAACGAGGTGAGACAGGCGAAGCCCCATCCCCTGTGGAAAAACATCCGGGACGATGAGCGGTTTTATTTTGTTCACAGTTATTGTGTGCAGCCGGAGTGTGAGTCCGACTCTGCCGGGACGACGGATTATATTGTTAATTTCACATCCGCCGCGGCGCGGGACAATTTATTCGCAACGCAATTTCACCCGGAAAAGAGCCAGCGCGCCGGGCTTACCCTGCTGAGGAATTTCCTGGAATGGCAGCCCTGACCTATACAGGCCGCAACGCCGCTGACACGAGCCGGCACAAGGATACACGTATAGGAAGTTACAAAGACCGGGGGCAGATTTAGCCTGCCCCCGGCTTGTGTTTTCTACGAAATTGAATCTTTAAGCGCTTTTAATGGCGTTGCCCTTACAGCAACGGTTGCCGGTTTTGCCGGGATGGTTATTTTCTCTCCTGTGGCCGGGTTTATACCGGGACGTTCGGAACGGGCAGGTTTTATCACCCTGCTCAATTTAACGCCCATCGACGGCACGGTAAATTCCCCGGAAGCTCCATTTTGCAGATGACGCACCGCCAGGCCGGCAATTGAATCCAGCACAGCTGCTACCTGTTTTTTGGTCAGTCCCGCATCTTCAGCAACATGTGCCAGAATTTGTGATTTGGTTTGCTTATCAGCAATAGCTTGAGGTTTGTCAGCCATATCTGCCCCTCATTTTGGATATGTATGGTTAAAGTTTTATAGTTAGTTAAATCCGTCACTTCCTGTTCCGAGTAGTCCCAGACAAAGCAAATCAAAGGTCCCCGCGTCTGAGGAAAGTTCCCTCCCAGGTTGCGATTATATTATAAAATCAAATGAGTTAAAGTTAAATGAGCATTTTTTTTTCTTATTGTTATGGAAAGTCGCCGTACTGACTTGATCGCGCCGGTCTGCTACCGCCAAATCGATAAAATTCAGGACAACATCCTGGTTTTTGGCGCTGGTAAATTTGGCGGGGATAGCTTTGCGTTACCGGTACGGCCTCAGGTAGCCGGGCGCTGCTTCCCGCGCTACTGCCCGGTAGCCGATATCGCTGCGGTAAAACAGGGCTTCACAATCTATCGCCCGCACTGCTTCGTATGCCTTGTTCCTGGCGCTGGTAACGTCGTCGGCCAGTGCCGTCACGCACAGCACCCGGCCACCGCTGGTGAGGATTTCATCGGCGTCTTGCCGGGTTCCGGCATGGAAAACCTTTACCGGCCCGGTTATCTTGTCGAGGCCGTTGATCGCCCTGTCCCGGGTGGCGCTGTCCGGATACCCGGACGAGGCCATTACCACGCCGACCGCCGCGCGCGGGTCCCAGGAAACGGCGGCAGCGTGCAGGCGCCGGGTCAGGGCCATGTCACATAATGCCGCTAAATCCCCTTGCAGGCGCATCATGACAGGCTGGGTCTCAGGGTCGCCGAGACGGCAATTAAACTCAAGGACCTGCACATCACCGCTGGCGTCGATCATGAGTCCGGCATAGAGAAATCCCAGGTAGGGACTGCCATCCGCACGCATTCCCGCCACGGCCGGTTCTATGACCCGGCGCATGATCCTGTCATGCAGGGCTTGATCCATTATGGAAGCCGGGGAATATGCGCCCATTCCACCGGTATTAGGACCTGAATCACCATCGTCCCTGGCTTTATGGTCCTGGGAGCTGGCCAGCGGGACGACATTCTCACCGTCGCTGATGACGATGAAGCTGGCCTCCTCCCCGGCAATAAAGTGCTCTATCACGACCCGTTGTCCCGCTGCACCGAATTTCCCGCCGGACAACATGTCGCTGACGGCGCGCCTGGCGTCGGCCAGGGTCCGGGCAACGATCACCCCCTTGCCCGCGGCCAGGCCGTCTGCCTTGACGACCAGCGGCAGGCTCCTTGATCGGAGGTAATCCAGGGCGGCCCCGAGGTCGGTAAAGGTCTCATAATCTGCCGTGGGAATCCCGTGGCGGCGCAGAAAGACCTTGCTGAAACTCTTCGAGCCTTCCAGCCTGGCAGCATCTTTCGATGGGCCGAAACAGCGCAACCCTGCATCGGTAAACGCATCTGCAATGCCGGAGACCAGGGGCGCTTCGGGCCCCACGATGGTGAGTGACACGGCCTGGCGCCGGGCAAATGCAATCAGGCCCGGCGTGTCCGCGGGCGCCAGCGGGATATTTTCGACTTTATCCTCCAGCGCCGTGCCGGCGTTGCCCGGCGCAACGTAGACCTTGTCCACATCGGGCGATTGGGCCGCCTTCCAGGCCAGGGCATGTTCGCGCCCGCCGCCGCCGATGATCAGGACGTTCATATTCTCAATGGCGAAAATGTCTCATTGAGGTGAACACCATTGCCATGCCGTGTTCATCCACCGCCGCGATCACCTCTTTATCGCGCACCGACCCTCCCGGCTGTATGACAGCCTTGATACCTGACTCCGCAGCGGCATCGATGCCGTCCCTGAATGGAAAAAACGCATCCGACGCCATCACCGCGCCGGCAACCTGCAAGCCCGCGTCGGCTGCCTTGAGCGCGGCGATACGGGCGCTGTAGATCCGGCTCATCTGGCCGGCGCCGATCCCTATAGTCCGGCGCCGGCCGGCATAGACAATGGCATTGGACTTGACGTATTTCACCACTTGCCAGGCGAACAACATATCATCCAGTTCCGCGGCATCCGGCATACGGCTGGATACCACCTTTAATTGTTCCGGCTTGAGCATTCCCGTATCAGCGTCCTGGACCAATAAGCCGCCACTGACGCGTTTCAGCTCAAGCTGCCCGGGCTGGCGCGCCCGCGCGCCGGTAACCAGTACGCGTATCCCGGACTTTGTTCCTGTTATCGGCAGGACGCCGTCTTCCAGGTCCGGCGCCAGGATGACTTCCACGAATTGCCGCTCAATGATGGTTTGCGCGGTCTCCTTATCCAGGCTGTGGTTGAAGGCGATGATGCCGCCGAACGCGGAAACCGGATCGGTGGCGTAGGCCGCGTTATAAGCATCGAGCAGCGAACCGCCTGCCGCTACACCACAGGGGTTGGCGTGCTTGACTATGACACAGGCAGGATCGTTAAAACCCAATACACATTCCAGGGCGGCATCGGCGTCGGCAAGATTGTTGTAGGAAAGCGCCTTGCCCTGCAACTGGCGGGCGCCGGCCAGGGTTCCGGCGGGGGGTTTCGGTTCCGTGTAGAAGGCCGCGGTTTGATGGGGATTCTCCCCATAGCGCAACTGTTCGGCAAGGTTAAACTGCATTGAGTAGGTGTCGGGGTAATTCCTGGCGCTGCCCTGGTGGTCCGTTGCGCCCAGGTAATTTGCCACGTTGGCATCGTAGTTCGCGCTATGGGAGAAGGCTTTCTGCGCCAGCCTGAAACAGGTCGGGACACTCAGCCGGTTGTCGTTTTCCCGTAACTCTTTCAATACACCGGCGTAATCTTCGACGTCAACGAGGACCCCGGTGTATTCATAATTTTTGGCCGCCGCCCTGAGCATGGTCGGCCCGCCTATATCGATATTCTCTATCGCTTCGGCCAGGCTACAGTCAGGGCGCTTGACGGTCGCTTCAAACGGATACAGGTTGACGATAACGAGATCGATCGGCGCAATATCGAGCTGTTCCATGATCGCGTCGTCCCGGCCGCGTCGCCCCAGCAGGCCGCCGTGAATCTTCGGGTGCAGTGTTTTTACCCTGCCGTCCATTATCTCGGGAAACCCGGTATAGGCCGATACATCCGTCACCGGAATACTATGGGATTGCAGCAGTCTGAAGGTGCCGCCGGTAGAGATGATGACGATGCCCAGTCGCTCAAGATCGCGACTGAATTCCACGATGCCGGATTTGTCCGAGACGCTGATCAGTGCGCGCCTTACACTCACCATATCAGCGGACTATACCGTATTTCTTCAATCGTCCCAGTACCGTACCCCGGTTCAAGCCCAGTGCTTGTGCGGTACGGCTTATGTTGCCGTTGTAGTGATTCAATACAACTTCAAACAGCGGTTTTTCGGCTTGGGAAATGACGAGTTCATACAGATCGGAGGTATCTTCTCCCTCCAGATCGTTAAAATAATTATGCAAGGCCTGTTCCACGCATCCACTCAGGGATTGAGCAGTGGAATTTCGCTTTGTTGAATCCTGTTTGGTCGACGTCATTTATATTTTGCTTCGGTATAAGATTTTAATCCTTATCTATACCTTTTTTCCCCTGATTTTCACAATAGCAACCAATGCGCGTTCATGCAATCCCTTTTGGCGAACAACCTGTCAATGAAACTGAAATTCAAAACTTACGGCCTGTTGTGCGGCGCCGGCCAGTTCCAGGACAAAGTGAATCGGCATGCCGGGAGGCATGCCGGCAGCGGGATTGGCAGCCAGCCCAAGGTAGCCGGCAGGTTTGAAACGCCCTTGGGAAATCACCTGTCCGTTGGTCGCATAGATAACCAGTTCAATCTGCGGGTAGCGCTGGATATATTCGGCCTGGTTGACCAGGGTAGCGCGCACCAGCAGGGCATCCCGGAAGCGCGGGTGCAGCCGTACTTCCCGGTTCAACAGCTTGATGGCCGACAGGTCGCGAAAACGGATCACGTCACACTGTAACCTTTCACAGAGCCGTTCCGCCCAGAGTGTCAACGCCGGGTACTCGCGCAGCAGGCAGTCCCGGTTGAACCAGGCGACCTGCGCAAGCGCGATCATTGACAGGAGAATAATCATGCCGGCCCAGATGAAGCGTGAGGACGAAGCGGTGGTTTTCTCAGCTTCGTAGTCAAGGGCCGGCGACAACTCTGCCGGCAGTTCGCGGTCTTGCCCGGCATCCGCCGTTTCGGCCTCAGTCGCCTCCTGCTGCGGCTCAGTTGCCTCATCCGCTAATTGAACGCCCGGCGCCGGCGCGTGTTCCGGTTCAGCGCCTGCAAGGGGGGGTTGATCTTGCTGCGCGGCTGCCGCTTCGGCTTGCGCCTCGTCCTGTTGCTCTACAATTACATCATCAGGCTGTTGAGTTGGCTTAGCCGGGGCGCTCTTCTGTTCCGTATCGGAGTGTGCCGGCGGCGCTTGTTTTACAGGCGCATCGTGGAGTCGCTCCAGTGCATAAAACGTTTCTGCACAGTAACCGCATCTTACCCAACCGTCGGCTGCCTTCAGTTGCGCGGCGCGGATACGAAACAGGCGCTCACAGGATGGACAATCTGTAAACATCACGCGTGTGCCGGTCTTTATGTGAGACCGAGTTTGTTTTCCAGGTAGTGGATATCGGTGCCCCCGGCAATGAACGCCGCGTCATCCAGCAATCTTTGCAGCACAGGAATATTGGTGCTGATGCCTTCTATGACCAATTCCGATAGTGCGGTAGACATCCGCGCCAGGGCCAGTTCCCGGGTCTCCCCGTGCGCAATCAACTTTGCGATCATGGAATCGTAGTGAGGTGGTATGCGATAGCCGTCATAAATATGCGTCTCCATGCGGATCCCCGGTCCACCGGGCTGGTGGAAATGGCTGATCCGGCCGGGTGACGGCATAAATGTATTCGGATCTTCCGCCTGGATACGGCATTCAAGCGCGTGACCGCGCAACTGGATGTCATCCTGTTGATAACCAAGCGTTGCGCTGGACGCAATGCGCAGTTGTTCCTTGACGATATCAACGCCGGTCACCATTTCAGTGACGGGGTGTTCCACCTGGATGCGGGTATTCATTTCTATAAAATAAAATTCTCCGTCCTGATACAGAAATTCCACCGTACCGGCGCCGCGATACCCCATCGCCTTACAGGCAAGGACACAGGTATTGCCGATTTTCTCGCGCATTTCATCTGTAATTCCAACCGCCGGCGCTTCTTCAATAATCTTCTGGTGACGCCTCTGCATAGAGCAGTCCCGTTCTCCCAGGTGGATGACGTTGCCGGTTCCATCCGCCAGAATTTGTATCTCGATGTGGCGCGGATGGTCGAGAAATTTTTCCATGTACAAGGTGTCATCGCCAAAGGCGGCAGCCGCCTCCGCGCGGGTCACCGCCACGGCATTGCGCAGGGTTGCCTCACTACGCACTATCCGCATTCCGCGTCCGCCGCCGCCGGCGGCAGCCTTAATCATGACCGGGTAACCCAGCTCCCTGGCAGTCCTGCCAATCTCGTCAATATCATCACCGATACTGCCGCTGGAACCGGGGACGCAAGGTATCTTGAATTTTTTCATCTCTTCCCGGGCCGAGATTTTACTTCCCATCAAACGGATGGTTTCAGCACGGGGCCCGATGAATATAAAACCGCTTTCCTCAACCCGTTCGGCAAAATCAGCATTTTCAGCCAGGAACCCGTAACCCGGATGAATCGCCACGGCATCGGTGACCTCAGCCGCACTGATTACGGCAGGGATATTCAGGTAACTGCCGGCAGCCGCGGCCGGACCGATACATACGGCCTCATCAGCCAACAGCACGTGCTTCTGCTCCCGGTCCACTTCGGAGAAAACCGCTACGGTTTTTATGCCGAGCTCGCGACAGGAACGCAGGATGCGCAGGGCAATCTCGCCGCGGTTGGCAATGACCACTTTTCCAAGCATGGTTATTTATCTACAAACTCAGCCACAGGACTCAACAGGCCTGCCATGGAAACACGGTTTTACTGATTACGGATAATGAACAAGGGTTGACCATACTCAACCGGATCGCCATTTGCGACCATGATACGACTGACGACACCGGCTTTTTCGGATTCAACCTGGTTCATGATCTTCATCGCTTCGATGATACAGAGTACGTCGCCCTTATTTACGGTCTGACCCAGTTCGACAAAAGACGGTTTATTCGGCGCCTGGGCCTCGTAGAAGATCCCCACCATGGGCGAACGCACCAGGTTATCCTCGGGCTCGTCCGCTTCAGACGCTTCAGCGCCCGGCGCAGCTTCCGTTACGGCGGCATTGTGTTGACCCGCGGCCGCTATCTCCCTGGCCGGTACAGTGGCGGTACCCTGCGCAGGCGCGTGCCTGTTGCGGCTGACTCTGACTGAATCCTTGTCCTCGTGAATCTCGATTTCATCAATAGCGGATTCTTCCAGCATCTCAATCAATTTTTTAACTTTTCTTATATCCATGCCGGTTACCCTGGTAATTTTTCCGCAGCCACCTGCAACGCCAGATGATAACCTGCCGCGCCGGCGCCACTGAGCACTGCTGTTGCCAGGTCCGACAGGTAGGAATGGCGTCTGAATTCCTCCCGGGCAAACACATTGGACAGGTGGACTTCAATGAACGGGATGGAGACCCCGGAAAAAGCATCCCGCAAGGCGATGCTGGTATGGGTAAATGCGCCGGGATTGATAATGATGAACTCGACCCCTTGCTTTTTTGCCTGATGGATTCTGTCAATCAGGTCATGCTCGGCATTGGACTGATAGCAAACCAGGCTGTGACCCAGTCGTGCGGCGTCCGCAACCAGGTCCTGGTTGATATCTTCCAGGGTCGCCGTCCCGTAAATCTCCGGCTCCCGCTCCCCAAGCAGGTTCAGGTTGGGCCCATGCAATACCAATAGTTTCGCCATAACAGTTTTATTTTCAGATGAAATCAGGAATTTTCGCTACATTTTGCCACATAATAGCAGAATATAGCCGAATTTAAACATAAAAAGGGGTGGCTGTTATTTCAGCCCTTTATCGGAACGCCTCAGAGTAGGCGGTTGATGATGGCTTCCGCTTCTTCAGTCGGCAGGATACCGGGCTTGACATGGGCCACTTGCCCGTTCCTGTCGATGATCACGGTATACGGCAGGGCGCCGATGTGGTTGCCATAGGCCTCGGCCAGTTTGATTACCTCCAGTTCGCCCGCCAGCACCGGGTAGTTCATCCCGTTCTCCGCTACGAAGTCGCGCACCTCTTCCGGCCGCTGCAAGGCGATGCCGATGAATTGCAGTCCCTGCGCCTGGTACCTGGTTTGCAATACGACAAACTCCGGGACCTCCTTTAAACAGGGTGGACACCAGGTCGCCCAGAAATTCAGCGCGATCACTTTGCCGTCCCACTCACTGATTGATCGCATCTTTCCGTCCAGGTCCGGCAGCGTGAAATCCGGCCTGTGCCGGCCCAGCACCAGGGAGGCTGTGGTGGATTGTACGGCTTTGCCGTTTTGTTCGGGAGATGTGCGGGCAACCTCGTCCTGCTGAAAGTGATACAGGCGCGACCCCAGGTAGGCGGAAACGAAAATCAGCCCTGCCAATGCCACCCATCCCGGTCTGTTCATGAGGTCAGTAACTTTGCCAGGTGCTGCAGGAACTGTTCCGGCTTGACGTAACCGATCAGGCGGTATTCCTGCAGTTCCTGCGCGTCCGTTCCGAAAAACAGGATGGCCGGTGGTCCGAACAGTTGAAAGCGTTCCAGCAGTTGCTGATCTTCGCTATCGTTCCGGGTCACGTTCGCCTGCACCAGGATGACGTCAGACAGGACCCGTTTTACCTCCGGTTCGGTAAACGTGTCGTGTTCCATCTCGATGCAGGTAACGCACCAGTCCGCATAAAAATCAAGCATCACGAATTTACCCGTCGTAGCGGCGGCAGTCAGCGTCCGGTCCAGGTCTGCGGCGCTCTTGATACGCTGGAATTCCAGGCTGCTTGAGGCGGCGGGCTTTCCGGCCAGGTGGGCAAGGGGACGTAACATATCGTCGGAACCCGACAGCGCGCCTGTGATCAAGGCGGCGGCATAGATCAGGCCGGCAATGCCGACAGCCCTGAATACCTTGCCGCTGTGCCGGGTCCGGTCCAGCGCGCCCATGAGCAGCGCCGCGAGGATAACCAGCAGCGCCCACAATAACATGGCTACGGCGCCCGGTATGACTCGTTCCAGGAACCAGATTGCCACGCCCAGCATAATGATGCCGAAGCCTTGCTTGACCTTCTCCATCCAGGGGCCGACCCGGGGCAGCAATGACCCGGCGGACGAACCGATGACCAGCAACGGCACGCCGAAGCCCAGACCCATCGAAAACAATGCCGCAGCGCCCAGTAACGCATCTCCGGTCTGGCTGATATACAGCAAGGCGCCGGCCAGGGGCGGCGCGACACAGGGGCCGACGATAATGGCGGACACCGCGCCCATCAGCGCGCTGGAATACAGGCCGGACACCTGCCCGGGCTGTGACAGGGAGGACAGCCGGGTCTGTATGGCTGCCGGCATGCGTAATTCATAAACCCCGAACATGGACAGGGCCAGGATGACAAAAACCAGGCTGAACGCACTGATCGCCCAGACATTCTGGGAAGCAGCCTGCAGGTTCACCTGGAAAGAACCGGCCAGCACCCCCAGCAAGGCGTAGGTCAGCGCCATGGCGAGGACGTAGGCAAGGGATAACGAAAATCCGCGCCGGGACGTCACGGTACCGGACTGTCCAACGATGATGCCGGACAGGATAGGGATCATCGGAAATACACAAGGGGTAAGCGACAGTAAGACACCGAAGGCAAAAAACGCGAGGACATTCAGGATGAGGCTGCCCTGTTTCAGCCGCGCGGTAATCCTGTCCTGGACTGAAAGCTGTGCCTGGCTCACCGGTTGTACGGTGGCGGAAAGGGTTTGGCCCAGGTCAACGGCGATCTCCTTTTGTTGCGGCGGGTAGCAGACCGATCCCTCCTTGCAACCCTGATAACCCACCTGGAACAGGGCATCGGGGGTCACCGCCCTGCCGGGGACAAGCGCCACTTCAACAGCGACCAGTCCGGTGTTGACTTCAATCTCGCCAAAGGACTCATCCTGCTTGACCTGGCCGCGTGGTATCCGGATCGCTGTCTCATCAATCCTCACATCATCTGTCAGGGAGGCGAACGAAAACTTGTCCCGGTAGAGGTAATATCCCTCTGCCACTACCCAGGTGAATTGCACGGTATCCGGATTGAGCGGCTCCGCGGTCAGTCGGAAAGCCTGGTCGGGATCCAGAATCCCATAATGGCTGAAACTGTCGTTATCGGATCCGACCAGGTTTTTCAGGCGTTCTCCGATGGATTGCGCGAATGCGGCAAGGGCAACCAGGCACAGTAGCAGCGGGATTATCTGTCGTGGTTCAGGCATCTTCATGCGTATTTTCGTCAATCCAGGATAAATATTCAGGCAAACCTCTATTGACAGGGACTCCGATGATTTCCGGAAGTTCATAAGGATGTAATTCCCTGATGCGCCGTTCCAGCGCCGGGTAGCTTGCCGAAGACGTCTTGATCAGCAGCAGGTGTTCATCCGTGCAATCCACTTTGCCCGCCCAGTGGAAATAGGATCGCAATCCGGGCAGCACCTGTACGCAGGCAGCCAGCTTGTCCTCTACCAGGTCAGCCGCGATGCGGCCAGCCGTCTCGGAGTCCGGACAGGTATTCAAGACCACCAGATATTCGGGTAACTCAGCGATGACTGTCTTTCCTGGATTATTGCGCATGCCCAAACATGCAGGTGAAAAAGGTATATAATAACCTACACTGGGTGGAACCTGCTTGAAAAATCATTTTTCTGCCAATACATTGATAATCATGTTCAAGATCCTTTTCCTGCTGTTTCTAACCATCCCCCTCATTGAAATTTATTTTCTCATACAGGTGGGACAGTACATCGGCGCATTGTCGACGATATTACTGTGCATCCTGACCGCCGCCCTCGGCGCCATACTGCTGCGTATCCAGGGCCTGCTGACGCTGCTGCGGGCGCGCGAGAAACTGCACCAGGGTGAAATACCGGCTGATCATCTACTGGAGGGGTTGATCCTGCTTATCGCCGGCGTCCTGTTACTGACCCCGGGCTTTGTCACCGACGTGATCGGCTTCCTGTGCCTGGTCCCTTCCCTGCGCTCACGACTGGCCCTGAAAATGCTCCACCAGGCATTTCATTCCGGTATACGGGAAAAAAATATCATCATCGAGGGAGAATTCCGGGAAGAGGACAATCACCGGCGGCTGCATTAGTGCGCAGGTGCTGCCCCGGCATGTTGTAACCAGCAGCGTGACAACGGAAAAACAACAAAACATCATCGATTACCTATCCGGGTTCATTAACGAAGAGCGCCGGGAACGTTTGAGAAATATCCTCCATCAGAGAACCCGTCATATCACCGTCGTGCTGGAAGACATCTACCAGTCACAAAACGCCAGTGCGGTCGTGCGTACCTGTGAATGCCTGGGCATACAGGAAATCCACGTCATCGAGAACCGGCATGAATACCGCCTCAATCCCGCCGTGGTGCAAGGGGCATCGAAATGGATCGACCTGATAAAACACAACCGGGCTGGGCAGGACAATACTCATGCCTGTATCGAACAACTCAAACAACGGGGTTATCGCATCATCGCCATGGCGCCGGCGCCGGCCGCCAAGACCGTGGAACAACTGGATATCAGGGACAAACTCGCGCTCTGCTTCGGCTCGGAAGAACCGGGGCTTTCGGCAAACCTGCAAGCCCTTGCCGATGAAACCGTGAGAATCTCGATTCACGGTTTCACCCAAAGCTACAACCTGTCAGTCAGCGCAGGAATCAGCCTGTACACCCTGGACAGAAACCTGAGAAACTCCGGCATCAACTGGCAACTTGATGAGCGCGACGCCACAGACCTCTTTATCAAATGGCTGGCACGATCAACGCCTTCCGGTGAGCAGTTGCTGGAGAATTACCTGAAGCGACTGGAGGATTCGTCGTAGCTGGATACTGTGGAGCTACGGCGCACCATTCCTGCGCAGGCAGGAATCCAGTCAAAGTAGTCATTCCTTAAGATAAGTAAGACTAGCATTCCTTGTTTCACAATATGATCGACAAAAAGGTCAAGTTTTCAGGCGGCGATTTTGGCGCATTGGATGTGCTTCTCTATCATGTTTTCCACCCGTTTGACAGCAGCCACCAAGGGTCGGGACGGACTGAGGTCGGTCGGGTCGAACAACTGTGACAACCCGCCGCGCAGGAGCTGGCTGTGCATCTTGGTAAAGAACAGACCGATACGCAGCCCCGCACTCGTCACCCGATAGCGCCGGCTCGATGGTATCCGTTCAATCAACCCGTGCAGTCGTAAGCGGCGCAGGTCATAGGTCATCTGTCCGCTACGGTACTACTGGGGTGTCTTGCCCAGGAGGTGGGCCACGTGCTCACGTAAGCCGGCGTGACGGAAGCCCTGCGGCAGCAGGGAGAACAACAGCAGGGCCTGGAGCAGCGCCATCACCCGCGGGGCCCCGAACTTCAGGGCCGCGGCAGTTTGCCCGGCTACCGTGCGCCGGCCTGTGACCCGGTCAAACACCCGCGCCCCGATGCGGCAGTCCTGGCTCAAGGTGTCGACGTGCAGTAAGCGTCGGTTGGCCGCAAAGCCGACCTCCCGCAGGGCGGGGAGGTTCACCAGTTTCTTGCCAATGCCAAAGTTGCGGGTATTATTGACCGTGGTTTCCGTGCGCAACGCCCGGTCTTCCTTGAAGTACTGTTTGATCTTCGAGTCCTGATAGCTGATATGCAGCGCCGGCGTGACGCCGGCCGTCACCACGCGGGTGCGCAACGCGCCCGGCGTGCGCCGGGTCACCCGTCGGTTGAAGAGCAAACTCACCTGGCTGGGGCGCCCCAGGTCCAGGTTCTCCCGAATCACTTCTTCAAAGAAGCAGCGGCCCGACAAGGGCCGGTCAAACACCTGGGTCCGGGCAAATTCCGCCTGCAGGATGGATAAGTCATAGTCAAACCCCGCCGCACGGTCCTCGGCCGTGAACGGCGCCGGCAGCCGTGCCAACCACTTGCGTACCACGCCCGCAATGCGTCGCTCGTCCAAGCCGTCGGCTAACGCCTGTGCCAGGTGGGGTTGCTCACACACAGGACAGCAAGCCGTTATCCAGTGCCCGACAGCCCACCCCGCGCTTGGCCAACTGTCGCTTGAGATACTCGCGACCGTTCAAACACACCCGCGCCGTGTACGGGAAGTAGCCAGCGAACTTGATGAACAGCGGGCCAAAGTCAGCCTCCACCAGGTAGACGTAGTACTGGTTGCACCTCACCGTCGTTCGACCCAACCAGGGAAATACCTGACCGCTCGCCGGGTTGAGTTTCTTCTCGACCCGGAAGCTGGCACACTGCTCCTGCGCCACGCCGATGTAGAGCACCCCTTCGTTCCCCTGAAACGACGACAGGTAACCCTGCGTCACGTCATCCTTGCGTACCCCTTTCTCAAACCGTTCAATCACCACGCCCTCGGCCCGGGCAAACTGACGAATATGCTTGACAAACGTCCGCGACAGGGGCGCCATCAGCGTCGTCGAGGCCACCTGCGCGCGCCGGTGCTGCTTGAAAAAATACGCCACCCCGGCCCCGGTCTGCAGCCGCGGTTGATACGCATTCAGGTACAGACGGTCAATGCACTCGATATCCAGTGTCACCTGGTCTTGTAGCAGATTACCTACGGTTTGCGTTATCATAGTCTCCGCTCCGGTTGCCATGGGGCGTAAGCCCCCCCCCACCGCCTGCGCGGTCATAACCAAAGTCTACCCGACTTCGGAGGTCAGCCGGCGCTCTTTTCATGGCTTGTCGGTATGAGGCGAAGCTTCGCTAGATACTGGTTTCACGTGTCGGTCAGAAAGACAAAAGTCTCCTGATAAAAAAACGCGTTTGCCTGTTCGAAAATACTGCTCATAAAAAATATAACTTATAATCAAAATATTATGAATCATCATAAAAAAATTATAATTATAAATATGACGGCTTTTCACACGTTTCCGGCATTGGTACCAAGCTGAGTTTTTCTTCGGAGGTCTTTCACGGCGATGCCCGATAATTCCACCCCTCGTCCCGGGATGCTTGCCACGGTACGCAACCGGCGCGGCGTCATCGCCGCCGTCAACCCCTTCGACGGCGAGACCGGGCGGCTGCATCTGGTCCACGTCGAATACAATGAACAAAACTATGAAGCGGGACAATCAGATATGTTCGAGTAACTATAGGCGAGGTCAACCAAACTAGTTCTCTGCGTGGTATCATGCCGCAGTTCAGGGCGGGGTAATATCTATGACTATTCATAAACAGCGTACAATCTCGTATTTACGAGCTGTTTGGCCGCAACACATTTCTGTACCGATGACGCTGGAAAGTTGCTTGAGAAGTTGCTTACAAACATTTCCATACGCAGATGATAGCCGCCTGAGTTTAGCAGATGGATCAGCAGAAATTCGCCATAGGAAAGATAGACCCGGGTTTCTTTGCCTTCACATCGCATCGTGGACCGATGGGGAGGAAATATCTACTGTTCCTCATCCCCCACCCCCGATGCTGATCTGTCTGCTCAAGCACCTGGAATTGACTGGGACTTTCTCGATGGCGACGGCATGGTGCTTGTAGCATCTGACCACTGTTTTTTAATGCCTAGCGGTCTACATCCTAAGTCGATTGAGCGCTATCTTCGTTTGCTGATTGTAAATGCAAGAAGCTATGGCGCACATATTCCTGATGAAATGGATCGCTTTGATCTACTCCCAATCGCCAACGACCGCGCCGTTCAAGAAGTGTTCTCAGGAAGAGGCATCAAAAACATTCATCTAAACAGCGAGGCAAAATAATCACGTTAAATCAGAAAACATCGTTCAACGTCTTGGCCGCGAGATACTTTCAACATTAGTACATGCTGATGATGACCGACGACGAATAGAAGAGGCTGACAACGTGAATGCAAAGTTAATTATCTCTATCAACAGACGTAAGGCAGGCTTGAAACCAGAGGAACTCATACCAATTGCTCGTCAAGTTGTATCAGAGAGCGAGGATGATATTGAATTTGAGACGGTTGATGGAACACGCGTGAAAGCCGGACAATTAATCCTTAAGAAGACTGTTAATGTTCACGCTTTCGCAAAGACCGTACGATACCAACATGCATGGGAAGAGATGGAAGTCTATTTCAGAGAACTCAATAATAATGGAGCGTTAGAACAGTGAAGCGATGGATAGCCTATTCGCGTGTAGCCCTGCTACTTATTGGCATAGTCACAGGTCTAGTTAGTCGACCCTGAAAAACCCTGTTTCAGGTTGGCATTGAGGGGGCCGGTAGGGGCGGCAGACAGACAGGCTTGTGGCTCAACAGCGTGCTGGCGCCTGACAGACGAACAGACGCTCTGCGGCAGCCAACCCGCGTAGCCAAGCCAGTATAAGTATCCTTTTTTTGAGACAAAAAAACCTGAGTCGCCGCAGGATCAAGCGCAGGTTGTGGCCGGCACAACTCAACAGCACATTCAACTGGTCCCCGTCTGTCCCGTTCAGGTGATTGCGCCCCAACAGCCCATCGGCTTTCAAATGACCGATGACCGGTTCAATTGCCTGGCGGCGCTTGAGCGACCGTTTTAACCGCTGTGTCTTAATACCGCGCTTCTGCCCGGAGATGTACACCGTGGACTCGGTTTCATCATGCCCCCGATAACCCCGGTCTACAAACGCCTCGTCACTACTCATCCCGGTCAAGCGCCGTACCTGTGCCAGGGCTTTTTTCAAGGTGTGGCCGTCATACGGGCTGCCCGGCACGGCCATACCCCCCACCACGAAGTTACTCTTGTTCGTGGTGGCAATGCTCGCCTTCACCCCGAATTCATAACGTTTAGCCACCTTGCCCTTACTGATACATTCCACCGCCGGCGCATGCAGGCTGTACAGCTTGTGTTTATCCTGCTTCTGCTGGGCCAGCAGTCGCTTGGCTAAGGCCAACTCGTCCGCAAACAGCGCCTGTCGGGCCGGATTGCCAGCGGTGTTACGCTCACTGTCACGTACTACCCGCCCCAGAGCCTGCCCCCCTGCTTACAACCGCAGGGGCAGGCTCTGTATGGAGTTGAGCAGGGGGAGGTGCGTAATCGCTTCACTTCGCGCCGCAGTCGCCGATACTGTTTGGCATGACCGTAGCGATTGGCCTGTTGCAGCGCCTTGGGTCCCTGGCGGGCAGTGCTCTGACGTACTGTGACCCCCTGCTTGCGACATCACCGTACCCGACGCGCTCGTGACCGGTTCAACAGCTTGCTGTCGGTCGCATAACTCACCGCCTGCTCCTGTACCGTGGTGTCCACCGTCACCCGTTTGAAGTCCGTCGTCTTCACTGCCTTGCTCTGCACCCCCAGCGCCACCGTCACCTGTAAAATCCGCGCACACCCCGCCGCCCCAATGCGTTGGCGACAGCGCGTCAGGCTGCTCGGGTCGACCGGCGCCTCATGCTGAACGTACACCGCCCCGCAGACAGACTGTCGAGTAGACCGGGGGAGTTTCACCCCCAGCCCCTCACAGAACCGAACGTGAATCTCTCGATTCATCCGACTCTTGTTATCCAACCGTTGCATGACCAAGTCGTTCCCAATGGACAAAAAGATACGGGTTTCGCTGGGCCAGGTTGTTCACTCTCCGCCGGCTACGCCCGCGGTGCTCTTTGCGCGACTTATACTTCCTTCGGAGCCAGGCCCCGAGTCGCTCGTCAACGTACTTGAACAGTGTCCACATCTCTGTGGGGTAGCATCGCCCGTCGTACTGATCCCAGCCCCGTAGAACGGGATTGAGACTACGCGCACTATCTTCCAGCGGTCATGGCGCAGGCTGCGGCACGCGCCACCTCCGTATTCGGGCCCGCATCCGTTTGAGTGCTTGCGGGCTTACCGCCGGCAGGAAGTTGGTACAGATCTTCCCCCAACGGTTCTTTGCCCTGCGCAGTCGGAAGCAACAGCCAAGAAAGGTGAACTGGCTGTGGGAATAAGACCCCCGTCGATTGCTGTCCTGGCAGTAGACCACCTGGGTCTTCTCCGGGTGTAGCGTCAACTGGCAGGTGGCAAATCGCTCCTCCAGCGCCGACTTCAGCTTCTCCGCCTGCCACCGCGTGCGGCAGCGGCAAACAGCGTCATCAGCATAGCGCTCGACCGGGACGTTCGGGTATTTCCGTCGCAGCCATTGGTCACACGCATAATGCAGACACACATTCGCCAGCAGCGGACTGACCACCCCGCCTTGCAGCGTGCCGGTCAGTCTTTCCTGACTTGACCCCTCGGGTAATTCCACCGGCGCTTTCAGCTATCGTTCGATGTCGATCAGCACCCCGTTCTCTTGGGTGTGCCGGCGAACCGCACGCCTCAGCAGCTCATGATCAATCGTGTCATAAAAGCCTTTGATGTCGAGGTCTACGACCCAGTCATATTCCCAGCCGCGCCTACGCGCCTGCTCCACCGCTTGATGGGCCGATTTGCCCGGTCCGAAGCCGTAGGAATCAGAGTCGAACAGTACCTCCCACTCCGGCTCCAGATACTGCTTGACCACCCTCTGTGCAATGCGGTCCGAGACCGTCGGACTACCCAGAGGTCGGACCCCGCCCGCGGCCTTGGGAATCGCTACACGCCGTACCGGTGGCGGGAAGTAACTGCCCGACGCCAGCCGATTCCACAACTTGTACAGGTTAGTCTCAAGGTCCTGAGCAACGTCATCGAGACTCTGGCCATCGACGCCCGCCGCTTTTCCCTTCCCTTTCACCCACTTATAGGCCTCCCAGACCCTGCGCTTGGTGACCGGTAACGGTTTGTCTGAACCCCTCACACTCCTCCCGGTCGGCCCGGTTGATGTGACGGCCCAGACTGGATAACGCAACCCCTTCGCTCCAGCGCCATTACCGCCCCTTCTGCACTACTACGGGTTGCTCCGACCCTGTCATGGGTATCGGTATTCTCCCTCGTGGTGTGAGCCACTTGTGGCTTTCCCTTAACACCCCATGCCAGGTGCCCACGTCCCGTGTTGAAGCCTGTGATGAGATCATGTCGCCTAATCACCGGGTGGCGCGCGGACCGTAAGCAGGCACCGTCCACACTTATCCGGGTGCTACTGACCGGCACCCGTTTTGACCGCGTCTTGAACCCATTTCGATGCGTCATCAGCGGTTCGCTCGCGCTCATCTTCTCATCACTCACCTGACGGCTTTATTGCCGCCTTTTCCTCATCGCTCACCACCACGTCTCTTACACGCAGCAGCAGGCGGTGGTTTGGAGCCTGCCCCTGCAGGCCGACTCCGGGAGGCCACACTCCCATCTTCAACACAGCTCCATCAGCGTCCCCGCTGATGTTCGTGGCACACGCCAGTACGGATTCTCCACCCAGCCCGACACCACCGCCTCATCGGATAACCCATAACAATGCGTCAGATAGTGCAACCCCACCATTAACCGGGTCGGTTTCCCCGGACAGCCGTTATCCGGGCAGTACCGCGCACCGAATGCCTTATCAAACACCGACCAGTCCACCCGGTCGGCCAGGCGATATAAAGCATGGCGTTGATTGAGCATAGTGTCCAGGCGTTCGCGGAACAGGTCGGTTGAGGCGCCGGTAGCGGCGTCAGGTTGTCTGGGCGTCATTTTTATCTCCGATATTGCAAGAAAATGAAGGTCCATGATACCAAAACCGGCAATATCAGTCCAGAAAAAATACAACTTACATCAATATGATCAATGAATTAGAATGATTTATCGGGTTTTTCAGGGGCGACTAATTAATTCCATGCGACTTCCCTTCGGACCAAAAGGATCAATCATTACGAATGACGGGGCAAGCTTTTTTTTCTGTTCTTCAAGATAATTAAGGATTGCTGTCATATTATTATCGAATTCACCGACAAGAACTTTCCAGGTAACGTCCGGAATGGAGTCAAACTTCTGCAAGACTCGTTCAAGGTGGTTCGCATGGCTGGTATCCGATTCCATGAAAAGGCAGACAATTTCCGCATTTTTTAATTTGCCCCCGCGCTTTTGCTGTTTTACACATTCCAACGCAATCACCGGTGACCCTGGTTCACCACCTGAGTACTCACCCGGCCCGGCGAAACCGTCGATATACAGGATTCGAGTATGGGAGCTGCCCAAGATTGGAAACCAGCCATCCAGGTAATACTTCAAAATCAGATGCTTACCTTCCGTATGCTCCCCTTTTGTCCAAAGCTGTTGTGAAGACATTAAAAGTAAGTTTCTTGCGTATGAGCGGATAAAGAACTGGTATCACGGATCTTATTTGTTTCGACGAAGAATTGTTTCAGAGTCATATCACGGTCGGTGGCGATAATCATAGCCTGTCGAATATTGGGTCAGGAAGTTCGATTGACGTTTCCATACTGTCTGTCCCTCGTTAACGCTGAGCCTTCCTTGTGGGTATTTCGCTTAACGGCTGTCAATCAAGCTGGTTCGTAACGACGAACGTTGACCTCGCTTGCGCGGGCGCGCATCTGCGAGGCGTCCCACCAAGCCTGCATTCGCAATAGCATATCCATACTGACGTTAAAGGCTTTCTCGATACGTAAAGCCATCTCCGGCGATAACGAGGCATGTCCGTTCAGCAGGGCCGAAAGTGTCGCCCGGCGTACCCCCAGGATCTCCGCCGCCCTTGTCAAGCTTAGACCCAATTCCTCGATGACCTCTGTGCGGATGAAATCGCCTGGATGCGAAGGGGTCATGTTCACTTTGACATTATTGATAGCCATCAGTGGTAATCCTCCAAGTTCAGGTGGTCGATATAACCATCCTCTTCTTCAAACGTGATTCGCCAATTGCCTGATACAGAAACGCTCCATTTATTCTGCCGGTCACCTGAGAGTCGGTGGACGCGCCAGCCGGACGGAGCGTCAGCAATAAACTCGCCGATGTCCCCGGCCAGGATCAGTACCGTCAAGATCTTGCGCACCCGGTTGACAAGGGTCTGCCGCAGGAACCGGGAGTTATCGTCCTCGATCAATCGGCGCAAGCCCCGGTGCCGGACAGAGCGAACAATCATGCTGTGAGTGTACGGTAATACCGTTCACTATGCAAGCCTTTTTCCTGGGTTTATTAGGAATAAATGAACAATGTTTGTCACTATCGCCATTTCCGTTGATAATACCGCTTTTCACGCACTGCTCAGGTGAGAGCCAGACATTGATCGAAGAATTGAAAGACCTGTTGCGTCAATAGCGAGCCGATTGATCGACCATGGCCCTGAACCCCGTCGTCTATACCGAAAAGATACTCAAGAGTTTCCTTCGCTATCAACTTACCGCGTATCCGTTTGCCGACCCCGGCCTGCACGCGCAGATGCGCGACTTGCTTTCCCTTGACGAGACGCGCCAATCTCCATTGCTCAAAGGGCCTTACGTCAGCTTGTCACGTCCTTTTCGCGCAGGCGCCCCAATAGAAAAACTGGTCAGCGAGGGACTGCTGCACCCGCACCTACATGAGCGCATTCCATCCGAACTTACGCACCTCTACAGCCACCAGAAGCAGGCGTTTCGCGCCATTTATGACGGCAGGACAACGCTTATTTCGACCGGGACCGGTTCCGGCAAGACCGAATGTTTCCTCTATCCCATCGTCAGCCGCTGTCTGTCCATGCGGGACGAGGGCGCGCCGCCGGGCATCAGTGCGGTGATCATCTATCCCATGAACGCGCTGGCAGAAGATCAGCTCATGCGGTTACGCTCACTGCTGGCGGGCACGGGTATTCCGTTCGGCATGTACGTGGGCAAGACACCGGAACTGGAAACGGAGGTGGCCGGCATCAGACTGCCTGCGGGGTCATCGCGCGCGGATTATACAGATCGACTCGACCGCACGCGGCGCGAAGGCAGCGGCGAAACGGTCTATCCGGCTGAGGAAGTCTGTTCCCGCAAAATGATGCGTACGGAGGGGCGACAACCCCGGGTCCTGCTCACCAATGTCAAACAACTCGAACTGTTGCTGACACGCGCACAGGACGTGGAACTTTTTAACGCGGCGCGGCTTGACTACCTGATCTTCGATGAAGCCCACACGTTCACAGGGGCGCTCGGGGCAGAAACCGCCTGCCTGGTGCGCAGGCTACGTACCTTCTGTGGGCACGGGGCGGAAAATACGGTGTACGTGGCTACTTCTGCAACTATTGTTGACCAAAAAGAACCCGATTCGGCGCGCAGTTTTGCTGCCCGCTTTTTCGGGGTAGCCGCAGATTCCGTGGTCACGATAGACGAAGGCTATGAAGAGGAGGCCTGGCCGGACACGCGCACACTGCCGCCCGCGCCTGATGGCGAGACGGCGATGGTCCTGGATCGATGTGTGCGGGCCGTTGAAGAAGATGAATCAAACGATACCAAAGTGCGCGACGCGTACCGTTCACTCTCGGGGCGTGATCTGGAACCGGGTAATTGGGCGGAAGCGCTGTATACGGCCCTGTCCAGAAATGAACTCGTATATCAATTAAACCGGGAATTAGTAACGCCCAAGCCCCTGGACGAACTGCCGGAAACACTGCAAAAACACGTCTCGCGTCCGGTAACCGAAGCGGAAATTCTTGCGTGGTTGACCTTGGGCGCGGCAGCGCGGCGGGAGGGACGCCCGTTATTAAGACCCGTCGTACATGGATTCATTCGCGGCATCAGCGGAGCCGTGGTGACGTTTCCCGAGGTAGGGCAGGGCCCGAGGCTATGGCTGGCCGCCGAGGACGAAATCGGGGAACAAACAGACAGAGGGAATCACGCACATTTTCCAGTGACCACCTGCACAACCTGCGGACAGCACTACTATATCGCTTTCCTGAAGGACTTCGAATTCACCGGAAAAACGCCTGGCGGGGGGGAAGCAGGGCCGGAGGGATCATATTGGCCGCCCCTGGAGAAAACACATGGCGGAAAACGCGCCGTATTTGTAGATAAGCTTATTGGCAATAGCGATGATGAAACAGGACCTAACGAGCGCACCACGCACCTGTATTTCTGCCGCGGTTGTGGCGCCGCGCATCCCGATCCTGTCCGGTGTTGCCGTTCCTGTGGTAGCGCGGGTGGACCCATCGGATTGTTTGCCATTCGCGAGAAGAAGAACCACCCGGGACACCTGAGTAGTTGCCTTTCCTGTGGCAGCGTCGGACGTAACTTCAGCGACCAATATCGCGAACCCGCACGACCGGTGCGAGCAACCAACGTTGCCGACGTTCACGTGCTGGCTCAGGATATGGTGCATCATTCGGAACGCCCCAGACTGTTGGTATTCTGCGATAACCGACAGGATGCCGCGTTTCAGGCAGGCTGGATGAAAGACCATGCGCGTCGTTATCGCCTGCGCGCCCTGATGGCGGAGGGTATCAGGGAAACACCGCGTTCCATCGGCGATTTAACCGCTGTCCTTGAAGACAGGATAGAGCAGGACCAGGCACTGTCACGTGCATTGATTCCCGAGGTCTGGCAGGTGGCGCGACGTGAGGGTAGTGGTGGACAGCATGAACGGGAACGTCGAAAATTTCTACGTTTCCAGGTGTTACGCGAAATTGCGCTTTCTTCCCGTCAAGCCCTGGGCCTTGAAGCCTGGGGGCGGATGAAGGTGGAATACCAGGGACTTGACGCTTCGCTGCCCTGGATACAGTCTCAGGCTCACAGGCTGGCACTGCCCGCTGAAGTATTTCGTGAAGGCATTTCAGGTATCCTTGATTATCTACGGCGTAAACGTGTATTACACGATCCTGAGCACGAAATTTTTACCAAGTACTGGATGGAGGGCGACCGGGAAATACAGCAGGGCTACCTGCCTGACTTTCTCAGGCCCAACGCCACCAAACTACGCCGGGGAGTTGGTGAAAAACAGGAATTAGTCACGCAGTGGCTCAGTAACGGTGGTAATACCACAATATGGCAGATTGCAAAAAAATGGGGGGCCGCGTCGGAGCATGTTCCTGAACTGCTGGAAAGTCTGTTCGAGTTCCTGGTTGAACGGAAGTTGCTAACCCCGGTGCGGCTCAAAGGCGCACGAGGCCGTGCGCTTCCCAACGTCAGCGAAGTCTACCAGGTAAACGCCGATCTCCTCCGCTTAAATCCCAACCGGGGTGTCTGGCGTTGCAGGAGTTGTCGGCGCACTACGACTCGGCGCCTTCCCCAAGACTGTTGTCCCGCGTGGCGTTGTAGCGGGATTCTGGAATTCGTCCCAGAACCCCCCGACAACTACGACCTGCAACTCCTTGACCAAGCATATTCAATGCTGCGACCGGAGGAACATACGGCAATGGTGCCGGTGGAAGAACGCGAACGCCTGGAGAATTTGTTCAAGGGCGAGTCTGAGGCAGTGAACTGTTTTGTATGTACACCCACTTTGGAACTGGGTATCGACATTGGCCGGCTTGACGCCGTATTAATGCGTAACGTGCCGCCTCTGCCTGCCAATTACTGGCAACGGGCTGGGCGAGCCGGACGACGTCATCGCATGGCGGTGGATATCACCTACTGCCGTCCGGTCTCCCACGACCGCGCTTACTTTACGGAACCTACCAAACTGCTTGCCGGGCGCATTGACCCGCCCGCTTTTAACCTGCGTAACAATGTGATGGTTGCCAAACACGTACACGCGACGATTATCACCCGGTTACATGAATATGCCCGAGACACAACGCGAACCGAGAATGAACGCGACGTCATCCGGGAGGTACTGAGCGCCTGCCTGCCTGGACGGGTCAGCTCTTACCTGTTCGAGGATGGGAACTTGCGCCATGATGAATTCGACCTTACGCCTCTGCGAGAGCTGATTGAGCAAAATAGCCTTGATATCGTCAGGCACGTGCAGCAGGTTTTTTGTCAAGGCTGGCCCGAAACGGACACGGAGGTAGTTGCTCCCGGGGCGTTGCAGGCACACTGCGAAATGTTTGTTGATGACCTGGATGCTGCGATTGCACGCTTGCGACGACGCCTGCGTTGGGCGCTGGAACAGATCAAACGTCTCAATATCCGACGCGAGCAAACAGGCACCTTGGAAGCCCTGGACGAAACCCTGTTCCGTCGCTGTGACAGCCTGGTCAAGCGGTTCAAGGGAACTTACCGACGAACACGACGTGACGCGGAGAGACACGACGACTTCACTACCTTCAACGTGCTGGCGGCTGAGGGATTTCTGCCGGGTTACGGCCTCGAAACCGGGGCGGTGATCGGTTGGGCCGAAATCCCATTCTGGCGCACCGGGGCGATGGACTTTGTACTGCCGCGCCCGGCCGCTAATGCATTACGCGAATACGTACCCGGCAACCTGATTTATGCCAACGGTCATCGATTCGTCGCGCGGCGATTTCACCGTGACATTAACGAGGAACGAGCCGAGACGCCGTTGTATGAAATCTCGGTCGAACATCAGGCGGTGAAGCCGCTCAATACCGGCGTGGATTCCTTGCTGAGCGCGCAAACTATTCAGACCATGGCAGTCTGCGATACGGATCTCATCCATTCATCCCATATATCGGACGAAGAGGTGTTGCGTTTCCAGCTAGGCGTTGCTATCTACGGGATTGAGCTTGACCAACACGATGGCGGCCAGACGTTTCGCTGGGGGCCACAACGCCTACAGCTTCGACGCGGTGTGCGTATGCGGCTTGTCAACGTGGGTGCATCGAGCGCCATTCAACGCGACGGTTTGTTCGGCTATCCTGTATGCATGGTATGCGGCCACAGTGTCTCTCCACTCTCCTCGGAACGGCAGCGCAACCAGTTCAGGAAATCGCACGCTGAGCGGTGTCATCGTGAACCGAAGTCAATCGGGTTCTATGCCGACATAACCGCTGACGTCCTGTCGCTGCCTGCCTGCGAGGATGCGACAACCGCTTATAGCTTGGTGGAGGCACTGCGCTTTGCCGCCACTCGCGTTCTCGACATGCACACGGAGGACTTGCAGGTGCTTGTAATCGGTCACGTAAACCGGGATGATGTGGACGCGCTCCTGTGGGACCCAATGCCTGGGGGTTCGGGATTACTGGACCGATTATGTGAACGTTTTGAAACTGTCGTCCAGGTTGCGCTGGAGATAGTTGAAAACTGTCCCAGCGCCTGCGAGGCCTCCTGTGTTGATTGTCTTCAGACGTTTCGTAATGCCTACTATCATCAATCACTGAATCGACGTCTGGCGCGCGAACGATTTCACGATTGGGGGCGACGTTTATCAGTTGACCATGATATTCCACCTAAGTACCCGACCGAGACGCCAGAAGAAAATGCCGTTCCCGTAAATGACGCGGAAGTGAAATTACGTCATTTGCTGATCGCAGCCGGATTCAGTGGAGGTGTCCGGAACAAGCAGATCCGGCTTGACCACGTGTTGGGTACGACGACGCCGGATGTTATGTATCGTGCGGAGCATCATGAACAAAATGAAGGGATTTGTATCTACCTCGACGGCTTAAGCAGACACCTGCACGGGAATCCTGAAACGGCCGAACGGGATCGCAACATACGCAGTTGGCTGCGTAATCATGGCTATGAAGTCATTGAGATCAGCGTCAACGAACTTGACGATGAAGATGCTATGGTGAGACATTTCCGACGACTGGCAAACTACCTCGGGATGTTGGACGTACGAGAACGAATCCGAAATGATCGGTCCTGGTTCCACACTCCGGCAGACGTCGTATGAATTTGAGCCATGCGTTGTTATCACTGAAGAAGACCGAATACGAGACTGATCTATTGCGTAGACTTAGACTCATGAATAATACTGCACTCTCGTATACTGAATGGACACAATCCAGTGATCCGAATTTCAAGAGTCCGACAAAGGCAAAAGCTTATTCATTGGCCCGTACCGTGAACTTAAATCCACTTCCAAAACCTCCACCCTTCAGAGAACACCCGGTTTGGGTAATAAATTCAAACAAGGGATTACGTTCCCTGAAAAAGCCTGTTGTACTTCAGGTAAAAATCGAAGGAGACACTTATTTTGCGGAAAATAATTTCCTGGAAATCTGCGGATATGGAGATAGCCCCTTTAAGGCCTTGGATGATGCAATAAAAGAACTCGCTTATTGCTATGAGTATTATGGAAACCTTAATGAAAATGAAGTTGTCGGACACGGTGTTACAGTCAGAAATCGATTTCTGGATCTGTAATTTACCAGGAGTGTCCCATGGAAAGAGAGAAAATCGCGTCCTCATTAAGGAAAAAAGGATTTGTCGAGGATATTAAGGGCCGTGACCACCGATACTACCATCATCAGGTCAACGGAAAAAGAACAGGAGTACGGACCAAGCTTTCCATGGGCAGTAAATATAAACGTCTCGGAACTCCACTGCTTGCAAAAATAAAAAACAATTGAAATTAGACTCTTCCAAAGATCTCGCTGATTTAGTGAATTGCCCTATGACGGAAGATGACTATATCGAAATTCTTAAAGTCAAAGATATACTGAAATTGTAGAAGTCATGGCTTGAACGACCTTGCCGTGTTGCATTTCGAATGTCACTACAAACTTCAACATATCTGGAATTATTTGTATTATTCCAACACGACGATCAGCAAATCATCAGTCGGATAAATCGTAGTCAATAGCTTTCACTTCTCACCAAGTGATACGATGATAAATCGCCAAAACAGACGATTTGCACGGCGTAAACCGCCCGTAGGGTTACTTCCATAGATGGACGCGATGACAAATCGTTGGGATAAACGATCTGTACAACTCCAGGGGCAAGCTTTGTATGTTGTAAACAGAGCGCACATTAAGCGAAATCCGCAATAACGAGATAGTGAGCAGAATGCCAAAACCCCTTGACAGAAAACACATGTCCGATAGCAACAAATTACGGTGAAATAGCTGGGCTAGAAAAACACCTGGGTGCGAAATGACAGGTACTCGGGGTCGCCATCGCCGATTCCCCAGTCACAGGTGTCTGCGCCGCCATTGTCACAGAATGTTTTGACGTAATTCAGCTTGAACATCATGTTATTGTTGACATACCAGTTCAGCGCGGCGGTGAGTACGTCACCGGAATCAGCGCCGATACCGGCGCCAAGGTCGGTAGAACTGTAGCGCAGGCCCACTTCCCAGCTGCCCCAGCCGCCTCCGCCCAACGGGTCCTTGACCTTGACGCTGGTGAACGCGCCCCTGTTATAGCGCCGATTCTCCCCGGTGAGAAAATAACTGCCCTGGACGTAATAGCCTTCCATGTCGGTATCTCCGGCAATATCGATACCGTCAAAATCACCGTAATAGTATTCCGCGCTGGCCGCAAACGGGCCCCAGACGCCGGCAGCCTCCAGGTTCATTCCCCAGAAATTATCTGCTGCAATGGCGCTGTCAGAATCCACAATCCGATCGCCCTCGGATACGCCGGGCCTGACGCGGAACCGGTTCACCGTCCTGTTGGCATAGTGCTTATAGCCGAACGCTGCGCCGGTATGGATCAAGCGGTTGCCTGACTGGTTAACCGGTAACCAGGTCACTCGCCCGGTAACCCCCCAACCGTCGTCGAGTTTACGTTCACTGATGGAGTCGGTAGCGCCGGCGCGTTGGCGCATCAGGTAGAGGCCGCCAGCCAGCGTATGTTTGTCTCCGGCATTCTCCAGGGTAATGCCGGGCGTGCGCCCGCCGATACCGATGGCCTCCGAGGTAAACAGGTCGGTCGGCACCGCGCGTTCGATAAAGGTAATGTATTTTGAGCTGGTCAGCGCGCTGAGAGAGAACGGCGCCTTGCGCTGGCCGACAGTGACATCTGCCGGGTCCCAGGCCTTGTACTTGATGAACGCATCTTCAATGGACATGCTGTTGTCATCGGCGTCCTCCAAGTCGAACTGGAATTTCCAGTCCCAGTGTTCCCAGGCCGTGCCGGACAGGTAGATACGCGCCCGGCGGAATTGCTGCTCGCTGCTGCCTGCGTTGCCGTCGCTGTCGTTGCCGACCAGGGTGACATCATGCTGAGCGCGCGCGCCGATGCGAAATTTATGTTCATCAGTCTTGAACTCCAGTTTTCCCGCCGTTGTTATCCGGGGGGAAGGTTTGGCAGCCGCAACCACTTCAGGCTCCGGCTTGGACGCTGTTTGCGCGGTCTTTTTTTGCCCCTCAGCCAGGGCGGTCTGTCTCAACAGTTCGTATTCCTGCCCGCTGATACTCCCCTTGTCTCTGAGGATTTTCAACAGTTCCAGCATCGTGCTGTCGGCTGCATGGCTCGGTGCGTTCATCACGACCAGGCCGATTGTAAGTAGCGCGGCACATAGAAACCTGAAGGTTGCTTTATACATATTTGTTCTCCTTGGAACTATAGGAATTTATGCTTGTAGGCAGGTGCGACATCTCCTGAATAGAGTGCGCGAAATAAGTTACATTATTGTTAATTCTGGGTGATCATTCTGTTACAACACGCAAGGACAGCGGTACTTGCCATAACCCCGGGCAGGTTCAGAACCCCCGGTGTTCCTTGATGCATTCGTAGGCCTGGCGGATCTCGTGTGTCTTCTGGGTGGCTATTTTCATCATTTCCTCGGGCAGTCCTTTCGACACCAGTTTGTCCGGGTGGTGCTGGCTGATCAGGCGGCGGTAGGCTTTTTTTACTTCGGCATCGCCGGCGTTTTCCTGTATGTCCAATACTGCATAGGCGTCATCCAGCGTGATGCGGCCATCGCCCTGGCGGCGGCGGTGCAGCTCGGCGGTAACCGATGCCAGGATGGATTCCAGCTCATACCCGGAGAAACCTATTTCATCACAAACCAGGTGCAGCACGCGGTTTTCCGCGGGGTGCAGGGCCCCGTCGGCGTAGGCGGCATAACAGAGTATTTCAACGAACATCCGCTGCAGGGTAGTGCGCCGGCCGATTTCCCGTTGGAACTGGGAGAGGACGGCGTAGATGTCGAAACTCTCTTCCTTGCCTTCATTGAATAAGGCTTTGGCCGCGGCGCGCTGTTGCAGCGAAAGGTCCATATCCTCCATGACGCGGGCGGCCAGGCGGATTTCGTCTTTAGTGACTTTGCCGTCCGCCTTGCTGATGTGGCCCATCACGGAGAAGATGGCGGTAAAAAAGGCTGCTTGCACGCGGTACTGGTGGCCGCGCGGGAGGTCGCCGGACTGTCTGCTGCTACGGCGCCTGCCACCCGGTTGTTCGAAGTTGCCGGTTACGCCCCTGTCGAAATTACGCCCGACTGCCGCGCCCAGCACCGCGCCGAGCGGCCCACCCAGCATAAAGCCGAATGCGCCGCCGGCAAGGGTTCCCCACCATGACATTAGCTGGCTACCTTTTTCATGTTCATTTAATATTAAAGCAATATAATCTTAACGATTGTTTCTATTCTCATACGTTATGATGCGCTATTATTTCTCCTGGTCGCGCCAGGTGCAGCAGTTCGCCTGCTGCGGCTGTGCTCATGGACCCTGCGTCGGCAAACCCGAGCACCGCAAGCGCCGCGGTGGTCATCAGTTTACCCGTCTCCGTCAAGGGCGGTTGAGTCCTGCATAGGAAATATAATAATTCATCCATACCCGGATTATGTCCCGTAATCATGAGATTAGCGCAACCTTGGCTGTATTGTTCAATCAGGCCAAGCAACGCGCCCAGCGACGCGCCATAAATGCCATCTTCATATACAATGCTCCCGACACCCAGTTCGTTATTGACCGCTGCCAGGGTTTCCCGGGTACGCAACGCCGGTGAACACAGGATGAGGTCCGGGATGATGGCGTTTTTTTTCATCCATTCGCCCATGCGGGGCGCATCCTTACGGCCCCGTGGAGCCAGGGGCCGCTCAAAATCACCCCGTGCGCCACTGTCCCAGTCGGACTTGGCGTGTCGCAGCAGGATTAAACGGGCTTCTTTCAGCATCAACCTACGTGAGAAATACCGGACAGGTGACTGGGATTGTACAACATGAGTTCCCCGATGAGTGAAACTTTTGCAGCCGTTGACCTGGGGTCCAACAGTTTTCACATGGTGGTGGCAAAATTCGAGGATGGCCAGGTGCGTATTATCGACCGGCTCAAGGATATGGTGCGCATAGCTTCCGGACTGGACAGCAACAACAACCTGACGGAAGAGGCAATGGAGCGGGCGTTACTGTCCCTGCGCCAGTTTGGTCAACGTATCAGGGAAATCCCCAGGACCAACGTGAAAGCAGTGGGCACCAATACCTTGCGCCAGGCGCGCAATGGCAAGGATTTCCTCCGGCAGGCGCGTTTGGCGCTGGGCCATAATATTGACATCATATCCGGCCAGGAAGAGGCCAGGCTGGTATTTATCGGTGTGGCGCACACGTTTTATAACGATGACGGCGCCAGCCTGGTGATTGATATCGGTGGCGGCAGCACCGAGATCATAATCGGCAAAGGGTTCCAGCCCAAAGTAGCCGAAAGCCTGTATATGGGTTGTGTCAACGTCAGCCGGCGCTTCTTCGCCGACGGCAGCATCAGCGACCGGCGCATGCGCGAGGCCGTGTTATTTGCCCGCACCGAACTCGAAACCATCGAAGCCCGGTATCGGCGCATCGGCTGGGATACCGTCCTGGGTTCATCGGGCACGACCTGGGCCGTTGCCGATATTGCCGTGGCTCAGGGCTGGAGTGAGGGAGGCATCACCCGGGACGCGGTGGAACAGCTGCGCAACCGGCTTATCGGCGCGGGCCATTATGACAGGCTCTACCTGGAAGGGTTGTCGGAACGCAGGAAACCGGTTATTGCCGGCGGCCTCGCCATCCTCAGCGCCATCATTGAGGCGCTCGACCTGGACCATATCCAGATCTGCGAAGGCGCACTGCGTGAAGGGATAATTTATGAACTCGTCGGCAGATACCAGAATAAGGATATACGCAACACGACCGTAGCAGACATCGCGGTCCGTTACGGCGTGGACCGGGAACAAGCCGATAAAGTGGCTAAAACCGCGGCAACATTGTTTGACCAGGCGCGCGAGCACTGGCGCTTAGACGACTCTGATCGGGACACGCTGCTGTGGTCGGCGCAACTGCATGAAATCGGGCTGGCAATCGCCCATGCTCAATATCACCACCACGGCGCCTACCTGTTGTCCAACTCCGATATGCCGGGTTTCTCACGCCAGGAACAACAAAACCTGTCCTTGCTGGTACGCGCCCACAGACGGAAATTTCCCGCCCTGGAATTCGACCAGGCAGACCCGGACAACCGCGAGAAAGTGCTGCGCCTCGCCATCCTGCTCAGGTTATCCTGTGTCATGAACAGGAGCCGCTCTTACACGGCGCCACCCAAAATCAAGGCTGTGGCCAATACAAACGGCCTGTCACTGAAGTTCCCTGATGTCTGGCTGGACAACCATGCCCTGACCCGGGCTGACCTGGAAATTGAAGCGGGATACCTGGAGGTTGTTGATTTTAGGCTAGGATTTGGTTGAAATGGCCCCTTGGCGGGTTCCGAGGGCGAAAATACGGCGCTCAGCAAAAGCTACAACTAAATATAAGAATCTTTTGATTATGGAAAAATCACCACTCGCTCAACCCCCATAAATTTGTACCAACTGCGACCAAACGCTCATTCCCATGTATCTGCATGTTTTCTGCAACTCCCCTTATTTCAGACAAACGTCGCTTCAATTCTTGACTACTTAGAGGTTCACCTGCTTCCTCCAATATCTGAATAAAAGAGTCAATCGTTTCGATTCGATCGCCAGCCGTCATTCCAGAATCTGCTCTTGCCCAAACCATACGGTTTAAAAAAGTAATTTTTGAAGAACGTGCAATGCACATACGTAACACGTAGTGGTCTAGCTCTTCCAGAACACCAGGGAACTGAGTGGTCAACTGTTCGATGATTTCTTCGGAATGCCACTGCTTATTGATAGGAGCTTGATAAAGCATATGCTCTACTACGCGGCAAATACTTTGACGTTTGGAAGCGGGCAACGGGCAATGATCGATCAACCCATAAGTACCCCGATCAAACGGCCAAACACTCTCTCTTATAAGAGCATTATGAGCTGTTCGTTCATCTACCTCTTTACCCAATAATTCACTTGCCCTTTTAGCAATTTCAGTAAAATGCAACGGACCTTCTGCTTGAGCAAGAACTGCAGTCACCGCTGATTCTGCCGATTTCCCAAAGGCAATTAATAATGCTTGCGAGTCTTCGTCTTCGTATTGTAGAAACTCATCGAATATTTCATGCAAAAGAGGAACCAATTCCCGTGAACTGTATTCGGACAAACTAGTTTCTATATATTGTTTGATATCGCTTCGCCCCCACTGCTTTTCTTCAGCTTTTTGTTTTAATCTAGCGCGAAGCTCACGTACTAAAACATCCCATTCATTTTGGTTGATTCTTGTTACAACATTTCTCCCGGCTGCTGTGATAACACAGACTGCATTTTTTGAAAATAACTGTATCGTTTGGGCAAGGTAAACATAGTTGTCCTCAAATCCTTTAAACCACGTATCTTCAATCTCCAACAGTTCCAAAATAAGTGGTTCTTCTCGGTCCAGTAATAGCTGTCCGATACGGATGCCAATCATATCGTCCCAGTATTCCTGGGCAATAATACGATTAACGTATTTTGTTTGGCGTTGTCTTACCCGTTCTCGAGTTACATCAAGTATTTCGCCAATTTCTTCTAATGTTAGAAGTTTTCCTTTATGCCCAAGACGTCCCTGCAATACAATTCTGTCCACTTCATCTAACTCATCTAACGTCCTTTCCAGATGTGTTATCAAGGGCAATTGCGCCACATGAGAATTCAAACGAACCAAATAGCTTTTATCAATTGTGTCTTCTGGCGTTACACCTAAGCCATCTGGCGGCCAGCTTTCCAATTTTGTCCCCAATGACAAGCCGTACGCGGTCAGTGCATCCTTAATTTCTTTCAAGGACGTTTTACCCAGATTGGGCATTTTTAATAACTCAACTTCCGTACATTGAACCAGTTCGCCAATATAACGAATGCTGTTTGCTCCCATGCAATGTGTGGAACGTACAGACAACTTCAAATCAGCTATCGGACGTAACAAATTTAGGTCAACTTCTGGCTCCGGCTCATCAACTGGATGTAACTGGACCAAGTCTACTTCCGGTTCTTCAATCTCATAACCCCACTGATTTAGAGCCAGATAGCAGGGTGTTACTGCCTCATTCAGCTTGATATGTGTAATTACATTTACGCTATTTTTGTATACTTCGGGCAGTGCCCATTTCACCGCGCCTGAATACAGCACTTTGCCTGAAGTATTCTCTGGAAGCTCAATGTGATTATTAACTTGAGGTCTTGTAAAACCGCAGTGGATGATGGCAGTCTTAGCCGCGTCAGACCGTCTATTCCATACTTGTTGCAAACTATCTAATTCACGAACGGTGACAATTTCTTCGACCTGATTGTTTTTAACTACAATCAGGTAAAGTTTAAGCGCGGACATAACTAATCCAATAACTTATCCCAGGGTAGCTTGCCCATGTTTTTATCATAAGCATCATAAAAATCCCGAATACCCTGCTCTCCGAAACGCTCAACTATATGATAAATTGCTTCACCCTGCTTCTGTAAATTTGCTGCATCAACAGCAAAAAACAATGCCTTATCCGGGTCTAACTCACCCACACGAAATGCATTATCGGTTTTCTCTGATAAAGGCTCAGGTGTTATGCCCTTCTTTACCCCCAAAGCTACAGCTAGGCGATATAAATCGAATTTGATCAAAGTTTGTCCGCTGGCTTCACTATTCAGAGAATCAAGCATTTCATCAAGGTAAGCATTCGCTTGTTTGGTTAAACCGATTCGTGGCGGCTCTGCCATTTACATCACCCTATCAATACGAGATTGCGTCGCGGAAACACGTTTGATTTCATAGCGCGCACCAATGCGCGAGGCAAAAACTTCCGTATCTTGCTTTGCATGAAGCTCACCTTCGTGTACTAACAATACAACCTGTTCAGACATATCAGGCAGGTACTGCAGAATATTTTTGCGGTGTTTGGGGTCTAATCGCCCTAAAGGGGTATCCATAACAATTGGTGCCTTCGTACCTGAAGTTTTATTAAGACCATCAATTAACGACAGCGCCACGACCTGCTCTGCACCGGCACTGCGTTCATTTAGTATTCGCCCCCCTTGGTCCAAAATAGACAAACCATAACTTGGGTTAATTTTCAGATCCGAATAAGTTTTTTCCGTGGTTATTTGTTTAAAAGCTTTTGTGGCATGAGCTTGGACATCATCTTTTAATTTAAGACGTAGTTGATCGATGCCTTTAGCAAAGATCGTCTCTAATTGTTGCAATCTGTCTACACGCTGATTACTAACAGAACTTTGAACTCCCCCAAGCTTGGCTATTAATTGAGATATTTTTGCTTGCGTTTCAATATTTTTTTCCCTTTTTTTATCCGCTTCTTCAATCCCAACCTCAACTTTAGCTAATAACTTCGACCAGCTTTCGCGTTTTTCTCGTTTCCGCATGATTTCCTCTGTATCAAAACCCTTTATTTCTTCTTCGATATCATTTCGCTTATTTTCAATAGCCATCAAATTTACTTTTTTCTGTGTGACCTTCCCCATATTAGCAATTATTCGAGTGACCTCATTTTCTGAGCGTATACCTTCAAGATTATCAATAGTTTTATTGATTTCCGTTAGCTTATTAAAATCTACACTTTTGCCTGACTCCTTAGCCAGCAATTTGTTTAATTTTTGCTGTAATGGCAGCCTGATACTGTCGGGTATATCCTGCCCACAGGTATTACAAACTTCTTTATCTTCAAGAGACTTCTTCAATCCATCTATCTCGCCCTGCAGACTGATAGACTCACGCATAATCTGTTGATGCTTTTCGCGGTTTTCTTTCAAGTCGTTAACTATGGCTTGAACACTATTAGCTAATACATCCTTCCAAACTGTTTGTAATAATTTATGGGTGTCATCATTGGCTTGTTTAATTTCGTCTTCAAAATTCTTTTGTTGAGCAGCTAACCTGATAAGCTCCATTTTTTTATTTTGTACTACTTCTGTGTTTTTCAAAAAGTCGTCGAGATTATCAATTTTTTCCTGAAAATCTTCTTTTTGAGAATTTAAGTCTCTAAGGTCATTCTCTATGCTTTCCAGTTTGATCTCGTGATTTTGTTGATCTTGCGCGAACTTACGCAGGTCTTCATATTTTTGAGCATCTTTACGTTGGGCAGTACGTGCGTACTTCAACAATTCCCGTAATTCATCTCTCGCATGCACTAATGCTGGAACACCCAATACAGATTCGATATGTTCCTTAATTTTCTTGCCTTGTTCACTTTCTTCGATTAAAAGGTTTTCATATTCCTGTAATAACTCGCCATCAAATAAAAAAAAGCGTGATACTTCTCTTGGCATTATCTGGTTAATTTCATTATTGATTGCATCACCTATTATGGGAGTTCCGTCGATTCTTAGGCCAATGACCTCCCTAAAATCGGCATTGTTCCTAGCTTTTGATGTGTTTTCAAGCTTCTCAATCTTGCGCTCTAGCTGATAGCTTCTTCCATCGTGATTAAAATATAAGGAAACAGACATTGTCCAATCTCCCTCATCTGTGGCATCACGATTGACCAGATTTAACCTGGGAATTTCACGTAGGTGACGACCTAGAGCAACCCCGTAAAACCCCCAGCGGATTGCATTTAAGAAACTTGTTTTTCCCCGCATATTATCGCCAAAGAGCAACATCACATTTTGTGTTTCATGCTGGGGAAACTCGATTTCCTGTTTGCCCTTGAAGGGCATAAAATTATGGAAAATTACTTTTTTTACTTTCATAACAACTACCGGCCGTCATTTTTATTAAGACTGGCCTCAACTAGTTCTCGCATTCTTTCGACTGTATTACGACTTGGATCAAACTGGTGTTTTTTTTGTAGTTCATAACATTGCTTTATAAGTTGATCATCAACATCTAATCCCTCACGTCCTTTAATATTCAGCAAAAGGGCAATGATATTGCTTGACTCAGACATCGCCATTCTCTTCCTCCTCTATGCCGTCGCTATCCATTAACCCTACTGGATCAATATCTAATTCTATAGCCAAATTAGCCAATTCAATTGCCGCACTACTGTTTAACGCAGTTTTAGCAAACTGGATACCCCTCTGGAACTCACTCTTTAGCAAAGAAAATTGTTCTGGCTCAGACTCCAAACTTACCGGCACTACAATGGCATCGAAAAGAACTGCCTTGTATTTATCCTTGCATGTTCTTAAAACACGTCCTCGCCTTTGAATAAATTGCCTTGGATTCTGGGAAGAAGCCAAAATAATTGCGTGCGAAATTTTAGGTATATTGACTCCCTGATCCAAACATTTGATAGAACAGAGTATACCCCCGAAATTCTCAAAATATTCAAGGGTTGCTGTAGTATCACTCTCCATATTCGTATGGTATTCCAACGGAGAAAATCCTTCACGCTTTAAAGAATCCATAACTTGTCTTAATTGAAACTGATCCTCACAATAAATGAGCCAGCTCTCGCCCTCATGATACTGTTTCTTTAAGATATCTACAGTGAGAGGAGTTTTTGCTTTAGCCTTCTTCGCTATCCTCGAGCGTTGGATGATTAAGTTTTGTAAGTATGGCGAAATATGTACATTTCCATCCCTATCTCGTTTGGAACGTGCAAACTCCTTTGAAATCTTATCGGTTTCTTTCGCCCACTGCTCTGACTCTTCCGCATTAAGCCGAACAGTCACAGGAAAATACTCATAGGGCACAAGACGCCTATCGTTTATCGCATCTACTAATGTATACGGAGGTTGAACAATTACACCAAAATAATTCAGTATTTTGGATGTGCCCTCAGGGTCACCATATCTTTTGGGTGTCGCGCTCAATCCGAGCCTTGGCCCTGAATCGATAGTTAGTGCTTTAGAGTTCTCTCTACTCCCAACTTCATGTACCTCATCGGCAATTAGCATGATATGTTTACCTTGATTAAGAGAAGCTAGAAAAGCATCTGTACGCGCTGTCTGCATCGTCACTAATACAACTCTTTTTCCTAAGCCCTGTAACGGTGATGTAAAATCAAACAGTCGCCTGTCTTTTTTCCATCTGTTGTGTCCATCACCTGCCTTTAATAGATGCACTCCTTCAATTTCTTCAATAAGTTCTACAGCCCATTGACGATGTAACAGCTTATCTGGAACTAAAATAATAGCTACGCCTTGAGGCTCCAAGTGTTCTTTGAGGGCGGTGATGGTAGTGAACGTTTTACCGCTACCAGTTGCGTGTTCTAAAATTCCTTTTTTGTCCTGTTTTTTCCACTCAGCAATAGCTTTTAACTGATGCTTTAGAGGTTTGCGTATTTCATGTGAAGGAGACTCTTCTTTGATTTTATGTTCTGCCAGTTGATGACCAAGACTGAAAAAATCAATGATATCTCCAGAGTTAATATCATCCAAAGAACTTTTCGCTACCGTTTTGAGCTTTTCTATTCCCACTTCAGGAAACGGTATTACTTCCAGATCCCGTACCTGACTATTCCATAGCTTTTCAAAATATTCCTGGTCGCGCCCTACTTGTCTCTCATCTCTACCTTCACGCCAACTACAGAATACATCCAGCGTTTCATGATTTCCTCTTTCACACCAACCAGTCCAAGTTTCATTAATTGATCCTTTGAAACTAACGGCATTGTTAAGCTCATCATAGAAAATACCCAATTTCGCGTGATAATCACCTTGAGCCTCAGGTAAAAAAGCGAGTTTTACCTCCATTACACCCAGTGAAATTAATGTGGCCAATGCTTCTGTATTTTTTGCAACCGGCTGATTGGCTAACAAAAAGTCTATATCCCTACTAAGGGCGCTATATGCACCGTCAAATTTGTTTTTATAACCCGTATCAATGGCTTCAATGTCGTCTTCTGTCAGGTATGGAGAGCTTACCAAGCGTATTTTTCCGCCTCGTTTCACAAAGTTGATGATATCGGGACCAATTAGGATAAAAACTGAAGAGCGAAAATAGCCTACAGACCGATTGTATCCGACAGCCTCGGAAAGACATGGACGATAAAAGGCTTCAACCAAATCTGTATCACCGGTAAAATATTCCTCTTGTAGATGAATATCTTTTAACAACAGAAAAACCCCTGATAAGGCCTACGAAACTTCTATTCGGTTCATCATGCCTTAATTACTCTGTTTATCTTTATGTTGCCTCGTGAGAGAAAGCAAATCGGACAAACATCTGACCTTTCCCGATGTCCCTAAGTAGCCGATACCACGGTGGAGATGTAATTTAAACTGCTGCGCCAACGTTGTATCGTCAGTTGGTAACTTGTCACGAAGACAACGCGTTTTCAACACAGCGATCAGTAATTCTTCATTACCAGGGCCTGTAAAAGTCCGCCAGGACATCTCTACGTTGCTATCAGTAACAATATCCATTTTGGGGGGTATACTTTTTTCCGCCAAAGAAAGGCAAAATGCCCACCTGCAGAGAATATTCCATTGAGATATACCAGTTTTGCGCTTCAAATTAGACAAACGGTCTTTTGCTTCACTGGACAGCCGGATGTTTCCTAGGCCAGTCATACACTCTCCAGAAATCCGTTAGAAACAGTGGTTGCACCCGTTGCGTCATCATAGTCTAAGTGGTAACTCTTTCCGACCCATGGGCGCAATCGATATAGATAATCGCCAGCAATTTCTTCATCTGTGGTAAACAGCAATGTTTGATGGCTCGCGTTGGGGAGATATCGCTCGACCAGACGGTCCCGGTGAGTTGAATCGAGACGTCCCATTGGCGTGTCAATGGCAACAGGCAGTAATTTACCTGACGCTTTTGCCATTCCCCATAGCAGGGCGACAGCCAGTAACTGTCGCTCGCCGGCTGATAACTGCTCGGAGGAAATGGGGGTTTGTTCCATGTCGCGCAGAAGAACAGCAAAGGTCTCCGGATGGATCCGTAATGTAGAAATCAACCTGTCTTTACGTAGTAAGGATTGATAACTTTCCAGTGCCAGACGTTCCACGCTCCCGATATGACGGTGCAAAACGGCGGAACCGAACTCCGCCAGTGTCTGTCTCGCTAATTGTGAGTGTTGCATAAAACGTTCGTCGTCCCTGTGTGATAACTTAGATTCGGCATTCTTTTCCCATAAGGTATTGATCTGGGATTCGAGACGATCACTCTCCCTGCGTATTTTTTCAAGTTCACTGTCTATACTTGTGATTTCATTTTCCAGTCTTATGATTTTGGTAACCAGTAAATCACGTTTTTTGACAATCTCATCAATAGAATCTTCTGGAGGAATTCCCGCTTTTTCTAACAGCGCCGCTTTCATTTCATCCCCTAGCTTGTGCTGCTTCACGAGTATATCCCTGACACTTTTTTCCAAACGAGACAGTTTGCTTTGCAGAAACGTATTCAGTCGCGTGACATTAGCATCACTTATGTTTAGCGGGGTTTTACCGGCTGCCAGTTCCTCCTGTTTTTCTAAATCGTCCTTGCAGAATTCTTCCAAAGCTTCCACCACGGCAGATGTATTCGACAGGGTTTGTACCAAACGAAGCATTCTAGTATCGCGCTCGCGCAGGTTTTCCACCATGGCACGAGCCTGTGCAATCTTCTGTCCCTTTGTTGCATAACAGGCTACATCGTGCAATAGATCCTCGATCAAGAGCAATGGCAATTCGCTATTTGCGAGTTCCGCCATTTGGATATTACAAGCATCAAGGTTAGCTTCTACTTTGTTTACGCGGCGTTGTATTTCCTCGCGCCGGTCACGTAGTTCGCCCCCCAACATTCGATACTCCTCCATCACGCAAGCTAGATCATCTCTGACCATGTCCAGTTCCTGTGTTTGTAGAACGGCTCTTTTTTCCACCTTCCGTTCGATTTGTTTACGGAGAGACCTTGACTCCTTTTCTTTTTGGCGGATGATTTCGTTGTCTACGGCAGGCATTGTCGTACCCTGCCGCCGTCGTTCCAGAACTCGCAGATCCTTTTGCAGGCGTTCTACCACGTCTATACCAAACAGGTTGCGTACTCCGTTTGCGATCAGTTGACGGGCGCCATCTGGTGACGCGTAGGCGGCAATTTTTTCCCCATCAAAGAAGAACAGATGAGCAATATTCACCGGGATGATGTCATTGACATATTGGCCCCAGTTTTCCGTGAGAGATTTGTCAATACATTGATCTCGGGTAACCTCCAGTTTTTCCTTGACGCTATTGTTGGCACCTTCACTTTGCCAAGCACGAGTCACGTGGTAACAGGTTTCCACACTGTCTACAGTGCATCGAAAAACAACGGAAATGGAAGCCTGTCTCCTCGGTGAATGTTTATGGATTTTACTGGCGAGGAAGTCTTTATAACCACTACCATTGCGCCCTGCACACGTAGCTGCGGGGCCGAACAGGCACAGCTGTAGAGCGTCCATCAGTGTTGTTTTGCCAGCGCCGTTCAGTCCGCCAAACAACACAATCGGCTTATCCGAGGACGGCGGAGTCAAATCAATTTCCTGCACGCCAGCATACACCCCGAAGTCGTGCAATGTGATTTGATCAAGAATCATCTGTATGTGTGTCTATTTCCTGTTTTTCAGCCACCGCGGTGAGTATCTGCTGACGTTGCCGGGCACGACCGACGGCATCTTCTTCATCACTATAATAGTTGCGCTCAATTGCGCTTTGCAGAGATTGAAACACACCGGTACGGCGTATTGCCGGTTTATGGCGGCTTCCTATGGCAAGCAGCTCTCGTACCATTTCGTATTGATTCTGATTTTCGCCGCACAATTCACGTAGTAGTTGCATTTCCTGAGCACTGAAAACCGCACTATTATTAAGCTTACGCCCAGGATATTCTTCGCCGGTGGCGTCCTGATAAATACGTGGGAGATTATCTTCCATCTCATGTTTTTCCACGACCCAGATGCGGCGAATCTCCTCCATTTCTTCCAGCTGAATCAGAGACAGGTTGCGGACGTATTCCGGTCCAATACGGCGCACGATTGCTTGCGTTTCCAGCAGACGATGCAGTAGATGTTCGCGAAATTCTTGCTTATAGGGGCCAGGAATAGTTCGTCCATGAAAAAGCTGAACTTGGCCATTCATGCGCCGGTAGTCTCGTAAAGGGCGGTCACCACCTTCTGGCATTGCGCGAAAATCAATCTCAGCCCGAATCTCCAAAAGCGGCATCATCCATTGCTTTTCCTCGTCGTTATGAATCATAGCCTGCATAGATTTGTCTTTTTCCACCAGCGTGCAAACCCAGCAACCGAAACGACTGTCACCACAACTTGGCGTCCCACTGGACACCACCAGCGGACACTCACCACCTTCCGTTGCACCTTTATACATGCTGAACAGATCCATGTTATCATGCCCCCACGGATTAGACTTTTCCAGTAGAAAAAGCCAAACATCATCATTTGCCCAATCCTCAATCGGCGTGTAAATGAACGAGTTGGAAAGATTGGCGTTCGGACTGATTTTTGCTCGTACTCGCCCTTCTTCATGTCGGTCCATTGTTCGCGCGCGAGCTACACTTTCCGCCTTGCGGGAACCGAGAACTAAAAGTGTTTCACCATGTTTGTCAACTACGGACGAAATGAAACGATGCGCCGGACGGATTTTTAATCGCTCAGTACACCAACGAAATTTTTGGCGTGGCGCTGCGTACCCTCGTCCAATCAGATTGACCCAAAAACTATCAGCCAACTCTGGCGTTAAGCGATGCGAGGTGATGGGTAACCCTTGTGCCTCGGCGGCGTTTTGCATCTTGCTCAACGAATTACCCACCCAGGCGGCGACAATCGGGTTTTCTACCAATGTGTCTGTGCTGATGACATGAACGGGCTTATGTGCCCGTTTCGTTCCAATGCTTTGCAATGCAAACCAAACCAATTGCAGGGTTGCCGTCGAGTCCTTGCCGCCACTGTATCCGACCGTCCAGGGAATATCATCGGCAAGATACACTTCCACCAATTCCTGCACGATAACAGCAACACCCTCCTCAAAATCACCGCACGCATCAAAATATGAACAAGGTATGTTACCGTTTTGTTTCGCAGTCATCTTTATCCTAGTTCAATACTTATGAGACAAACTAAGCAGTCTGTGTGAATTGTTGATAATACGCCATTGGTAGTCGTTAAGCCAATTCCGTCATGGTAACGACAGGTGTTTTTACATGGTTGATACTCTGACTGTTTTTGGTTAATGGCAGTCACCAACAGCCTGTCACTGAAATTCGCCCAGCGACGGTTGGACAACTATGCCCTGACCCGGGCCAACCAGCTAGCCCAAGTTTAACACCAACCCCCCGAATTTTGGTTGATTTTGGCTGATTTTCACCTGCAACTGCCGGTAAGTGATTGATTTTTCATGGTGAGGTGGGGGAGTTTAGCAAATGTAGTGCCATAATATTATATTTGTCTCTTGACGTGCCTTCCCCCGTCCGCTATCCTACCCCCCCTGTTCATCCGTCGCACCCGTACCCGTCATACCGACACCGGCCAGAAGTATTTCACCTACCGCCTGGTGCGCACCGAACGCATAGGGGAGAAAGTCCGCCAACGCACCCTGCTCAACCTCGGCAGTCACTACGATATCGACCGGGCCCACTGGCCGATGCTCTGTGCCCGCATCGAGCACTGGCTGGCCGGCCAGGCCGATTTGCTTGATCCGGATTGTCCGGCGGCGGTGGAAACCGAAGCGCAACGCAGCGCCGCCCAACTGCTGGCCCGCGCCCCGGCGCCCCCCGGCGCGGCGTCCCCCGAGGAGGTGCTGCACCGGGTGGCCGTCGATTCCCTGGCCCTGCTGCGGCCACGCTCGGTGGGGGTGGAAGCGGTAGGCCTGTGGGCCTTGCAGCAACTGGGCGTGCCGGCCTTGCTGGCACGACTGGGGTTGACCGGGCCGCAACAGGCCGCCGCACTGGGGTCAATCATCGGGCGCCTGGCGGCACCGGGGTCGGAACGGGCCACCCATGCCTGGCTGGGTCAGCGCAGCGCCCTGGGCGAGTTGCTGGGGGTAGACTTTGAAGCCATGAGCGCCCTGCAACTGTATCGTGCCTCGGACGCCTTGCTGGCACACCGGAACGACATCGAACGCCACCTGTTCCGGCAAGTGACTGATTTGTTCGGCTTAGCCCCCACCGTGACCCTGTATGACTTGACCAACACCTGCTTCGAGGGGGAGGCCGGGGCACAGCCGAAGGCGCGCCGCGGCCACTCGAAGGAGACACGCAGTGACTGTCCGTTGCTGACCTTGGGGCTGGTGCTGGACGGCAGTGGCTTTGTACGACGCTCCCAGGTATTTGCCGGTACTGTCCGGGAAGACCGTACCCTGGCGGCCATGCTGACGGCGTTAGCAGCGCCGACGGGGGCCTTGGTGGTCATGGACCGGGGGATTGCCACTGAGGCCAACATCACCTGGTTGCGTGAGCAGGGCTACCGTTACCTGGTGGTGAGCCGTGCCCGACACCGCCAATTTGACCTGGAGCAGGCCGTGACGATTGACACCGCCGCCGGGCAGCCGTTGCAACTGCATCGGGAACAGGGCGAGGACGAGACCCGCTTGTACTGTTATTCGGCCGCACGGGCCGAGAAGGAGAACGCCATGGCGGCCCGCTTCCAACAACGTTTCGAGGCCGGCCTGCAACGCCTGGCCGACGGGCTGGCGCGGCCGCGTACCCGCAAGGGCTTGAACAGCATCCACCAACGCCTCGGTCGGTTGCGTGAGACGAGTCGGGGGATGGCACCGCATTACGACATTACGGTAACGCCCGACTCCCGCGGCAAGCAGACCGCGTCCATCACCTGGCAGCGGCGGCCCCATGACGGTTCCCTGCTGACGCATCCCGGGGTGTATTGCCTGCGTAGCAACCTGACTGACTGGGATGCGGAGACGCTCTGGCGTACCTATACCCTGCTGACCGACCTGGAGGCCGTGTTCCGCGCACTGAAATCGGAGTTGGGTCTGCGTCCGGTGTGTCACCAGACGCCGCCACGCGCCGAGGGGCACCTGTTCATCACCGTGTTGGCCTATCAGGCGGTGCAAACTATCCGCCGGCGGCTGCGGGCGCACGGGGAAACGGCCAGTTGGTCTACCTTGCGCCGTCTGCTGGGGGGACAGCAGCGGGTGACCGCCACCTTCCGGTGTGCCGACCGGCGTACCCTGCATGTACGCAAGGCCACGCGCCCGGAAGCCGAGCAGCAGGCCCTCTACAGGCTATTGGGCATCGAGGAGAACCCTGGCGGTACGCAAAAGACGGTGGTGTGATACGTTAACTGACCGGCAAAGGGCACTTTGTAGTGCCAGAAGCCAAATTTATAAATTCTAATTGATTGAATAATAAGAACTTATAAATAGGGGTGTTAAACTTGGGCTAGCTGAAGTGGAATAGCTGAAGGTAATCAACTTTCAGCTGAAATTTGGCTGCATCGGTCTCTCTGCAGAGTCCGTCATTTTCACTGCATCCTCTAACACCTTCTCGGCGGCTTTCAGATTTTCAACCGTTTTATCAATGTCCAGCTTGTCACTGGCGTTGAAGGCTAACCAGTCTTTCCATTGGGCGACAGTCATAGTATGTCCCACCCTCATCACCTTCGGCCTGTATACGAATTTTTCGCCTGCTTCAGATATCAGTTTGTGCCACCTGTCCTTCATCTCATATCGCTTATCTTTGTCTGCAATGCACACCTTGAAACAAAGTTTTGCATCATCATTTTCAAGTTGAAGGTAGAGACCATCTTCCCCTTCCAGTTTGATCCAGTGCCACCAGAATCCCAGAAAGCCCCCCGATGGATTACTAACATAACCCCAACTCCACCAGACAGATCTCTCTTTCAATGTCAGTGCTTCCTCAAGGCACCGATAGAATCCTTGCCAAGAACCCCATGACCAACTTTTTCTTTCTGCTTTTTTCCAATATTTGAAGCTGTCGGTGTCATTCTCCATTTCTTGCAGATATGCTTTGAAGTCAGTAAGTATCGGGTTGGAACCATGGTAGTCATTCAGCACCGACAAAAAATCTGAGCGCTGAAAGACTTTGTACTTGTTCTTTGCACCTTCTATTTCTATTCGTTCTATACGTTGGACATCGGCAAGAGGCTGATTGCCTGTCTTGAGATAAATCGGGTAGATATCATCTTTATCAACGACACCAAGTGTCGTCTTCTTATCTCGAACTGCCTCGTAGTACCTTTGCAATTGTCTGTCGTGGTCGTCTGTTTGCGTTTTGTCCTCAATTAAAAGCACATGCTTGCCATTGATGCGGGCAAGTACATCAATGCTCTGATCTTGTTGTTTGATTTCAGCACATTCGATTTCCTCGTACAGGGCGGTCTTATGTTTGCCAAGTAACGCCTGTACAAACCCACGACCACAAGCGTGCAATGCTTCATCCTTCTGGATATTCTTCTTTTTCGACCAGTCAATCAGCCAACAGATCATTGCGTCTTGCGACAACTCTTTGGTCGCATACTTAAATATATTGGGTCTGCTTGTGCTTGCCATAGTATTGATCTTCTTTCGTACATTATAAAGAAAGCGTTCATACCGAATTGAGTCATCAAAATTCTCTGTACTCATATTCGAAGCAACTGACCTTGTCCACAAAGTCATTATTAGACTGTATGGCCTTTTTATTTTCTCCCCGCCATTGCTCAACTTTGCTCCACGCCAGTTTTTCCCACAACACCTGCTCCAACGTTGCCGATAAGTTGATGTTCAGCGCCCTGGACTTATTTAGTAACTCACTGTTTAAAATAAGGTATATGGTTTTCTTTGGGGCCTGGTAGTCATACAATGGTTCCATGCTACGTCCTCACTGGTTAGAGCAGTTCATTATACGCATTGAAATAAGCATTCGTTTATTGGAATATAAGACCTTCTGGCATCAAATAATTCGTTTCTAACACTGACATTTGCTTTTGTCGCCTCGCCGAATTAGGCTACGAGTAAGGAGAAAATGCCATGACTGTCAAGATAAAGCATGAAATTATGAGGCTTGATGCCAAAAATTCCGAAACGTTGCTCAAAACATTGGCCGCGCCTGTGTACTTTAACAGCAAGCTGACAGCCGCCTTTAAGGAACATGCTCAACGTATAACTAGTAAATGATTTCTATACCTGATTGTTGAACACTTCGATCACATCCATGACAGAGTTGATTTCCAGGATGGGGTAGTCTCGCTGGGTACTATTAGCAAACAAATTTCAAACCTGTTTAGTCGGGAAGACAAATAAAGAAAACTAATTAGCGATGAATAAACAAAACTCAGATCAAGTCATCAGCGATGTAATGCAGATGGAAGAGCGAAACCGTCAAGCGCTGTCATTATTACTGGACCTACAACGAGAGAAGGATGGACATCTTTTTGCACTCAGTACCCGCATGGGGGAAACCTCATCCTACGTCACTACCGTGTCCTTGGGATGGGTTGTTCAAAATGTTCATTTCGCCGGGGACTTACCAATATTCAAGGGAAAAGTCGACAAGATAACAAAAAAAGTGCCTGTTGATGAAAATACAATCCGCGACATCCAGCAACGACAACCTGATTGGGAACGGCAACTACCAATGGCTCTTTATCTGGTCTTACGAAAGAATCACAAATTCCCTCCACTCCTGGTGGTCGGATATCAGGATTGGGTGTATAGCGATAACGCCGAGCAGTGGGGATTGGATAAACGCGCCATGCAAAACAGCCTCACGGTAATGCCGCTGGAGCCCAAAGCCATTTACTTCGATTTAGATGTCAAGAACACCAAATACTATGCTTTAGATGGTCAACATCGCCTGATGGCGATCTTGGGTCTGCATGAGCTTTTGACTAAGGGAAAGTTATTCTCGCTAGATGTCAATGGGAAACCTAAACCAAACCGCTTAATCACTCGTGAGGCTATTATTAAACAAATACAAAAGGAAAACGGAGAAGACGAAGGAATGATCCACAATCGGTTAGAGAGATTGATGTCCGAACGCATTGGTATTGAGATTATCCCCGCTGTCGCCAATGGGGAAACATATAAAGAAGCACTTTTTCGGTTGCGTGGCATTTTTATCGACGTCAATGAAAATGCAAAAAGGCTGAAGGAGGGCGAACTCATCCTGCTGGACGAAAATGTAGGATTCCGGATAGTTGTCCGAAATATTATGGTATCGCATGACTTGCTCAAAGGTAAAATTGATCAAAACAAAACGCATCTTCCCGAGTCATCCGAGTGTTATACAACTTTGAAGACACTCGTGGAAATAGCGAGAAATTATCTTGGTGCCAAAACAGAGTTTTCTCCCTGGAAAAATCCTATGTTTGGAAATAAAAATTTTGGATTTATGCGGCCTCATGAATACGAACTCTCTGAAGGTACAATCGCACTGAACAGTTATTTTGATGCCTTGAAGCAGTTGCCGTCACATGCGCAGTTCATCCAAGGGAAGCCAGCTGGTGATATTAGGAAGAAAAATGGGGAAGACAATATACTCTTTCGTCCAGTGGCCCAAATGGCTCTTGCTGAGGCAGTAGCAGCTCTTGAGCGTGAAAATGAGATGTCTCTGGAAAGTATCATCAGTGAACTAGCCCGCCAAGAAGAGGCTGGTCAACTGAAACTTCGGGAGCGCACGGCGCCATGGTTTGGAGTACTGTGTAATCCCCTTGATCAGAAAATGCGCACTAAGAAAGAGTATCAAATCCTTTGCGGTAAACTTTTTTACTATATGTTGGGTGGCAAAATAGCGGACGACAAGTATCGCATAGATCTCCGGGAAGCATTTGCAGAGGCGCGCCGTGTCGGTGACACCGAGGCGATAAACATCGACGGGAAACCTGTTAGTAAAGATAAAGTTCAGTTGCCCAGCCCATGGCGATGACCTTGACATCGGCTTCGCTTTGTCCTGCACCAGCGTCGGATTCTAATATAGGATTCGCTTCATTAGGAGATGTTGACCGCGCAGGAACCGCCTTTTGTAATGAGGCTCATAATATAGCAACGATTACCGAGGTACAGAAATACCGCGAATTTAGGATGCATTGTTTGAAAACGACGTTGGGTATAGTAGAGGCAGCCAAGATGCCGTCTCGTGTTTTGGTCAGTGTCCGCTTGAAACGTCTGGATAGCATTCGACGCAAAATCAGTCGTGGCGAAAATCAATTCAGTCTTGGACGAATGGATGACGTTATCGGCGTCCGGATCATTTGCCCAGATTATCAAACGGTAGGTGATTTAAGTCAGCGCATACAATCGTTACCGGTTTTTTATCGCTTGAAAGACTATACTCGCGAAACACATCCAGCGAATACTGGCTATCGCTCTGTACATCATATTATTCGATTTGAGCAGCCCTTAACGAAAATTAAAAATATTGCCGTCCGCTTCGAGGTACAAGTAAGAAGTTACTACCAGCATCAATGGGCAATCTGGTCGGAACATCAGGGCGAAGCTGTCAAGATGGGCAGCGGTCCCGAAGAGATTAAGACAGATTTACGTAATCTGTCCGACCGTATCACCCGCTGGGAGGAAAGTAATCCTCGCGAAATGCAACATCACCTCCTCGATTACACTGGTCGGGAAGACATAATTGTGGCTTGGAGACAAAAATACGGTGAGCCGACATATCATATTTTTCATAATAATATTGACCGCGCAGTAAAATGGCTCAATTACATGGAAACTAAACATCCCGCTCAAAGAGGCAATGCGCTTTTACTAGTAGGCGTAACAACCCCGGGTGAAGCGCGAAATGTCCTGCGACTGACACATCCACTGTACATTACAAGCAGGGTCATAGAACCAGAATACTGGATGCCGTCCGATTCCTGATCTTTGTCGCGTCCGCCTCATATTGTTTTTCTGTGAATACACATGTGCCGGGTTTAAGCAACACTTCTTATAGCCCCAGGAGATTAACGGCAGTAATTTTCAAGCAGTTGCTGTTGCGTATTCCTGGGCTTCTGGTTGCCCGGCCGGGCTTTCTTGTAGGTGCCGTCGCTCTGCAAAATCCAGGCCTGGGTATTATCACTGAGGTAGTTCAACAAACCGAACTTGATGACCTGGTCTTTGGGTCGTTTCTCCTCGATAGGAAAACAGGCTTCCACGCGGTGGTGCAGGTTGCGCGGCATCCAGTCGGCTGAGGAGCAAAGCACCTGTTCTTCTCCCCCGTCCAGGAAATAAAACACCCGGGTATGTTCCAGGAACCGGCCTACGATGGAACGGACGTATATGTTTTCAGACAACCCTTTTATCCCCGGGCGCAGGCAACAGATACCGCGGATGATCAGGTCGATGCGCACGCCGGCCATGGATGCCTTGTACAGGGCGCGGATAATTTCCGGGTCAACCAGGGCATTCATTTTGGCGATAATATGCGTCTTCTTGCCGGCCCTGGCATTGGCGGCCTCCCGCTCTATATATGCCAGCAGAGACTTGTACAGAGTGAAAGGGGATTGCAGCAGTTTTTTCAACTTTGACGCCCGCCCGAGACCGGTCAACTGGAGAAACAGCATATTGACGTCTTCCGCCACGGCCTTGTCACAGGTCAATAATCCGTAATCGGTATACAGCCTGGCGGTACGGGCATGGTAATTCCCCGTTCCCAGGTGTACGTAGCGGCGCAGGTCCCTGCCTTCCCGGCGCACCACCATCACCATTTTCGCATGGGTCTTGTAACCGACGACGCCATAGACAACTTGGGCACCGGCCTCCTGCAATTCGTTGGCCAGTTCTATATTGGCCTCCTCTTCAAACCGGGCCCGTAACTCAATCACCACGGTGACCTCCTTACCGGAGCGGGCCGCGTCTTTCAACGCATCAACCAGGGCGGAATCATCTCCGGTGCGATACAGGGTCTGTTTGATTGACAGGACGTTAGTATCGTTGGCCGCCTGCCGGACAAAGTCGATGATGGGGGCAAACGATTGAAACGGGTGGTGCAATAAAATATCACCGTTTTTGAGAACGTCAAATATACTGTCATTCTTTCGCAGCCGTGGCGGCAGGTCTGGTGTGAATCCGGCAAAGGTCAGTTCCGGCTTATCCACTAGGTCGTAAATCGCCATTAACCGGTTCAGGTTTACCGGTCCGTTCACTTTGTACAGGTCATCTTCATTCAGTTCAAATTGCTGCAGCAAAAACGCGGAAAGATCATCAGGACAATTATCCGCAACCTCCAGCCTGACCGCGTCATTAAACCGTCTTGACGGCAGTTCGCCCTCCAGCGCTATCAGCAGGTCATCAACTTCTTCGTCGTCCACAAACAGTTCACTGTTCCGGGTCACCTTGAATTGATAACATCCGGTTGCCTTCATGCCGGGGAACAGGTCATCCACGTGGGCGTGGATAATGGACGACAACAGCACGAAATTCCATTTCCCCTTGCTGACTTTTTCCGGCAGATGCACCACCCTGGGCAATGACCGGGGCGCCTGGACGATGGACAGGCGGTTTTCCCGGCCAAAAGCGTCCTTGCCGTCCAGCGTGATGATGAAATACAGGTTCTTGTTCAGCACCCGGGGGAATGGGTGCGCGGGATCCAGCCCGATGGGGCTCAACACCGGTAAAACGTTGCTGTTGAAATAGCGTTTTACCCAGCGCGAGACCGCGGGTTTCCAGATGGTTCGACGCAATACGTGGATCTTCGCCTTGGCCAGTTCCGGTGTAATGACATCATTCAGCACGGAATATTGGCTGGCAACAAGCTCGCGGGCAATCGAGCCTATCTGTTTCAAGGTTTCCAACGGACTGAGGTTATCCGGTCCGGTTTGGACAGAACCGTACTTCACCTGTTGTTTGACACCGGCCACGCGGATTTCAAAAAATTCATCCAGGTTGGTGCTGGCTATACAGAGAAACTTCAGTCTTTCCAGCAATGGCATGGTCTCGTCTTCGGCCTGGGCGATGACGCGACGATTAAACTCCAACAGACTTAATTCACGATTGATGTAAAGTTCGGGATTATTGAGGTTTATCGTATCCACACATTCTCAGACATTTGTTGATGAGATAACTACCGGGCTATTGTTTTCTTACTTTTTCTTCCATCTGCTCTATGCTGATATGGCGCACATCCTTGCCTTCGACAAAATATATAACATACTCGCAGATGTTGCGAGCATGATCGGCGATGCGTTCCAGTGCCCGCGCTACCCAGACGGCGTTGATAACGCTGGAAATACTGCGCGGGTCTTCCATCATATAGGTAACCAGTTGCCGGAGTATGGCGACGTACTGCTCATCGGATTCAGGTTCCTTGCTCGCCGTGACCAGTGCTCCCTGGCTGTCCATGCGGGCAAACGCATCCAAGGCATCGCGCACCATGCTCCTGACAAAATTTCCCATGGAATTGATCCCGACGTAATAGGACCTGGGGCCGGATTTTTCCGCGAGGTTAATGGTCATCTTGGCAATTTTCTCTGCTTCATCCCCGATGCGTTCCAGGTCGGTAATAGTCTTAATCACCGCCATTACCAGACGCAGGTCGCCGGCCGCCGGCTGGCGCCGCGCCAGCAGGGTGACGCATTCCTCATCAATAGATACCTCCCAGGCATTCAACTTCATCTCATTTTCCATGACCTGTTCTGCCAGTGGCACATTGAAATCCCTTAATGCCTGCAAGGCATTGGTAAACTGTTGTTCGGCCAGCCCCCCCATAGCCAGGACGTTGCCGCGGATCTCTTCCAGTTCATTATCATATTGCCTGGAAATATGTTGTGATACATTACTCATGACAAATCCTCTTCATGTTTTAACCATAGCGCCCGGTTATGTAGTCTTCTGTCATCTTCTCCTGTGGATTGGTAAACAGGGTGCCGGTATCGCGGAACTCGATCAACTTCCCCAGGTACATATAGGCAGTATAGTCCGATACCCTGGCGGCCTGCTGCATATTGTGGGTAACTATGACGATCGTGTAGTTGTCTTTCAACTGGTAAATCAACTCCTCGACTTTCAGGGTTGAAATGGGGTCCAGTGCGGAACAGGGTTCGTCCAGCAACAGTATCTCGGGTTCAATCGCAATGGACCGGGCGATGACCAGCCGTTGTGCCTGACCGCCGGAGAGTCCCAGGGCGTTATCATCGAGCCGGTCCTTCACCTCATCCCAGAGGGCGGCGCGCTTGAGGGATTTCTCCACCACGGCATCCAGCGTTTGGCGGCGGTTTACGCCCTGGATGCGGAGGCCGTAAGCGACGTTTTCGTAGACGGATTTCGGGAACGGGTTGGGTTTCTGGAAGACCATGCCGACCCGTCTTCTCAATTCAGCCACGTTCACCGATTTGTGAAATATATCTTCACCGTTAATCCTGATGCTGCCCTTGATGCTAACGCCGTCAATGAGATCATTCATACGGTTAAAACAGCGTAACAAGGTTGATTTACCACAGCCGCTGGGCCCGATAAATGCCGTGACTTTTTTCTCGGGAATGACCATGGTGATGTCGTTCAGGGCCTGTTTTTCACTGTAGTACAGGTCAAAATTATTAACGTGTACACATGACTTTTCATTTGCCAGGGACAATTTTGCGCTGTGGCCGATGAGTGAACTCATATCCACGGCGTGAGAACTTGCCTGTGTCGTATCGTCGTTCATTTGCCTGCTCGTGTCTGCGGATTAGTTCTGTTCGGCTGCACGATATTTCTCTCTAAGCGTATTACGAATTTTAATTGCCGTGAGATTTAAACAGATTATGATGAGAATCAATAAAAAAGCGGTCGCGTAAACCAATGGCCTGGCTGCCTCCACGTTCGGACTCTGAAAACCCACGTCGTAGATGTGAAAGCCCAAGTGCATGAATTTCCTGTCCAGGTGCAGGAATGGAAAGTTTCCATCCAGCGGCATGGATGGCGCCAGTTTGACCACACCGACAAGCATCAGGGGCGCCACCTCTCCGGCGGCCCGGGCAACGGCGAGGATCAGTCCCGTCATTATTGCTGAAGCGGTCATGGGCAGGACAGTGTGCCACAATGTCTCGGCTTTGGTGGCGCCCAGAGCAAGGCTGCCTTCACGGATTGCCCGCGGCACCCGCGCCAGGCCTTCCTCGGTGGAAACGATCACTACCGGCACGGTCAATATGGCCATTGTCAACGATGCCCACATGATACCCGGCGTGCCGAAGGTGGGTGCCGGCAGGGACTCGACAAAAAACAGCTCGTCAATAGTGCCGCCTAAAAAATACACGAAAAAGCCCAATCCAAACACGCCATAAACGACCGAAGGCACACCGGCGAGGTTATTGACGGCAATGCGTATCAACCGGGTCAATGGTCCCTGGCGGGCGTATTCCCACAGGTACACCGCCGCCACCACGCCGAAAGGAGTCACCAGCACGGCCATGATCATCACCATCATGACGGTACCGAAAATGGCCGGGAAAATACCGCCCTCGGTATTGGCTTCTCTCGGATCTCCGGAAACGAATTCCCAGAGTTTCTCAAAATAAAACACGATTTTATCCGTGACGCTCATGGCGTTGGGCCGGTATGCCCGGACGACCTTGGCAAACAGGAGTTCGGCCTCCTGGCCGTTGGCAAGCGCTGCTACGAAGGAAGCCTTGTTCAATTGCTCATACAGCCTGGTGAGGCGGCTTGTGAAACTATTGTATTCCTCCTGCAGTGACGCACGCTGTGCCTCAATCTCCTCATAGGCAGGGCTTCCGGCGGGTTCGTTGTTCAACGCCAGTCCTTTTTCCCCGAGACGCAGATGCTCCATTCGGTAATTAACAGCGCCTATCAGGTTCTTCTCAATATGGTGTATTTCACCCTGTATTGTCTTACTCTCTGCAATGTACTTCTGAAACGCCTCCCAGTCGGGGTCGGCATTCACCACCTCGCCGTTTTCCTTGACGGTCTTGAGGTAGCCATAAAAGTTGCCCCATTCGTACCTCTCTATGGCCACGATGGTTTCCGGAAAAGCCAGGTTTTGTATGGCTGCGTCCAGAATCCAGCGGTAGTCGAAACCGGTATAATCCCGGTTGCCTATCCTGATCAGCCGCCGCTCAATGATGTCCAGGTCCGCCGGTATCCGACTGTCGGCCTCTGCCAGCCTTGCCCGGGGCACGGATTCGGTGTCGATAAACTCACCAGCCAGCGCAATGACGGAACCGTCACTGTCGGTATAATCAAACGCGGCAACGTCACTCGGCCAGAAATGACCCAGGCCGCGTACCATGATCAGCACGATCAGGCCCGTAACCATGATGATGGACACGCTGACCGCGCCGGCATTCAACCAGATATAGGGTTCACCGCTATTGAACCATCCTGTGAATGAGACCTGTCTTTTCATAATGAGCTGTATTTCACCCGCAACCGCTGCCTGACGACCTCGGCTATGGTGTTGAACAGGAATGTCGCCAGGAACAGCACCAGGCCGGCCAGGAATAAAATCCGGTAATGGGTGCTGCCCAGTTCGGATTCAGGCATCTCCACGGCGATATTGGCGGACAGGGCGCGAAAACCTTCAAAGATATTCATGTCCATAATAGGCGTATTCCCCGTCGCCATGAGTACGATCATGGTTTCGCCTACCGCCCGGCCGAGACCTATCATGACCGCCGAAAATATCCCCGGGCTGGCAGTCAGCAGCACCACTCTGACTACGGTCTGCCAGGGCGTGGCGCCCAGGGCCAGCGAACCCATCGTCAGGTGTTTGGGCACACCGTAAACCGCGTCTTCACTGATGGAAAAAATAGTGGGGATGACGGCAAAACCCATGGCGATGCCCACTACCAGGGAGTTTCTCTGGTCATACGTGATCCCCAGTTCATCGGACAGCCACAACGGCATGTTGCCGCCAAAGAACGCGAGCTCCAGGGGCTGGCTGAGGGCGAATGAGATAATGCCCGCGCCGATAATGACGGGCAGCAGCAGCGCCGCCTCCCAACCCTCCGGGACCCGGTGGCGAAACTGGTCCGGCAGCCTGTTCCAGCAGTAAGCTGCGAGGATCACGCTGACCGGTAACAGCAGGAAACATAAAACCAGACCCGGCATGTTCTGCTCTACAAACGGCGCAAACCACAGCCCGGCGAGAAAGCCGAGGATGACTGTGGGCAGTGCCCCCATGATTTCAATAGTCGGCTTGATGAAGCCGCTCATTTTTGCAGCCATGAAATAAGCGGTATATATGGCGCCCATGATGGACAGGGGCACGGCAAACAACATGGCATAAAATGCGGCCTTCAAGGTACCGTAGGCCAGTGGCGTCAAGCTGAATTTCGGCTCAAAATCACTGCTGGCTGAGGAAGACTGCCAGATATACTCGGGCTGCTCCCGGCTCTCATACCAGACCTTGCCCCAGATGGCCGACCAGGATATTTCCGGATGTTCGTTATCTATCTCCCAGAGTTGTAACACGCCGGTATCATCTTCCACCAGCATGGCGTTGGCCCGCGGCGCCACAGCCAGTTGCGTCAGCCTGTTGTCGTTGATCTTCTCCAGCTTTACGGTGCGGTGCGCGGTAGAGTGATAAATACCCAGGTAGCCGCTATCATCCACCGCCAGGAAACCTTTTCTGAAGTATTCCGGCGCGATGGACGTTATTCCGGCTGACTGTGAGGCAAAACTGCGTATCTTCTCCAGGGTATAGTTATTTGCCTGGTCGCGCACCGGGAACCACTGGGTGATGTTGCCGGCGGAATCGCCCACCAGGATGGAAATACCGCCACTGAGAAAGGACAGGCTGGTGATCTGCTCCGGCGCATTGACGACCTGGACTCGTTGCACCAGTTCCGGCGCTGCCTTGTCACTGATATCGTAATAGGATATCAACCCGCTCTCCTCGGCAATATAGAGTTCCCGATGTTCCACATCCATCATCAGGTGTGTGACTGTGCCCGAGATTGGAATCCGGCTTTTCGTGATGCTGATTTCGGCTTCATCGTTGAGAATTGACTCTTCCTCAGTGATGTTCATAAGCAGCAGACGCTGATCCTCCGTGAGTGCAGCAATGGTGGTCTGATCTTCGTCGGACTGCGAAGCAATTATGCTGATTGCTTTACCTGCCTCATCCACTTGTATAGGCAATTTGCCCACAGGCCAGTCAATCCCGGGCAGAATGAGACGCACGTCATTGGGGTAGGTCACGTGGTATTCATGGGTAGCCAGCAGGGCGCTACCATCTTCCAGCCCGAACGCAAGCAGTCGTTGTGACGGGTCGCCGGCGCTGAACGCAGTGATATCCGCCGGCGCATCCTGCGCCAGAAATTGCTGGTGTATCAGGCTGCCGTCCGCGCTTTTGAAAAATACGACACTGGCGTCGGCTGTGACGCGCAAACCGACTTCGCGTTGTTCTTCCATGGCGTAATACGAGGCGCCGGTACTTGTACCACCCGGGACCGGGTAGCTCGCCACTTGTTCGATATGCGACGGCTTGAACATGGGCAACACGACGTAAAACAGGTAAAACGCGATCAACACGATGGCGATAATGACGCTGATGCCGCCCAGTGCCATGACATAGCGCATCAGGACATCCTTCAGATGGCGGTATTGGCGATGTTTTTGTGCAGCAGCGGAGCTGAAATCAGGTAACAGGGAAGTTGTGTTCGCAGCGCTCATGGAAGAATACTACAGGTAATAAATGTATTCTTCCGGGGAACTCTTCAGTTGCCGGCCAAGGTAATGACGCCGACCTGGGCAAGCTGCTTCTGTGCAACCTTGGCAGGCAGGGGGATATAACCATCCTTTACGACCACTTCCTGTCCTGTCTTCGACATGATCATCTTGACAAATTCACGCTCCAGGGGAGGTAACGGCGTATTCGGCGACTTGTTGACGTAGACATACAGGAAGCGCGCCAGAGGATAGGTTCCCGCTATGGCATTGGACGGTGTCGCATTGGTGAAGCCGGCGCCTTCCTTACTCAATGGTACGGCGCGCACGCCGGAGGTCTTGTAACCGATGCCGGAATAACCGATACCGTTGATCGACTTGGTCACCCCCTGCACAACGGAGGCCGAACCGGGCTGTTCATTGACATTATTCTTGTAATCTCCTTTGCACAGGGCCTGTTTCTTGAAATAACCATAGGTGCCGGATACCGAATTACGCCCGTATAACTGAACAGGTCGATTGCTCCAGGCCCCGGTCAGACCCAGTTGACCCCAGCGGGTAATGTCCCCGGGGTAACCGCATTTACGCGTGGCAGAGAAAATCGCATCGACCTGTGGAATTGTCATCCCCTCAATCGGATTATCCTTATGTACGTAAACCGCCAGGGCATCGATGGCCACTGCAACAGGAGTCGGCTTGTAACCGTACTTGGTCTCGAACCCGGCGATTTCTTTATTTTTCATCTTGCGGCTCATGGGACCGAAGTTGGAAGTCCCTTCCGTTAAAGCCGGCGGCGCGGTTGAAGAGCCGGCTGCCTGGATCTGCACATTGACGTTGGGATAGAGTCTTTTGAATTCTTCCGCCCACAGGGTCATCAGGTTTGCCAGCGTATCGGAACCTGCACTGATGATATTGCCTGATACGCCGCTGGACTTGCCATAATCCGGCAGGTCGTGGTCCAAATCAATCGCCATTACTGCAGCAGGCATCAACAGCGCGAGGATAACGGCTGCGCTGAACAGAGGTTTGTTTATCATGTTATTGTCTCCATGCAAGGTTGAATTTACGCTAACTTACAGATGTCAACAGTAGTGAACCACACGATTATTAAGGAAATGTGACAGTGCATGAAAATAAACAACGATGTCTAACTATTGTTTAACACGAATAATCCGATGACCGGGCAGAAGGCATTCTACCGTTGTCCCTGTGCCTGGTTCACTGCTTAGCCTCAGCTCGGCATCATGCTGGGCCATGACGTGTTTGACAATGGCAAGTCCAAGCCCCGTTCCCCCCTTTTCCCTGGAACGCCCCTTATCGACCCGATAGAAACGCTCAGTCACGCGCTGGATATGTTCTGCCGGGATACCTACGCCGGAATCGGCGACTTCCAGGCAGGCACCTGTGTCGGTCCGATACCATTTTATCCGGATTTCCCCACCGGGAGGTGTGTATTGCACCGCGTTGAAGACAATATTGGAATAAGCGCTATAGAGACTGTCCTGGTCCCCTTTCACTATCAGGTCAGGCTGAAGCTCCAGGGAGAAAATATGATTCTGGGCGCCGCTTAAGGTCTGTGCCTCCTGGTGTATCAACCTGAGCAACTCTACCATATCCACTTCATTGTCCAGGTCGGCGGACGGTTTGCTCTCCAGCCTGGACAATTTAAGCAGATCTTCTATCAAATTCTGCATCCGCCCGGTCTGGCTTCGCATCTGTTTTATGCGCGGCCGCCATTCCCGCGTAAGATCATCCGTTTCATTGTCAATGGCTTCAAGATAACCGGATATCACTGTGAGTGGCGTCCTCAATTCATGCGAGGCATTGGCGATAAAATCCTTGCGCATACGATTGGTGCGCTGGATGTCCGTAACATTTCCTGCAACCAGCAACAGGGAAGACCCGGCATACCTGATAATCCTGATTTCCAGACTGATGTCTTCATCTACCGGGGATGCGATAACAAGACTTTGGTGTGAATTGTGTTTGTCTACATCGGCCAGATAATTCAACAACTCGGGCTGCCTGATAAGATGGAAAAAACGCTGTCCCCGGTCCCTCGGACAGCGGATCCCCAGGTACTCGGAGGCTTTTTCATTAGACCATTCAACGTGGCCGAAATCATCCATGACGATGACGGCATCCGGCAGGGCCTCGGTTGCTTCTTCAAATCGAGACAGGAAACCGGCGAGTTTCTCTTCACGCTGTTTATGGTGGGTACGCAGGAAATCAATTTCCCTTATTATCTCATTTACGACGCCGGGGGTGTCCGGCAGGTTTTGCTCACTGCCATTGCGCAGGATTTTGCTGATATTTTTCAGCATCCGGTATTGCCAGACCAGGCAAATAATTAATCCAAGTGAAAGTCCTGCAAAGACGCTGCCCGCAAGCAACCCCGCAAACCCGGAGAGGAGAACTACGAAACCCAGCCGTAACAGGTCAGGACGCATTGTTTGTCACACTTAATTCCTGGTGGAGAAACGATAACCGACGCTGCGTACTGTTTGAATGTAATGATTATATTTGTACGGTTCCAGGGTCACGCGCAGCCGCCGTATATGAACATCCACGGTGCGCTCTTCAACATAGACGTTCTGGCCCCAGACCTGATCCAGCAATTGACCGCGGGAATAAACCCTTTCCGGGTGGGTAATAAAAAAATGCAGTAGCCGAAATTCTGTGGGACTGATCTCTACTATTGCTTCGTCAATGGTGACCCTGAAAGTATCCGGATTCAACACAAGACCTCTGACAGAGATAATTCCGTCAGCGTCCTGGTTTTTTGTGCGCCGCATAACCGCCCGAATGCGCGCCAGTAGTTCTTTGGTTGAGAATGGCTTGGTTATGTAATCATCGGCCCCGGTGTCCAGTCCGCGCACCTTGTCTGTCTCTTCTCCCCGGGCAGTCAACATGATAATCGGGATATCCCTGGTGTCAGGGTTATTGCGGATGCGTCTGGCATAATCGACACCACTCATGCCGGGCAGCATCCAGTCCAACAGGACAAGATCAGGTTTTTCATCGGTAAGATACGGCCTGGCCTGTTCAACATTCGCGACTTCATGCAGCGTATAGCCTTCCTTCATGAGTGTATATCCCAGCATTTCCCTGATGGGGGCCTCATCCTCAACGAGGAGTATTTTGCCTTTCATCAAATTGGCTTCGCTGCTCAGCATGCGCTTATTAGACAGGCCTCATGTTACATCCATATGACAAAAAAGGAAAAATATAGCTGAAAATGTCAGGAAATGGGACGCGCTTTGACGTTCGGCCCGGACGATTTGACTGGTTTATATTTGCCGGTAAATCGATTCGTTTGAAATATCGGCTGACAGGCTGTCACCGATTATTCCCGGGGATAAGCCTGCCGGCACCCACACCCTCTTGAGAACGGCCTGCCTGTTGTGTAACTACATAGTCAGGATGCTGAGCAGATTCTTGTAGTCTTCCTCGACCCTGTTGTCATTTTGGCGCAAATCGGCGACCTTTCTGTGAGCATGCAGTACAGTGGTATGATCGCGCCCGCCGAAAGCGTCACCTATCTCAGGAAGGCTGTGGTTGGTTAATTCCTTTGCCAGGGCCATGGCCACCTGCCTGGGGCGCGCAATGGATCGGCTCCTTCGTTTTGAAAGCAAATCCGCGACCTTGATTTTGTAATACCCGGCGATAACCTTCTGAATGTTCTCCAGAGTAACCTGGCGTTCCTGCAACAGTAATAAATCGCGCAGCGCCAGTTGGCAGAACTCAATATCAATAGGCTGCCCGGTCAGGTTGGAATTGGCGATGACCCGATTCAAGGCGCCTTCCAGTTCGCGCACGTTCGAGACGAAGCGTTTGGCAATAAAAAAAGCCACGTTATCCGGGAGGTCAATTTTCGCGTTTTCCGCCTTGGACTTGACAATGGCAACCCGGGTCTCGTATTCCGGCGGTTCTATGGCAACGGTCAATCCGCTGCTGAAACGCGATCTCAGTCGGTCCTCGATGCCGTCAACCTCTTTCGGGTAGCGGTCGCAGGTCAGGACTATCTGGTTTTCCCCTTCCAGCAGTGTATTGAACGTATAGAAAAACTCCTCCTGAGACCTGTCTTTACCGGCAAAAAACTGTATGTCATCAATAAGCAGCACATCCAATGTCCGGTAATTGCGCTTGAACTCGTCAATGGTATTGTGGCGCAGCGCTTTTACCATGTCGGCAACAAATCGTTCCGAGTGCAGATAGGCAACGTTCATCCCCGACCGTTCTTTCAGAATGGAATTGCCTATGGCGTGCATCAGGTGAGTTTTGCCAAGGCCGACGCCGCCGCACATGAATAAGGGATTGTACGCGCTACCGGGGTTTTCCGCGACCTGTATGGCCGCGGCCCGCGCGAGTTGATTCGACTTTCCCTCCACGAATGAGGAAAACCTGTAACTGCGGTTAAGGTTCTCCGGCAGATAGTTGCGATTGAGGACTGTCTCGTGTGTTTGGCGCGGCCGTCTGGCGCCGCCCTTCTGGCTGCCGACCTCAAGCGACAAGATCGGCTGTCGGCCTTGTTCCTGCGAATGCAGCAATTCTTCGATGCGCTGCAGGTATTTTTCATTGACCCAATCCAGGACAAACCGGTTCGGCGCGAACAGCCGCAATCTGTTCTTGTCCTCTATGGCCTGCAGCGGACGAATCCAGGTGTTGAACTGTTCTGGAGGCAACTCTCCTGCAAGTCGTTCCATGCATGTTTTCCAGGCTGACATCTATGAAATTCGCACTCTCATCGGAATAAATAATAAACAGGAATGAATCGCAAAGTGTATACTCCTTGAACAGAGTTATCCAATAGAAAATCCCCACGCCTGCCGGATACACACCTCACTCTCATTGACAAGCAGGAAAACAAGAACGTAAAATGCCCACGATTATCGGAAATAATAAAAAACGCAAATGAAACGTACATACCAGCCCAGCAATATCAAGCGAAAACGCCGTCACGGTTTCCGCGTTCGCATGCGCACCAAAGCCGGGCGGCAGATATTGAAGTCGCGCAGAGCCAAAGGCAGGAAGCGCTTGTCCGCCTAACCCGCATATCTTACCCGTTGATGCGATGATTGCGCCGGATTTTTTATGCCAGCGGGCGCCTGCGACCGAAAGCGTAGCGGGCACTACGGTTGAGGGACAAATTGTCAGGACAGACAATTTGCACGGCGACAGCCGCCCGCAGGGTTGCGCCCAGAGCCTGCCCCTGTATGGAGTTGAGCAGGGGGAGGGGCGCAATGAACACTGCCCACTGGCGTAAAAAAGACAAGCGAGGGCGCATCAACGGGTGAGATATGCGGGTTCATCCGTGTCACCTGAACGTCGCCGTCTCCAGCGAAAACACAGACTGAACAGCGCCGCGGATTTCAATAACGTTTTTAAAACATCCTGTCGCTCCCGGGATTCGCAGTTTATTATTCTGGCGCGCAGGAACGGCAGAACATATGCGCGGCTGGGTCTGGCAATTTCCAAGAAGGCGGTGAAAGCGGCGGTATCCAGAAACAAGGTTAAACGCACCATACGGGAAAGTTTCCGCAACCACGCGGATATATTGTCAGGACTTGACATAGTGGTGTTAGCGCAACGGCAGATAAAGTCACATGAAAGCAGGTTTATGAGCCAGTCTCTCAGAACACATTGGCAACGGATTATGCAATGCGAACAGTAGCCCGGATTTCTCACCAAGCGATGCGCCCTCGCTTGTCTTTTTCCCGCCAGCGGGCACGTGCTCCCTCAACCAGAGGCATAACTATGCTTTCGGTCGCAGGCGCCCGCTGGCGGGAAAAATCCGGCGCAATCATCGCATCGCTTGGTGAGAAATCCGGGCTAATTACCGGCGCGATCCGCCTTTACCAACGCTTTGTCAGCCCTTTCCTGGGCGCGAACTGCCGATTTTACCCGTCTTGTTCCAGCTACGCCTGCGAAGCCATAGAAAAACATGGCGTGCTGCGCGGCGCCTGGCTGGGCGCCAGGCGCCTGTGCCGCTGCCACCCTTTTCATCCGGGCGGCATCGACCCCGTTCCCTAGCCCGTACATGGCGGCAGGCCGATAACGATACATGGATACACAACGATTTATTCTCGTCCTGGCGCTGACGCTGGTATCCATCATGCTGTGGGAAGCCTGGCAGCGGGATTATGGCGCCGCGCCTGCCGGCGCGGCTGCGCCGGACGCACTCCAGCCCTTTGAAGACCCGGGGATTCCGCAGATAAAGCCGGACGACACGACAGCACGGCCTGTCCCCGGTGCTGAAGCGTCGCAGGGGACGGACGGCTCTGTGACTACGGTAGAGACGGACGTATTGCGCCTGAAAATCGACCGGGGCGGAACCATCGTGTTCGCCGAGTTGCCGGGTTACCCGATCTCACTGGATAACCCGGACCAGGCTTTTGTCCTGCTGAATAACTCTACCGGTTTGTACCATGTCATACAAAGCGGTATCGTCGGTGAAACAGCGCCGACCCACAAGGACGTGTTCTCATCGAGGCGGACATCCTACACTCTTAACGAAGGCGAGGACGTCCTGGAAGTACCGCTCACATGGAAATCGGCAGACGGCGTGTCGGTAACCAAGGTATTCACTTTCGCGCGCGGTTCTTACCGGATTCACCTCAAACACATCATTGAAAACGGGTCGGACACGGACTGGGAGGGTCGCCAGTATACCCAGATAAAACGGGATGATCCGTCTAAAGAAGGCAGGAAATTACTGTATACTTATACCGGCGCGGTGCTCTCCAGCCCGGATAACCGTTATGAGAAGATCAGCTTCGATGATATGGAAGACGCGGAGGCGGACGAGGCTATCAGCAACGGCTGGGCGGCCATGATTCAGCATTATTTTTTAACGGCCATTCTCCCCGCCGACAAGCAGGCTGTGTACCGTTACTACACCCGCGCGTTTTCTTCCCAGTATTACTCAATCGGCAACGTCTCTCCGGCCCTGCGGCTTGCCCCGGGACAACAGGGTGAACTGGCCGACTATCTTTACGTCGGGCCCAAACAGCAATCCGAACTGGAACAACTGGCGGACGGCCTGGAACTGACTGTTGATTACGGCATCCTCTGGTTTCTGGCCAAACCGCTGTTCTGGTGCCTGGAGCGGCTGCACGGGTTGACGGGCAACTGGGGCTGGTCAATCATCCTGGTGACGGTCCTGTTGAAGGTCCTGTTTTACCGCCTGTCCGCCGCCGGTTATCGATCCATGGCGAATATGCGCCGGGTACAACCTCGCATGGTGGCAATCCGCGCGCGCCACAAGGACGATCGCGCCCGTTTGAACCAGGCAATGATGCAGATTTACAAGGAGGAGAAAATCAACCCGTTCGGCGGCTGTTTCCCGATACTGGTTCAGATCCCCGTGTTTCTCGCCCTGTACTGGGTATTGCTGGAAAGCGTCGAATTGAGACAGGCGGATTTTATCTTCTGGTTGAATGACCTGTCCAGCAAGGACCCTTTTTACGTTCTACCGATCATCATGGGCGCGACCATGTTGATCCAGCAAAGGCTGAATCCCGCGCCGATGGATCCCATGCAGGAGAAAGTGATGAAAGCCCTGCCTTTCGTGTTCACGGTATTCTTCGCTTTTTTTCCTTCCGGACTGGTGCTGTACTGGGTCACCAACAACGTCTTATCCATTGCCCAGCAATGGCGTATCACGAAAAACCTGGAAAAAGAGGGCCTCTCTACTGCCAACAAGTGACGATCCAGTCCAGCTCCGGCCGCCGGAACACACGGATACCATCGCGGCCATCGCCACACCGCCCGGACAAGGCGGGGTCGGTATCGTGAAACTGTCCGGGCCGGACAGCAACAGGATCCTCACGACGATTTGCCGGGTTAACCCGGTACCGCGCAAATGCCTGTACACGGCGTTTTATGATGCCCGGGGACAAGTTCTTGATCGCGGTATGGCGCTGTTTTTTCAAGGGCCCGACTCTCACACCGGCGAGGATATCGCCGAGTTGCACGGTCACGGTGGGCCGGTTGTGATGAACCTGCTGTTGCAACGCGTCCTGTCAGTGGGCGCCCGCTATGCGCGTCCCGGTGAATTCAGCGAAAGAGCCTTCCTGAATAATAAAATCGATTTGCTGCAAGCCGAAGCCGTGGCGGACCTGATAAGCAGCGCCTCCGAACAGGCCGCGCAAAGCGCGCTCCGTTCCATGGAGGGATTGTTTTCTTCGTTGCTTGATGATCTCGTGGAAAAAGTGGTTGAGCTGCGCGTGTTTGTCGAGGCCATGCTGGATTTTCCCGAAGAGGAGATCGACGTCCTGATCGAGACGGAACTGCACACCAGGCTGGAGCAGTGCCGCCGCGGCCTGGCTGACGTCTGCTCCCGGGCAGAAACCGGCAAGATGCTGGCGGAGGGCTTGAAGATTGCGCTCATCGGCAAACCCAACGTCGGCAAATCCAGCCTGTTGAACTGTCTGGCTCAGGTTGAGCGCGCCATCGTTTCACCGCAGCCGGGTACCACGCGGGACACGGTAGAACAACAGATCCTGCTGGACGGCATACCGGTCAAGGTAATCGATACGGCGGGGATAAGAGAGGCCGGGAACCTGATAGAACAGGAAGGAATACGGCGCGCAAAATCCGCGCTTGAGCATGCCGACGCCGTCATCCTCATTGCCGACGTGAACCAAGACGATCTCCCGGACCTGCAAGCCATGGCAGCAGATTTCAGCACGGGAAAGAACCTGTTGTACGTCTTTAACAAAATCGACCTGTCAGGTCATAGCGCGGGTTCAACCCGGGGACCGGGTGGTGAACGGCAGGTTTATATCTCTGCAAAAACCGGCGCCGGGATAGCTGCTCTGAAGCAGGAAATCAAAACCAGCGTCATCGGCTCGGACAGCTCGGAGAACACGTTTATTGCCCACACCCGCCATATCAATGCCCTCAGCGAAGCCGGGGCAATACTCGAACAGTCCACCCTGGAGTTCCAGCGGCGCCATGCCATTGAGCTGTTTGCCGAGGACCTGGCCAGACTGCAACAATGCCTGAGCGTGATAACCGGGGAATACGCGCCCGACGACTTGCTCGGCGAGATTTTTTCCCGCTTCTGTATTGGCAAGTAAGCGGATTCGGGACATGACTCCAGGGCGCCATAGCTACAGGTTTAACAGGTGAGCGGGGAACACGGCAAGTTTCTATTTATTACACTGAGTAATATCGGCGATGCGCTGTTGACGACTCCGGTATTGCAGTTTTTGCATCACTTCGATCCAGCTGCGGCCATAGATATTGTCAGCGACAAACGTTCATCCATGTTGTTCCTGCACTGTCCCTACAGGGGGCGGATTTATCACAAACAAAAACAACTTTTTTTGCGCGGCGGCCCGGCACTTTTGTTTAAGTTACGCCGGCAACGCTACGATGTTATCGTCGATTTGCGCACGGACATCCTGGCGCGTCTGATCAGGGCTGAAAAACGGCTTATCAAGACAGCCGCAGGGAAGCACATTCATGCCGTCGAAAAACACTTCTCCGCCGTCTCAGAAATTGCCGGTGACGAGAAAATCCCGGCGACCGCCATGTGGCCGGGACAAGCAGACAGGGATTATGCCAGTGAGGTCTATGGCAGGCTGACCGGCGCCAAGTGGTTGTGTATAGGCCCGGGCGCGAACTGGGATAAAAAAATCTGGCCGGCGGATAAATACCTATTGCTGGCCCAGGCCCTCAGCAGCCAATTTGACTCGCTCGTGCTGCTCGGTAATGCCGCGGATAACCGGCACGCTGAGCGGATAGCCGGGCGCGTCCGGCTACCCTGTATCAACCTTTGCGGCCGGACCACATTGCTGCAGGCCGGCGCTATCATGGAAAAGATGACCTTGTTCATCGGCAACGACTCCGGCCTCGGCCACATAGCCAGCGCCGTGAATACCCCGTCTTTCACCCTGTTCGGTCCCGGTCACCCGGAACGCTACCACCCCTGGGGACCGCGCGCCGCCTGGTACGCCACCCCGGACCTGAATATCGATAGCATCCCCGTAGACCTTGTCGTGAAACTGGTCAGACAGCATCTGGCCAGTCTCTCCCGCACCGGCGCCATTGCGCCAGGGTGTTAATGACTGCGGGAGCGGCTTTTTCGCCATGGCGCTGTTTTACTCCGGTTTCCGCTGTTTAATGTTAGAATTGCTGGCGGGTTTGTCAGACACTGGGGGAATGTACTGCAAAACCTGTCCGCGACACCCTCGCGTTGCGGTTTTAGTGAACAATATTTAAAGGAGAATTTCTACATGACAATGGCTGATCATGACGGTGTGATATGGTTCGACGGCAAGCTGGTTCCCTGGAAGGAGGCGAACATACACGTGCTTACCCACACCTTGCATTACGGCACAGGGGTGTTCGAGGGCATGCGCGCATACGCTACGCCGGACGGCGCCGCTATCTTCAGGCTGCATGAACACACGCAGCGGATGTTCCGTTCGGCACACATTCTGGGGATGCACATACCCTACACTATTGACAAGATTAATGAGTCCTGTATTACGGTGGTGCGGGAGAACAATCTCACGGCGGCCTATATCCGGCCGATCTGTTTTTACGGGTCCGAGGGAATGGGCTTGCGGGCGGACAACCTGCAGGTGCACGTGGCGGTTGCCGCCTGGGAATGGGGCGCTTACCTTGGAGATGACGGGCTGGAAAAGGGGATACGCATCAAGACGTCCTCTTTCACCCGGCACCACGTCAACATATCCATGTGCAAGGCCAAGGCGACCGGTCACTATATCAATTCCACACTTGCATTGCATGAGGCGATCAGTTGTGGTTATGATGAGGCCCTGTTGCTGGACAACGAAGGTTACGTCGCCGAAGGCAGCGGCGAGAATATCTTTATCGTGCGGGACGGCGTGATCTATACGCCGGACCTGACTTCGGCCCTGGAAGGGGTGACCCGGGATACCATCATGGTGTTCGCCCGTGAACTGGGTATGGAAGTGCGCGAGAAACGCCTGACCCGGGACGAGGTGTATGTGGCTGATGAGGCGTTTTTCACCGGCACTGCGGCGGAGGTTACCCCGGTGGTGGAACTGGACAGGCGGGTAATCGGTACAGGCCGGCGCGGCCCGGTAACCAGGCAATTACAGACCCTGTTTTTCGACCAGGTTTCCGGCCGTCAGGGCCGGCATCCGGAGTGGTTGACCTATGTAACGGAAACCTGTGAGGTGGCGCAAGCAATATGAGCCGGAGTGGAGCGAATACGCCGAACGACAGGCAGCGTTATGAAATCAGCCGGCAGGATCTGCCCCTGCACTGTCCCCTGCCGGACATGAGTTTGTGGAATTCCCATCCGCGGGTGTACCTGCCGATAGAAGAGACGGGCATGGCGAAATGCCCATATTGCGGAACCGAGTTCACGCTGGAATCCACTGCCTGATACGGTTTGAACCACGCCTCCCGTCAAGCTGAAACCGAACCTGCCGTGGTCTGGCAGATCAGTGACGGGAAACGCGGACACCTGAGCCAGTCGTCCGGGCTGGTCGAAGCCCTGAGCCGGTGCGCGCCACTGGCGGTGTACCAGGTGGCGGCAGCGCCGTTGCTTCGATCTGTTGTGTCCTGTATTACCTGCACAACCGGATGGGTGCGCGGCTTGCCGGCGCCGCAGTTGGTAGTCGGCGCCGGCCATGCAACCCACACAACCATGCTGGCCCTGAGCCGGGCTTACCGGGCCAGGACCGTCGTACTCATGCGCCCCAGCCTGCCGCTGAGCTGGTTTGATTACTGTCTGGTGCCGGCCCATGACGACCCGCCCGCCCGCGCTAACGTCATCGTCACGACGGGCGCCGTCAACCCCTTACAGGCGGGACAGGACCACGATCCGGGACGCGGCCTTATCCTGGTCGGCGGGCCTTCCCGGCATTACCGTCTGGATGCGGCATTGCTGCTGTCCAGTATCAGGCAGGTGCTGACGCGCGCCTCGGACCGGCACTGGACCTTGTCGAGTTCCCCCCGAACGCCCGCGCAACTGACCCGTGAACTGATCAGGCTGGAAGCCGATGGGGTCGACGTGGTCCTGTGGGATCGTTGTGAACGGGACTGGCTGGCGGATATGCTGACGCGTAGCCGTGACGTCTGGATAAGCGAAGACAGCATCTCCATGATCTACGAGGCGCTGACTGCCGGTTGCCGGGTGGGGCTGTTGCCGGTACCGAGGAAATCCGCAAGACGACTGCACCGGGCAATCGATCAACTGTTGCATGGACACTTCGTGTGCGCGTACCGCGACTGGCTTGACGGCGCTATGCTGGCCGCTCCGCCCCGACCGCTGGATGAAGCCAACCGTTGCGCCCGGCTGTTATTGGACAAGGGACTGTTATCCGGAACTAGCGCGTGCCCTTGACCGTGCTGCAAACCTTGCCGGCGCTGGACACAGGCGGGGTCGAACGCGGGACTGTCGAGGTGGCTGCTGAACTGGCGCGCCGCGGTCATCGCTCGCTGGTCATCTCCGGCGGCGGTGCGCTGATGGCTGAGCTTAGCGGCAACGGCTCCCGCCACTATGCCTGGCCGATCGGTAAAAAATCGCCCTTCACCTTGCTGCTAGCGGGCAGATTGCGGCGCTTCCTGCAGGAGGAAAAGGTGGATATCCTGCATGCCCGCTCGCGCATGCCGGCCTGGGTCGCTTACCTGGCCTGGAAAACCATGCCGGCACAGGACCGGCCCGTATTCATCACCACGGTACACGGTCCTTACCGCGCCGGGCGCTACAGCGCGGTCATGACCCGGGGCCAGCGGGTGATTGCCGTCTCCAGGTTTATTTATGATTACATCCTGGCAAATTACCCCGGGGTGGACCCGGGCAGGGTTTCGGTCATCCACCGGGGGGTAGATCCCCGGCGATTCCCCTGCGGATACACACCCGTCCCTGATTGGCTGGAGCGCTGGCGGTCGGAGCGGCCGCAGTTGCAGGGCAAGGCGCTGATTACCCTGCCGGGACGGATTACCCGCTGGAAGGGGCATACGGACTTCATCGACATTATGAGTGTCCTGAAACAAACCGGGTTGAACGTACATGGCCTGATCGCCGGCGGCGCGGACCCGCGCCGCCGGGGGTTCCTGAGGGAATTACGCCGCCGGGCGGTTGGGCTCGGCCTGGAAGACGACCTTACTTTCCTGGGCAACCGCGACGACCTGCGCGAGGTACTGTGCGTATCCGACATCGTCCTGTCCCTGGCAAACGTCCCTGAAGCCTTTGGCCGGACCGCGCTGGAGGCCTTGTCGCTGGGCCGCCCGGTGGTGTCTTATGACCACGGGGGCGCCAGGGAGGTGCTGCAGGAACTGCAACCTGACGGGCTGGTGGAACCGGGGAATATTACGGCTACGGTCAGGAAAATTCAGGACTTTCTCAACGCCCGGCCGCACATCGCCCCCAACCGGACCTTTACCCTGGAGCAGATGCTGGACAAGACTTTGGCCCTGTATGAGCAGGCCGGCGCCGCCGGGGGGGGGCGATGAAAAATCCTTTGAGCAATTTCAGGGAACGCCTGTACCAGCGTTTCATGCATAAATTTTATGCCCGTGATCTGTTGTTCGACCTGCAACTTCAAGCCAAGCAGGAAACGCTCGAATACATAAACTCAAACATGCGCCACTGTCTGATCGGCCGCAACAGGAAAGCGTTGTTCGAATACGCCCTGCGTCATGCCGATCTCCCTGGGCTGAATGCCGAGTTCGGCGTGGCTCAAGGCGACAGTATCAGGCTGTTGAGCAGGCTGATCGCTGCTACCGTGTACGGTTTCGACAGCTTCCTCGGCCTGCCGGAGGACTGGGCCGGCACCAGCGAAAAACGGGGCGCATTCGCTGGTCGCCCCCGGCGCCTGCCGGCAAACGTCAAAATCTTTGACGGCCTGTTTGCCGAGAGCCTGCCCGTGTTTCTTAAAGACCATGACCAGCCTGTGCGTTTCATGCACGTGGACTGTGACCTGTATTCCTCCACCCGCACCGTATTCGATTTGTTAACGCCGCGTATTGAGACCGGAACGGTGATCGTCTTCGATGAGTATTTCAATTACCCGAACTGGCGGGAACACGAGTACAGGGCGTTCCAGGAGTTCATCAGGGAACAGGGGCGCAGCTACCGGTACCTGGCCTTTTGCGCCAGAGGCGGGACGGTTGCCGTAAAGATTACAGCCTGAACAGGCCGGCATAGCCCTGAACCGGGATGCGCAAGGACATACTGATTATCAAGCTCGGGGCGCTGGGTGACGTGGTCATGGCGACCGGCCTGATCGAACGAATTTTACAGCACCACGCGCCGCGCCGCGTTACTCTCCTGACCAGTCCCGCCTATGACGGATTATTTTCGGCCCGGCCTGATCTGGAGCTGAAGACCTTTGACCGCAGCAACCTGCGCGCCACCCTGGCAACTGTGCTGTGGATGCGCAACAGGCGCTTCCTGCGGGTCTACGATTTGCAGTCAAACGACCGCACCGGCGTGATGTGCGGCCTGTCGGGCATTCCGCAAAGGGCCGGAAACCATCCGCGTTATCCCTACAACATACGCCCGCATAGCCACTACGCGGGCCAGTGCCATATCCATACCAGGATGCTGGAAATACTCGACGCCGCGGGCATTGTTTCAGACGCTGGCGCGCCGCGCCTTTATCCCTCCGAGGCGGACCGGGAAATGGTGTACGCATGGTTGCGGCAGCGGGATTTTTCGGACCGGAAATTCGTTATTATGCACGCGGGCGCCAGCGCCATGCGCCCGGAAAAGCGCTGGCCTTACTTCGCCGAACTGGCCCTGTCACTGGCGCGCCGCGAGCGCCTGACACTATGGATCGGCGGCGCAGACGACCGGCAAACAAACGCTGAACTGGCCCGCACCAGCGGCGTGGACGCGACCGCTGAGTTCTCACTTTTGCAACTGCTGGCCCTGACGTCCCATGCCGAGTTTGCCGTCACCAACGATTCCGGCCCCATGCACCTGCTGGCTTGCGGTTCCATCCCCGTCTACGGCCTGTTCGGCCCGAGCAACTGGCGCCGCAACCATGCGGTCGGCCAACGCGATCGTGTCCTGTCGTTGAACCGGGGTGAACCCGTGTACAGGGCAACCCAGCTGGAGGAACTGACAGCGGGCTATGTCCTGCAACAGTTGGAACAGGACGGCGTCTTGTGAAAGGCTCCATTGATATGTGTTAGCATCCTGCTTATGAGAGGCATTCATGGCAAATAGATTTCTGCCGATCGGCCTGGCCGCGGCGGCGCGGCTGATTGTGGCGCTGGACTTCAATAGCGCCACAGAAGCCAACCGGTTGATCGGGCAACTCGGCAGCGCGGTCAATTTCTATAAAGTAGGCTGGCAACTGTTCCTGGGGGAAGGCTGGGCATTCGTCAGAACCCTGCTGGAGCAAGGCAACAAGGTCTTTCTTGACCTGAAAATCAACGATATAGACCAGACCGTCCAGGCCGCGCTGGCCAATATGCCGAACGAGTTTGCCGGCGGACTGGAACTGTTGACCATCAACGGCGCCAGCGCCACGGTCAATGCGGCAAAAAAGGGACGCGGCGCCAACGATAAGCCTTACCTGCTGATGCTTACCGTATTGTCCAGTATGGACGCCAGTGACCTGAAGGAGCTTTCCCCTGACGGCGCAACAATAGATACGGAGACCGTCGTCAAACGCAGGGCACAACAGGCCCTGGATGCCGGCTGTGAAGGCTTGATCGCTTCCGGTTCGTCCGTGCGCGCCCTGCGGGACCATTTCCGTGACCGGGAATTCCTCATCGTGACCCCGGGGATCCGGCCTTCCGACACCGGTTACGATGATCACAAACGCACCCTGACCCCTTATCAGGCAATAACCAGCGGCGCCGACTACCTGGTTGTAGGCCGTCCAATCACCAGGGCATCCGATCCCCTGCAAGCCGCGCAATCCATCATCTCCGATATACAAGCCGGGCTTAATCAATAAAGCAGGGTCTCTCAATGCTGGCAGACATCCATGGCATGACCTCAGGTCGTCCCTGCTTACGACATGCAGGAAGGCAAACCGGGCCTGAGCCCCGGTTCGTCATTCCGGGCTTGACCCGGAATCCAGTCGATAATAAGTACTGTGGTAAAATGGCGCCCTTTACCTTAACCCGAGTTGATGAGGAATAGAACATGGTTGCTGAAGTCACCCCCAAACAGGCCTGGAAAATGCTTCAGGATAACCCGGATACTATCCTGCTGGACGTGCGCGACAAGGTTGAGTTCGATTATGTGGGCCACCCTGTTGGCGCTGTTAACATCCCCATTCAGGAAGCGCCGGACTGGCAAACCGACCCGGCCTTTGCAGAAAAGGTTATCGAACAACTTGGGGAGACAAGCAAGGATGTCACAGTCCTGACCCTGTGTCGCAGCGGCAAACGCTCCATGCTCGCAGCGACGTTACTGGAGGAACAGGGCTATAAAGACACGGTGAACATAGCCCAGGGCTTTGAGGGCGACCTGGATGAGAATCGACGCCGGGGCAATCTGAACGGCTGGCGCTATCACAAGCTTCCGTGGGAACAGACCTGAAGGGAATGTCCATCCTGAACAGTACAGGGAAGAAAATGGGAACAGATTTGAAATCCGCTCCGTTTTTGTAAGTACAGTAGAAATTAACAACGAGTACACATTAGGTAACTTCTTATTCTTCTATCCCTAATATAACGAGGGGCACTGCCGGAACGCCACGCCCCTGCCTGATAACATTGTATAACTCCCCTTCGTAGTAAGATACCCCGGAACTCATTTGGGATTGCAGTTGTTTCATCGGCAATATCTCGATGCCGACGTCAATTTTGTCGCCCATAAAAAAGCAAGGTGTTTGACAAACAAGTCGTAAGCCACAAAGGAGTATTTCCCAAACTGGACTTCTATCGCTACCCTGTCTTTAACAAAATCGGTCTGATTGTAGCTGAATATCGGGGATGAACCTGCTTGTTCAATCTCTTCCTTTTGCTGTTCCGGGGACATGGCAAGTGTCTTGCGAATCAATTTCTCATCTTTCGTCACCCAGTAACTGACCCTGCTTTCCATCCATGCTTTTTCTTCAAGAAGTTGTTTAAACGACTTGTTCATTTCGACCGGGCTGTACAGTAAACGGCCCTTCATGGTTTTTTCTTTTGAAACTTTCGTCTTGCAGGCGTTTCCGTCTACCTCATGTATGACATCCTGTATCTCCTGCCATAGCTGGGATTTGTGGACAAGCAGATATTCGAGGCCGTTCAGGTGAGAATAGGTTTCAACTATTCTCATAATGATATACACCCGGATTTTCCAGCAATCTTGGTTGCTCGGTTTTTTCTTCGTTATTGCCCCATGGCGGCACAGTTAATTTATTGTTGCTGGTAGAGGGATCATATTTGAGTTTATTCATTGGTCTTGTCCGTAATGTCCCGTTGATTTCCTGTTGTATTCTGTCCTGAGCAATATCGATATATTTCTCTTCAGTCTCTGCGCCTGCCCCCCGTCTCTTGTGACGAAGCGCGGCAATGACCGAGGTGCCGGTTCCGAGGAAGGGGTCAAACACCCAGTCTCCCTCGTTTGTCATTGATAGAACGAGGCGTTCAATCAATCCTACCGGAAACTGGCACGGATGTTCTGTTTTCTCTATATGATTATTCTTTACGTTGGGTATATCCCAGATATCCCCCGGATTTTTACCGAGAGGGTTGCAGGAGTATTGTCCAACCTTCGGACCTTTAAAATATTTTTTACCTGGATATTTCTGGGGTATCCGCACCGGGTCGAGGTTGAAGATGAACTTTTTGGTTTTTCTCGTAAACCAGTTAATGGTCTCGTAGCGACCGGAAAATCGCCTGGTGCAGTGTAGCCCGTGTTCAAAACACCAGATGATTCTATTCCTCATCATCAAATTCAGGTCAGTAAAAATCGGATAGAGGATTGTATCGAGGGGAATAATTGAACCGTTATCGACATAATTACCGACCTGCCAGCAGATACTCCCCGTATCAGAAAGGACACGCACACAGTCTTTGATCACTTCAGCCTGTTGGTTGATATACGTATCGATATTTATTTTTTTTCGTATTCCTTGCCGATGTTGTAAGGAGGTGAAGTAATTATCAGTTGTATGCTTCGGTCCGGTATCTCTTTCAGCAGGTCGAGGCAATTCCCATGAAAAAGTACCGTGTGTTCATCCGCACTGAATTGTTCAGCAATCTTTATGCTTGAATCGAACATTATCTATTCTCCTTGACATGATTTTCCGATGAATGGGTACGTCCCGGCCTGAGGAATAAATCATCCGGAACCCATAGCATTATAATACCTCCTACCCTGGCTTGCTTACAATGGCAAAGCACTAAATAACCGTCGACTCTTATCCATAAATCCGTCGGCTTTCAAAGACCATCGACCCGAATCTTTTACCGCCGCTTCGTAACAGTCGTTTGAGCATGAAATCGAACAATATGGCGTTATGTTTGCGCACCTCTTTCAATACCTGCGCCTCAGCTTCGCCCAGGAATCCGTGGACGCGCAGCCTTCCCAGCGAAATCAGCGGTATGACGCCCGGCAGGGGATAGTCCGAACCATTAACCAGACGCTGGTGCCAGGCATCGGTTTCGAGCAGCGTTTTCAGGACAGATCCGCTCCTGTTGCGCTGGATAACGGCCGAGATCTCACCGAACAGGCTCCCTTCATAGCGCGTTTCGTTCATTAAGCGCGCAAACAGGCTGAAATTGCTGCGCAAAGGTCCTTCTGCGCCTTTGTCCAGATCGCGGCCTTGCCCCAGTGACGCGCAATGCGCCACGATGACCCTTACCCCGTGTTCCAGGGGCCGGCGTAACAGCAGCGGGTTGCCGAATTCCTGCCGCCCGCTGCCGTGTACGGCTTTTTCCTCGCCGGCGTGAACCAGCAGGGGCAGGCCGGTGCGGACCAGGGCGGCATAGAAATCATCGCAACGTGCGGCCCCCGGGTTTATACCCATGGCCGACGGCAGCCATTTAATGGCCCGGGCGCCGGATTTGTGCGCCTGGTCCAATGCCTCAATTGCATCAGTGCGATAGGGATGTACGGAAGCTATCCATTCGAATTCCCGCGGGTATTCCCGGTGCAGCCGGGCAGCCCACTCATTAGGAGTATGGAACGCGCTCAGGTCGAGACGCCGACTTCCGGATTCGTCATAAGTATAATCAAACGCCAGCAACATGAACCGGCTTCCTGCCGGAAATTCCTGTTTAAGGGCAAGTAGACGCTCGATGAAACTCTGATCCGTACGCGCTTTTTCTGCACAGGAGGCATTCAGGTAAAAGCGTAGTTGCGTAAATTGCCGCGGATGACGCAGACTTTGTAGGTGCGGGCTGACCCACGCCCCGGACCGGCTGTCACCCAGACCCAGCAGGTGAACGTGACCGTCCCAGATATGATCGGGCCGCAGGCCGGCAAAGGCCTGTCGCACCAGGTCATGGTTTGCCAGGCTCTCAGGCAATCGTGCGGGCAGACAGGGATTTATCAGAACCGGGCCGGCCCCGCAGCCGGCCCCGCCCAGTCCGGCCAGCAGGGTGAGAAAATGTCGCCGGTCCACGCGCGGACGCGCCTACCCGGGGTCAGCCGCGTTGTCTTCCGTTGCTTCCCCGCGTTGCTTGACGAACCGGCCCAGGATCAGGCCCAGTTCAAACAACAGCCACACAGGTACGGCAAGCAAGACCTGAGATATGATATCCGGCGGTGTCAATAACATGCCGACCGTGAAGGCTCCGACGATAATATAGGGCCGTTTTTTTGCCAGCGAATCCACTGAGGCGATACCCGTCCATACCAACAGGATAATGGCAATGGGCACCTCAAAGGCTAAGCCAAAGGCAAAAAACATCTTGAGGATAAAATTCAGGTAATGGCCGATATCGGTCATCACGGTCACGCCGGCCGGCGCAGACGACGTCAGGAACGCGAACAACAGAGGGAACACGATAAAGAAGGCGAATGCATTACCCAGGTAGAACAAAATCACGCTGCTTGATATCAGCGGCAGGACCAAGCGCCGCTCATTTTGATACAGTCCAGGCGCGACAAACGCCCAGGCCTGATACAACAGGTAAGGCACGGACACGAACACGGCAGCAAAGAAGGTGAGTTTGAACGGCACCAGGAAAGGCGCCGCCACTTCGGTGGCGATCATGCTGCTCTCTTCAGGCAATTGCGCCAGCAGCGGGCCGGCTATCATTGCGTAGATGTCATTGGCGAATACGCTGAGGCCGAGGAAGACGACAAATACGCAGATCAGGCTGCGCAGCAGCCTGTTGCGCAGTTCAGCAAGGTGGGCGATAAGAGGCTGTTCCGTATCGTTATCAGTACGAGGGGAACTGTCTGTCATGAGTCAGCAGGCTTCAGTTATCGGTTGACTTGATATCGCCGTGTTTATCCGGTGCAACATCCATCAACTTGTCCATTTGCTCCACTTGTTCGGAAAAATCCTTTACTTCATCAATTCGCAACTGCTGTTCAAACTCATACTTGGCTTGCATCACATAGCGGCGCAGTTTCGCTGTCCATCTGCCGACGTCGCGCACCAGGCCCGGCAGTTTCTCGGGGCCGGCTACCAGCAGTGAGACGATGGCAATGACCAGCAACTCCCAGAAACCGATATCAAACATGAGACATCAGACCGGCGCGATCAGGATTCGGCCGGTTTCTCTTTCTGGCCGCTTTCCACCTCGCCTTCAATGACCTGGCCGTTCGCGGGCTGTTTCCCGGCGTCAGACTCGTCGTCTTTTATTGCATTACGGAACCCTTTGATCGCATTGCCGATATCGCCGCCTATGCTGCCCAACTTTTTGGTTCCAAACAACAGGGCGACGATCACCATTATGATTCCCAGTTCCCAGATACCAAAACTCATAATTCATCTCCAGCAGAATAAATTGCACAGTAGATTATGCCACAGAGAACACAGAGAACACAGAGAAAATGACGGATAGCCAGGCTATTCCAAAATCGGCAGACGCCTCGTCCGTCATTCCGGCGAATACCGGAATCCAGTAAACAAAGTCTAGTTTCACATCCCTGTGTCCAGATACCGGACAATCCTTGTCCGGTATGACGACATAGCGGCGGCTTTGGAATGACCCTGGACGAATAGCAATAATGCTTGATAATATTCAAGGACAGTGTAAGCCTCTTTGCGATTATAAGCTGAACCCGAGTATTACTTCCTGCCTGCCTTTTCTTCATGGCCGGATACGCCAAAGCGTCTTTCCAGTTCAGAGAAAACCTCAACCGGATGGATGTCCAGGTAGGACAGCAAAACCAGGGAATGGAACCACAAGTCAGCGGTTTCGTGTATGACATTGTGTGGTTTGCCGGCTGTCGCCGCTTCAGCGAGTTCACCTGACTCTTCATCGATTTTTTCCAGTATCCCCGCACTGCCTTTCGCATACAGGGCGGCAACGTAAGACGATTCCGGATCAGCTCCTTTCCGGTCAATCAACACATCCGCCAGTTCATTTATTATATTCATTATTCAAGTGCTCCCCCCTACTTATTGTAGATTGCCGCGGGATCTTTAATTACCGGGTCGGTTTCCTCCCAGCCTGATTCCGTCTTTTGCAGGAAAAAACAACTTTCCCGGCCCGTATGGCAGGCGATTCCCCCGTGCTGGTCTACCCGCAACAGCAGCGTGTCATGATCGCAGTCCAGCCGTATTTCCCTGACTTCCTGGACGTGCCCCGATTGTTCTCCTTTGCGCCATAGCCTGCCCCTTGACCTGGACCAATAGACTGCGCGGCCTTCGGCGCAGGTGAGCTGCAGGGCTGTGCGGTTCATCCAGGCAAGCGTCAACACCCGACCGCTGGTATAGTCCTGGGTAATGGCCGGAATCAAACCGTCTGCGTTCCATTTGACTTGCTCCAACCACTCCTCATCATGGGCCTGCGTCATTATCTAGCTCCTAACCTCTATGCCGTGTTCTGTCATTTTCTGTTTTGCCTGGGCCACCGTGTACTCACCGAAGTGGAAAATGCTGGCTGCCAGCACTGCGTCGGCCTTTCCCGCAATAATACCTTCAACCAGGTGGTCCAGCTTACCTACACCGCCGGATGCGATTACCGGTATACTGACGGCGGTACTGACCGCCCTGGTCAGGGGCAGGTCAAAACCGTCCCTGGTGCCGTCCCGGTTCATACTTGTCAGGAGAATTTCCCCTGCGCCGTAACGAGTCATTTTTTCTGCCCAGGCAACGGCGTCAAGAGCGGTCTCCCGACGGCCTCCATGGGTAAAGACACGCCACTGCAACGGTTCGCCGGCAGCACTGACCTGTTTTGCGTCAAGCGCCACAACAATACACTGCGAACCGAATTCCCGGGTTGCTTCCCGGACAAATTCCGGGTTATTTACCGCGGCGGTATTGATGCTGATTTTGTCCGCGCCGGCGTTCAACAAGCGCCGAATATCTTCCAGCGTACGGATGCCGCCCCCCACGGTCAACGGAATAAACACCTGGCCGGCAACGGCTTCCACAACGTGCAACATGGTATCTCTTTCCTCGTTGCTGGCCGTAATATCAAGAAAAGCCAATTCATCGGCGCCCTGTTCGTCGTAACAGCGCGCCACTTCCAGCGGATCGCCGGCATCCCTGATATCGACAAACCTCACCCCCTTGACAACCCGGCCGGCGTCCACATCCAGGCACGGAATAATACGTTTTGCAAGGCCCATAATTACTCAAAAGATCAATGATAAGGGGAATTCACTATGGCGCCGGCTAAACCTGCATAACTTACCGATTGATACGCCGCGCGCGCCGGATTTTAGATCTGCGGGTCAAGTACCCTGATTTCCGCAAAGCTCCTCAACCAGGGCCAGGGCTTCTTTAAGGTCAAGGCTTCCCTCGTAAATGGCGCGCCCGGTAATGGCGCCGGCAATGCCCTCGGCGGCAACATTGCATAAGGCTTTTATATCTTCCAGGTCTTTGATTCCGCCTGAGGCAATGACCGGGATCGTTACTTCCCTGGCAAGTTGCACACTGGTTTCTATATTGACCCTGTTCATCATACCGTCACGGCCGATGTCAGTGAAAATGATCGCGGACACGCCGTCCTGTTCGAACCGTTGGGCTATATCGATAACATCATGGTGAGACAGTTTGGACCAGCCGTTTGTGGCCAGCTTGCCGTTTTTTGCATCGAGGCCGACAATAACATGGCCGGGAAATTCAAGACATATATCGGAAACAAAATGCGGCGTAGTCACCGCGCGGGTCCCGATAATCACGTAGTTCACGCCGACATCCAGGTAAGTCTGGATCGTATCTTCATCACGAATTCCGCCGCCTGCCTGGATCTCGATACCCGGATGCTCCTCGGCTATATCGTGGATGATATCGGCATTTACGGGACGCCCGGAAACCGCACCGTCAAGATCTATGATATGAAGCCTTTCTGCGCCGAGTTCGACCCATTTTGCCGCCATTTCTACCGGGTCGTTGTTGTAGATTGTTTCATCGCTCATATTTCCCTGGCGCAAACGTACACATTTGCCGTTTTTTATATCGATCGCGGGAATTAACTGCATGGTATATATCCTGCCCGATCTATATGACAGCCGCCACTGCTACCTTAAGTAAGAACAGAGGGAAAGAGACGTGAGAAACTGGCACATTTGTAATTAATGTTAGCATAGTATGACAACAATACCGGAAAATTTGTTTACCCTCTCTAATGTGCTTCATCCCAGTTAGCGCCCATACCTATATCAACGATCAGGGGAACACTGAGCGAAGCCGCCCCGGCCATCAACCCGCGTATCTCCTGTTCATACTCAACAACCTCGGCAGACGCCGCCTCAAACACAAGCTCATCGTGTACCTGCATGATCATCCTGATATTTTTCTCGGACCGCAACAGTTTTTTATCAATCGCGATCATCGCCCGTTTTATGATATCGGCCGCGGTGCCCTGCATCGGCGCATTGATTGCCGTACGCTCGGCATATTGGCGTCTGGCAGCATTGCGGGAGTCGATATCGGGCAGATATAAACGGCGCTTGAAGACGGTTTCAACATAACCGGCTTCCCTGGCGCGGACGCGGGTCGCGTCCATGTATTCCTTCACTGCGGGGTAACGCTCAAAATATTTGTCAACGTACTGCTTTGCCGCGCCCCTGGCAATGCCCAGTTGCCGGGCCAGACCAAACGCCGACATGCCGTAAATCAGGCCGAAGTTGATAGCCTTGGCCGCCCTGCGTTGTTCAGTGTTGACCTGCGCCAGGCCCACCCCGAAGACTTCGGCCGCGGTCGCCCGGTGAATGTCGCTGCCCGCGGCAAACGCGGCCAACAAGGCTGGGTCAGCTGATAAATGAGCCATGATCCGAAGTTCTATCTGGGAATAATCCGCCGCCAGCAGTACGTTTCCGGGTACAGCAATAAAGGCCTGGCGTATTTTCCTGCCGGCCTGTGTGCGCACCGGGATATTCTGCAGGTTGGGGTCTGATGATGATAAGCGGCCGGTAGCCGCCACGGCCTGGTGGTAGGAAGTATGGACACGACCTGTTGCAGGGTTAACCTGTTCAGGCAGCCGGTCCGTATAGGTCGACTTTAATTTGCTCAACTCCCTGTGCTTAAGGATCAATGCCGGCAGCTCATGTTCCGCAGCCAGTTCCTGCAGAACGGATTCAGCGGTTGAGGGTTGTCCCGTCGGGGTCTTCGCCCGGATCGGCAGTTGCAGTTTTCCATAGAGGATTTCCTGTATCTGCTTGGGAGAACCGATATTGAACGCTTGACCTGCCAGGCTGTGGGCCTGCCGCTCAGCTTCCAGCATCTGCTCCGCCAGTTCCGAACTTTGTTGTAACAGCATGTCTGTATCGATGCAAACGCCGTTACGCTCCATGCGCGCAATAACGCTCAGCAGCGGCACCTCGATATGTGTATAAAGATTCCGCAATCCGGGGTCTTTGGCCAGTTTCGGCCAGAGCGCCTGATGCAACTGCAGGGTAATGTCCGCGTCTTCCGCCGCATACGCAGCCGCCTGCTCTACGGGAACCTGGTTGAAAGAGACCTGTTTGACTCCTTTACCGGCAACTTCTTCATAGCTCGTGATGGTTTTACCCAGGTATTTCTTCGCCAGGCTGTTCATGTCATGACGCGCGCCCACACTGTTCAGCACATAGGATTGCAGCATAGAATCATGCGCGACGCCGTTTAATTCAACCCGGTAATTGGCCAGTACGTTGCGGTCGTATTTCAGATTTTGCCCGACTATCTTATGATTTTCCGATTCCAGCAGGGGGCGCAGTTTTTCCAGCACTTTCCGGCGTGAGATCTGTTTCGGCGCGCCATCGTAATCATGAGCGACGGGAACATAAGCCGCCTCACCTGCCCTGACGGAAAATGACAGACCCACCAGTTCCGCGCGCATATAATCCAGGGATGTGGTTTCCGTATCGAACGAAAACAATTCTGCTGCGGCTAATTTGTCAACCCAGCGCTCTAACTGTTCAACGCTATAAACCGTTTCATAATTCTGCTTGACCGCAGCCGCACTGCTGTCAAGGTTTTCACCCGGCAGCGGCGCTTCCTGGCTGCTCTCAGTGGGACGGCTGGTCAGGTCAACGGAGCCGGGGCCGTCAGTTACAGCGGCCCTGCCGCCGTTAATATCGGGCAGCCAACTACGAAAGCCCCAACGCCGGTAGTGTTCTCTCAGCGCTATTCTGTCCTGATCTGTAATCAGTAATTGCTGCGGTTGGACCGGCAGTTCCAGGTCGGTTATCAGGGTCACCAGCCGTCTGCTCAGGGGAATCCGGTTCAGGTTCTCACGCAGATATTCCCCGACCTTGCCGGGAAAGCTGTCCGCATTGGCCATGATGTCATCCAGGGTGCCGTATTCCGCCAACCACTTGACCGCAGTCTTCGGTCCCACCTTGGGAATCCCCGGTACATTGTCCGATGTGTCACCGATCAGGGCGAGGTAATCAACGATACGTTCCGGCGCTACACCGTATTTCTCGATCACGGCGGCGCGATCATAGCGGGTATTGCTCATGGTATTGATCAAGTGGATATTATCATCGACGATCTGCGCCAGGTCCTTGTCACCGGTGGAAACAAGGGTTTTCAATCCTGCCTGCGCCGCCTGCGCCGCCAGGGTTGCAATCACATCATCCGCTTCCACATTGTCTATACTCAGCAACGGTACGCCTAATGCCCGGATAATTTCATGCAATGGCGCAATCTGGGCCACCAAATCAGGCGGGGCAGGGGGGCGATTGGCTTTATACTCAGGATACAGGTCGTTACGAAAGGTCTTTCCCTTGGCATCAAAAACGACGGCGAAATAATCCGGCTGTTCATCCCTGATTAATTTGCGCAACATGTTGATGACGCCGTAGATGGCCCCGGTCGGTTCATTTTCCGCATTCGTGAAACCCGGCATGGCATGATAAGCTCTGAACAGGTAATAGGACCCATCCACCAGCGTCAATAGTTTTTTCGGCATAGTCCGGCTACAGGATATAAATCTGGCCTTATTATGAAACAATTATTTGAAACTTCCCAATAATCGGTGTACTTTTCATCTTCCTCAACTATCCTGTAACCAAACCGGAAAAAAGACCATGAGATATCTTGTCGTCTGTTTATTCAGCCTGTTCCTGATGAGCTCTTTCGCGGCGGAGGACTACGCGGATGAAGAGCTTGCTCCCGTGCCTGCACCACCGGAATTGCCGGACCCGTTAAAGAGCGGCCAGGCTATTGAACCGCAGGTTACCATTATCCGGAAGGACGACGCCATCATTGAAGAATACCGCCTGGACGGACGCCATTATATGACCAGGATTATCCCCGCAGTCGGTCCTGCCTATTACCTGGTGGATCGCGATGGAGACGGTCAGATGGAAACCCGGATGAGTGTGATTTACGATGATTTCGTCGTGCCGCAGTGGGTGTTGTTCAGCTGGTAACCAAGCGCCGTTAAGGCAACAGGAACACGGTGGCGAGGCCAAGGAAGGTCATAAACCCTACCACGTCCGTAACCGTCGTCAGGATCACTCCGCCCGCGATGGCCGGGTCAACGCCGAACTTTTTCAATATCAGGGGAATCATTGAGCCGGCCAGCGCGGCACAGATCAGGTTGATGATCATGGCCAGCCCGATAATCAGGCCCAGACCTTTATTACTGAACCACAAGGTCACGACGACACCGACTACGGTGGCCCATAACACGCCGTTGACTAACCCGACTGCGGACTCCTTCAATATAAGCGAACGGGCATTTTGCCTGGAAATCTGACCCAGCGCCAAACCGCGCACGGAGATGGTCAGCGCCTGACTGCCGGCGATGCCGCCCATTCCGGCGACGATTGGCATAAGGATAGCCAGCGCCACCAGTTCCTCTATGGTGGCCTCAAACCGGCCGATCACCCAGGCGGCAAGAAATACGCTGATCAGGCTGATGCCCAGCCACACGGCGCGCCGCCGGGTACTTGACAGGACCGAGGCAAATATGTCGTCTTCACCCAGACCGGCCATGCTGCGCATGGTCTGTTCCGCCTGTTCCTGGATCACGTCCACCACGTCGTCAATGGTGATCCTGCCCAGCAGGTTTCTGTCCTCGTCCAACACGGCTGTGGAGATCAGGTCACGCTGTTCAAACAGCCGCGCGACGTCTTCAGCCGGCATGTCGGCGGGAATACCTACGCCTTCAAACATATGCTCACCGACACTGTCTTCCGATTTATTAACCAGTACGTCCGCCAGTGCAAGCAATCCCAGGTAATGGTTTTCCCGGTCCACGACCATCAGGCTGTCAGTGTGTTCCGGGACCTCCCCCAGTTGCCGCAGGTAGCGCGCTACGACATCAAGCGACACGTCTGCGCGCACCCAGACGACGTCGGTATCCATCAGACCGCCGGCCGTATCTTCAGGATAGGACAACAGCGAGGCAATACGCTCGCGGTTTTGTGCGTCCATTGACAACAGGACACTACCCACCAGTTCTTCCGGTAAATCCTGTAATATGTCTGCGGCATCATCCGTATCCAGTCCCTTGGTCACCTCAGCCACTTCCTGGGGCTGCATCTGTTCGAGCAGGCCAGCCCTGACGACGTCCTGAACTTCAGTCAGCACATCACCTTCTACTTCCGGGTCAACGAGTTCCCAGAGTACTTTCCTGGAACGCCCCGGTAGACTCTCCAGCAGATCGGCTACTTCGGAGGGGTGGAAAGATTCCAGCAATGACCTGACCTGGTCAAAGTTACCGTCCTCCAGAAATTCAATCAGTTTTTCTTCTCTGGCTCGCATAGCTATAAGGATAAAGTCTTACATGACAATATTACAGCACTAAAATAAAACCGGGGGGATCCCGGGGGGACAGGCTAGGGTTCAAGCGGTTCCAGCAGCTTCTCGACGTCTGCGGCGGTACTGGCCTGCAAAGCAGCGTCTGCGATGGCTGTCAGTTTGCTGATATCGCTCTCCAGGATGATTTTTTTTACTTCGAGCAGGTAGGCCGGATGCATACTGAATTCGCGCAGGCCCAGGCCCAATAACAGCTGGGTAAACTTGCTGTCGCCCGCCATCTCGCCGCACATGGCGACTGGTATTTTTGCCCTGGCGCCTGCTTCAAGTGTTATCCGTATCAGCCTTAATACCGCCGGATGCAGGGGTTCGTAGAGATAACTCACCTCGTCATTGACGCGATCAATAGCCATGGTGTACTGGATTAAATCATTGGTTCCGATTGACAGGAAATCCAGTTGCTCGGCGAAAATATCCGCGCAGATAGCTGCTGCCGGGACTTCAATCATGGCGCCCACGGGAAGATTCCCATCAAATTCCACCTGCTGTCCGTCCAATTCCACTTTGAGCTCATCGATCATCTCCAATACCTGCCGGGTTTCCTGCATGTTGGAGAGCATGGGGATCATCAAACGGACTTTGCCGTGGGCCGAAGCGCGTAAAATAGCGCGCAGCTGCGGCCTGAATAACGCCGGCTCTTTCAGGCATAAACGCACAGCCCGTAAACCCAACGCCGGGTTTGATTGAACAGGACCGACCTGCCTGCCGCCATCCACCTGCTTATCGGCTCCCAGGTCCATGGTCCGGATCGTCAGCGGCAAACCCGCCATGGTGTCGAGCACCGACAGGTAAGTTTCATAGTGTTCCTCTTCTTCAGGTGGAGACTCCCGGTTCATATACAAAAATTCCGTTCGATACAATCCTACCCCACTGGCGCCGACCTGTCCCACGATTTCAAAATCCTGCGGCAGTTCGACATTAGCCTGTAACCGGACCGAAACATCATCCAGGGTTTTCGCAGGTGTCTCTTTCAAGCGTATCAGGCCGGCGTAATATTTTCTGTCGTCCTGTTGTCGCTGCCGGTAATAGCGGAGACTGTGCTCGTCGGGATCGAGCAGCATAACGCCGGCATTGCCGTCAACTATGACCAGGTCATCTTCACGGGCAAACCGTCTGGCTTCATGCAGGCCGACGATTGCCGGGATGACCAGGCTCCGGGCCAGAATAGAGGTATGGGAAGTGGGTCCGCCGTATTCGGTGACAAAAGCGACAATACTATGGTGCTGCATCAAAACCGTATCGGCAGGCGCAAGATCATCTGCTATCAATATATATCCGCTCAGGCGGCTGTCGGGTTCCTCATGGCGCAAGGGTTTCTGTTTTAACAGTATCCTCTGGATGCGATTAACGACATGGTCTATATCGTTTTTGCGGGTGCGCAGGTAGGCATCTTCCATTTCATCGAATACGTGTACCAGGGCGTCGCGTTGCAATTTCAAGGCCCACTCCGCGTTATACCCCTCAGTTCGGATCAAGCGCATCGGCTCCTGAGTCAGGACTACATCATCAAGCATCAACAGGTTTGTATCTATGAACGGGGCGATATCCGGGGAGGTTGCCGCCGGGATATGTTCGCGAATGGCGCGCAACTGTTGTTTGGCCTGGGCGATGGCTTCAACAAGGCGCCCGGTTTCAGCCTCAACCTGATCCTTTTCAATATGGTATTCGGGAATATCAAGCCGATCGCGTTCGATGATATGCACGCGACCGATGGCTATCCCGCGGGAAACTCCCATACCGTGCAAGGCCAGGGTCATATTTCCTCACCAAATCGATCTTCTATCAATTTCACCAGCGCCATAAGTGCCTTTTCCTCGTCTCTGCCTCGAGTGGTTAATTCCACGGTCGCGCCCCTTGCCGCGGCAAGCATCATCAAGCCCATGATACTTTTCCCATTGACGGTTTTTTCTCCAGAATTAACCTCAATATCTGCTTCAAAAGCAGCTGCCATCTCTACAAAGCGCGCTGCAGCGCGGGCATGCAAACCCAGCTTATTGATAATTACAACGGTATCTTTTTGCAAGCCAGGTCAACCGGTCAGCAGGCTGTAAATGGCCTCATTGGAGTCTTCCCTCCTCAGTTGCGCCAGGAATTCCGGTTGATTGAACACCCCGGCAAGCTGCGCCAACAGCTGTAAATGTTCCTCGGTTGAATGTTCCGGCACCACCAAAGCAAATACCAAATCAACCGGTTGATGGTCGGAAGCATCGTAATCCACACCTTGTTTCAACTTTATAAACGCAGCAATGGTGGTAAGACCGTTCTTCAATCGCCCGTGGGGCAGGGCGATGCCGTTGCCCAAACCGGTGCCTCCCAGACGCTCCCGGGATAACAGACTGTTAAAAACATCCTGTCCGGTCAGGTTGGAACTTGCCCCGGCAATTATCCCCGAAAGGGTTTCCAGCACGGCTTTCTTGCTGGAAAGGTTTACGTTACATTGAATACGCTCACTCGTTAGAATATCTGATATATGCATTTGTGGATCAGGCCCCGATGTCCGGTCAGGCAGAGAAGGAGATATTATCCGCGGTGGTCCGATAATTTTTCCTTGTGTTTTTTCACTTGTCGGTCAAGTTTGTCAATCAACCTGTCAATAGCCGCGTACATGTCATTGTGTTGCGCGTCAGCGAACAGGTTACCACGGTTTACATGTATGGTTGCTTCTGCTTTTTTTCGTTCTTTTTCAACCGACAAAACAACGTGTACCGTAATGACATGATCAAAATGGCGCTCTATGCGCTGCAGCTTTGTCGCAACATAGGAGCGTAACGCGGGGGTGATATCCAAATGGTGGCCAGACAAGTTGATTTGCATGTTATCCTCATCATAGTTAGTGTCAAAACAACCCGGATTGTTCTGGGTTGCCTGCTTATATAGATAATAACAATAAAACGCGGCATGTTTTCTTAACTAAACAGCACAACAAGCGGATTGTTGCGTCGCATGCCCTGATTATGCCCGGGCCGGCAATGGATTTATTCCAGGGATAGGTAATCAGAATTTGCTCAAATTCGCTCTTTTTCTTTCACTTGATGACGGAATAGACAACGATTCACGATATTTCGCAACGGTTCTGCGGGCAACCTGAATGCCCTGCCCCGACAGCAGTTCGACGATTTTACTGTCACTCAACGGTTTTCCCGGTTTCTCTGCCTGTATGTGTTTTCTGATCAAGGCGCGGATCGCCGTCGATGAACAGGTGCCTCCCTGGTCTGTTCCCACATGACTGGAAAAAAAATATTTTAATTCAAACACACCTCTCGGCGTATGCATGTACTTTCTGGTAGTGACCCGGGAAATGGTCGAATCGTGTAAACCCAGGCTGTCCGCAATGTCATGCAGTACCAGCGGCTTCATTGCCTCCTCACCGTATTCCAGGAACCCGCGTTGTCTCTCAACTATACAGCTGGCAACCCGCAACAGCGTTTCGCTACGACTCTGGAGGCTTTTTATAAACCAACGGGCTTCCTGCAAATGATTTTTGAGTGAGAGGTTATCCGCGCTGTTGTCGGCGCGGCGAATCATGCCGGCATAGTTAGAATTAATACGTAAGCGCGGCAACGCATCCGTGTTGAGCTCCACTTTCCATGCATCGCCGGACTTCTTGACCAGCACGTCCGGCACCACGTACTCGGTATGGGCTTCCTGTACCTGACTGCCCGGACGCGGGTGCAGGGACTGGATCAGTACGATCACTTGTTCCAGTTCTTCCCGCTTGAGTTTCATCCGTTTCATCAATTGTTTGTAATCATGCTCAGCCAGCAACTGGATGTGCCGGCTGACCAGTGTTCGGGCTTCTCCCAGCAAACGGGTATCAAGCTCCAGTTGCGCCAGTTGCAGGCTCAGACACTCGGCCAGGTCGCGGGCGCCGACGCCGACTGGTTCAAACGTTTGAATCAAACGTAACAGTTCCTTTATCTGTTCCGGTTCGGTATCCAGATCGGCAGACAAGGCAGCGCGGATCTCTTCCAGGCTGGCAGCCAGGTAACCGTCGTCATTGATCCCGTCAATCAAGGCAATGGCAATGGCCTTGTCGATTACAGACAGCGTGATAAGGTCAAGTTGTGCGCGCAGATGATGCTGAAGATTGCGCTCCCCATCATCCCGGTATTCATGTCCGTAGTTTTCCGCGGAGTCGCCGGCATGGGAATAATAGGTCGTTGTATCGTAGATGTCTTCCCACACCGTATCCACCGGCAAGTCTTCGGGGATACTGTCATGGTCAAATGCTTCCGGATAGTCCGCTCCGTTGAGCTCCGTAGCGTCAGGTTCCGGCGTGTCGGTGTGCAGTTCGATTGTATCGTCTTCGTCCAGCTCCAGCATTATATTGGAATCCAGCGCTCCCTGGACCTCCAGGTTCAATTCCAGCCTGGACAACTGCAACAGCCTGATGGCCTGCTGCAACTGCGGCGTCATGGTCAGGCCCTGGCTTAATTTGAGATCTAGAGATTGCTTCATATCCTGAAGTGTAGCGCAAAATACCGGGTATGCCTTAACTTGTTAACCCTGATATTGCACCAGTGGATGCGAAGATCGCGCAGGGTTTTTGGCGCTGGCGGGTGCCTGCGACCGAAAGCATAGCCGTAGCTATGATTGAGGGAGCACGTGCCTGCCAGCGCCAAAAAGACAAACGAGGGCGTATCCACTGGTGCAATATCAGGGTTTGGGTTATAACCTGAACTCGAAACCCAGGTAGACGTCTCTTACCGTTTCATTTGCCAGGATTTCATCCGGCGTGCCCTCGGCCAGGATCTTGCCATCATTAACGATATATACCCGGTTACAAGCGCCCAGGGCCTCCCAAACATTGTGGTCGGTAATCAGGATACCTATGCCCTTTTCCCGCAGGTAGCCGGTTATTCGTTGAATGTCATTTATAGAAATGGGGTCAATACCTGCAAACGGCTCGTCAAGCAACAGGAATTGCGGCTCAGTGGCCAGAGCCCGGGCGATCTCTACGCGCCGTCGTTCACCACCGGACAGGCTCATGCCCAGGCTGTCACGCAGGTGGGACACGTGAAACTCATGTAACAGCGCCTCGGTCCGGCGTTTGGCCTCAGCCTTGCTCAGGTTCTTGCGTAACTCCAGGACGGCCAGGATATTTTCTTCCACTGTGAGTTTGCGAAAGATAGACGATTCCTGGGGCAGATAGCCTAATCCCAGCCGCGCCCGTTTTTCCATCGGCAACAAGCTGATATCCTTATTATCCAGATATATCTCACCGCTGTCACAGGGGATCAAACCGACGATCATGTGAAAGCTGGTTGTCTTGCCCGCCCCGTTAGGACCTAACAGCCCGACGATTTCACTGCTGTTGATGGTCAGACTGATATCGCTCACCACCTGGCGTGAACGGAATGACTTAGATATGCGTTGGACGGATAAAACGCTCATGCAACATTGCTACAGGATTATGAACCGGCTTCCTTTTTCTGCTTCAGAATCAGTTTCACCCGGCTCTTTTTCTTAGTCTCGGGCGTTGTTTGCAAATCTCCACCCCCGGCTTGACCCCAGGCCTTCACCCGACTGAGTTCCGTATTATACTCTATCCTTTCCCCGACCAGGGTTGAAGTATCCTGTTTCACCCAGGCATCCCGAATTAACACAACCAGGTTTTTCAACTCATAGTACTCCATCCGTATGGCTCTCGCCTGGTCATGCACCGTGCTGTTGTCCGGTAATTGTTTATATGTGGCAGGGTTGCCTTCGATGATGATGTAGTCCAATTCATCTCCACCCTTACTATAAACCGTCATAACGTCGCCCGTCATATGGATGGAACCCTGTGTGACAACAACGTTCCCCCGGTAGATACTGACATTATTCAGATCATCGAGTTCTGCTTCGTCAGCCTCGACTTCTATCGGCTGGTCTTTGTCCGTAGACAACGGGTATGCCGTCAGCCATCCGCACAGGCACAACAACCCGATGACAGCGTTAACTGTCCGGCGTAGTGTTAATGGTCGTTTTTTCATGTTTGATCACTTCCAATCGACTCTCGGGTAAATATGCACGCATACCCGTTCCGGTAATTACTGCGTTATTGGTAACGATGGTTGCATGATTGTCTGTCTCTGCATATTCATTTTCCAGCGACACTTTTATATGGGATGTGCTGACTTCCAGCGTTGGGTTGCCCGTATCATCGTATTCTAGCATTTTTACTATACCGTATAGCAGAATAGTATCATCATCTCCCTCCAGGCGACCTTTTTCTGCGTTAATATGCAGAGGAAATTTGTCTTCCCGGAAAATTTCCATACGCGGCATAACCAGTTCGGTGCTGTCATTGTAAGGATAATGCGCCAGATAATCCGCCGACAGTTTGTTTTTCGGTTTGCCGTTCTGGTCCATTGTCAATGTGGTAAAGTCTTCCATATAATAATCAGGGCCTCGCGCATCGGCGCTAAGGGCATATCTGCCGGGGTCCTCGGATAACCATTTCAACAGCCCCGCGCTGCCGGCAGCAGCGCCGATCAGTAATGCGAGAATAAACAGTCGTTGAATCATACCGGTCAGATCACCTGTGCGCGCAGCAGATCGTGCATGTTCAGAACGCCAACCAATTGCCGATCCTCATCCAGTACCAGCAAAGCGTTAATTCTGTAATCTTCCATCATCCGCAAGGCCTCGGCCGCAAGGCAGGTCGCGCTGATGGTCCTGGCGTTTTTTGTCATGACTTCTTCGGTAGTGGTGGTATGCATGTCGAACCCGCCGTCCAGTGTCCGGCGCAGGTCACCATCGGTGAATATGCCTGACACTTTGCCTTGTTCATCAAGCACTGCTGTCATTCCCAGCCCTTTTGCGCTCATTTCCAGCAATGTCCGGCTCAGTACGGTCTTCTCATCCACCCGGGGGATGTCAGTGCCGCGATGCATCACATCGCTTACGCATAACAAACGCCTTCCCAATGATCCCCCGGGATGGGATCGGGCAAAATCATCGGCATTAAATCCCCGGGCCTCAAGCAGGGCAACGGCCAGGGCATCTCCCAGGACCAGGCTGGCTGTGGTACTGGCCGTAGGCGCCAGACCCAACGGACAGGCTTCCCTGGTGACACTCACGTCCAGACAGACCGCGGCGGCTTTCCCCAGGGTGGATGCGGAATTACCTGTCAGCGCGATGAGGGGGATATTCAAGCGTTTAATCACCGGCAACAAGGTTACAATCTCGCCGGTCTCACCGGAATTGGACAGGGCAATCACCACATCATCCCGGGTAATCATGCCCAGGTCGCCGTGGCCGGCTTCACCGGGGTGGACAAAAAAAGACGGTGTGCCTGTGCTGGCCAGGGTAGCTGCAATCTTGTGGCCGATATGACCCGACTTCCCCATGCCCAGCACCACAACCCTGCCACTGCATTCCAGGAGCAGCCGGCAGGCGCAGACAAAGTGTCCGTCAATGCGTTGTTTCAGGTCGCTCACCGCCTGTTGCTCCGTTTCGATAACCGCGCGGGCCGACCCCTTGAGTTTTTCCGGGTCCGGATGCTTGTCAGACCTGACCACCATAATCCACCATCACCTGCCGTGCCGGCAGCATTGCTGAAAAGCCACTTGTTGTCAATAAGTTATCAGTATCTAACATGTATTTCTCCCGCCTCGGGTCCGGCGGCTTGCCGGGCGATCATCTCGCAGGCTACGCTTGAAACAACCAGTACTGGTAACCGGCAAAGCAACACAGTAACGCGGCGCCCTCCCAGCGGCTGAACCTGTTTTTGCCGGAATAAAACACCATCCAACACATCAACAGGGTTAAACCTGCCATGACGGGAAAATCCCGCAGCAGGACTTCCCTGCCGAAACTATCAGGGTAAATAATACACGGTATGCCCAATACCATCAGCATATTAAACATATTGGAACCGATCACGTTGCCTATGGCGATATCCATTTCTTTTTTGGCAACACTCATGAGGGAAGCGGCAAGTTCCGGCAAACTGGTCCCGACCGCAATCACGGTCAGGCCGATTACCAGGTCATCAATACCAATTCCCCTGGCAATATAGACCGCACCGCGCACCAACAGTTCAGCGCCGATCAACAGAACCAGCAATCCGACCAGCATCAGAATGATGGATTTCAAGAGATCCGGCGCTTGCGTCGCTTCCACTTCCCTTTGCACGGTATGGGTCTCGCGTCTTGCCTGTTTGACAATCCATATGAGCATCAACCCCAGCGCGGCCAGTAACAGCAGGCCATCGATGCGACCCAGGTGCAAGTCAAGCATTACCAGCAATGCAATCAGCATTGCCACACACATCAGTATAAATTCGCGGCGCAGGGACTGCGACTGAACCAACAGCGGTGAACACAACGCAGTGGCGCCCAATACCATACCGATGTTGGCGATATTGGAGCCCAGGGCATTGCCGATAGCGATACGGGTTTTCTCCTCCCACGCGGCGACGACGCCCACAAAGACTTCCGGCACTGAGGTCGCGATACCGACTACGGTCAGACCGATGATAAAGGGCGACACCCCCAGTGCGCGGGCGCTGCCCGCAGCGCCTGAAACAAACCGGTCCGCGCCCAGCACCAGCAAGGCTATACCGCCGAGCACAGCAAGCGTCGCAATCAACATTTTGACGTCCCCGGGAAGCCATTAATTTGCGCGCTGGAGTTCCCGCCATCCCGTACCATTGGAGCCGGCGCGCGTGTCCGGGGCGCCCGCTTGCGGGACTTGGATACCATGCTTGTCAGTGCGGTAAGGAAAGAATATTCCAGGCTGTTACCGGCGCAAAAGCCAGGCTGCTTCACGGCTTGTTTATATGGGGTTGTAACCCATCCAGGCGGGTTTTCCAAAAAAGATATCCATTCCCCTGCCTTATCTTCAGCGGCAAATCCGGCCTTGTCTTGCCGCACGTTTGCAGCGGTAAAATGCGTCGGGGATAGCGGTAATCATCAGCAACAGGATACCATGAATTGACGTGATACAATGTACTTTTCCCATAGCTGACTTGAGTGGATAACATGCTTTACTGGTTCTTTCTTGCTGCTGCGATACTGTTGGAAGTTGCGGGCACACTGTGTATGAAACTGTCCGACGGATTTACCCGGTTGATCCCCTCGATCATGTTGTTCGTCTTCTATGCCGTCTCATTTACGTCACTTACTTTTTCCCTGAAAAGAATCGACCTCAGCATCGCCTATTCGGTTTGGGCAGGCGTTGGAACCGCCCTGGTAGCACTGGTGGGCATAGTCTATTTTCGCGAACCGTTGACCATGGTCAAATCCGTCAGTATCTGCCTGATCATTATCGGTGTTGTCGGTTTGTACCTGGACAAGTCGGTCTCCTCAGCCGTATAGCAGTTAAAACAACTGATGCGGGCGATGATACTGGCAGCGGGGCGAGGCGAAAGAATGCGCCCCATGACCGATAACCTGCCCAAGCCCCTGTTGCCTGTAGCCGGCAAACCGTTGTTGCAATATCACGTGGAGGCCCTGGCGCAGGCGGGCTTTACCGAGCTGGTGATCAATCACGCCCGCTTCAGTGACCGGATAGAGGCATTCTTCGCCGACGGCGCCGACTTCGGTGTGACAATCCGTTATTCAGCCGAGGGGGACAACCCCCTGGAGACCGGGGGCGGTATTAAACGGGCATTGCCCCTGTTAGGTGATGACCCGTTCCTGGTCATCAACGGCGATATCTGGACAGATTTTCCGCTGGATTCACTGACAACGGTATCTCCCGGTCAGGCCCACCTGGTCCTGGTCCCTAACCCGGCACACCATCCCGATGGAGATTTTGTCCTTGAGGGGGGGCAGGTTTTATGCTCCGGGCAACCCAGATACACATTCAGCGGCATCGGTATCTATCAGCCCGCGCTGTTTAATTCAATCAGGCAACAGGTATTTCCTCTGGCGCCGGTATTACGCCGGGCAATGCAAGACCGGCAGGTCACGGGAGAACTCCATAACGGTCGCTGGTTCGATATCGGGACACCTGCGCGGCTGGCGGCCCTGAAGGATTACCTGGCTGAAATATAGCCAACTGATGGTATCTTCTCAGTTGATTGTTTTACCCTTAAATTAAAACTTGACGAAATACCGGAAGTCACACGTGCAAACGTGAGCGGCGCAGCATTACCTGCGCTCATAAGTTTATGACAAACGCTCAATTGTATGTAGCGCTACGCTTAACGTAAACTCACCTCAGACACAGCTCCCCCTAACTCGAGGTCAATACAGAAGACGGGGGGGACAGATTTAAATCTGTCCCCCAGGAGTCTCGAGCATGCTCTGACCATAACGGGGCCTGTTTCCCTGGGAGGGAGGGCGTCTCGCCCTACCCAAAGGCAGGATGCCCTCGGTCCCGGGAGTTAGCGGGAATTGCTGAGATGCAACTAACCGGGAATTCGCTTGAAATTCCCGTTTTCGCAACGACGGTTTCAGGGTAAAGAGAACGAATGAATACATATCTGAAAGAAGTACAGGGGATATTGAAACGACTGGGTGTGCCGCTGTTGCAGCATGACTGTGGAGAGTTACCAGTCTTCACTCCGCTTAATGGTGAAAAAATCGCTTGGGTTGCGCTCAATGATCCAAATCAGGTCTCCGAGCAAATCGATCGGGCACACCGGGCGTTTCTGGATTGGCGAATTGTTCCTGCCCCCAGGCGGGGAGAATTGGTGAGGCTGCTGGGAGACGAACTCCGTAAGGCTAAGGATGATCTAGGCCGCCTGGTTTGTATCGAGGTTGGCAAAATACCGTCAGAAGGGACTGGTGAAGTCCAGGAGATGATCGACATATGTGATTTCGCCCTTGGGCTCTCGCGTCAACTGTATGGTCTGACGATTGCGACCGAACGCCCAGGACACCGTATGATGGAAGTATGGCATCCGCTGGGTGTGACAGGCGTTATCAGCGCTTTCAATTTTCCGGTGGCCGTATGGTCATGGAACGCCGCCTTGGCGCTCGTGTGTGGCAATAGCGTAGTCTGGAAACCATCGGAGAAAACCCCGCTGACTGCAATGGCCTGTCGCGCAATTTTCTTGCGCGCCCTGGACAAGTTTGGTGATACCCCTGAAGGGCTGTTCGAACTGATAATCGGTGGACGTGAAACGGGCGAAGCGCTGGTTGAACATCCGCAAGTAGCGCTTATATCTGCCACCGGCTCCACCCGCATGGGCCGTCAGGTTGGGCCTCGCCTATCACAGAGATTTGCCCGCTCGATCCTGGAGCTCGGCGGTAACAATGCCGGCATTGTTTGTAAAAGCGCTGACTTGGACATAGCAGTTCGTGCCTGCGTTTTCAGTGCAATCGGAACAGCCGGGCAACGATGTACTTCAATGAGGCGTCTTTTTGTCCATTACGATGTCTACGAATCCCTTGTGTTGAAGCTGAAGACAGCCTATGAAAGCGTCAAAATCGGTGACCCAATCAAGACTGGTGCGCAGGTTGGTCCTTTAATCGATGAAAAGGCATTCAATGAAATGCGGGCGGCGCTCAATGAAGCTCGAACAGAAGGCGCTAAGGTATTTGGAGGAACGCGCGTTAACGAGGCGGAAAACCTGAATGCTTACTATGTTCGGCCTGCGCTCGTGGAAATGTCAGGGCAAACCGGGCCTGTGCTGCGTGAGACGTTTGCGCCAATTCTGTATGTGATGCGATTTTCCAACCTGGCTGCGGCAATAGAGCTTAATAATGCTGTTGGAGCCGGGCTCTCTTCGGCGATTTTTACTACTGATGTGCGCGAGGCGGAATACTTCCTGGCATCGAGCGGCTCTGATTGTGGTATCGCTAACGTCAATATAGGCACCTCAGGCGCGGAGATTGGGGGTGCGTTTGGAGGTGAAAAGGAAACCGGAGGCGGCAGAGAATCCGGTTCTGATGCGTGGAAAAACTATATGCGCAGGGCAACAAACACAATAAATTACTCCAGCGACCTGCCTCTTGCGCAAGGTGTATCGTTTGCCGTTGATGTAGCTGAAAAGCCTTAGAGGCACTTAAGTTACGCTACTTGTGAGAGCCAGTCCCTCAGCCGAATTAGAGGAACGTATTGATCCCTGTCAAGGGGCCACACCAGGTAGTAATACGCTTCAGCACTCGATACCGCATCACCATACGCTGAAAGCAGACGCTTATTTTTCAGTTCGTCCTCAATCAGGAATTCGGGCAAAAGTGCAACTCCCAGACTATGTGCCGCCACCTGCGCCATGGTTGCGAATTGATCCATCAGCATGCCAGTTACACGCTCCGGGTAAATTCCGTGAGATTCGAACCACAGCTCCCAGGCGTTGGGTCGAGACTTCAGATGCAACAGCGGCACGCTCTGTAAATCCGCTGGTTCGTTGATGGGGAAGCGTTCCAAAAAACCCGGTGAACAGGCAGGTATGATTTTTTCCTTGAACAGTCTCATCTGCCGCGTGCCATGCCAATCAACGCTTCTGTAGGTAATCGCAGCATCCAGAGACTCATTTTGAAAACCTGATGGCACAAGCCATGACGTCAAATTAATCGTCATGCCCGGGTGTTTGTCGCAGAAGTCTGCCAACCTTGACGCAAGCCAACGTGTGCCCAAGGTTGGCGGAGTTGCCAGGCTGACAGAGCCGCCTTCAGGATTGGCCTTCAGCGTCAATGAAGACGTTGCGATCAGGCGTAATGCATCACGAATCTCGCGGGCGTATTGTTGCCCGGCGTCCGTCAACAACAGTTTCTTTTTGACTCTTACGAACAGTTGAACATTGAGCAGTTCTTCGAGCTGCACTATTTGCCGACTGACAGCGCCCTGAGTAAGCGAAAGTTCTTGTGCGGCAAGGGTCACACTACCAGTACGTCCCACAGCTTCCAGTGCCCTCAGTAAGTGAATGGCTGGAAGAAAGCGCCTGGGCGTTATCATAATATCTGGCAGTAGACAGTCAATACAGTGAAAAATATAACCCTAATTCCCTCACGAATACAAGTCATAAGTGCAACCAGCAGGAGTTCGCGCTAACTCGGCGAGGGGCGATTCAAGCTCAGCAACCACTCTCGGAATGCAACAACAGGGGGATAGTCTGCTTTATCAATCGGTGTGATAAGATAATATCCGGAACTGTTCATTAGTGGCGCCTCTGAAATAGTCGTCAACTCATCCTGTTTGAGTTCATTTTGAATCAAAAATTCCGGCAGCAAGGCGACCCCCATGCCGGCGATGGCGGCCTGTATAAGAATGGAAAACTGCTCAAACAACATACCCGGTTCAGGTTGCACGGAAACACCATTTGCCGTGAACCAATTTTCCCAGGCATCGGCACGGGAGGACAGGTGTAACAATGCAACCTGGGCGATGTCTTCAACGGTTTTGATTTGATTATTTTTTAAATATGCCGGTGAACAAGCCGGCAACACTTTCTCTTCCAGCAAAAATGTACTGGTGGTATTTGGCCAATCAGGCTCGCCATAGTGAATCGCGGAATGAAGATTTTCTTGTTGGAAGTCAAACGGTGACAGCTTGGTGACAAAATTCACGGTGATATCAGGATGGTCTTGCAGGAATGAAGGGAAGCGTGGGATTAACCAGCGTGTCCCAAAAGTCGGCAACACTGCTAAATTCAAGATTCCACGCAACGGGCCGGTGATGGCATTCAAGGATGCATTGCGAATTGACTGTAGTGCCCGGTGTATTTCCTCTGCGTAGATCTTTCCTGTTTCAGTCAGTTGCACTGTTTTACCGGCGCGCACAAACAGACTGACGTTCAATAAACCCTCAAGGGCGTGGACTTGTCGACTGATCGCACCATGGGTTAAGTTTATTTCACGTGCTGCTGTTGAAAAACTACCGGTTCGGGCCGCTGCATCGAAAGCAATGAGCATACTGGTACTGGGCAAGAGTCGTCTTAGCGTTGACATGTTATATGTTACAAATACTCATATGTATGTGAAAAAAATTCGTTTGTTTATATTGTTCTGAGAGCTTACATTATTGAATATTCTCGTTATAAATGTAGCCGGTTAGACCATTATATAGAATTATATGTGAATAAAAGACATATAATTAATATTAACTCACTTTTCTACCTGGAAGACATCATGGCTAAAGAAGCAAAATATCAACCTTCAGCAAAAGAGCTGACATTCCTGGATTCAGTTGAGAACGGTAAATATGACCGTCAGATCATCAAGGGGTTGAATAAATTTATTGATAAAAATGTGCCGGAAGCGATGCAATCGTTCTATAGCAGGAATGAATTGCAAGCATTGCTTGAACTCAAAGGGACAGCTCGGGATATTGAAGCACGCATGCCGGTAAAAGTTACCCGTCACTACTTTGAGCAAGCTAAAAACAGTAAGGCGATGCAAACGCTGGTTAAGGCAAGCCCGAAAGAGACCTATGATCTTGAAGGCGCCCCTGACCCCGGCAAACAAATGGATTACAGTCCTGTGGAGGGATTAATACACAAATATGAATTGGGGCTTATCTATGTGGCATCTACTTGTTCCGCCCATTGTCGTTTCTGTTATCGCGAAGAGTTGATTGCCGGAAAAGAAGTGGAAAGACCCGATGGTAGCGTTGCCCGCAAAGGCTTAGCCCGGATTGTGGATATTGTTGATTACATCAAGGAGCATAACAGACTGGTACATGAAAATGGCGGTAAGCATCCGGATACAGGTCGCGAAAAACTAAGAGAAATACTCATGTCCGGCGGTGACCCCATGGTACTCAGTAACAAGAACATCGCTGCCTGGATAGCCGCACTGGCCCAGGCAGGTATTGAATCGATACGTATCGGGACCAAAGAAATGGCATTTTACCCGGATCGTTTTGATGACACATTCTTTGATATGTTGGATAAATTTCATGCTGAGTATCCGGAGACCAACTTGAGAATGATGGTTCACTTTAACCATCCGGATGAATTTTTGAAAAAGGATGGTGATGGTCAATATATGGAAAATCCAGCCGGTGGTCTTACATGGCTGGATAATACCAGGCGTGCGGTAAAGGGCCTGCGGCAACGCAGTTGGGTCAATATTGATAATCAGGCGCCCATAATCAATGGCATTAATAATGATCCGGACGCGTTGCGTATTATGCAGCGGGAATTAAAACGCAATGGCGTTGAAAATCATTATTTCTTCTGTGGTCGGGACATCATTGGACATAAGGCGTTCAATATCCCCATTGAGGAAGCCTGGCATATCTTAAATGAATCACAAAAAGGATTATCCGGTGTCGAAGCGCATGCCCGTCTGTCTATTACACACTATAAAGGTAAAACAGAAGTTGCTGCCGTAACGAATGAGCCGCTTGAGGGTATTCCAGGGGGTGAAAACGGCGTCGTGATTTTCAAGTTGCTACGCTCTGCTGCGGCCGCTCCTGAGCGCTGCAAAGTGACGATTGTAGGACGCAATCCCGACGCGATCTGGTTCAGTGGTTATGACGATCGTGTTCTCTATGATGAAGCCGGTTTATATTCCATGTACGGGATACTCCTGAAAGGCAAACAGAGACTCTTAAAATCTGTTGCGAGAAATGCGGGCTAAAAGCGCCGACTTATACCAAAGAGCGTTGGCTGTTATGCCCGGCGGTTGTAGTCGGAATACTGTATTACGTCAACCACATCCGCTGTATGCACAGTATGGGCAGGGATGTTACCTGCTTGATATTGATGGCGTAAGCCGGATTGATTTCTCCAATAATATGGCCTCATTGATCCATGGCCATGCCCATCCTGCGGTGGTCGCAGCAGTTACCGAACAACTGCATAAAGGCACTGCTTACATGATCGCGACGGAAGTCGAAGTCCTCTATGCCGAACATCTATGCAGCCGCAATGAAGCGTTTGAACAAATACGCTTTGTCAATTCAGGGACTGAAGCGGTGATGTGCTGTTTAAAAGCCGCCAGGGCCTATACCGGACGAGCAAAAATCGCCAAAGTGGAAGGCTCCTATCACGGTTCCTATGATTATGCGGAAGTCAGTCAAACCGCAACACCTGAAAGCTGGGGTGACGTCGGTCAACCCTCAAGCGTGCCCGTTGTCTCCGGGACACCTGCGGCAGCGTTAAATGATGTGGTTGTCATTCCATTTAATGATCCTGACCGCGCCATGACTATTTTGAATAATCATGCGCAGGAAATAGCGTGTGTATTGGTTGATTTACTACCCCATCGAGTCAGTTTGTCGCCAGTATATTCTGAATTTATCAATACACTGTACAACTGGACCCGTGATAATAATGCTTTGATGGTTTACGATGAAGTGATTACCTTCCGGTCAAACTATGGTGGCGCACAAGAATGGTATGACGTTCGCCCGGATTTAACCGCTCTGGGTAAGATGATAGGGGGTGGTTTTCCTGTCGGTGCATTAGCCGGACGCAAGGACATCATGCAAATGATGGACCCGCGTTCTGATCGATATTTGTTTCCGCTATCCGGCACGTTCTCGGCGAACCCGATTACGATGGTTGCCGGCTTAACCAGCATGGAATTGTATAACAATCGTGCAGTTCAGCGTCTTAATACGCTCGGCGACCGGGTGCGTCAGGGAATCACAGAAGCGATTCAGCTGGCCGACGTGCCTTTTTGTGTGGCTGGCGCCGGGTCAATGTTTCGAGTACACGTGAAAGTCAGGGAACCGGAGAATTACCGCGAGGCCTATCTCTCATCAGCGGAAAGTAACTTACTCAAAAATCTGGTCAATCACTTATTTGATAACGGGATCATCGTGATAGACACCTGCACTGGCGCCCTTTCCACGCCGATGACGGAAACAGAGATAGATATACTGATTGAAATCATGCTTGATGGATTTCGTATAATCAAATCGCTTATGATGAAATCAATAAGCAAGTGCGTCGGGGTCCAACGCCGACAGGATACGGTGGATACTCGCAGGAAGGATTGAAACTCCAATTGGGTTGAAGTACACTGTGTCGTCATAGGGTCTCTTCTCCATTTTTATGTAAGCTGCTAATAAAGCTCACATATATACACGGGATTGAGACTCTTTTCCAATTATTTATAAGAAATCCAGGCTATTACAAACGTTCTGTAGCTGTGTTAATTTCTGCAGGAAATTGTCCGGTAAACGGCTGTCGGCCCGGTCTGCCCGGGGCCGGACGGCCCAGCGTGTGAGGAGACATTGCCATGCCGATTATCAAAGAGCCAGCAGCCGGTGCCACGGCAAACACCGCCACCCCCGCCACGATGTCAGTGGGCGATTACTTCATCGGCAGGACGGAAGCGGCCCACCCCGAGGACTGGGTCCGCATTGAGCTTGAGGCTGACGTCCAGTATGTGATTACTGAAAACGGGTTTTATGGTGGAGCAGGCAATATCATCAACCGTCGGAATATGGGTGACGGCGTGCTCGAACTCTTCGATGCGCAGGGCCGTCGTCTTGCATACGACGATGACAGCGACACCGGCAAGCCACCCAAGCTCAAACTGATCTTCACCGCCCCCGAGACCGGTACCTACTATATCGGCATCGGCTCTGGGGTCGAGAAACCTGGCAACTACCTGCTCTCGGTTATCCCGAATACGCAACCCGATTTGCTGGCCGAGTTCCTGACCCTGGGATTCCATCAACATAATTCGCCACGCGCCTTTGACGTCGCCCCCGGCGGGAGTCTGAGCGTGAACATCACCAGCTTGAACGCCGCCGGGCAAGAGCTGGCCCGCGCGGCCCTGGAGGCCTGGACGACTGTCACCGGCATCCGCTTCGAGCTGGTGGAGGGCGATGCGCGGCTCACGATTGACGATAACTTTTCTGGGGGAGGCTATGCGTACTCGATGCGCCAGACAGGAGACCCCACCGAGATCGTTGCTTCCTTCGCGAGTGTTGGCATGGACGACGATGACCTCACGGTGGGCAGCCGTACCTTTGTCACCTACCTGCACGAGATTGGCCATGCGCTGGGGCTGGGTCATGCCGGCCCCTACGACGGCTTTGCTGATTGGGAAACAGATCACGCATTCCGTATCGACTCCTATCAGTCCACGCTGATGTCCTATTTCGACCAGGAGGAGAATCCCTTTGTGGATGCCAGCCTTGCGAGGCCGGTCACCCCGATGCCGCTTGACATTCTGGCGATACAGAATCTGTACGGCGCCCCGGCCAGCGTGCGTGGGGGCGACACGGTATATGGCTACAATTCCAACGTGGGGGGCTACCTGGAGCAGGTATTTCATACGCTGGCCCGGGTGTCCCCGAACAATATCCTGCAGGAGCGATTCCAGTCGCCGCCGGCGCTGGGCGACCTGAACGGAGACGGGCACGTTGACCTGGTGGTTGTGGGCCGGAACACGCAGCAGTTGCTGTATTTTGAGGCGACCGGGCCGCTGGACTTTGACAGTTTTGCGCAGTTGGAAACACGCACGGGCTCGGTCAATCCCTTTGCGGCCATTGAGTTGGATACGGGGGCGGTAACGCTGGTGGATATCGACGGGGATGGCGACCTGGACCTGGTATCACCGGCCCGTGACCTCCCCTCGTTGCGTTATTTTGAGAACATAGGCACGACCCAGGCGGCAGAGTTTGTCGAACGTACAGGCCGGGATAGTCCCTTGCACTCTCTAAACCAGGCCCTTCACGTGGTTATGAACCCAGACGCGGCGCCGGGGTTTGGTGATGTCGATGGCGATGGCGACCTGGACCTGGTGGTGTGGCATTGGACTTCCAGAAGTGGCGGTATAAAGGTCCATCTAAACGTCGGCAGCCCCACGGCGCCTCGATGGTTGGATACAGGATCTAGCCCCATCTTCAGTCCGGAGGGGTGGACTGCACTTGCTTTTGCCGACCTGGACGGGGACGGTAAGATGAACATCGTTGTGGGAGATTACACAGAGAGCCTCAACTACTTCCTCGTGAGCGTCGGCACGACGCTACAGCTCATAGATTTACACGGGTCGGACAACCCGTTCGCCGGTATCATGGTCAAGCCGAAGACGGGGGTCTCGCTTGCCGACCTGGACGGGGACGGGGATAGCGATGCGGTGGCGATCAACCGGTCGGGCGAGCCGCTGTTCATTGAGAACACTGGTTCGGCCACGACGCCGGTGTTTCATGCGCACGGTAACCCAAATACTCCCGCGCTGACCTTGACGGTGTACGACACCGATGGTCACGACCGGCTTGACCTGCGCAACGACAGGAATAACCAACGCATTGACCTGCGGCCCGGGGGCATATCGGACGTGTATGGGCTGAAGGGCAACTGGTTGATTGAGCGCAACACGGTGATTGAGGATGCGGTGGCGGGGTGGGGGGATGATCTGCTTATCGGCAATGGGGTGGCCAACCGGCTGGAGGGGGGCGCCGGGGATGACGTGCTGGTGGGCGGCGCCGGCGCGGATACCCTGGTGGGCAGCGCCGGGGCGGATACCTTTGTGTACACGGTCACGGCTGACTCACCGGTGGCGGGCACGGACCGTATCCTGGACTTCTCCGGTTCTGAGGGTGAGGGGGACCGGCTGGACTTCTCTGCGCTGGGCGGTGGTGTCACGTTTATCGGGGAGGCTGCCTTTTCCGACGTGGCGGGCGAGGTGCGTTATACGCGGCGCGGCGCCGGCACGAGCAGTGATGCGGATGATGTGACCTATGTAGCGGTGGACGTCGACGGCGATGGCGCGGCAGACCTCAAGGTAACGCTGGTGGGGCTGCAGCGGCTGACACGGGCGGACCTGGTATTGGCTGACGCCGGCGCCCCGGCGGTGGGGGACGATGCGGTTGTTGTTACCGGCACGGCGGCGGACGACGTGCTGACCGGGACGAGTGGAGACGAGACGCTGCGCGGGCTGGCCGGGGATGACGTCCTGGATGGCCGGGGTGGGGCGGACACCTTGGACGGGGGCGCGGGCAAGGACGTGGCCTCTTATGCGGTCTCGGCTGCAGGGGTGCAGGTGGACCTGGCCACGGGCAGGGCCACGGGCGGCCCTGCCGAGGGTGACACGCTGAGTGACATAGAGAATCTCATCGGCTCGGCCCATGACGATGCGTTGCGCGGGGATGATAACGCCAACCGGCTGTGGGGCGGGGCCGGGGATGACGTCCTGGATGGCCGCGCCGGGGCGGACGTGCTGGCGGGCGAGGGTGGTGTAGACACGGCGTCCTATGCAGGCTCGGACGCGGCGGTACGGGTAGGCCTTGACACGGGCCGCGCCGCGGGTGGTCATGCGCAAGGAGACAGGCTCAGTGGCATAGAGGATCTTATCGGGTCGTCGTATGACGATGAGTTGCACGGGGATGATAACGCGAACCGGCTGTGGGGCGGGGCTGGGGCTGACAAGCTGGTGGGCATGGGCGGGGCGGACCGGCTGTATGGCGAGACGGGGGATGACGAATTGCACGGCAGTCCGGGCAATGACGTGCTGGAAGGCGGCCTCGGGGCGGACCGGCTGGCGGGCGAGGGCGGCGCGGACCGGTTTGTGTACGCTGCCACCTTGGACTCGCCTGTGGCGGGTCCGGACCGCATCCTGGACTTCTCGGGTGCCCGGGGGAACGGCGACCGGCTGGACCTCTCCGCGCTGGGCGGTGGTCTGACGTTTATCGAAGAAGCAGCCTTTTCCGGCGCGGCGGGTGAGGTGCGTTATGCCCGGCGCGGCGCGAACACAGGCGCCACGGACGATGACGTTACCGACGTAGAGGTAGACCTGAGCGGCGATGGCGAGGCAGACCTCAAGATAGAGCTGGCAGGGTTGCACGGTCTGACGACGGCGGACCTGGTGGGTGTGGCGCCCCCTCCGGGCGTCACCCTTGACGGCATGCTCTCGGACGACGTGCTGACCGGGCGGGGTGGGGATGATACCTTGCAGGGGCTGGGCGGGGATGACGTACTGGCCGGGCGGGGCGGGGCGGACCGTCTGGATGGCGGCACGGGTGAGGACACGGCCACCTACGAAAGTTCGGATGCGGCGGTATGGGTGGACCTGAACGCGGGCACGGCGACGGGCGGTCATGCGCAAGGTGACACGCTGAGTGGCATAGAGAATCTCATCGGCTCGGCTTATGACGATGCGTTGCGCGGGGATGATAGCGCCAACCGGCTGTGGGGCCGGGCCGGGGCTGACAAGCTGGTGGGGCTGGGTGGCGCTGATCGGTTGTATGGCGAGGCGGGGGATGACGAGTTGTACGGTAGTGGTGGGGATGACGTGCTGACTGGGGGCGCGGGCGCGGATACCTTCGTGTATGCGGCCAGGTCTGACTCGCCGGTGGCGAACCCGGACCGGGTCATGGACTTCTCCGGTTCCGAGGGGGAAGCCGACCGGCTGGACTTGGCGGCGCTGGGCAACGACCTGAGGTTTATCGGGGATACGGCCTTCTCCAGCACGGCGGGCGAGGTGCGTTATACCCAGCGCGGCGCGGACACGAGCAGCAAGGACGATGACGTTACCGACGTGGAGGTAGACCTGGACGGCGGTGGCGCGGCGGACCTCAAGATAGAGCTGGTGGGGCTGCACAGTCTGACGCGGGCGGACCTGATATGGGCAGGTCCCTTTGTCGGCACGGACCAAGACGACGTACTGACCGGGACGCGTGGGGACGATACCTTGCGCGGGCTGGACGGGGCAGATACCCTGGATGGCGGCGCCGGCAATGACCGGCTGACCGGCGGGGCCGGAACGGACACCATGACCGGGGGCGCGGGCGCGGATACCTTTGTCTACGGCATCTCGACGACTGACTCGTTGTTTGGGTCGCCGCCGGACCGCATCCTGGACTTCTCGGGCGCCGAAGGTGAAGGCGACCGGCTGGACCTGTCCGCCCGCAATGGCCTGAGGTTTATCGGGGATAAGGCCTTCTCCGGCATATTACACCAGGGCGAGGTGCGTTATATCCAGAGCGGCGCGGGCACGAACGGCAAGGACGATGACGTTACCTACGTGTTGGTGGATGTGGACGGCAATGGCATGGAAGACTTATGGGTAAAGCTGGTGGGGCTGCATACGCTGACGGCGGCGGACTTCCGGGGCGTGGCGGCGGCCACCACCGCTGACGGCACGCCCGCTGACGACGTGCTGACCGGGACGACTGGAGACGATACCCTGCGCGGGCTGGGCGGGGATGACGTACTGGCCGGGTTGGCCGGGGCGGACAGCCTGGACGGGGGGACGGGTGAGGACACGGCCTCCTACGAAGGTTCGGATGCGGCGGTGCAGGTGGACTTGCGCGCCGGGACTGCCACGGGCGGTCATGCCCAGGGCGACACCCTGACGAGCATTGAGAACCTGCGCGGCTCGGCGCACGCGGATGAATTACGCGGGAGTAACGGCGCCAACCGGCTGTGGGGCGGCGCCGGGGATGACAAGCTGGTGGGGCTGAGGGGGACTGACCGGCTGTATGGCGAGGCGGGGGATGACCAGTTATACGGCAGTGGCGGGGATGACGTGCTGGACGGTGGCACCGGGGCAGACGTGCTGGCGGGCGAAGGCGGTCATGACACGGCCTCCTATGTGAACTCGGCGGCGGCGGTGCAGGTGGACCTGGCCACGGGCAGCGGCACGGGCGGGGAGGCTGCGGGCGACACGTTGCGTGGCATTGAACACCTGACCGGCTCGGCACAGGGTGATGAGTTGGGGGGCAATGGGGGCGCCAACACGCTGCGTGGGCTGGCCGGGGCAGACGTACTGGCCGGCCAAGCCGGGGCGGACAGCCTCGATGGGGGCACCGGGGCGGACCGGCTGACCGGCGGGGCCGGGGCGGACAGCCTGGACGGCGGCACGGGCGCCGATACCTTCGTGTACACGAACAAGTCAGACTCGCCGGTGGCGGGCCCGGACCGCATCCTGGACTTCTCGGGCACCGGCAACGACGGCGACCGGCTGGACTTCTCTGCGCTGGGCAACGACCTGAGGTTTATCGGGGATACGGCCTTCTCCAGCACGGCGGGCGAGGTGCGTTATGCACAACGCGGCGCAGATACGGACGCTACGGACGATGACGTTACCGACGTGGAGGCAGACCTGGACGGCAATGGCGCGGCAGACTTCAAGGTGACTCTGGTGGGGCTGCACAGTCTGACGCGGGCAGACCTGGTAGGCATAGCGGCCACCACCGCTGACGGCACGCCCGCTGACGACGTGCTGACCGGGACGACTGGAGACGATACCCTACGGGGGCTGGGCGGGGATGACGTGCTGGCCGGCCAAGCCGGGGCGGACACTCTGGACGGGGGTAGCGGGGCGGACCGGCTGACCGGCGGGGCCGGAACGGACACCATGACCGGGGGCGCGGGCGCGGATACCTTTGTCTACGGCACCTCGACGACTGACTCGTGGTCGGGGTCGCCGCCGGACCGCATCCTGGACTTCTCGGGCGCCGAAGGCGAAGGCGACCGGCTGGACCTGTCTGCCCATAATGGCCTGACGTTTATCGGGGATAAGGCATTCTCCGGCGTGTATCAGGGTGAGGTGCGTTATGTGCAGCGCGGCGCGGACACGAGCAGCAAGGACGATGATGTTACCTACGTGTTGGTGGACGTGGATGGCAATGGCGGGCAAGACTTATGGGTAGAGCTGGTGGGGCTGCACAGTTTGATCGAGGCTGACTTCATCCTGTGAGCGGGGTCCGGTAATCCACGCCGCTGCGCCGAGCTTCGTCTATAAATATACCGGAGCGCGGTCGGGTGCGCCCCGTCGTGGGCTGCGTATCAGGGGGCCGAGAGCGTCCCACCCTCGCTGATGTGCCCTATCCTTGGAGCGCCCCCTATCTCGGATTTCTCATACCTGGTTCCCCCCGGTTCTGCAGGCCTGATGTTCGCGCCGACAAAATAGATATTGCAGCCATATATCCGACCTCTTGATTGCGGGTCATCAGGGACCGGGGGCGTAACCTACCCCCACACAGAGGTCGGATATATGGTGGCGACCGAAGAGTTGAGCGACCTGTTGAGACGCTTTCAGCAAATGAGAGCCACCGGTAAATTTCGGGTTAACCCGCAGATTGCAAGTGCCGATTGGGCAGCCCCTCCGCAGCTATCTCGGAGCGCGTAGCCAGTGACCCCACACCGAGCGACCCACGGCTCAGTTCTTCCGTAATGACACACATGGCAGGCTTGCCGGAAACATGACCGCCATACTGTTCCGGGATACAGACCGCAAAAACGCCCAGTCCGGCCAGTTTATGGATCAGTTCAAGCGGGATTAAACTGTCTTGCCGGTGCCATTCCTGTGCCCGCTGACATATTTCATCTTCGGCAAAACGCCGGAACTGCTCCCTGACCAATGGCAGCCTGAAACAGAATTTTTCAGGGTCGGCTATCTATTGCAAAGGGATTTCCGGCTGAGATTATCACATTCCGTTTTGGAATATTTGAATTCAATTATTTCAATATGACTGGAAAATTCTTTCTGAAATACTTAGTCCATTATTACACTCAGTCACAAACTGCTTAAGCTCCACATGTGGCGGCAAGCTGTTGGCCCGGGGCAATGTTTCCATTTCAGCCAGACAAAATCGGTGTTGCTTTTAATAAGACGGAAGTATAAAGAAACTATGAGTCAAAATTTGTGGTGGGCCGGCAGGTGCGAAAACATAAAACCTGCACAGCTACGAAAAAATGTCATTGCCGACCTGGTTATCATTGGCGGCGGGTACACAGGTTGTTCAGCAGCGTTGCACGCCGCCGAACGTGGCGCAAGTGTCTGTCTTCTGGAAGCTCACAGGATCGGTTACGGCGGGTCTGGCCGAAATGTCGGCCTGGTTAATGCAGGTCAATGGTTGTCGCCCGATACAATCGAAAAACAAATGGGGAAAATAGCGGGAGTGAGATTTAATAGCGCTCTCATGACTACGCCTGACCTGGTATTTTCCTTGATTGAGAAATATGGAATTGAGTGTGATTTGGTGCGGAAGGGCACTCTTCACTGCGCCCATTCCAGCGCGGGGCTTGCAGATATAAAAAATCGCTTCCGACAATATCGCAAACGTGGCGCGCCGGTAACCCTCATCGAGAAAGATGAACTTATGTATCGGACCGGCACGTCCTCATACCTGGGGGCTCTGCATGACTCACGAGCAGGGACAATCCAGCCTTTTGCCTATTGTCAAGGCCTAGCCCGTGCAGCTCAGTCAGCCGGAGCGGTACTGTATGAAAAGAGCCCTGCAACAAACATTACCCGGGATGGAAATGATTGGATTGTTCATACAACCAGCGGGCTTGTTCGTGCAGGCGCTTTGTTGTTGGCAACCAATGCCTATCACCAGAATGCTGATGGAGCGCCATCACCTCATTTTGTTCCTGTGCATTATTTTCAGTTGGCCACAAAACCACTCCGTAAGTCTCAGCTTGAGGTAATCCTGCCAAACGGTGAAGGGTGCTGGGATACGGCAACCATCATGTCATCGTTCCGTTTAGACAGTACCGGGCGGCTCATAGTTGGCGGTATAGGTGGACTCGAACATCCAGGATCAGGCATTCACAGAAACTGGGCAAGACGTAAACTCGCTAAACTGTTTCCTCAGCTGGTTAAACAATCCATAGCCTATTCCTGGTCCGGTCGAATCGCTATGACTTCTGATCATATACCTAAGATACTACGCTTGGGCGACCAGGCATTCTGTATATTCGGCTACTCAGGCCGTGGTATAGGGCCTGGCACCTATTTCGGCTCCTGCGTGGCGCGGGTACTCACAGGAGAGAGCGAAGAATGTCTGCCCATGACGCCAGTTGATGAACACTCAGAACATTTTGTAGCGGTAAAACATTTTATCTACGAGGCAGGCGCTACCCTTTTCCATTTTGCAATGGGGCGATAGCCCGGATGCGGACTAATCGAGCGCTGCCAGGAATTGGTTTACCACTTCCATAAAGCACTCACGTTGATCAAGATGCAGGCAATGTGAGGCAGCGGGAATCACACTCAGTCGCGCGTCCGGTGTCAGCTTCGCCCATTCTGCGCATGCTGCCGGCGTTCCCTGGTCGAATTCACCGCAAACATAGAGCGTCGGCGCGCTGATATTCCTTAACGCGGCGCTGCAATCATACCCGTTCAGGCTACCGGTCGCGCGGAAATCGGTGGAACCCCACATGACCTCGAATTGTTTTTGATTGATTATTTCAAATGATTTCGATAATTGCGCGGGCCACGGTTTCAATCGACAAAAATACTCATTCGAGTATGTTTCTACGGCTGCAAGATACCCTGCGCTGTCGACAGTACCGTCACTCTCATGGCTATCCAATGTCTCATAAATATCAGGCGCCAATCGACGGCGCAGCATCGATTGATCCCTGCGCCAGCGCGGCTCGCTGATGAACGGGCTTGCCAGGGCCAGCCCACGCAATCCAACCGGTTGCCTGGCCGCGTGGTTGGCGACGACAGTTCCTCCCCATGAGTGCCCCAAAAGATAAATATCATCATCCAGTCCCAAGGCTTCTCGAACTGTCTCCAGTTCAGAGACGTAGTAATCCAAGGTCCAATTGTCCTGCCTCAGCGGCCGGTCCGAATTTCCGCATTCCAGTTGATCATAAAAATAGACAGGACGGTGCGTGGCCAGGTCACTCAGACCAAGCAGATAATGGTGTGATAATCCTGGCCCGCCGTGGACAACCAGCAGTGGTGTATTGCCCGTATCAGACCGGTCTGCCCCGATACTGAGACACCAGATTCGGTCTCCGAACTCATTCTCAATATACTTTCCTGCGTCAGGCGCTTTTCTTTCCATCCGCTTCAGTGCTAGCCCGGATTTCTCACCAGGTCGCTGGTTGTTATCGGAAACGTCAATGTGCTGTCAGTAAGTTATGGTAATATTCTCAATATCCCGTCATTACAGACTGCGCTTGATGCGCCCTCGCTTGTCTTTTTGCCGCCCGCAGGGCGCCCGTAGGGTGTGCGCCAGAGCCTGCCCCTGTATGGAGTTGAGCAGGGGGAAGGCGCACATCTAAAATCCGGCGCGATCATCGCATCAACTGGTGAGAAATCCGGGCTAGAAATTATAATTGAAGGATGCCCCGATAGTCCTCGGCTGATTGCGAAACAGGGATTGTAGTCCGGCGCCACCATACGTTTCGTATAACCAGATATCGCCAAGCTTGTCAAAGACATTGTTTATATAGGCGGAAACACCCCAGCCTCCGTCCTGCGATACAAGCCCGACTCGCACGGAAGTCAGACCATAACCGTCCAACTCCTGTTTCAGTAAAACCGGGTTCAGGATATCGTTGGCGCGACTCAAAATACCATCCTGGTATTGATAGTCGACAAACAGATAGCCTGCATATCGGGTCATGACCGGAAATTCGTAATAGAGCGAGGCATTAAACGTATTCTCCGGACTTCCGGGTAACCTGTCGCCCTTTTTTATCGCGCCAAAACCCGCAGCGGCAGCGCCGGTAAAATCGTTATCGAACTCAGCGTTCAAATAGCCATAGGCCAAAGAGATTTCCAGACCGGCCGTCGGGTAAATTTTTGTTTCAACCTCTATTCCTTCACTCGACCCATCTCCCCCGTTCACGATATACCCAAACTGGCACAGAGGCATAATGGCGGTCAATTGCAGGTTCTGGTAATCGATCGTATAGGCCGAGGCATTCAGGACGAGCCGATTGTTCGCAAACGAGGATTTGACCGAAACTTCGTAGTTCCAAAGAGATTCTGACTTGAATGGCCCCGGTTCGCTGCCCACTCCCAGGTTTTTCAAATCATCCCCGCAAAAATCAGGGAGCGGCGCATTGGCTCCCCCTAATCGAAATCCGCGGGACGCCTGCGCCGATATGCTCACGTTTTCTGTTGCATCGTATTTCAAAATAAAACGCGGATTCAAACTGTCATCTTGCGTAGTAGCTTCTTTGAACGAGATGTCAGGACTGCCGGCGAGAAAGCCGGCAAATAATTGCGCCGAGTATTCTTCGTAATCCGACCACCGCAGGCCCGCAGTCGCGGTAATGTCGTCGGTGACATGCCACGCGAGTTCTCCGAACACCGCGATTTGCTCCAGTTCGGTGTCAATTGCGAAATCGAGAGCCGAATCCGGGATGCTGGAACTGAAGTCCGCAACAACGTCAACGCCTGTAGTTGCCTCGAAATCGGGCAGTGGTCCGGTCTGAAAGTAATTCCGCTCCTGGTCCTGATAAAACGCGCCGACAATCCAGTCAATCCTGCCCTCACCGGTGGATACGATTCGTAGTTCCTGTGAAAAACCCTCCACGTCGGTTTTGTCATTCAGTCCCATTACAAATATATCAGTGCTCTTGATATTGTAGCCCAATTGATCGTAGAACAAACCATAGTCGGGACTGGTGAGTATGTAGGCAGGATAGCCGCCGAACGCCTGGGTGAAATCGAAGGTATTTTCCACGTCCCGCTCGAGATAAGTCGATGCGGACACCACCTCAAAATTTTCAAATTCATAAGTGAACGTTGCATTTGCCATGAAAAAATCATTGCTGTTCGTTTCGTCAAATTCCCGTATTTGCCGGCGCTTTCCCGGAGCAGGGAAATTTCCACCGCCCCGAATGTCAAGAACCAGGATATCGTCGGCCGGAACCGCATCGGCTTCTATTTCCTGGTAAACGAGTGTCAGGTCCAATGAGGCCTTTTCCCCGTCAGCCAAAAATGCCAGACGCCCGCCCGTTTTATTGCCGTCATTCGCGTCTTCATCGACCCACCCGACTCGAGAGCCAGCAGCAGAAACTGCGGAGATGCGGTCGATAAAGCCAGCGTAATCATTGTGATACATGACAGCCCTGACGGCCATGGAGTCGCTGAGGGGAATATTGACCATTCCTTTAATATCGAAACCCGTGCCACCGTCGGAAATATCGGAAACACCGGCGGACAAATTGCCGGAAAATGCCTCCGTATCGGGCTTGTTACTGATATACCGTATCGTGCCGGAGAGGGACCCGGAACCGAACAGTGTCCCCTGTGGACCACGCAGCACTTCGACTCGCTGTACATCGTAAGGATCCAGGTCGGGATTGAATAGCGCAAGCGCGATGGGCGCTTCATCGAGATAAACACCTACGCTCTCCTTATAATTCGGCGCATCCTGCCTGATCGGTGTTGCGGAAGCGCCGCGTATTGTCAATTGATTTACCCCCGGACCTACGTCCAGAAATGACACGCCGGGTATTTTCTTCAGGAAATCCGCGCTTCCTGTCGCGCCCAGCCTCGACAGAGTCTCGTCTGATACGGCTGTAATACTGAAAGGAATATCCTGCAAGTTCTCGGTACGCTTTTGTGCCGTGACTACGATTTCTTCCAGCATCTGACCAAGTGCGAACTGGATACTTGAGAATAGCGATAAGGTAATTGCTACTGATACGGTAATTTTTTTCATCTGAACTATACCCCCATAGGTTATCTGCCAGTGTCAGTCGATTCTTTCAGAAAGCGTTTTCCAGTTATATTGAAATAATTGAATTCAAACATTCCCGATCGGAATGTTTAACCCGCATATCTCATCTATGGATACGCTTAGCCCGGATTTCTCACCGGGCGATGCGATGACAAATCGGCAGGACAGACGATTTACAAAGTACGTCCTGTACTTTGCCCCTCCGGGGCCAGCTGCCCGCAGGGTTGCGCCCAGAGCCTGCCCCCCTGCTTACAACCGCAGGGGCAAGCTCTGTATGGAGTTGAGCAGGGGGAGGGGCGCAATGAATGCGCAGGATTTTTGAGGTGCGCTCTCCATCTCTCCGGGGACGGATTTCAAATCCGTCCCCTTATGCACTGGCAGATTTGTCTGGTTGAGGGGTGAGCCGGAAAAAGAAAAGGATATTTGGGGTCAGAGTAAAAATACCCAACAACAAGCCACTACCACTTACTAAACTGCTGTATTTTTACTCTGACCCCAAATATCCAAACCTGTATCCGCTGGCAACAAGCGGCCTGAGAAATCCGGACTAATACTTAATCAGAGAGTTATATACTTTGGTTCATGTAGACGTCGATCCGCCCGGCGCAGAGAGGACAACCGCCACTCCATGCTCCCGCAGTAGCGTCAGCAGCATATCCCGGCGCTCCCGAAAAGCACATTTCTTCATTGCCCGTACGGACGCGCTGAGCGCGGCTGGTGTCAGCCCGGACAGTAACCGGGACTCAGTCAGAGGGGTTGGGCTGCCTGGCGCCCGGAGGTCCAGGAAAACAGCGTGCAACGTCCGGTCCGGCATCCGCTCCAAATGCCAGTACTCGGGCACACCCAAGTCCCGGTAGAAGATCTGTTTAGCCTTATCAAAGTGTGTCACCTCCACTTCCACCACCAGGTCCGGAGGGTGCGCTAGAGTCCAGGCATCCGCCTGTTCGCCTTCGTCCTCATCAAAAGTCTGGTACGTCAAGGCGTTCTCCCCAAGGTAATAACAGCAATCCGGCTCGGCGCCGGTATCCGGCGGGTCAGTCGGTCGGCGCCAGCGGGTGGCACGGAGGGGCTCGCAATCCAGATTCAGGAACGTCGCGGTTTCCTGTACTACGAAATCAATACGGCTAGCCAACCCTTCATGAGTCCGTCCAGGGGTCATCAAAAGGACCAATCCGCGTACCGGATCAAGTACGACCCGGCGGAAAGCGTCCTCCAGATGCAGCCGAGCAAGCGCCAGAACTGTCCCGGGGTCGGCATAAAAAGCAATATAGCGAGAGCCCATTGAACCGGTTCTCAGGGTCAACATCTCCGGACCAGGCGCCGGAACGGACTCAGCTGTGGCGCGCACGATGTGATCCTCCAGGTTTCAATGAAACAGGGCGACAGTATAGCATCCGCTCTGACCAAGTACACTCTGAGCTGCCCAAATTCCGCGTTAGAGATTTGAAACGGGCATTCAAGGCGCATTCTGCCTGTTTGTAGTGCCTTACTCCATAGCAATGAGCCAGGGTTCACCCTTGTATCGGGTAGGTTATCGCGCGCTCACGCCGGATTGGGATCATACCGGGCAGATTAACGGGGTCAGGGCGATAAGACAGGGATGGGTGGCCTGCCCTCGGCTGAAAAACAGATGGCCAAAACAACAATTTGGATGTTCATGGCTATACTCCCCCTATTCCCTTTATTTGTACAGAATGCCTTAGCAGCAGGCTTGCCGTGTACCGTGATCTGCTGCGGCCCATTCTGCTGAACGGTCTTCACCAGTTCACTCAGGCGGGCCTGCTTAATTTTCAGACGAAAACGCCCGCTTGTTGAAGATGACTGTTTCAATCGAAACAAGTGTCAGCGTCCGTGAACCAGGGTGTACCGGATTGACCAGAGAGATGTTCTCCAACCCGCCCGGTATCGCGGCGCTCGGCACAAGAAGTAGTGCCGAGGTCGCTGCCTGGAGCCAGCGGCTACCCAGTTCCTGAGTCACGGCAGGGTATGGATAACCGTTCCAGCCTGTCGGCAGGTCTTCAATCCCCCACTGTTCAAAGCTGATATCGCCGTCTGTCTCGTAGATCCCCAGACGATAGCTTTTCGGGACCAGCCGCGGTGAGCGCAGGTAGTTGGCCATCTCCAGCATGGCCACGCCGGCGGAGCAGGCAAAATACAGGATCGGCAACCCCGCCCTGTTCCAGCGGCCCCCGTCCTGAAAGCTTGCTCCCCGTCCGCTGTAATTCTCCAGCAGGTTTTCAGGACAGATGCGGTACAGCCGCATCAGGTGAATTCGCCGTACTCTATCTTTCGCAACGCACCCTGCACCATTGCGCGACCGGCAAAGGTGTCACACATGTCCAGAGGACTGTGCCCGCCCAGAGCCGGGATAGCAGTCTCCAGCCATTCACCCGCCCTGTCGATATCGCCGAAGACCGATACAGCCTTGGCAAAGACACACAGCATGTCAAGGATGCCTTCGGACTGGGACGGACTGAGTGTCTTGCGACGGAAATACCGGTTCAGGTTTCCCCCGGTCGTTTCCAGCAGACGAACGAACACCTCGCGGTGTCCCAGAATTCCGACCGCCTGTTTAACCACGTCGCCAGATAGTCCCCTGCGTGCAGCCTGAATAAGTGAAACCCGGTCTGTGAACACCATTGTTGGGATGTCTATGCCTTCTATGTGCTGGCTGCGGGAAGCCGACTGATGTGATGTCTGATTCATGTTGCCCCTGTGTTGAAATAGTGTATCTGGGGGGGCAGTATAGCATCATTTTGATGATTGCGCCACATCAAGTATTTTCCAATATGAAATGAGCCTGAAATAATCTGCGTTTCTGCTCATTGCGCCCATCCCTGTGTGCAACCCTCAGGCGGCTCCGCCGTGCAAATCGTCTGTCCTGACGATTTGTCATGATAGGAGGATGAAAACAATCATGAATGCAAACGACTTAACGACAGTCGACCAGGTACGTGCCTTTTTGTCTGGTACGCAACGGGTGGCCTTAGAGCGATTCCGGCCAGAAATAGCACATCGGCGCAAGCCAGTAACTGGACGGATCCTGCTCTAACTCATAACACGGATCCTGCTCTGACTCATAACGTTGCCGGGCCAGCGCCCTCGAACCCCTCCCTTGCGCAAACAGCGCCGATCGTGGCATCCCGCTGATGTTCGTCGTCTCTCCAACAACCGGTGGGAATTTCAAATCGTTCCGCAAAGCCCGTCGGGATCGGCACCGACCCAGAACCTGCTCACTGTCATCACCTCATGTTTTTCATACACATCAGTTTATCACATGCCAGGGGTTATCACTTGTAACGAAACCGGCTTCGTGGCGCGGACAGGAATTGATCTGTCGCCGGCACTGGATCAAAGCCTGCGTCAATCCAGATGTGAGGGCTGTCACGAAACAGGCCGTGTGCGTACTCCCATGGAAGATCCACATCCCCGGCGTCGGTTCAAGTGAGCAACGCCGCGGCCAGGTTCTGGCAAAAATCCTCTTTCTCTACGTTGAACCAGGGAATGGCCATCAGGTGGTTCGTATCGGAATGAGTGTTTACTTCCACGGATTTTCCTTTCTCACAACGGACCCAGGGCATCCGCTCCAAATGCCAGTACTCGGGCACACCCAAGTCCCGGTAGAAGATCTGTTTAGCCTCATCAAAGTGTGTCACCTCCACTTCCACCACCAGGTCCGGAGGGTGCGCTAGAGTCCAGGCATCCGCCTGTTCGCCTTCGTCCTCATCAAAAGTCGGGTACGTCAAGGCGTTCTCCCCAAGGTAATAACAGCAATCCGGCTCGGCGCCGGAACGGACTCAGCTGTGGCGCGCACGATGTGATCCTCCAGGTTTCAATGAAACAGGACGACAGTATAGCCTCCGCTCTGGCCAAGTACGCTGAACTGAACTGTGTCCCAATTCACAAATCATTTGATTGTTGTACTCAATCGAGTAACGGATTCCATTGTGGATTGCTTCACAGCGACCCATACGATCCGACAAACTCTTCTCAGTTGACCGGGGTCATGTCTGCGGGTGCTGCCACCGTTGCAATTTTTTTCAGCCGATCCTGGGCCAAGCGGGCGGCTGTCGTGCCGGGGTATTGTTGAATCAAGTCCTCCAGCTGCTGTTTTGCCGGTTCAATCTGCCCCAGTTCGAGTTGACAGAAAGCGGCCTTCAATCTTGCCTGGGCCAGCTTCCGGCTCTCGGGATAATTCTGCAGCAGAACGTTATATTCAACCAGCGCCTGGTCGAAGCGGCTGTTTACATGATATGCCTCAGCCAGCCAGAACTGGGCTTTATCGGCGTATTCAGTGTCAGGATAACGCGCCAGGAATTCACGAAATGCCGTGATGGACCGGTCATAACGGGACTGTTTCAACAGGTTGAAGGCGTTTTGGTAATCCGCTTGAATCCGTTCCGGGTCCACTTCGGCAGGCATGGCATCGTCGGCCTCTTCAGGCGCTTCAGACAGCGTCATCTCCTGCGCGGAGTCTGTCGCCGCCCCGGTTCCTTCCGGCTCGGAAACCGGCGCCGGTGGCGTGGTCAAGGGGACAACATCCTCGCCTGTTGACCCTGCCTCCGGCCCTTGGTCAACCAGCTCCAGTGTCAGCGGCGTTTCGTCCTGCAACTCTGCGTTTGTTGTTTCCGGATCGGTGATGGGAGACAGGGTCTGCAACGGCGGTTCAGTTCCTCCGGTCGCTGCCTCAGTAGTGGTCGTCAGCGGGTTTTCGAAACGCTGCAGGCGTCTGTCTATATCCTTGTATAAGTCACGTTGGCGTTTTTTTATCTGCTCAAGCACATGGTTTTGTACTTCCAACTCACCGCGCAGACGACTGATTTCCTGCTCCAGGGTTTCCATCTGCTGCAACATCTCCAGCAAGCCCTGGTTGGACAGCAATTCCTCGATACTCTCAAGGCGAGTCAGGAGAACCGCATCGGGGTCCACGGCTTCTTCGGCGCCCACTCCGATAGCGCCGGCCTGCGCGGCGATAAGCAGGATAAGCGCCTGTCTTTTAGCCCACATCGTTCTCGGCTCAGTAAACGAACTCCACCCGCCTGTTCAGCGCCCAGGCCTGTTCATCATGGCCGGGATCGGCGGGCCGTTCCTCACCGTAACTCACGGTCCTGACCTGGTCCGGGGACGCGCCCAGCACGACCAGTTGTTTTTTGACTGCGTTTGCACGCCGCTCACTCAGGGCAAGGTTGTATTCACGGGTGCCGCGCTCATCGGCATGTCCTTCCAGTGTCATCGTCACCCCGGGGTTGGCTTGCAGAAAACCGGCATGGGACCGGATGATCTCCTCAAATTGTAACAGTACTGTGCTGCTGTCATAATCAAAATAAATGATGCGCACGGACAACAGGCTTTCCGGATCATCCAGTTGCTGCAGAGCGCTGGCCTGATCTTCCCCTGCACCGAATGACTGTGCTTCGCTTCCCGCATCAGCGGTGCCGTCATCTGTCATGCCTGCGCTGTCAGACTTGTCGACAACCTCGGGAGCCACGTCTTTTTCGGGGGTTGTGGTACAGGCCGTGACAAACAAGCCTAATGAAAGCAACAGCAGGGTATTCTTGATCATAATCGTTCTCCGGTTTCAAAGACATAAGGATAGCATTCATTACGGGATAAGTTGATTCAAATTCAGTCCGACGGGTATGGCCCCCAGGCGGGTTCCCGTACCTGGCCGTCCTGCAAGGCCAGCCTCTGGTGCACGCTGCCATCGGCCGAGACAGCCGCCAATTCAGAACCGTGACGGCCGTTGGTAGCATAGATGATCATGCTGCCGTTAGGCGAAAAACTGGGCGATTCGTCCAGTCGGCTATTTGTCAGGACACTCAGGTTGCCGCTGTCAAGGTCGAGATAAGAAATCCTGTAGGCGCCGCCGGTACCATTTACCAAGGTGATACCGGAGCCGTCCGGGGCATAACGCGGGCGGGCGAAATAAGACCCCTCAAAAGTAAGTCTCCTGGGCATGCCCTCTTGCAGGTCTACCTCGTAAATCTGCGGCGTGCCGCCCCGGTCGGAAGTAAAAATGAGTTTGCTGCCGTCCGGCGACCAGTTCGGCTCCGTATCAATGGCTCGATTATGGGTTATACGCTGCAACGAGTTAGTGGACAGGTGCAGTACAAAGATTTCCGGATCGCCGTCTTTTGACAGTGTCATTGCCAGTCGCCCGCCGTCGGGGGAGAACGCCGGCGCGCTGTTGATACCCTCGTAAGAAGCTACTTCATTTCTCTCTCCGGTACGGATGTTCTGCACAAATACCGATGAGTTGTTCCCTTCGAAAGATACGTAGGCCAGGTACTGGCCGTCCGGCGACCAGGCCGGTGACATCAGGGACTGGTCCGATTCGAGCAGCACCTGTGGGTTAAAGCCGTCAGCATCGGCGACTTGCAGGCTATGGCGTTCTTCCCCGGCCGCATTCTGCCGGACCGTAACATAGGCAATTCGGGTATCGAATGCGCCACGCACGCCAGTCAGCTTTTCGAATATGATATCGCTGATACGGTGCGCGGTACGGCGCAGCTGTTTGCTCGTTGCCTTGATCCGAAACCCGGTGATCTGCACCCCCTTGTAGACGTCAAGCAGCCTGAATTCGATGTCAAAGTCGCCCGTCTCATTCCGTGCCAGGTTACCGATGACGATGTTTTCCATGCGTAATAACTGCCAGTCCCTGAAATTGACATGTGCGAATTCCACCGGCTGTTGTGGCATCTCTGCATCGTCCATGGTAGCGAAGCGCCCGCTTCTTGCCAGGTCGTTGGCAATTGTCCTATGAAAATCTATCGGCTGCGTGTCGGGCGCGCCGTTCCAGCCAAACGGTATAACGGCGATTGGCAACGTATTTTCAACACCAGTATCGATAAATATTTCCAGTTCCCCCTGAGCCTGGAGCTGGGGCATGATTGACAGTAACACCATCAACAGGCGGCAAATGTAACTCACGTCATTAATCCTTGGGTTTAAATCTGAAATTGAATTTTCTGAGGCTCAACCTGTCGAACGTGGCCGGGTCCTCGGGCAACGGCAGCGGGGAGGCCTTCTCAACCGCGGTGACGGCCCTCCGGTCAAAAACTTCATTGCCGCTTGATTTATTTACTGTCACGCTGATCACCTCACCGCCGGGGATGGTTTGTACTGATAATACGCATTCCAGTCCTTTAGGCAAGCCGGTTTTATTAAAGTTTCCTGTCACTACCTGATAAATCTCCGCAACAATATTTTGCAGGGTTTTCTTATCCTGGTTGCGTTGTTCCTGGGCGAGTTGTTGCCGCATTGCTTGCTCGGCCTCTTTCTTTTTCTTTTCCTCTTGTTTCCTTTTCTGTTCCGCCTCAGCCTTGCGCTTTTCCTGTTCGATGCGTTTTCGCTCTGCTTCGGCTTTGCGGTTCTCTTCTTCAATCCGTTTCAAGTCAGCTTCGGCCTTGCGCTTTTCCTGTTTGATACGCTCTCGCTCCACCGCGGTCTTGCGTTCTTCCTCCTTGCGCTTCCGCTCAGCTTCAGTCCTGCGCTGTTCCTCTTCCTTACGTTGTTGTTCCGCGGCCCGCTTGCGTTTCTCTTCCTCTTTCCTCTTTTTCTCCACCGCGTCGGCCTGCCGCTCCAGGTCTTTCAGTTTTTTCTCCATGGCCCGTTGCTTTTCCTGCTCCAGTTCCCTGAGCCGCTGCAGTTCTTTTTCAACGGCCTTGTCATCCACGGTGACCGCTTCAACTATGTTTTCCCTGGGCTGCGGTTTGAAGACAGGCCGGCGCGCGCTATCAAAATTAACGACCAGGGCCGTGATAACGACTACGTGCAGTGCCAGGGAGTATAGAAACGAGCGCAGTGTCAGAAAACGCATGGCGCATCACTGTTCCGGCGGTTCGGTGATCAACCCGAGACCCTTCACGCCGGCGCCCTGCAGCAGGGCCATGGCTTGCACGACCCGACCGTAGTTGACGTCGACATCCCCTTTGACCAGCACCGGAAGTTTGGGACGATACTTGATTAATGCGCCGACCCGATTAACCAGCACTTCAGGGGTAACGGGCTGATCCTGGTTCTCGCCATAATTGATGAAAAAGTTTCCTGCCGCATCCACGCTTATGATCACGGGATCATTATCACTGGCCGGCAAGGCTTCTGAAGGCACTTGCGGCAGGTCTATTTTAACTCCCTGACTGAGTAACGGCGCGGTAATCATGAATATGATCAACAACACCAGCATGACGTCGATATAGGGAACGACGTTGATCTCTGACATGGGGCGTTTTCGGTTGCGGTGTCGCATCGGTACGGCTTCAGCCATGGGTCTGCCGATGCAGGATGGCGGAGAACTCTTCCATGAACGTGTCATAGCGATTGATCAGCCGTTCCACGTCGTTGGAAAACCGGTTATAGGCAATCACCGCGGGTATGGCGGCAAACAGGCCCATCGCAGTGGCAACCAGGGCTTCCGCTATGCCCGGCGCAACCATGGAAATCGACGCCTGCTGGACATTCCCCAAGGCGCGGAAACTGTTCATAATACCCCATACCGTTCCGAACAAGCCAATATACGGACTGGTTGAACCCACCGTGGCGAGGAATGACAGGTGTGCCTCCAGTTCTTCAATTTCCTTGTTGAACGCCACGCGCATGGCCCGTTGCGATCCCTCCATGACCGCATCCGCGACAACGCCTCCGTGCTTTTGCAGGCGCACAAATTCCTTGAACCCGGCCTCGAACAACAGTTCCATGCCGCTTGCCTCATTGCGTTGCTTGCTGATCCGGTTATACAGGGGCGTCAATTCTTCGAGTGACCAGAACCGCTCTTCAAACAAATCGGCTTCGCGCTTGGCCCGGTTCAGCCAGATGCGCTTTTTAAATATCATCGTCCAGGACATGACGGACGCGATAACCAGCATAATCATGACCGCCTGTACCGGCAGGCTGGCATTGGTGATCAAGTGAAAAAAGGACATGTCAGGAGTCATGGGTAAAATCCGCAAGTAGTGTTGATGGCATACGTTTTGGTTTGTAACGGTCGGCACTGAGACAGGCGACGGCAATATCGGCTTCACACAGTTCCTCGTCATTCCGGCAAATAGTCTGGTGAAACATCAGGCTGGCGCCGGTGGTTTTGTCGAGCGCTGCCGTAACGGTCAGTTCGTCGTCAAATACGGCAGGTCTTTTGAAGTTGATATTAATACGATTGACCACGAACAGGATGCCTTCTTCTGCGCGTAATTGCCCGTGGCTGTAGCCCAGGGCGCGCAGGTATTCAGTGCGCGCACGCTCCATATATTTCAGGTAACAGGTGTGATAAACAATGCCACCGGCATCGGTATCTTCATAATAGACGCGTACAAGCCACTTGAATTCTTTCATCTGGAGAGATCAGGTTGTCTTTCCGGCAAGGTTATCCGTCCGCAATGGATTGATCAAATAAATCATTTTCCGGCGCGTGTCCTTTCGGTACAGGCAGGCCGAAGTGGGCCCAGGCATGTTTTGTCGCCACGCGGCCCCGGGCAGTACGCATCATGAATCCCTGCTGTATCAGGTACGGTTCAATGACGTCTTCTATCGTGTCTTTTACTTCACCCAGCGCGGCCGCAATACTGTCGATCCCCACCGGGCCGCCGTCAAATTTCTGGATGATGGCGAGCAGCAATTTGCGGTCCATCATATCAAAGCCGGACTCATCAACGTTCAACATGTCCAAGGCACTGGTGGCAATTGCTTCACTGATATTGCCGTCTGCCTTGACCTCGCTGTAATCGCGCACGCGGCGCAGCAACCTGTTGGCAATACGCGGGGTGCCGCGCGCGCGCGTGGCGATCTCGCGGGCGCCGGCGGGCGCGACCGGCACGTCCAGAATATTCGCCGAACGGATAATTATATCGGCCAGATCCTCGCTGGAGTAAAATTCCAGACGTTGCACGATGCCGAACCGGTCTCGCAACGGTGAAGTCAGCAGCCCTGCCCGGGTGGTGGCGCCGACCAGAGTGAAATGGGGGACATCCAGCTTGATTGCTCGCGCCGCGGGCCCTTCACCGATCATTATGTCGATCTGGTAATCCTCCATTGCCGGGTAAAGGAGCTCTTCCACTACCGGGCTCAGGCGATGTATCTCATCGATGAACAACACGTCATTGGGTTCCAGGTTGGTGAGCAGGGCAGCCAGGTCGCCGGGGCGTTCCAGCACCGGCCCTGATGTCTGTCTCAGGTTCACGTTCAACTCATTGGCGATAATATGCGCCAGGGTCGTTTTTCCCAGGCCGGGGGGACCGAAAATCAGTACGTGATCCAGGGCTTCAGCACGGTTTCTGGCGGCGCTGATAAAAATTTCCATCTGTTCCTGGACAACCGGCTGGCCCCGGTAATCACTGAGCGTCCGCGGCCTTAAAGTATTTTCAACAGCACTATCTTCCGCCGAACTGTTTGCAGAGATGACCGGGTTGGATTCGTTCATGTCAATTGGCTTCCATACATGGCAGAGGCTAAGTCAGCGCGGCCCTCAATGCCGCCCGGATCAAGGTTTCGCTGTCCATGTCGTTCTCGGCCACTCCATGGATGAGACGGCTGGCCTCCTGGGGTCTGTAGCCCAGAGTAATCAAGGCGCTGATGGCCTCGTTGGCCGGTTCCACAGCCCTTGCGCGTGGGCCGGCCCGGTCCTTGCTCGCCGGGCTCGTGCCCTGCCAGTCTTCCAGGCGGTCCCGCATTTCCACAATCAATCGTTCTGCCGTCTTTTTGCCGACGCCCGGCAAGCGGGTCAGGCGTTCCGCATCCCCCGCTTCAATACAATGTTTAAATTCAACGGCGCCAATTCCGGATAATATGGCAAGGGCCATTTTTGCCCCCACACCGCTGACTTTGATCAAGGCGCGGAACACATAGCGTTCATCCTCAGTGACAAAAGCATATAATAAGTGCGCGTCTTCCCGTACTATCAGGTGGGTCAGGAGTTCAACTTCCTCACCGGTTTCCGGCAGCAGGTAGAACGTGTTCATGGATGCCTCCAGTTCGTAACCCACGCCTTGTACATCCAGCGTTAACCCCGGCGGCTGCTTCTTTATTATCCTGCCGCGTAAAAACCCAATCACTGCGAACGCCTCTTCACGGGCGCGGAAATATCCTTCAGGCGCAATATAGCCTCCCGTGAATGTCCGTGACACAGGGCAATGGCCAGGGCATCGGCGGCATCGGACTGGGGGAGTTCGGTCAGGCACAACAGGACCTTCACCATGTATTGTACCTGTGATTTGGCAGCGTGGCCCTTGCCCACAGTGGCTTGTTTTACCTGGTTGGCGGTATATTCAAAAACAGGCAGGTCCTGCTCGGCGCAGGCGGTAACAGCACACCCCCTGGATTGTCCCAGTTTTAACGCAGAATCGGCATTACGATACATGAAGACTTTTTCGATGGCGCATTCGTTTGGCCGGAACTGTTTTATCACCGCGCTAAGTTCCCGGAAGATCTGTCGCAACCTGTCGGACAACTGCTCCCCCTGAACCGTGATGTAGCCGTGGGAGATGTGGACAGCGTGATTGCCGTCCATATCGATTACGCCGTAACCCGTACACTGAGAACCCGGATCGATCCCGAGGATACGAATCATGCTGCTTCCCAGGTTAACACTGCAGGCACATGTCCGGGTCAATCCAACTGAGCCAGGATGTCATCCGGGATTTCCGCGTTGGAATACACTTTTTGCACGTCATTCAGGTCTTCCAGGGTATCCAGTAATCGCAGCATGGTCTGTGCGCCTTGCAGGTCCAGCGTAATGCCGGTTGCCGCGCGCATCGTGACCTCCGCCGCATAGGGCAGGTAACCGGTTTGCACCAGCCTGTCTTTTACATCGAGAAAATCATCCGGCAGCGTCAATACATCAACGGAGTCGTCATCATTGGTGGCGACATCTTCCGCACCGGCATCCAGCGCCGCCTCCAGCAGTGCGTCCTCATCGGTCCCGGCCGGGTAGGAAAGCACGCCCACCTTGGAAAACAGGTACGCGACCGAACCATCGGTTCCCAGGTTGCCCCCACACTTGGTAAAGGCATGGCGCACTTCCGCGACGGTACGGTTGCGATTGTCGGTCATACAGTCAACCATCACGGCAACACCCCCTGGCCCATAGCCTTCGTAACGTACTTCTTCCAGGCTGTCACCCTCACCGCTACCCGCGCCTCGCTTCACTGCCCGTTCAATGGTGTCCTTGGGCATATTTCCGGCCAGGGCATTGTCGATAGCCGCGCGCAATCTCGGATTTCCGCCAGGGTCGGCGCCGTCGAGTCTGGCCGACACCGTGATTTCACGAATCAGTTTGCCGAATAATTTCCCCCGCTTGGCATCCTGTCGTCCTTTGCGATGCTGAATGTTTGCCCATTTACTGTGTCCCGCCATGTCTTACTCATCCTGTATTCTATCCCGTGTAATTTTATCACTTGACACAGGGACAGGAAAGTTTATCGACATGGCAACAGCAGTTCCCGCTAACTCCCGGGAGCGAGGGCATCCTGCCCTCGTGGAGGGCGAGACGCCCTCCCTCCCAGGGAAACAAGCCCCGTGACTCCTGGGGGACAGATTTAAATCTGTCCCCCCTGTCTTCGAAGCCGGCAATAATCACTGTATTGACCTCAATTTAGCGGGAGCACCTGACATGGCAACAACGGCAGCAGCAGCCCGCAAACTCCGGCTGACAGTGGCTGCCTGCAGTGCGCGTCCCGCGCTGGCAGCTCGACCGCGTCAGGCGTCACTGTTTCCGTATATGACTTGTCGGCGCCGGGCGGCAAAATCGAGCAGGCGTTCGATAGGAATCCTGGCGCGTTCAATGATCCCTGCGTCCACAAATATCTCATTTGCGCCCGATTTGAGCGTTGTCAGTAGTTTTGTCAGGCTGTTCATGGCCATCCACGGGCAATGGCCGCAGCTTTTGCAACTGGCGCCGCGGCCGGCAGTGGGCGCCTCGATAAAGGTTTTATCCGGGGCGGCCTGCTGCATCTTGTAAAAAATGCCCCGGTCGGTCGCCACGATGAACGTGTCTGCGTCCAGTTCCCGGGCCGCTTTGATGATGCCCGTGGTGGAGCCGACCATGTCGGCCTGGGCAATAACCGAAGCCGGCGACTCCGGATGCACCAGCACTTTGGCCAGGGGATATTGCCGCTTCAGTTCCACCAGTTCCCGGCCCTTGAATTCTTCATGGACGATGCAACTGCCCTGCCACAATACCATGTTGACCCCGGATTGATCCTGAACGTATTCGCCCAGGTATTTATCCGGCGCCCACAGGATTTTTTTTCCATTGGCCGCCAGGTGTCTGACCACGTCCACGGCGCTGCCGGAGGTGACCATCCAGTCGGCGCGGGCCTTGACCGCGGCGCTGGTGTTGGCATAGACCACGACAGTGTGGTGCGGATAGGAATCACAAAAAGCACTGAACGCATCAATGGGGCAGCCCAGGTCCAGGGAACAATCCGCGTGCAGGTCCGGCATCAGCACGCGTTTTTCCGGGTTCAATATCTTCGCGGTTTCACCCATGAACCGCACCCCACATACGACCAGTGTAGTGGCTGCTGATTCGTGTCCGAAACGCGCCATATCGAGGGAGTCGGACACGTGCCCCCCGGTTTCATCGGCGAGTAACTGTAAGTCCGCGTCGGTGTAGTAATGGGCAACCAGCACGGCATTCTGTTCCCTCAACAACCGTTTAATCCGGTGAATACACTCGTCCCGTTGGTCCCGGCTGAGGGTTTCAACCAAGGTTTCCGGCACCTGTTCCGGCGGCAATCGATAATCCTGGGTAGTTATGGCAGTTTGCATCTCTTCGGAACCTCGACCTCCAAGTGGCGGTACGTCATGTCCATAGTCATGACATGGTCGAAGGTGAGTGTATTAATAACACTGTAATCCTAGTGTATCAATTACACTAAATCAAGATGTTAGGAATCTGTCTAAAATGAAAAGGAGGGGGGCGGTCTGATTATTGATATAATCAATTTCATATTTGAATGACGAGGCTAATCCCGGCTGTAGTTCCTGTTTAATTTGCTCAATGTCCATTATGATCCCGGAATGCCCTTGGTTTCTGTTCGGTCATCATGCTTTGCTTGATGGTCAGGGTCATCTTCCGGATTCTCCCAAGTAATTTTTGCAGTTCCTATTTCTTTGCGGATGTTTTCCAAAACGAGCCTGATGCTGTCTCCTGAAGCACAGACTTTACCGACAACCATTGTTTCGTGGTTGTCAGCCTGCAAGCACCAATCCCAGTGGTCACGCTCTTCACTTTTACGATATTCAAATCGATAGCCCTTGTCCTGATTCTCCAGGTCTTTATTTTTCCCGATGGGTGCTCCAAGCACATCTTCGCGAATGCGTTTGATGGAAGCAACGATGTTGCCTTTAAAAGAAAGCCTTTCGCTATGAGCAATGACTTCCCCATCATTGTCCCTAAGACGCCAATGCCAGCATTGTTCACCTTGGCCTTCTAATTTGTTGATTTGATATTCGGACATGTCTTATCTCCTTACCAATAATTGTATAATATATGGAGCATTTTCCTGCGCGACTTAAAGGATAAGAAAAAAACTTCTACTCCTTACTTTTCAATCATGCATGATGGTACACTGCATAATGCAAAGTAAGATTATATTACTCTTATGTCAATAATGCTGACATTTTATGTTTTTGATAACTATGATATAAGGGAACCTCTATTTATTCACAAATTGATATATTAGCGGTCAATGATTTCAATAAGTTAGCGACCCTGTGTATCAAAAACTGTCAATTATTAGAGGTTCCCATAATTTTAAATGTCCATGCGGGGTAATATAAGGTGCCTACGAGCGTTAGCCTGACAGAACAATTCCAGCGTATCTTCGGAGAACGTATCAAAGCGCGACGCCGTGAGTTACATCTCACACAGCTAGAGCTATCTGAACACCTACACATATCCCGCACAATGCTTGCCAATATCGAAACGGGTACACAAAGAACTTCTGTGTTCCTGTTAGCGCGCTTGGCGCAAATCCTGAAGATTTCTACCGAAGGTTTGGTTCCGAACATTGCCGAAGCGGAGGCGCGACTTAAACAAAGTCGGAAGGTGTCTTTAGCAACTGAAACCCAACCGGAACTACTTGTTCGTGAATTAGGAGCGCTGAATATTTCCGTAAAGACCGGTTCTACCCTGGAAGAAGCCCTGAAAGAAGTTCGTCGCAAAGACAGCAAACATAGAAAGCCCTGAATATATTTAAAAACAAATCCGACGCGGTAGCCTAAAGATGTCCGTAAACAGAACAGCGAATTCAAAATAACCAGAGGAGAGTGATGATGGCTAATTTATATAAAGATTTTGATGAAAAAGCACGAAAACTACTTGAACAATCAGCTGCATTGGCTCAGCCGGTAGACCTTGATCGGGTTGTCGAACACTTGAAACTTTCCGTGAACGAAAAACCGCTGGAAGAGGAGTACTCCGGCTTTTTGGCGGTAAAAGAGAAAACGATTGTCGTCAATTCGCGTCATGCACCGGTGCGGCGGCGGTTTACCGTCGCGCATGAGATCGGACACTATCAACTTCACAGACGGGGAAGAGCTGACACACCTGTTTTCATAGACCGCACGGTTTATCATCGTAAGGACAGCGCCGATGGTATGGAACATCGGATGGAACTGGAAGCAAATGCTTATGCGGCTGGCTTGTTGATGCCTGAAGTATTGCTGGATGAATATCTTGAGAAACACCTTCGTCTCGACCTTGAAAAATCTGCAGACGTCAAGATGCTTGCCGAAGAATTCGAGGTCAGCCGGCCGGCCATGGAATATCGCTTGAAGAATCTAGGCTTCATATTACCGACCAGTTTTTAACGCCATGCCGACTCTGGATTTCAAAGGGAAGCAGGTAGTTTACGCGCATCACCTGAGCGTGCCATACCGAACGCTGGACGTGGTGCGTAAAAAATCGTTTCTGCCGGAAGGCGGGGCGGCGGAAGACAACCTGCTTATACACGGCGATAACCTGCACGCGCTCAAGGCCCTGATGCCGCGCTATGCCGGACGGGTGCACTGCATCTATATTGATCCGCCTTACAACACCGGCAATGAAGGCTGGGTTTATAACGATAACGTCAACTCGGACCTGATGAAGCGCTGGCTGAAAGAAAACGGTGAGGTGGACCGGGAAGACCCGGAGCGTCACGATAAGTGGCTGTGCATGATGTGGACGCGTTTGCAACTGTTGCGCGAACTGCTGGCCGAAGACGGCGTGATTTTTATTTCCATCGACGACAATGAACAGCATCGTTTGCGCATACTGATGGATGAAATTTTCGGGGAAGAGAATTTTGTCACTAACGTTATCTGGCAGAAGAAATACAGCCCGGCAAATGATGCAAAGTATTTTTCCGATAATCACGACTTCGTGGTTTGCTATGCGAAGAACAAGTCGAATAACGGCGACGACAGTGACAAAACTGTCACTTGGCAACGCAATCTCCTGCCCCGCACCAAAAAACAGGACAAGCTCTATAAATATGATGACAAGGATGGGAGAGGCCCTTGGCAATCTGGTGATTTGAGCGTCAAAACCTATTCGTCTGAATACGATTACTCATTCGTGAATCCCAATACCGGGCAAAAATATAACCCACCGGAAGGAAGGTGCTGGGTAACAAGTAAGGAGCAAATGCAGATATGGGTAGACGAGAACAGGATTTTCTTTCCGCCGGGAGGTAGAAGCGTTCCAAGAATAAAACGTTATTTGAGAGAGGTTCAACAGGGGATCGTCCCCCTGACCATCTGGCCCTATGACGAGGTGGGACATACGGATGGCGCCCGCAAGCTCCTGAAAGAGATCTTCAGCGACCAGCAGTTACCCTTTGATAACCCCAAGGCACTGGGATTGTTACAGAGAATATTCACCATCGCGGCGGACAAGGACGCCATCATCCTTGACTCCTTCGCCGGTTCCGGCACCACGGCCCACGCCGTTCTGGCACTCAACAAAGAAGACAGCGGCAACCGCAAATTCATCCTGGTGGAATGCGAGGATTATGTGGACAGTATCACCGCAGAGCGCGTACGTCGCGTGATAAAAGGCGTCCCGAAAGCAAAGGATGAGAACCTGAAAAACGGGCTGGGCGGCAGCTTCGCCTTCTGTACCCTGGGCGAAGAACTCAACGTCGAAAACCTCATCACGGGGAAAACCATACCGGATTATGACGCACTGGCGCGCCACGTCACCTATACCGCTACGGGTGTGACCCTGGAGAAAATCAAGGCCGGCAAGGATTATTGCTTCGGTGAGACCGAAGAATACCGCCTGCATATGATTTACCGACCGGACATGGATTTTCTGCGTTCTGCCGAATCCGCCCTGACCCTGGACCTGGCGGAACGTATCGGCAAGGCGGCACAGCAAAAAGGCAAGACCGCGCTCGTTTTTGCACCGTGGAAATTCGTTTCGCAAAAAGACCTGAGCAAACAGAAGGTGACCTTCTGTCAGTTGCCTTATGCCATTCATCGCCTTTTTGGGGACTGAGCGATGCGCCCCAAGGAATTTCAGGAACAGGCCCTCGAAGTATTTGAGAATTGCCTTTCCGAAATGAAAAAGCAAAAGGATGAAGTAAAAAAACGCATAACGGCCTTGGAGCAAGCCAGCCTGTCTGTTGGCGAGAGCGACCGGGATTATTTCGCAAAAACCTGGGAGGAGCTGGGGCGGCGCGGCCTTCTACCCCACGTCAAGGGACAGGACGGCGCCTTGTCGTTACCTCCTTACGTCAGACGGCAAGACAGTCATGGCCGGACGATACCCCATATCTGCATGAAGTTGCCGACCGGCGGCGGCAAGACACTGCTGGGAGCGGCTGCCCTGGAACGAATGAAACCGGCGGCCGGACTGGTGCTCTGGATTACGCCGTCACGTGCTATTTTTCGACAAACCTGGCGCGCCTTTGCGCAGCGCTTGCATCCTTATCGTCAATACCTCGAACGCGCCTGTGGCGGGCGGGTAAAACTGTTGAAGAAGACCGACGCGTTCTCACTTGCCGACGTGGAAAATTTCCTGTGCGTGATGCCGATCATGTTGCAGGCAGCCGACCGGGAAGATCGGAATTTCCTTAAAATTTTTCGAGATAGCGGGCACTACCCTTCTTTTTTTCCCGAGCCGGACGATAAGCCCGCGAATGACAAATTACTTGAAGAGTATCCTAACCTGGAAACCGCAGATGTTACTGGTGACGAGACGGGGCCTGACCTCGCATGGGGTAAGCAGGGACCGGTCAAGCACAGCCTGTTCAACGTACTCAAAACAGCCCGCCCCATTATCGTTCTGGATGAGGCGCACAATGCCTATACCAGGAAACGACGTTTGCGCCTCAGTGAGTTCAACCCGCGTTTTATCCTGGAACTCTCCGCGACACCGGAAACCGGCGTCAGCAACATCCTGGTAGACGTTCCCGGGGCGGCGTTGAAGCGCGAGGAGATGATCAAGTTACCGTTGAATATACACAATTTCGAAAATGCCGATTGGAAATATACGCTTTCCAAGGCCAAAGAGCGGCTGGACCACCTGGAGCAGGAAGCGCGCAATTTGCGCGGGGAAAGCGGCCGTTACATCCGTCCGATTATGCTGATTCGCGTGGAACGCGTCGGCCGCGATCAGCGCGACGGCCAACATGTTCATGCCGAAGACGTGCGCGATTACCTGATGGCACAACTGCGGGTGCCGGAAGACTATATTCGACGAAAAACCGCGGAAAAAGACGAAATTGCCGATGAGGATCTGCTTTCGCCTTATTCCACCGTCCGTTATATTTTGACAAAAGACGCGTTGCGCGAAGGCTGGGATTGTCCTTTTGCTTACGTGCTGACGTTACTCGATTCCACCAGCACGACCCGGGCGTTGACGCAAATGACCGGGCGGGTCCTGCGACAACCCGATACGGAACTGACCGGACGGACGAAACTTGATGAGTCGTACATCTACTGTTTTGATCGCAACGTCGGGGAGGCAATAGTAAACGTCAAGCGCGGACTGGAACAGGAAGGCATGGGTGACCTGGGTGAATTTATCCGCAGTGGACCGGAGGACGGGAAAAATGGCAGCGGGGGTAAGCTGATTACTGCCCAAAGGCGAGAGCGGTTCCGCGATATGCAAGTCTTTCTGCCGCAGGTACTGCATCGTGCTGGTAGACGTTATCGTTTATTAGACTATGAAAACGACGTTCTTGGTGGGGTTGACTGGGGCGCGATTGCTACGGCCCCCCTGGATATGGATTATGCTGCAATGGACGAAATTCGGGAAATTACCACCCTCGTGGACTTGCCGGGTTTCGACTACGATACCGACGAAGAAAAGCTGGAAGTGGAAAAACAGCTCACTGCTGAATTTTTCAGCCGCCGTATTTATGAAACCCTGCCTAATCCGTTCCTGGCAGCACAAGTAGTGGAGAGGATGCTGAATACGCTTCGTCAGCAATATACAGACGACGATATCTTTGACCGCCGTTACCACCTCTCCGAAATACTGAAACGGCGATTGGCCCAACTCGTCGAGCACGAGGCGCAGGCCATATTTCATCGCAAGTTGCAGCACCACGACATCCGTTTTGAATTGACCGCCGATGAAGACGGGTTCGAGTTCGTACAGGAATTAGACAAGATAGTGGAAGAAAACCAACTGCAACTCTTCGGTCAATACGCTGAGCCACTACAGAAATCTTTGTATGAAAAGGTGTATGCCAGGGAGTTCAACGGTTTGGAAAAAGACTTCGCCATCTACCTGGATGGTTATAGCGCCGTTACCTGGTGGCATCGCTTTGCCGCCCGACAGGATTATGGTCTCCAGGGTTGGAAACGCAATCGCGTGTATCCCGACTTTGTCGTTTGCGTGGGACGAGGTACTGGTAACGGCAATACCCGCCGCGTCCTGGTAATCGAGACAAAGGGCCTGCAATTGGCCGGCAATGCTGATACCGAGTACAAGAAAAAACTATTTGAAGTATTGGAAACGGCAGAACCACGCATGGTTGAATACGGCGCCATGAAGCTCTCTAAAAGTAAGCGACGAGCGCATCGCATGTCTTTGAATATGCTGTTTCAGGACAATTACCGGGAGGAATTCGAGCGCTTAAACAGGACTACCGCGTCGATTACTGAATAGCAGTTGTAGCCGTTGCCTGCTGCATCCCGCAGTCGTCAGCCAGAAAATCCAGCAGCGTGCTGTAGAAATCCAGGTAGTGCCGGTAACTCAGGGTGTCGACCGTATGTGCGGCATCCACCAGCTTCAGATATTTATACGGCTTACTCCGTTTTTCCAGCTCCCGCGCAAACAGGTCGCTGTGCTTGATCGGCACGATCAGGTCGCGGTCGCCATGCACGAGCAACACGGGGATATTGACGGCATCCATATTGCGGATAGGGGATAGTCCGCCTCGCCATTTCTGGATGACGTCGCGGAACCGGTAACGCCATACGTCTTTCGCGATCAACTCCATGCTGCTCACCCCGGCGCCCGGGACAGCACAGCGATAAAGATTGGGTTCACGCATGGAACCCACCATTGCGGAGTAACCGCCGTAGCTCCAGCCGAAGATCGCCATCCTGTCCGGGTCGGCAATGCCCTGCTGCACCAGGTAACGCATGCCGTCATCCACGTCATCCTGCATCTTGTAGCCCCATTGTTTATTCCCGGCGCTGTAATACTCGTACCCGAACCCGGTGGAGCCGCGGTAATTGGGTTGCAGCACGGCATAACCGCGGGTCGCCAGCAGTTGTGGCCACTCATCCCAGAAAGACGAATTCCAGTGCAGTGAATCACGGCTGCGCGGACCGCCGTGAGGATGGGCAATGGCCGGATACGGCGGTTCCCCGCTGGTTGGCAATGTCAGCACCGCGTTGATCTTCATACCGTCATGGGCCTCGTACCAGATGACCTTACGTTCTCCCAGTTGATCAGGTTCGATAGCAGATGCCCTGCCCAGGAGTTGTATACTCTGGCGGTCCCGCAACAGGTAGTAACGGCCCGGTTCCTTCGGCCCCATGGTGTGGATGATGATGTACTTGTCCTGTGCCGCGCGGTCGTGGATCTTATTGAAGTTGCCCTGGGGCAGGACCGCGTCGATTGATTGCTGCAGGGCTGCGGCAGCCTCGTCAATAAAATGGATACGGGAGGAGTCGCCCACGTAGTAGAATCCCACCAGTTGCGGGTCATCATCGCCGTCCACACATTCCTGCGAGATACATGCGGTAACAACATCTCTTGCATCATAGCGATTGGTGGCGAACAGTAATTCCGGCTCCGCCGCCGGGTGTAACATGTCGAACAGGTAGATCCCTTGCGTGTCGCGCTCCCTGGCCCAGCGAACATACGCCTTGTTATAGTCCGGCGGTTCAAATTCCAGGATTTCCACATAGCGATCCTCATCAACGTCCCAGGTCAGCCAGTCCGTCCAGTCGCTCCAGTCGTCTCCCCGCCGGGTCCGGAACTGCAGGGTAATCGTGTTATCGTTACGGTTGGCGCGGCTGCGCACCCGTGCGTACCCGTCCTTGTCGAACTCGTAGCCGAAGTAGTCTGCCGAGAACTTGAAAACCGGCCGCGGCTGACCGTTGTTCACATTGACCTTGAACACCTCGGTGCCGTTTTCCTCGGCATTGAACCATTCGATCAACACCCAGTCCTCTTGTGCAGGCAGGCGCGAGACGACCCTGGGACTGAACAACCGTTGTACGAAGGTCTCGAACGCAAAGCGCGTGATATTCGATTTGCTCGGCAACTCGACCCAGGCACCCCCGTCAATCCCCACGGACAGCAGTTTCCAGGCATAGGTCTTTACTTTTCCGGGCCCGCCGATGCCCGCCGAATTGTAGCCAATGCGCCGCCCCGGCACCTCCACCGGTTGCCGCGTACGGATCAGCACGCGTTTGTCATTGGCCCAGTTGACCCCGACGATGTCCATATGTTCCGACCCCAGCGTGTGGGGGTCCCTGTCCATATGTCCGGTTTCATACACATCCACTACATAGTTCAAGCCGCGTCCGGCCAAACGCATGACTGCCAGGTGTTCACCTGACGGAGACAGGTCAACGTCACGCACGATGGGCCGCATGGCAAACTTTTCAAGGCTGGGCATCTCGTTCGCGGCGACGCTTACCACGAGCAGGGACGGGATTATAGAAAGGAGAACGGTTAGTTTTTTCATCAGCGCCGCCCTGGATTGTAGCGCGTTACCTTGAAAACAGATCTCCCCCTTTTTTTCAGAAAAAGGAGGATAGATCATAGCTGAAGGTAGCGAAAATTCTGCGATCCAGCAGACTGTAGCCTGCGCCCAGGGGAATATTGTAGTTGACGTTCGTGGCTACGGCTGGGCTGAAGCCCCCCCAGCCTACCACGGGCGGCGTTTCGTCGAAGACGTTGCGCACGCCGACGACCAGGAAGAAACGCCGCTTCGGGTCGCGATAGCGGATCGCCAGGTTGTGAAAGAATCTGTCTCCTGCATCAGCTATGTTCGTGACACTCTCGTCCTGGGGAAGCTCATAGATGGGTTCCTCATCGGTTGAGCCGATGTAGTCCGTCGTCCAGACAAAGGTAACATCGCGCCAGATAAAGCGCGCTTCCGACTCGCCACGCCAGCTTGCATAGGCATGCCGGCCGGCATAATTGGTCGGTTTCCCATCGCCCAGTCCATACTGGTAGGAGAGCAGACGCGCGGCCAGTATGTCCACGCTGAGGTCGCCGAAGGAGAATTCACGATCGGCGCGTACGGTGATGTCGTAACCCGTCGATTTCTCGACGGCGATGTTGATAAAGGATGAGTTGACGGCTTCGAGATGGCCGTCCGGCCGGCGTTCTCCGACCAGGCTGCACTCTTCGGCTGAAAAGTTCACTGAATTGTAACAGCGGGACAGGATTGCACTGGCGCTGAGCCGGGAGATGGAATTCTTGAGATCGATATTATAGTAATCAAATGCCAGACTCAGGTCGAGGCCGAGGGCGGGAAAGCGGCCGGCCAGGTCCGGCGTTACGACAAATCCCAGGCTCCAGGAGTCCGAGGTTTCCGCCTCCAGGTCAGGGTTGCCGCCCCTGATCACCGGGATGCTCGACGTGGAGGTGAACTCGGGCGGAATAATCCCTTGCGCCTCTAGTGCTTCACAGTTCTTATACGCGTTGCTGCCGGGTTCATTTTCGCTGGACGGATCGCGGAAATTATCGCAGGGATCAGCCCTGGAAGTCACAAAGTCCCTCTGGTTGGCCAGGTTCAAATGGTACAGCGCCGGCGCTCGAAACGAGGTGCCGAGTGCCGAACGTACCCGCAACACCGGGTTGACCGCGTAATTGAACAGCAGGCGCCAGGTTGAATCGCTACCGTAGGAACTGTAGTGGGTGTAACGGTAGGACCCGTTTACTGTGAGTTCTTCCGCCACGCTGACACCACCCACCTTGAAGCCCGAAAGCAACGGCACTTCCACCTCCGTATAACCCTCGATCACGCGGTCATCGCCCCTGGTGATGCCGGCCGCAGAAAATCCCCACTGGTTATCGTCCACCGAAGCCTGGGGCGGACGGTCATCGAGGCTGCGGCTGCGCCAGTCCATGCCTAGCACGGCGCGCACTTCGCCGGCCGGCATATCAAACATCCGTCCCTCCAGGTAGAAACCCGCAGTCCAGAGATCGTAATCAGTCTTGAGCTTCACCTGTTCGCTGATATAGTCTGCCGCTTCCTGTGAGATGTCACCGTGGCGCAGGGTATCCTCGTTAAACAGGTCCAGGGGAATGCAGTTCGGGTCAGGGCCTTCAGCCAGGATACGATCCGGCAGCGCGCCTTCAAAACTGGCCGCAAACAGAAGCTGGTCCGGGTCCAGCACACAGTGAAGCGTTCCATCAGCGTCGACTGCGGAGGACAAGGACCGCGCCACCTTGTCCTTCAGCCAGGTATCATAGGTCCACTCGCCGCGACTCAAGGAATAGCCGCCGTCAATCTTCCAGGTGAAGCCGCCCAGGTCCCCTTCAAGACCCAGTCGCAGCGCGGCGATATCGTTCTTCACTTCCCTGACCGGATCCAGCATGTTGTAGCTCATGACTGCCGGCTGGGCAATCCCCCCGAAAAAGCCGAATAGGTTGGTCGGGTTGCCGGGATGAACGAAAGGAAAGAATTGCCGGTGCCCGCCGTGATAACTCTGATCGCGATGGGTGTAGTAGAACTCATAGCTTGCGCTGACTGTGCCCAGCGTGTCGCCCAGGTCGAAATCCAGCAGGCCGTCACTGTAAACCTGGATACGCTGGCGCTCCGGGATCAATTGTTCCTCGCCCCAGTTGCGGTCGTCGCGGTAGCCCTCTTCTGCCACAATCCCGCCGTCAATTTCAGCAAATCTGCGCCAGGGAAGACCGGTGTTGAAAAAGTTGGCTTGTGGGTCGCGCACCAGGGTAAACGGAGCGCCTACACCATATACATCAACGAAACCGTGTACCTGGCCGAAACAGCGACCGTCGCGGGTGGGCGCATAACGTGAAGGGTGTACCCCGCCATTTGTCAACGGACGTTCCTCGCAGAAGCTGTAATCCTGTTCATCCCGTCCTACCGGTCCAAGCGTTGATAATTCAACCCCGACGTCAATATAACCGCGGTCCCAGGTCTTGCCGTAGAGACCGCTTACGGAACCGTAATCGAGTTCATCCTGGTAGTAACCTTCAAGGATGAAGTCATCGAAGCGTTTCTTGGTAATGATGTTCACCACCCCGGCGATAGCGTCGGCGCCATAGATGGAAGAGGCGCCGTCCTTCAATATTTCGATACGGTCTATCGCGACGTCCGGAATCGAGTTCAGATCGATGCTGTTGACCTGGCCGCGGGTGCCCGCCGGGGTAAACCGCCGGCCGTTTACCAGTATCAGGGTGCGGCCCGGGTCCAGGCTGCGCAGGCCGAAGGTATTGACGCCGGGGCCGCCCGACACCACGAAACCGCCGAAACTGTTGTCGACCTGGGCACCGGAGGCCAGGGCGCTTGATTGCAGGAGCTCCGATGTGTTGGCAAGTCCTGCCAGAATTGCACTCTCTTCGGTGATAACCGTCAGCGGCAGCGCGCTGGTAAAGGCATCGCGTCTTATGCGCGAACCGGTGACGATGATCTCCTCCGTTTCCTCCTGTTCAACAGCTTGCGCCATATCTTCTGCAGCCTCGGTATCCGCTTCCGGCTGGTTGCGGGCAGCGGTCTGCCCTGAGTCCTGCTGCGAGCCCTTCGCTTCTGTCTGCGGAGCCGGTTCCTGTTCAACTTCCCCGGGGACGGGCGGGTTATCTCCCGCTTGCGCGGCAACCTGCCCGGCATGCCACGGCAATCCGAAACCAAGCACAGCCAGTACAATGAATAATCGTTGCAACACGGCTATTTCTCCCCTGTTGATTGCGCCGGAACTGTTCAGGAATTATAAATGAGTCTGATACCCAATTCACGTAACTGTTGTGCGGAGGCGGCCGCTGGCGCGGAGGTGAGCAGGCAACTGGCGGTCTGGGTCTTGGGAAATGCGATGACATCACGGATTCCTTTTGCCCCGGCCATAATCATGACGATGCGGTCCAGTCCGAAGGCGATACCGCCGTGGGGCGGGCAACCGTAGGACAGGGCGTCAATGAGGAAACCGAATTTCTCCCGGGCCTGTTCTGCATCGATACCCAGCAACGCCAGGACTCTCAGTTGCAGTTCTGGATCGTGGATACGGATTGAACCACCGCCCAGTTCCATACCGTTCAGGACCAGGTCATAGGCCCGTGACAGGCTTTCGTGGAGGTTCTCTCCCGCTTCTGCCGTTTGCGGCGCGGTAAAAGGATGATGCAGCGAATCCCAGCGATGCTCGGTTTCGTTATATTCAAACAGCGGAAAATCCACCACCCATAACGGCGCCCAGTTTCCCTGCAGCAGGTTCAGGTCCTCGGCCAGCGCGCTGCGCAGGGCATTGAGCGAGTCGTTGACGATGCGGGCCTTGCCGGCGCCAAAGAAAACAATATCGCCGGACTGGGCATGCGTGCGTTCCAGCACGGCGTGAACCGTCTCCTCAGGCAAAAACTTAAGAATGGGCGATTGCAGGCCGGCGCTGCCCCGGTCGAGATCATTGATCTTGATATAGGCCAGGCCCTTGGCGCCATATTTGCCGATGTATGCAGTATAGTCATCGATTTCCTTGCGCGTAAGCCTATTACCTCCAGGCAGGCGCAGGGCGGCAACCCGGCCGCGGGGCTGGTTGGCCGGACCGGAGAATACCTTGAACTCCACCTGTTTCATCAGGTCGCCCACCTCGACCAGTTCCAGCGGATTGCGCAAATCCGGCCGGTCCGTGCCGTAGCGTTGAACGGCTTCAAAATAAGTCATGCGTGGGAACGGATCCGGGAGTTCAATGCCTTTTACCTGCTTGAACAGGGTACGCATCATATCTTCCACCAGGCCGGTCACGTCATCCTCATCGACAAATGACATTTCCATATCAAGCTGGGTAAATTCGGGTTGCCGGTCCGCACGCAGGTCCTCATCGCGAAAACACCGGACGATCTGGTAATACCGATCCATACCCGACATCATCAGCAGTTGTTTGAACAGTTGCGGCGATTGCGGCAAAGCAAAGAATTCGCCCTGCTGGGTCCGGCTCGGCACCAGGTAATCACGGGCGCCTTCCGGGGTTGCCTTGGTAAGAACGGGGGTTTCAATATCAAGAAAGCCGCGCCCGTCAAGGTAATCACGGATAGCCCGGGTAACCCGGCTGCGCAGCTTCATGTTGTCCTGCATGGTTTCCCGGCGCAGGTCCACGTAACGGTAACGCAGGCGGATATCATCCTGGACGTTCTCATCATCCAGTTGAAAAGGCGGCGTTTTGGCTTTGTTCAATATTTCGATGGTGTGTCCCAATACCTCCACTTCACCGGTCGGCAGGTTCGGGTTGAGCGTGCCTTCCGGACGCCGGCGTACCCGGCCGGTAATGCGAATCACGAATTCATTCCTGAGCGTCTCGGCAAGCGCAAATGGATCGGCCCGGTCAGGGTCGTAGACAACCTGGGCCAGCCCTTCCCGGTCTCGCAAATCAATAAAGATCACTCCGCCATGATCGCGCCGCCGGTGTACCCAGCCGCACAATGCGACTTCCTCACCGATCATTCCGGCTGTCAATTGTCCACAATAATGACTGCGCATGGGCTGGTCCTGGTTGTTGTATCGGTGAAGCCGGGCAGTTCAGGCGTCAACAGCGGCTTTACTGCCCTGCATGAGTTGCCTGACTTTCCCGTCGGGCACAATGACGCCCATGGAAATGATGAATTTGAACCCGTCTTCAACTGACATGTCCAGTTCAATAATATCCCGTTTGGGGATCAGCAGGTTAAACCCCGATGTAGGGTTGGGTGTGGTGGGCAGATAGATTGACTGAAGCTGCAGATCGGTAATGCCGTGGTCCGTGTCAACCTGTTCATTGCTGAGAAAACCGATGCACCAACTCTCCTTGCGCGGATATTCAATCAGGACAACCTTGCGAAACGAGTTGCTCTGCGTGGCCAGCAGGGTGGTGGATATCTGTTTGACGCTGTTGTAAATAGTGCGCACCAGCGGAATCTTGCCAAGCGCCGTTTCCCAGATCAGCACCAGGCGCCGGCCCAGCAGGTTTGCCGCAAACATGCCGGTGATGACCAGGATAGCGACGGCCAGAATGATGCCGAACCCCGGGATACTGAATCCCAGTAGCGCTTCCGGCCGATAGTCCGGCGGCAACAGCAGGATGGTCCTGTCGAGGATATCGATAACGAATTTGATGATGGCCACGGTAATCACCAGGGGCAGCCATACAAGCAGGCCGGCAATAATGTATTTTCGCAAGGTTGTCATCGCTTTATCAGCAGTTTGCTGCCGTCACCGGCATGTCTTCGATACCCTGTTACCAGGGTGAATATTCGTCCGGACGCCTGCTCAGCCGGCCGGGGTTGAAGTTGCCGTACTTCCACTGTCTGCCTTGGTTGCGGCCTTTGTCTCTTTGGTGGCGCCTGTATCCTCTGATGTTTTTCCGGTGTCTTTTTTCTTCTCTTCGGCTCCTGTGCTCTTCCCGGCAGCGGATTCCGTAGCCTTCTCGTCTTCCTTGGCCACATTCTTTCTGGATTTCTCGTCCTTGAAGTCCGTCTCATACCAGCCGCCGCCCTTGAGCCGAAACGCAACCGCTGAGACCAGTTTGTGCAGGCCCGGTTCCTCACACGCGGGACAATCCTTCAGCAGCTCATCGGAGATCTTTTGCAGTTTCTCGAGTTTATGACCACAGACTTTACATTCGTACTCGTAAATCGGCAAGACTGTATCCTCTCACTTTGAAAAAGGGAAAAATAGTGCCCGATTGGGAAAATTTCAAGTCCGTGATGTGAAATTCAGCAATCCTCGTCCCTACATGATAGGGGCCTGCCCCGTACATGTTGCGGGATTCAGAAACGGTAGGCCGCTTCCACCCCCCAGGTACGCGGGGCGCCCGGTACGTAGCGGTGCATGCCCCCTCCGGTAGCCGGGTCATTATAACAGATCAAATTAATTCCACTAAAATTTGACATGTCCGCAACAGTTCAATGAAAATTCAGTTGTCGCCCTGCGCCTGGTCGTCTTTACTTTATACCGATTGTCATACGCCGCAAGGTATCGTCTTTGAGCCTGAAATGGTGATACAGGGCCGCCAGGACGTGTACGCTCAAAAACACCAGCAGCAGGATTGGAAATAACTCGTGCAGGGAGCCCATGAACTCATTCATAGCTTCGTTCTCTTCCATTGGAAAAGCCACCTCGAACAGACCGAAGAAAGGCACCTTGAATCCAGCTGTGGCAAATCGGGCCATCCCGCTGAGCGCCTGGGCAAACAGCAGGGCATACAACCCGTAGTGGACCGTTCTTGACAGGACATGCTGCCAGGTGGGAATGTGCGGCATCCTGGCGGGGATGACGTTCAGCCAGCGCCAGATCAGGCGCGCCGTCAATACGGACAGGAGCAGCAGGCCGAACGAGGCGTGCAGGAGTATCAGTTCCAGTTTTTCCGGACCCCTGGGCAGGTCTCCCGACTTCGAGGCAATGGCTATCAGCACGATGACAATGGCCAGCACCAGCCAGTGCAATGTTTTACTTATCGTCCCAAATTCTTTTTCAGTGTTTTTAGTTGGCATAGTATTCTCCTCATGGAGTGGTGGGTCGTGCAGGAGTCGAACCTGCGACCAACTGATTAAAAGTCAGCTGCTCTACCGACTGAGCTAACGACCCGGGGACAATCAAAAAAACCGGAGTTCCCCCAAGCGGCGCCGAAGCGGCGCGCGGCGCGGAACCTCACCCTCACGACAAACAAACCTGAGAGGTGATAATACCGGAGATTTCACTCACGGTAAAACGCGCGGCCATAATTCCGGCCGGCATCGCTTATCTTTGTTTGAACGAGGCAAGAACCTGGGTGTATTCACTCGGGTACAGGTTCGGGATGGCGTATTCCTTGCGGGTCATCCTGACCAGACCCGTGCCCGGCGCGTACCACTGTGTTTGCTCCACCTTGATGATCCTGATGCCCAGCATGAGACGGCGCGGCAGGTCGAGGAAACCGACCGTATCGATACGCAGGCACCGGGGGAAATGGCCGGCGGGGACGTCCACCGGGTCGTCCAGGCTGGTAATCGTGTAATCGAGAACCAAGCCCCGGCTGATCCTGTACCAGTTCTCTTCCAGTTTTTTCGGCAAGTCAAACAAATGAAGTCCGGACGCGGCACTCCATTCCGTCCCCACGCTTAACGGATAGCCGATAACCCGCTCGGCGCTGTCATCAGCGGGGGCCTTACGGCTGATTCCATCCGTTGACCTGATGAAAAAATACGTCTTCCCGTTTGCGTATACCTGCGGGTAGTAAGTGATCCCGTCAACCGTCCTGGCCGGGAGATTACGTACGATGGATTTCTGTGTGACGGGTCCGGCAATTTCCGGAAACGTCCTGCTTATGTCATACGTCCATTCATAGCCGGGCGTCGTTGGAAAGTAGTCCGTATCAGGAGAAGAGCAAGATGGTACAAATAATAATACGACTATATACAGGGAACCTCTAATAATAGACATTTTTCGATACACAGGGTCGCTAACTTATTGAAATCATTGACCTCTAATATATCAATTTGTGAATAAATAGAGGTTCCCTACAGAATATGAGGGGGGGACGGAATTAATTCCGTCCCCTGACTGCCGCCCCGGCTGCCTAATTCCATCCCCATTTCTTAACCGGTTTCATTTTCTTAACTTCATGTCCCGTTCCAGTTCCAGCTCCTGTTCCAGGAATGCCATACGGGCCTTGATACGCTCTGTCTGATAATAATCCGGGCGGGGTTCCGGCTGGCGTAACAGGTGTTTGAGTTGTTCAATGGCCACCTGGGTTTCTCCGGTAAGAAAATAATATTCAGCGTTGGCAATACTGGATTCAATCGGGTTGTCCGCTTCGGCCTCGGCCCGGGTCAGGTAATCGAAATACGTGATATCCGGGGCCTGGAACTTGCCGTATTCGCGCAGCTTGTCGCGGGCCAGATAAGGTTGTCCGGCTTTCAACAAGGCATTGGTATAGTTCAGCACCAGCGGGCGGTAGTCCGGGTACAACTGTTCGGCTTTTGAGAAAATCCGGAATGCCGCGTCATAATTTCCCTGGTTAACCTCAATGTCAGCCGAGGCCAGCAGATATGTGATGTTTTCCGGGTCGTCGTACAGCAACAGGCGCGCCTGTTCCCGCGCCAGTGCATACTGGCCGTCCGCCGTCAATGCAATGATATAGCCATAGCGATCGGCATCCCTGTCATTCCCCTGTTCTGCGCCGGCCAGCCGGCGGGAAAAAAATTCGATGGCGCGGCGGGGAGTCTTCTGGGACATGGCAATCAATTTTGCCCTGACCAGGGGAAAACTTTGGCTTTCATCATGACCATGCGTGCCGGAATAGGCCGCTGCCCGCGCGCCGGCATCGGCAATCCGGCGCGTCGTTAACGGATGGGTACGAAGAAACTCCGGGGCCTGGGCGGAAAAACGTGAACTTTGTTGCAGTTTTCTGAAGAAACCCGCCATCCCCCGAGGATTGAATCCCGAGCGCGCCAGCAATTGGATCCCTATGCGGTCCGCTTCCTGCTCGTTGGTGCGGGTGAAATTGATCCGTGCCTGTGCAGAGGCGCCCTGCACCGCCATCAGCGCGGCTTGACCGGCATCGGGGTTCTGGGTGGCAATCAGGATGGCCCCCAGCATGGCAGCCAGCGTCGGGATACTCATTTTTTTTGACATTTCCACGGACCTTGCCATGTGTTTCTGGGTCACGTGGGCGATTTCATGGGCCATGACTCCGGCGAGCTCGCTCTCTGAGTCGGAATTCAGTATCACGCCGCTGTTAATCCCGACAATGCCGCCGGGTGCGGCAAACGCGTTTATCAGCGAATCGTTAATAACAAAGAAGGTAAACTGCTGCTCGTTGTTATCGCTTTGGGAAACCAGCTGGTAACCGATCGACTCGATATAGGTATTGATTTCAGGATCGGATATGATATCCGCCTGTTTCCTTACCTGGCTGAGAAATGCCTGTCCCAGTCGTCTTTCAAACTCCGGGCTCAGCAGTCCCCCGGTCGAATCACCGATATCCGGCAAGTCCAGAGTCGTCACCTCGGCTGTGGCTGCTGCGCACAGGCAAAAAGCCAGCAGGAGGCAGATTCCCATTTGTTTCATTGGGCTGTATTATCTGTGATCATACTGTATAGAGTTAACCAGGTTAACGGAGTTCCCGTCCCTCTGCATACCCTGATGAGAAACCCAAGGTAAACATGTAACATATCGCATTTTGAACGTCATTTCATGACAAAGAGGAAATTTTTCAATGGCTGAGGCAAAAAACGCTTTTTACGCTCAATCTGGAGGGGTGACGGCCGTCATTAATGCCAGCGCCTGTGCCGTGATAGAAACCGCGCGCCGGCATCCGGACAAAATTGCCAACGTCTACGCCGGCCGTAACGGTATCATCGGCGCGTTGACCGAGGACCTGATCGACACGGGACAGGAGCCCGCGGCTGCCATCGCCGCGTTACGCCATACACCCTCGGGCGCTTTCGGTTCGTGCCGCTACAAGCTGAAGGGGCAGGAAGAGAGCCGGGCTGAATATGAACGTTTGATCGAGGTCTTCAAGGCCCATAACATCGGTTACTTTTTCTATAACGGCGGCGGGGACTCTGCCGACACCTGTCACAAGGTCTCTCAACTGTCGGCACAGTGGGGTTTCCCGATACAGGCGATACATATTCCCAAGACGATAGACAATGACCTCCCCGTCACTGACAACTGCCCCGGGTTTGGTTCGGTAGCCAAGTATGTCGCGGTGTCGGTACGCGAGGCGTCCTACGATGTCCGGTCAATGGCGAAAACGTCCACCAAGGTATTCATTATGGAAGTCATGGGGCGCCATGCCGGCTGGATTGCCGCCGCGGGCGGACTGGCTGCAGACCGGGATAATGATATCCCGGTGGTGATCCTGTTTCCCGAAATCCCGTTCGACCAGGAGGGCTTTCTTGCCAGGGTACGGGATTGCGTCACACGCCATGACTATTGTTCCGTTGTCGTCTCGGAAGGCGCGCGCTGGCCTGACGGCCGCTTCCTCGCGGAACAAGGCACGACGGACGCCTTTGGTCATGCCCAGCTGGGCGGCGCAGCTCCCCTGGTGGCAAACCTGGTCAAGCAGCAACTGGGATACAAATATCACTGGGCTGTCGCCGATTACCTGCAACGCGCGGCGCGCCACATCGCCTCGAAGACCGATGTTGAACAGGCTTATTCCCTGGGCAGGGCTGCCGTGGAGTTCGCCCTGGCCGGGCACAACGCGATTATGCCCGTGATTGTCCGTACCTCTGATAACCCGTATCGCTGGGAGATAGGTCAGGCGGACCTGGCGGACGTGGCCAACGCAGAAAAATTCATGCCCAGGGAATTCATCAGCGCAGACGGTTTCGGTATCACGCCAGCGTGCCGCAGCTACCTGGAACCCTTAATCCAGGGAGAAGACTATCCTCCCTACCGCAACGGCATGCCGGAATACGTGCGCCTGTTGAACGCGCCGGTTGCAAAAAAAATACACGCCGGGTTTGAACTTCGTCGCTAAATCTATAAACTGTCAGCTTTTCATAGAATAAATAATCCGTGTTGCGCGAGCCTGAACGCGCCTCAATCACAAACCTTATCACTTAAAGGAGCACACAATGTCGCCATTGGACCTCGCCTTGATATGCAGTGTTATCGCCATCCTGTATGGTATCTTTTCCGTGCGCTGGATACTCGCACAGCCCGAAGGGAATGAACGTATGCGGGAGATCGCCGCGGCCATACAGCAGGGCGCATCCGCCTACCTTAACCGGCAGTACGCCACCATCGGCGGGGTCGGCGTTATCCTGTTTATTGTGCTGGGATTCGTGCTCGACTGGTACACGGGATTCGGATTTTTAATCGGCGCCCTGTTCTCCGCCGCCGCAGGGTATATCGGCATGAACATTTCCGTGCGGGCCAACCTGCGTACTGCCGAGGCCGCCAACAGTGGCATGAATGCCGCATTGACGGTTGCCTTCCGGGGCGGCGCGATTACCGGATTGCTGGTCGTCGGACTGGGCCTGCTGGGCGTGGCCGGTTACTACGCCGTGCTGCAGAAACTCGGCGTCGACATCGACACCATCCTCCATGCCCTGATCGGACTCGGCTTCGGCGGTTCCCTGATTTCTATTTTTGCCCGGCTGGGCGGTGGAATTTTCACCAAGGGCGCCGACGTCGGCGCTGATCTGGTGGGTAAGGTTGAAGCCGGTATCCCGGAAGACGATCCGCGCAACCCCGCTGTGATCGCGGACAACGTCGGCGACAACGTCGGCGATTGTGCCGGCATGGCGGCAGACCTGTTTGAAACCTATGCCGTTACCGTGATAGCCACCATGTTGCTGGGCAGCCTGGTGGTCCCCGGGAATGAAAATATCGTGCTCTATCCGCTGGCGCTGGGCGGTGTTTCCATTATTGCCTCCATTATCGGCTGTCTCTTTGTCAAGGCCGGGGAGAACGGCACTATCATGGGCGCTTTGTACAAAGGACTGATCGTTGCCGGCGTGCTGGCCGCCATCCTGTTTTATCCCATCACGAACTGGATGATGGCAGACATTGCCGGCATGTCGGCGGGGTCATTATATGCCTGCGCGCTGATCGGTCTGGCGCTGACGGCGGCCATGGTCTGGATTACGGAATATTACACCGGCACCGACTACGGGCCAGTAAAACACATTGCTGCCGCATCGGAAACCGGTCATGCCACCAATATCATCGCCGGTATCGGCGTGTCCATGAAGTCGACCGCGTTGCCGGTGCTGGCAGTGTGCGCCAGTATCTGGGGCGCCTACGAACTGGCCGAACTGTACGGCATTGCCATTGCCGCGACGGCGATGCTGTCAATGACCGGCATAATCGTCGCCCTGGACGCCTTCGGACCCATCACCGATAACGCCGGTGGTATCGCCGAGATGGCGGACCTGGACGAAAAGATCCGCAACATCACCGACCCACTGGACGCAGTGGGAAATACCACCAAGGCGGTTACCAAGGGTTATGCCATCGGTTCAGCAGGCCTGGCTGCCCTGGTATTGTTCGGTGACTATACCCACGCCCTCGGGCAGGCCGGCATACACGTGGAATTTTCCCTGTCTGATCCGATGGTCATCATCGGCCTGTTTATCGGCGGCCTGGTGCCATACCTGTTCGGCGCCATGGCCATGGAAGCGGTCGGCCGTGCGGCCGGTTCGGTGGTGCTGGAAGTCCGGCGCCAGTTCAGGGAGATCCCGGGAATCATGGATGGCACAGGCAAGCCGGATTATACACGCGCCGTGGACCTGCTGACCAAATCGGCCATCAAGGAAATGATTATCCCCTCCCTGTTGCCGGTGCTGGTTCCGGTCATCGTCGGCATGGTAATGGGACCCGTGGCACTGGGCGGCCTGTTGCTGGGAACGATTGTGACCGGCCTGTTTGTCGCCATATCCATGACCACGGGAGGCGGCGCCTGGGATAACGCCAAGAAATATATTGAAGACGGCAATCTCGGCGGCAAGGGTTCTGAGGCGCACAAGGCAGCAGTAACCGGTGATACCGTCGGCGATCCCTACAAGGACACCGCCGGCCCGGCAGTCAATCCGCTGATTAAGATCATCAATATCGTTGCCTTGCTGATCGTGCCGTTGATTTAGGAACAGGGCGCAGGAAACAGCATCATGTTTGTCGCCGCGTTTCTGTTATTTGTCGTCCTGAATGAACCGCACCAGTTTTCCATGCTCGATCTCTGGGAGAAAAAATGCAGGGACGGTGATGTCGAGGCCTGTCAGCGGTTTGAGGATGCCCAGGCTGGCGTCAGGAAGCTGGAGCGACTGGATGGACTGGCCTTGCGCTATGGAGAGAACGCGAACCGGGACGAACTGGAAACAGACGGCAGACCCCTGCTGAATTTGGCCTACAAACAGGTGATGGAAGACTTTATCGAAGCCGAACATAATCTGGGCAACAAGGAACTGAACTATGACGATGCCGCCGTCAGTTACTGCGCCGACCATTTTCATGATTACTGGATAAACAGAAAATTATGGTGGCCTACCGACGACAACGGGGATCCAAGCTGGACGGATATTTATTATTACATCGTCGACCACTACTACGGCATCTGTCTGCGGCGCTATTTCAACCAGCTTTAATCCACTTATTCCACGCGCTGCGGTTAACAACATGTACACGTGCCATAAACCGCTCTGCGGCGTCAAGTCGATCTAACCCGGATTTTTCATATATGGTTCGCCCCGGTATTGCAAGCACAATGTTCGCATTGACAAAGTGGGCATTGCAGCCCTATATCCGACCTCTTGATTGCGGGTCATTACGCCCGCGGGCCCCGATGGACTACGCGCCGTTGTGTCCTTATCACCAGGCCGGCTGTCACAGTGTGCGCCAGTGAGACATTCAGGGTCCCACAACGGCAGGGTTGCCTTGTTTGCCATCACGTTCATGTCGCTGCGCAATGCTTGGACGGTGTGTCCACTATCTGTTTATCCCGTTCAGTCTGTGAGTCATTCAATGTTAACCGGCAGGCGCTCAGGCGGCCGCTTCCACGTGGTCGGCCTGGTACCTCTCCTGCTTCACCAACAAGGCATACGCCGTGCGCGCCATGCGATTAGCCAGGGCGACCGCCGCCACATTCTTATGTCGGCGTCTTAACACATCTTGCACCCAGCGACTGCGCTTATCGGTTTTCTTGTCCGACACCCGCAACACCGCACGGGCACCGTGTATCAGTAAACTGCGCACGTAACTGTCACCCCGTTTACTGATCCCCAACAACTGCTCACGCCCCCCGGTCGACTGCTGCCGCGGCACCAACCCCAACCAGGCCGCCAACTCCCGACCATGACGGAATGTCCGCACATCCCCCACCGCTGCCAATAACGCGGTCGCCGTGATCGGCCCGATGCCCGGCATGCTCATCAATCGCTGCGCCTGCTCATCGGTCTTGGCCCAGTGCGCAATCTGTGCCTCCAACGCCTCAATACGCGCATCCAATTGCACCAGCGCCTCATACAAACCCTGTAGCAACGCCCGGAACGGGATACTCAACCCATTCTCGCCATCGTCCAGTATCTCAGGCAGCTTTGCCCGCACCCGGGTACGACCCTGGCCTATCTCCACCCCCTGCTCCGCCAACAACCCGCGTACCTGATTCACCAACGCCGTGCGCTGACCCACCGCCAACGAGCGCACCCGATGGATGCTCTGCTGGTCCTGTTGCACCGTCGTCTTCACCCCCACAAACCGCATCGTCGGCCGTTGCACCGCCTCACACACCGCCTCCGCATCCGCCCGGTCACGCTTGTTCGACTTCACATACGCCTTCACAAACTGCGGCGCCATCAACTTCACCTCGTGACCCTACCCGCGCAACACCCGCGCCCAGTGATGCGCCCGACCGCACGCCTCCAGCCCCACCCGACACGGCGGCAACTGCGCCAGCACCGCATTGAACTTCTCAGGTTTGTACTTCCCCGTCAAACGCACCTTCCCACTGGCGTCCTGTCCACAAACCTCTATCCAGGTCTTGCCCAGGTCAACACCCACGACCGTTATCGTTGTCTCTTGCTCTGCTGTATTCATCCGTTTGTTGCTATACTGACTCATGGTTCGCTCCTCCTACTGTTAATGAAAAAACTTCATTATGGCTCATTAAAGCCGAATGTATAAGTGAGGGGCGAACCATTCCATTACCAGGCCGCTAGTAGCTATCGGATACATGTTTGCTGTCAATGAGTCATGGTAATCTATTGACAATGTCATCATTACATACTGCGCTTGATGCGCCCTCGCTTGTCTTTTTGCCGCCAACGGGCACGTGCTCCCTCAACCAGAGCTACGGCTATGCTTTCGGTCGCAGGCACCCGCTGGCGGCAAAAATCCTGCGCGATCATCGCATCAACTGGTGAGATATGCGGGCTAAGTGAACTTTTGGAAATCCTTTGGGCCAGGTATCCTCTTCGCCGGCGCGGCGATTGGAACCTCGCATCTCGTTCAGTCCACCCGAGCCGGCGCGATGTTTGGTCTGGGTCTGTTAACAGTCGTTATCGTCGCCAATCTTATTAAATACCCGGCGTACCGCTTCGGTCCGCTGTATGCCGTGATCACCGGCCGGTCGTTGATTGAAGGCTACCACGGCCTTGGCCGGTGGGTGTTGATTTTGTATATCGCAAGCGAGTTCGCTGTCATCGCTATCGTCATTGCCGCAACGGCAATAGTGACTGCCGCAATCTTACTGGCTGTAAGCAGTGCTGCGGTTGATGCAAGATATGTCGGCGTCGCATTGATTATTGCGGGCACTTCCGTGCTCGTAATCGGCGGCTATAACCTGTTGGATAAATTGACCAAAGTCTTCGTGCTGATTTTCACGTTGGCGACGTTCGTCGCAACGCTTTTATCGTTGCCTCGTATCGACTGGTCGTTGTCTCAATTCGCGTTACCGGGCATGGATATCCAAACTTTCGCATTTGTCATCGCATTGATGGGCTTCATGCCGTCGGGTATGGAACTGTCGGTTGTACAGTCACTCTGGTGCGTGGCGAAAAGCCGGGCCAGCGGCAGGCGACTACCGTTGTCGCATGTGCTGACGGACTTCAATATCGGCTATGTCGGATCTGCGCTTCTCGCCGTGTGTTTTCTGCTGATGGGCGCAGGCGTGATGTATGCAGACGGTATCGTTCCGGAAACCCGGGCGGCGGGATTCGCGAACCAGGTTATCGCTTTGTACACGGCAACCCTGGGAGGCTGGGCCGGTACCGTGGTAGGCGTCTCGGCATTGTTAGTTATGTTCACAACTTTGATCACCGTTCTCGATGGAATGCCGCGTCTCGTTGCTGCCGGGATCGTTGCGCTTCGAAGCCGCGCTCAAACCGGCGCTGAAAACCTGGACCGCTCGCCCATACTTTTCGGCAGCATGGCCGTACTTGCCATTGCAGGCATGATCGTCCTGCTGTTTTTCATGAACAGTTTTCAGACATTCATCGACTTTGTAACGATTTCTGCGTTCATCGTCGCTCCAATAACCGCATTGCTGAATCATCTCGTGATTATTTCGGATGATGTGCCTGCTGAGCAGCGGCCGCATAAAGCGATGCTGAGCTGGAGTCTGCTTGGTATTCTCGCACTGTCCGGTCTGGCAATTGCTTTTCTCTATTGGAGATTTCTCGGATGAGTAGACATCAAACGGTATCGATAAGTGGGGGCGAAGCGCTTGTGCAGGCCGTGGCCGCGAACGGCGTGGATACCGTGTTTGGTATTACAGGCGCGCAGATTTATCCGATGTTCGGCATGCAGGACAATCGGCCGGCGACATTACACCGGAATTTGACAACAACTGCGCCGTTTCATACAGGGGCAGTCCCATGATCCCGGAATAGCTGCCCTCTATTCTTGATATAAATATCGCTGCCTTGTCCTGAATACCGTACCCACCCGCTTTGTCATAGGGCGCTTCACTGTCACAATAGGTTTCACATTCCCGGACAGCAAGCGATTTGAACCAGACCCTGCTCTCGCTCACCCTGTATTCAAGCCGGTGATGCAGGAGGAGGACGGCTGTGAGTACCTGGTGTACCCTGCCGGACAGTGACATAAGCATCTCGACCGCCGCGGCCCGGTCCTGCGGCTTTTGCCGCGGCTACGCGTGTGACGTAGCCCTCGACAGGCTCATCATCTCCCCTGAGTTCTTCCACATCTACGCGAATCACTTCATAAGCAATACCGATCTGATCGAGAAGCTGCTGCCTCCTCGGCGACCTGGAAGCCAGGTAGATTTGACTGTCGGGATTGATCACGAGTGACCGCTGGCCCGATCAGTCACGGACCAGAGTTTTTCCAGTTGGTAATATTCCCGGGTGGTCGGATGCATGATATGGGCAATCACGTCGCCGAAATCGATTAAGATCCATTCCGCCTGTTGCTGCCCTTCCACTCCCAGCGGCCTGATTTGTCTTGTTTTTGCCGCTTCGATTACCTTATCCGCAATGGCTTTCACCTGGCGGTTCGAGCGGCCGCTGGCAATGATCATGAAATCCGTCATGGTCGTCAATGCGCGCACATCAATTGTTTGCATGTCCTCAGCTTTCAAGTCCTTCATCGTATCGGTAATCAGTTGGGCGATGTTGTTCATAGGTATAACTTGTTCTCCTTGATATAATTGTGGACACCGGACGGCAGGAAATTTCCTGTGTCGTCATGGTTTCTCAACTGCGCGCGTATTTGTGAGGAGGAGACATCCGGGATGGAGACAGCCACTTTATGGATAAAGCCGCCGGACTTTGCGTGCAGGGCTGCCGGAGAGGAACAGGCCCGGCCGGCATAAAATGCCTGCATACGTTCATCCCTGTGCCTGTCGCTCCGCTGCTTTCTGTCGATGACTACCAGATGCGAATAATCCGTCAATTCCTGCCAGCGGCGCCATGCAGGCAGCGTTTCGAATGCGTCCATGCCCATAATGAAACACAGGGGTTGCTGCGGATATCTACCGCGCAGGTGAATCAGGGTATCGATTGTATAGGATATTCCGCCCCGTTTGAGCTCCATATCGTTCACGACCAGTTGCGGGTAGGGTTGTAACGCGTGCTCCAGCATTGCCAGCCGGTGATGCCGTGCGGCGGCGGCTGCCGATTTATGCGGGGGGATATTCGCGGGAATGAAATTGACTTCCTGCAGGTCCAGGGCTTCCATACACTCAAGCGCCATGAGGACATGGCCGCTGTGAACCGGATCAAATGCGCCGCCGAGCAAGCCGATGGATTTTCCCTTACTCACTCGTTCCCGTCATACACGGACCCGATGTCACTTTCTGATATGACCATCACCGATGACAATAAACTTCTGTGAGGTCAGGCCCTCAAGCCCGACCGGCCCGCGTGCATGAAATTTATCAGTGCTGATCCCGATTTCAGCCCCCAGTCCATATTCATAGCCGTCTGCAAACCGGGTCGAGGCATTTACCATGACCGAACTGGAATCCACCTCTGCCAGAAACCGCCTGGCGTGACTCACGTTTTCCGTCACAATGGCATCGGTATGCATGGAACCGTAATGTTCGATGTGCTCCAGCGCATCATCCAGGCCGCTGACTATCTTCAGTGACAGGACGGGTGCCAGGTACTCGGTAAAATAATCTGCATCCGTCGCGGATTTTATCCCCGGCAGGATTTGTCGCGCGTGTTCGTCACCCCGGATTTCCACGCCGGCCTCTTCATACATGGGTCCAAGACGCGCAAGTACCGTCTTCGCGACAGGTTCTGCCACCAGCAGGCATTCCATTGTACAGCAGGTGCCGTAGCGCTGGGTTTTGGCGTTATAGGCGATGGTTACCGCCTTCTCCACGTCCGCATCGACGTCCACGTAGACGTGGCAGACCCCATCCAGGTGCTTGATGACCGGCATCCTGGCCTCATTACTGATCCGTTCAATCAGTCCCTTGCCGCCGCGCGGGATGATCACGTCAATATAGTCCTTGAGACCCAGCAACTCTCCCACGGCAGCCCGATCAGTAGTTTCAACCACCTGTACTGCGCTGCCGGGCAAGCCGGCGGCTTGCAGGCCGTCACCAATGCACCCAGCAATAGCCATGTTGGAATTGATTGCCTCCGACCCGCCTCTCAGGATTACCGCGTTGCCTGATTTTATGCACAGCCCTGCGGCATCTGCCGTGACATTGGGTCTGGACTCGTAAATGATCCCCACTACGCCCAACGGTACCCGCATGCGACCCACCTGGATCCCGGTCGGGCGATAATTCATTGCCGATATCTCTCCGATGGGATCGGCCAGACCGGCAACCTGCAACAAGCCGTCGGCCATGGCTTCCAGACGCTCTCGGGTCAATTCGAGGCGGTCAAGTAACGCCGCCGCCAAGCGATTCTTGCTCGCTGCGGCAAGGTCAGTTCTGTTTGCCTCGAATAATTGCTCACGCCGTTCAGAAATACGTTCGGCAATGGCAGTGAGCGCCGCGTTTTTTGCGCCCGCGTCTGCCCTGGCCATGGAACGCGCCGCAGCCCGCGCAGTCTGACCCAGGGAGTGTATGTATTCACGGATATTCATTGCGCACCTCCTGTGCGCAACCCTGCGGGCGGCTGGCGCCGTGCAAATCGTCTATCCTGACGATTTGTCATTTTTGCTTTTTCCAGCCTGTGACCGGACAGGGTAAACATAAAATTCTCCAGCAGTTGCCAGCTGTCTGCCGCTACGGCGCCTTTCAGGGCTTTGTCAATTTCCAGGGCTTCGACCAACAGGGTAGACAGCCGGCTGGTGCTGAAGCGGTTTATCAACACAATGATCCCTTTCCTGTGCCGGCCCAGGATCCTGTAGCTATTGAACACCTGCTCCCTTGGCTTCCCCTGAGCTATTTCATGGGAAACGGAACTGGCCCGGCGAAATCCCCACATCAACGCGCCGTATACATTGAGCGGCTCGGCGCCTTCGTTCTTCAGACCCCGCAGCATTCTTGAGATGCGTTCCGGATTACCGAGAAATACGTTCTCAATCAAGTCGAACACCTCATAGCGGGCGCTGTCCACCACCATATTAAGTACCGCGTCGCTGTCAATATCCGCCTGATCAACCAGCAACGCCAATTTATCAATTTCCTGTCTTGCCGCAAGCAGGTTTCCTTCGACCCGTTGGGCTATCAGCGCAGCCGCCTCCCTGGAAATTCGTTTATTCTGCTGTCGGCAACGCGCCATGATCCAGCCCGGCAACTGCGCCGACGCAACCGGCCAGACCTGTATCCAGCAGCCGCATTTATCCAGCGCCTTGAACCATTTTGCCTGCTGGGCCTTCCTGTCGATGCGATCCGATGTCAGCAACAACAGGTTGTCCGGGGAGCTCCCGGCCGCGTATTCGGTCAGGGCCGCGCCGCCTTCCCTGCCGGGTTTCTGACTGCCCAGCCTCAGTTCGATAATACGCTTGCTGGAAAACAGGGACAGGTTGGCGCCGGCTTCATATAACCGACCCCAGTCAAACCCGGTATCCGCCTCCAGGACAATACGTTCCTCGTAGCCAAGGATGCGTGCCCGGTTGCGGATCAAATCACTCGCCTCATGCAGCTGCAAGGGCTCATCACCGCTGACGTAATAAACCGGTAAAAGTTCGGGTTTATTCAGGTGCTCCGGAAGTTTCTCTGCTGTTAAATGCATGGGCTGACTATTCCGTCAGCGTGTTCAGGCGCCGTATGATCTGAGCTGCCACCTGTTCGATCAGCTCTTCTTTGATTATCTCCTCTTCGGCGAATTTCCCCAGTGCGGCATCTTCATCGAAGGCGTAGTCGCCACTGACCCGGATGATCTGATTCGCAACAAGCAGTTCCCCGCCGACCTTGCTGATGCTGATGCGACAGGAGAAAACAACCTGGTACTCTTCAACCTTGCCGGTCTCGGGAGAGACGCTCAACACCTGGCGCACAAACTCCTCACCATTCAAGGTCAGTGCATAATCGGCCCCCTCCATACCGTCCCTGACAATAACTCCGGAAACCGCCAACTGTGATTTCACCGCGGCGGCAAGCTCACTGGCCGCGGCGGCCAGGACAAGGATGTTATACCCGCTATCTGCCTTGACTTGCGGGCTCTGGCCGCGCAAATGGTAACCACAACCCTGCGCCAGGATCGCGACGAACAGGACAACATGCAAAAGCGGGATTCTCATGCGCGCAAAGGATACGGCTTTCCGCCGCATGATACAAGGAAAACCCGGATCTGACCGGCACACGTTGTTACCGGCAACTCGCGCTATCCCACTACAATGTTTACCAGGCGTTTCGGCACGACGATGACCTTTTTTACTTCCTTCCCGGTGATATGCCGTTGTACGTTCTCATTGTTCAATGCGGCAGCTTTTATTCTGTCTTCGGTCGCATCCGGCAGAGTAACAATCTGCGCCCGCTTTTTTCCGTTTACCTGCACTACCAACTGACACTCTTCTTCAATCAGGGCCGCGTCATCCACGCGCGGCCAAGCGGCGTCGATGAGCGCCGCCTGCTTGCCCATGGCGCGCCAGATTGCGTCGGTGATATGCGGAATTATAGGCGATAATAACAAGACGATGACTTCCAGTCCTTCCCTCCGAACTGCCCTGGCGTTGTCGGACTGCTCGCTCATTTGGGTCAATACGTTCAACAGCTCCATTACCGCCGCAATGGCGGTATTGAAGGTATAACGCCGACCGATGTCATCATTGACCTTGACGATGGTCTGGTGGATCTTGCGCCGCACGTCGCGCTGCTCCCTGGTATATAGTGTCGCCTCTGCGCGGGGGTTGATATGATAATTGTTCCGGGCGAATTTCCAGAGTCGTTTGAGAAACCGGTGCGCGCCCTCAATCCCCGATTCCGACCACTCCAGGCTCTGTTCCGGCGGGGCGGTAAACATGGCGAACAGGCGCACGGTGTCCGCGCCGTATTTATCGATCATGTCCTGTGGATCGACGCCGTTATTCTTTGACTTGGACATCTTTTCCATTTTACCGATGATCACCGGCTGTCCGTCTTCCTTGAGGCGCGCCGAATTGATCCTGCCCCTGGCGTCACGCTCAAATTCCAGATCCTTTCGGTTGTAATACGTCCTGCGTCCCCGTTCTTCCCGGTAAAAGGTCTCGGCGACGACCATGCCCTGGGTCAACAGGTTCTTGAATGGTTCGCCGCATTGGGTCAGCCCCTGGTCACGCATGAGTTTTTGAAAAAACCGGGAATACAACAAGTGCAGCACGGCGTGTTCTATGCCGCCCACATACTGGTCCACAGGCAGCCAGTAATCGGCGCGCTTATCCAGCATAGCGTCAGTGTTATCGGCACAACAGAAGCGCGCAAAGTACCAGGACGATTCGAAAAACGTATCGAAGGTATCGGTTTCCCGGCGGCCCGGCCGGCCGGTTTCAGGATGACGCGTGTGTAAAAATTCATCCATGTCATTCAGCGGTGAACGCACCCCCGAGAACTCAATCCGTTCCGGTAACACTACGGGTAGTTCAGCAGCAGTAACGGGGGCCGAATTGCCGCCCTCATCGGTTATCATGGGAATGGGGCAGCCCCAGTAACGTTGCCGCGCAATCCCCCAATCCCGCAGCCGGTAGTTGACCTTGCGCGCGCCGCGCCCACATTCTTCCAGTCTCGCGGCAATGGCGGAAAATGCCTGTTCGGAAGTCAAACCATCAAAGTCACCGGAGTTTTTCAACAGCCCTTTGTGCATGTGGGCGCAGTCATCCAGATTCAAGCCACTGCCATCCGTCGGAAATATTACCGGTCTGATGGCAAGATCATATTTTTTCGCGAATTCCCAGTCGCGTTGATCGTGGCCCGGCACACCCATAACCGCACCGGTGCCATAACCCATCAGGATAAAATTGGCTGCCCATACGGGCAATGCCTCTCCGGTAAGCGGGTGCTGCGCGTCTATTCCCAGCGGCACGCCTTCTTTTTCCATGGTTTCCAGTTCGGCTTCGGTAACGCCGGCATGACGGTGCTTGTGTAGAAATGCGGCGACGCCGGCGCTTTCCCCGGCAGCGGCAACGGCCAGAGGATGCTCTACGGCAACCGCAATGTAACTGGCGCCGAACAAGGTATCGGGGCGAGTGGTGAATACTTCCAGTTTATCGGCGCCGCTGGACAGAGGGAAATCGATCTCCACCCCTTCCGAGCGGCCAATCCAGTTCTTTTGCATGGTGCGCACCGAATCGGGCCAGCCGGGCAGGTTGTCCAGTTCCCTCAACAGCTCCTCACTGTATTCGGTGATTTTCAAAAACCACTGGGGTATTTCTTTCCTTTCCACAACCGCGCCGGAGCGCCAGCCCCTGCCGTCAATCACCTGTTCATTGGCCAGTACAGTCTGGTCAACGGGATCCCAGTTAACGGGAGCGGTCTTTTTGTAAACCAGCCCTTTTTTATATAACTCGGTAAAAAACCATTGTTCCCAGCGGTAATAGTCAGGTTTGCAGGTCGCGATTTCCCGATCCCAGTCGTAGGCGAAGCCGAGCCGTTTTAACTGGGCGCGCATGTAATCGATGTTCCGATAAGTCCATTGCGCCGGCGCCGCCCGGTTTTCTATTGCCGCGTTCTCGGCGGGCAGGCCAAAGGCATCCCAGCCCATGGGTTGGAGCACGTTCTTGCCCTGCAAACGCTGGTAACGGGCTATCACGTCGCCGATGGTGTAATTGCGCACGTGACCGATGTGCAGTTTGCCGCTTGGGTATGGAAACATGGACAGACAGTAAAATTTTTCCCTGTCGGGATCTTCCGTTACCTTGAAGGCGCTGTTTTTCTCCCACGCTGCCTGGACCTCGAGTTCTATATTCCGGGGTTGGTACGCTGCATCCATCTCGTATGGTTTTGTATGCATCAAACAGCAAAGCATACAGCAGAGAGTTTGTTGTGAACAAGCACAAAAAATATTTTATGTCTTGCACCCATCCCCCTGCTCAACTCCATACAGGGGCAGGCTCTGGGCACAACCCAGTGGGCGGCCTTCGCCGTGCAAATCGTCAGGATTGACGATTTGTTATTCGGCCGGCTGGCCGGCTGTCAGGATATCTTTATTTTTTTCAATCAGGGACTGGCCGATCCCGCTGATTTGGGTCAACTCCTGTACGGTCTCGAACGCGCCATTCCGTTCCCGGTAGTTGATAATCTTTTCAGCGAAACTTTCGCCAACGCCGCTCAGGGTCATCAACGCTTCCTTATCCGCCGTATTGATATCAACATCTTCAGCGGCGAAAAGCATCACTGGCAGGCTGAGTAAAATGAGGACAGCAAGTTTCCTTAAAATTTGCATAATGGTCTCCTTTAGTTTGTGAAGTTATAGTCCATGTTCCTGAACCACACTGAAAAGTTTAGCTGCTCCGGACAGACTGGCAAGAAAAAGATTGCCTGAATTGTGGGAAAAGTCACAAACCCGGTTAATTCATAGCCGGGACCTGCGCCCTGATGCGCGGCCAGTGATGCTTCAGAACTGCTTGCGCAGCGGCACGTCGAACACCGCGCCGTAGCAATCCTCATCCATTGCGCGCCCAAAGGGAGACATCAAGGTCACGGGCCTGCAATACCAGGCCGGCGGTCGGCGCCCAGGCGATCTCCAGTTCTCCGGCGTTACGCAGGTTATGACGCGGAAACGCCAGCTTCGCGCCAACCTCAAATACGTCTGTCTTTTCTGCGCCGAACACCTGGCTGAACATTGCGGGGATGCGATCGGCATTGGTGCCGCCTGGCTTGAAGCCGGTTGCATATCCGGCATACAACAATATGTCATTGTTCGGGGCCCAGCTTAATTTGACATTCCAGGTAACCTGGTCGTCCTCCAGGGTTTCATCCACGTCCTGGCGCGGCGCAAATATCGGTTGCAGGTAAAACCCCCAGCCCGGATAGGCTAGCAGCGCCAGTCCAGCGTTATCTTGGTTAAATGTGCCAGTTAGATCTTTTTTCTCGTCGGTATCCGGAATATCCTGTATGTTCTGCTGTCGCTTCTACGCAGTAACTATGATTTCTTCAAGATAGCCCTGTTCCTGAGCAAGCAGCGCAACCGATCCTATGAGGGGTAAAACAGTAAATATTATCGGCAGCTATATTCCCGGCTTGTCACCGTTAGGCATGGTTCTCTCCCCCGATTACGGACAATTGTTCTCATGTTATAGTACCGTGGATGATGCGTTTATGCATTCTACTATGTTGTTTCGGTAAGTTCTTGCGTTTCAAGCAGGCAGGGCGGTATACCATAATTGTGGTTCTGGTTTATACTATACTCATAAATCAAAGCAGCGCAGGCTACAACAATGTTATTAAATGGTAAAATAACCTGTGAACAACCATTTGAAAAGGAAGTATGTTCTGATCCGGAAACATTTATCCACAGGGAATTAAACGGGGATCAGCACTAACAAACGCCAAAAAAAACATATAACTATTTGAAAATAAAGGAGAAAAAAATCTTTTCCCGTTTCCGGGGATGACAATAATAACAATATTTTTAAAATGAATCTTATTATTAATAGGAACCTGCTTCTTCCGGCTCTAAACAACGTTTGCGGCGTCGTTGACACAAGACCTTCGCTTGCCGTCCTAGCGAACCTTCTCGTCGCTGTTTCTCCGCAACAAATACGACTCACAGCAACGGATATGGAAGTTGAACTCTCAGCATCAATAGCCGGTGATTTCGGGCAGACAGGCGATATCACTGTTCCTGCGCGAAAACTTTGGGATATTTGCCGGGCATTGCCAGAAGGAGCGGAAATGAACATTTCGATTGAGAATGAAAGAGTAACCGTCACGTCAGGAAGAAGCCGGTTTTCCTTATTATCTTTGCCGGCCCAGAATTTTCCTCTGGTTGAACCGGGGGAAACTGACATACGGTTTGCTATTTCTCAACAGCTGTTCAAATCCTTACTAGAAAGAACTGCTTTTTCCATGGCCAAACAGGATGTTCGCTACTACCTCAATGGTGTTTTACTTGAAGCCCAGCAGGACAATTTGCGTGCTGTTGCAACTGACGGACATAGGCTTGCGCTGTGTGACGTCGATGTTGCAATTGCAACGGAAGAAAAAAAACAACTTATCGTCCCGAGAAAAGGGGTGCAGGAACTGATGCGGTTACTGGATGAAACAGATACCGAAATGGAAATCGTCATGAGTAAAAACCATATCCGAATCGCTTTGGATAATCTGGTTTTTACCAGTAAATTGATAGATGGCAAATACCCTGACTATAACCGGGTGATCCCTGAACCGTCAGATCATTTGGTGCTGGCACAGCGAGCGTTGCTCAGACAGAGTCTCAGTCGAGCCTCAATCCTTTCCAGCGATAAATATCGAGGCGTGAAGATCACGCTGGAGCGGGATAAACTGCGGGCACTTGTCCATAACCCGGAGCAGGAACAGGCAGAAGATGAGATTGACGTGGAATATACGGGAGAAAATCAGGAAGTCGGTTTTAACGTAACCTACCTGCATGATGCCGTCAGCATCATTCAAACCGACAAGGTCAGGCTTTCAGTATCGTCCCCGAAAAGCGGTTGTCTTGTGTTGCCTGAGGAAGGGGGAGGGTGTAAATATATTGTCATGCCGTTGCTGCTGTAGATAATAGATCAACCCATGCAATGCCTGCAACTGTGCGGCCTATGCATATAGAATGGCTGCAGGTCAGAAATGTTCGTAATTTGTCCAACCTGAGGATTGAGCCGAACCCTGAGCTCAATATCATTTGCGGCCCCAACGGCAGTGGAAAGACAGCGCTGCTGGAAGCCATACATTTTCTAGGTCGATGCCGTTCTTTCCGCACTACCGGGATAAACCGCGTTATTCGCCATCACCAAAAAGAATTACGGGTCAGCGCCGGCATGCGCATGCCGGATCAGTCTCTTATAGTAACCGGGGTTGAGCGCAGCAGAGTAGCAATAAACATTCGTTATAATAACCGGACTGTCCGCAAGGTATCTGAACAGGCCGCACAAATTCCGGTTATCACAATAACCCCAGATAGCCACAGGTTGGTTTCCGGAAGCCCCGTGTACCGCAGGCGATGGCTGGATTGGGCAATGTTCCACGTGAAACCAAACTATATTGAGACCTGGCGGGATTACTATAAGGCATTGAAAAACCGAAACAGTTTGTTAAGGCGCAACAAAACCGAACAGCTTGAAACCTGGGAACAGGCAATGAGTCAGGCAGCCGAGAAAATAAATGCGCAAAGAAACACGTTCATTACTGAGTTATCTAACGAAATGATACGAACCGCACAGCAACTGGAGATACCGGCGGCGACACTTGAGTATGACCGCGGCTGGCAACCCGAAGAAGATCTGGCACAAGTCCTGGCAACGCAGCGAAAGGCGGATTTGGAAAGAAGGGTTACCCGGTATGGCGCCCACAGGAGCGATTTGATGATCCGTCAGGACGGGAGAGATATAGGTCACTTTTATTCTCGCGGACAGATCAAGCTATGTATTATTGCATTATCACTGGCCCAGGAGAGTGTGTACAGAGACAGGACGGGCCGGCCTCCCATCATCCTGCTCGACGATTTTGCGGCAGAGTTGGATGTGGGTGGCCAGCAATGTGTCATTGACGTGCTGTCGAGCCTGGGAGGACAGGTTTTCATCACTACAACAGGAAAGATTCCGGTGCGCGCAAAAAAAAAGCAGAAAATGTTTCACGTGGAACAAGGAGAAATCGTAGTGTGACGAGACGTTCCTTTGACGCCATTGATTATGTTGCGGCGAACAACGGCAATATGATAAAATGCGTCTTTTGTTAAAGGACAAAACGTGTGGATAACAACAATTACGATTCTTCGAAAATCAAGGTCTTAAAGGGGCTCGAGGCAGTAAAGAAGCGCCCCGGTATGTATATCGGCGACACGGATGATGGGACCGGCCTGCATCACATGGTTTTTGAAGTGGTGGATAACAGCATTGATGAAGCCCTGGCCGGATATTGTTCCGAAATAAATGTGATAATCCATACAAATGAGTCCGTCACAGTAGTAGATAATGGCCGGGGGATTCCGGTCGGCACACATGCGGAGGAGGGCGTATCTGCGGCAGAGGTGATCATGACGACTCTGCACTCTGGCGGCAAGTTTGATGATAATTCTTACAAAGTTTCCGGCGGTTTGCATGGCGTCGGAGTATCGGTGGTGAATGCCTTGTCCTACTCACTGGAAATGACTGTCTGCCGGGATGGGTACATATTCAAACAGGAGTACAGGGAAGGAAAGCCGCTGGCTGCCCTGGAGCAAACGATTCCATCGGATCAGACCGGGACGGAAATCCGCTTTTTACCCAGCAACAAGGTTTTCACTAATATTGAATTCCATTATGACATCCTGGCAAAACGGCTGCGCGAGCTATCGTTTCTCAACTCCGGAGTAAAAATCGAACTGCGGGATGAGCGTAGTGGAAAACGGGACCTATTTGAATACAAGGGCGGTATTGCAGAATTTGTGCAGCATTTGAATCGGAACAAGATGCCCCTGCATGAAACGGTTATAGACATTGACGTCGAGCGTGAAGGAGCGGTCGTGCAACTGGCCATGCAATGGAATGATTCTTATCAGGAAAACATCTTCTGTTTTACCAACAATATTCCGCAACGGGATGGCGGAACGCATCTTGCCGGTTTTCGTAGCGCGTTGACGCGTAGCTTAAACTCCTATATGGAGCAATCCGGCATGTCCGCAAAAGTGAAGGCGCCGGTAACGGGTGATGATGTAAGGGAAGGGCTGACGGCGGTGCTTTCCATCAAGATTGCCGATCCCAAGTTTTCATCGCAAACCAAGGATAAGCTAGTATCCAGTGAAGTGCGGCCGGTGGTGGAGTCCTCCGTTCAGGAGAAACTGCAGGAGTTTTTGCTTGAGCGTCCCGCAGAGGCAAAGGCTGTCTGTGAGAAGATTGTCGATGCGGCCAGAGCCAGGGAAGCGGCGCGCAAGGCGCGGGAATTAACCCGCAGGAAAACAGCCCTGGATATTGCCGGTCTTCCAGGTAAGTTGGCCGACTGCCAGGAGAAAGACCCGGCTGCCTCAGAATTATTCCTGGTGGAAGGGGATTCGGCGGGCGGGTCTGCGAAACAGGGCAGGAACCGCCGCAATCAGGCCATTTTGCCGTTGAAAGGAAAGATATTAAACGTTGAAAAGGCGCGTTTTGACAAGATGTTGGCTTCATCTGAAGTTGGGACCCTGATCACAGCATTGGGGTGCGGGATTGGTAAGGATGAGTTTGATGCCAACAAGTTACGTTACCATAGGGTCATCATTATGACTGACGCGGACGTGGATGGTTCGCATATCCGTACTTTGTTGCTGACCTTCTTCTATCGGCAGATGACTGAACTGCTGGAGCGCGGCCATATCTACATTGCCCAGCCGCCGTTGTTCAAGATAAAAAAAGGCAAAAGAGAACGCTACCTGAAAGACGATCTTGAGAAGGAGGCATACCTGTTGGAACTGGCCTTGACGGATACGGAGCTGCAGACAGCGGAGGGAGAACAGGCCGATGAATCTCAAAAGGATCAGCTAAGTATGTTGTATCTGAAAATGAAACAGGAGCGGTCAAGACTGGCCAAGCGATACCATCCGGATGTTATCAATGCCATTTGCAGCATGCCCAGGCTGACCGAGAGTGATTGTTCGGACGCAGACAGGGTGGAAGGTTGGTTCAACGGGTTACGGGACAAACTGGTTGCCGCGGATTCGGGGAGAACACAATATCGTACAGAAATATTTTCCGGCGCAGGAGGACGAGCATACGGTGGCCGTGTTGACATAGACGTCCACGGGGTCACCTCCGCTAACATCTTCAGCCCGGGGTTCTTCGCCTCCTCTGAATACGGCCGCCTGGTAGCGCCGGAACTGCAATTCGGTGGCGCTGGCGTAACGGTCAGGCGCGGGGAAAAACAGTTTTCCAGCCGATCGGTCATAAAAGCCGTCGACTGGCTGTTGGAGGAAGCGAGTCACGGCTTGCACGTCCAGCGTTACAAAGGGCTGGGAGAAATGAACCCGGATCAACTCTGGGAGACGACAATGAACAGCGCGACGCGCAGCCTGTATCAGGTGAATATCGAAGATGCCGTCGCTGCGGATGAAGTGTTCACGACCCTGATGGGCGATCAGGTGGAGCCCAGGCGTGAATTCATAGAAGCCCACGCGCTGACGGTGGAAAACCTGGATACCTGATCAAGAACTGTACGGCGCGGCGCGGGCCAGGCACCAAAGTTGCACCTGTTCGCTGCCGTGGCGTTTCAGCAACCGAGCCAGTTCATTCGCGGTGGCGCCGGTTGTCAGAACGTCGTCCACGATGGCGACACTTCTGTAGTTGTTTGATTTTATTAAAGAAAAAGCAGACTTAACGTTTCTTTCCCGGTGTTCGGGGCGCAAGTCATACTGCTGCGCCGTGGCCTTGTGTCTTCGCACCAGACGATCATCAACGGGCAGGAATAAATTTTGCGCGAGGACGCGGGCGATTTCCCTGGCCTGGTTGAATCCCCGGCTGCGCTGACGAGAACTGTGCAACGGCGTCGGTACAAGACAATCAGGCAGCTCAAAACATTCAAGCCTTATCCGCTCAATCAGAGGCCGGGACAGCGAACGGACCATATCCAGCCGCGCCTGGTATTTCAGTCTTTTTATCATCAGGTCTACAGGGTAGCGATACATGCTGCCGGCAATACAGCAATCAAACGCCGGGGGGCGAGCGAAGCAGCGGATACAGATGCCGGTATCAGACGCCGGCACACCGCAACAAAGACATACTCCTGCAGGTCGGGACGGCAGATCTGTGTAACAATCCTGACAGAATTGGCCCGTTGCCGCGCCATCAAGGGCGCCGCAGAGAATGCATGGGCTACGGATCAACATGCCGGGTTATATTTGAAACTGTTGTCAGCCTGCATGGGAGGGAACAGTTGACAACTCTCGATTCAACGATAACATATTGATCCATGGTTACTGACGAAACAGTTTTAGGAATTGATCCGTTCCCTGCTCCAAGACACGACTGGAGCCTGGCAGAAATCTTAACACTTTACCGGCAGCCGATGAATGATTTATTGCACCGGGCGCAGTCAGTCCACCGCAGTTGCTTCGACCCCAATGAAATTCAGTTAAGCACCTTGCTCAATATCAAAAGCGGCGGTTGTCCGGAAGACTGTGCCTATTGCCCGCAGAGCGTGCGTTATAAAACCGGCGTGGAGAGTGAAACCCTGATGTCCTGCGAACAGGTGCTGGAAGCAGCCCGGCGCGCCAAAGCATCGGGCGCAGGCCGGTTTTGTATGGGCGCAGCCTGGCGCAGTCCGAAAGACAGGGATATCGACAAGGTCGCTGAGATGATCGCAGGGGTCAAGCAACTCGGGCTTGAAACATGTGTTACTCTCGGGATGTTGAAGCCCGGGCAGCCGGAACGCCTGAAACACGCCGGCCTGGATTACTACAACCATAATCTCGACACGTCCGAGAGCTTCTACGAAACGATAATCAGCACCCGGACCTACCAGGATCGGCTGGACACGCTGCAAGCAGTTCGTGATGCCGGGATCAATGTTTGCTGTGGCGGTATTATCGGGATGGGTGAGTCCGTTGACGACAGGGCCGCCCTGTTGCAAACGCTGGCATGCCTGCCCCAACACCCGGAGAGTGTGCCCATCAATACCCTGGTCCGGGTAACAGGCACGCCGCTGGCGGGAGAGGAAGAAACGGACCCCATGGAACTGGTAAGAACAGTCGCTACGGCGCGCATCCTCATGCCCCGCGCGTATGTACGCTTATCCGCGGGGCGTACTGAGATGAGCGATGCGACCCAGGCGCTGTGCTTTTATGCCGGGGCGAATTCCATTTTTTACGGAGACAAGCTGCTGACTACCGACAACCCGCAATTTTCCAGAGATCAATCCCTGTTTGAACGATTGGGGTTGACTGCCAGCACGGATATTGCATCTGGAGAAGCGCCAGCCGCGCAGAATTTTTGATGTCTGCTTCCACGCCGGCCGATCCTTTTTCACTGGCAAAAAGATTGGACGTAATCAAGTCCGCCGGCCTGTTCCGCACAAGACAAGTCATTGCTTCCGCGCAGGGCGCGCTTATCCATGCCGACGGCCGCCGGTACGTCAATTTTTCCAGCAACGACTACCTTGGTCTGGCCAATGACGCCAGGCTGGTGGAAGCTGTTCAGTCCGCGGTCGCGGTCTACGGGGTGGGCAGTGGCGCTTCACAGCTGATCTGTGGCCGAAGCCGCGCCCACGAACAACTGGAACAGGCGCTGGCAGCACAACTGGGTCGCTCCCGGGCCGTGATTTTTTCAAGTGGCTACCTGGCCAACCTGGCCGTGATTACCGCCTTTGCCGCGCGCCGGGAGGATATCGTTGTAATGGACAGGGAAAGCCATGCTTCGCTGGTTGACGGCGCATTGCTGGCCCGGGCAAGCTTGCGCCGCTATGTGCATAATGACGTGACGGATCTGGAAAACCTGTGTTCGGAAAGCCGTACCCTGGTGGCAACGGAAGGCGTGTTCAGTATGAGCGGCAATATCGCCGCGCTGCCTGACATTGTATCGGTTTGTGCAAAACGCCGCGCCTTGCTTGCTGTAGATGACGCGCACGGTTTCGGCATCCTGGGGAAAACCGGCGGCGGCGCGCTGGAGCATTTTTCTCTGGATCAGGACCAGGTTCCCATATTGATGGCGACGTTCGCCAAAGCCTGTGGCGTAATGGGGGCCTTCGTGGCCGGCCCGGAGGATGTGATAGAAACCATTATCCAGACAGGCCGGTCCTATATTTACACAACTGCCATGCCGCCGGCCCTTGCGGCAGCGGCAGCCAAAGCGTTGGCCATTGTGGCCCGGGAATCCTGGCGCCGCGACAAACTGCGGGGACTGGTGGACAGGTTTATCCGGGGAGCGAAGCAACTGGAACTGCCGCTATTGGCATCGTCTACGCCCATACAGGGGTTTCTCGTCGGCAGTGCTGCGGCAGCTGTAACAGGTAGAGACTACGCCCGGGCCAGGGGGCTCTGGGTAAGCGCAATTCGCCCCCCCACCGTAGCGAAAAACACCGAGCGGCTCAGGATAACACTGACAGCCGGTCATAACGACGATCAGGTAGACCGGTTGCTCGACACGCTGGCGCAACTGAAAAAGAAGTTATGGCCATGATCGACGCCCCATTCCAGAGGGAAAAAGCCACAATACGGCGCAACTTCGACGGCGCAGCAGACAGCTATGACCAGGTTGCCGTACTGCAACAGATTGTTGGAGAGCACCTGTTGCAAAAGCTGGAGGCGATCAAACTGAAGCCGGCGCGCATTGTTGACCTGGGGTCGGGAACCGGCAGTTTATCCGTGCTGTTGGCCGGATGTTATGAGGCGGCCCATGTCCTGCAATTGGATCTTGCTTTTAACATGTTGTTAAAGTCCAGGCTCAAGAACAGGCCCGAAAGCCGGCAAAGCCTGCTTTGTGGTGACGCGGAACACCTGCCTTTGGCCGACAACAGCGTGGACTTTGCCTTCTCCAACCTGACGCTACAATGGGTCTCCCTGCTGGACCAGGCGTTTGCTGAGATTTATCGGTCATTGCGTCCCGGCGGGCTACTGCTGTTTTCCACGTTCGGTCCGGACACCTTGATGGAATTGCGCAACAGCTGGGCCAGGGTGGATGATTATGTCCATGTAAACGCGTTCACGGATATGCACGATGCAGGTGATGCGCTGGTACGGGCAGGGTTCGTCGATCCGGTCATGGAAACTGAGACGTTTACCCTGGTTTATGACAGCGGCCGCGCGCTGATGCGGGAGTTGAAGACCCTCGGGGCGGGCAACGTGAACGCAGGCCGGAGCCGGTCACTGACCGGCAAACATAAACTTCAGGCTATGCTGGAGGAATATGTAAACAGATACGGAAATGATGGTCTGCCGGCAACGTTCGAAGCGGTTTACGGTCATGCCTGGGTGCCGGAAACCAAGCATATTCAACGGGAAGGGCAGGAGTTTCCCCTCACCTTCCGCAGGCATAGGGCGCCGTAGCAGCATGCGCAACCTGTTTGTAACCGGTACCGATACCGGTGTCGGGAAAACCTGGGTGACACTTGCATTAATGGTGCAGTTTCAGGCACGAGGTCTGATAGTGAACGGCATGAAACCAGTCGCCAGCGGCAGCCTGTTGCAGGAAGGGCAACTGAGAAACCCGGATGCCGTGCTGATCCGGAATCAATGCAGTCGGACAGTCCCCTATCAACAGGTAAATCCTTACGCATTCACGGAACCGGTTGCGCCCCACATTGCCGCACAGAAACAGCAGGTTGAGGTGAATATGCAACGTCTGGCAGCATCATTTTACGACTTGGCCGACGCGGCCGACAACATTATTGTGGAGGGGGTCGGCGGCTGGCGGGTAGCGTTGTCAGAGGGGATACAAACGGAAGACCTGGTACGGCGGTTGAATTTAGCCGTTGTCCTGGTGGTAGGGTTGCGTCTCGGTTGCATCAACCACGCGTTGCTTACGGCTGAATCCATACTCGCGGCAGGGCTGCCCTTCGCCGGCTGGCTGGGGAACGGCATTTGCCGTGATTATGCGGAAAAGCAGGCAACCCTGGATTACCTGTCCCGACAAATTCCGGCCCCGTACCTGGGAAATATTCCCTGGTTGGATTATTATAATCCGGAGAAGATTGGCGCCGCGATCGAGATCGATAGACTGTTCCCCGGAGCCGTACAGGAATAACAGCGAAATCGGCAGGCAGAGACAGCTGAATCGCCAGAAGAAGCGGGAACAAGCTGGATTATATAACGACACACTTGAATAATCGCGGGACTCTTATTATCCTTTTGCAACATTTGCAATGTCAGGATGTAAAAAGTGTTGCGGTTGGGCTAACGGGTTGACATTGACGGATATAAGTGCATGATCCATGAACTGAAAGCCTCGCAGGATCAGCGGCGCACCTTTGTGATTGCGCCGAACCAGTCGATGTCGTGGAAGGAATTGCTGTGGGCATACTGCAGTATAGCGGGGGTCTCCCTGGCTATTGCAATTTACTTCTGGGTACGGGGACTGACCCTGGTATTGCCGTTTTCGGGGTTGGAGTTACTGGCACTGGGCGCGGCACTCTATATAACCGCCTGGCGTGGTGGCGCGCGGGAGGTTATCACGATTACCGTTGACTCCGTACATGTGGAAACGGGCCGCACCGGGCCGCAGTTGCGCCATGACTTCCAGAGATACTGGACCAGGGTCGTGTTGCGGCGCCCCTGGGTCGCCTGGCATCCGAGTAAACTGTTGCTGTGTTCCCGCGGCAGGGAAATCGAGGTTGGCCGGTTTCTCAATGAAGAGGAACGCAGGGGGCTGGCAGAAGTTTTACGATCTGCAATAAACCGACACGCCTGATGGTGTGGAGCATAAGATGATAACAATGACGCTGAGGAAAACAGCATGTCTGGTAGAAACATGAAACTTTTTTTGGGAGCGATTATTTCCCTGCTGTTATTGATAATGCAGCCGGCATGGGCGGAATACGGTCTGAACCTGCCGGAGGGCGTGACCCCACTGAGTCGTAATATATACGACCTGCACATGACGATATTTTATATTTGTTGCGTCATTGCCGCGCTGGTTTTCGGGATTATGTTCTGGTCCATTTTCCGCCACAGGAAAGCCCGCGGCGCACAAGCCGCCCAGTTTCACCACAACACCACAGTGGAAATCATCTGGACCGCGATCCCGATGCTTATCCTGATCCTCATGGCCATTCCCGCCACCAAATCCCTGATAATGATCGAATCCACCGGTGATTCCGACCTGACCATCAAGGTAACCGGTTATCAATGGCGCTGGCATTATGAGTATATCGATGAGGAATTCGGCTTTTTCAGCAGCCTGGCGCCGGAAAGCAATGAGGCCAGACAACTCAAGTCAGGCATTGATCCCAACGAGATAGAAAACTATCTGCTTGAAGTGGATAATCCCGTCGTCGTGCCGGTTGGACAGAAAATCCGCTTTATGACCACGGCCGCGGATGTCATCCACTCCTGGTGGGTACCGGCCCTGGGCTGGAAGCGTGATTCCATTCCCGGGTTCATCAACGAATCCTGGGCTATTATTGAAGAGGAAGGCACTTATCGGGGGCAATGTTCGGAGTTATGCGGACGCGACCACGCGTTCATGCCGATTGTCCTGAAGGCCGTCAGCGAAGACGAGTATTATGAGTGGGCGGGGAATATGATGGTGACGGCTATGGATGCTGACGCCGGGGCCGACCGCGATTGGGCTATGGCTGAGTTAATGGAGCGCGGCGAGCAGGTATACAGTACGTTTTGTGTTGCCTGTCACCAGGTCAACGGGCAGGGCATCCCCGGCGCATTCAAACCCCTGGTCGGCAGTCCCGTCACCACGGGGCCGGTGGAAGGCCATATTGATACCGTAATGAACGGGGTGGCCGGCACTGCCATGGCGCCGTTCGGCATGCAACTGGGTGACGTGGACATTGCTGCGGTGATCACCTACGAACGCAATTCCTGGGGCAATGACTCCGGGGAAGCGGTTCAGCCGTCAACAATCGCCGCCAGCCGCTGACGCATTGCGGAACCGAGAACAGAGTACACGAGGGTAACAGCATGAGCTACGCTGCAACGCATGAACATCACCACGATGATCACGATCACAAGCCTGCCGGCCTGGGCCGTTGGCTGTTTTCAACCAACCACAAGGATATCGGCACCATGTACCTGGTGTTTGCCCTGATCATGTTCTTTATCGGCGGCGCCATGGCCATGGTGGTACGCGCGGAGTTGTTCCAGCCGGGCCTGCAGTACGTGGACCCGCAGTTCTTTAATGCCATGACGACCATGCACGCGCTGGTCATGATATTCGGCGTGATCATGCCCGCCGGTGTAGGGCTGGCCAACTGGATGGTACCCATGATGATCGGCGCGCCAGACATGGCGCTGCCGCGCATGAACAATATGAGTTTCTGGATCCTGCCGTTTGCCTTTACCATGCTGCTGTCAACGTTCTTCATGGAGGGCGGCGCGCCGGCAGGTGGCTGGACCATGTATCCGCCCCTCATAACCCAACTTGGCGACGGCTTCCCGTTCCTGATTTTTACCGTGCATTTTCTTGGTATTTCTTCCATCATGGGCGCTATTAACATCATCGCTACCGTGTTCAACATGCGCGCCCCGGGTATGGGCTTTATGCAATTGCCGCTGTTCGTATGGACCTGGATCATTACCGCGTTCCTGCTCATCGCGGCGATGCCGGTACTGGCCGGCGCGGTGACCATGCTGTTGACGGACAAGTATTTCGGCACCAGCTTCTTCGCTGCGGCCGGCGGCGGCGACCCGATCATGTTCCAGCACATTTTCTGGTTCTTCGGCCATCCGGAAGTGTATATCCTGATCCTGCCGGCGTTCGGCATCGTCTCGCAGATTATTCCGACATTTTCCCGCAAACCCCTGTTCGGTTACGTGTCCATGGTGTATGCCACCGCGGCCATTGCCTTTCTGTCGTTTTTTGTCTGGGCGCATCACATGTTTACCGTGGGCATGCCCCTGGCCGGCGAGTTGTTCTTCATGTATGCGACCATGTCCATCGCCGTGCCTACCGGGGTCAAGGTCTTCAACTGGATTGCCACCATGTGGCGCGGCGCCATGACGTTTGAGACCCCCATGCTGTTCGCCCTCGCCTTTGTGTTCCTGTTCTCCATCGGCGGGTTTTCCGGGTTGATGCTGGGGATCACCCCTGCGGACTTCCAGTACCACGACACCTATTTTGTCGTTGCCCATTTTCACTATGTGCTGGTTACCGGCGCCCTGTTTGCCCTTATGGGAGGCGCGTATTTCTGGCTGCCCAAGTGGACCGGCCACATGTATGACGAGACGCTCGGGAAAATCCATTTCTGGATTTCGGTCATCTCGGTCAACGTACTGTTTTTCCCACAGCACTTCCTGGGACTGGCAGGCATGCCACGGCGTATCCCGGATTACGCCGTGCAATTTTCCGAGTGGAACATGATTTCCAGCATCGGCGGTTTTGTTTTCGGGATCAGCCAGTTGCTGTTCGTCTGGATTATCATCAAGTGCGTGCGCGCGGGCAAAAAGGCGGACGAGCGGGTATGGGAAGGAGCGCGGGGCCTGGAGTGGACGTTGCCGTCGCCGCCGCCGTTCCATACGTTTACCGTTCCGCCCAAAGTGGATGCGACTGCTACACATTCATGACAGGTGCGCGTGGACAGGGAACCCGACAACAATGAAAGTGAACTCGTTGCCCGCCGCCGCAAGGCAAATGTGCGCCTTGCCCTGTTGCTGGCCCTGGTCGCGGCTGTGATATATTTCGGGTTTATACTGAGCCATTTATAGTCTCATCATGTCCGATAAAAACGTCAACAGGACCGTACGCAAGCTGCTTCTCGCAGCAGTCGGCATGTTCGCCTTCGGCTATGCGCTGGTGCCGCTCTACCGGGTTTATTGCGACCTTACCGGGCGCGGCAGCAACAACGCCGTCGACGAAACTGTAGCCGCGCTGAGCGAGATCGATGCCGAGCGCCTGGTGACGGTGGTCCTGGATACCAATACCAGGGATATTCCCTGGACGTTCAAGGCTGAGCGGCACAAGAAAAAGGTCCGCCCGGGAGAATTGTCCGAAGCTGTGTTCGTGGTTGAAAACCTCTCCGGACGGACGGTAACGGGACGTGCGATACCCAGTGTCTCGCCGGTACAGGCGGGCATGTATCTCAGCAAGTTGGACTGTTTTTGCTTTTCCGAACAGGTCCTGGCACCGGGGGAAACCAGGGTGATGCAGGTAAGGTTTATTGTCGATACCGATTTACCGGAACGGTTTTCATCGCTGACGCTGTCGTATACCTTCTTTGACGTGGGGGACAGGGCGGCAGACGGCACACGAGAAGCCAATTCCTGATAACGAAAGACGCTGATAAATTCGAGGAACACACATGTCAAATCCGCAAGACACCTATTTTATCCCTGAACCCAGCAAATGGCCGGTGATATTTTCCCTGGCCCTGTTTCTGGCCTTCTGCGGCACGGCGTTCATGTTTAATCAATACCTGGCTACAGGCCAGATGCCGGGCTTCGGTTCGCACTTGTTATTGCTGGGATTTATCGCCGTTTTCTACATGTTTTTCGTCTGGTTCAGGGATGTGATCGGTGAAAGCCTGAGCGGCGTTTACAACAAACAGGTGGATATCAGTTTCCGCTGGGGCATGGTGTGGTTCATTTTTTCGGAAGTGATGTTCTTTGCGGCGTTTTTCGGCGCCCTGTTCTATGCCCGGGTTTACTCCGTGCCCTGGTTGGGGGGAGAAGGGGCCGGGGCTGCAACCAACGAATTTCTCTGGCCGTCCTTTGACAATGTCTGGCCGTTAATGACGACCCCGGATATGACGGTAGAGGGCCTGAGCAGTAAATTTACTGAAATCAAGGAGGTCATCCCGGCGTTCGGCATCCCCGCGATCAATACCATCATTCTGCTTTCCAGCGGCGCAACCGTGACAGTTGCCCACTGGGCGCTGAAAAAGAACCAGCGCACCGGGTTATGCTGGTGGTTGTTTGCTACCGTATTTCTGGGGTTCCTGTTTGTATTTTTACAGGCTGGCGAGTACATCCACGCCTACCATGAGCTGGGTCTGACCCTGAACTCCGGCATATACGGCTCCACTTTCTTCCTGCTGACCGGCTTCCACGGGTTCCACGTGACCATGGGCGCCACCATGTTGACCGTCATCCTGCTGCGCGCCATCAGGGGACATTTCACCAAGGAAAATCACTTTGCGTTTGAGGCGGTAGCCTGGTATTGGCATTTTGTTGATGTTGTCTGGCTGGGCCTGTTCATTTTTGTTTACTGGTTGTAATCGCACTATCTCCCTGCGGGATCGGCCGCTTTCGGACAGGGCGCGGCAGCAGACAGGAAATACGGGCTAGCAGTCTGTCGGACTTAGGGCCTGGATTGGGGTATAATACATAGTCTGTTTTTGTGATTACATCCTACGTTCTATAGAGGCTACGCCGATGCAAAACTTTGTTCAAGGTGACCGCAATCAACCCTATCTGTTACCGCCGGATTTACGCGAGTGGTTGCCTGAGGATGATTTGGCGCATTTTGTGGTGGCGGCGGTGGAGCGGGTGCCGTTGAGTCGTTTTCAGGTGAACACTCGGGGCACGGGGTCGGCGCAATACCACCCGCGCATGATGCTGGCGTTGCTGATTTACTGTTATGCGAACGGTATTTTTTCCTCGCGCCGGATTGAACGTGCGACGTACCGGGATATCGGGGTGCGCTATGTGACGGCGAACACGCACCCGGACCACGATACGGTCTGCAAGTTTCGGCGGGAGAATCTTGAGGCGGTACATGAGAGTTTTGTGCAGGTATTGCTGTTGGCGAAGGAATTGAAGCTGTTGACGGTGGGTCGGGTGAGTGTGGACGGAACGAAGCTGAAGGCGAATGCGAGCCGTCGGCGGAGCATTCGTTACGACCGGGCGGTGCAGTTGCGCGGTGAGGTGCAGGACTTGTTGTCTCGTGCCGAGCGGGCGGATGTGAAGGCCGAGGCGGACCCGCAGCAATTGCCTGAGGGGTTGGCCCGGCGGCAGCGGTTGGAGTCACAGTTGGATGCGGCGTGTGCCCGCCTGAAGCGTCAGGCGAAGGCGCAAGCGCAAGCGGCGCAGGCCGAGTATGAACGCAAGGTGGCGGCGCGAGAGAAGCGCCGGGGGCGTGCGAAGGGGCGTCATATTAAACCCCCGGCCAAGACGCCGGAGGAGGCCACTCAAGTCAACCTGACGGATGCTGACAGTGGTCTGATGCGCAAGAACAAGCGCAGTGAATACCAGCAGGCGTACAATGCGCAGGCGGTGGTGGATGCGGACGGCAGCCAGTTGGTGTTGGGGGCGCGGGTCAGTCAATGTGCCAGTGACCGGCGGGAGTTGGTGGCGGACGTGGCGGCGGTGTCCGAGACGGTGGGTGTGCCGACTGAGGTATTGGCGGACAACGGCTATGCGACTGAGCAGGAGGTCGACACGTTGACCGGGCGCGGGATGGAGGTGCTGGTGGCGGTCGGTGGCGGCGACCGGCGTCGGCAACATGACTTCCGCCCGCTGAGTGAGACGGCGCCACCCACCGAGTCTAAGATACCGAAGGCGCCCTGGCTGGTGGCGATGCAGGCGAAGCTGGCGCAGGCGGAACACCGGGCCAGCTATCGAGTGCGTCAGCATACGGTGGAACCGGTGTTTGGTATCATGAAACACGCCATGGGGTTTCGGCAATTTCTGTTACGCGGTCATGCCAAGGTGACGGGCGAGTGGCAATTACTGGCCCTGGCGTACAATTGCAAGCGGTTACATAACATGCAGTTGGCCTGACAGGGGGCAGACCGTGCCTGCTTGGTCATTACAGGCGCTTGGTGAGGTCTGAATACGCCAATAGCATACATTTATATATTTATATTACGCGCAAGCAACCCTTGTCGCGATGAAAAGGCATGAATAATGGCCTGCAAACACAACCGTAGCACCCAAGTCCGACAGACTGCTAGCCCGGATTTCTCACCAGGTGATGCGATGATCGCGCCGGATTTTTGATGTGCGCCTTCCATGGCGCACACCCTGCGGGCATCCTGCGGATGTCCAAATCTGCTCCTGGCAGATTTGTGCCGCCAGCGGGTGCCGGAGCCTGCCCCGTACTTGATACGGGGACCGAAAGCATAGCCGTAGTTCTGGTTGAGGGAGCACGTGCCCGCTGGCGGCAAAAAGACAAGCGAGGGCGCATCCAGCGCAGTGGGTGATGGCAACAGAATGCTATAATCCTGATAACTCATTGACAGCAAGGTACTTTCCGCTAATGACAAGCGAATTGGTGAGATATGCGGGCTAGGGAAGCGACCCGGACGGGGCCGACGGATTGATGCCGTGGGGTTTGATCAAGCCGGTGGCGAAACCGATGAACAAGAGGATAAACAGGGCGATGGACAGGACGATCCTGAGCGTGAGTGACTTTACTGTCCGGTCACTTTTGCCCTTGTCCCGGACCAGGAAAATCAGGCCTGACGCCAGGGAGATCAGGATGATTGCCAATAGTAAAATGATGGCTATTTTGAATATTGCCGCACCGCTCATGTCTATTCACACGTGGTTGATCAACGCCAGTATATCCTGTTTCCCCGGGTTTCGGTCGTTGTTTTGCCGGCCAGGTTAATGTGCCGGCATTTCAACCCGGGTCTGTGGCCCAGTCTTGCCGGTCTTGTATTATTTCTGTTGCTCATCAGGTTGGGATTCTGGCAACTGGATCGCGCAGAGGAAAAACAGGCCCTGCAGACCCGCTACCAGGATCAGATCAGCGCTGAGCCCGTTAACCTTGGTCAGGCTGCCCGGCACAGCGGGCCGGCGCAACAAATGTATTGGCGAAAATGCTTATTGACCGGAAGCTATGACCCGCAGGTGCTATACCTGCTGGATAACCAGGTATGGCGCGGCGTGGTGGGGTATCAGGTTTTCTCCCGATTTGTATTACCGAACGGTACTTCCGTGCTGGTTGATCGCGGTTGGGTGGCGGCCCCCGGTACCAGGAGCGAAGCCCCTGAAATTCATACCACGACTGAACCGGTGACCCTGACGGGCGTTGCCAAACCTGCGCCGGTCAGCGGCATAAGGCTGATGTCGGATGTGACTGAAAAACTGGGCGGCAACCTGGTGCGCGTTCAACGCATCGACCTGGCGCAGATCGGCGCGCATAACAACTGGATGCTCTTGCCCTATGTGGTGCGCTTGGACCCACCCGCAACGGACGGCTTGTCCTGGAACGGGACCGCGCCCGGCTTCGGCAGGGAGAGACACCTGGGTTATGCCTTTCAGTGGTTTGCCCTGGCAACCACCTTGTTGGTGATCTACATTGTTGTGAATATGAAAAAACGAACAGGACCAGGGGCCGATAACCCATGATAGCCAGGCCACGGGCAGTATTGATTTTGCTGTTTGCGGTGTTTGCGCTGCCGCCGCTGTTGTCCTGGTTCCTGTTCAATTACACGGAACTGGGCAGAGAAACGGACACCGGCGAGCACAGAACGCTGGTCGTCCCGCCCAGGCCCGTGCCTGACTGGACCGTGCTCGACATGACCGGTAAAACCCGGGTGGAAAGACGCATGCACGGCAAGTGGACCCTGGTTTACCCGTTGCGCGGGCAGTGCCGGGAAACCTGTCTCGGCAACCTGTACAAGATGCGCCAATTGCGGCTCGCTACGGGTAAATACGCCCAGCGCATACAACGGGTCGTGCTGGTGGTCGACAATGACCGGCGCGCCCTGACGACAGATCAGTTGCTGCACTATCCCGGTCAACTGGTACTGTTCCCGGAGAACATGGGCACCGGCAGTCTGGAGTCCCTGTTCAAGATCGGGGCTGACGACCGCCCGTTTACACATGGGCGGCTGTACCTCATTGATCCATTGGGCAACCTGATGATGAGTTATGCCGCAGAGACCGCGCCGAAAGGGATTATCAAGGATTTAACCCGGTTACTGAAGTACTCCCGGATTGGATGAACAGCCCGCATTTCCTGACGCTCACGATAGTCTCCTTCCTGCTGGCATTTTGCGTGGTTGTCCTGGGCGCGTATGTGCGCCTGTCTGACGCCGGCCTGGGATGTCCCGACTGGCCCGGTTGTTACGGGGAGCTGTTTGTTACGGCAGATATGCAAGTTACTGCTGCGGAGCCGACGCACCAGGTCCGGCCGTTAAATATGGATAAAGCAGTAAAGGAAATGGTTCACCGTTATGCCGCAGGGATATTGGGCATCCTGATCTTACTGTTAATGCTACTCTCCTGGCGCCTGGGGCACAGGGAAAAGATCACCTGCAGCATTCTGCTCGGCCTGGTTGCAGCGCAGGCATTACTGGGGATGTGGACGGTAACCGAGCTGCTCAAACCCCTTATCGTTGCCGCCCATTTGCTGGGGGGAATGCTGATCCTGGGTCTGCTCTACTGGCTCATACTCAGGCAATTGCCGCGCGCCGGAACGCGCTCGGGACAACGCTCACGACTGGACAGACTGGTGCTTGCAGGACTGGCCGTTGTCGCCCTGCAGATATTCTCAGGTGGCTGGACCAGCGCCAATTATGCCGCGCTGGCGTGCCCTGAATTTCCTTCCTGCCGTGACGGGCTGTGGTGGCCCGAGACGGATTTCAAGGAGGCATTTACCATCTGGCGTGAAGGCCGGCTGGATTATGAAGGCGGGATACTGGACGCGCCGGCGAGAACGGCGATACACCTGACTCACAGGCTGGGAGCAGCGCTGACTTTTCTCGTCATATTTTACCTGGCGCTGTGCAGCCTTGGCAGGACCGAACGGACAGTGCGTCTGACCGCGTCCATCCTGTTATGTGTCCTGTGCCTGCAGGTGTCCCTGGGAATAGCCAACGTGCTGCTGCGCTTGCCCCTGCCCGTTGCCGTGGCACATAATTCCGTCGCCGCGTTGTTGGTGTTATCATTATTGACCTTATACTGGTACACGCAGGACAGCCGGGATTAATGACAGCGATGATTTCTACATGGCGAGATTACATCGCATTATGCAAGCCGAAAATAGTCTGTCTGATCGTGTTCACCGCGCTGGTGGGCATGTTGCTGGCGACGCCCGGCACGGTGGCTGCGCCCCTGCTGATTTCCGCATTACTGGGCATTGGTCTGGCCGCGGCGTCCGCCGCGGCGATAAATCATATTGTTGACCGGAAAGTAGACGCGCTCATGGCCCGAACGCTGAAGCGCCCGCTACCGAGGGGCAATCTTTCTGCGCGCCAGGCGATAATTTTCGCCGCTGTTCTCTGTGTCGTTTCCATGCTGATTCTCAGTCTTTATGTGAACGCATTGACAGCGCTGCTGACTTTTGTCTCACTGATAGGTTACGGTGTGATCTATTCCATGTTTTTAAAGCGCGCCACACCGCAAAATATCGTAATCGGTGGTGCTGCGGGCGCCGCCCCGCCGGTGCTTGGCTGGACTGCCGTAAGCAACAGCCTGGACCCCCATGCACTGCTGTTGTTCCTGATCATTTTTGCCTGGACGCCGCCACATTTCTGGGCCCTGGCCATAGCCAGGCGCAAGGACTACGAGAACGCAGATATCCCCATGTTGCCGGTAACCCATGGGCTTGATTTCACGCGCCTGCACATATTGTTATATACGCTGCTCCTGTTTATTGTCACCTTGTTGCCGTATCTCACCGGAATGAGCGGCATCACCTATCTGCTGGGCGCGCTGACGCTGGGCAGCGGATTTCTCTATTTTACCGTAAAACTGCTGAGAACGGCGGAAGAAGCCACGGCCATGCGCACCTTCAGCTATTCAATCTGGTATTTAATGGGGCTCTTTGCAGTCTTGCTGGCGGACCATTATATTCCCGTGCTGACGCGCCTGATCCCGTAGGCTGCCCGCGGGAAACACCTACCAGGTCAATCAGCGAAAGCGAGGCGCATTTTTTTCATTGCATTCACCTCAAGCTGGCGGATACGTTCCGCGGAGACGCCGTATTCCGCTGCCAGGCTATGCAATGTGGCCTTATCCTCATTTAACCAGCGCTGCCGGATAATTTCCTGGCTGCGATCATCCAATGACAGTAAGGCTGAGCTCAGTTTTTTCCGGTTCACCTGGTCGACCTGGGCCATTGCCAGTTGTTCTTCAGGGGACGCGCGCCCATCTTCAAGATATCCGGCCGGACTGAAGCTCTCGTTCTCCGGGTTACCTTCAACGGGGCCGTCAAAAGATGCGTCGAAGACATTTAGCCGCTTTTCCATTTCCATCACGTCATTGGCGCTTACACCCAAATCCCGGGCAACGGCATTTACCTCTTCCTGATTCATCCAGCCCAGCCGTTTTTTGCTTGACCGCAGGTTAAAGAAAAGTTTGCGCTGCGCCTTGGTCGTCGCGACTTTGACAATGCGCCAGTTGCGCAGGATGAATTCGTGCATTTCCGCGCGGATCCAGTGAACCGCAAAGGAAACCAGGCGCACACCCAGTTCCGGGTTAAAGCGTTTCACCGCTTTCATCAAACCGATATTTCCTTCCTGGATCAGGTCTGCCAGAGGCAGGCCATAGCCGCGGTAGCCGCGCGCGACCCGGACGACAAAACGCAGGTGAGACATAACCAGTTGCCGTGCCGCATCGAGATCATGGTTGTCATGTAAGCAGTGGGCCAGGGTCTGTTCTTCTTCTGCGCTGAGCATGGGAATCTCGTTCACCGCATGTATATACGCTTCGATAGAACCGGTTGGCAGTGCCGGTTGCAGGGCGACGATGTTATTCATAAAAATACCTCCACAAGCAGATTTAACACTATTTTAGCACTCTTATTATTAGAGTGCTAAAAATATATTATGTTCCGGGCGCAGTGTCGTGCAGGAACTGTGTTATTCGATAGGTGTGGCGGGACTTCAGATCGGGCCAAAAGTGCCGTTATATGGGATCGATCGCGCGCAGGTGGCGTTTTACTGACAACCATGAACCGATAAGCCCCAATCCGGCGCCGATCAGTATCAGGGTGAAAACCTCTCTGGCGCTCAGGGAAACCAGAATAAAACGACTGCCGTATAATTCTGCCAGCCTGGCGACCGGATCATGTAATACAAGCATGGAAACCTCAAGCATAAGCCATGCGAGCAGGCTGCCGGCAGTACCGTGGAGCATGCCTGAGTAAAGAAAAGGCCGGGTAATGAATGCATCGGTGGCGCCGAATAATTTCTGGATTTCAATTTCCTGGCGGCGGTTATGTACGGCCATCCGTATTGTGTTGCCTACTACCAGGATCACGGCGCCGGCGAACAGGACGGCGACTATCATTACCGTGCGTTGGAAAACCTCGATGATCTGGTGTAACCGCTGTGCCCATTGCCAGTCGAACTGGCCGGAATCCACCTCCGGCAGGGATTGTAATGTTGCAAGCAGGTCTTTGTTGTGTGAAGCCGTGATGGCCAGTGCCTGCGGTCGAATAATGAGCACGAAAGGCAAGGGGTTTTGGCCGAGGGCTTCCAATGCCGCGGCAAAACCGGAGTTCTGTTTATACTCATCCAGGGCGCTCTCAGGACTGATTACGTCCACTTCGTAGATATCTGTTCGTTCTCTCAGCCGAAGCGCCAGGGCGCGGGCATGCGTTTCATCGATATCGGGGGACAGGAACAGGGATATGTGAGAGGCGGCGTCCAGGTGGGAGGTGACCCGCTGGACATTTTCCAGGAGAGCATAAAAGCCGGCCGGTAGTGCCAGGGAGATACCAATGACGCAGGCGCTTAACAGCGTACCCGCCGGGTTTTTATACAGCTGTCCCAGACTGAAAAAAAAAGCTCGGACGTGTTGCAGCAACCAGTGACTGAGGCGACCACCGGCCGCCGCCGGTATGTTTCTGCCGGTCTGCTTTTTCATTCCCGTTGGACCCTGCGTCCGGGATTGCCGGTCGGGTCGTGTGTGCTGTGGTTTAGTCATGCCGGGGTACAGATCGCGCCACAGCCGGTCACGAGCAGGATGAAAGCAGCACGTGATCCTGCGGACGCACAGGGGGTGTTGTTACGGCAGCCGGTGCTTTCTGACATTTTATAGAGGGGGCTCATTCCGTTCCGGCTGTATCCCGTCAGGGAGCAGGCAGCCGTCTTGCAGGACAATGGTTTTTTTATTCATTTTTTCAATCGTGGCGAGGTCATGGCTGGCAATCAGTACGGTGACGCCAACCTGGTTGAACAATTCGAATAACTTCATCGTTTCCCAGGACAGGGCCGGGTCCAGGTTCCCGGTGGGTTCATCGCCGAGCAGCAGTGCGGGCCGATGGACTACAGCCCGGGCAATACCCACACGCTGTTGCTCTCCCGTGGACAGTGCAGTTGGTAAAATCCGTTCCTTCGCCAACAGGCCGACCTTTTCCAGGACGGCATGTGTACGTTTTTTAATGTCCTGGTAGCGATAGCCGGCGATGGTCAAAGGCAGGGCGACATTATCAAAAACACTGCGTTCATTCAATAACCGGTGTTCCTGGAACATGAAGCCGATATTGCGTCGGTAAAGCGGAATTCGCCTGCCGGAGAGGCGCGCCAGATTTTGTCCGTTGACGATTACCTGGCCGCGGGAATGCCGCTCCGCGAGCGCAATCAGGCGTAACAGGGTTGTTTTTCCGGCGCCGGAATGGCCGGTCAGATAGACCATTTCGCCCTTCTCTACATGCAGGTTGATATTCTTCAGGGCGTCTTTGCCGCCGGAGTAACGCATGTAAACATCGGTAAACTGGATCATGAACGTAAACCCAGTAAGGCGCGCACGAAGTGATCAGCATTGAAGGGTTGAAGATCATCAATGGTTTCACCGACGCCGATATAGCGGATGGGTAACGCAAGTTGTTGCGCCAGCGCAAAGGCCATCCCTCCTTTTGCCGTGCCATCGAGTTTGGTCAGAACCACACCGGTTACCTGAACGGCCTGTTGAAACCGTTGTGCCTGCACAATGGCGTTCATTCCGGTGCCGGCGTCCACCACCAGTAACGATTCCACCACAATCCGCGCATCAAATTTATGCACGGCGCGATAGATTTTTTTCAATTCCTCCATCAGGTTATTCTTGTTATGTAAACGTCCGGCAGTGTCGGCAATGACGATGTCCGTTCCCCGGGCAACAGCTGCCTGCAGTGCGTCGTACAAGACTGCGGCGGCGTCTGCGCCCGGCTGTTGCGCTATCACCGGGGCGTCGACGCGGGTTCCCCAATGTTGAATCTGTTCAATGGCGGCAGCCCTGAAGGTATCCCCGGCCGCAAGCATTACCGAGTATCCGTCCTGTTGCAGAAGATGAGCCAGTTTTCCAATAGTTGTCGTTTTGCCGACGCCATTGACGCCGACAACCAGAATCACGAAAGGCTTTTTTTCGGGAACTGTCAAGGGCTGCTCGGCTCGGTTGAGGGCGGACACCATGCTGTCGTGCAGGACAGATAACACATCGGGTTGCTCGGCCGCGCGCTGCTTCAAGGTTTTCTCAAGGTCGGACAGGATCCCGGCAGAGGTTTCGACACCGATATCTGCACTTATCAACTGCCTTTCAAGCTCCTCGAGCAGTGTCTTGTCAAGAGTCGATTTCCCTTTGAACAGCCCGGCCCTTCCGCCCAGTAAACGGTCACGGGTTTTCTCCAGCCCTTTAGCCAGGCGCTGAAAAAATTTTCCTCCTGAAGAATGTCCTGTTGTCGCGCTCATAACCGTTGAGTTGTTGCAGGGTATAGTCGTAAACCTGTCATGGGAACGACTCAGGTAACAGGGCCCGGCAGTCCTTTGCCGATTAACCGTGATGCCTTTAGCTGGCGTACTGTGTCCCTGACACAGATAAGGTAACATGGTAGCGTGACAGAAATCCATCCCAGCTCGCATTTCCATTACTAGTAGATGCGATGATCGCGCAGGATTTTAGATGTGCGCCTTCCTTGGCGCGTCAACGGGTGCGGGCTAGTCTATTCCGGATGTTGTTGTCATTCACCACATCGCCCCGGGGCAGGCTCCGACCGTTACATGCAGGGGGGCGCAACTGCTGCTATCCGTACCGGCAACAAAGTGGTATAATTATCATAACTTATTGAAAGAAAAACAGTTTCCGATGATAGCAAGTGAATTTCCGAGCACTATGGGCGGCATCATGAGATGTGCTAAAACTTTTTTATACTGGTCCGGATTGATTGTCGCGCTGGTGATCGCGCCGTCAATCCATGCCGAGGTATTTGAATATAACCTTGAAAATGGCCTGAAACTGTTGGTAAAAGAGGACCGGCGGGCGCCGGTTGCGGTGTCCCAGATCTGGTATCGGGTCGGTTCAAGCTATGAACATGACGGCATCACCGGAATCTCCCACGTGCTGGAACACATGATGTTTCAGGGAACGGAAAAATATCCAGACGGGGAGTTCTCAAGGATCATTGCAGAAAACGGCGGCAACGAAAACGCATTTACCGGCAAGGATTACACAGCGTACTTTCAGATGCTGGAAAAGTCCCGACTGGAAGTCAGCCTCAGACTGGAAGCGGACCGGATGCGAAATCTGGTGTTGTCGGAGGAAGAATTCAAAAAAGAAATCGAGGTGGTAAAGGAGGAGAGGCGACTGCGTACCGAAGACAATCCGGTCGCATACCTGTATGAAACCGCGCTTGCCACGGCGTTTCAAACCGCGCCCTATCGCCATCCGGTGATAGGCTGGATGGCCGACCTGGACGCGCTGCGGACTGATGATCTGAATGTGTGGTATGAGCGCTGGTATGCCCCGAACAATGCCACCCTGGTCGTGGCGGGTGACGTCGAACACGATGTGGTTCACAAGCTTGCGCAGAAACATTTTGGCCCGCTTGAGGCAGGCACACTTGCTACGGCAGGGGGGCCGCCGGAAGTAGCCCAGCAAGGTCTGAAACGCGTTACGGTAAAGCGTCCTGCAGAATTGCCGCACCTGCTCATGGCGTATAAAACCCCGGTTTTGAGAACAGCAGCCGTAGCCCCCGCGTCCTGGGAACCGTATGCGCTGGAAGTCCTGGCCGGCGTTTTGGACGGCGGTAACAGCGCAAGGCTGGAAACCCGCCTGATCCGCGCTCAGGAAGTGGCTGCCAGCGTCGGCGTTTCCTATGACATGGCCGGCCGACTCGACGGTCTGTTCATCATCCAGGCGGTACCTGCCCGGGGTCGGACTGCCGATGAGGTGGAGCAGGCTGTAAGGGAACAACTGGAAGATTTAAAAAAGGGAGAAATCAGTGAGTCGGAACTGGCGCGGGTGAAGGCGCAGGTCGTATCGAGCGACGTCTACGAGCGCGACTCAATGTTTTATCAAGCCATGACCCTGGGCGCGTTTGAGACGGTGGGGTTGCCTTGGCGTCTGGTAGATGAGTACGTGGCGCAAATTCAGGCGATCAGCGTCGAACAGGTGAAACACGTAGCCGATAAATATTTCCGGGATGATGGCTTGACGATAGCGGTACTCGAGCCACAACCCATAGAAGCGATACAGGGTCCGCAACCGCAGGCAAGTGATGATCAGCGTGCGGGTTGATGCATATATGACGATGGTGGATGTGATGAGAACAGCGTGCTCGTTTCGTCGGCAGAGCGTCAAATACCAATGTAAAGAGACAATGCAGTATCTGTTGAACGGCCTGTCGGCACTGTTGCTGTTTGGCGCGCAAAGCGCCTGGTCAACCCCGATTGTAATGGACTGGCAGACCGAAGCGGGTAGCCGGGTCTTCTTTGTTGAATCCCATGAGTTACCCATGGTCGATATCCGCCTGCTGTTCGATGCGGGCACGGTGCGGGAACCTGCCGGCAAGAACGGTCTGGCAGTACTGGTAAACAGTTTGCTTGATGAAGGCGCCGGCGAGCTGGATGCCACCGCTGTCAGCTTCGAATTCGAGCGGTTGGGAGCGCTGTACAGCGCCACTTCGGGCTATGATTATGCATCCGTAAGCTTGCGCTCATTGTCAGACCCGACATTACTGGAAGTTGCCCTGGTTAATTTACGCCGGGTAATCACTGGCCCGACATTTCCCGGGAAGGCGGTCGAAAGACAGAAACAACGATTGCAACTCGGTATCCAGCGCAAACAGCAAGTACCGGGAGAGATTGCCCAGGATGCATACCTGGCTGCAATATACCAGGATCATCCTTATGCGCTTCCCGGTGACGGGACGCTGGAGAGCGTTGCGTCACTGAGCCGACAGGATATTGTGGACTTCCATCGAGAGTTTTACGGCGCGCGCAATGCCCGGCTGGTGATTGTTGGGGACGTGAACAAACAACAGGCAGCGGCACTGGCTGAGGATTTGACCAGTGAATTGTCGGAAGGACGGGTACTGGAACCGCTGCCGCCTGTGGCGCAATTGAAGCAGGATCGGGAGATACGTATCGAGCATCCATCATCACAGGTACATATTCTGCTCGGCCAACCGGGCCTCAAGCGCGGCGATCCTGATTATTTCCCGCTATACGTGGGCAACCATATACTGGGTGGCGGCGGCTTTGTTTCGCGACTGTATGAAGAAGTCCGGGAAAAGCGCGGCCTGTCATACAGCGCGTACAGTTATTTTTCCCCACGACGCGAGTTGGGGCCGTTCACCGCGAGTTTGCAAACCCGGGGCGACCAGCAGCAACAGGCGCAACAGGTGATGCGGGAAACCATCCGCGCATTTATCGACCGGGGACCCACGCCTGAAGAGCTGGACGCGGCGCAAAAAAACATCAGCGGCGGGTTTCCCCTGCGGCTGGACAGCAACAGTAAAATACTCGGTTATATTGCCATGATTGGTTTTTATGATCTGCCCCTGAATTACCTGGATACGTTTATCGATAAAGTGAACGCGGTGACTATTGAACAAATCAGGGACGCGTTCAAACGCCGCCTGCACCCGGAGCGATTCGTTACCGTCCTGGTCGGGCCGACCGGATCCGCGGCCGAAGAAAACTGAAACCCAAACTGCTCATCCCGCGCCGGAGGCAATAAAACAGACGAGTTGATGAGTTATGCGGGCCGGAGGAAAAATCAGGATTATAGGCGGGGAGTGGCGCGGCCGCAGGTTGACGGTAGCGGACCAGCCTGGTCTGCGTCCGACCCCTGACCGGATCAGGGAAACCTTATTCAACTGGCTGGCGCCGGTTGTTCCCGCGGCGCGCTGCCTTGACCTGTTTGCCGGAACCGGGGCGCTGGGGTTTGAAGCCCTGTCCCGCGGCGCCCGTTGCGCGGTCATGGTGGAACAAAATAAGCAACTGGCGCAACAACTGGAACAAACCAAAGCTGTCCTGGCTCCCGAGCGTGCGGAAATCATCCATTCGGAAGCCATCACCTGGCTGGCAAACAGGCATGAGCCGTTTGACATCGTCTTTCTTGATCCGCCGTTCCACCAGGAGTATGTGAAAAAAGCTTGTACCCTGCTGATAAACAAGGGACACTTGGCGCCTGCCGCGTACGTCTATACGGAATCCGAGCAGGACTTCCTATCCCCGGCTCTGGGTTTGATAGCCTTAAGGCAGGCGCGTGCAGGACAGGTTGAATACAGACTGTATCAATACAATGTTGGAGAGATCTAAATGAAATCAACGGCAATATATCCGGGCACGTTTGATCCGATCACCAATGGTCATACGGACATCGCTGAACGGGCCGCCCGAATGTTTGATCTGGTTATCGTTGCAATCGCCGGGAGTACCGGCAAATCCCCCACGTTTTCAACCGCGCAACGTGTTGTCCTGGCCCGGGAAGCGCTGGCGGGTATCAGTAATGTGGAGGTGGCAAGTTTTACCGGCCTCATGACGGATTATGCCAAACAGCGCGGGGCGCGGGTTATCGTGCGCGGGTTGCGGGCCGTGTCGGATTTTGAGTACGAGTTTCAAATGGCGAGTATGAACCGGCAGTTATATGGTGAGGCAGAAACCGTATTCTTAACGCCGGCTGAACACCTGAGCTATATCTCATCCAGCCTGGTGCGGGAAATCGCCACACTGGGTGGTGACGTCACCCGGTTTGTTCACAGCGCGGTCAACGCCGCATTACACGAAAAAATGTCAGGCTGATAAACGGGAGCAACCATGACGCGCAAGATAACAGCCTTGACTTACCCGGACAAGCGGCGCCGGAAAACTGCGCCCGGACCAATATTCGTACTGGTCGCAGGCCTGATTTTCAACACGGCGGCTTGTCAGGCAGATTTCGCGCCGGCCCATGCCGTCGCCAGCGCCCATCCGCTGGCGACCGCGGCCGGTGTTGAAATTTTGCGGGAAGGGGGGAATGCATTTGACGCCGCTATTGCGGTCAGTGCCGCTTTGGGTGTGGTTGAGCCATACAGTTCCGGTTTCGGTGGCGGTGGCTTCTGGTTGATACACCGCGCCAGCGACGGCAAACAGGTGATGATCGACGGCCGGGAAACCGCGCCGGCCCTGGCGCACGAGCGCATGTACCGTGACCGGCAGGATAAGGTGATCAAGGGTGCCTCGTTGAACGGGCCCCTGGCCGCAGGGATTCCGGGTACGCCGGCGGCGTTGGTTCATATTGCCGAACATTACGGCAAGCTGCCGTTAAGCAAATCACTGGCGCCGGCAAAACGCTATGCCGAACAGGGCTTCAAGGTGACCTCGCGTTACCATCGGCTGATTGCTTACCGCGCTGAGACGTTGCGGCAATATCCTGCCGCTGCCGAAATATTTCTGCAGGATGGCAAGCCGCCGCGCATCGGTTACCTGATCCGGCAAGCGACGCTGGCCGGAACCATTGACGCCATCGCTGAAAACGGCCTGGACGGTTTCTACCGCGGCCCCATTGCAGAACAGATGGTGCTGGAAGCGCGTAAACACGGGGGCATCTGGAGCCTTAAGGATCTGGCAGCGTATCGTGTGATAGAACGAGAACCGATAGTCACCCACTACCATAACGCGCGCATCGTTTCCGCTCCGCCACCTTCTTCGGGAGGTATTGTCATGGCCCAGGCCCTGCAGATTCTTGCGTCATTTGATTTGGACAACATGAGCATCGTGCAGCGCAAGCATCATGTTATCGAAGCAATGCGGCGCGCGTTCCGCGACCGGGCCGTGTTCCTGGGCGATCCGGACTTTGTTGATGTCCAGGTAGAACGCCTGCTGGACAAGTCTTACCTGGAGGGGTTGGCGCTGACGATAGATGAGTCAAAAGCCACCCCCAGCGCCATCATCGGTGACGGACCCGCCCTACTGCAAACAGGAACCCAGACCACGCATTTTTCCGTCATGGACAAGGAAGGAAATCGCGTTGCGGGAACGTTGAGCGTTAATACATTATTCGGCTCGTGCTTTGTGGCAGCGGGTACCGGCATACTTTTCAATAATGAGATGGATGATTTTTCCATCAAGCCCGATACCCCGAATGCCTACGGACTGATTGGTGATGAAGCCAATGCAGTTGCGCCGGGTAAACGTCCACTGTCAAGCATGACCCCCACTTTCCTGGAAACACCGGATCGGGTGGGTATTATAGGCACGCCAGGCGGGAGCCGCATCATCAGCATGGTATTGTTGGCAGCACTGGACTTTGTAGACGGTCAGTTGCCTCAATCCTGGGTCGGGCTGCGACGCTACCACCACCAGTACCAGCCGGACCAGGTCCAGTTCGAACTGCATGGTCTGACTGAATTTGAACAGCAACGGCTCATCGGGCTGGGCCATGAATTGAAGGAGATCTCGCGCCGCTACGGCAATATGCAAGCCGTTTTATGGGATAAAAAGGAAAACAGGCTACACGTCGCCAGTGACCCCAGAGGCGAGGGCCTGGCCGTGATTGTCGAATAACGAATCCGGCAACTCCCTGTAGCTGCCGAAATAAGGGGAATCCTGTTGCCGCCTCGTACCGTTCAACGCTGACAACGCCGGCAGTAATAGGTCGAACGCTGGCTCTGGCGGATCTGCCTGATACTCGACTGGCAGGTTTTGCAGGGTTCCCCGGCGCGATCATAGACGTCAAGGTCCAACTTGAAGTAGCCGGGCGCGCCATCTCCGCCGACAAAATCCCGTAACGTGGTCCCCCCTTTTGCCAGCGCCGCGTTCAGTACGTTCCTGATGGACCCGGTCAGTTCAGCGTAGCGCGCCAGGGAAATATTTCCTGCCTTGCGCAATGGATGGATGCCGCTTTTGAACAATGCCTCATTGGCATAGATATTACCCATGCCGACGACGCTGCGGCTGTCCATGATGAACGTCTTGATGGATTGCGTCCTGTGTCGGGAAAGCGTATACAAATACGCGGCAGTGAATGCCGGCCCCAGAGGTTCCGGACCCAGATGGCGCAACAAGTGGTGTTCCAGCGGGTCCCGGCCGGTCCAGTGGATGGAACCGAAACGCCGGGGGTCGCGGAAGCGCAGGCAGGTATCATCGCGGAACAAAACATCAACGTGGTCATGCTTGTCTGCCGGGATTGCCGGATGCAGGATACGGAGGCTGCCGGACATGCCCAGGTGCAGGATGACGCAACCGTGTTCCAGATAAAAAATCAGGTACTTCGCCCGCCGCCCTACCTGTGTGATGCGTCGCCCGCTCAGTTCGCTTCCCAGTGATGCCGGAACCGGCCAACGCAGCTGATGTTGCCGAATTACAACATCCCGAATCGGTTTGTTGATGATGTGTGGGGAGATTCCGCGCCGCGTCGTCTCAACCTCGGGCAATTCCGGCATAATTATAAAAAATCTTCATAGGTTTGACAGACAAAATCATGTTCGGGCAGTAGCGAATCCCTGGAAAATCTGGTATAACAGGCAACTCTTTCTGCTGTCCTCACGATGTGCGATTTTTTAAGATCGATACGCAATTATGGAGAAATAAAGTGAGAATTTCACGGAATTTAAGTTGTATTTTCCTGGTAGTCGTATCCGTATCGCCGATAAGCTTACCAACCGCCCAGGCTCAGCAATCGGAGGCAACGGTCATTGAGGAAATCGTCATTATCGGCACCCGGCGCCAGGACGGGCGCTCCCAGGCTGACTCGCTGGTGCCGGTGGACGTGTTTGGCGGCGAAGATCTGTCCAACATGGGCTCAACGGACATGGATGCCCAGCTGGCTAACCTGATCCCGTCTTACAGGGTTGACCAGCAGGCCATCAGTGACGCGGCCACCCTGGTGCGCCCGGCCACCCTGCGCGGGTTACCGCCGGATTCCACCCTGATACTGATTAACGGCAAACGTCGCCACCGGGCGGCCGTGATCACCTTCCTCGGCAACGGCGTTGCCGACGGGTCCCAGGGCCCTGACGTGTCCGTCATCCCCTCGATAGCGATCAAACGGGTGGAAGTACTGCGCGACGGCGCCGCCGCCCAGTACGGCTCCGACGCCATCGCCGGCGTGATCAACTTCGAACTGAAAGACGATGCCGAAGGCGGCAGCGTGGAAGCCCGCTGGGGCCAGCACTACGAGGGGGACGGCGACGGCTTCAACTTTGCCGGTAATATAGGCCTGCCGCTCAGCAGCAGCGGCTTTGCCAACCTGAGCTTCGAGTACAAGGAAGCCGACCCCACCAACCGCTCGTTCCAACGCCCGGACGCCCAGGCCCTGATAGACGCCGGTAATACCTATCTCACAGACCCCGACTATGACAGCGTGTTTCACCCGAACGCGATGGTATGGGGCGCGCCGCATTTCGAATACGACTACAAATTCTTCGGCAATTTCGGGATCGACCTCAGCGACAACTTCGAGGCCTACGGCTACGGCAACTACGCCAAGCGCAAGGTCGAAGGCGGGTTCTACTTCCGTAATCCCCATACCCGCGGCGGCGTCTTCAACGGTGATGAAATCGCCGTTGATGGAGTAACTTACAACACCGTCAAGGTGGCTGACTTGGACGGTATCAACATGGGCGGGGAATGCCCGGCCATCCGGATTATCGATAATGTTGCCAGCACCGAGGATATCGCCGCAGTCGAGGCTGAGCCCAACTGTGAATCATTCATCACCCGCTTCCCCGGCGGATTTGTGCCGCGTTTCGGCGGGGTAATGGAAGACTACAGTTTTGCCTTTGGAGTACGCGCTGAGCTGGCCAATTACTGGAATGTGGACCTGAGCGGGGTAGTCGGGCGCCATGAGGCCGCGTTCTTGATGCGCCACACGCTAAATACGCACCTGTTGGCCAAGCCGGACATCACGGTGGCCAATATCCCGACGGACTATCATCCAGGCACCTACACGGAAACGGATTACACCATCAATCTGGACGTATCCAAACTCGTGAACCTGCCACTGTTCCACTCGCCGCTGAGCTTCGCGTTCGGCGTAGAGCATCGTCAGGAGGAATTCAAGGTTACCCAGGGAGGTGAAACTGCCTGGTTCGTGGATCAAACGCCGGGAGGCCTCGGCGACCAGGGGTTCGGCCCCGGTTCAAACGGCTTTGTCGGCTTCAGCCCGAGGATTGAAGGCGCCTGGTCGCGCAACAGCTACGCCGGCTACGTGGACGTGGAAGCCGAATTGACGGAACGCGTGGTGCTGGGCGCGGCGGGGCGCTATGAAGATCACAAGGGAGTCGGTGATACCTGGGATTTCAAGATCAGCGGACGCGCCCAGGTTGCGGATGCCCTTGCCCTGCGCGCTGCGGTGAGCACCGGGTTCCGGTCACCCACGGTGGGGCAGGCCAGTGTTTTCAACGTGACGACTGCGTTCACCGGCGGCATGCTGGCGGATGAAGGCACAATCCCACCCACCCACCCGGCCTCGGCCCTGGTAGGGGGCAAACCGTTGACGCCGGAGGAATCGACCAACTACACCGTCGGCGCCGTGTTCAACGTGGGCGATCTGGACGTGACCGTGGATTACTTCCGCATTGAGGTGGAAGACCGCATCGCGCGCAGCAGCCGAAAACAACTGTCTGTGCAGCAATTACAAACCCTGGAAGATCAAGGTGTCGAAAATGCTGCAAACTTCTCGGGTGGTATTCGCTTCTTTACCAACGATTTCGATACCACGACTCAGGGCATCGATATCGTCGCGACCCTGCCGTTCGAGATGGCCGGCGGTGATTCCAGCCTCAACTTTGCCGGGAACTGGACCGACACGCAAGTTGACAAGCGCAATCCGGACGTCATTGACGACAAGCGGGTAATCCAGTTGGAGAAGAACAATCCGGAGTTCCGCTTTACCACCACGCTGAACCATAACCAGGGTCCCTGGCGCGTGCTGCTGCGGGGACGCTTCTATGACGGGTTCGTGGAGTTTACAACGGACAACTCAGCCGCGCTACTGAACGCCGGTTCGCGCTGGTTGATGGACGCCGAAATAGGGTATTCGCTGAACCACAATATCACGCTGGTGGCCGGCGCCGAGAACTTCACCGATACCACACCCACCAATCAGAAGCATAATGTCGGCTATCCGGGTGAAGTGTCGGGCATGAAATACGCCGAAACTTCGCCCTACGGCTTTAACGGCGGGTTTTACTACTTCAGGGCGCTCTGGGACTTCTAGGATATTTGGGGTGATATTTGGGGTCAGAGTAAAAATACTCAACAACAAGTCACTACCACTTGCCAAACTGACTGTATTTTTACTCTGACCCCAAATATCCTAAAAGTCCTGCTTCATGATCTGCTGCGACGGGTAAAAACCGGCCTGTCGGTGCCTGACAGGGCCTCGTTATAGCGGTAATCCTCCAGGTCAAAGCCCTTGATATCCTCCGGATCAACCAGCCGCTTGCGGATGATATAGCGGCTCATCAATCCACGCGCCTTTTTGGCAAAAAACGTGATCATCTTGAACGCTCCATTCCTTTCCTCCTTGAATACCGGAGTAATGATACGGGCTTGCAGTTTGTCCGCCTTGACGGATTTGAAGTATTCGTTTGACGCCAGGTTTACGAGCACAGGGCTTTCCTGGTTGCCCAACTCCATGTTGATGGCCGCATTAATCCGGTCATGCCAGAAGGCATACAGGTCCTTTCCACGGCGGTTCTCCAGTTTTGTCCCCATTTCCAGTCGGTAGGGCTGCATGAGGTCGAGCGGTTTCAGTACGCCGTAGAGACCGGAGAGGATACGCAGGTGTTCCTGGGCATACTGCAAATCATCCGGGCTCAGGTTATCCGCGTCGAGCCCGGTGTATACGTCACCCTTGAACGCCAGGACCGATTGTTTGGCATTGCTGTTGGTAAACGACAGGGACCAGGCGTGGTAGCGATTCGAGTTCAGTTGCGCCAGCTTCGGGCTGATGCCCATCAACTCACCCAGTTTATAGGGTTCAAATTCACGCAGGTTATCAATCAGTTCTGCCGAATCATCCAGAAAATCCGGGATGGTGAAGGACGCAACCTTGGGCGGCGTCTCAAAATCCAGCGTCTTCGCAGGGGAGATGACAATCAGCATGATGCCAGGTTCGTACCCGGAAATTACTTGATCTTGCCTTCCTTGTAGATCACGTGCTTGCGTACGACGGGGTCGAATTTCATGATTTCCATTTTATCCGGGGTGTTCCGTTTGTTTTTTGTGGTGGTGTAAAAATGTCCGGTGCCGGCAGATGAAACCAGACGAATTTTATCGCGTGCGCTGTTAGCCATGGTTTTCTCCTATACCCTGATGCCGCGGGCACGTACGTCAGTCAGCACCTGGTCTATACCCAGTTTGTCAATAGTGCGCAGCCCCTTGGTGCTGACCCGCAGCTTTACCCAGCGGTTTTCACTTTCCACCCAGAACTTGCGCTCATGCAGGTTGGGCAGGAAGCGCCGCTTGGATTTATTATTGGCGTGGGAAACGTTGTTCCCCGACATGGGTTTTTTTCCGGTTACCTGACAGACCCGTGACATTGTAACGCGCTCTTAACTGAACAAAGGAAGGCGGATTATATACTGATCCGGTATTAGTAGCAACACTCTTCAATTTACTCTGTTGTCTTCAATTTACTCTTCAATTTACGCAACGTGCCGCTGCCAGAAGTTGGAAAACGTTGTCACGAGTTGAGGATTAATGACAAAAATCTAAGCTGGAGAATCATCTATCGAATTGATTCAGATGCAATTGTGCTACTTGAAGTCTTTGAAAAGAAAACAGGTAAAACGCCAATACATATTATTGATGTATGTAGAAAACGAATAAACAGTATATGACGATGAAACCAGATAAACAGAAAAAACTCGAAAAGGTGGGATGGAAGATGGGTTCGGCTGACGAATTTTTGGCCCTTTCACCGGAAGAATCAACTTTTATTGAAATGGAACTGGCATTATGTGACTCGGTCAAATCAAGGCGGCTCAAAAAACGCCTCAGCCAAACTGAATTTGCACGGCTAATTTCGTCCAGTCAATCACGCGTGACCAAAATTGAAGCTGGTGCTCCATCCGTGTCCTTCGATCTGGTGATGAAATCTCTACTGCGGCTTGGCGCTACAAAAAGAGAGGTGGCAAAGCTTATTGCCGCAGACAAATAAAACCGCTTGTGTGCGTATTTCACGGCGAAGCTGTCACCCCTGACGGGGTAAAAATCCGGACTGTCTGACGCGGATAACCAACGGTATCCTGTGCCCTTCTTTCCGCTGAGAGAAGAAGACTCAAACACCTCCTTGGAATGCGGCGCTCGCGATTGGTCTCATATCCATCTGGAGTTGAAACGAAAAGTTGTCACCTTGACGGAAGGCGCTGTTGGCATTTAATACGCCTGCTCGTGGTTGCCTACGTTGATAAGAATGATCCTGTTGTCTTGCATCTCCAGTTCCAGTGTTATCCGGTAACTCAGATTTATTGATACCGAAGATAAACCCTTCAAAGGATTGAATAGCGGGATATCATCTCTGTCTTCGCCCCCCCACTTTATGCTCATCAGCTAATGACCAAACCCTATAATAACAGTGCCTAATGGAAGAGTTACGTTCCATATACCCTTCTTTCCCCCATCCTTTCCGCCGCGGCCTCAAATGCAAGCACACCATATCTCATGAACTTCAGCAGTATTCCAGTCATAAACAAAAAGGCAAAGATAAAAATCAATGCCAGTGCCACAGGCGAAGTTTTTGTCAGGTAAGCAATAACGCAATCGTTCACCTCATCCCGAATATTGTCGATTTCTGAGGTGATGTCATGGGGCAAATCTTTATACGAACGCTCAAGCTCCCGTTTGTATGCCCGTATATTGTTTTGTTCATTGACCATGTCTTCTACCGTTACAGCCACGACAAACCGGAGAAAACTGAAGTTATCCAGATAACGGATCATCCCATTGATCACAGAACGATTTATAGCGTAGGCCCGTTTGTCAAATATCTGATGTGCTTCTCCGATGCAAAACAATTGCCGTCTCAGGCCATAAAGCCTCTCACGGGCTTGTTCCAGTTGGAAGGCGGGATACTCAATCATGATTATCCACAATAGCAACCCTAATCCGGTCAGACTGTAAAATACGGTAATTATTTCATTCATTGGTCTTCCTCCAGTCGGTTCTCACCTCGTGCATCCATCCGGCTAGACAATCTATTTTGGTCTGCAGTTCCTGCTTCATTTTTCATATATTTATGGTATCTCTCAACTACATCTTTTCTCAATTTCGATTGGTTACGACCATAAAGAATACCGCAAATAGCAGCTAATATACATATAACGTTTGCAAAGTATTTATCGGAAAACAGCCCCACAATGAAGTTGGTGTCTGTTATTTCTCCAGCAAGAGAGTCAATTGACATATAGCCGAAATAAGCGATAATTGCAACAGTCAAAAACCTGAAAAAATGCGAAGAAATACTGATCAGCAAGTCAGCTTTGGTCTCAATACGCTTGATTTCAAGTTCAGTATCAGCATGTTTTTTTGGAGTTATACTCATTTCTGGTGTATGGGATGCATAGTGAGGTGATGCACCCGGTGTTGTGTTTATGTGTTTTTTTCAGAAGACAACAAGCAACGTAAGAGGCGTACACCACCATGAAGAAAGATACAGTAGTTTCCCTGAAAAAGCCAGTAGCTGTCCGGGTTCAGTACCTATGAGACAAGCCTGTGCTGGCGCAGGCCAGTATCAGGCGGTCTGTGTGAGGTGCTGATACTACGCCATCGGGGTGAGTAAGCCAATGCCGTCATGGGGTCGACAGGTATTGTAGTGGGTCTGATACGCCGCCAGTTTTTGATTGATGGCGGCGACCGTCAAGGGACCCTCGTAAAACGGGTAGAACGCATAACGGCTGGTGCCATTGGCACGCGCCACACAGCCATTATAGTCGGGTTTTTTCGGGGGCAGCCCATACAGGGGGATGCCCAAGTTCTGGCAGGCCTGTTCGAACGCATCCCGGAATTCCGAGCCGCCCTCCACCTGCAGGGAACGGATAGGAAACGGCGCCTGCGCCTGCGCCTGCAGGGTTGCCAGGAAGCGCCTGGCATTGCCACGGGTGGCCCGACATTTTTGTTTTCCGTACTCTGACAAGTCCTGGATGGACTTGTTCAGAGTTTCCTTAATTACATCAAGCCCCGTTCGGCCATGGACGTTACTACCTTGTCGCCGACTACCAGGTGGTCCAGCACGCGCACGTCCAGCAGGGCCAGGGCCTGGGTCAGCTTGACGGTGATCTGCCGATCCGCCTGGCTGGGCTCGGCAATACCCGAGGGGTGGTTGTGAGCGAAGATGATGGCCGCTGCGTTCAGTTCCAGACAGCGTTTTACCACCTCGCGCGGGTAGACGCTGGCGCCGTCAATGGTACCGGTAAACAGGATTTCATTGTTGATGATACGGTGGCGATTATCCAGGAACAGGCAGGCAAATACCTCATGGGGGAAACGGCATAACCAGGCTTTAACGTAGGTCTTGGTCTTATCCGGGTTGCATAATACGGGCTTGGCGCGCACCTCTGCCTCCAGGTAACGACGCCCCAGTTCCAGGGCGGCCTGTAACAGCACCCACTTGGCTTCACCCAGACCCTTGGTCGTGAGCAGTGTTTTCCGGTTCTGCTCAAGTAACGGCCGCAGCCCCTGAGCCTTGACCAACATATCCCTGGCCATGTCCACGGCGCTGTGGCCGCTGTAACCGGAGCCCAGGAAGATGGCGATCAGTTCCGCGTCGGACAGACTGTGCGGTCCGTTGTTCAGCAGCTTGAAGCGGGGTTGTTCGGTTTGCGGCCAGTGGCGAATCGCCATGATGAACCTCCTTGTTCGGCATATAAGGGTAAGATGTCAATCAAGCATACAGGAGAATGATAAGAACGACAACATCAAAAGAGTTCATCAAAAGAGTTCAGAGAAACCCTGTCCACGCCGAGGTCGCAGGGAAGGTTGATCGCCGGGCAGGAAATTCAGCCTGGGCATGCATGTGCCCGGATGCAAACATGCATTCATCCCGGATATGGGCTAAACTGACGCCATGCAAGCGCTTGCCGATAAACGTGTCCTGCTTGGTATATCCGGGGGTATCGCCGCGTACAAAAGTGCTGAGTTAACCCGGCGCTTGTGCGACCAAGGCGCTACTGTGCGAGTGGTTATGACCCCGGCGGCCACTGAATTCATTACGCCCCTGACCCTGCAGGCCCTGTCGGGCAATCCCGTACACACTGATTTGCTGGACCATGGAGCCGAAGCCGCCATGGGGCACATTGAATTGGCGCGCTGGGCCGACATGATCGTCATCGCGCCGGCTACGGCGAACTTTATTGCCCGCCTGAGTAACGGGTTGGCTGACGACCTGTTGTCAACCCTGTGCCTGGCGACAACCGCACCGTTACTGGTTGCGCCGGCAATGAACCAGCAGATGTGGCAGAACCCCGCCACGCAGGAGAACATCGCCCGCTTGCAGGACCGGGGGATTACCCTGCTTGGCCCTGCCAGCGGCGCCCAGGCCTGTGGAGAGACAGGCCCCGGCCGCCTGCTTGAACCGGATGAGATCGTGCCGGCGATCATCGCAGCAGGCAGGACAAATACGCTTGCCGGCGTCAGCGTGATGGTCAGCGCCGGGCCGACCCGGGAGTTTATCGACCCGGTTCGCTATCTCAGCAACCGCAGTTCGGGGAAAATGGGCTATGCCGTTGCCCGGGCCGCCGAGGAGGCCGGCGCCTCGGTCACCCTGGTATCAGGGCCCGTTGCCCTAACGCCGCCTGCGCGTGTCCGGGTTATCGAAGTGGTTTCCGCCAGCCAGATGCATGACTCAATTCTGAAAGAGGCAGCGTCCTGCGACATATTTATTTCAGCCGCGGCCGTAGCGGATTATCGAAGTCGCGAGACAATGTTGCAGAAGATGAAAAAACAGGACGCCGGAATACTTCTGCGCCTGGAGAAAACGCCGGACATCCTGTCTGAAGTCGCTGCGCTTGCCAATCCGCCCTTTACCGTCGGATTTGCCGCGGAAACGGAATATCTCGCGGGCAATGCAAAACAGAAACTGGTGAATAAAAAGCTGGATATGATAGCGGCAAATCAGGTAGGAGACGGACTTGGGTTTGACAGTGACGAAAATGCCCTGGATGTCTACTGGCCGGGCGGATCACAGTCACTGGGGACGGCATCGAAGGAGAAACTGGCCGGACAGTTTATGGAAATAATCGTTGCGCGCTATCGGGATAAATCTCAGGAACAACCACAGAAGCCTGTCCTGAAAGACGTTTCGGGCTGATCAACATGACCCGCTCCGCTGTTCCCCCTTCCATTTTCCGCGCCTATGACATACGGGGAGTGGTGGGCCGGACGTTGACCGCGGACATTGCCCACCGTATCGGGCTTGGCATCGGTACGGAAGCCAGGGACAGGGGAGAACAGGCGCTGATCATCGGGCGCGACGGCAGGCACTCGAGCCCGGAACTGGCCGGCGCCCTGGTTACGGGCCTGCGCGAGAGTGGGCGAGATGTCGTGGATATCGGCATGGTTCCTACGCCGCTATTGTATTTTGCCACCCACTGGCTGCACGCGAACAGTGGAGTGATGGTGACGGGCAGCCATAATGGTCCCGAATATAACGGTGTGAAACTGATCATCGGCGGGCAGACCCTGTTCGGGGACGCGCTACAGGCGATTTATCGGCGCATTGTTGCGGGTGATTTTTCCTGTGGCAATGGCGGGTTGTCGTCTGCAGATGTCCGGGTCGATTACATCGCGAGAATAACCGACGACATCTCACCTGTGGCGAACGGCGCGGGGTTGAAGATCGTCATCGATTGCGGCAACGGTGTGGCGGGCGATGTCGCCCCACAGTTGTTTCGCGCCCTGGGCCATCGTGTAGTGGAAATGTATTGCGACGTCGATGGAGCATTTCCCAACCATCATCCCGACCCCAGTCAGCCGGAAAACATGGAGGCGCTTGTCGCCCGGGTAAAAGAGCAGCAGGCCGATATCGGGCTTGCCTTTGACGGTGATGGAGACCGGCTTGGCGTTGTCGACAGCGCCGGGCATATTATCTGGCCTGACCGGCAATTGATGGTGCTGGCAAAGGATGTGCTGACCCGTAACCAGGGCGCCAGCATCATCTATGACGTGAAGTGTTCGCGCCACTTGAAAACCGTGATTGAAGCCAACGGCGGTGTGCCGCTGATGTGGAAGACCGGCCATTCCCTGATCAAGAGCAAAATGGAGGAGATGCAGGCCCCGCTCGCCGGTGAGTTGAGCGGTCACATCTTCTTCAAGGAGCGCTGGTACGGTTTCGACGATGCGCTTTATGCTGGCGCCCGCCTGCTGGAAATCATACTGCGTAGCCGGACCCGATCAGAGGACCTGTTTGCGGAAATGCCGGAAGGCGTTTCGACACCTGAATTGCGGGTGAAGTTGCCTGAGGATGCGCATCAAACCTACATGCAGGAACTCAAAGACAATGTCGATTTTCCCGGCACACAGATCATCAGTACGGATGGGGTGAGGGTTGAATTTCAGGACGGCTGGGGCCTGGTGCGCGCGTCGAATACCTCACCCGTGCTTACCCTTCGCTTTGAAGCTGACGACCAGGCTGCCCTGGAACGTATACAAGGCCGGTTCCGCAGTTTGTTGCAGGCGACGGCGGACACCAGCCTGCAGTTGCCTTTTTAAGGATAATCATGTCTTCAACGGGCATATAACCCGGGTGCGTAATCTGTCGGAACCCGAGGCTCCCCGATCATTCCCCGTCATGTTGTTGGATTCCGTATTCCGCTCTGTAGCTCAGTATATCTTTGAGTGGCGTTGAATGCGCCGGGTCTTTGCGCAGGAATTCGATCAGGTTGTCCAGGGTAATGATGGGGACAACCGGAATGCCGTAACGGCGCTGAATCTCAGCAATGGCCGATGAACCGTCCTGGCCGCGTTCCTGGCGATCCAGGGCGATGATCACCGCTGTTATCCGGGCGCCATGACGCTGTATCAAATCGACAGAGAAATTGATCGAGGTACCGGCCGTGATGACATCGTCGATAATCAGGATTTCGCCGTGCAGGGGCGCGCCGGCAAGCATGCCGCCTTCGCCGTGATCCTTTTCCTCCTTGCGATTAAAACAATAAGGCAGGGAACAATGATTATCATTGGCGTATGCTATGGCGACCGCGGTCACCAGCGGGATACCTTTATAAGCCGGTCCGAACAACATATCGAATTGAAGACCCGCGTCTTCGATGGCAAGCATATAAAACTGTCCCAAGAGGGCGATGCTGTTGCCGTTGTTGAACAGCCCGCTATTAAAAAAATACGGACTGCTGCGGCCTGATTTCAGGGTGAACCGGCCAAATTGCAATACCTTGTTGCGGATGGCGAAATCTATAAACCTGGCTTGGTATTCTTTCACGGTTTTGCCAACGCGCGCAGACCAGGAGACGTAGTCTGATAATACTTAGCCCGCATGCACGATTTTCATGCGGCCAGGCGCGGCTGCGCGGGCGCAGGCCCGCCGCGCTGCAGGCGCGACTTGATTTGTAGCATCAGGCAGACAAACGGGGCATACCAGGGCTGTATTCGCGCAACGCCGCGTTTGAATGAGGGTCGTTGCATGATACGCGCAGCCCAGTTACGGATATTCGGGTAATTTCGGAAGTCGACCGCCCCGGTGCGATGATTCAGGTAATACGTGACGAACCAGGCTATGTCGGCGTAACTGAACTGATCGCCCACCAGCCATTGATGCTGGCCAAGCTCTTTTTCGATACTGTCGTAGAAAGCGAACAGTTGCCGTTCGGCGCTAAGAACCGTGGATTCTGCAAAGCCGGACAGAGTCTGCTGGTGAAAAGCAATCAAGTCGGGGTCTTCCTGCTTCTCAATATAGTGTTCCATCATCTCCGGTTTCTTGGATGCGCCCAGTATCTGTGAGTACATGTAGGTCTTGACCACGCCCATGTGGTTGTCAGTGGCGCTGTCCATCCAGTTGTCAGCCTGTTGGCGTTGTTCCGGATCGGACGGATAGAGAGCGGGTTCCGGGAATTGCTTTTCGATGTAACGCAGGATATCTATCGACTCGGTGACCACTACGCCGTCATGCACCAGCGCGGGCACCAGTCCCGTGGGGTTGATCCTGAAGTATTCGTCCCTGGTATTTTCCTGGGTAAACAGATTGACGGCGTGGGGCGTCCAGTCCTGGCCTTTTTCTTCGAGTGCAATAGATACGCGCTGGGCACAGTTCGACAAAAAGTAGTGGTACACATGCAAGCCTTTCATGGACTTTATGCCGGGGTCGGCGTTCTCGTAGACAGGCACGGTCTGTTCTCCTCGGAAGATGCAATTGATTTTTTAAATTATCAAGTCAGTATACATCAGCTATGAAGATTATCACATTAAATGCCAACGGGATTCGCGCTGCTGACAGAAAGGGTTTTTTTGACTGGATGCTGAAACAAAATGCCGACGTTGTCTGCTTACAGGAAATAAAGGCGCAGACCGAACAATTGGACACGCGGATATTGCAACCGCCCGGGTATTGCGGATTCTTCAACAGCGCGGAAAAAAAAGGCTACAGCGGTGTTGCCCTGTATTCCCGCCGGGAACCGGACAAGGTGGCTGATCGACTGGGCTGGGATACGGCCGACCGGGAGGGGCGCTTCCTCCAGGCTGATTATAACGGGGTCAGTGTCGTGTCCCTGTACCTGCCGTCCGGTACCTCGGGTGACGAACGGCAGGCGGTCAAGTATGATTTCATGGCGCGCTTTGAGGCGGTGCTGACGGCAATGCGGCGCCGGGGCCGGGAAGTTATCATCTGTGGTGATTGGAATATCGCCCATAAGGAAATTGATTTGAAAAACTGGCGCAGCAACCGGAAAAATTCCGGGTTTCTGCCGGAGGAGCGGGCATGGATGGACAAGGTGTTTGGTGAGTTTGGTATGGTCGACGCATTCCGCGTGGTGAACCAGGAGACCGAGCAATATACCTGGTGGTCAAACCGAGGTCAATCCTGGGCGAAAAACGTGGGCTGGCGTATCGATTATCAGGTAGTGACACCGGGGCTGACGGACCACGTCAAGTCAGTATCAATTTACAAACAACAGCGTTTCTCGGACCATGCCCCTCTGACCATTGAATACGACATATAAAAGCTTGTCTGCAGCGCCTGTCGTAACCGACTCGCTATTCCGTAAAAAACTGCTGCTGAAAAGAAAAGCTCAAGGCAACGGACTCGCCTTCGGGGGTAATGCTCAGGTCAAAGTTTAGGGTTTCTTCATTATTTACGGCTGTCTCGGCGATGTAGTAAATTGCCCCGTTTCCCCTTAACTCCCGGGTATTCAGGTTTTTTAACTGCCGTGTCAGGTTGGTCGCAGTGGCTTCCACCTGCGCCTTGACCGGTTGACCTGTCGTTCCCATGACCTTCTTGAGCACGGAAATATTGAGAATGGCCCGGTTTTTACTGCGGCGGATTTTGTAGAGCCGGGCGACCTCGGGCGATAGCAGATCCGTGGTAAAGGCCACGTAATGGATGGTGTACTCACTGAACGTCTTTGACTGCTCGGCGCTGACAGTGAATCCGGCAGTTGTTAACAATAATGTGATCAGGGCGATTGCGATTCGGGGCATCGGTTACTCCTTTCTGCTTGGACGTTAAGAATATACTATACCAGGGGCAAAACTGGCAACAGGCTTGTCTCTGCTACAGCCATTCCCGCTAAATCGAGGTCAATACAGAAGACAGGGGGGGACAGATTTAAATCTGTCCCCCAGGAGTCCCGGGCATACTCTGACCATGAAGGGGCAGTTTCCCTGGGAGGGAGGGCGTCTCGCCCTCCACGAGGGCAGGATGCCCTCGATCCCGGGAGTTAGCGGGAACTGCTGTCTCTGCCAGGTATTCGAACTGACCGGAGTGAGAAGGACCGGCAGGCGCCCGGTACGCCGGTAAGATGCAGCCTTCCAGGGCGGCACGATACGGTTCAGGCGGCTAAAGCCCGTCCCAGTTCAGTCAAGGGTCTGACCAGCAGTATCAATGACAGTTGCAGGAAGATAAATACCAGTATGGGGGAAAAGTCGATGCCGTGGGCCGAAGGCAATAGTCTGCGGGCCGGCCGCAGCAAGGGCTCGGATAATTGATACAGGAGAACCGTAATCGGGTTATGGGAGCCGGGGCTGATCCAGCTGAGGATGATCTGTACAAAGATTACGAACATGAAGATATGGATGATCAGTTTCAGTAACTCTGCGGCACTGAGCAGGAGCAGGCCGATAAAGGCAAAAGAAGAACCGTAGGTGATCAGGCTGGTCAGGGAAAATTCAATAGCCTGGAGCATGACCATCAGCATGATGCAAGACCAATCGATCCCGCCATGCCCCGGGATGAAACGACGCAACAAGCGCAGGGGCGGGCTGGTCACCTGCAACAGGAATTGTGAGATGGGGTTGCGGGAATCGGCCCGAACCGCCTGCAACAGGAAGCGCAGCACCACAAACAGGATGTAAATGGAAAAAATCGTATTGACCAAGTACAGCAAAGCATCGGTCAGGTAGGAACCGCCCATCTGTTAATCCCCCTGTTGCGCCAGTTCTATCGAACGCTCCCGGCAGGCAGTCAGCGCCCGGCGCAGCAACTGCTCCAGCCCCCCCTCCTCGAATGCCTGCAGCGCTTTCTCAGTGGTGCCGCCCGGGGAGGTAACACGCAGCCTCAGGGTGGCCGCATCCTCACCGGTTTCCTTCAGCATCCTGGCCGCCCCTAATGCGGTTTCAACGCTGAGCAGGCGGGCCTGTTCCCTGGACAGACCCATGTCAACAGCGATTTTTTCCAGCAGTTCAACGACCAGGAAGAAATAAGCGGGGCCACTGCCTGAGACGGCGGTCACGGTATCCAGCAGAGACTCATCATCCAGCCAGACCGCAACACCGACTGCCTGCATGATATGTGTTGCCGCCTCGCGCCGGGATGCGCTAACGTCAGCAGCGGCATACAGGCCGGTTGCGCCGGTGCGCAACAGTGCCGGTGTGTTGGGCATGGCGCGTACCACCGGGCAGGCACCGCCAAGCGCGTTATTGATGGCTCCGGTGCGAATGCCGGCCGCGATGGACAGGATCAGGGGGCTTTTGGTTTGCAGGGCCTCCCTGATATTGGTCAGGGCAGCCATGACTGTTTGCGGTTTGACCGCCAGAACAATGACGTCAGCTACGGGAACAGCTTCTGTTACCCCGGCCGCGGTGCGGATATCGTAGCGAGTTTCCACCCTGTGGCGTTGATTTTCATCCGGGTCAACGCCGAACAGCGATGATGCGGGGTGACCATTGGCGATAAGCCCACTGATGAGACTCGTCCCCATGTTGCCGCAACCGAGAAAGGTGATGTTCTGGTCCTGCACAATATGCGCATCATATCAGTGTTTGCCACAGAGGGCACAGAGATCACAGAGTTTCCAGGTGCTCCCGTTAAATCGAGGTGAATACAGAAGACAGGGGGGGACAGATTTAAATCTGTCCCCCAGGAGTCCCGGGCATACTCTGACCATAAAGGGGCCTATTTCCCTGGGAGGGAGGGCGTCTCGCCCTCCACGAGGGCAGGATGTCCTCGATCCCGGGAGTTAGCGGGAACTACTGCAGAGTTTCAGAAGGAGTGCTTTTTTCACATCCCCCTGCTTACTGCATGCGGGGGCAGGCTCTGTAACTGGATACCGGACAATCCCTGTCCGGCATGACGGGTTCTCTACTTCTCTGTGTCCTTATTTTCAGGAACTATCGCATGGCTACCGGGTTCTCGGGCCGAATAATGCCGTCCCGATCCTGACCAAGGTCGCCCCTTCCGCTATGGCGGCCTGCATGTCATTGGTGGTGCCCATGGACAGCGTGTCGAGTTGGTAGCCGGTACCTATGAGCCGTTCCCGGAGACAGCGCAGTTTAATGAAGGCTTGCCTTTGCGTAGCGAAGTCATCTGTGGGCGCGGGCAACGCCATGAGTCCTCTCAGCTTTAGCCGGGGTAACGGGAGAAGCTGCTCGGCCAGTTGTTCCACCTCATCCGGGTCGACGCCTGATTTGCTGGACTCAGCATCAACGTTGACCTGTATGCAGATATTCAGGGGAGGTAGGTCGGACGCTCGCGCCGCATTTAAGCGGCTGGCGATTTTGATACGATCGACCGAGTGTACCCAGTGGAAACACCCGGTAATCCGGCGGGTCTTGTTGGACTGGATCGGACCGATGAAATGCCAGGTAAGCGACTGCCCACTCAATTGCCCGATTTTACCCCATGCTTCCTGAACATAGTTCTCGCCGAAAGCCGTGACTCCCAGTTGCGCCAGCGCCAGAACGTCGGCGGCATCCCGGGTTTTACTCACGGCGAGCAGTTTCACACTGCCGGGTTCCCGGCCGAAGCGCCGTTCCGCTTCCTCAATCTGCAGACGTACCCGTTGCAATCGTTCGCGCAGGCCGTTCATCTTGTCGCCAGGAACACCCCCGGATTGGTAACGCAGGTTATTCATATCATTGTGGTTAACAGTCAGTCGATATTGTATATTATTCCGGGTATTTAAACCCTCTGTAACAACCGGTCTGCCAGATTTAGCAGTCAGTGGTCGCCCGATGAACAGGAACATGAAAACAGAAATGTCATGAAAAGGATTAACCTCACCAAGGCAGAGATTGAAAGCGGCTTGTCACGCCTGGATGAATTGGCGCGAGCAGAACATCGCACGGTTGAAATTGCGATTTACGGTGGCGCGGCCATTATGCTGGCATGGGATATGCGTGCCGTGACCAATGACGTGGACGCAATCATCATGGACGCCAGAAACAATGACTTTGTCTGGCAAGCGGTAAAACAGATCGCCCGGGAAAACCGCTGGCACGAAGACTGGTTTAACGATGCCATTAAGGGATATATTATGGGATTCTGTCACATGGAAGAATTGCCTTTCTTTCCGGATAATGAGGAAGGCGGGCTACGCCTCTATGTGCCCAACCCGGAGTATTTCCTGGCCATGAAGTGTATGGCGATGCGTTTGGGCCAGGAAGGAAAACAGGACGGCGAGGACGTTAAAAATATATTGCGCATGTTGAATATCACTTCGCCTGAGGAAGTATATGATATTGTCGAGAAATACTACCCGCGCAACCTGATATTGCCCCGGGTACAACTTGGGATTCAACAACTGATTGAAGAGATGAGAGATGAGATTTGATTCAAAAGGCTTTCGCCCTGATTGCATTGCCGATATTCTGCCTCATGCCCGTCACCGGGAAGCCCAGGGGATGGATTTTTCCCAGGCTTTCGGTATGGCCTGGTGCGAATATCTGGATGCTTTCTACAATATGGGAGATGAACAAAGGGCTGAATCCCTGCAGGATGAACCAGCCAGGATCAATCCTGTCAAGGATGCCAAATTAGCGGCGACCGCGGAACACCTGGCCCGCAATTTCCGCCTGCCGCTCCCGGCCTGGACTCAACAGCCGGGGCGCTTCCTGAAAAAACCGGTCTTTGCCAGTGGGGACATCATGAAGGGTTTGCTGCTAAGGGAATCCCCCACGGCGTTTCGCCGGCACGGACTCTTCGTCACCGGCAACGCCCTGACCCGGGCTTCCATGCTCAAGGCCAAACCCAACCACGGCAAACCCATACCGGTACCGGCGCTGGCCAACATGTCAGTTTTTGAGTAAGTGTATTCCTTGAAAATCTATGGAGCTTACAGGAGCGCAGACAATAAAAAAGGGTCTTGACGACCCTTTTTTATGCAACTTGTAATATGTTATTACTTGTTGTTGATGTACATCGTGACTTCGAAACCGAAGCGGATGTCGCTGTATTCAGGAGTTTGCCAGTTCATTTTACTTCCTCCAATTGGTTGATATTAAGGGTTAAAACTTTGTTGCCTATATTAATGCAGGTTCTGTGCCAGAATTCGGTAAATTTTAATTAATCCTGAAAGTCGTTATATATCAGTTAGTTATAAATACATAAAGCGAAATGCGAAAATCAGCAGTGCGGGCATGGTTCATAAAAACTGGTTGTAATTATTCACAATTTTGGTTGTTGCCGACCATTTCCGGAAACACCTCCTCACCCTGGAACACCGGGCCATCCACGCAGACCCGCCGCATGGAGACCGTGCCGTTTGTATAAACGGGCACCGTACAACCGGCGCAGCCGCCTACAGCGCAGGCCATGTATTCTTCCAGTGAAACCTGGCAGGGCAGGACAAATTCCCTGGCCAGAGCGGCAACGGCCTGCAACATGGGCGTCGGTCCGCAACTGAATATCTCGACCTGCCGGCGTTGTTCCGCGCTGAGGCCGGCCAGCCACTGCCTGGCCAGGTCGGTGACGAAACCGTCATAACAACCGGGATAACCCTGCTTGCTGGTGAGGCGACTGGCAATGCCCCAGTCCTCCAGTAACGGCATGCAGGCGATTGCGTCGCCCGGGACTCCCTCGACCATGATGCGCGAGGGCCTGGGGTTAAAGGGAAAAGGGATCTCGGAACCCATGATTACGAAGGGGTTCACGGTTTTTGCCTGTTTCATCATGTGCTCGGCGAGGAACACCATGGGGGGGATGCCCACCCCGCCGCCGATTAGCAGGGGGACACTTCGATAACTGTGCTGTTTGAACGGGTTGCCGATGGGGCCCAGCAGGTTGATCCTGTCGCCGGTCCGGGTCCCTGCCAGTTTTTCCGTACCCAGGCCGTGAACCTTGTACAGAATATCAATCCAGCCGGCGTCGGGGTCTGCACGCATGATCGACATGGGGCGGCGCATGGGCAGGTCTTCATGGCAGCGCAGGTGGATAAAGCTGCCCGGCAAGGCCCGTTGCGCCGTAGCGCCGGCTGCCAGGCGCAGGAGGTGCTGGCCGGCGCCCAGCGCCTGGTGTTGCAGGACCGCGGCGTCCTCGACAAAAATGCTGTCGCGGCTATCCGGATGTGGCATTAAACAGTGTCCTGGAACGCCAGTTTACCGTCGACAATCGTATGGGTGATTTTTCCGTTCATTTCCCAGTTGTCGAAAGGCGTGTTTTTTCCGGCGCTGACTAATTTTTCTGCCTCGACGGTCCACTGCCGGTTCTCATCGAAGATGAACAGGTCGGCCCGTGCGCCGCCGGCCAGGCTCCCCGCGTCGATGCCTATGATGGAAGCAGGCCGGCAGGTAAGGGCTTGCACGATTTGTCCCGGGCTGAAACCGCGGGCAGCAGCCAGGTTGAACGCCAGCGGCGCCAGGACTTCCAGTGTGGATGCGCCGGGCTCGGTGCTGCTGAAAGGCGCGGCTTTGGCGTCTTCATCGTGGGGTTGATGGTCTGAACAGACGGCGTCGATGACGCCGGAGTGCAACCCGTCCAGCAATGTCTGCCGGTCCCGGTCGGTACGCAGGGGCGGCCACAGACGGCATTGGGAATTAAAGCCGTCAACATCGACCTCCGTCAGATACAGGTACGCAATGCCGGCATCCGCCGTGACCGGCAGTCCCTGCTGTTTTGCCGCGCCGATCAGTTCCACGCTACGTGCGCAGGACAAGCGACAGAAATGCGCGCTGACCCCGGTCTGTTCAATCAATAACAGGGCGCGGCTGATAGCTATCGTCTCCGCGGTTTCCGGGATCCCGGGCAGACCCAGGCGTGTGCTGATCCTGCCCTCGTGCATAACGCCCTGGTTTCTCAGATAACTGTCTTCCGGATGGATAAACACGGGCAGGTCAAAACCAACAGCGTATTCAAGCGCGCGCCGCAGTACTTCCGTGTCCACAATCGGCTTGTCGGCATTGGACAAACCGACACAACCGGCTTGTTTGAGGGCCGCCACTTCCGTTAATTGCTGACCGTCCAATCCTTTGGTCAGCGCGCCTAACGGATATATTCGCGTCTTGTTGAGCCGCGATTGACGTTGATGGATAAATTCAACAACCGCCGGGGTGTCAGTTACCGGCCGGGTATTCGGCGGACACACCATACTGGTTACGCCGGAGCGGACGGCCGCCTCTGTTTCAGTGGTGATCGTCGCCTTGTGCTCGAATCCCGGTTCGCGGGTATGTACGCTCAGATCGACAATCCCCGGACATACGTACTGTCCGTCCAGAGAGATTTCAAGATCCGCGCTGAATCCATCTATGTGCTTGCCGGCAGAGACTATCCTGCCGTCCGCGATGTACAGATCGCCTTGACCGTCAAGCCGCTGCGCGGGACAGATCAGGTGACCGTTGCTGATGGCTATACGCATCAGTCACCTCCCTTTGAGGCGTCGGTTGCGGCGCCCATGACCATGGCCATGACCGCCATGCGTATGGCTATGCCGTGGCTGACCTGTTGCAGGATAACCGACCGATCCCCGTCGGCAACCTGCGAATCAATCTCTATTCCCCGGTTGATTGGGCCGGGGTGCATGACGATCACATCGGGTTTGGCCACGCGCAGGCGTTCCTCGGTGAGGCCGAAACAGTGGAAATACTCCTCTTCGCTGGGAAGGACGGCATTGCCGATGCGTTCCCGCTGCAGGCGTAACATGGCGATGACGTCCACGTCGTACAGCCCCTCGGTTAAATCATGAAATACCTGCACCCCCAGACTTTCGATGTTTTCCGGGAGCAGGGTTTTGGGCGCGATGACGCGAATATCGCTGACTCCAAGTATGTTAAGCGCATGGATTTCCGAACGGGCAACCCGCGAGTGGGCAATATCCCCGACAATAGCCACTCGCAAGGACTCAAAATCCGGTTTATGCCGACGTATGGTGAACATGTCCAGCATGGCCTGGGTCGGGTGGGCATGACGGCCATCCCCCGCATTGATTACATGGACATTTTCCGCCACCTGGCCGGCTATGAAATGCGCGGCGCCGCTGTTGCCGTGGCGCACCACGAACAAATCGCAATGCATGGCTTCCAGGGTGTGCAGGGTATCATGCAGGGTTTCGCCTTTGTTGGTGGCCGATGTGGCGATGTTGATATTCAACACATCAGCGGACAAGCGTTTGGCTGCCAACTCAAAAGTTGTACGAGTCCGGGTACTGGATTCAAAAAACAGGTTGGCTACGGTCTTGCCGCGCAATAACGGCACTTTTTTAACGGCGCGTCCGCTTACGCTGGCGAAGGATTCGGCATAATCAAGGATACTTGTCAGAATTTGACGACTAAGGCCTTCCGTCGTCAGGAAATGTTTGAGGCGCCCGTGCTGGTCCAGTTGAATAGGGTGATCCGTCATTCTGTCGTCGTGACCTCCAGCGCCAGGGGTTCCGGGCCGGAGAGTTTAACGTGCTGGTTAACTTCAAGATTGAGATGTTTTCCGGTCACGTCAGCCTGTATGGGTAACTCCCTGCCGCTACGGTCCACCAGTACCGCCAGGCAGATACTCGCCGCCCTGCCGTAGTCGAATAATTCATTCATTGCCGCGCGCACGGTGCGGCCGGTAAAAAGTACGTCATCGATTAAAATCACGTGACGGTCTGTGATATCGAACGGCAGGCTGGAAGGTGTGACTTGCGGGTGCAGGCCGATCCGACTGAAGTCGTCCCGGTAAAATGCGATATTCAGTTTGCCGAGAGGCACGGTGGAGCCGAACAGTTGGTGCAACCGTTGTGCTATCCATACACCTCCGCTGTGGATCCCGACAAACAGGGGATCATATATATTGTATTTTTCCAGGTATCGTTCCAGATCGGATTTCATCGTTTGGAGCAGTTGCTCTACGTCGATATTATTTGCCGGCATAGTTTATCTGAACGTTCTCTACTCATCGGTTATTATATCATTTTTTGGCTTCTCCGGATTTTCCTGCAGCCATCCTTCCAGGATAACCTGAGCCGCGACATGATCGAGAGGTTGCTTATTTTGTTGACGGGCTCGTGCCTCGACAGTGGAAAGCCGTTCATCGGCGCGCAGTACGGGGAGTCGGTAACGTCCTTGCAGTTTTCCGGCGAATTTATCGGCGTCAGTTGTGATCAGTTGACGGCTGCCGTCAATATTCAATGGATTCCCTACCAGCAGGACCTGTGGCTGCCATCGTTTGATAAGCGCACCGATCCGTTGCCAATCCGGGCGGTTGTTACGGACGGAGATGATTTCCAGAGGGGTGGCCGTATCAGTCAGCGTCTGACCCACTGCCACACCAATTCTTTTTGTACCGAAATCGAAACAAAGCAGGGTGGCAGGTTCTGACACATGCATCAAGCGTGCCCGAAGCCGGTTGATATCTGGTGATGATCGATGCCCAACAAAGCGGTTGCCGAGGACCAGCGCAGTTCACAAGGGGTGTTGAAAATGATTTCCAAATCCGCGGACACGTTCAGCCAGACGTTTTCCTTTATTTCCTCTTCCAATTGTCCGGCTGTCCAGCCCGCGTAACCCAGAGCGATAAGGAAATTTTGCGGTCCTGCGCTTTCCGCGATGGCAAGTAATATATCCCGGGAAGTCGTCACGCCCAGAGCATCACTCACACTGATCGAAGAATCCCATTGATTGCTCGGCTCGTGCAACACGAAGCCCCGATCGGTGTGTACCGGCCCACCTTGATAAACCGGCATCTTTTCAATGGTTTCATTCTCCGGTTTCATCTGCATCTGTTGCAGGATTTCGCCCAGTTCGCAATTTGCCGGGCGGTTGATCACAAGACCCATTGCGCCGTCATCATTGTGTGCACAGATGTATGTAACGGTTTGAGAAAATTTGGGATCTCTCAGGCTGGGCATAGCAATGAGAAACTGATTTGTGAAGTTACTGACTTGCATAAGTCACCTCAGAACACAGTAATGGCGCCATGAAGTCCAATTGGTTCGTGCGACAAATGCCTGCCCGGATATGTTCCTGATGACATGTGAGATCCGGAAACCATAACTGTAATAGTATCCGTATCAGCAGCAGAAAGCCACCTCGAAATAATAAAAGCCGACTTTATTTCCTGTTTCAAGAGGGCCAACCTTTATCCACAGGCGTATCAGTTCGGGCTACCTGAAACCGCGCTGATCCAGAAACTGCCAGGTCCTGGTAATGTGCAGAACATCGGTTTCCGCGCGGATCGCCTCGGGGAAATCCGCATACGGCGCCGCCAACTCGACAATCCTGATTGCGGCGTCATCCAGTACCTTATGGCCCGAGGAACGACGGACGGTAATTTGATTTATTTTGCCGTCCGGGTTCAACGCCACGTCCAGCACCAGTTGTCCGGAGATTTTGCGCTTTCTGGCTTCCTCCGGGTAATTCAGGTTCCCCAAGCGTTCCACTTTTGCGCGCCATGCCTCCATGTAGGCCGCATATTTGTATTCACGGGTACTGGCCGATATGAATGTCCTTTTCGGACGCTTTGCTTTGGTCTCCAGCTTCCGTTTTACCTCCAAGCTCAAAGCAGCCATCCTCAGGCTGTTGCTCAGTAATTCACTGGCGCTGGGGTGGTTTGGCCCGGGTTTGACCGGGCTTTCCTCCAGTGCGGCTGAAGTTTTTTCCACCGCGACAGCCAGGTGCTCAACAATTTCCTGCGCAGGCGCTGGTCCGGGATCGGTTATTTCAGGTTCGGCAGGCGATTCTTGCGGTTGTGTTTCGACCGGCGCGGCAACTTCAGTTTGATCCTCAGGTGGTAGAAACGGCAGCGGTGAAGCCGGGGTAAACTTTTCTGAGACATCTCCTCCCCCGCGCAGGTTGGCCTGGGCAAGGACGTCGGCTTCTTTTGCCGGTTCACTGGATTGTTGTACCAGCACGACCTCCATGGACTCATAGCGCGGGTTGACTTTATCTTCCGGTGCAAAAACAATCCCCAGGATGATCAGGGCATGAAAGAGTAAGGCAAGACAAAACGTCAAGCTCAGCCTGTCATCAGGTGTCAGCTCCGGGCGAATTGCGACAGAGTTGCTCAAGACGGCAGCCGCAACTTTTCGGCAATGCAGTCCATTACCGACCCTGAAATATCATTGCCGTAGAGTCGTTCCAATTCCCTTACGCAGGTCGGACTGGTAACGTTGATCTCCGTCAGGTAGTCGCCGATAACGTCCAAACCGACGAAAACCAGTCCCATTGAGCGCAACCTCGGCCCCACCTGTTGGCAGATCCAATAGTCCCGTTCGGACAGGTCAACGCCCTTGCCGGTACCTCCCGCGGCCAGGTTCCCGCGTATATCGCCGGATTTAGGGATGCGCGCCAGCGCATGTTCCAGCGGCCGGCCGTCAACCAGCAGAATGCGTTTATCCCCCTGTTCAATTGCCGCCAGGTATTGTTGCGCCATAATAAAGCTTTGCGAGTTCCGGGTCAGGGTTTCCACGATGACGTTCCTGTTCGAGTCTGCCTTATCAACACGGAACACAGAGGCGCCGCCCATGCCATCCAGAGGCTTGAGTACAACCTGCCCGTGCTGTTCCAGGAAAGCGTGTATCTGCTGCGCATTACGGCTGATCAGGGTGGGCGCTATACACTGAGGAAATTGGGTGATAAAGGCCTTTTCATTAACATTACGCAATGCAGCCGGATCGTTGACGACAAGCGTTCCGCGAGCTGCTGCGTGTTCCAGGATATAGGTCATATAGATGTATTCCATGTTAAAGGGGGGATCCTTGCGCATCAGGATTACATCCAAATCCGAGAGTGCCAGCTCAGTCCGCTGTTGCAATTGATACCAGTCGTACGCATCATCCGCGACCGTCATGACGCGGGCGCTTGCCCGCGCCGTGTTACCAATGAGATAAACATCGCCCATCTCCATATAATGTATTTCCCATTCCCTGCGCTGAGCCGCGAGCAGCAATGCCAGAGTCGTGTCTTTTTCGACCTTGATCCCGGCTACAGGATCCATGATTACGCCCAGTTTCATCTGAAAAACCCCGGCAAAGTTGAATAAATGTCGTCTACCCTGTTAGTGTATCCAGATTGTATGGGAGGTCAAAGCCCTTATACACGGTAGACGGGCCCACCATAAAGTCGCCTGGCCCGGCAATACCATTCCGGACTTGACCGGGAAGCCGCAAACGAAGGGAAACATATGGAATGTGAAGGCGCTTTTGGAAATGACATAACACGTTGAAACTACGGAGAAATATGGGTTAATGACCGGTTCAGGCTTACGCATTGTTAGCAGAGAAAGTCCCCTGGCCTTGTGGCAGGCGCAATACGTGCGCGCGCGCTTACAGGATATGCATCCCGGCCTGAGCGTCGGGATAAAGACCGTAAAGACGCTCGCCGATCGATTTTTGCACAAATCACTGGCGCAAATGGGCGGCAAAGGCGTGTTTGTCAAAGAACTGGAGCAGGCACTGATGAATAATGAGGCCGACCTGGCCGTTCATTCAATGAAGGACGTGACGGTAGACCTGCCCGCCGGCTTATCAATTACAGTGATCATGCAAAGAGAGGACCCGAGGGATGTATTGATAGCAAACCGCTACTCGTCCCTGGCCGAATTACCGGCCGGCGCTAACATCGGGACGTCCAGTTTGCGCCGACAGTGCCAACTCAATGCAGCTTACCCGAGGCTGGCCCTGCAGGACATTCGCGGCAATGTGGGGAGCAGGCTGGAAAAACTGGATAACGGGACATATGATGCGCTGATTCTTGCAGCCGCCGGGATGAAACGGCTGGGCAAGGAGGGCAGGATCAGCTTTTACCTTGACGTGGATGACATGCTGCCTGCCATAGGACAGGGCGCGCTGGGAATTGAAACCAGGACAGACGATGCCCAGGTTTTACAGCTTGTCCGGCCCTTGAACCACGAACCGACCCGGGTGTGTGTGAGTGCGGAGAGAGCCTTGTCCCGGACACTCTATGGGGGCTGTCACCTGCCGCTTGCGGCGTATGCGGAAATTTCCGGTGCGGTGCTCTCCATGACCGCGCTGGTGGGTTACCCGGACGGTTCCAGGGTAGTGAAAAACAGGATCGCCGGCGCAGCGGACCGGGGCGAGAAGCTCGGGCATGAATTGGGGGAACAGTTGCTGCAGCAGGGAGCGCGGGATATCCTGGCTGAGGTTATGGGCAATGCAGGGCAGTGATCCGACCCTGTCGGGCAAAAAAGTCTGGGTAACAAGGCCCGCACAGCAGGCGGCTGAACTCTGCAGAGTGATTAAGGAAAGGGGAGGCGCGCCGCTGAATTTACCGACCCTGGTCATCCGGCCTGTCCCGGATGAAGACCGGATAGTAGAAAACCAGCGGCGTCTGGCAGATGCGGATATCGTCATCTTTATCAGCAAAAATGCCGTTGTCCATGCCATGGCCCTGTTCCCGCATATTGTCGATGTATTACAGCAAAAGACCGTCCTTGCCGTCGGGCGGGCAACAGCCGGTACTTTGCTGGCTCTGGGACTCAAGCGAGTCGGGCATATCGACAATGGCGGAAGCGAAGCCTTGTTGCAGATGCCGGTATTGTCCGGGACGGAAATAAGGGATAAACGGGTTGTTATTATGCGCGGCCAGGGCGGCCGCGAGGTATTGCGGGACAGCTTGCTTGGCCGTGGCGCCGGCGTGGATTACCTGGAAGTATACCGGCGCGATAAGCCTCATATAAGTCGGGCAGACATGGCGAAATTCTGGCATGATGAGAGACCGGATGCCGTGATCATCACCAGCCTGGCAGGGCTGGATAACCTGGTCGAGTTAATGCCGGCCGGCGCAAGCGAGCGCTTATATGGAACCGCCATAGTCGTGATGAGCGATCGAATAAAGCAACGCGCGTTGCACGCAGGGTTTCTTCGCGTAGCCGTAGCGACGGATAACAGCGATGCCGGCCTGGTTGATGCTTTGATGAACATGAACGAGAGCAACTGAAAAGTGAACAACAAGGTCGATGAAACAACTGAGGTAAAGGTTGCTGAACAAGCCGCCGCCGGAATTGCCGAAGAGGCGGGCACTGGCGTCACTGAAGAAACCAATTCGATTGACGCCGGGACGAAACCCGAAACAGCGGACAGCACAAGCGCCGGCAAGCGCCGAGCTGGGGGCCGGCCCAGGGGTATTATCCTGTTCCTTATCGTGCTGCTTCTCGTAACTGCGGGTGCGGCAGGTTATTTTATTTTCGACCTCAGCAAAGCCAGGAAAGCCAGTGAAGCCGAACTTCAATCCCAGGCAGCCAGGCTGGATGTGCTGCAACAGAGTGCTGTGTCCCTGGCTGAAAACACCCGTCTACTTGATACCCGGTTGACCAGGACCAATGAACAGCTCGGCGGGGTGTTACACAACTTAACCAGCTTGCTCCGACAGGGAAACAACGATGTCGGCTGGCAACTGGCGGAACTGAAATACCTTTTCCTGATCGCCTCCCACCGTCTGGCGCTGGCCGGGGATGTGGACACGGCAAAAGCTATTTTACAATCTGCCGATACCAGGCTCAGGGAAATCGCCGACCCGGCGCTTATCCCCGTACGGGAACAGTTGATTGCGGATATCAACCGGTTGAATGAGGTGCCGCGTACAGATTATAGCGGTCTTGCCCTGATGCTGGGCGATCTGGCTCGCCGGGCGGATCGACTACCGCTGAAATTCAACTGGAGCGCTGAGCAAACGGTCGTAACGGCCAACGAAGATCCGATCGGGACGGGAAACAGCTGGCAGCACCTGGCCCGGGGCCTGTGGCAGGAATTAAAATCCCTGCTTGTCATTTCCCGCACCGATAAAAACAATGCCGCGTTGTTGACGCCGCAGGAACGCTACTTTTTATACCAGAATTTGCGCTTGCAGCTTGAGGCGGCCCGTCTGGCGCTATTGATCAGAGATGATGGCCAGTTCCGTCAGTCCGTCAATTCCTGCACAGATTGGTTGAATGAATACTTCGATGTCGATGATGAACGAGTGCAAAACGCGTTGGCTTCCCTGGAAAGAACGGTCGGCATCGGTTTGCAACAGGCTGTTCCATCCATCGACGCGACACTACGCGCGCTTGATGAGTATCTGACGCGGCAAACCGGAATAATAACCGGCGGCGTTGCGCAACAGTGAGAATAGTGTTCACCTTGCTCACTGTGTTGCTTCTTGCAGTCGCTATGGGGTGGTGGTTGCAACAGGCTCCGGGGGCGGTGATATTTACCTATAAGGAATGGATAATCCAAACCAGTCTGGTTGTATTCGTGCTTGCCGCCATCGTCTTGTTCCTCCTGGTTTATGTTTTAATTCGGGCGTTGAAAAAGGTGCTGGGATTGCCGACTGATCTGCGCCACTGGTCCGAATACAGGCGGCGCGGCTTAATGTCCGCGGAGCAGGCCAAAGCAAAGCAGTTGACCTTCCATGCCGGATTGCTGCGACAGGCCGGCAACGAACAGGACGGGATTGCGTTGGAAAACGCCTGGCGGGCTATTCCGAACAAGCTGAAAAAGGAAAGCTCCCTGATCGGCGCTTACGTAACGGAACGCTTGCGCCATGGGAGCAGCAGTGATTGTGAAGCCATGTTGCGGCGCGTGCTCAAGAGGCAGTGGGATGCGGAGTTGGTGCGACTGTTCGGTCTGGTTGAAGGCAGGAATCTTAAGCACCAATTGGAATTTGCCGAGAACTGTCTGTCCCGATTTCCCCAGGATTCGGCATTGTTGCTGGCTCTGGGTCGCTTGTGCAAAAAAAATCACCTCTGGGGAAAGGCCAGAAGTTACCTTGAACAAAGCATACAGACCCGACCTGATCCCGCAAGCTGCCAGGAACTGGCAACTCTGCTTGAGCTACAGGGAGAGCACGCCGCCGCCAGATCGTATTTCCAGGAGGGCCTGAACCTGGCAACCGGTGGGCACGTGACCGGCGAAACAGGGACGGCGCTGGTGGAAATTAAAGAGCCTTGAATTTGGGAAAGGGTAAACAGGGCTTGTTATGAGGCGCTGACATGAAGGTCAATCCCCTCATTCTTACGTAGCAATGCTACCAGCGAAGAAATATTGTCAAGGCTGGGATTGCCGTTATCACTGAGCATACGCATCAGGCTTTGCGGTTTTTTATCCATAAGTTCTCCGAGTTGTTTAAAACCGAGAGTTGCATTGACGTAATCGCGCATCAGGACTTTTGCCACATTGACTTCATTATTCAGTAAGCATTCCGCCGCTTGTGTCAGCAAACCGACGCGAAATTCAGGATCGGTCTGTGCGCGTTCTTGAATCGTCACTTTAAAATCTCGAGTGAGTGCCATAATCAGTTACTCCTCCTCTTGCGAGTTTTGTAGGCTTTCCAACGGGCATGTGCCGTTTGAATATCCTGGCCTTGCCGCTTCTTGGTGCCTCCACCTAAAAGAATGACTAATTCATTACCGCTTTTACTGTAGTAAATGCGGTATCCGGGGCCGACATCAACCTTGTGCTCGCTGACGCCCTGCCCGACAGATTTTGTGTTGGAGAAGTTGCCTTGCTCCATCCGCGCGATCGCAGTACGTACTTTCAATGCTGCTTGAACATTGAGGGACGAGAACCACTTGGCAAAAGGATGAGAGCCATCTTCTCCCTCATATTCAACAATTCCGACCATGAAGGAAAGATAACATATATGTTATTATTGTCAAGCATTGTTGAAGTGTCTGATAAATGCCATTTGGCATGGAGCAGTTCCGATACCCCACCATCGGAATGCCTGATACAATTCGTGTGGATGTAACTTGTTGATTAGTAAAGACGTGGCCCTTAGAAAAGTGCTATCTGGCATGGTTCTGAGGGCCGTTTCTTTACTTTTTTCCTACCGAAAAACTCCCTTGTCATACCGTATTGCTTATCAGTCAGCAGGTAAAAAGAGACATGTGCGTCTTCGGGAATACCCGAAATCAGGCGATTGATCAGGGCGTCAGCGGCGGCGAAAGTAGGACAATGACGCAGGTAGACCGAGAATTGGTGTTGGGTGAAATTATTTTTCAATAGCAGTTTCCGGAAGACCATGTAGGCATGTCGGTTCTCTGGGGTGCCGACAGGCGCGTCGTATAGAGCCATAACCCACACTATCCGCCAGGCGTTGGCTGGCATGGCAATCCCGGTGCATTTATGCTGGTTTGTTTTCCATTAAGAATGCGAGTTAAGCTGGCCACGGTTTCCGCTATGGCAGGAGGGAGTCGAAAAGTACGTCCCGCAAGTTCTACTTCGCTAGAAAGAAATCCCATCAAAGCAACCCGCGCTGTGCCGTCGAAGGGTATGTTGTCGCTTCGTGCAATCACTTGCCGCTCAACGGTAAAACGGTATGGTTCCATCAAGTCATCAGCAAGATTAAAAGGGTTTTCCGAACTGTGGTGACCCAACCCCAAAGCCGGATTGAGACCGGCGGCAGCGATTTCCCGGGCAACAAGCGAACGTAACACGGCAAAACCGAAATTAAGCCGAACATTGAGTGGTTCTGTAGCGCCACGTTTTTCCCGGCGTATCCCTTCCGGCAAGAGATGTCGCCAATAATGGCGACTCGCTTGAGCTTCAAGGTTGCTTCTATCTCCCGGTTCTACTCTGCGGCATAGACGTTCTAATCGTAGTGCGCCCTTGCGACTAAAATAACGCAGGTTCATGGCTTGGGTAGCTATACGACTTTGTACCAGTTGGCTCCACAAAAGCTTCTGCTTCTCTGTGCCATCCAGTCCCATTTGTTGCCGCAGGCGGCGCACCAGTACGGAACCACCAACCCAGGGCCACAAGACTCCGCTGGGATTATGGTGCTCATCAGTAACCAGTATCATGCTTCCGGCTTGAGCCAGGGCGCGTAACACATGGACGCTAAGGCGTATGGCATGGTGGTGCAGCACCAATACGGCGATGTCGTCTGGCAAAATGAACGTATCTTCCATTTTCTGGCGGCGGATACGCAAGCGGCCATTCCGTATGGCTATTTCTGCTGGATTCTCAATCAGCAGAATTCGATGGGCAGGCATCTTTTACCAACACAAGTTTTTTTATCTGTACCTCCTTCATCAATATACGTCGCGGTTTTTTAACCTTACCAAGGTCTGTTATTGCTTCGGTGACCGGACATACCCACAGTGGGTAGTTACTTTGATTTAACTGTTTTATAACATAATGACTTCCATTTGTGTCCTTTATAGTGTCACTCTTGTGTAGTCTTACGATTCCCGATGAGGGATGTTTTCCTTCCTGTTTTATAGCTTCATGCGATCTTATGAAACGCAGTTCTGAATTTGAATCATTTTTATCGAATTCTAAACAGGCATATCCTGCAGGCTTCAAGTATTTGTAAAGGTTGGGATTACGATTACCATGCCTCACTTGCAGTGCATCGGGCGCCTTATCGCCTTTAATAAGTACCCTTCTTATAAGTGTACCCCAGCCAGGATGACGAACGGTGTTTAGCGCTTGTTCGGGATTTACGCCTGCTGCAATGTTTTCTTTAAATGTCTTTTTGATTATCGTGCGGGTGGAATCGGGCAGAATATCGTTAATCTTTTCACGTACTCTATCCGTTGAGAGTGCCTTGCCGTTTTTGTCTCTCGTAAGGTCAGTCAGTTTTTTACGCTGGGCATAAAATAGTTCCCCATCTTCTTCTCTGATAGTAGAAGGGTTTTCTTTAAACATATTTCCGGTAGGCCAGCGGTCGGGACGGTGGCTGGGTCGACAGTTACGAACCAATTCCAAAGCTTGCTTGCGGATATCTTTCAAAGCTGGTTCGGCATAAAGGCGTAATTTCTTTTTGCTCGAATCTGTAACCTTTTTATAGTCCGTCGCCATGCACTGATACAAACCACGGGTCGTTAGCGAGATAACAAGCGCGTCCACCAGATGATGGCGATGGTCGATACGTTTGTTCAGCCGGCGGTGGGTGCACTTGTCTTCGTCCACATGGTGCCCTTCCCAATAAGTACGGTATTTTTCGAAATCATCCTTTGACACTATACAGGCGTTCTGAACAGATTCTGCCTTATTGGGGTGATAATCTGCATCAAACACGGGCATTCCTTCCTCGTAGCGAACCTGTGGGATTACCGTATCCAAGCCCCAGTTCCGGCGCAAATGAGCAGTGAGCAAGCCGCGGCTGACGGAAACATTGGAACAGATACTCCGCAACCATTTTCCACAGGCTTTCGCAATCCAGGCAGTTTCCTGGAATTGCCTGTCGGTGAAATCATTGATGGCTATATCATCTAATGCCTCGGTTTCAAAATCCCTTATCAGCAATTGCCGCGCTTTACCCTTATGTTTGAAAGTCCTTTCGTTACCGTCAATGGTTACTTTATAGCCGGCCTCGAATTGCGCGGCCCGACATTTGATGATGTCCCAGCGGTCCGGATCTCGTCCTTGCCCCCATTTCTGCCATGGGGTCATATTGTCTTTTTGCTGGTTACATGCCTTATGCGCCAGCACCAGGAAATCTCGCTTTTTACCAATTCGAGTTAATGACTTTGGAAGAATATGTTCGTATTCCGTACTGTTGCCATTGATTGCAGCGCTGACGCAGATACATTCATTACAATAAGGGCAATATTTTTGTCCTTGCTCCTCCCATAACAGGTAACGCGTAATTTGTGATTGACTGGCTTCTTTTTCCGTGTGTTTCTTGATTTCGCCCGCTGCCCATTTGCGCCGTTTTTCATTTCTCCGCATCTTTGTTGTAATCTCACCGCGAGTTTTAAGACCTGTCTTCATATCCCTGTTGAGTTCGATAATGATTTCACTCGGCGTTGTTCCTAACTGGCTAATGGCGGCGTTTATTTCACGGCGGACTTGGCCTAGTGATACGTCAACCACAGTATTGCCAGTCGTTTCATGTTTTGGAAGTTCTCCGCTTAATTGATCTTGGAGCGGCTTATGGAAATCAGGATAAGCTGTCTCAATAGCACCATGTTCATCTGTTTCCCGTTCTCGCATGATGGCTGTAATTTTGCTCAGGGCCTTGATGGAATAGCTGGACCTGCCGTCGTCAAGACCCATCTTCCTAAGACGATCAAATTTTCCACTGTCCAGCATTTTGTTAATGAAATCTCGGACTTCCGGTTTGATCCTGCGGTTAGCGACTTTCTTCGCTCCCTTCAGGTTCTTATCCCAATCCGGGGTATCAAATACTTCCGGCGAACCCATATCTGCCAGCAGGTTGATAACACTGATCTGGTGGTTTTGTGCCAATGCTTTCCACTCATTCAACAGGCCTATAAATTTCACGGCGGCCGCGGTTTTATCACCTGTAAGTGTCTCCCGTTCACCACGAGCAAGATTCAATTCCTTCCCTTGTGGCCCTGGACAGCCAGCCCTTTCCAGTGCTTGATATAGGGAGCTGAATTTGACTTCTTTTCTACTTTGCAACTGGCCTCTGATGACTTCTTTTTGTTGTGAAGACAAGGACAGTGCATTTCGAGTTGTGCCCCAACGCAGGTCAGCAATCTGTTTTTCAATACGAAATCCCTGCATGGCTGGTTGTGCCATGGGCGCTCGGGGCAGCATCGGTTCCAATGAACAGTTGCCAACCATGGCCGCAGGAGATTTATGTGGTCGTTGCCTGATAATGGCCCGACAAAAATGTTCTCGTAAGGGTTTTCCGTTGAACTTAATCTTGAGTGCCGAATGATATTTTTCCTGAGTTTCCCATATATGATTGAATTCATCTTCCAGCATCTGGCGGTCAGCAAATAAACCATCTTCCTTGAGTCGCAAATGCTTACCGTCCTGGATACGTTTCAAAAGATATTGCCCCAACGTCTCACAGCCACACTCTTTCATAATAGCTTTCAAGTTGTTGATACCTGTTTCGGTGTACAGGTAAAGGCAACAAGACGCACACATGGAGAAAATAGATGAATGGACTCAACCCCCGATAATTGCTTGGCAAGGTGAAACAAAGAGTGAAGCAAGAGTTCAGTTGTGAGTCGTTTCCTTGGCCGCCATTATCCGCTTGACAAGCGGTTCAATAATCAGCTGGATGGCAAAGTTCGTTTTGCCGGCAGGGATCACAATCGTATAGGGTGTGGACATGAAAGAACCATGCAGCATTTCCAGCAGGTAAAGGAAATCGACCGCCAGCTTGTCCCGGTTACGCACATGGATGACGGTAAAACTCTCGTCGCTGGAAGGGATATGCACGGCCCCGAACGGATTGGCGGTATCGACGGTCGGTACCCGCTGCAGGTTGATGTCAGTGCGGGAGAATTGCGGGGTGATATAGTGAACATAATCATGCATGCGTTCCAGGATCATGTCGGTGGCATCTTCGATGCTGTAGCCGCGAACTGCCTTGTCCCGCTGGATTTTCTGGATCCATTCCAGGTTGATAATGGGTGTGATGCCGATAAGCACATCGACGTATTGGGCGATGTTTACCTCACCAGTGATCAGGCCGCCGTGCAGACCCTCGTAAAGCATTAAATGCGTATTTTCAGGCAGGGATTTCCAGGGTGTCAGTGTGCCGGGCGACCCACCGTGACGCGCAGCATCTGCGTCATTGTGAATATAATGACGCTGTTTGCCCGTGCCGTATTCGGCATATTCCCTGAACCCGGCTTCAAGTTCCGCGAACAGGTTTCCTTCAGGTCCGAAGTGGGTAATGTGCCTGCCATCGTCCATGGCTTCCCGGCCAAGACGCTCCATTTCCTCACGGTTATAGCGGTGGTAGCTGTCTCCTTCTACCACTGCGGCCTTGATACCCTGGCGATTGAAGATTTTCTCGAACGCTTCCTTGATATTGGTCGTCCCGGCCCCGGATGAGCCGGTCACGGCGATTATGGGGTGTTTTTTTGACATGGCTCCCCTTGCATAATGGATTATGGAGATTGTTTAAACAGCAATTCAGGAAGATGATACGGTATACTTTATCCTGGTAGGGCCGGTTTCTGTTAATTTTTTTGCCATCATGCAGCAAAACAAACCCACTGATCTTGTACTTTACTTGCGCTTGCTGACTTATGTAAAGCCCTATCTGAGGATTTTTCTCGTAGCCGTGCTTGCCATGGCGGTCCTGGCCCTGACCAGTCCGGCGATTGCCGCATTATTCAAAAACATTACGGAGGGTGTTTTTCAGCAGGCCGAAGTCAACCTGATGACCCGTGTGGTTATTCCGATCATCCTGGTCTTTCTTGTTGCCGCAGTATCCTCTTATATCAGCAGGTATGCCCTTGCCTGGGTTGCTGAAAGGTTGGTCATGGACCTGCGTACAGAGATGTTCAGCCGTTTGTTGCAGCTATCCTGCGCCGACCTGGACCGGCACACCGCCGGCAGCCTGGTCTCCAAATTCACCTTTGACGTGACTCAATTAAAGGATACGGGCGCTAATGTAATCACCACCCTGAGCAGGGATACCCTGAGCATTATCGGGCTGGTAGCCTGGATGGCCTATATTGACTGGCTGCTGACGCTGATTGCGTTCCTGGCCGGTCCGGTAATATTGGCGGTATTGCTGGCCCTGCGTCTGCGCCTGCGCAAGCTGAGCCGGTTGGTACAGGGTGCCATGGCGGACTTGCACCATGTACTGAATGAAGCCATCGCCGCGCACCGGATCGTCAAGATATTTGCCGGACAGGACCAGGAGAGCAAAAGGTTCGGGCAAACGGCCAATACCAACCGCCGCATGAACATGAAGTTTGTCGCGGCCTCGGCTGCAGGCACGCCCGTAATCAACATGATTACGGCGCTGGTGCTGGGTGTCATCGTTTATGCGGCCGCGGCGCATGCGGCGGCCGGCCAGATTTCCGTAGCTGAATTCAATTCCTTTTTTGCCGCATTACTCATGTTAATGAGTCCGTTGCGCAGATTGTCACGGATAAATGAAGATTTGCAAAAGGGCCTGACGGCAAGCGAGAGTGTGTTTGGCTTCATTGACCAGGCAGCGGAGGCGGACGAGGGCGATGTTTCCGTTACCAGGCTGGCGGGACAGATCGAATTCCGCGACGTCAGTTTTGCTTACGGCGAGGCAGGCGAACCGGTGTTGGAGAACGTATCGATGACTGTCATGCCGGGACAGACTGTAGCCGTTATCGGCCCCTCAGGCAGTGGAAAGACCTCTCTGGTGAATTTAATAGCCCGGTTTTATGAAACGGCAAATGGTGAGATCCGGGTGGACGGGCATGATATTCGCACTCTTTCCCTGGCCCAACTGCGGGAGAATATCGCCCTGGTGAGCCAGGACGTGGTCTTGTACAACGATACAGTGTTCAATAACATCGCCTATGGCAGTAACCGCACGGCAACCGTGGAACAGGTCAGGGAAGCGGCCCGCCTGGCCGACGCCCTGACGTTTGTCGAGGCGCTGGAGAACGGCTTCGACACGGTCATAGGTAATGACGGCTCACGGCTGTCGGGCGGCCAACGACAACGCATTGCCCTGGCGCGGGCCTTGTTGAAAGATGCACCCGTCCTGATCCTGGATGAGGCCACGGCAGCCCTGGACACTGAATCGGAACGCAGTATCCAACAGTCCCTGGAATCAATCAAGCAGGGCAGAACCTGTATTATCATTGCTCACCGGCTGACGACCATCGAAAAGGCGGATCACATATTCGTCCTGGATAAGGGCAAGCTAGTCGATGCTGGGGTTCATTCCCGACTGATTGCCCGTGATGGGGTGTATGCCCGGCTGTACGCCGGAGAAAAAGAGGCGGGCTGATTACGCCTTGAGCGTCGTTCCGGTGCTTGCCTGCAGCAGGCAAGCTGGAATCCAGCCAAACAAAGAGTCGCCTCCGACGACACGATAATAGACTGGGTTCCGGCATTCGCCGGAACGACGGCGGGGGGCTGCGCCGGCATGACGGACTGAATTTTACGGCTGGTTTTCTGTCTTCAGAGGCAGAATCCGACAGTATGCGTTTGCTCTGCCTCACCTGTTGTCCAGCCGGTTGCTACGGAATATCGTGCTTATGCCGGGGCAGGTGGTCAGCGATCTCAAACCAGTTCAGCCGGCTTTCGGTCCAGATATGGTACTCGGGTTCCAGCTGTTCGGGGTCGTCCAGGGTAACCATATTAAGGGAACCTCTATTTATTCACAAATTGATATATTAGCGGTCAATGATTTCAATAAGTTAGCGACCCTGTGTATCGAAAAATGTCAATTATTAGAGGTTCCCTTAAGGTCGACTGTTTTTTTGTCCGCAGTATTTCTGAACAACAACTGGGTGCCGCAGTCCCGGCAGAATTCGCGCTGCCCCCATTCTGACGACTTGAATACACCAGGGACGCCGAGTGTATATCGGAATGCAGCGGCAGGGAAAGTGGCCCACGCCAGGACCGGGGCGCCGGCAGATCGCTGACACAGCTGGCAGTGACAGTAACCCGCATCGTCAGGCGCTGACAGGAATGAATAGCGTAACGTGCCGCACAGACAACCGCCTTCATACATAAGTATCCCTCCTGCCCTCCTGAAGCTGTATAACACATCAGTTCTCCGCTCGAGCCGGGCCAAAAGTGCATCAGCTGAATTCTGCATCGATATTCTTTCCAAACATTTATAACATCAGATCACGGCTAAGGACGCAGAATTTGCTCGTTTTGCTACGTTAACAGGAATGGCGTGATCGAATGTGACAAACCGGCATTCGTTTTCAACAGCCAGTGCCAGAAGGTAGATGTCCGTTACTTGGCGGGGACTTAGCAAACGGTCATGATCGATCGTATCGGAATTGAGAAGACTGATGTTATCCGAAATAAAGACATGGTGGTTTGTGGATATCGCATTTTGCAGCCGGTTAATAATTTCAGTGATGTGGACTGCGTTGGGATAACGGGGCTGTGACATGATTCGGATGCAGCCATTTTGGGTAAGAGGGCAGGAAGCCCAGCCATGGATGATGTTATCTTCCAACCATTCTGAAGCCGCGCCATGGTGTGTATGGTCTTCATCAAATAGAGCAATAAGCACATTGATATCCAGTAACGCCCTCATCCGTTCAGTCACCCAACTCTTCCCGGAGTTGATTAATATGTCGGTTGGTCACTACGCCGCCACGGGACGGAACAGGCTGGAAACCGTAAACATCTTTGCTTAATGCCAGTTTCGTTCGCATTTGGCCGGAGCGAACGCGCAGAGCCTGACGTAGTAATTCCGATATGACCTGCCCGGCTGTTTTGCACTCCCGTTCGGCCAGTTCTTTGGCTGCAATAAGCAATTCTGTATCAATGTTCAAGGTTGTACGCATCGTGTGTCTCCAGTAATCAGGTGATAGTAGATCATTAAACATCATACATCAAACATCTTCAGTCTACGGCAGAAGTTCCCGCGTTTAACCGGAAGGGAATTTTGCAGGCTGTTTAGTATTTCGAGATCGATCAATCCCGCACCGGGTGGGGGGTCACTTATTCCCCGGCAATGGTCATGTTCTCGATCAATACCGAGCCGGTTTTGATGTTGCCCCGGTTGTCCACGTCGTTAGCTATGCTGACGATGTTCTGAAACATGTCCTTCAGGTTGGCGGCGACGGTGATCTCCTCAACGGGGTACTGGATCTCGCCCCGTTCAATCCAGAATCCTGACGCTCCCCGGGAATAATCGCCGGTGATCTGGTTGACGCCGAACCCGATCATGTCGGTGATCAACAAACCGGTATCCATTTGTCTTATGAGTGCCTCCAGGTCCTGCTCACTGACCTGCACCATCAGGTTATGCACTCCACCGGCATTCCCGGTGGGGGGCAATCCCAGCTTACGGGCGGAATAAGCACTTAATACATAGCTTTCCAGAACCCCGTCCCTGACCAGTTGTTTTCGTTTCGTAGCCATACCGTCATTGTCAAACGGGGCGCTGCCGAGCTGTTTTGGCAAATGGGGCTGTTCTTCGATTTGCACCTGCGGGGCAAACACCTGTTCACCCAGCTTATCCAGTAGGAACGAGGCGCGTCGATATAAGGCGCCACCGGAGATGGCGCTGATTAACGCGGAAAACAACCCCCGGGCAACCGGCGCCTCGAAGATGACCGGCGCCGAGCGAGTGGATAATTTGCGCGCATTCAACCGCGACAAGGTACGGCGGGCAGCTTCCTCCCCCACGGTTTTGACGTTATCGAGATCACGCTGGTCCCGGGCTTTGGTATACCAGCCGTCCCGTTGCATTTTACCGTTTTCTTCGGCAATAACCGCGCAGTCGATGTTATGGGACGACCAGTCCCAGCCGTTGACAAAGTGATTGGTGTTGCCGTACAGGTGCGAGCCTGTATAGGTTGATACCAGAGCCCCGTCGGAATTGGTCAGGCGTTGGTCCGTTTGCCGCGCTGCGTCTTCACATTCCAGGGCGAGTTCAATGGCTTCATGGGGACTGATGCCCCAACGGTGACATAGATCCAGGTCCGGGACTTGTTTTGCCAGGAATTCAGGATCAATCAACCCGGCGCAATCGTCTTCGCTGGCGTTTCCCGCAATGGTACAAGCGGCGTTGACGGTGGCTTCGACTGCTTTGGCGGAAAAATCCGTGGTGGAAGCCGAACCCTTGCGCTTCCCCATATATACCGTTATTCCGAGACTTTTATCGCGTTGATGTTCTATGGTCTCAACCTGGCCCATACGTACGTTTACCGACAGGCCGCCACCCGTGCTGATATCGGCTTCCGCTGAATTAGCGCCCTGATCCCGGCTGCGCGACAAGGCCTTGTCAATAATCGCGCGGGCGTCTTCGAGATGGATTTGCATAGTCAAAATAAATCATTCTATCATCCTTAACCCGCATTTCTCACCAGTTCGCTTATCGTCACCGGAAATTTGTTTGCTGTCAATGAGTTAAAATACATTATTCACTATGTCACCATTACAAACTGCGCTTGATGCGCCCGCGCTGGCGGCAAAAATCCTGCGCGATCTTCGCATCAACTGGTAATGAGAAATGCGGGTTAAACGGGTTACAACGGTCTAATGCACGTTTCCGCCGCATCGTTGTCAATTTGACGGCTGAAATTGACCTGCCTGTCAGTTACAATGAATTGATGGACGTTTCGGTCGTATTAGACGGGTTGAATGACGCACAACGGCAGACTGTGGCCGCCCCCACCGGCAATCTCCTGGTGCTGGCAGGCGCGGGCAGTGGTAAAACCCGGGTACTGGTGCATCGTATCGCCTGGTATCTGCAAACGGAGCAGGCCTCACCTTTTGGCATCCTCGCAGTCACGTTCACTAATAAGGCCGCCGCAGAGATGCGGGCCCGGATTGAAACCCTGTTGCAGCGGCCTATCGGCGGCATGTGGGTAGGCACGTTTCACGGCCTCGCCCATCGGATTTTACGCCTGCACTGGCAGGAAGCGGGTCTGCCGAACAGCTTTCAGATCCTTGACAGTGACGACCAGTTGCGCACTCTGCGACGGGTTATCAGGGGCATGAACCTGGATGAGGCACAATACTCTGCCAGGGAGGCCCAGTGGTTCATCAATGCGCGCAAGGATGACGGTTTAAGACCGCAGCACATAGAATCCCGCGCTGATCCCATTCTTGAACAAATGGTACATATCTACCGTACCTACCAACAGACCTGCGACCGTAGCGGGCTGGTGGATTTTGCCGAGCTGTTGTTGAGGGCCCACGAGTTGTTTCGTGACCAGGACAGCTTGTTGGGTCATTATCAGCAGCGCTTTCGTCACATACTGGTAGATGAATTCCAGGATACCAACACATTACAATATGCCTGGTTGCGATTGCTGGTGGGCAGGGACAGCCACTTATTTGCGGTTGGCGATGACGATCAATCCATTTACAGTTTTCGCGGGGCGCGCATGGAAAACATGCAACGCTTTGAACGGGATTTCCCGACGCCGGTGTTGCATCGGCTGGAACAGAACTATCGATCAACAACCAACATTTTGAATGCCGCCAACGCCCTGATTGCCAACAACGTAACCCGCCTGGGCAAAAACCTGTGGAGCGACGGGAAAGCGGGCGGCAAACTCGACCTTTACGCGGCTTATAACGAGCACGATGAGGCCCGCTTTGTGGTGGAGCGGATCAGGGCGGCCAGCCAGGACAACATCAATTTCCAGGACACTGCCGTCCTGTACCGGGTCAGCGCCACGTCACGGGTACTGGAAGAGGCATTAATGCGGGTCCAGGTGCCCTATCGCGTATTCGGGGGTATGCGTTTTTATGAACGTATGGAAATCAAGGACGCGCTGGCTTACTTGCGTCTTGCCGTCTCCAGGGATGACGATGCCTCTTTCGAGCGCATTGTCAACACTCCCAATCGAGGTATCGGACAGCGCAGCCTGGAACAAATCCGTGGCCGGGCCCGGACGGAAAACGTATCGTTATGGCGGGCTGCCGCGGGATTGGTATCGGATAAGTTGATGTCAGCCCGCGCCCTGTCCGCACTGGGGCAGTTTCTCAGTCTCATAGAGAAGATAGCACAGTCCATTTGTGATAAAACCCTTGATGAGTCTATGGATATCGTCATCAAGAGCAGCGGTCTCGTTGAGCACTATCGCAAAGAGCGGGGTGAGAAGGGTGTTGCCCGGATAGAGAATTTGGAAGAACTCATCAGTGCCGCGGGGGAGTTTAGCGTGGATAAAGACGTACACGGTGACATGGAACCCATGTCTGCTTTTCTATCTCATGCCGCGCTGGAGGCGGGTGAGACTCAGGCCGACGCGTACACCGATGCGGTCAATTTAATGACCATACACACTGCCAAAGGCCTGGAGTTTGAGCAGGTTTACCTGGTTGGCATGGAGGAGGGACTATTCCCCCATCAGCGCAGCTCCGACGACCCGGCGCAACTGGAAGAGGAGCGACGACTTTGTTACGTGGGTATTACCCGGGCCAGGAGGAAACTGACCCTGAGTTACGCACAGCATCGACGCCTGCACGGCGCGGATTTTTATCCGCAACCTTCCCGCTTTTTGCGGGAGATTCCTGCAGAACTCATTGATGAAATCCGCATGGGTGGGGCAGTAAGTCGTGAGTTTTTCAGCAAGGTGACCTGCGCAGACGATGTCCCGTTCGGCCCAGGCCAGCGGGTGCTACATGCCAGGTTCGGAGAAGGCACTGTTTTGAACCTGGAAGGCCAGGGCAGCCATACCCGAATACAGGTAAACTTCGAGAGAGCAGGCTCAAAATGGCTGGTGCTGGCCTATGCAAACCTGCAACCCGCCTGATCCGGTCCATGACAGTGATCCTGAGGGCCGCAGCGGGCATAGAGCCTGCCCCCCATGGCTGGATACCGGGCAATCCCTGTCCGCTATAACGACTGAACCCGTCGGAGGGTCGATACGGAGAGTGAAACAATGAAAGAACATAACAACACATCCTTAATTTTGCTGATAACACGACGATTACCTTCTCTCCTGCTCGCCATTATTGTTAGCGGTTGTGGGGACGCTGGACCGGGTGAGGCCGGGAAGGCGAGTGCCGATACCGGCAAGGTCTATCGCTGGAAGATGGTGACCACCTGGCCGGCAAATTTTCCAGTGTTCCAGGAAGCACCGGAGATGTTTGCCGAAAACCTTCGGGTCATGAGCCATGGCCGGTTGGATATCAAGGTCTTTGCCGGGGGGGAACTGGTCCCGGCCCTGCAGGTATTTGACGCCGTCTCCCAGGGCGCCGTGGAAATAGGGCATGGCTCCGCCTATTACTGGGCCGGCAAGGTCCCGTCCGCACAGTTTTTTTCTACCGTTCCTTTCGGTATGGAGAAGAAAGGTGTGGAGGCCTGGCTTTATCACGGCGGCGGATTGGAAATATGGAACGAGTTATACCAACCGTTTAACGTGATTGCCCTGCCTGTCGGCAATACCGGCGTGCAGATGGGCGGCTGGTTCAACAAGAAGATAGAGAGCATTGATGATTTGAAGGGGTTGCGCATGCGCATCCCCGGACTGGGCGGCAAGGTATTGGACCGGGCGGGCGGCAATCCCGTATTGATGTCAGGAGGCGAGCTCTACACGGCCCTGGAGCGAGGTACAATAGATGCCACAGAGTGGGTTGGACCTCTCCATGACCTGCGTCTGGGCCTGAACCGGGCGGCGACTTACTATTATTATCCCGGCTGGCACGAACCGGGTACGGAATTGGAACTACTGATTAACAAAGCGCGCTGGGACAGCCTGCCCGCGGATCTGCAACGGATGGTCAAACAAGCCGCCGCCGCTACCAGTGTATGGACATACAGCGCCATGGAATACCATAACAGCCAGGCGCTTAAGGAATTATCCACGAAAAAGAATGTGCAGTTGTTACCGTTTCCGCCTGACGTGATGCGGGAATTACGTAATATCACCGTTCAAACCCTGATCGGCGAGGCAGAAAAAGATCCTGATTTCAAGCGCGTATACGACGCTTACCAGTCGTTTCGGCTGGAGTACCAGCCCTGGCACAGTCTCACTTCACAGGCGTTGGAGATTGGCGCGCAGCCCTGATACTCTGCTGTCGGTTCATGATCAGGCGGAAGATTGCCGCCGGTAATATAAATAGCAGAGCAAACAGAAAACCAGTAGCCAGACCGAGGCCAAATCTCCCATGAATTGATCATAACGGTTTACCAGGTGGGCATGGGGATTATGTGGAGTGAAATCGGCGGCGTATTGGATAATCTTTTCTCCTGCTATTACCCCTGCGTGAATACCGATACAAGGCAGGAGGCTGTCAGTCAAAATCCGCACCAGGCCCAGCAACAGGCCCAGCAGGAACAAGGTCAGCATGGCGTCGTACCTTGTCGGATCGGCAAACTGGAACAGTGCCTGCGGCAATATTGAAACGCCGGTAAACCAGGAAACAACCGTGTCCGCCGGCAGCTCACGAAATTTGAGATAGTGTGCGGCGGCATATACCAGGCTCACCATAAAAAGGGCAGCTATCTTGTTTGTCTGTCGGCTCAAGCCGCCGAACAGGGCGCCGCGGAAGATCACCTCTTCAATAACGCTAACCAGCAATCCGACAATCAGTCCGTTGAGTAACAGCAGAGACAGGGAATTAAGCATGAAACTTTGCTCCCGATCAGGTTCGTGGATACCCAGTATCAGGAGGTTGGACTCGATTACCGCCATAATAGCCAATCCCGCAATCATCCCATGGAATAACCGGACATGGGCTTTGTGAGGGCTGATGCCAAGTTGCTGCAGTGACAGCCTGTGACAGCAAGAGAGATAAAGCAGGCTGAACAGCAGACCGCTGAAAAGCGTTGTCTTGGATATTATTTTTCTGAAAGGGACTTCCGCGAATACGGAATAAATCTCATAAACGGGATATGCGATGAGCGCGCCGAACAGGATGGCGATAATAAAAACACCGGTAAAAACCAGCAGGGCACGCAAGACATGCCAAGTGGGCGTCTTACGATTCATTTATCAGTTTGGTGCAGATTATTGGCTGTTTGCGACCATGAAATCCACTGCCGCTTTGACTTCCTCATCGGTCAGGTTGATATTGCCGCCCTTGGGCGGCATTGCGATGATTCCGCCCTCACTGATAAAGCCCTTGATGGCACGTTCATACATCAGCGCCATGCCCTGGGCAATGCGGCTTTCCCAAGCTGCCATGTCACCAACTTTGGGAATGCCGGGCAACCCGTTATGACAGCTGATGCAAAGCCCCTGGTACACTCTCTGGCCCATATCAACGGACTCCCCGTTGACTGCCGTCTCAACAGCTACCAACTCCATTTCTTCGGTTGTCTCATCAAGCACGTTCACCACGCCCACCGGGACGGTATTCGCCGATACTTTGGTTGATTGTTTGAGGGCGATGGCGTCTTCATCCACACCCAGGTAAAACGCCAGCACCAGAAATATGATGATCATCACAGCCAGCAGGCCAATGACAATCGAATAATTATAAAAAAATACTCGATCCTTATCCAAACTCATCGCAACTATCCTCACTCAATCAGTGGAATTATCTTTTAGTCAATTCAACCAGGTAAATAATCGGATTGCATTTTAACAATCCGACGGGCAATGTGATACCACTTGGAGTTACTATCGGTAGCTACCTGGGCCGGATCTCCGGCGGCCTGTTTTTCTTCCAGATAGTCTTTAATGCCCGCCTGCTCCAGCACGTGCTGAAACGCGTTGTACCGAACTGGGTCAAACGGCTTATCCGCACCGTATTTATCGTGTAACGGATGGGGTGGATAAACATGCATGGAAGCCGAATAGTCAACCGGTACGACGGACTCATCTTTGCCCAGCAGCCTGGGTAATAAATGTGTATGCGGTCCCATTTCCGCGCTGACGCTATGACCGGGGATCGGGGTATAGGCTTCGATGCGGCCAAGTGCCGAGATGACGATGCGGTCAGGCGACAAACCTTGCAGCAGGGCCATGACCGCTTGGCCCCCATCCAGCAACGCCCGGCCGCAGAATGACGTCAATTTTTCTGCAAGTTGTCCCTCTTTGGTACGTACGCAGAAGCGGATCTGATCCGAACCGAGGCCAAGATCAAACAGCCGCGCGTCCCGATCCCGGGCGCGTACCGCTTCCCTGTCCGCCCCCAGGTCGGTAATGACCCTGTTTACCTTCAACCGGGCCTGTGTTCGTGGTAAGGCCAGAGCAATAGTTTGCGCCCAGGATCGAGTACAGTGAGTTAATTGTTCGTAAGCAAAGCAGGTCAGTTGCTCAGGCAGTTTAATGGATATGGCGCCGCGTCCCGTCAATGCGGAGAGACTGTCTGTGGTCTCCCCGAAGCTGACCGTTTCATCTTCGTCATACATAAACTCTCCGATGGCGCCTGAAATGCCGTTGCTCCAACTGCTTTCCGGAGAGTGCAGGTAGCGTTTGACGAGATCAATGACTGTGGTTCTTGAGACAGCTGTTTCAGTGCTCATGTCCGTGCAGGCGTTGATGTTCTTGCTGCACCTGATATTTGCGGTGCGCCAGCAAATCGGCCGTGACCAGCCCCTTGCGGGTGGTTATTTTTTCCAGAGCATCCAACCAATGGTGATAATAAGTATTGCCGAGATCAGGGTCGCCCTGAGTGCGAGCTGCGGTTATGGCGTTATTGAGTTGTTGCGCCCACTCCGTCCAGGTAAATAGCTCCTGTTCATGCAGTTTCAGAACCAGCGCAAAAGCTTGTGCCTGCCAGGGTTCGCTGAACACCGGGCCGTCCTCATCCAATGGCAACCCGGCCAGGGAATCAAGATCAGGCGCTTGCATGGACGGCTGCCTTACTCGGCGGGATCCATATAATCATCGAACAGGTCGATGTAGACGCTGTCATTGGCCAGAGCAGCTTCACCCCACAATTCCCGGGCGCTGAACCTGACGTTATAGACATGCTGCGGCTTGTCCGGGCCGCCGTGGGCATTGGTATCGGGCAGGAGAAATATGCCGTGGTCCAGTTCCACTACCCCGCGTCTGCCCCTGATATAGCGGGGTATGCGTGTGTGATGCAGCGGATTGATGTTTCTGGCGATAATCGCATCGCCCGCCTTGAATTTGGGCGGGATATCGGCCTCTACAAAGACCGGGATACGGTTATTCATGCCGTATTGCATCCTCTCAACGGGAGCGGCCTCCACGCTTGCCGTCAGTTCCGGGGCCATAACATTGCCGGATTCCAGTTCTTCCCGGGTGACCACGTTTTTTTGCAGCATTAACTGCTCCAGACTGTACAGCCACTTTTCGTAGTATTTGAAGGTCAGGTAGTCCCGGGGCGGGATGGTTTCCGTCACGTAGCGCACCTCATCGGTGACAAAAATACCGGCGTCCATGGTAGCCAGGGTCATGGCATATACCTTCCTTTCCCAGTCGTCGTGAAACACCGGTTCATCTTTTTCGATGTTCACGGGCCCGATATTGTCCATCCCGCCTATGTCGTGAATGCCGTTCATATCAACCTGTCCTCGAGCTGTTATTGCTGAAGAGTGACCAACCCGGTACCCACCATGGAATCACGGGTGACGACCTCCTGCAACTCCTCTTCACTCATATTCTCCGTTCCCTCCGGACGTTTGGGCAACACCAGGTACCTGATCTCGGCGTTGCTGTCCCAGACCCGCACTTCGGTCTCTACGGATAATTCCAGCCCGAATTCCTTTAACAGGCCGCGCGGGTCACGCACCGCTTTTGCCCGGTAAGGCGTACTTTTATACCAGTTGGGCGGCAGGCCCAGCACCGGCCAGGGATAGCAGGAACACAGCGTACAGACGACCAAGTTATGAATCCTGTCGGTATTTTCCACCACCACCATGTGACTGCCTTCGATTCCGGTGTGTCCCAGTTCCGCCAGTATCGCGGAGGCGTCTTCCAGCAACCTGGCCTTGAATTCAGGATCAGCCCACGCTTTGGCGACAATGCTGGCGCCGATATGCGGCCCCACCTTGTTTTCAAAATGGTCGATGATGGCGTCCAGGGTTTCCTGGTTGACCACCTTTTTTTCGATCAACAGGGATTCCAGCACCTTGACCCGGAGTTGTACGTCCGACAACGGCGCTCGATGTGCTGATTCTGTCATTTGGCCTGCCTCTTTCTGTTATTTTCGTCTGAGAATTAGCATGACATAAACCGACGCGCTGTCAAGCAGCAGATGACAAGTCATGGCCGGATTTCCCCGTCTTATCATTTAAGAGCCGCGATTTGACTGGGACAGAAGCAATGGTCGGAGGCCGTTCCGATTCGCTTCCCTGACGTATTAACTTCAAGTCGATGCTTGATGGCGCGGAACCCCTCGGCCAGGTCCTGATTGCAATTCCGGCCAACATACGTATCCCAGCCAGAGCAGGATATGTTCTGCGCGGTCGTCTGTATTCTGGCTATACTGACAACGGGCTTTTCAGCCAATGCGGGGAAAACAACTGACAGGAACAGGCCGGGTAAAAATACAAGATATCTGCTCAATAGCATAACGTACCCTCTTCAAAGATGTGAATCACCAGGATAAAGATGCCTGACCTTGCAATCATCTCGCAGAAGCTTACGGAAAGTCCTGCCTATTTACCCAGCCAGGGAGCAACCCCGCCGTATAATGGGCTATTATATTGAGCAGATGGCCCGACCACGGGCTTCTGCTTATGATTGCACGGCTAGGATAATCCAGATTTTCGGTTAACCTTAACCAATGCCTTGATGCCCGCCTCGCCCTTACCCAAACGCCGCAGCCAATCCCCCAACATGTCGGCGCTCGGTAACCGCCGTAACTCCAACAACTTCATCAGGCGATCTTAAGAGAATTGCTGTCAGGTCGAATCAAAACTTCTACAAATCATCCCACTTCATAAATTGCCTCAATATCTCGAATCATCAACTCCATTTGTACTGATTCTTTTTTGTGGTCATTGAGTGATTCGACAGCTTTCCGGGCAATTTCAACCGATTTGCTCTCTTTATCTATCCCGATGTATTGTCTTTCTTCACTCAGGGCAGCAACCGCGGTGGTTCCGCTACCGATAAAACAATCAAGCACACAATCACCCGGATCAGTAAAAAGCTTAATCGCCCTTCTTGGCAACTCGACCGGGAATTTTGAATCATGATCAGAATTACTACGAACCGATGAAATCTCCCAGACCCCCCTGGAACCCCAGTTAATCCATTCCTGTTTAGTCAGTCTTGCTCGATCTACTTTGGTAATCCCTGGTTTCCAGAAAATGTAGATATATTCGGATTCATCCACTGAGCGATAAGATATCGTATGCCATCTCGAGTTCTCCCAGGCTGCATCTTTGATCCAGATGCGACGATCATACAAGTAAAAACCAGCCTCCAGAGCTGCTTCTTCAATATAACCTCCGACCAGGCAGACTCTTGTCTGAGACTGATATTTGCCTCCCCTTATATTATTGCCATTAAGTCTCCTGTCAATAGTTTGCTCACTGCAATTAAAGTGTTCAGCCAACCTGTATCTATTCCAATCCGGATGTTTTTCCTTGACCTTTACTATTTCTTCCCTGGATAGATTCACCTTCCTTCTGGACACATTATCTGCCATTATCTTTGGCATTGATTCATCTTTGAAACATAAAATGTCGGCTATGTTGATTATCAGGAATCCACCCGGTTTTATAATTGGAAAATGGGAAAGGATGACTTCCCGTAATAATGCTTTCCACTCATCAAAAGTCAAATCCTTCTCATAATTTTTTCCGACATAGTAAGGCGGCGACCAAACACTGAGAGCAATGGAATTCGTTTCAATTCCTTTGAGCAGTACCCTGCTGTCACCGTAATAAATGTTATTGGGTTCCAGTTTTTTTGAAATATCTATGATCGCCATGACCCCGTACACTCCTTATTTGATTCATGATAAGTCAGCGTTTGAACACGCCATGCTGCTTTGGATTTTAACTTGCTGAAACTGACCCTTACCCTGAAATCTTCACCCAATGTGGGGGCATTCCTTCCCGCCAACCAAATACTATTATCAGCGCTGGGGTTATACCTGTCCTGCAGCCGACCGTTGGGTATAGCTGCAATGGTAACATCGCGCAAATGGTGCATACCATTGTCATCATCTTCATACTTAAAATGCACAAGACATGTTGTGGTTAAGTATTTGTTTCCGCCATACTCGGAAATTTTGGGGAGAGAGCCCTGTTCATTTACTTCTGTTCCAGCCCGCAGTTGTTTTATGCACATTGAGGTCTGTGACATTTGTATTGTAGCGGAACGTCCTTCTTTTTCCGCCTTTGAATCAATGAATAGCGCTTGTCTGACTGTTTGCTCAGGCAAGATAATGTATCTTGCTTTTTTATAATCTACCGTGCCATAAATTCTTTGTTGAACGTTGAAACCGGAAAGTCTGTCAAGTAACTCCCGTGTGACATCCTCTGCAATGTCTTTCACGCTATCCGGAGATTTAAGAAAAATCTCATGAGCTTCCATGCCAAAATCAAGTACTGCCTGAAATACCCATCGCAAGGTAAGTTTTTCAATCTCTTCGATTTCCTGCAGTGAAATATCCATGGGGGTTTCCCTCCCTTAAAAATAGAGTATTGCTTTCGCACATTATACACAATTCATTCATTGACTATCACGCGAGATCCCCCTAATCCCGCACTTTCCAGTGCGGGATTAGGGTATGACCCATCACAGTAGATCCTGTTGAATCCGGTTGCGCCGACCATATTGTGGTATATATTGAATTTCTGGTATTGTGGGTGCCGGAACCATAACAACTCCAATTCCCATATTGAAAAATGAAGTCGCTGCGCGTCTGCATCAGGAAGGCTGGTAGACATGGAAGTCTCGCTTATGTTCAGTGAGTTAGGAATTCAGGTATTGCCGTTTGATGCCGATGCCACATTGTTGAGGAGTCGCTTCCGTACAGCCACACAAAAATCGGGACTGGGTTTGGGAGAACAATGCGCCAATCACAATTTGTTTTGTTGATGCTGGTCGGCGGCACGATCATCGCCGTCAGCATGGGTATCCGCCAATCGTTCGGCGTGTTCCTGCAACCGGTGGTCACCGACCTGGAGCTTACCCGGACCGCGTTCGGGCTGACCATTGCCATCCAGAATCTTATCTGGGGGCTGGCACAGCCGTTTGCCGGGATGCTGGCGGATAAATACGGCAGCTTCCGGATGTTGATCCTCTCCAGCCTGCTGTACATTGCCGGGTTGGTCCTGACCGCGCATACGTCATCTGCTACCGGCCTGCACCTCAGCCTGGGGGTGATGGTAGGACTGGCGATGAGCGGGACCACGTTTACGGTAGTGTTGAGCGCGGTGGGTCGGCTGGTGGCGCCGGAGAAAAGGAGTCTGGCATTCGGCATCGTCTCCGCCGGAGGGTCCATCGGCATGTTTTCCTTTGTGCCGCTCAGCCAGTTTTTCATCGGCCTGCATGGCTGGAGCGTGGCCTTACTGATCCTGGCGGGATGTGTGACGATAGTGCCGTTGCTGTCACTGGTGTTACAGCGCCAGACGAAGGAGGACACTGTTCGGCCGCCCCTGCCCGGAGAAACCTTATCCCAGGCTTTGAAGAACGCCCGCGCGCATTCCGGTTACTGGTTGTTGAATTCCGGATTTCTCGTATGCGGTTTCCATGTGGCCTTTATCGCAACACACCTGCCGGCGTTTCTGAATGATCATGCGTTTTCCCCCATGCTCGCAGCATTTGCGCTTGGCCTGATCGGTTTTTTTAATATCGTCGGCACCTACCTGGCCGGCCTGTACGGAGGGCGCTACCGAAAAAAATATTTATTGAGCGGCTTGTACCTGGGTCGTGCGCTGGTGATTGCTCTGTTTATCATGCTGCCCTTGAGCGAAGTGACCCTGATGCTGTTTGCCGCGGCGATGGGTCTGTTATGGTTGGGAACCATACCGTTAACAAGCGGCCTGGTTGTCGAGATATTCGGTGTCCGTTATGCAGGAACGTTATTCGGCATCGTGTTCTTCAGCCACCAGATAGGCAGTTTCCTGGGTGCCTGGCTGGGCGGTTATTTCTTCGAGACCACCGGATCCTACACCCTGATGTGGCAACTGGCCGTGTTGCTGGGCATCATATCCGCCCTGCTGCACTGGCCCATACGGGACGAGCCGGTCGTTGTCCAGGCAACGCCGGCATGACGCTAATATTTCAGCGCCGCCGCTCTTCCCCGATCAGGTGGTCCATGGCCTCCAGCATCTCCTCAAATGAGCCGGCCGAGGATGCGGAGATCAAGTACTTGCCGTTCACGATAAGGGAAGGGACGCCGGTGATCCTGGCGTCTCGGGCCATTAAAAATGCCTGTTTCATCTTGACTTCTGTTTCGTTGGAATCGTAGTGCCTGGCAAACTCATCCTTGTCAAGGCCCACTTCTGCGGCGAAATCGATCAGGCGGTCACGAGTGAAAACATCGCGGCGTTTTACATGCAGCGCGTTGAACAGGGGAGTGTGAAATTGTTCCAGTGCGCCCATTTTCTCAGCCGCGAAATAGCCCTTGGCATGAACCGCCCAGCGACTGTTCAACACCCCGGGCAACTGGCGAAATAGCACGTCTTCCGGTTTGGTCTTAAGCCATGCCTTGATGTGCGGCTCAAAGCTGAAGCAATGGGAGCAGCCGTACCAGAAGATTTCAACTACTTCGATCTTATCGCCCGACTGTGTGGGCAGGACGGGCTTGATTCGCGTATAGGAAGAATCGGAGGATTGCGCCTGTAGCGGACCCATGATAAGCCCTGACAGGAAAATGCATGAAATGAGTAATCGTTTTATGTGCATTATAACTCACCATAGGAATGTAAACCGGACAGAAACATATTGACACCCAGGAACGCAAACAGGGTCACAAACAGGCCTACTATCGCCCAGGCGGCCATCGCAGTACCATGCCAGTTCCTGCTGATGCGCATGTGCAACCAGGCCGCATAATTCAACCAGACGATCAATGCCCAGGTTTCTTTCGGATCCCATGACCAGTATCCGCCCCAGGCCTCGGCTGCCCATAATGAACCCAGAATGGTTGCCACGGTGAAAAAGGCAAAACCCAGGGCGATTGCCTTGTACATCATATCGTCTATCTCCGCTCGTGCCGGCAGGCGCGCGGACACTCTGCGCGGGTGCGGGTTTGAGTCATCACCCTTGACCAGGTAAGCCAGGCCCAGCATGGCAGCGATGCTGAAGCAGCTATAGCCTATGAAATTGGCCGGCACGTGGATCTTCATCCAGTAACTCTGCAGTGCAGGCACCAACGGCTGGATTTCATGGGCGCCCCGGTCGAATGTGTACCACAACAGGAAGCCGACGGCGGCGCTGATTACCAGCAGGACGAACCCGCCCAGGGCCCGGGTCCGGTAACGCTTTTCGTAATGCAGGTAAATGATAGCGGTGGTTACGCAGAACAGAATGAATACCTCATACAGGTTGCTGACCGGAATATGGCCTATTTCCGGACTGATCAGGTAGGACTCATACCAGCGCACCAGCAAGCCGGTCAAACCCATGCCTGCGCCGGTCCAGGTTAAGCCTGTGCCGACGGCAGCGGAAAATGCCGAGCCAGTGAACAAAGAGAAAAAATAGCTCAGGGTCGCCAGTACAAAGAGAAAACTCATCCACATTATAGCCGTCTGGCTGGCCAGGAAATACTGCAACAGGAAGCGCTCTTCGGCCTGCCCCAGGGCGGCGCCATAAAGCTGGATGGAGAGCAAAGCCAGCGCGGCGACGATAAGCAGCAGGCGCCGGAATTCAGCCCAGACTGTACCGACATATCCCATGACCAGAGTGAGACAGGAAAATATGATCCATTCATATCCATTCAGGTATTGCCGGTAGTTGGCGTAGACGAATCCGAAACCGCACAGGAGCAGCGCTCCCCACAGGTAATCGACCCGCCCCAACGAGTGCCGGCTGCCAGTAAAGCCGGCTTCGTCTGCCAGGGTTTCAGATACCATCACATTAGTGCGCATAGGTTATATGACGAATGCAGGTTGAGTTAGTTCAGCGGAAACAGTTGGTCTATTGTACGTGAAATCCGCATAAAGTAACGACTGAAATCGCGCGCATGGCGCGTTCGCATACCGGCCAACAATACATCGGTTCCTGTTTCCCCGGGTTTTATAATCGCCCACAAACGCTGGTGGGGCACATAAAATAATAAAAATACGCCTGCTATCAGCAGGCTGAAACCCAGGTATACCCATTTGGCGCCCGGTGCGCGGGTAATTTGCAGCCCCGACGCTTCGACGTGCTCGAAACCGGTCAGTTGCAGGTAGTAAGGGGAGCCATACTGGTGCAGGGCCGACAGGGTGACGATGGCGTCGTTCAGAAACCGGATATCGCCTTCAGTTATTTCCGCAACATTCATGCCGGCATCGGCCAGTGCGGCTATATAGGCCTGCTCCAGGCCGTAGCGCAGGATTTTCATTGACGCGCTGTTCATAGTGCGGACGGTTTCCTCATCCATGGCGGGATCGACCTGTTGTTGCAGCAACGGGAAACCGCCGTCAAGGAACAGGCGGATCAGCCTCAATGTCACGTTGCTCACATCCTGTTCCGATATTTTTACGTCAATGGTGCTTCCGGAGAGCAGGGCTGTATGGTCGGCGGCATAGATACGCCTGAGTTTCTCATCTTCATGCAACAGGGACAGCAACGCAAAAAAACGGCCGGCTGTACCGTCATCGTCAACGGGTATATGCAGGTAGCGAAATTCCTCCTCCAGTGAGGAGCGCACGCCGCTCAGCAGGAACTCCCGTCCTTCCACGGTGATGGGATACATGTAGTTGAGGTATTCTTTTGCCCGGCCGTCCGTGAGGCGCATCTTGAAATTCACACTCGGTCCAAAATCACGAAACTTTTTGTCTATAGCCGGATCCTCGTTGGCAAAGATATTGAACTTACGAAATTCTTCCATTTCCAGCCGATAAGATACGTCGTCATGTTCCAGGGCCAGGGACTGGTCGACAGTTGCCGAATAATCATGAGTAGCCGGTGAGGTCAGGTCATGCAGCTTGAAATCCAGTTTCGACCCACCGTCACCAAAGCTGGCCTGGTAGATGGTATAACCCTTGTACTTGAGTGGATGATTGACCGCAATAGTTTTTTCGGTGCGCCGTTCGCCCTCCTGGATAATGAGGTCGCTTTCAAAGGACTTGGGCTGGCCGCTGGAGTAATGTTCCACCCGGAAGTCCTCAAGCAATATAATGAAGGGCAGGGGTTGTACCAGATAACCGGCCCCCAGGTTGATGAACGCCGTCCCCACGGCGCGACCCTCGGGTATGGAAACACTGGCGCGGAACGAGGAGTTAGACAGCGGCAGCTTGCTCTTGTCCGGTATCTGGCTGACAGGCAGGTCCCTGGTCTCTGCCTGCAGCAATCCCTGCAAGGACCTGATTTTCAGGGGAACGTTGCTGTCGAGAAATCCGCCAATACAGATAATTACTACCGCGCAGTGCGTGAACAGGTAACCGAAACGATTACTCGCGCCTTTCAGTCCTGCGAGCGTGGTTGTTTCGCCCTGCCGTTTTTTCCGGGTCTTGAATCCCAGTCCCCTGAAACAGGTCGCCAACTTAGTAACCGCTTCGTCGTGTGCGAGTATGGTATGGTGTCGGCTGTGGTCTGCCAGGTTGAGCAGCTGCTGTTCTCGCATGTCCTCACGGTATTGCTTCAGGCTGGCGAGAATTCTGGGCGTGTTGCGGTAAAGGCAAATACTGGTTGAAGTCACCAGGAAGGCCAGGATCAGGATGAACCAGCCACTCGAATAGATATCATACAGGCCCAACTGTTCGAATATACCGTGCCAGAACGGGCCGAATTTGACAATGTAATTCTGGTAAGGCTCATTTTGTTTCAGTATGGTACCGATGACGGAAGCCAGCGCCAGAGCCACGAACAAGGTCACGGCCAGGTTCATCGAACCGAGGAACCTGAGAGCCTGGCCGGTATTGTGCCTGATGAGATTAGGCGCCACTGCCCGCAGGGAGAGTCGTTACGCCGGCGTCAGGGGTCCGGGATTACACTCCACCGGGAATACCTGCGCCCTTTCTGCGAGTTTGAATTTCATGCGCTGCCTTAATATTTGATTCCCTGGTGTTAATGCAGTCCCTGGAGGTAATCAGCTACGGCCTTGATGTTGTCGTTGGTCATCCTGCCGGCGATATCGCGCATGATGCCGTTGAGATCATTGGTTCGTTCCTCGGCCTTGAAAGCCTTGAGTTGCAGTTCGGTATAGGCTGCATGCTGTGCGTTGATCCTCGGGTAGTTCGCCGCAGGATTGCCTATGCCGGTAGGACCGTGGCAGGCCATACACGCCGCCAGACCCTTGGACGCGTCGCCGGCGCGATACAGGCGCTCGCCTGTGACCAGATTCTCCGGTCGCGTCTGTCCTGTCCTGGGCTCCTGGGCGGCGTAATAAACCGCGAGATCGGCAATATCCTGATCACTCAGAACCATGGCCAGGGGCGCCATCTGGTCGTTTTTCCTGTGTCCGGCACGAAAATCAAGTAATTGTCTTTTGATATACTCGGCATGTTGGCCGGCCAGATTGGGCCATGACGGGTTGCTGCTGTTGCCGTCAGCACCGTGACAGACGACACAGGTTGTCGCTTTCTGCTTACCCGCCTCGATATTTCCCGCTGCCGTCAGGGCCAGGGGGAGCAACATCAGGACCAGACCGCTGATTAGTTTATTTAACATCCGGAGTTACCTTGATAAAACGAATTATATTTTTGCGAATGACGCTATCTTACAGAATAATTGGAAAAAAATGGATAGCCTGAGAGATATTATTTTTGCCGCGACCCATGAACGACAAGCGATATCATAAAGCCGTTTACCTTTACAGCGCCCACCAGTTGACGCAGTTGCCGGACGATACGGGGAAGGAAATCGTCTTTGCTGGACGCTCCAACGCCGGGAAATCGAGTGTAATCAACGCGCTCGCGCGGCAAAAAAGCCTTGCCCATACAAGCAGGGCGCCGGGCCGGACCCGGCAGATCAATTTTTTCGACGTAGGCGCGGATATGCGTCTCGTGGATTTGCCCGGTTACGGCTATGCCAGGGCGCCGGACTCACTGAGGCAACACTGGGGACAACTCATCAATGCCTACCTGGAGCGGCGCCGGTGTCTGGCCGGCCTGGTCTTGATAGTCGATATCAGGCGTTGCCTTACCGAGCTCGACCGGCAAATGTTGGACTGGTGTGAAAATAAAGCCTTGCCGGTACACGTTCTGCTGAATAAGGCTGACAAGCTTTCCCGTAGCGCCGCCGGGCAATCTTTGATTACAGTTGAGAATAGCCTCAAGGAGAACGCCGGTGTCCAACTGTTCTCGGCCACAAAAAAGCACGGCCTGGAAGAATTGTACAGGGTGCTTGATATGTGGTTGGAATAAAGCGTTGTTGATGGTAAATCGAAAAAGGTCGGCCCCGGAGTCGTGAGGGGGGAAGTCCACCGGGGCCGGATTACCCGGCTGGGGATCGCCGGGGTTCGTTTATCATCTGATAACAAGGAATATTCACCCTGTGTCAATTAAGACCCACAGGGTTTAAAAAAGTTCCGGTTCGCTGTTGTAACGGAATTTTTATGCACAGATCAAGGGTTTCCCGGGGGTTTTAGCGACTAATCGCAGACAAGTATCAACGGGGAACGCCATACAAATTCTAACTATTTGAAATATATAAGGTTTATTAAATTGTTTAAATTTTAACAAATTTGTCATAAATCCAGTATTTTTCCGTACTTTAAGGCGTGCTCTCCCACTGTATCCACAAAGTTATCCACAAAAAATGTGGATAACAAATTATCTTCAATTATGACAAGCAGTTATGTTTTTAAAACTAGAATCTATATCAAAGATGCATCCTAACTTGGAAAGCAAAAAATCAGCAACGTGGTCTTGAATAACAGCAGTCGGCAAGCAGCTCGACAGCAACCCTTGACCCTCGGAATCACATGCTGTACTTGCGCCGGAATTTATCCACCCGTCCGGCGGTATCCAATATCTTCTGTTTGCCCGAATAAAAAGGATGGCACAGGGAACACACTTCTATGTGCAAATTTCCCTTATGGGTTGACTGAGTGGTGAAGGTATTGCCACAACTGCAAGTAACCTCGATTTCATTGTATTTTGGATGAATGTCGGCTTTCATCGTTTACCCCTGTTTCGTTTCCGGGCGCAGATTGTAGTGGAAACTGCTGGTTTATTCAACTTTGTTTTGCCACAGTGTTGTTTTGCCACAGAGGACACAGAGATCACAGAGTCCGGGTTTGGGAGCTTTGTGTCCTCTGTGGCTAAAACCTGAATTCTGCGACAACGGGAGTGTGGTCAGAGGGACGCTGCTGCTGGCGCGGAACAATATCTATCCAACTGTCGGCACAACGCCGGCTGAGCGGGGTTGACGCCAGAATGAGGTCGATACGCAAGCCGCGGTTATGCGCGAAATCGCCCGCGCGGTAATCCCACCAGGAAAAGGAATGGCGTTCCTGTTCAAACAACCGGAAGGTATCCGTCAGGCCGTGGGCCAGGAGTCCGGATAAGGCATCTCGTTCCGGTCGACTGCAGAGTATCCTGTCGCGCCATCCTTCCGGGTCGTGGACGTCGGCATCGGCAGGCGTGATATTAAAATCACCGAGGAGAACGAGTTTATCGTAGTTTTGCAACAGTTCGCCGGTGAAGACGTCAAGTCGCGCCAGCCAGTCGAGTTTGTAGGCGTACTTGTCCGAGCCGACCTCGGAACCGTTCGGTACGTACAGGTTCAGGACGCAAATATCGTCAACCAGGGCGCACAGCACGCGTTTCTGCGGGTCATCCAGGCCGGGCAGGCCGGTATGCAACATCTGAACCGGATTCCTGCTCACGACGGCAACGCCGTTATAGGTTTTTTGCCCGGAAAAAACTACCTGGTAACCTGCTTCATCAAAGGCATGGGTGGGGAAGCCTTCATCCTGGGTCTTGGTCTCCTGCAAGGCAAGCACGTCCGGCCCATGGGTGTCCAGCCACTGCAACACCTGCGGCAGGCGCACCTTCAGGGAATTGACGTTCCAACTGGCTATGGTCCACATGGAAATAGTCTCAGGGCCGTGCTGAAACATCAGGCATGATACCCGAGTGTCGCAACAGGGCATCTATAACAGGTTTACGGCCGCGGAATTCAACGAACAGGTCCATGGGTTCACGTGAACCCCCCTGCTCCAGTATGGTGTGGAGAAAATCCCTGCCCGTTTTGGTATCGAAGATCCCATTTTCCTCAAACCGGGAGAAGGCGTCGGCGGAAAGCACCTCGGCCCACTTGTAGCTGTAATAGCCCGCGCCATAACCGCCTGCGAAAATATGGGCGAACCCATGTTGAAAGCGGTTGTCGGGTGGCGCTTTGACCACCGCGACAGCGCGCCGGACCTGGTCCAGCAGGGACTGGATATCGTCCGTATCATGACCGCGCCGTTCATTGTGGAGGCGGAAGTCGAACAGGGCCAGTTCGAGTTGCCGCACCATGTGCATCCCGGCATGATACGTCCTGGCCTGTTGCATCTTGTCGAACAATTCTTTCGGAAGCGCTGCTCCGGTCTGGTAATGGCGTGCGAACAGGTCCAGCGATTCCCGTTCCCAGCACCAGTTTTCCAGGAACTGGCTGGGCAGTTCCACCGCATCCCAGGGCACACCGTTGATCCCGGCCACGCCGGCGTAATCGACCAGCGTCAGCATATGATGCAGGCCGTGGCCGAATTCATGGAACAGGGTGAGCACCTCGTCGTGGGTGAGCAGGGCGGGTTTGCCGGATACCGGTGGAGTGAAGTTACAGGTCAGGAACGCCACCGGAGTCTGGACGGCGCCGTTGTTCAGTCTGCGCGTGATACATTCATCCATCCAGGCGCCGCCGCGCTTGTGCGGGCGGGCATACAGGTCAAGGTAGAATGCGCCGCGCAACCCGCCGTCAGCATCCCTGACCTCAAAAAATCTGACGTCGGGATGCCAGACCTCGACCTCTTCACGCTGATTAATGCTGAGGCCGTACAACCGGTTGACCACCGAGAACAGCCCTTCGACCACCTGGTTTGCCGGAAAATAGGGGCGTAAATCTTCCTGGGAAAAGTCGAATTCTTTCTGCCTGAGCTTCTCCGAGTAATAGGGTATATCCCAGGCTTGCAATTCATCAAGGCCGTACTCCTGAGCGGCAAATTCCTCCAGGGCCGCCATTTCCCGATGCGCCACGGTCTTGCTGCGCCCGGCCAGGTTATGCAGGAACTCCGTGACTTCTTCCGGCGTGTCAGCCATCTTTTTGACCAGTGAGTATTCCGCATAGTTTGCGTAGCCCAGTAACGCGGCGAGTTCCTGTCGTAACGACAGGATCTGCGTCATCAGCGGTCCATTGTCCCATTTCCCCCCATTGGGGCCCCGCTCCGAGGCGCGGGTATTGTAGGCGATGTACATTTCCTGCCGGAACGTCCTGTCGTCGGCGTAGTTCATCACCGGCGCGTAAGAAGGATATTCCAGTGTAAACAGCCAGTCGGTCCGGTCCTGCCGGCGCGCGTTCTGCGCCGCCAGTTCGACGGCCGTATCCGGCAGACCGTTGAGTTGCGACTCATCCGTAACCAGCCTGGTCCAGCCGTGGGTGGCATCAAGCAGGTTTTCTTCAAAGCGCGTTTCCAGTTGTGAGAGTTTCTGTCTCAGAACCTTGTACCGGTCTTTTTCCCGTTGTTCCAGGTCGATGCCGGACAGGTGAAAATCCCGCAAGCTGTTCTGGATGATCTTTTGTCGGGAGATATCCAGCCGGGAATAGTATTCGCTACCGGCCAGGGTCTTGCAGGCGTGGAACAGGTCTTCATTCTGCCCCAGTTCAGTGGCGTGGTCGGCCATTTTGGGCACACAGGCATTGTGAGCTAGGCGCAATGCCTCATTATCGGCGACCGAATGCAGGTGCCGGACCATGGACCAGGCGCGTTGCAGTTGATCTTCCTTGTCTTCCAGGGGCTGGAACAGCGATTCCCAGGTATGTTCCCCGGGTTGTTCCAGCAGGGACTGCAACAACACGCGGTGCTCTTCCAGCAGCTGATCGACGGCGGGCTCCATATGTTCTGGCCTGACACGGCTGAAGGTCGGCAATATCTGATTTTCAAGTAACGGATTGTTCATGTTCTGATACTGATAATGAGAATTATTTTTATTTAAAATCAATAAGTTATGCTTTACATGCAGAATCAGAGCTGATATGATCCGGCACTGGTTTCCGTTTATGGGAGTGAACCGTAGTCCAGTCGCCCTGCAGGCGGGAGCCGCTTTCGATTAACTCGTTGTTTATTTACAGAGGTCTATTATGCAAGGTGACGAAAAAATAATCGAGTACCTCAACCAGGTACTCAAGAATGAACTGACGGCGATTAACCAATATTTCCTGCATGCACGGATGTGGAAGGACTGGGGCCTGAAGGAATTGAATGAGCATGAATATCACGAATCCGTCGATGAAATGAAGCATGCCGACAAGCTGATCGAACGGGTTCTGTTCCTGGAGGGTCTGCCGAACCTGCAGGACCTGGGCAAGTTGTTTATCGGCGAAAATACCAGGGAGATGCTGGAATGCGACCTGAAACAGGAACATCTCGCCATACCTTTGTTGCGGGAGGCCATAGCACACTGCGAAGCCGAACGGGATTATGTCAGCCGTGCACTCCTGGAAGATATCCTTGAAGACGAGGAGGAACACGTGGACTGGCTGGAAACCCAGCTTGAACTGATAGAAAAGGTCGGCATTGAGAATTACCAGCAATCCAAGATGTAACAGGATTAAGGATGGCGGGAAGCAGGAAACTGGAATCGATTTTGCAAAGGTTACACATAGTAAAAATGTCTCGCTAAGCCGCTGATCGTTCCCTGGTGTCAGGGTTCAGACTCGAAAGTATTCAGCTGTCCCGCCCGGGGCAGAAAATCAGTATAAATATTTGTTGCAAATGATTCTCATTTGTTCTATTATTCGTGTTACTAACCAATCTGCATATAAAGAGTGCTATCAGATGTACGTATGTGTATGTAACGCGTTAACGGAACGGCAAGTCAGGCAAGCCATAGGCGAAGGTGCCCTGACACCCGGACAAGTCAGACAAAAACTGGACTCCGAGCGCATTTGCGGCTCCTGCGACGACTGCCTGGAAGACTGTCTTTCCGAAGCATTCATGTTCGCTTCCCCCAGCCTGAATGTCGCAGTAGCCGAGTAAACAGCACCCGGCATTCATCTACCCCTGCTTTGACTCCTGTGCGGGCAGGGGGCCATAAAGAACTACCATCACGCGGATTCCCGTCCCTGTTCAACACCACACAGTACTTGCTGCCGGCTTACTGCAGGTAAGAGGCAGACGTTTGCAAATGCAAATGATAATTATTATTATTTGTATCACGCCTCGCATTCATGTATTATCGACGCCAGGTGTAACACCAGACAAATAATAAGAGGAGAAATGTATGTCCGCTGTTTCATGCTTCCTGAAGCCACATCAACGTTACAGCCTGCCTGACAAGAGGCGCCTGCTGCCCGTCACCGCGCTGTACGCGGGATTGGCCCTGGCCGCCTTCAACTTGCCGGCATTCGCCGCGAACCAGGAAATCAATGAGGAGATTACTGTTGTAGGCAGCTCGGACGAGGCCCAAAGCGTTGCCGGGGCGGCTCACTTCATTGGTCAGGAGGAACTGGAGAAATTTTCCTATTCCGATATCCAGCGTATCGGGCGCGAGGTGCCGGGTGTGTCACTACAGGTGGAAGACGGTTACGGTCTGCGTCCCAACATCAGTATCCGCGGTGTAGCCACGGAGCGCAGCGGCCGTATCACTCTGCTGGAGGATGGCGTGCTGATTGCCCCGGCGCCCTATTCGGCGCCGTCGGCCTATTACTTCCCCACGGCGGGCCGCATGAATGCATTCGAGGTGCTGAAAGGCCCCGCCGCGATCACCCAGGGGCCCTACACCATCGGCGGTGCGCTTAACATGATCTCGACACCCATCCCGAATGAACTGCAGGGCCGGGTGATGGCAGAGGGCGGTGAAGATGCGACTTACCGGGTCCATGCCCACTACGGCGGCGAGCTGGGGAACGGTCTTGGATTCCTGGTCGAAACACATCAATGGGGAACGGACGGCTTCCAGAACCTGGATAACGATGGCGGCGATACCGGGCTCAGGCTGGAAGACTATACGCTAAAGCTGCGGTACGCTTCTCCCGCTTCCCGTCACCAGCTGGACTTTAAATTTCAATACGCCGATCAGGATTCGGAACAAAGCTACCTCGGGCTGACCGATGCGGATTTTGCGGAGGACCCATATCGCCGCTATGGCGCGTCGGAACTGGACAATATCGCCACGCAGCACTTCCAGTACATCTTGCGTTACAAGCTGGAACTTACCGACAGACTGACCTTGGCCATAACCGGTTACAACAATGAACACGAACGCGACTGGTTCAAAACCGAAGGTCTGGACGCGGACGGCAGCCCGAGTGCCGAGGAGTTCAGCCGAACCAGTTGGTTCAACGTTATCCGGGCGGTAAATCAGGGCAGCGGGCTGGGCGCGCTGACTCCGGTCGAACTTCAGGGCATCCTGGATGGCTCGATTGATACCGCCCCCGGCAGCATACAGGTCCGCTCCAACGCTCGTGAATACTTCTCCCGCGGCGTGCAGTTCAATTTCAACTGGAACGGTGAGATCGGTGCGACTCGCCATGACCTGGAAATCGGCGTCCGCTACCACGAAGACGAAGAAGACAGGCTGCAGCGCAACAGCTCCTACCACCAGGAAAACGCCAGGCTGGTGCTGGACGATCCGGGGTTGCTGGGTAATGCCGGTAACCGCGTGCAGGAGGCCGAGGCTGTCGCCGTGCATATCTATGATCACATTGAATGGGGCAACTGGGTGCTGAGCCCGGGAATCCGCTATGAAGACATCGACCAGAAGCGCACCCGCTGGCGCGACCGGGGCGATCAGGCCGGCGCGCGCAACACATTCCGGGACAGCCGGAAAAACAGCACCAAAGTATGGCTCCCCGGCCTAGGCATTCTCTACCGTATGAATGACAACCTGGCGCTGCTGGCAGGCATCCACAAAGGTTTTACCGCGCCCAGTAATGCGCCGGACGTGAAAGAGGAGAAGGCGATCAACTATGAACTGGGCTTCAGGTACGCGCACAACGGCCTGCGCGGAGAGGTGATTGGTTTCCTTAGTGATTACGACAACATCCTCGGCGAATGCACGTCGTCATCCGGCGCCGACTGTACGGTCGGCGACGCATTCGATGGCGATGCGGCGACGGTTGCCGGCGTGGAAGTGCTGCTATCAGCCAACCTGACCCCGGACCACAGCTTCAGCCTGCCGCTGTCATTCGTTTACACTTATATAGACGCCGAATTTGACACGGACATCGCCGTCACCGACTTTTTCGGCGACGTGAGTAAAGGCGACCCCATCCCCTACATACCGGAGCACCAGTTACGGGTATCTGCCGGCATTGAACAATCGCGCTGGGCCGCGTATATCAGCGCGAATTACGTGGACGAGGTATGTGTGCGCGCCTCCTGTGCTGATTTTGAACGCACCGATGCAGCGCTGACGGTCGATATAGCCGCCAACTTCCGCTATAACGACAGGATATCCTTGTTTGGCCGCATGGAAAACGTCACCGGAGAGGAAGACATACTGGGCCGCCACCCCTACGGCGCCCGGCCGAACAAGGACCGGACCACCATTGCCGGCGTCCGCATCGGATTTTAATCAACTCCGCGACAGGAGTGATCGGCCCGTACTTCCTGGTAGGAGAAGCGGGTCAAGACAGGGAACTTTCAAACTCAGCAACGTTATACTCTTGTCGTAACTGGAGTGGGGGCGTATATTCAGGCACGCCCCCCCTTTTTTACAAGATAAGGAACAAGATGAGATATATACCCCTGTTATTTTTTGTTGTCCTGGCTCATCAGGCAGGACAGACAGAAGAAGTCAACGTCTACTCCGGCCGCAAGGAGGCCCTGATTAAACCGTTGTTCGACGAATTCACGGAACAGACGGGGATCAGGGTTAACCTGGTCACGGGCAAGGCGGATGCGTTGATTAAACGCCTGGAGCTTGAGGGTGAAAAATCACCGGCGGACCTGTTGCTGACCGTGGACGCGGGACGCCTGCATCGGGCAAAGGAACAAGGCTTGCTGCAGGCAATCACTTCCGCAGAACTCAACGAGGCGGTGCCGGAAAACTATCGCGACCCCCAGGGATATTGGTACGGCCTGTCAATCAGGGCGCGGGTAATAGTCCACTCCAAGGCAAATATCGAGCCGCTACGGCTTTCCACCTATGAAGCCCTGGCCGGTCCCGTCTGGAAGAAACAGCTTTGCGTGCGCTCCTCATCCAACATCTATAACCAGTCACTGGTTGCCTCCATGTTTGCCCACCACGGGCTGGAGAAAGCGGAATCCTGGATCAGGGGCCTGGTCGGCAATTTCGCCAGAGACCCCAAAGGCGGCGACCGGGACCAGATCAAGGCCGTGGCGGCGGGGCAATGCAATGTGGCGCTGATCAACACGTACTACCTGGCAGGTATGCTTGACTCGGATATCGATAGTGAAGTCGCCGCGGCAAACAAGGTGGCACTGTTCTGGCCGAACCAGGCGGGAAGAGGCACCCACGTCAATGTCAGCGGCGCCGGCGTAACAAGGTCGGCAGGACACAAGGGCGCCGCTGTGCGCTTGCTGGAATACCTGGTCAGCATCCCGGCGCAGGAATGGTACGGAAAAACGAACCATGAATTTCCCGTCCGGGAAGGTGTTACCGGAGACAGCATCCTGCAATCCTGGGGCGCGTTCAAGGCCGACAACTTGAACCTGGCAGTGCTGGGGGAAAATAACCAGGCTGCCGTGCGCGCCATGGACCGGGGCGGCTGGAAGTAATACAGCCCTAAGCAATGGCTGCTTCCATGCCGTTATTCCGGCAAAGCCTCACCGGATTTACTCTCCCTCCTCCCTGGGTGGCCCTGACCATCCTGGTGGCCGGGGTGCTGTTGCTGCCCGTCATCGTCGTAGCAGCGTCGGTTTTTCTGTCCAGCGGCGACGTGTGGCAACACCTCTATGCCACGGTTCTTGGGGAGTACATCGTCAATTCGCTGCTGCTGGTGGCCGGGGTGGGCTGCCTGGCCCTGCCCCTGGGCGTGATCCCTGCCTGGCTGGTGACCTTGTACCGGTTCCCCTGCAGCCGCCAACTGGAGTGGGCTCTGCTGCTCCCCCTGGCCATGCCCGCGTACATCATCGCCTACACCTACACCGGCCTGCTGGACGTGGCCGGCCCGTTGCAGTCCTGGTTGCGCGAGGCATTTGCCTGGGGCTACGGTGATTACTGGTTTCCCGACATCCGCTCCCTGCCCGGCGCGGTCCTGATGCTGTCCCTGGTGCTGTACCCCTATATCTACCTGCTGGCCCGGACCGCTTTCCTGGAACAGTCCGCCTGCGTCGTCGAGGTCGCCCGGACCCTGGGTGTCCGGCCGGCAAGGGTGTTCTTCAAGGTGGTGTTGCCGCTGGCGCGTCCGGCGATCATTGTCGGACTGTCCCTGGTGATGATGGAGACCCTGGCGGATTACGGCACCGTGCAATACTTCGGCGTGGCGACATTTACCACCGGCATCTTCAAGACCTGGTTCGGACTGGGCAGCAGCATCGCTGCCGCCCAACTGTCCGCGCTGCTGCTGTTCTTCGTGCTGTTCCTGATCATCCTGGAACAGCGCTCGCGCCGCCAGTCCCGCTATCATCACACCAGCACCCGTTACGGTCGCCTGGAACAGAGCAAACTGCACAACCGGCGCGGTTTGACGGCCCTGGTCGTGTGTGCGCTGCCGGTATTGTTCGGATTTGTCATCCCGGCCTGCCAGTTGCTGTCATGGGGCATGCAAACCTGGCGCGCGTCCCTGGACGCCGGGTTTTTCGGCCTGGTAGGGAACAGCATCAAACTGGCCCTGATCACCGCCTTGCTTGCGACGATCCTGGCGCTGGCAATCAGTTATGCCCGGCGCCTGCAACCCGGCATAATGGCGAACTCGCTCAACCGCCTGTTGGGTATGGGTTATGCCGTCCCGGGTACCGTGATTGCGGTAGGCGTACTGCTTCCCTTCATCTGGCTGGACCGCCACCTGAGCTACTGGCTCGGTTTGCTGTCCGGCGCCGACCCCGGTCTGCTGTTGAGTGGCTCCATCGTCATCCTGGTTTTTGCCTACCTGGTGCGCTTCCTGGCGCTGTCCCTGAATACGGTGGACGTCGGCCTGGCAAAGATCAAGCCATCGATGGACGAGGCGGGAAGGAGTCTGGGCGTCAGCGGCTTCAGGTTGTTGCGCCGGGTCCATGTCCCCGTCCTGCGCGGCACTATGCTCACTGCCATGCTGCTGGTGTTTGTCGACGTCCTGAAAGAACTGCCGGCGACACTGATATTGCGGCCGTTCAATTTCAACACGCTGGCGATCCGCACCTACGAGCTGGCCAACGAAGAGAGGCTGGCCGCCGCCGCGTTCCCGGCCCTGGCGATCGTGCTGGCGGGCATCATTCCCGTTATCATACTCAGCCGGGCCATTACACAATCACGTTCCGCTTATGCTTGAAATCAAAAACCTGGCCATCCTGTTCGATGGCAAAACCATCATTTCGGACATATCTTTAAGTCTGGAGCAAGGCAGGATCGGTTGCCTGCTGGGCCCCAGTGGCTGCGGCAAGACCACCTTGTTACGCACCATAGCCGGGTTTGAGCAACCCCGGCGCGGCGAGGTCCGGGTTAACGGCCGCTGTTTCAGCAGTCCCTCATCACTGCTCCCCGTGGAGCAGAGAGGCGTGGGCATGGTGTTCCAGGACTTCGCCCTGTTTCCGCACCTGGCAGTGCGCGACAATATCGCCTTCGGTCTGCAGGAGCAGGCAGGGGAAGCGCGCCGGGCCCGGGTAGACGAAGTGGTGCAGGCGCTTGAGATCGCCGATTTCCAGCACAAGTATCCCCACCAGTTGTCAGGAGGCCAGCAACAACGGGTCGCTATTGCCAGGGCGCTGGCGCCGCGTCCCGACATGTTGCTGCTGGACGAACCCTTCTCCAACATGGACATAGAGCTGAGGGAACAGATCGCCCGGGAACTGCGCATGATCCTCAAACAGGACGGCATGACGACGATCCTGGTGACCCATAACCAGCTCGAAGCGTTTGCCATGGCGGACGAAATCGGCGTCATCCGGGACGGCGTACTGCTGCAATGGGACAATGCATTCAACCTGTATCACCGGCCCGCCGGCCCGGACGTTGCTGATTTCATCGGGGAAGGCGTCTTCCTGGACGGCACCGTGCTCAGCACGACGGAGGTGGCGACCGAACTTGGCGTGTTGAGCGGTTCCGTCCCCCACGACATGGCGCCGCCGGCGCAGGTATCCTTGCTGGTGCGTCCGGACGATATCATCCACGACGACAACAGCAAACAGACCGCAACGGTACAAGACAAGGTCTTTCGCGGCGCCGAGTTTCTCTACACCCTGACCCTTCCCAGCGGCGCCCGGATATTGAGCCTGGTCCCCAGCCACCACGACCACGCCATTGGAGAAAAAATAGGCATCCGCCCGGAAATCGACCACCTGGTGGTGTTTGAGTGACAAAGTCTGGTGGTTGATATCTTAAGCTAATCCAAATGTGATGATAGTGTATTCGTAGCTTTCAGCAAGATCAGTGGTCGCTTTGGATGATAGACTATAGGCGGCCATCGACTCCAAGTCGAGCTTCGATTTCCTCCATGATGTCACTGACTGTCTTATTGCTCACACCGCTATTCATGCCTTCCTGAATTGCGGCTTTGAGCGCCAGAAACCTGGAGTTATGCTTGTGGAGCGCGGTTTTGACAGTAGTTTGTTTACCTGCTTTTTTCATAGAGTATCCTTATTTGACGTTTCAACCTGTTGATTTTTCGCCGGATTCTCCAGCGCTATCAGTAAGGCGGTTCAGCCGGTCCGTCGTAGCCACAGACGCCTGTGCGCGGGGAGTTGAAGATACCCATCAGGCCACCGTATTCGTCGTGTTCACTATGGGCTGCGGCGTCATCGCCGCAGACGAAGCCTTGCTCAACTTCGTCGTCGCTGTCGTAGCAGTCATGACATATCCACTGCGCGGGTTTGCTGCAAACATTGCATGGGGGTGGCTCGAAATTGTTACGCGCCATCAACGCAACAGCGTTTCCGGTTGTTGGCCCTCCGGTACGTTGTCCGACTACTTTGAGCGTTAACTCGGTAGTTGAACCAAAGTCATATTCGTAGTCAATCTCCAGGCCGGCCTTCAAGACCCGCTCTAGCTTGACATCCATTGACTTTTTGTCTTCTCCATAGTCAAACAGTTTGGGGGTAATCTGTGTGTAACGCCGTCCCCGGATGGTGAAATCGCTCATATGACCACAACATTCGAGCCAAATCCAGCGCAAATAGTCGTCCAGGTCCGTTAATGTTGCGCGCCCACGTACTTCAAGTTGCAGCCAGTATCCCAGGTCGTACGCGTCCTGCACTTGAAGGTGATACTGCTTTTCGCGGCGCCCTCGTTCATTGGCCTGGCGTATTTTGTTCTGCCGTTGCGCGCAACTCTGCAAATGCCTGACCATGCGGCTTCGGGTTATCTCATTGTGACAATAATTGCAAACGCCTTTGGTCTGTCTGCTACGCGCCATATATTCAGTTAAGCTGAACTGTGGTTATTTCCTGGTTAGTTTACAGATCATACGTCATACCCAGCAAATGAAGAAGCACTGTATTGCATCGATCTCAAAGAGATAAATCAGAGCTATGTAAGGTGTTACAGTTTCCCAATCATGGCGATGAAATTCCGTTTTCGCTTATGTGTCCTACGCAAGGCGTCCAGGTAACTTCCGGCAGCCGCTCAAAGATAACATGCATGTGGCCATCGGAATCATCCATGCTTGGCATCGCCTCTTCTGCCTTACGTAGGGCAAACTCGGTTAACTGAATGACCGCCTCGGCCTGGCCGTTCCTGAGTAGTGTTTCAACGGAATCGACGGCGGTCTCAACAGTTTTGGCATAACCATAAGCAGCCTGATAATCGATGAAATATCCGGGAAGTATTGTCTCTTCGAGCGCCTTCTGCACGACTGAGATATTCGTATCTCCCCCAATATCGCGGGCGACCTTCAGTTGCAGTTGCCTGTACAGGCTTTGATCGTCCATTGCCTGTTCGACCAGCAGCTCAGCAAGCGTGGCGACGTCCTGTTTTTGTAACCAGGCATGAATATCTTCTGCGCTAATTTCCTTGCGGGCTTTTTTCCGGGGAGGTCTCCGAGTGGATTTGTTATCGCCGGCAGCTTCAGTTCCGGTTTGCTCCAACAGCGCCAGCCCTACCGCCACGCAATGTTTGCAGAATACATAGTCCAGGCCATCTGGGCAACTGCATCCATAATCCAGTTCTCCGTTCTTTTCCCACAAATTCACCTGGTAATCCTGAGTGCCTGTCACTGTAGCGCTGATCCTTTCCCGGTATTTACGCAGGCTGGCTACCGCGCCGCCATGATAATATTCCTGGCCCCGCTGAAACCTGAGACTGTCTGTCAGGGAGCGCAAACGTTTTTCAGTAATCATGCTCATGGATATTCAAAGGATAACATCAGAGTGAATCATAAACTGCTCTGTAGCATTATCAAATCATCATCCAGGCCATGACGCAAGACGTCTCACTATCTATTTCCAGTTGCAGCTCCGTTGCTCGCGTTTTTCGGTACGGCCTTTCGCAATGCCTTATCAGATGAGATTTGAGGACTGAAGAAGGTGATGATTTCTTTCATTGATCTATCGGCCAATCAGGTATATTCGCAGCGTTTTCATATATGTTATTTTCTGACACTGCCTGGAAGTTGGATAAAAGAAGAAAACATCCACCTGAACTTCTTTATAATATCAAAATTCAGAGGGTTGCCCCTTGCATTCATGATGAAAGAAAAAAAAGTGACCGGGATTACCCGGATTATCAAAGCCACGATATATTCCTACCGGGGACTGGTAACCTGTTTTAAAACCGAGGCCGCGTTTCGGCAGGAACTGGCCCTGGCGCTGGTGTTGGTGCCGCTTGGCCTGTGGCTGGGTAATTCCGGGATAGAGCGGGCATTGCTCGCAGGCAGTATCCTGCTGGTTCTGATAGTCGAATTATTGAATACCGGTGTCGAATACGTCGTTGATCGATTCGGGGGTGAAATTCACGAATTATCCGGCAAGGCAAAGGACATCGCATCCGCAGCAGTGTTTCTTGCCTTGTGCAACGTTGCCGTCGTGTGGGCCCTGGTCCTGTTTTTTTAATCTCGACCTGGTTCACACATTAAGACGAAGTTCAGCCATTATGCTGTTTTACATCACTGAGTAAAATTACTCAATGATGTAAATAAAAATGCATTTAACCTGTTTTTCCAATCAGTTACACACACCTGACAGAAGATCTTTATTGAGGTATCCCCATGAAACTAGCTGGCTCATGCCATTGCGGCGCAGTGAAGTTCAGCGTTAATTCCCCCCATCCGTATCCGTTCAATTTTTGCTATTGCTGCATCTGCCGGAAGACGGCGGGAGGTGGTGGCTATGCTATCAATCTCGGCGCCGAGTTTGCGACGCTGGAGGTCAGCGGACGGGAAAATATCTCGGTGTATCGTGCCAGGATGAAAGATGAGGAGTCGGGAGAGTTCACGGAAAGCCCCGGCGAGCGTTCATTCTGCAGGACCTGTGCCAGTGCCCTGTGGGTGTGGGACCCGCGCTGGCCGCACCTGGTGCATCCGTTCGTATCGGTCGTCGACAGTGAATTGCCTGTTGCCCCAGAGCGTACCCACCTCATGCTGGACAGCAAGGTAGATTGGGTACAGGCAGACATCAGGGCTAACGACAAGACCTTCCCGCACTACCCGGAAGAGTCCCTGGCGGAGTGGCATGAACGCCTGGGCCTGGTGTGTTGAGAAATGGGGCCTACAGCTTTAATTCGCCGAAATAAACCTCGATATTGTCCTTGGTGAACACCAGGCGCACCCGGGTCTTTGCCTGGTTTACGCGCTGCCCATCGACCACCTTCGGTTTGAAGCGCCAATTAGGGGCGACGTCCAGGGTGACCTGGTCAAACACTCGCCCCGGTTTTGATTCGATGATCCTGGTATCTAACACGCGCCCTTCCATTGTGACCGTAAATTCCACCAGGGCCCAGCCGGCCGGCCTGGTTCCGTCCTGAAAAACCGGATATTTAGGCTGCATCACGTATAAGGGTACGGCCGGTCCGTCCTTGTCGGGGGTATAGCGGATGACCTTGTCGGCATGGCCGGCAAATTTATCATCGCGCAGGGCGACGTATAATTTCGCCAGGCGGGAATGGTTTGCCAGCACTATGGGATCATCTTCGAGCAGGTTGTCCTCGTAGATGCGCAGCGCTTCCATATATCTCTGTTCCGCTTTGTCAAATTCCTGGCGGGTCAGGTCGACATCTCCAAGCAGGGAAATAACGTCCGCCGAACGCACGTTGTCCTTACCGAAATTCTCGTCATAAATAGCCAGGGCCTCGCGATAGGCCGCCTCGCCTTCATCCACGTTTTGCTCGGCGATATGAATTGCCGCCTCCTGAACCAGGACATTGGCGATGCCCGCCGATCTGTCACCGGATTGTTTGCTGATGATGGAGATGATCGTATCCAGTTCCCCCCGCGCCTTTTCCAGTTCCTGCTTGCTGACATAGATTTTGGCCTGGTCTTCATGCACGGTAATCAGGTCCACATGGTCGGGCCCGTGCTGCTTGATTATCTCGGCTTTTGCCTGCAACAGGATGGGTTCGGCCTCCTCCATTTCCCCGATCGCGATAAGGATGTGGGCCAGGTTAACCTGCAGGACGGGAATTTTTTCATGGTCGGCGCCCAATTCCTTGAGCGCCAGGTCCAGCACCTTGCGCGCAAGCTCGGCGGCGCGGGCATAATTCCGTTGCGCATACGCGGCGTTATAGGCACGGTAGGTCTTGGTAAATTCTTTGGAGACCTGGATCTCTTCCTGTGCCGCCGAGGGTTGGCAACAGAGCAACAGGAAGGCGCAGATCGCTGTTAACCCGCATATCTCACCAATCCGCTTATTGCCAGAGAAAACGTTCATCGTTGTCAATAGGGTATCTCGGTTTATGTCACTTTGCCATTATCACAGACTGCGCTTGATGCGTTCATTGCGCACATCCATGTACGCAACCCTGCGGGCGGCTGTTGCCGTGCAAATCGGCTATCCTGCCGATTTGTCTCGCTTGTCTTTTTCCCGCCAGCGGGCACGTGCTCCCTCAACCAGAGAGACGACTATGCTTTCGGTCCCCGTATCAAGTACGGGGCAGGCTCCGGCACCCGCCGGCGGGAAAAATCCTGCGCAATCATCGCATCAATTGGCGAGATATACGGGTTAAGATGGAACGCATTTTCTGTCCTGATTAATCAATAGTAATAACCTGTTTCGCATATCCGTGATTATACGGGGTTTTCTACCCACACTGCTCAAAAAACTATCTGCACACCGGGCATTCGGGATCTTTCGGCAGAATGGCGCTATGCCATTCCATCGCCATCACGTCTATCAGCAACAGCCGCCCCTGCAAGGTGTCGCCGAGGTCCATGATCAGTTTCATGGCTTCCGTCGCCTGAATGCTCCCGACGATACCCAGTAACGGCGCCAGTACGCCGTTGGCGGTGCAGGTCGCTTCAACTTCCGAGTCTTCCTTATACAGACAACGATAACAGGGAGAGGTTTCATGGTTCGGATTAAATACGCTGATTTGCGCCTCGAAGCGAATGGCTGCGGCAGAAACCAGGGGTGTACCCGTAGCGACGGATGCCCGGTTGACGGCGAAGCGGGTGGCGAAGTTATCACTCGCATCAACGATGATGTCCGCTTGCTCCGCATAGTTCTTCAATTCATCTTGCGTCAGCATGCGGTCGATCAAGGTCAGTTTGACGTCGGGATTCAGCGCCCTCAGGTGGTCTGCCCCGGACTCTACTTTCAGCCGTCCGATATCGGCGGTTTTATAGAGTATCTGGCGCTGCAGGTTGGACAGGTCTACCCTGTCGAAATCGACCAGGATGATATGTCCCACCCCGCCGGCAGCCAGGTAAATGGAAGCGGAGGAGCCCAGACCCCCGGCGCCTATCATCAGTACGGTTGCCTGCGCCAGGCGCAACTGCCCTTCCGCATCGATTTCGGGCAGCATGATCTGCCGGCTGTACCTTAACAGTTGTTCGTCGTTCATAAGGGCAACCCGTTCATGGTCGTATGGCGAGGGTGAACCGCTCACGGCCAGCAAGGTCTTGCCGGGTGGCGATGTCCCGGTAATGGTTGAGCCTGAATTGCTGCCTGACAAAATTGCCCTGGTCGTGGGCATGCTCAATGATCATGAACCCGCCTGGATTGATATGCCTGAACCCGTTGATAACGATGATACGGATACTGGCAGTGCCGTTATGTCCGCCATCCAGGGCGAGGCGCGGTTCGTGGCGGATTTCATCGGCAGGCAATGTGGAACTGGGAAAATCCACGTAGGGGGGATTACATAAAATTGCATCAAAGCATCTGTTATCCAGGTTCCCGAACCAGTCCGACTGCCGGAATGATATATTGGCGACCTTGTTTGACGCGGCATTTACCCGGGCGACGGCCAGCGCGTCCGTGCTCAGGTCAACGGCCGTGACGGCGCAATGTGGGCGGGCGGCAGCCACGGCGACGGCAATCGCACCGCTGCCGGTCCCCAGGTCGAGGATACTGGCCCGGCTGTTACCGGGGATGAGCTCGAGCGCCGCTTCAACCAGTAATTCCGTCTCCGGCCTGGGTATCAGGGTATGACGGTTCACCCGGAATGCCATTGAGCGGAATTCCTTTACTCCGGTCAGGTAGGCGACGGGATAACCGGCGCGCCTGCTGTTCAGCAAGCGCTTGAAATCCGCGACTGAGGATTGCTGCGCCGTCAGTTCCGGATGGGCATACAAGCGGCTCCGGTCTGTCCCGAGAACGGTTGCCAGCAGCACCTCCGCGTCAAGCCGCGGGCTGTCCGAGGAGCGCAGTTGGTGCGCTGCGAAGCGTAATAATTGTCGCACCGTCAGCATCTGCCGTTACTCGCCAAGAGCTGCTAGCAGGTCGGCCTGGTGTTCGTTGATCAACGGGTCGACAATCATATCCAGTCCACCCTGCATGATCTCCTCCAACCGGTACAGGGTCAGGCCGATTCTGTGATCAGTCACTCTTCCCTGCGGAAAGTTGTAGGTCCTGATGCGCTCCGAGCGGTCTCCCGAACCAATCAGGTTACGCCTGTTTTCGGCTATTTCCGATGCTTGTTTCGCTTTTTCGGCAGAGAGCAGTTTCGCCCGCAGCAAGGCCATGGCCCGGGCGCGGTTTTTGTGCTGGGAGCGTTCGTCCTGGCATTCCACCACAATGCCACTGGGCAGGTGGGTGATGCGTATGGCGGAGTCCGTCTTGTTGACATGCTGGCCGCCGGCCCCGGACGCGCGGAAGGTGTCTGTCCTGAGATCGCCCGGGTTGATTTCGATTTCGTTTATTTCATCAGCTTCGGGCAGGACGGCAACAGTACAGGCTGAGGTATGGATACGGCCCTGGGACTCCGTTTCCGGTACCCGTTGGACCCGGTGTGCGCCGGACTCGAACTTCAGTCTCGAATAGGCGCCGTTGCCAAGGATGCGCATGATAATTGCCTTGTAGCCCTCCAGGTCGCTTTCCGTGGTACTCAACAACTCGACTTCCCAGTTTGATTTCTCGGCATAGCGGGAATACATCCGCATTAAATCGGCCGAGAACAGAGCTGCTTCCTCCCCGCCCGTCCCTGCCCGGATTTCCAGGAAGATATTACTTTTATCCGCCGGGTCCGTGGGCAGCAACAGTTTTTGCAATTCCTGATCCAGTGCCTCCAGCCGTTGCCGGGAGATATCGATTTCCTCGGTGGCCAGTTCCCGGATGTCCTTATCGCTGTCCTTCAGCATAGCCCTGGCATTATCCTGTGCCAGCAGGGTTGACCGGTAGTTTTTGAAACAGTCGACGATCGGGCTGATTTCTGCCGCTTCCTTGTTCAGGTCACGGTAACGATTTTGATCATTGATGACATCCGGAACGGACAGCAGCGCATAGATCTCCTCCTGGCGTTCACACAGCTTTTCCAGCTTTTGTCGCAGACTGTCCTTCATAAATCAAATCATTTCCAGGATGTGGAAATGCCTGTTACTCCTCGTCCCCGTTCTGCAAATCATCCGGCGGCAGGTTGTACAAATCCCGTACCACCCGCAGCATGGCCTGTTTTTGTGCTGCATCGAGCTTATGCAATTTGGCGCTTGGGGAGTGGATCAATTTGTTGGTTAGCGTCCGGGTGGCCTCGTGAAGCAGGTCTTCGGGGGGCGCCCCCAGCCGTAATTTTTGCAGTGCCGACTCCAATACGTCTGCGCGAACTTCCTGTGCCTGGTTGCGCAGTGCCCGGATTGTCGCAACGGCATCCTGCGAATTAATCCAGGCCATGAACTGGGCAACCTCAGTGTCGATGATCTGTTCCGCCTGTCTTACCGCTTCCCGCCGGGTTTTTATATTGTCGTCGATAATACTTCTCAGGTCGTCCACGGTATACAGGTAAACGTCTTCCAGTTCACCCACGTCGGGTTCCACGTCCCGCGGTACCGCAATGTCCAGGATAAACACGGGTTTGTGTTTACGTTGCAAAACAGCTGTCTCAATCATACTCCTGCTCAGCAGCGGCCGTCGGCTTGCAGTGGAGGAGATGACGATGTCTGCTTCGTCCAGGTGCCGGGGTAGTTCATCCAGCGTGATGGTGTATGCGGAATATTGCTGGGCCAGCTTCTGTGCTCTTTCCGGGGTACGGTTGGCAACAATCATTTTATGCAGGCCGTTGTCACGCAAGTGTTTTGCGGCGAGTTCTATGGTTTCGCCGGCGCCGATGAGCAATGCAGTCTGCCTGGACAGGTCACCAAATATCTGTCTGGCCAGACGCACTGCCGCGTAGGCGATTGACACCGGATGGTTCCCTATCGTGGTGTTGCTGCGTACGTCCTTGGCGACTTTGAACGAATGCTGGAACAGCCGGTTCAGCATTTTACCGATACTGCCTGCCTCTATGGCCGTCTGGTAAGCCCGTTTCAGTTGCCCCAGCACCTGAGGTTCTCCGACCACCATGGAGTCCAGCCCGCTGGCCACGCGCAACACGTGCTTGACCGCGCCGGCGCCGGGGTGAGTATAGATGTAGCCGTGCAGTTCACTTTTGTTGCAACCGTGAAATCCGGAAAACCAGTCAATTGGTCGTTCCAGGTCTGCGGCGTTGAGGTTGCAGTAGATTTCGGTGCGGTTACAGGTGGACAGGATAGCCGCCTCATCGATGTCTGTGTCCCCGGTCAACTCGGTCAGGGCGTCAGACAACACGCCCTCGTCGAAGGTCACTTTTTCGCGTACCTCCAAGGGAGCAGTGGTATGGTTAAGACCAAAAGCCAGAAGCGCCATATTATTAACTCGGATATTACGCCAGTTCGCTTGTCATTAATGGAAAATTTAATGCTGTCAATAGGTTATTTACAGTGTATCACTTCTATCTTCGTTGCAAACTACGCTGGATGTGCCCTCGCTTGTCTTTTTTGCGCTGGCGGGCACGTGCTCCCTCAACCAGAATTACCACTATGCTTTCGGTCGCAGGCACCCGCCAGCGCAAAAAATCCTGCGCAATCATCGCATCCACTGGCGCAATTTCCGAGTTTATAGTTTACCACGTTGTCGTATTTTCATTTCAGGATATAATCACGAAAATGCGTAAAGAATCGGATATCAGGCCACTCGGCCACCTCGCAAGACTCGTGCTGCCGGTCGTTGTCACGCTTGTAATGGTGGCCTGTGCCCAAACTAACCTGAGTTCGATAGCGCCTGTTGAGCCCGAGACTATCCAGGAAGATACCGGCAGGAATGCAAAGATCATCCGTGTTGAGCCGGTCCGCCCTAAGATCGCGTTAACCGAAGAGCTCCTCTATAAGTTGCTGATCGCCGAGATTGCAGGGCATAGGGGGTTGCTGGACATATCGATTCAGAATTACCTGGATCTGGCCCGTTCCACCAGAGACCACCGTATCGTTGAGCGGACCGCGCGCATCGCAGTTTACGCCCGTAACGATGCCGCCGCCCTGGCTGCAGCCCGGTTATGGGTGGAACTTGACCCGCGCAATCCCGATCCGCACCAGGTGCTGGCGGTCATGAAATTGCGCGCCGGTGACCTGGAACAGGCGGCGTTGCATTTGCAGGACATTTTTACTTATTCGGATGGAGAAGCGGATGAAAGGTTATGGATGATTGCCAACCTGCTGGGAAGTGAAAATGACAAGGAAGCGGTATTGGACATTATGGAAAAACTGGTTATCTCCCAGAATAATTCTCCCGGCGCTCTGTATGCTTTTGCGCACGTCGCCGCCAAACTGGAAGACCTGGAGCGATCGCGGGAATTGCTTGAAGAGACACTCGCCCAGGCCCCGGACAATGATAACGCGGCGCTCAGCTATATTTCCATACTGCAGCGCCTGGGCCGGGAACAGGAGGCATTGGCCTGGTTGGAACAGGAGTTGGCGCAACGCGAGGAGAACGACTTCAACCTGCGTATGGCTTATGCAAGACTATTGATGGAATTCAGGCAGTTCGACAAGGCGCTGGACCAATTTGAACTGCTGGCCGGACGGGAACCCGGGAATCCTGACGTGCTGTATGCCCTGGGTCTGTTGTATCTGCAGAGCAATCGTCTGGATGATTCCGAGACGCTGTTCAAAAAATTATCGGAGCGGGAAGCCCTGACGGACGTCGCCAATTATTACCTCGGGCGAATCGCGGAGGAAAAGCGGCGCTATGATGAAGCCTCTGCCTGGTATCAGGGCGTGCATAAAGGCGAACATTATTTTGATGCCCAGGTCAGGCTTGCCATGTTGCTGGCGAGGAAGGGAGAAGTGGAAGAGGCGCGCAACCACCTCAACTCCATACGGCAGCAGAGTGGACAACAAGCGCTGATCATTGTGCAGGCGGAAGGCGAATTGCTGATCCAGGCGCAACGTTATGAAGAAGCCATCGCGGTCTATACCAAAGCCCTGGGAGATCAATACGATGCCGACCTGTTGTACTCCCGGGCCATGGCGGCGGAAAAAATCGCCAGGCTGGATATGCTGGAAACGGACCTCAGGACAATACTCCGGCACGAACCGGACCACGCACAGGCAATGAATGCATTAGGATACACCCTTGCAGATGCCACCGACCGTCTCACCGAAGCCTATGAGTTGATCAAGAAAGCCTTGGAACTCCGCCCCTCGGATTTCTATATCCTGGACAGCATGGGCTGGGTCCTGTACCGGCTGGGACGGCTGGATGAGGCCGTTGAGTACCTGAGAAAGGCCTTGAACATAAGACAGGATCCGGAAATTGCCGCCCACCTGGGAGAGGTACTATGGGTCAGGGGTGAGCGGGAACAGGCAAAAGAGGTCTGGGAAGCGGCCTTGAAACAGACGCCCGAAGATACCCGCCTGCTGGACGTGATTGAACATTTCAAGCCTTGAAGTTAAAACGACCGTGCCGGCCAGAATCCCCTGCCTGCCATTCCCGCGCAAGTTTACCCCTGTATGCTTTGAACAGGGACGGGAATCCATGATGTGTCAAAGTCGCGCCGGGGACAGATTTCAAATCTGTCCCCTACTCTGTTTTCGGATTCCCGCGTGCGCGGGAATGGCACTGTACCGCAGTCTCCCGGCATTTGTGTTGCTGGCTTTCACGCTGTCGGGTTGTGTCCAGGCGCCGGTTGAAAACAGGGTTAAACCCTCATGGGAAACCCGCAGGGATGAATTAATGCGGCTGGAAACCTGGGATCTCAAAGGCAGGATAGCCGTGCGCACATATAATGATTCCGGATCAGGTTCCCTGTATTGGGAACAGCGCAAGGATGACTATGACATCCGGGTGATAGCTTCATTCTCCGGCGGCGTCTATGAACTGTCCGGCGCCGCCGGCATTGTCTCATTACGCACCCCGGACAAGAGTATGTTGCAGGCTGAGGATGCGGAAACCCTGCTGCGGCAGGCAGCGGGTTGGTATTTCCCGGTATCAGACCTGGTCTACTGGATAAGAGGGCTCCCGGCGCCGGCCTTGCAGGTTGACCGGATGCTGCTGGACGCTGAAAACAGGCTGAGCGCCCTGAGCCAGGGCGGCTGGTCGATACGTTACAAAAACTACACCGGGATTGACGGAACCAGTATGCCGGCGCGGCTTGACCTGGAAAACGATCAGGTGCGCGTGCGCCTGTCCATCAGGGAATGGAGCCTGCCCTGATGGCGTCATCCGACCGCACACGGGTATACTCACCCGAATGACATCACAACCCTGGCCGGCCCCGGCGAAAATAAACCATTTTTTACACGTCATCGGTCGCCGGGACGACGGTTACCACCTGTTACAGACCCTGTTCCAGTTTCTGGACCTGGCCGATGAGTTGCGGATTACCGTGAGCGCGGATGGCCGGATCAGGTGCCTGCGCAATTACCACCAGGTGGACGAGCAGGATGACCTGGTGGTCAAAGCGGCGAAATTGCTACAGGAGATCGGCGGCAGCGCCAGGGGTGCGCAAATCCACGTGGATAAAAGAATCCCCATCGGCGGGGGACTGGGAGGCGGCAGTTCCGATGCCGCGACGACGCTGGTGGCCCTGAATTGCCTGTGGGAAACCGGCCTGACCATGGAACAACTCGCCGAAGCAGGATCGAGCCTCGGGGCTGACGTGCCGGTATTTGTACACGGCTTCGCTGCCTGGGGAGAGGGCGTGGGAGAGATACTGGAACCCGTAGAACTGCCGGAAAACTGGTATTTCCTGATCTATCCCGATACCCCGGTTGTTACCGCGGACATATTCAGTGCGCCGGGGTTGATGCGCGCAACGCCCAGGGTCACGTTGCGCGACTTCCATCAGGGAAGCTGTCACAATGACTGCGAACCGGTAGTACGCCAGACCTGCCCCGAAGTGGCCGCCGCGCTGGACTGGCTCAACGCCCGCGCCGAAGCCCGGCTATCCGGCACGGGCGCAAGCATCTTTGCCGCGTTTCCGGAAAAGGAAGAAGCCGTAACACTCCTTGAACAACTACCGGCCAGATGGCAGGGGTTTGTCGCCATGGGGTGCAATCGCTCCCCGCTATCAGACAGGCTTGCCCGGGAGAACCAGGGCAGGATAAAAACCGGCTAGCGCCCGCCGTTCATGGTAGTTCACCAAGTCCCGTGCCCGGCACAGCAATGACACTGCCCTGGTGGAATGCAAGAACGGCCATGTCGTGCGTAAGCTCCTGGGCCATGCCCATATCCCGCAGCGCTGGGCCAGTCTGCTCAATGACTTTCACCGCCGGCACCTCAATCCGTACGTCAACGACCACCGGCCCTGCCTGTTCCCGGTCACGGTCACCGACCCGACCGGGAAACAACGAAAACGCTATCCCTACGCGTCCCTGATGACACCGTATGAGACACTCAAATCCCTCACCGATACAAAGACGCACTTGAAACCGGGCGTACGCTTTGACAGACTGGACACCATCGCTTACCGGCTCCGCGACAACGCGGCCGCCGAGGCCTTGCAACAGTCGCGCCGGCAACGCTTTACCAGCATGTATGAACAGGCGCAGAAACGGGTTTGAGATGAGTCAGAATCACTCTCCCTTCAGGCTCAGTCCGAATTGGAAAACACTGGAAATGCAAGCCGAAACAGCCGTTCCCGCTAACGCCCTCCCTGCCAGAGGAATATGCCTCCTTATGGTCAGAGTATGCCCGGGACTCCTGGGGGACAGATTTAAATCTGTCCCCCCCAAAAGCTAACATGATAAAGCTTGTCCCGTACACCGATACGGGACCGGACAGATTATGTGTTACAGATGCGGACAGTTTATGTGTTGACAACAAACCAGGACAGTACAGTTGTGATGACGCCCGGAACAGATTATCATTCCGTATCAACACAAGCACAACAGGGGGCGAACCCCGCTACCGTTGAGTATTGAACCGGGAGGCAATCTATGAAGAGGATCAGTGACGCCGCTCAGACAGATCCCGAACACGGGGCATCCTGTTGTTGTGCCGGCTGTTTGGCAATAAATCTGGAAGAGCGAGGAGCCCAATCTCCAGACTCTCAAAGCGCCCGAGGTGCTCCAGCCCCTCAAAACGCCCCGGCCGCTGCGGAGCAGCTGCCCCAATGGGGCGTGCTCGCCTCGGACGCCTATGACGAGATCGCCGACTTCATGGGTAAGTCCGCTCGCTTTCCGATTGAGCCCGGCGGTGAGATCACGGTGAACCTCACCGATCTGACCGCTGGGCCCTGGCGGCCTGGGAGGCGGTGGCGAACCTGACCTTTCGGGAAGTGGAAGACCACGCCAATATCAACTTCAAAGATGGAGAAAGTGGTCACCCCACGATAACTAACCTCAAAAGAGAGAACGGGTTCGTCTCGCTCGACCTGCACTTTCCGATTGGATTCGTCAATAAGTCTGGCGACAGGCCCGGCGACTGGACGTTCATTGCTCACCTCCACGAGCTCGGCCATGCGTTGGGCTTGCCCCATGCCGGCCCCTACAATGGCTATCCTATTCCTACGTACGGGCTCGATAACCGGTTTGCGGCAGACTCCTACCAGACGTCGGTCATGTCGTACTTCACTCAGACCAGAAACACCGGCATCGATGCGAGCAAGGCCTATCCGGTCACGCCGATGATGGCGGACATCCTGGCGATTCAGAAGCTGTATGGCGTCCCCGAGACCAACCCCGGGGATACCGTGTATGGCTACCAGTCCAACGTCGACGGCTACCTGGGGGAAGTCTTCGCGGCAATCACCGAGCAGGACGGTGAGCTTGATGGGCCGGTGGCACTGACGCTGTTCGACAGCGGCGGGGAGGACCGGCTGGACCTGCGCACGGATGAGACGGACCAGCGGGTGGACCTGCGCCCGGAAGGCGTCTCGGACGTGTACGGGCTGACGGGCAACTGGCTGATAGCGCGGGGCACGGTGATTGAGAACCTGGTGGCCGGTCAGGGCGATGACCAGGTGATTGCGAATGCGGCGGTGAACGAGTTGGACGGTGGCCCGGGCAGTGACACGGTATCCTATGTGGGCTCGGATGCCGGGGTACGGGTGGACCTGGATGCGGGGACGGGTGTGGGCGGTCATGCTCAGGGCGACGCGCTCAGCAACTTTGAGCACGTGGTGGGCTCGGCACACGCTGACGAGTTGCGCGGCGATGAGCTGGCTAACCGGCTGGCGGGGGGCGCCGGCGACGATACGTTGTACGGCAACGCGGGTGCTGACACGCTGGACGGGGGCGCGGGTAACGACCAGCTGTACGGTCACGAGGGCGACGACCATCTGCGCGGCGATGGTGGCGCTGACGTACTCGAAGGAGGCGCCGGGGCGGACACGCTGGAGGGCGGCAGTGGGGAGAACAGCGCAGCCTACCGGGGCTCGGACGTCGGGGTGGAGGTAAACCTGGACAGCGGAGTGGTGTCAGGCGGTCATGCTGCGGGCGACAGGCTCATCAGCATCCAGCACCTTATCGGCTCGGCCTATGCCGACACGCTGACGGGGGATGCGGACGCCAACCGGCTGGCGGGCGGGGCCGGGGATGACCGGCTGTACGGTAGCGCAGGGGACGATGTGCTGGTGGGCGGGGCCGGCGCCGACACGCTGGGCGGCGGCGCCGGGGCGGACTATCTGGATGGTGGTGGCGGCCCTGACCGGCTGGCCGGCGGCGCGGGGGATGACACACTGGAAGGGGGCCTGGGCAAGGACACACTGGATGGCGGCGCGGGATATGATACTGCAACCTACGCAGGCTCTGCGGCGGGGGTACGGATTGACCTGAAGGCAGGCACGTTCCAGGGGGGTGATGCCGCCGGGGATGCGCTCACTGATATTGAGCGGATTGTCGGCTCGGCACAGGGCGATGTGCTGTGGGGAAGTGACGGGACAGACCACCTGGTCGGGGGCGCTGGGGACGATGAGTTAGACGGTCGTCCGGGTGATGACACGCTGGCCGGCGGGGCCGGGGCGGACACATTGGACGGCGGCGCCGGGGACGACACGCTGCGCGGCGGTGACGGGGACGATGTACTGGCCGGGGGCGCCGGCGATGATAAGGTGTACGGTGAAGACGGCGATGACCTGGTCAAAGGCGGTCCGGGGGCGGACACGCTGGCCGGGGCGGGTGGGGACGACACCTTGTCCTATGGGGACTCTGATGAGGGTGTGAAAGTGGATTTGTATTCTCATACGGCGTCAGGCGGTCATGCCGAGGGCGACGGAATTCGCGGCTTTCAGCATCTGGTGGGTTCGGCGCAGGCTGACGAGCTGCGGGGCGACTCTGGCGCCAACGAGTTGTGGGGGGGCGCCGGGGACGATGAGTTGCGCGGCGAAGCTGGCGACGACACCCTCGACGGTGGCGAGGGTAAAGACCAGCTGTACGGTAACGACGGTAATGACCGACTGGACGGAGGCTTGAACAACGACCGGCTGTGGGGCGGCGATGGCAACGATCGGCTGGACGGAGGCTTGAACAACGACAAGCTGTGGGGCGACGGCGGCAACGATCGGCTGGACGGGGGAGCAGGCTATGATCGACTGAAAGGAGGCCGCGGTGATGACACGCTCCATGGGGGCGCCGGTAACGATCAGCTCTACGGGGGCACCGGAGCGGACACCGCGTCCTACACCGACTCGGACGCCGGCGTGCATGTGGACTTACACGCCGGGCGCGCCACGGGCGGTCATGCCCAGGGCGATAAACTGACGGACATTGAGAATCTGCGCGGTTCCGCGCATGACGATGGGCTGCGCGGGGACGGCGGCGCCAACCGGTTGTGGGGCGGTGCCGGGGATGACAAGCTGGTGGGGTGGTACAGACACCCTGGAGGGAGGAGCCGGGGCGGACACCTTCGGATACGTCATGGGGGCGGACTCGAGCGTGGCCAACCCGGACCGGATTGTAGACTTCTCAGGGAGTGGCGGGGACGGCGACATGTTGAGCATACCTGGCAAGCGCTTTATCGGTAGCGCGGCTTTTACGGGGACGGCGGGCGAGGTGCGCTATGCGCAGCGCGGGGCGGACACGGGCGGCGATACCAGCGATGATTACACGGACGTGCTGGCTGACCTGGACGGCGACGGCGTGGCGAACTTCAAGCTCACCCTGGTCGGGCTGCATCGGTTGGTGGCAGCGGATTTCACACTGTTTACTGAGTACAGGATGAGCCGCGAGGGCACGGCAGGCGCTGATACGCTGGTGGGCGATGCCGAGGCCAACGTCCTGCGCGGCCTGGCCGGCAACGACGTCCTGGATGGCCAAGCCGGGGCGGACACCCTGGACGGGGGGAGCGGAGCGGACACGGCGGCCTATACCGACTCGAACGCCCGGGTGAAGGTGGACTTGGACGCCGGGACTGCCAGTGGCGGTCATGCGCAGGGCGATATCCTGGCGAGCATTGAGAACCTGCGCGGCTCGGCGCACGCGGATGTGCTGCGCGGGGACGACGGCGCCAACCGCCTGTGGGGCGGCGCCGGGGATGACAGGCTGGTGGGGCTGGGTGGTCATGACCGCTTGTATGGCGAGGCGGGCGCTGACCGTCTGTTTGGCAGCGGCGGGGACGACGTGCTGGACGGGGGTGCCGGGGATGACACCTTGAATGGGGGCAAGGGTGCCGACACCCTGGACGGTGGTGCCGGCCAGGACATCTTCCAATACAAGAAGGCGGACTCGACTGGGGCCAACCCGGACCGCATCCTGGACTTCTCAGGCAGTGGCGGGGATGGCGACCAACTGGACCTGTCCGGCCTGGGCAACAACCTGCGTTTCATTGGGACAAAGGCCTTCTCCAGTAGTGCGGGCGAGGTGCGCTATGTGCAGCGCGGGACGGACACGGGCAACACCGGCGATGATTACACCGACGTGCTGGTTGATGTGAACGGGGACGGCACGGCGAACGTCAAGGTGACCCTGGTCGGGCTGCACAGCCTGACGCGGGCGGACCTGATGGGCATGGCGGGCATCACCGTTGGCGGCACGCCCGGGAACGATAACCTGACCGGGACGACTGGAGACGATACCCTACGGGGTCTGGCCGGGGATGACGTACTGGACGGCAGGGCCGGGGCCGACACCCTGGACGGGGGGAGCGGGGAGGACACGGCGTCGTATGCCGACTCGAACGCTCGGGTGCAGGTGAACTTGCGCGTCTGGATTGCCAGTGGCGGTCATGCCCAGGGCGACACCCTGACGGGTATTGAGAATCTGCGGGGTTCGGCGCATGACGATGGGCTGCGCGGGGACGACGGCGCCAACCGACTGTGGGGTGGCGCCGGGGATGACACCCTGAGCGGGGGCGGAGGCGCTGATACCCTGGCCGGTGGCGCCGGCCAGGACACCTTTCAATACAGTGCCGCGGCGGACTCGACTGGGGCCAACCCGGACCGCATCCTGGACTTCTCAGGCAGTGGCGGGGATGGCGACCAACTGGACCTGTCCGGCCTGGGCAACAACCTGCGTTTCATTGGGACAAAGGCCTTCTCCAGTAGTGCGGGCGAGGTGCGCTATGTGCAGCGCGGGACGGACACGGGCAACACCGGCGATGATTACACCGACGTGCTGGTTGATGTGAACGGGGACGGCACGGCGAACGTCAAGGTGACCCTGGCCGGGCTGCATAACCTGACGCCAGCGGACCTGCCGGGCGTACAGGCGGCAGATATTGTCGGCACGCCGGGCGCTGATACGTTGGTGGGCGATGACCAGGACAACGTTCTGCGCGGCCTGGCCGGGGACGACGTACTGGCCGGCCAGGCCGGGGCCGACACCCTGGACGGGGGCAGCGGGGCGGACACGGCGTCGTATGCCGACTCGGACGCCGCGGTACAGGTGGACTTAGACGCCGGGACGGCCAGTGGCGGTCATGCCCAGGGCGACACCCTGACGGGCATTGAGCACCTGCGCGGCTCGGCGCATGGCGATGAGTTACGCGGGGATGACGACGCCAACCGCCTGTGGGGCGGCGCCGGGGCGGACAAGCTGGTGGGGCTGTCAGGTCATGACCGCTTGTATGGCGAGGCGGGCGCGGACAGCCTGTACGGCAGCTGGGGAGACGACATACTGGAGGGCGGCGCCGGCGCAGACGTGCTGGACGGTGAAGGCGGTACCGACACGCTGTCCTATGCCGGCTCGGCGTCAGGGGTAACGGTCAACCTGGCCAGCGGTACGGTATCGGGCGGGGATGCCCAGGGTGACACGATTGCCAGTGTTGAGAACGTGGTCGGCTCGGCGCAGGACGATGTGCTGGTCGGGAACGGCAGCGCCAACCGGCTGGACGGCGGGGCCGGGGCGGATACCTTACGCGGGGCCGGGGGCGCCGACACCCTGGCCGGGGGCGCCGGGGCCGACACCTTCCACTACAGCGCCGCGGCGGACTCGACTGGGGCCAACCCGGACCGCATCCTGGACTTCTCAGGCAACGGCGGCGACGGCGACCGGCTGGACTTATCCGGCCTGGGCAATGACCTGACCTTCATTGGGACAACGGCCTTTTCCAACAGTGCGGGCGAGGTGCGCTCTGTGCAGCGCGGCGCGGCCACAAGCAGCGACACCAGCGATGATTATACCGACGTACTGGTTGATGTGGACGGCGCCGGCGCGGCGAACGTCAAGATCACCCTGGTCGGGCTGCACAGCCTGACGCTGGCCGATCTGGTGGGTGTGCAGGCAGCAGATATTGTTGGCACGGCAGACGCTGATACGTTGGTGGGCGATGCCCAGGCCAACGTCCTGCGCGGGCTGGCCGGCAACGACGTACTGGACGGCAAGGCCGGCGCGGACACCCTGGAGGGAGGTACCGGGGCCGACACCTTCCAATACAAGGCGGCGGCGGACTCGACCGTGGCCAACCCGGATCGGATTGTAGACTTCTCAGGCAGTAGCGGGGACGGTGACCACCTGGACTTATCCGGCCTGGGCAACGACCTGATCTTCATTGGGACAACGGCCTTCTCCAACAGTGCGGGCGAGGTGCGCTCTGTGCAGCGCGGCGCGGCCACGAGCAACACCGGCGATGATTACACCGACGTACTGGTGGACCTGGACGGCAACGGTACAGCGAACGTCAAAGTGACCCTGGTCGGATTGCACAGCCTGACACTGGATGACCTGGTGGGCGTCCAGGCGCCGCCGGCCCCGGTGGTCACGCCCCGGGACCTCGACGGCACACCGGGGGATGATACGTTGGTGGGCGATGACCAGGACAACGTCCTGCGCGGCCTGGCCGGCAACGACGTCCTGGCCGGCCAGGCCGGGGCCGATACCCTGGACGGGGGTACTGGCCAGGACACGGCGGCCTACACCGACTCGGACGCCGCGGTGCAGGTGGACTTGCGCGCCGGGACTGCTACGGGCGGTCATGCCCAGGGTGACACCCTGACGAGCATTGAGCACCTGCGCGGCTCGGCGCACGCGGATGTGCTGCGCGGGGACAACAGCGCCAACCGGCTGTGGGGCGGTGCCGGGGAGGACAAGCTGGTGGGGCTGGGTGGTAGTGACTGGCTGTATGGCGAGGCGGGCGCTGACCGCCTGTATGGCAGCTGGGGAGACGACGTACTGGAGGGTGGCGCCGGCGCAGACGTGCTGGACGGTGAAGGCGGTACCGACACGCTGTCCTATGCCGGCTCGGCGTCAGGGGTGGCGGTCAACCTGGCTGCCGGTACGGTATCGGGGGGGGATGCCCAGGGTGACACGATTGCCAACGTTGAGAATGTGCTCGGCTCGGCGCAGGCCGATGTGCTGGTCGGGGACGGCAGCGCCAACCGGCTGGACGGCGGGGGCGGGGCGGATACCTTACGCGGGGCTGGCGGCGCCGACACCCTGACCGGCGGGGCCGGGGCGGACACCGCGTCCTACACCGACTCCAATGCGGCGGTGCAGGTGGACCTGGGGAGCGGCACGGCGAGCGGCGGCCATGCCCAGGGTGACACGCTCACCGGCATCGAGCACCTCAGCGGATCGGCCCATAACGATACACTGCGCGGCGCGGCCAGCGCCAACACGCTACGCGGGCACGGCGGTGACGACGGGCTGGCGGGCCAGGCCGGCGCGGACACCCTGGAGGGGGGTCCCGGGGCGGACACGCTGGACGGCGGCGCCGGGTCAGACACCCTGGCCGGGGGCAGCGGGGCGGACACCTTTGCCTACAGTGCCGCGGCGGACTCGACCGTAACCAACCCGGACCGCATCCTGGACTTCTCAGGGAGTGACGGGGACGGTGACCACCTGGACTTATCCGGCCTGGGCAACGACCTGACGTTTATTGGGACAACGGCCTTCTCCAACAGTGCGGGCGAGGTGCGCTCTGTGCAGCGCGGCGCGGGCACAGGCAACACCGGCGATGATTATACCGACGTACTGGTGGACCTGGACGGCAACGGTACAGCGAACGTCAAGCTCACCCTGGTCGGATTACACAGCCTGACACTGGATGACCTGCGGGGGGTGCGCGCCGCGCCCCCTGCACCGGCCGACCCCCCTGCGCCCCCGCCCGAGCCGAGTGGGCCGGCGCCTATTGTCGGGACAGCGGGTAACGATGCCTTGCACGGGGATGCCCAGGCCAACGTCCTGCGCGGCTTGGCCGGCAACGACGTCCTGGCCGGTCAGGGCGGCGCCGACACCCTGGACGGGGGCAGCGGGGAGGACACCGCGACCTACACCGACTCGGACGCCGCGGTGCGGGTGGACCTGGGGCGCGGCACGGCGAGCGGCGGCCATGCCGACGGGGACACGTTCATCAGCATCGAGCATGTCATCGGCTCGGCCCATGGCGATACGCTGCGCGGCGATGCCGGCGACAACACGCTGCGCGGGCGGGCCGGCGACGATACCCTGGCCGGCAACGGCGGGCGCGACGTGCTGGACGGCGGCGCCGGCAATGACACGCTGGCCGGCGGCGCCGGGGCGGACCTCCTCTACGGCAGTGGCGGCGCGGACGTGCTGGATGGCGGGACCCATCACGACCTGGTGTCGTATGCGCACTCACCCGCCGGAGTGCGGGTGGACGTGCAGCTCGGCACCGGCGCCGGCGGGGATGCCGAGGGCGACACGCTCATCAGCATCGAGAGCGTCATCGGCTCGGCGCACGACGACGAGCTCCGGGGCGACTACGGCAACAACCTGCTGTCCGGCCTGGCCGGTAACGACCGGTTGGTGGGGCAGGGCGGGCGCGACATGCTGTATGGCGGGGGCGGTGATGACACGCTGGACGGCGGCGCCGGGGACGACAGGCTGAAGGGCGATGGCGGCAGCGACCGGCTCAGCGGCGGGTCGGGGGCGGACATTTTCTGGTTTATCAGCGCGCCCGACTCGACCCCGGCGACCCCGGACCAGGTGCTGGATTTCTCAGGGAAGGGGGGTGACGGCGACCGGCTGGACCTGGCCCGCCTGGGCAACGACCTGGCCTTCATCGGCACGGCGGCCTTTACCGACACACCGGGGCAGGTGCGCTATAGCCAGCGCGGCGCCGGCACGGACGGCAACACCGACGCTGACTACACCGACGTGTTGGCCGATCTGAACGGCGACGGCGCGGCCGACTTCATGGTGAGCCTGGTCGGGCTGCACAGCCTGACCGACAACGACTTCATCGTGTGAGCCGGGTCCGGCAGCCGTCAACGTGACCCGCGCTGCGGTCGTAGTCCGCGCGGCAGCCCAGTGAACAACGCCAGAGGCAGACAGCTGTTTATCATCCTGCAGACAGTCCCGATTTTCGATGCGCTTAAAAGGGTATTCACCGACGCCGGGGAATGCGCCGAATGGCGCCGGGTCTGGTTTGCCGCAGCATCAGTCCTGCTGTCAGCCTGGTCTGTGCAGCAGTTCCCGCTGATGTTATCAGCACGCAGGTGCGCCCGCTCACTCGAGGTCAATACAATGATGGTTGCCGGATTCGGGCAGACTCTGACCCTAACGGGGCCTGTTTCCCTGCAAGACAGGGGGGACAGATTTAAATCTGTCCCCCAGGAGTCACGGGGCCTGTTTCCCTGGGAGGGAGGGCAGGATGCCCTCGCTCCCGGGCGTTAGCGGGAACGGCTGCTCAGCACGTCGCGCGCTTGCCTTCGGTCTGCTGTTTCACATACGATAACAAGATGAAACTGCAACGCAGGTTATATACTATTCTTGGCCCCGGGTTGTTGATGGCTGCGGCGTCCATCGGCGTGTCACACCTGGTGCAGGCCACCCGCGCCGGCGCTATGTACGGGATGGATTTGTTGCTGTTCATCCTGCTGGCTTTTGTCATCAAGTACCCTACTTTTCGTTTCGGACATGCGTACGCGCATGCGACCGGGCAACACCTGTTGACCGGGTTCCGCAGGCAGGGAACCTGGGCAGTACTACTGTGTGCTGTGGTGATAGTCTGCGTCATGTTTACCGGGTTTGCGGCAGTCCTGCTGGTGACATCCGGGTTGGCCGTTATCAGTTTTGACCTGGACCTGCCCGTCGCCTTTGTGGCTGCCTGCATCTGCGTTTTTTCCGGCGCCTGCCTGGTAGTTGGTCAGTATCGGTGGCTGGACGGTATCGTGAAGATAGTGCTCATCGTCCTGTTTATCTCAACCCTGACGGCAACGGCATTAGCCGTGCCCTTATTCGAATGGCAGCACACCGACCTCTTAACCCCGGATATAGTGAACAGGTCATCACTGCTGTTCCTGGCTGCCTTGATAGGCTTTATGCCGGCGCCGTTTGAAACCTGTCTCTGGCAGTCGTTATGGCTCCTGGAAAAGGACCAACAGGAGAACCTGTCACGTGCGGAAGTACAACTGGATTATCATGTCGGGTATTTCTCCACGCTGTTGACCGCGGTCTGTTTCCTGCTGCTTGGCGCAGCCGTGATGCACGGGTCCGGCCAGCAGTTCTCAGCCGGCGCCGCCGAATTTTCGGCGCAGCTCATCAACATCTATACGTCGCTTCTGGGCCCGTGGGCCAAGCCGCTCATTGCCATAGCAGCGTTCGCGGTCATGTTGTCAACGGTGCTGGTGATACATGACGGGTACCCGCGTACGGTGTGTGCGCTCCTGGACTGTTTTCGGGATACGGCATTATCGGAAAAACTGCGCGTCAGAATCTACCTGGGCGCAATTCTGATGATGATCCTGATTTCCCTGTCCATCTTGCTGTTTTTTATCCAGTCCTTTAAAACCCTGATCGATATCGCGACGACCCTGGCGTTTCTCACTGCGCCGGTACTGGCCTGGTTGATTCACCGATCCATGCACTCGGAGGACGTGCCGGCAGCAATGAAACCCAGCTCGTGGCTGACCCGTTACAGCGTGGCCTGCGTCTGGGCGCTGACATTGTTTGCGGTGTTCTACCTGGGCGTGCGCCTGCTTACTATATAAGGGGGATAGCTTTAAACCTGTCCCCATTGAGGCCCCCTGTCTGCTATCCGGTAATGAAGAAAGTTGTAGCAAACAGCATTACGGATAACGCCGAACGCCTACCACATCATCCGGCGCTTATCGACCGGGGCAGGACATATCCCTTCCTGCAGCATGCAAATCGGGTCTGCCAGCGGGTCGATGCGCTGGAGCAAGCCGGTTGCCGGCGCCGGGACCGGATTGCCGTTCTGTCCCGTAACTGTGCCGAGTACCTGGAAATCTACGGCGCCTGTGAGTTGGGCGGGTGTATTGCAGCGCCGGTCAACCATCGGCTGGCGGCGGCCGAAATCAACCATATAGTCGGCGATACCACAGCGATGTTCTATAGTGCAGAATATCTGCAACTGGCCCACCACCTGCACGGTGCGGCCAGTTACATACAACAGGAGTTTAACCCGGCTGTCATCTGGGACACCCTGCAAACGGAAGGCATTACCACCCTGCAACTGGTTCCGACCATGATCGAAATGCTGCTTGCTGATGACTATGCAGTCGGTCGTAATCCGGCCCGGGTGAAGACTATTTTCTATTCCACCGCACCGATAAGGGAAGCATTATTGAGGAAGGCCCGGGCCGTATTCGGCCCGGTCTTTATCCAGCAATACGGTTCCACCGAGGGTGGTTCCGTATCGACCCTGACGAAGAACCAGCACCAGCCAGACGGGACTGGAGAACAGCAACGCCGCTTGTTGTCTGCCGGCCAGGTCTGTGACGGTGTGGAGATTAAGATCGTCAAGCCAGACGGGACTGTTGCCGATACCGGCGAGACGGGCGAGATTGTCGTGCGTCATCCCGATATCATGCTGGAATACTGGAACGATCCGAAAGTAACCGCTGCATCCATAAGGGACGGCTGGCTGGGCATGGGAGATATAGGGTACCTGGATGGCCAGGGGTTTCTTCAGGGTGTGGCCGTCATACGGGCTGCCCGGCAAGGCCATGCCCCCGACCACAAAGTTACTCTTGTTGGTGGTGGCAATGCTCACCTTCACCCCGACTTCATTGCGCCCATCCCCCTGCTCAACTCCATACAGAGCTTGCCCCTGCGGTTGTAAGCAGGGGGGCAGGCTCTGGGCGCAACCCTGCGGGCGGCTTGCGCCGTGCACAAATTTACCTGGAGCTGTTGAACAGTCGAGCCACGCGAGACTAGCCCCAACGGGGCAAAGTACAGGACGTACTTTGTAAATCGTCTGTCCTGTTGCTGTCCGTCGGATAACTCACCGCCTTCTCCTGTACCGTGGTGTCCACCGTTACCCGTTTGAAGTCCATCGTCTTCACTGCCTTGCTCTGCACCCCCACATGGAATGGAATCGACGGCATTACGTGAAACGGATCGAATAGGCAAACATTTCATCAGACGGTTTACCGGCAAGTACGATGAGAGCGAAAACCAGATTTATACAGAGGGAGAACTCGTTTTCGACACGATTAAAAATCCAACAAACCATTTGACCATCGAACATTTTTGTTCGATACTGACGACTATGAAAGGGAGCGAATTTATAAAACGGATAAGAAAACTGGCAAAAGCAAACGGTTTGCCATTCCAGGTAAGAAGGGAACGTGGAAAAGGCAGTCACATAACGCTGTATTATGCTGACCGTCATAGCATTCTCAGGGCAACCGCATACTTTTGAATTCAGACGTTTTTGCCCGATTCCGTCATTCTGGCGCAGGCCAGAATCCAGTGAATAACCCTTCATTACCCTGATCATGCGCTGTTGTTTGACTGGATGCTGGCATTCGCCAGCATGACGGGCGGCGTTGTCCGGTTGGTTTCCTGTCTTCTGCAACAGAATCCAAAAGTATGCGGTTGCCCTGATAGCATTCTGAGAAATCCGAAAGATGAGTTGAAAACAGGGACTTACCATGCCATGTTGAGACAATTGGGAATTGATAAGTCGGAGATATAGACCATGAAGTATATTTATCCCGTTATACCCACCGAAGACAAAGATGACGGCGGATACGTTGTTACCTGCCGTGACCTGCCGGAAGTGATCACTCAGGGCGATACGATTGAAGAAGCCCTTGAATCAGCCGCGGATGCCTTGGATGAAGCCATTTGTGGCTGTATCAATCACGGCAGGGATATTCCAGAACCTACGGCGAAACAAGCCAATGAACATCTGGTATCCGTACCTGTGACTACTGCGCTGAAAGCGGCCGCTTACACCAGGTTCCGCGAATCCGGTCAGACCAAGGTGGCGATTGCCAAATCCCTGGATCTGAAAGAAAGCGAAGTGCGTCGTATCCTTGATCCGCGCCATGGCACTAAGGCCGCTACCCTGGAGCGTTTTATCCGATCATTAGGCGGCGATGTACTGGTGAGCGCCGGTTAGGAGATAATGAATTCACCCCCCGCCAAACCTTACCTCTCCAAATCCCGCTTGATCTCGGTCTGGCAGTGCAGGAAGAAACTTCACCTGGAAGTGCATAACCCGGAACTTGCAGAGACGAGCTCTATGGCGGAGTCATTGTTTGCGACCGGGAACCAGGTGGGGGAAATAGCTCAGCAGGTGTTCGGATCGGCGCATGGGGTGGAAATACCGTTCACCGGTGGATTGAGTGACGCGCTAAGGACAACGGCTGAGCTTATCGCAAACGGCCACAACATCCCCGTATATGAAGCCACGTTTCAGCACGACGGGGTGCTGGTGCGCGTCGATGTCCTGTTGCCGCTTGAAAACGGCGGGTGGCGCGCGATAGAAGTGAAAGCGGCCGCCAGTGTCAAGTCTCACCACGAAATGGATTGCGCCATTCAGTACTGGGTGCTGAGGAACATATGTACACGACCTATGAGAAACTCATCATCAACAGGTTGATTGAAATGTTTCCGGACCTGGCGCCGTCGCTAGGGCGGATTGTCGAACGCCTGGTGGACTTGCATCCGATTAATCCCGAAACCACGCCTGAAAGAAAAGTGGAGCTTGAGGAACAGTTGCTCCGTTACTGTCGGTTTGATACCGAAGCAATGGTGAAAATCGTACGGTTTTTGACGTCTGTAAGCCCGGCTGATAGGCTGATTTAAATGGATATTGGGGAACCGATAAAATCACTTGGCACAGTGGACATGGAACCATTGCGCGCACGCATCCTCGCCCAGGAAGAGTCCGCCTGGTATGAACAGAAACTGCGCCAGAACGAATATGACGTTCACCGCTATACGGAATCCATCGTGCTGGTTTTTACCGATGGGTCCGGCTGGCCGAATATCGAAGTCAGCAAGCAGCCCGGTTGGGGGCGGCTGGTCGGGGAGGCCATGCCGTTGATGCACGGGATTATCGGCAGCTTTTATCCGGCCGGCGGTACCATAATCCGCGCCATGGCGGCGAAATTACTTGCCGGCGGGAAAATCAAGCCCCACCGGGATGCGCATCCGTCATTTCACTACAGTCACCGTATCCATGTTCCCATTACCACCAATCCCCGGGTCCGGTTCATGCTCGACGGGCGCCCGTACCGGCTGGAGGTGGGGCAGGCCTACGAAATCAACAACCAGAAAGTACACAGCGTGATGAACAAGGGCACACAGGACAGGATTACGTTTATCTTCGATTACGTGCCGCCCGGCGGCCATGCTACGGCGCAGTAACGCGGGTTGCATAATCGCCGTACAGGACAGGTAAAAAGATGAGCCGGGGAGTTTATTCATTTTTGCGGGCACACAACCTCCGAACCCTTGACCAGAGGCCATGAACTGTGATCCCTGCCCAATGTCATCATTATACCCCATGTCGCATATATGACTGACCGGAGAATCGAATGCAACCGGCTGGTTGTCACGGAAAATCTGTGCCGCTATATCAATGGCGAGCGCCTGCTGAATGTTGTGGATATCGACCGGGGTTATTGATCGGAAACCGTATACAGCGCATGCCTGAAAACAAGCCGTATATGCCAAGGTTAATTGCCACCTCCGTAGTGCGCGGCAGCGAGCAGGGGGACAGCCACGGCGGGATCTTTAGCGTGGATTTCGAGAAGCAGGAAGCATTCCAGCATGTTGACTGGAACACCTCGGAGATTGATTTTTCCGGACGCGGCTGGGACCGGGGCCTGCGCGGCATCGAGTTTCATAACGACGAGATTTACATTGCCGCCAGCGATGAGTTGTTCGTCTATGACCAGGATTTTCAGATCCGCCGCTCTTTCAGGAACCCTTATCTCAAACATTGCCATGAGATTTGCAAAAAAGACAACCTGCTGTTTCTGACTTCTACGGGTTATGACAGTATTCTGGTCTTCGACCTGTCGGCTGAGGAATTTATCTGGGGCCTGTGTCTGGAAAAACAGTATTCCCGGTGGCAGACTCAACGATTTGACCCCCGTTCCACTGAAGGTCCGGCCCTGGTCAACAACCTGCACCTGAACATGGTTTCCGTACATGATACCGGTGTCTATTTCAGTGGCCTACGCACTGGCGCCCTGCTGCATTTCGGAAAAGATTTCGAGGTGTCCGAAATCTGTAATTTACCGGCCGGCAATCATAACGCCCGGCCGTTCAGGGATGGGGTCCTGTTCAATGACACAAAATCTGATTGCGTCCGCTATGTTGGCCGCAACGGTGGTGACCAGGCGTTCAGGATCAGGCGCTACCCGGAACAAGAAATCCGGTTTGCCGGCATTGACGATTCTAAAATAGCCCGCCAGGGCTTCGGTCGAGGTCTGTGCCCCTTATCGGACAGGTTTATTGCGGGCGGCTCCTCGCCTTCCACGATCAGCGTATACGATCTCTACTCAGGTAAAATGGTTGTCAGCGTCAATCTGTCCATGGATATCAGGAATGCGATCCACGGCCTGGAAGTCTGGCCGTAGGCCTAGCCCGGATTTCTCACCAAGCCGCTTGTTGCCAGCGGATATGAATATCCCATGCATAAGGGGACGGATTTGAAATCCGTCCCCGGAGAGATGCATTGCGCCCATCCCCCTGCTCAACTCCATACAGAGCTTGCCCCTGCGGTTGTAAGCAGGGGGGCAGGCTCTGGGCGCAACCCTGCGGGCGGCTGTCGCCGTGCATAAATTCGCCTGGAGCTGTTGAACAGTCGAGCCGCGCGAGACTGGCCCCGACGGGGCAAAGTACAGGACGTACTTTGTAAATCGGCTATCCTGCCGATTTGTCAGCGCAGCGCCTGCCTGCCGCCTGCCGTTCACGCTATGGTGCGCCATAGCGTGGCCGTTAATCGGTTCCGGGATGGTGAAAATCAGCACGCACAGTGCGAGCAGACCGGCCAGTAAGCCGAGTAGTATAAGGATGGCAGGGCAAACGCATACTTTTGAATTCAGATGTTTTTGCCCGATTCCGTCATTCTGGCGCAGGCCAGAATCCAGTGAATAACCCTTCATTACCCTGAGCCTGCGCTGTTGTTTGACTGGATGCTGGCATTCGCCAGCATGACGGGCGGTGTTGTCCGGTTGGTTTCCTGTCGTCTGCAACAGAATCCAAAAGTATGCGGTTGCCCTGATAAGGATGGGACGCATTGATTTTTTATTCCGTGAACCGTTTCAATCTATGCTATGATGCATAATTTACTGCCGTTCTTCGATGAAATCATTCTGATTATTTTATAACGTTATACAATTACGCGCCGAAGCTCGCGGATCTTGAATGGGGCGTAGCCAAGTGGTAAGGCACAGGGTTTTGATCCCTGCATTCCCAGGTTCGAATCCTGGCGCCCCAGCCAAATAACCCGGATATTGCGCCAGTCCGCTTGGAGGAATACTAAAATTCATCTGACATCAGATAGTTATATGGTAAATTCTAAATTTTGTAGCTTTACAAACTACGCTGGATGCGCCCTCACTTGTCTTTTTTACGCTGACGGGTACGTGCTCCCTCAACCAGAGTACCAGCTATGCTTTTGGTCGCATGCACCCGTCAGCGTAAAAAATCCTACGTGATCTTCGCATCCACTGGTGCAATATCCGGGTTAACAATCAGCAGGGAAAATCAATGTCATTAGACGATGTAATGCTGTTTTCCGGTAACGCTAACCCGGTATTGGCGGTAGATATCGCGCGCAACCTGAATATGCCCCTGGGCAAAATCAACGTGGACCGTTTCAGCGACGGCGAGATTATGGTTGAGATTGCAGAGAATGTACGCGGACGGGATGTATTCATCCTGCAATCCCTGTGTTCACCGGCAAATGATAATTTAATGGAGATGATGATCATTGCGGATGCTTTGAGGAGAGCGTCGGTAGAGCGGGTCACGGCGGTGATTCCCTATATGGGTTATGCCCGCCAGGATCGCAGGCCCAGGTCAGCCAGGGTTCCTATAACGGCCAAGGTGGTGGCGGATATGATAGGGATCATGGGCATCTCCAGGGTATTGACGGTAGACCTTCATGCCGATCAGATTCAGGGGTTTTTTGATATGCCGCTGGATAATGTATATGCATCCCCGGTGTTGTTGGGTGATATATGGAAGCACAAATATGAAAAACAAATCGTGGTATCCCCTGACGTGGGTGGCGTGGTAAGAGCGCGTGCTATAGCCAAGCGACTCGATGATATGGATTTGGCTATTATCGATAAACGGCGGCCGAAGGCGAATGAGTCCGAGATAATGAATATTATCGGCGACGTGAGAGGCCGGACCTGCATTATCGTTGATGATATGGTGGACACGGCCGGCACGCTGTGTAACGCGTCTAACGCCCTCAAGGATTTCGGTGCTGACCAGGTCGTCGCGTACTGTACGCACCCGGTATTGTCCGGCAGGGCGCTCGATAACATCAACGCATCGAGCCTGGATGAATTGGTCGTCACGGATACCATCCCGTTGCATGAAGCCGCTGCTGAATGTGATAGAATCCGCCAACTCAGTGTAGCCACAATGCTGGCGGAAAGTATCCGTCGGATTTCTGAAGGTGAATCGCTGAGTTCAATGTTTATTGATTGAGAGTTATGAAATGCAAGTTTATGAATTAAAGGCAGAGCCCCGGAACGAGCTGGGAAAGAGCGCCAGTCGCAGCCTGCGCCGTTCAGGTAGAATCCCCGGCACCGTATATGGGGCAAATAAAGAACCGCAATCCATCTCGTTGTTACATGATGAGGTATTGCACCAGCTTGAGCATGAGGCTTTTTACTCAAGCATCCTGACCATCAGTGTCAGTGCTGAGAGTGAACGTGTAGTCGTAAAGGATTTACAAAGACATCCCTATAAACCCGATATTCTGCATATAGATTTTCTGCGTATTGACGAAAAGCAGAAAATTACCATGCGGGTGCCGATACATTTTCTCAATGAGCAGCAGTGCGTGGGTGTCAAGAGCGGCGGCGGTGTGGTGAGTCGCATCATGACCGAACTGGAAATAAGTTGTTTACCCGGGGACCTTCCTGAGTATATCGATGTGGACCTGGCAAATGTGAACGTGGGAGAATCCGTGCATCTCAGTGATATCGTGCTGCCTGAGGGAGTAGAAATCTACGCCTTGCAACATGGCGGTGACAGCTCGTCTTCGGTGGCATCCGTGAACGTGCCCAAGATAAGCAGTGACGACATAGAAGAGCAGGAAGAAGAGCAGGAAGAGTTTGAGGAAGAAAATGAAGCAGACGAAAGCTGATCCTTTACCATCAACGGCTAACTGAAATCATCTCCTTTCCGGGTGAGCGAACCAACCGGGTTGAAACTCATTGCAGGCCTGGGTAATCCGGGCACAGATTATTCGGCGACGCGTCACAACGCCGGTTTCTGGTTTGTTGACAGGCTTGCCGCTCAACACCAGGTCCGCTTCACCGCGGAGACGAAATTCTCCGGCGATCTCGCCCGAATCAAGGCTCCCGGAATTAATTGCCTGCTTTTCAAACCGGCCACCTACATGAATAACAGTGGACGCGCGCTCCGGGCCGTCGCCGATTACTACCGGATTGAGACCACCCAGATCCTGGTTGTCCATGATGAGATAGATCTGGATGCCGGCGTCATTCGTTTGAAAAAGGGCGGCGGTCATGGCGGACATAAAGGGTTGCGTGACATCAGTGAAAAACTCGGCGATACCGATTACCTGAGACTGAGAATAGGCATGGGCCACCCGGGAAATAAAACCAGGGTGCTGGCACACGTACTTGGGCGGCCAGGAAATCAGGATGTGGAATTGATCAATATTGCGCTACAAAGGGGAATGGACATACTGCCGCTGCTGTTCACCGGAGAACTTGGCAAGGCCATGACCTGCTTGCATACGAATCCTGCACCCAGCACCCCAGCTGGCGATTGACAGGATGGGCTAGTATCTTAACCCATACCGTACTACAGCCAACCCAAAGGAGCATCAGGCGGCCTTTTACAGGGGTGATTTTGAGGGGGCATCCGTCAACTCCATTGAAGTAACAGGGGTTATTCCAATGCAACAAGTGCTTGGATTTCCTTGTCTGTCAACTCTGTAATCCACTGCTCGCCGCTGGTTACTGTGAGATTTGCCAGGTCTTTTTTCCCCTGGATCATCGCATTAATCTTTTCCTCGAAAGTGTTTTCCACAATAAACCGATGCACCTGAACAGCCTGCTTTTGTCCTATTCGATAGGCGCGATCCGTTGCCTGTGCTTCTACCGCCGGATTCCACCAGAGATCATAGTGAATTACCTGGCTTGCCGCCGTGAGGTTGAGGCCTGTGCCACCCGCCTTCAATGACAAAACCATGGCCCGGACCCTTGGGTCATGTTGAAACCTGTCTACCAGTTCATCGCGTTTTTTACGAGACAAGCCGCCGTGAAAGAAAGGCACGTCAATAGAAAACTTTTGTTTTAAGCTGTCAACCAGTAATTTTCCCATGCTGGCGTACTGGGTAAAAATCAGGACTTTTTCATTCGCATACAGCACTTCTTGCATGATTTCGACAAACATGGACAACTTGCCGGATTCCTCGATGCGGGCTTGATCATGGTTGAGAAATTGTGCGGGTGTATTGCAAATTTGCTTTAATGCATTAATCAGTTTGAAAATGATTCCCCTACGTTCAATATCCGTATCGCTGGATTTGAGATCAGCCATGATGGTATCAACCATACTTTGATATAAAGATGCCTGCTCTGTACTGAGTGTACAATAACGGTCACTTTCCACTTTATCCGGTAGATCATCGATAATGGATTTATCGCTCTTCAGGCGTCTGAGAATAAAAGGACCGGTCAGCTTACGGAATCTCTCCAAACAGGCTTGATCCCGATCTTTTTCAATCGGACTCGCCAGTGTTTCCTGAAACTTTTTCCGGGTGCCCAGATAACCTTTGTTGGTAAAGTCAAATACGCTCCAGTACTCCCTTAATCGGTTCTCAACAGGGGTGCCGCTCAGACCGATACAGTTGTCAGCCTTGAGTTTTTTGGTGGCCTTAGCCTGTTGGCTGTCCGGGTTCTTGATGTTCTGCGCTTCGTCGATGACCAGCGTTCGCCAATGTGGCTTGCCCAGGGTCGTACTGTCAGAGCGAACCACGCCATAGCTGGTCAGGATAACGTCGTGCGCGGTATCCAGTGAACGTTGATTACCGTGATAAACCTGCACTTTGAGCGTTGGCGCAAAACGTTCGATTTCTTTTCGCCAGTTGGTCAACAAAGACGTCGGAGCGACGACCAATGCCTTGTGCCTGGCCAATTGCCCCGTCTCTTTTTGACGCAGCAACAACGTGATTACTTGCAGGGTTTTACCCAAGCCCATATCGTCTGCCAACAAGGACCCGAACCCGACACGAGCATTCTGTGCCAGCCACTCAAATCCGCGTTTTTGATAAGGACGCAGGTCAGCCCTCAGCCCTTCCGGCTCAGGTTCCGGCGTTGTCTGGAATAATCGTTCAAACAGTTGGCGGGCAGAGTCGCTCAAATCGACGTCGGCGCCATCAAGATGCCCGGAAAGCCCGGCCTGTAGCAATTGTATGCGCGAGAGAGATTTCGGTAAGCGACTTAGCTTCCTCAACAGTTGTTGTAATTTGTTGTCATCCAGCATCACATACTGGTCCTGGAACCTGATGAGACCTGAGGCGCCTTTCAGGAGTTGCTGAAATTTGCTGATGCTGATGCGCTGATCACCTAGCGCCACCTGCCAGTTGAAGTGCAACAATTCATCCAGGTTGAGATAGCTCACCGAAGCGCTTTGATTGCTGACGGAAAGCGACAAACTCAACTTCGGATAAATCAGGTTGCGTAAACTCTTTGGCAGGGTCAATTGGATGCCAAGCATTTTCAGGGACGGCAGGATGTCCAGAAAAAACGGTGTGAACGCCTGTAGCGAGTAGGTAAGTTGTTCATTTACGGATGTTGTTTGATACAACCGTTCAATATCAGGGAAGTAATCCGCAAGTAACGCCAGGTCAGCCAGCACACTGACCTTAGCCTCTGACAAGGTGTTATCCTTGGATAAATCGCCCAGGGAAAATATCCGGTGGTCGAGTTCAATTCGAAGATCAATACCCAGCAGCCCTGAATCCCGGTGCGCTTCGTTTCGCCCTGTCAGCTCCTCAACGAGCAAATGGAGCCGATGTTTTCGCTCTCCCAGCGTAAGGCGGCGCAACCAATGACGGATAACTTTGGGGTAAACAACAGTCTCGAACTGGTTAAACAGACACGCTGAGTTGGTGAAGAACAATCGACAAATTTCTTCCTCCAACAGTTGAGCAGGCGCCGCATCCATGGCCTGCTCCATAAAAAAGCCAATGATAACGTTTAATGCCGTATTCACCTGCGTTTTACCATCTGCATATTGACACTGGGGCTGTTTCCGGTTTTGAAGTGCGTACCTGGACACAACAAGATCAGGCGGGCAAAGCGAATACAGTTGCTCCAGTATCTGTTTCACCGACCGGTCCAAAAGCGCAGGCTGCCAGTGGACCAAGGTATAATCATCTGCTTCCATAAAGACAGCGGGGATACAGGCCCGCTGCACAACCAGTTTGACCGCCAGGCGATATAACAACTGCCACATCAGCGCCTGGTGGAAGTCTCGCGCTTCTGCCGGGCTTAAGGTGCAACGCAGTCGCGCCAACATTGCCAGCCACTCGTCACGTTGATGCAAACTTTGCTCAGGACTCATACCTTGCACGGACAAAAACCGGCCGCTTGCCCCGACAATGAGTTGAGTGAGTGAAAACGTAGCGACCTCGATGGTATTTTCATCACTCGAATCCGCTGTTTTTTCAAATTGTCTGGCGACGCGAGCCGTCCGTTTATAAAAATCAGCCAAGACTTGCCGGAAATCCTTGTGATAGAACAGAGGTTTTTCACTCAGAATCCCCAGAATACGATCGCCCAAATCAGGAATCGTGGTGAGATCAAAAGATTCAAAGACAGGTTGTTCAGGTAATGCCTTGTGTTGTGCAACAGGCGCTTTTTGCCAGGCTGCGGATAGTTGCGGTGGGGAACTCATTTCCTGAATCGCGACGCCGGTCTGTTTTTCAATAGCTTTGGCCAAATTCATGTGGTGGAGTTGAAATACCAGGAATGGATTTTTATCAATTTCATTCGCGACCAGGTAAATGACCGCGGCGATGTGCTTACAAGGTATCGCCCAATCCGGACAGGAACAACTCGCTTTCATGTCACCCCAACTTTTCGGGAAGAGCGGAATGTTGTGATCGTCCATCAAGGTCAACATCTGTGCGGGCAACTGCCGGTTCAACAGCCTGGCTAAAATGGCCGGACTTTGGCTGACGGCGGTTAAAATCGAAGTTTGCTGCTGTTTGGAAAACGTGGGCAGGTGGATCTTGACTGTATAGGGCGCGGAGCGTCGTCCTTGCACGTTTGCTCGAATGGTGGCGCCTTGAAACCCGATGCCGGATACCGAACCATTACCGGCATAGCGCCGCCCACGAGGCAGTCGGTTGCCGTAGTCGATACCATTAAAGGCCGCAAGCCACTGCGTTCCCCACCAGGTCTGACCATACTGAACAGCCATAATTTTGATAGTGATCCCTGAAACCAACCAATACCGACTATTTTAATGGTTGAACAACTCGAAGCAACGAAATCCGTTCTATATGCGCCGGAAAAACTCTTCAACTTTTTATCCTGTATCCTATCCATCAATGTGAACCACATTCAGTCATCCACAAATGTATTTATCCAAGAGATTGTTTCCCACTATCTTATTATGTCTGCTACTCTCGACCTGTAGTGACAGAGGGCAACTGTAGCAAGGCATTGATACCTGTTGCGACGTTTTGACCACACTTTCAGTCACACCTGTGTTGATTTGAGTATGCTTGTGCGCCAAAGGGCTATGATACGCCCGACGTGTAAATAAAAAATGGGCTTCAAATGCGGGATCGTCGGTTTGCCCAACGTGGGTAAATCCACTTTGTTCAATGCTTTGACCAACGCCGGGGTCAGCGCCGAAAACTATCCATTCTGCACCATTGAACCCAATATCGGCGTGGTTCCCGTCCCCGATTCCCGTTTGCAGGCAATCGCCCAGCTAGTCAGGCCGGAACGTGTTGTGCCCACCCACGTGGAATTCGTCGACATCGCCGGCCTGGTCACAGGCGCATCAAAAGGAGAAGGACTGGGTAACAAGTTTCTTGGGCATATCCGCGAGACGCACGCTCTTGCCCAGGTGTTGCGTTGCTTTGAGGATGATAATGTCGCTCATGTCAACGGCAGGATAGACCCGCTTGCCGACCTGGACGTGATCAATACGGAACTGTGCCTGGCCGACCTGGAGACCCTGCAGCGGGCTTCACAGAAGGCGGAGAAGGCTGCAAAAACTGCTGACAAGCAGGCCTTGGAACAGTGCCGGTTGCTGGCCGCCCTGGCTGCGCATATCGATACGGGCGCGCCGGCAAGGACACTGCCTCCGGGACGCGCCGAACGGGGCTTGGCGCGGGAACTGGGCCTACTGACGGAAAAACCGGTTCTGAATATCGCCAACGTGGAGGAAACCGGCATCACCTCCAACAAGTGGCTGGCGCAACTGGCGCGCCGCTCCGAAGCAGACGGCGCCAGGCTGATTACCGTATCCGCTGCAATCGAGATGGAAATCAGCGAACTTGACGAGCAGGGTAAAAGTGAGTTTTTACGAGACCTGGGCTTGTCCGAACCCGGCCTGCACCGGTTGATCCGGGCAGGTTATGAGTTGCTTGATCTACACACTTTTTTCACGATGACACCCCGCGAAGTCCGGGCCTGGACCATCAGGAAAGGGACTAGCGCGCCCCAGGCTGCCGGGGTCATCCATACGGATTTCGAGAAGGGGTTCATTCGCGCCGAAGTTATAGCCTATGACGATTTCATAGAGCGCCAAGGCGAGCAGGGCGCAAAAAACGCCGGCAAGTGGCGCCTGGAAGGAAGGGAGTACATTGTCATGGATGGTGACGTTATATTATTTCGTTTCAACGTCTGATACGGTAGCCAGAACTACTACGTCCAAGCCCATCCGGATAGTTACTTGCTTTTTTAGTTTAGCCGCAAATGGGTTTTTTCGGGATTTCAGCTTCGAGAGATCGTATTCTTTTTTCATCATTTTTGGACATTGTAGAATGTGGTTTCGGACTTTGTCGCTTTGCGGGCAGATATGATTCGGATCAATTCAGTTTCGAGTTTGTTCATCCAACGCCTAAAGGCAGCCTCATAATGGGAGTCCTTGTGTTTGTACGTCGACTCTTTCCTCATCCCACCGCTGTCCCACGCCCCTTTTCATCGACAGTAGTCCTTGATACACACCTGAATAATAGTGCTGTAAACATGATCAAAATAATGAACCTGTACATCTACCTGTTTCTTTAAAAATGGCCTTCCTGCCCCTATAAATTCGAGTATCCGGCATCTGTCCTGATCACATTTGGTGTCGCTAATTCAGAACCTGCGCTGAAGACGCTGTCGTTTCAGGGCGGACTCCGGCATGGTGTAGCTCGGGGACCGAAATCCCATCAAACAATAAAGTCCGTTGCATCCAGGCTGGCCATAGCAAAGTCCGCCAGCAGGATCGTGCCACCGCCGCTGTCGGTGAGGTCAAGCGCCACACCGTCTGTCGTGGTCGTGGTGGTGAGGTTGTCAATGCCTGCCAGCCCGAAGGCCGTCAGGTCAATGCGGTCCACGCCGTCGGTGAAGTCCGTCACGGTGTCCTGCCCCTCCCCGGGGGCCACCACGAACACGTCGGCGCCCGGGCCACCCACCAACCGGTCGTCTCCCGCAGCGCCGGTGAGGCGGTCCCTCCCCTGCCCGCCGTAGAGCCGGTCGTTGCCCGGCCCACCGTCCAGCCGGTCATCGCCGCCGCCCGGCCCGCCGTACAGGGTGTCGTTGCCGGCGCCACCGTCGATGACGTTATCCCGGCGGTCCCCGGCCAGCACGTCGTCGTGGGCAGAGCCGCTCAGGTGCTCGACATCGGGCAGGGATTCGGTCTGCTCAACACCGTCACTATCGGTCCAGGCGACGTCAACTTTGTAAGGGAAGGTATCACCGGTCGCATCGCCACCCGTGGCCGAGAGGTTGTGCAGGCGCACGTCAACTTTGTAAGGGAAGGTATCACCGGTCGCATCGCCACCCGTGGCCGAGAGGTTGTGCAGGCGCACCGTGACACCGGTGGGGGAATGGGCCCAGGAAGCCGTGTCATGCCCGCTGTTGCCAACCAGGCGGTCCGCGCCCGGCCCGCCGATTAATATGTCATTGCCGGCGCTGCCCCAGAGGAAATCATTGCCGGCGCGTCCCTCCAGACGATTGGCCGTCGTGTTGCCGATGATTGTGTCATTGCCGGAGCCGGCGATGAAGTGTTCAATCACCGTCCCCCGGGCGATGACCAGACTGCCGACCAGACCGTAGACGTCCGAGATGCCTTCAGGACGCAAGTCGACTCGCTGGTCAGCCGTATCCGTGCGCAGGTCGAGCGTATCGCTGCCGCCGTTGTCGTAGAGGGTCAGTGCGACCGATTGGCTAGGCTGTAATGGGGTGAAACTCGCCTCGGTGCGGCTGCCGGTGTTCTCGTAGTAGTTCAGGGTGCCGTCCTCCTCACCCATGACCAGGTCCAGGTCGCCGTCGTTGTCCAAGTCGGCAAAGGTTGGGGCGCTGTTACTATCCACATCGATGCCATCCAGGGGATTGTCAACGCCGGTGCGCTTTGTGAAGCCCGGCTGACTGCGGCTGCCAGTGTTCTCGAAGTAGTTCAGGATACCGTTCCCCTCACCCACGACCAGGTCCAGGTCGCCGTCGTTGTCCAGGTCGGCAAAGGTTGGGTTGCTGTGAGTATCCACATCGATACCATCCAGGGGATTGTCAACGCCGGTACGCTCTGTAAAGTCCGGCTGACTGCGGCTGCCGGTGTTCTCGTAGTAGTTCAGGATACCGTCCCGCTCACCCACGACCAGGTCCAGATCACCATCGTCGTCCAAGTCGGCAAAGGTTGGCACACTGAGCCAACCCACATCGATACCAGCCAAGGGATCGGCAGCGCCAGTGCGTTCTGTGAAGCCCAGCTGACTGCGGCTGCCGGTGTTCTCATAGTAGTGCAGGGTGTCGTACCAATCACCCACGACCAGGTCCAGATCACCATCGTCGTCCAGGTCGGCAAAGGTGGAGGTACTGTACCTACCCGTATTGATACCATCCAGGGGATCGGCAGCGCCAGTGCGTTCTGTGAAGCCCGGTTGACTGCGGCTGCCGGTGTCCTCGTAGTAGTACAGGGGGCCGTAATACTCACCCACGACCAGGTCCAGGTCGCCGTCATTGTCCAGGTCAGCCAAAGTTGGCCTGCTAAGATTACCCACATCTATACCAGCGAAGGGATTTAACTCACCGGTCCAGAGTGAGAAGATCTGACCAGGGTAGCCGTCCACGTTAGAGTGATAGCCATAGACGGTGTCGCCGAGGTTGATATCAGTGGGCGTGCCATAGAGATTCTGAATGGCGATGATGTCCGCAATCATCGGCGTGGCAGGGGTAACTCTGCTGGCCTCAATATAGGTGTTCCACTCCTGGTTGAAGTAGGACATCACTGACGCTTGCTGAGAGTCGTTCAGGAATGCGTTGTCAACCCCGTAGATAGTACTGAGTATCGCTCCATCATCGGCGTACCTTGGGTAGGGTCCCGAGTGCCCGAGGCCAAGGGCATGGCCGATTTCGTGGACGTAGACATAGGCATGGGTGATGCCTGGGTTAATCGTGGCATGGAGAGGGAGCCAGTCTTTCGATATGTTGACATGCGAAGAGATAATCAAGTACGTGCCGTCATCTGAGGGTGTCCTCCTGGTTGCTCTGGCATGGGCACCGTCCTCTTCGTCGTCGAAGGTAATGTGCGCATCACCGTCCACGAACTCGAAACCGATGCCGGTGACGGAGGTCCAGACCTCCAGGGCCCAGCGAGCGAGTTGCTGACCCGCAGGTGTCAGGGCGGTGATGTCAGCGGTCAAAGTACCGCCGGGTTCAACGTCGAAGGCGCGGCGCGCCCAGAAGCCATCGGTCAGATAATTGGCAATCTCGTCATAGGTGCCCTCGGGGGTCGTGTTCTCAACGACTGACACTTCGTAGTCCCAAACGTCGGTATTGTCATCCCCACCTTCTACCTTGAGGTAATACGTGCCGGTAGCCGACACCCGATGAATATCAATCACAGCATCAGAACCGTAACTGGAAACCTTGGACAAGATGTTGTCTCCGCTCGAGTCCAAGAGCGAAAGATGGAGCCGGGTGTCCTTGGCCGCCGCGATGCTTGCAATACCGAACCTGTAAATCATCCCGGCGGTCAGCTCGATGCGGACCCAATCCACATCTCCAGTCTGGCTCCCATCTTCATTGCTGGTGGGGTTTAATGCCCCTTGGAAGATAGCGCCGACGGCCATCGTATACTGGGTATCGACACCAGCAACCGCATCGCCGTTGTCTTCTTTCAGGGAAGAATATGGGTTGAAATCTCCCTCGGTACGGGTGCCGGTATTCTCGTAGTAGTACAGGTAGCCGACATCCTTACCCACGACCAGGTCCAGGTCACCGTCGTTGTCCAGGTCGGCAAAGGTTGGTTTGGGGTTGCTACGATTACCTACATCGATACCAGCCAAGGGATTGGCAACGCCGGTACGCTCTGTAAAGCCCGGTTGACTGCGCGTGCCGGTGTTCTCGTAGTAGTACAGGTGGTCATCATACTCACCCACGACCAGGTCCAGGTCGCCGTCGTTGTCCAAGTCGGCAAAGGTTGGGGTGCTATTATCACCCACATCGATACCAGCCAGGGGATTGGCAACGCCGGTGCGCTCTGTGAAGACCGGCTGACTGCCGGTGCCGGTGTTCTCGTAGTAATTCAGGGTGCCGTCCCCCTCGCCCACGACCAAATCCAGGTCGCCGTCGCCGTCCAGGTCGGTAAAGGTTGGGGTGTGGTAATCACCCGCATCGATACCAGCCAGGGGATTGGCAGCGCCGGTACGCTCTGTGAATCCAGGCTGACTGCGGCTGTTGGTGTTCTCGTAGTAATTCAAGTTGCCGTACCACTCACCCACGACCAGGTCCAGGTCGCCGTCGTTGTCCAGGTCAGCAAAGGTTGGGGCGCTCGCGTCACCCACATCGATACCAGCCAGGGGATTGGCAGCGCCGGTACGCTCTGTGAAATCCGGCTGACTGCCGGTGCCGGTGTTCTCGTAGTAGTACAGATGGCCATGAGCTGCACCCACGACCAAATCCAGGTCACCATCGTTGTCCAAGTCGGCAAAGGTTGGCGCACTATGAGCAACCATATCAATGCCAGCGACAGGATTGCTCCCAGCGCCAGTGGTACTGTTGAGCGTGCCTAGCAAGTCCCCGCCAGCGGCCATCTTGTGCTGGGTGCCAGCGTCTGCAGGCGCCGCAGTGCCGTTGTCTTTTTTCAGGATAGTCATGTTGTTCTCCTAATTGTTGTCGGATTACCGGCCTCAAGGGAGACAAGGAAACCATTTGTTTGGGCTGACAGATGGAGGAGCACGTGGAGGCTGATGTGCGGTGTCGTACTGATAGCCTCCCCCATGAAGCAGTGAGGGTGTGCCGAAATACGCTGTCACAGGCCCGCGCACTGGCTGCCGTGGAGTGTCATAATTGATTAAAAGACCTATTAATTTCGGGGGGGGGGGGTAGAATTATCCGCGCTAACTGGCAGGATGCCCAAGGTCGATACCCGGAGCAATACCCGCATACGGCAGGTCGCCGCGGCCATTGCTGCACAGGCAACCCCTGTCCCTTGGCGAAGGTGAGACTTCATTGTTACTTGCTCTCTTGCTCAATGGAGATGGATTTTAATCCTAGACAAGTGTGCTGATAAAGTCAAAATTTTGTATGAGTCCCACCAGGCGATGCGATGATTGCGCCGGATTTTTGATGTGCGCCTTCCATCTCTCCGGGGACGGATTTCAAATCCGTCCCCTTATGCAGTACGGCCGCTCGCTCACGCCGTATTTGGGCAGTGCAAGGCAGATTCTGCAACAAACCGGTTCGAATTAATTGTATAAAAACCCTTCATAGACAAAGGCGCTGCTGATTTTTTCGCAGTCGGGTTCCGATACTCCGGCCTGGCGGGCTGTTTCGTGCCATGTACTCTTGATTTGTTTTTGCATGTCATCCAAGAGTCGTGCAGCGCCATCTTTTTCAAGCAGGAAACGGTTTGATTGAGACAGCAGGTTTGTCGCGTTGGCGCGCCGGCCGGCATCCCCGCAAATTAATGCCAGGTCGCGTCGTTCTATACTGACCGGCGTGAATGGAGTCAGATCATAAGCAGGAGACAGTTGCCAGTCATATTCTGCGGCGATAACGGCGTGATTACGTGGATGATCATCAATATTGGAGATTAATGCATTAAAACACATACGCCGAAACAATTCTTCGGCATCCTCTCTGGGCGTTGCAGACAATCGGCGTAACTCTTCTGCCAACACAGGGTATGACCACTTGCCACGGGAGGTGTGAGTATCTTCAGCGCGCAGCAAGGTCAAGGCGCTGAGCATGCGGGCGCGAGTATAGCCTTTCCCGGTTTTCTCCCGGTCGAAACGTTTGACGAGCAACACATCCTGTTTTCCAACTTGAACAACAGTACTTGAGGCTGTCGTCAAGCCACAGGCCCGGGCAAGCATCAGCATGGCATGTTCCACCCGCGCATTGTTCCATTTATCATCATCACGATTAAACTTTGCGATCCATAATCCATCATTATCTTCGACAACGGTCTTGGGTCGCGCCCCTCCCATGGAGGTGCCGATCAACATCAGGTTATAGACCTGTTCCTTATTTGGCTCATCAGGGAGTGGTTCACCATTTATAACGGCCATAGCGATTTTTTGCAGGTGCGCCAGGTCAATTGTTTGATTAAACTCAGGCGCTATAGCTGGTGGAGTCAGCTTCAAGCCAAAACTCAGGGCGCCCGCTCGATCATCCGGCGCATGGAGTAAATAGTCCATTTCACTCAATTCCGGTTTTCCCGCCTGCCGTTCGAGCACCTGCCGTCCCCAGTGACCCGGACCGGCGTCCTGAAATGCGCCAAACACGCCTTTTAATGCGCGTGTTTCATAGACACGCTCAGACAGTTTCAACTCGACAGGGTCAATCGGCACCTTGTCCGGTCGGGCCAGGTAGCTTCTGCCGTACACAAACAACCCGCCAGGCAAACCCGATTTATCAGGTTGGACGACGAATTTACCCGCAGTAACGGGTATTGTCTCGCCTGGCAAGGTGATATAGACAAAACACTCGGTTTGATTGAATTCAGAAATCATTATCCAGTTTATTTATATTGCGTGCACGATGTCGCTCGTTTCCGCTCAGGTAGGCAAGGCCCGTATCGTCTTTGTTGGGGTCTGCCAACTCCACTGCAGGGTCCAACAGGTCATAAGCCCACAGCAGAGCGATATAGACGCCGATCCCAGTTGATATCCTGCCTTGTTCCGCGGCGCGTATTGCGCGCGTCCCTGCGCCGATTTTCTCCGCCACCTGCTCAATGCTCAGGTTACGTCGCAAACGCGCGGTACGCAGGTTGGCGCCAATCCGTTTGATGGTTTGCTCGACCGGATAAGGCGGGGCTGCTGTGAGGGCATTTCGTGCTGACATAGTATCTTAAGAGCATGTTATATGATTTAATATGCTTTTGAAAGCATAATAGAATTTTTCTGAGACTACAAGGAAAATATATTGTGAAAATAATGGAAATTTTTCCTGAAATACAACTCCTGCTCGTATCGGGTTAAAATTAGCCCCGCTGTTCCAAGTCCTATATAATCCGTGTCCATGTCCGATTATATCATCGCGCCTTCGATACTGTCAGCCGATATGGCCCGGCTGGGCCAGGAGGTGGAAGCAGTCCTCGCGGCCGGTGCCGATTACATCCACGTGGATGTGATGGATAACCACTACGTGCCCAACCTGACTTTCGGCCCGGTTATGGTCCGAGCCCTGCGGGATTACGGGGTAACTGCGCCGCTGGACGTGCACCTGATGATCGAGCCGGTGGACCGGATCATCCCGGACTTTGCCGCGGCCGGCGCCGACATCATCACGTTTCACCCGGAGGCGAGTCGGCACGTTGACCGGACCCTGCAACTGATAACGGATAATGGTTGCCGCTGCGGCCTGGTGTTCAATCCGGCAACACCGCTGGACCATCTCCACTACGTCGTCGACAGGATTGATATGGTATTGATCATGTCCGTCAATCCCGGCTTCGGCGGACAGAGTTTTATCCCTGCTGCCCTGGAAAAGTTACACGCGGCGAGACAGATCATTGACGCATCCGGCAGGGATATCCGGCTGGAGATTGACGGCGGTGTAAAAGTGGAGAATATCGGCGAAATCGCCGCGGCCGGCGCCGATACGTTTGTGGCCGGGTCGGCGATCTTCGGGAACGGTGATTATGCCGGAGTCATCGAAGCGATGAGAAAAGCATTAAAACAGGTTGTCCGGGAAGGTTGATACCCGGGATGACTTATTGGCGTATTGGGTAAACCCATGTTATTGATGATCGATAATTACGATTCCTTTACCTACAACCTGGTTCAGTACTTCGGCGAACTGGACCAGGAGGTAAGCGTTTACCGGAATGATCAGATCACCCTGGAGCAGATCTACAGGCTTGAACCGGCACATATCGTGATCTCGCCCGGACCCTGTACTCCGAGCGAAGCGGGTATATCGGTTGACGTAATTCATGAGTTCGTGGATAAAATTCCCATATTAGGGGTGTGTCTGGGACACCAGAGTATCGGCCAGGCTCTGGGGGGGCGCATTGTCCACGCCAACCGTATCATGCACGGCAAGACTTCCGATATTTATCATGAAGATTCGGACGTCTTTACCGGTCTGGAAAGCCCATTTGTCGCAACCCGTTACCATTCCCTGGTGATTGAGCAGAAATCACTGCCAGACTGTCTGGAAATAACGGCCTGGACCAGGACCGAAACCGGTGAGATTGATGAAATCATGGGGGTAAGGCATAAGGATTATCCCGTTTTCGGCGTACAATTCCATCCGGAGTCGATATTAACCACTTTCGGTCATGACCTGCTCAGGAACTTCCTTCACATTAATTCCTATTGATGAATGTCCAGTCTGCACTGAATGAAGTCATCAACGGTGGTGACTTGCCCAATGATGTCATGCGCGCCGTGATGCACGATATGATGTCGGGAAATATGACCGACGCGCAAATCGGCGGGTTCCTGGTAGCATTGCGGATAAAAGGCGAGACCATCGAGGAAATCAGCGCGGCGGCTGCGGTCATGCGCGAATTTGCCGTTAGAGTAGACGTTGACGGCCCTCACCTGGTAGACGTAGTCGGCACGGGAGGGGATGGCGCGCATACCTTCAATATTTCCACCACGGCATCTTTTGTTGTCGCAGCCGCAGGGGGTAAAGTCGCTAAACACAATAATCGTTCCATTTCCGGCCTCTCCGGCAGCGCCGACGTGCTGGAACAGGCGGGCGTCAAACTGGGCCTGAAGCCGGAGCATGTGGCTGCGTGTATCAACCGGGTAGGTATAGGCTATATGTTTGCTCCTGCCCACCATCCGGCAACGAGATATGCAGCAGGCCCGCGCCGGGAACTGGCTACCAGGAGCATATTCAACCTGCTGGGGCCGTTGACGAACCCGGCGTACGTCAAACGCCAGTTGATCGGCGTCTACCAGCAGGACCTGCTGGATGTGTTTGCCCGGGTCATGCAACGGCTCGGCAGCGAACACTGCATGGTTGTGCGCTCGCAAGACGGCCTTGATGAAATAAGCAACTCGGCCGCAACTGATGTGGTCGAACTCAAGGACGAGCGGATCACTAAGTATCAGATCACGCCGCAACAATTCGGTTTCAAGCCCGGGGAGCTGTCCGAGTTGGTAATCGACAGCGCCGGACAAAGCTTCGACATCATGTTGGCGGTGCTCGAAAACAAACCGGGGCCGGCACTGGATATCGTCTTGCTTAATGCCGGCGCTACCCTATACGTAGCCGGACTGGCGCCGGATATGGAACAGGGGGTAGAACTTGCCAGACACGCTATCGCCAGCGGCGAAGCAAAGAACAAATTGCAGGAGCTGGCTGCGCTGACAACCCGGTTGGCCGGCTGATTACTTATTGCTTTATAACAAGGGATATTATAGTGAATACGGCTGGCATCCTGGCAACATTCTTCGGGGACAGATTTTAAATCTGTCCCCTCTCAGGGATATTTATTGTGAATACGACTGACATCCTGGCAACCATACTGGAATACAAACGGGAATGGGTTGCTGCAAGAAAAGCAGTCGCGCCCCTGGCGCAACTGGAACAACAAGTCAGGGATGCCGCTCCATCACCGGGGTTTTATCGGTCTGTCCGTAGCGCCATAGATAACGGCCGGCCCGCAGTCATTGCTGAAATCAAAAAGGCATCGCCCAGTAAGGGCATCATCCGCCGGGATTTTGATCCTGCCGGAATCGCTGAAGCGTATACGAGCGCCGGGGCTGTCTGCCTCTCCGTGTTGACCGATGAGAAATTTTTTCAGGGTTCCGACCGGCACCTGGAGCAGGTTAAGGCCGTGACCCGCCTGCCGCTGTTGCGCAAGGATTTCATCATCGATCCTTACCAGGTTTACGAGGCAAAAGCCATCGGCGCAGATTGCATACTGTTGATAGTGGCGGCTCTGGATGACGTCCGCATGCAGGAGCTGGCCGCGACGGCTGCTGAAATCGGGCTCGATGTGCTGGTAGAAGTGCACAATCGCGAAGAACTGGAACGCGGACTGCTGTTGCGTACTCCCTTGATAGGGATAAACAACCGTAATCTGCATACCTTTGAAACATCCCTGCAGACGACATTGGGTCTGTTGCCGGACATTTTCCCGGACCGGACTGTTGTGACGGAAAGCGGCATACACAACCGCGCGGATATTGCACTCATGCGCAACCACGACGTGCATGCTTTTCTGATAGGTGAAGCGTTACTGAGGGCTGACGCTCCCGGCGCAGAACTGCGTGCGCTAATCAGTTGAGAGTCATTTATCCAGACCGAACAAGTCATCCAGTTCCTGCCGGGTCTGATCTGCCGGCGCATCTGCCCCGGCTGACCTGGCCGATGTGTCCAGACCGAACAAGGCATTCAGGTCTGATGCGGCCACATCGGCTTCCGAATGATCAGCAGGTTTCCATGCCTGCGGATTTAATTCAAGGTAATCACAAAAATTCGGTCTGTCCTTGTCTTTGACCTCGTCAGCGACAGGTTCACGGCATTGCTTTGCGACCCGGGGCTCATAGAACAGGCACATAAGACAAACGTGCAGTGCGGCATCACAGGCCTTGCAATGGGCGCTCCTGGACAAAGGCATGAGCAGGTAGTCCAGGCCGGCGCCGCATTTCCAGCATTTCAGGTCTTTCGGCTTGTTCTGCATGTTCCTGTCAGGTCTGGCAAGGGCATTGAAAAATCTTCAGATCACCCATTCAGGCATCAATTGAAGAATAGCAGTTTGATGATGATCAGCGCCAGCACGGTATTCAACACCAGCTTGATGATCCGCTCGCCCTGGGATACCTGGACCTGTGCGCTCAACCATGCCCCGATGGACGTACCGACAGCCAGACAGAGGCCCATAATCCAGAAAATTTCCACCTGCCAGGCAAAAACGATCAGGGCGGCCGTGGTATAGAACGTGATGATAAAGGACTTGTGCATATTCGCCCTGACCATGTCCAGTCCGAGTGTTTTATTCAGGATCGGCATGAACAGGAAACCGACTCCGACCTGGATGAAGCCGCCGTAAATTCCCAGGATTGCCATTAGTATATGGGCAAGCGCCAGGCGCGGTTTCTGCGGCGGCGCCCGGGTATAAGTCCCGGCCTGTTTTTGTGTCGCCATGACCAGCATCACGGCCAGCATGATGACTGCCAGGATACGGTTAAACCAGACGCCTTCGAGACTGGTCCCGAGATAAGCGCCGGCAATCGCACCGGGCAGTGCAGCCAGTGACAAGGTCAGGCTGAGTTTGAAATCGGAATACCCGTTCTTAAAAAATGCGATGACCGCCGTGGCCATCTGCGCCAGTATCGCAATGCGGTTGGTGCCGTTTGCTACCGGCGCCGGCACACCCATGAACAACATGATTGGAATAGTTAACAACGACCCGCCGCCGGCCATGACGTTGACAAAGCCGACAACGATCCCGACGAGCAACAGGATGATGTATTGCCATATCTCCACTTATTTCAGCTCCCGATGATTTTGCCGACAGAAGGTTTTGGGGTCTGTTGTGGAGTGACTAACGCCAGAGCCTGTGCAGTTGTAAGCAGGGGGACGAGCGCGGGACGGGCCAGGGCCTGCCCCGGCAGCCGTCATTCCCCATAGGTTTTGAATTTATCCAGGTTGACGTTCATTTCTGCCTCATCCAGCAGCACGGGTGGTCCGTACATGCGGCTGAACAGGTATTGTCTGGCCAGTTCCTCTACGAGTTGCGCCATTTTGAAGGCGGCGTCCACGTCCTTGCCCAGCGCAATCACCCCGTGATTAGCGAGCAGGCAGGCCTGGCGGCCCGCTAATGCCGCCAGGGCGTGGTCGGATAATTCCTGGGTACCGTAAGTAGCGTACTCGGCGCAGCGAATGGAAGAACCGCCTACACCGGCGACCATGTAGTGAAACGCGGGCAGGTCCTGGCGGGTACAGGCCAACGCGGTGGCGCAGGGTGAATGGGTATGGACAATGGCATCTATATCCGTCCGTTGTGCATAGATATCCTGATGAAAGCGCCATTCACTCGATGGTTTCAGATCACCCACAGCCCGGTTGCCGTGCAAGTCCATGCTGACGATATGCGCAGGCGTTAACAACTCATAACCCACCCCGGTAGGCGTAATCAGGTAGCCTTGATCAGTCCTGGCGCTGAGGTTGCCGGCCGTGCCTGTGCCGAGCTGATTTTTTTGCAAAGACCGGGCAGCGGCTATCAGGGCTTCGCGTAAACTTGAATGATCCATGAGCGAATAATATATTATCCTGGTCAAAGTTTCCCTTTAACTCATTAATCGAAACCGCGTATGATAGGACGGTGGTGATGACGTGAATAACATGATTCGGCAGTTCAGCGCATTTCTCCTGTGTTTTTGTCTGGCCGCCAGTGCATGTCCTGACGACTTGTTACAGCCCTTTTCCGCGCACCGGGTGGTTGACCTGACCCATGCCTTGCACAAGGATATGCCGTTCTGGCCGGGAACCGCGCCGTTCGTGATCGAGCGGCTGGCTGATTATGACAAGGGCTATCGTATGCACCGGTTTTCGCTCTGGGAAAATATCGGGACCCACGTTGATGCGCCTGCGCATTTTATCGAAGGAAAACAATCCGTTAATGAACTGGACCTGAATGACCTGGTCGCACCCGTTGTAGTCATCAAGGTACAGGACAAGGTCGCACGGGAGCCTGACTATCAATTATCCGTTGAGGACATACTATTGTGGGAGCAACGGAACGGCCGTATTCAACCTGGCAGCCTGGTAGTCATGAACACGGGATGGTATAAAAAGTTTCATGAACCGCAAGCCTATGTCAACCAGGATGAGGCAGGCGTGCTGCATTTCCCCGGGTTTTCCGTTGCCACCGCGCGGTTACTTGTGGAACGGGACGTTGCCGGGATAGGCATCGATACCCTGAGCCTGGACCCGGGTAACGATTTAAGCTTTCCCGTGCACAAGATCATGCTGGGGGCAGGTAAATACCAGGTCGAAAACATGAATAACCTGGATGCCTTGCCCGTTAAGGGCGCGGTTGCCGTTATCGGCGTGCTGCCGGTAACAGACGCTTCCCAGGCGCAGGCGAGAATATTTGCGTTTATGGAATGAGATGGCGCCTCAATTACAAAAGCGCAAACAGGGAACGGCTACAAGCGCATTCGGAACACCTGGAAGAATCAGCCATGATTCCTCAAAATTTTACAGTGCCAGGCTTTATGAAGGATTGGATAGCGGGGGAAAAGTAAACTATGTTGAGAATAGTATTCCTCAGGGGTATTTGAACAGAATCTTCTGTAAATCAAGTGAGGTGATGGACGAACTGCCTGATAACAGCGTTCACCTGATGATAACATCTCCACCATATAACGTTTCAAAAGAGTACGATGAGGATTTAAGTCTTGATGAGTATCTGGCATTGCTCAATGCCGTTTGGCAGGAGACCTATCGGGTACTGGTTCCCGGCGGTCGGGCCTGTGTTAACGTGGCGAATCTTGGACGCAAGCCGTATATCCCGTTACACAGTTATATCATTGAAGGAATGCAGAACATCGGTTTTCTGATGCGCGGGGAAATTCTCTGGAATAAGGGTTCCAGTGCCAGTCCGTCCACTGCCTGGGGCAGTTGGAAGTCCGCAGCAAACCCGGTGTTGAGAGATGTTCACGAGTACATCCTAGTCTTTTCCAAGGATTCATTTTCAAGAAAAAAGGGAGATAAAGAAAATACAATCGAGAAGGAGGGGTTTCTCGAATGGACCAAGAGCGTTTGGGACTTCCCGGCGGTATCGGCAAAAAAAATCGGCCATCCGGCGCCGTTCCCGGAAGAATTACCGCACCGGTTGATTCAGTTATACTCGTTCAAGGATGATGTAATTCTTGACCCGTTTGCCGGCAGCGGGACTGTATGCCTGTCTGCTTTAAAGGATAAAAGGAATTACGTGGCCTATGACATCGATCCGGCATATATCAAACTGGCTGAAACAAGAATTTCCGCTTACAGGGACCAGTTTGATCTCTTTGCTGGTAGAAAATAATAAGGAACTATTTTCACAAGTGTCCAGGTTCAGAAGCATGCGAAACTGTTCATTGTCTAGCCGGCTTTTTTAAGCGGCAGGATTTTTTCGTGAGTTTGCATCGAATGCCACAGATCCCGGTTTTTCTGCAGGTTTAACCAGAAATCTGCCCCGGTATTTAATGCTTCACCGAATGCCAGCGCAGAATCGGCAGAAACGCCTCTTTTGCCGTTAATGATCTCATTGAGCCGTGCATAGGTCCAGCCAAGGTGAACCGCAAATTCCTTCTGGCTGACACCAAGAGGTTTCAAAAACTCTTCCAGGAGCATTTCTCCGGGATGTGTCGGAGGTCTGTTTTTGGGCAGCATTTTTTATCTCAAAATAGCTATTTGTGGTAGTCGGTTATTCCGATGGCATTTTCGGTGTAACTCGACCGGTATCTTGCGGGAATAACGACTATCTACTCCATCATAGATATCTTTTGTTATCCTGTCCCTTATATTCCTTATCATTGATTGAACATATCGAATATCGATATATAAGTCAAATAAATATTAATGTCGCATAATCTGGTTAGTAGGGTAATCTTAACGCATCATAAGCGTGTCAAGATTCAGTTCGGTTTTATGCGTGTCGCGCCAGGGCCCAGTCCACATGTTCGCGCACCAGGGCGGAGGGATGGTCCTTGCGTGTGTTCAGGGCATTGATGACCGGGGTTGATGTGGGGGCATTGCCCAGGGCGACGGCAAGATTCCTTAACCAGCATTCGTAACCGATGCGCCTGATGGCGCTGCCTTCCGTTTTTTTATCAAATTCGGTTTCACTCCAGAGAAAGCATTCGACTAATGTCACCGTATCCAGCTGGTGGCGCGGCAGGTAGTCCGGCTCAGTAGAGTATTGTGCGAAGCTGTTCCAGGGGCACACCAGTTGACAGTCATCACAACCGTAGATACGGTTGCCGATACTGGTGCGGAATTCCTCGGGAATAACGCCGCGGTATTCAATAGTCAGGTAGGATATGCAGCGCCGGGCATCGACCTGATAGGGCGCGACTATGGCCCGGGTCGGGCAGATGTCGATACAGGCCTGACAGGTACCGCAGTGTTCCCCGGCAAACTTTGTATCTGTAGGCAGGGGCAGGTCGGTGTATATTTCTCCGATGAAAAACCATGAACCGGCATCGGGATGCAGCAGGTTACTGTGCTTCCCGATCCAGCCGAGCCCGGCGTTACGCGCCAGCGCCTTTTCCAATACCGGCGCCGTGTCGCTGAAGACCCGATAGCCGAAGGGACCAATCGCCGCTTCAACCCGGCGCGCCAGCTTTTTCAACCGGGAACGCATTACCTTGTGGTAATCCCGGCCCAGCGCATAGCGGGATATGTAGGCCAGTTCCTGGTTGTCCAGCACTGACTGGGCAGGTTTGGCCCGGGGGGGCAAATAATCCATTCGCGCCGAAATGACCCGTAGGGTACCCGGTCGCAGCCGGGCAGGCCGTGAACGTTTATCGCCGTGGCGCTCCATGTAGGTCATCTCCCCGTGCATTCCCCGGTCGAGCCAGTCAAGCAGGTGGTGTTCGTCTTCTGTGAGGTCGATGCCAGTGATGCCGACCTGTTGGAAGCCGATTTCAATCCCCCAGGTCTTTATCTCGGTTGCAAGGGTTTCAGGTTCCATTAGTGGTCCCGACGCGGTAACGGATTGTGTCGCGGCAGAAAGAGTTTTTCATCGTTAAGGATACAATAGCAGGGCAAACGCATACTTTTGAATTCAGATGTTTTTGCCCGATTCTGTCATTCTGGCGCAGGCCGGAATCCAGTGAATAACCCTTCATTACCCTGAGCCTGCGCTGTTGTTTGACTGGATGCTGGCATTCGCCAGCATGACGGGCGGTGTTTTCCGGTTGGTTTCCTGTCTTCTGCAACAGAATCCAAAAGTATGCGGTTGCCCTGGATACAATAGGAAAAACTGTCATACCCGGCTGGTTTATTACCTTGTTTGACGTTATCATGTGAGTGTGGCCAGGGCAACAGGATACACGGGATTACCGGTGTCTGTCTGCTGAGCGGCTGTATGCGGTTGCCCGCGACAGAGGTAAACACATGTTCGATTTTTTTTCCAAGTGGTACCGGCGCTATTTTACCGACCCCCAGGCTGCCGTGCTGGTTATTTTTCTGGCAGCCGGCTTTGTCATCCTCTATTTCATGGGTGGCATGCTGGCGCCGTTGCTTGCAGCAGTCGTGATTGCCTATATGCTTGAAGGGCCGATAGTGAAACTGACCGCCAGGCAGGTGCCCAGGATAACGGCCGTTTCATTGATATTCCTGTTGTTTCTCATGCTGATGGGTTTCGTCATAATCGGTCTGTTGCCGATTCTGTCCGGGCAGGCAAGCCAGTTTTTTCAGGAATTCCCCGGGATGTTGAGCCGCGGCCAGGAACTGTTGCTGCGCCTGCCGGAGCAATATCCCGATATTATTTCTGCCGAACTGGTTAACGAGATAGGTCTCGCCTTACGCCGCGGAGCCAGTGATTTCGGACAAGAACTCGTGTCCGTCTCCATGGCGTCGATACCTGCGATTATCACGGTCCTTGTCTACGTAATCCTGGTGCCGTTGATGATCTTTTTTTTGTTGAAGGACAAGGATGTGGTCCTGGATTGGCTGAGCCGTTTCCTGCCGAGTGACCGCACCCTGGTCAGACACCTGTGGCAGGAAATGGACGCGCAGATCGGCAATTACATCCGTGGCAAGGTATATGAAATTGTCATCGTAGGCACGACGACGTATATTGTTTTCACGCTGTTCGGGTTGAATTATGCCTCCCTGCTCTCTATCACGGTGGGTTTGTCCGTATTGATCCCTTATATTGGCGCCGCCGTGGTGACGGTGCCCATTGCGCTGGTGGCTTATTTCCAGTGGGGTTTCGAGTCGGTGTTTGTCTGGTTGATCGCCGCTTATTTCATTATCCAGTTTCTGGACGGCAACGTCCTGGTGCCGGTCCTGTTTTCAGACGTTGTCAACCTGCATCCGGTAGCAATTATCATTGCCATACTGGTGTTTGGCGGGCTATGGGGGTTTTGGGGCGTATTTTTCGCCATTCCGTTGGCTACCCTGGTCAAGGCGTTGATCAACGTCTGGCCCACCAAGGAAGAGCAACTGTCGGAAACAGGCGCATAGCGCCATTCCACCAACAGGGAAAGCGGCTTCTGTTTATTCAGAGGGCTTTAACCGCTTCAAGTACGTCGTTCACGTGCCCTTTTACCTTGACCTTGCGCCACTCATTACGGAGTTTACCCGTTTCATCTATCAGGAACGTGCTGCGTTCTATTCCCATCACTTTCCTGCCGTACATGTTTTTTTCCTTGATGACATCAAACAGCGTGCAAAGCTGTTCGGCCTCGTCAGATAACAAGTCAAACGGGAATGCCTGGTTGGATTTGAATTTTTCATGGGATTTTACACTGTCCCTGGAAACACCGAGGATGACCGTTTTGCGCGAGGTGAACTCTTCGATATTATCCCGAAAATCCTGTCCCTCCAGGGTGCAACCGGGAGTGCTGTCTTTAGGGTAGAAGTATATGATTACGTTATTTCCCTTAAGATCAGATAATTTGATGGTTTTGTCGCCGGTAGCCGCAAGCTCAAAGTCCGACACCGTGTCGCCTAAGTTTATTGTACTCATGTTGTGTTATCCCAGGTTGATAGTTATTCTTATTTCACCGGTTCGATAATCGCATCCAGGTTCAACTGGTCACAGAATTCCAGAAAGTCATTGCGCAATGTCGAGATGGATATCTCGACCGGAACATGAATGGTCAAGTGCAGTGAGAACATCTCGGTACCGGTGTGAGACGCTTCGTATGTCGTTGTGTGTAAATCACGAATTTGAATACCGCTGTCCTGGATAAAACGGGTAATGCGGTTTACCACGCCGACGCGGTCGCTGCATATGACATCAATGGCGTAAGGCATCAGGTTTTTTTGTGATTTGTTTAATTCGGTCCGACGCATATTGATGGATAAATCCTGCTCTTTTCCCAGCCTGTTGAGGGCATCTTCAACCTTTACAACGGCGTTCCAGTTTCCGGAGAGGAGCAACATCATGGAAAATTCCTGTCCCAGTATGGATATCCGGCTTTCCCGGATATTGCACTCGCATTCTGCGATGGCGCCGGTCAATCGTTCGGGCAGGGCAGCATCGTACTTACCGATGACGGTCAGGGCAAGAAACTGTATCATTATTGTGGTTCGGGTAAAGCAACTATAAAGCTGGCGTTCAAGAGGGATACCACAGAGTATACAGTTTCCTAATTATCTTGTCATTAGCGGGTCGGACAAGTACCATATTTATCATATTGTACAATAATGGATGTATCTCCCCTCATTATACGCAATATGGGAAATTTTGTGCTAGCAGGGGAATAGTTATGGGTTATTAATACACCGGATTTCACCACCTTGCAGAATTCGAACGACATGTTTACAGGTAGTCTTGTTGCCATTGTTACCCCCATGAAGAGCGGCATTGGAGCGGATACGCCGTTGGACCTGGAGGGGTTGGAACGGTTGCTTGAGTACCATATTGACAACAAAACTGACGCTATTGTAGCTGTGGGTACGACGGGTGAATCTGCCACCCTGATGCCGGCAGAACATTGTGAGGTCATCAAACGGATTGTGGAAATTGTCAACAAACGCATACCCGTCATCGCCGGAACCGGCGCAAACTCAACTATCGAAGCCATAGAATTAACGGCCTATGCCAAGAAAGCAGGGGCCGACGCCTGTTTGCTGGTAACGCCTTATTACAATAAGCCGACCCAGTCGGGCTTGTATGAGCATTTCAAGGTCATTGCCGCCAGTGTGCCTGTCCCGCAGATTTTATACAACGTCCCCGGTCGTACGGCTTGCGATATGTTGCCTGAAACTGTGTCCAGACTCGCACGGCTCGATAATATCATCGGGATCAAGGAGGCGACAGGTGACTTGACCCGCGTAAAAACCATCAGGGAAGACTGTGGTGATGATTTTCTACTGTTAAGTGGAGATGATGAGACTGCCTGTGATTTTATACTCATGGGAGGTGACGGCGTTATCTCTGTGACCGCCAACGCCGCACCGACTGCAATGTATGAATTATGTCGCCTGGCTCGGTTCGGCCACCGGGACGCGGCCAAGACCATTGATGCAAAACTGCTGGGATTGCACCAATCCTTATTTCTGGAGTCCAACCCGATACCGGTCAAGTGGGCCGTCCATCGCCTGGGACTTATTGAAGATGGAATCCGTTTACCCATGACCTGGTTATCTGAGGCGTTGCATCCACACGTTGAGGCCGCCATGAAACAAGCTGAGGTACTGTGATTTATGAGAAAACCGATTTTAACAATAGCAATGGGCGCATTCGCAATGTGTTTATTAACATCCTGTTCTTATATGCCTGATATAGGGAAAATCCTGCCTGACAAAAAGAGTGAATACAAAAAAAGCGAGAGCATGCCCGATTTGGAGATCCCTCCTGATTTAACTGCGGATGCCATTAATGATTCCATGAATATTCCGAATGAAGCGCCGGCGACCTTATCTCGTTATAAAAAGCCGCAGGCGCCGGGTACGGCTCGGCTAACAATGGGGACCACGGACACGGATGAACAATGGATATCCGTATCTAAGCCGATAGATCTGCTTTGGCCGGAGTTGCTCGAATTTTTTGAGGAAAAAAACTATCCCATTGAACTGGAAGACGCGGATCTGGGGGTGCTGGAAACGGGCTGGTCACAGGCCAGTGAGCAGACCGGCCTGATATATCGTCATAAATATAAAATATTTGCGGAACAGGGCGATACGCCCGATGTCAGCGTCCTGATTATCAGCCAGCAGCGCCAGACCCGACTCGATAGCAATGCAGACTGGCTTGACCAGGAAAAAGACTCCGGGCTGGAAAGACAATTTGTATCCGATCTCAGCCTTTTTATTGACGCCGGCGAACCGGCCGGCCGGCGCGCGCCGGTTGCCGTCTCTGATGAAACTGCCGCCGATTCAGCCCTGGCGCGGCCGGGCACTGATCTTCGAGTGGTTGACGCAGGTGAAGGTAAAATGTACCTGAGCATTCCCGAAGCCTTCGAACAAGCCTGGAAAAATACGGGTACCGCCTTGCAAAACAGTGGACTGCAGATAACCGGCGGGGATGCCGCCAAAGGTGTTTATCTGATCAATTCAGGGACTGTGCAAAGCCGCGAGAAGAAAGGCTTTTTCTCCAAACTGGCTTTCTGGAAAGGTAGCAAGTCCGCAGAGACTTCATATCAGATAAGCCTGACGGGGGTTGGCAGCAGGACCGAATTAATCGTGGTTAATGAAGATGATGAATGGGAAACCACTGATGCGGCTGCTCGCATACTGGCATTAATCCGCGACCGCTATCCGATAAATTAAATATAAGTGACAAAAGGCGACGGATTTAAATCCGTCCTCCAGGAGTCACAGTGATTCTTGTCGGATTCGGGCATACTCTGACCATAAGGTGGCCTGTTTCCCTGGGAGGGAGGGCGTTTCGCCCTCCACGAGGGCAGGATGCCCTCGATCCCGGGAGTTAGCGGGGACTGCTGGGTTTTTACGATTTGACTTGCAAAACGTATCATTTTTTGATACTTTTAGAAAGTGAAATTGAATTCAGAACGCATTACGGCCAAAGATCTCATCACACAACTGATGTCGAAGGGGCATTACAGCTTCACCTCGGAAGATGCGCGCGCAGCACTAAAGGTCTCACCGGACGCCTGCAAACTGGCTTTGAATCGGCTCGCCAAACAGGGGCAGATTGCGTCTCCCGCCCGCGGATTCTACGTCATCACCCCGCCCGAATACCGCTCCTTGGGCTGTCTGCCTGCGCATCAGTTCATTCCGGACCTGATGAAGTACAAGGGACTGAACTATTATGCAGGCCTGCTGACCGCCGCACAATACTACGGGGCGGCACACCAGCGTCCGCAGGAATTCCAGGTCTTCCTGGCAAGAAACCGCAGACCTATTCGTTGCAGCAAAGTGCGGGTCAGATTCATCGCCAGAAAGAAGATTGAGGAAATACCGGTGCGTTCGTTCAATACAGAGCGCGGCGAACTTCGCGTTTCGACACCGGAAGCAACCGCGCTTGACCTTGTCGGTTACCCGGAACATGTCGGCGGGCTGGACCAGGTCGCGACAATCCTGTCTGAACTCGCCAGCGAGATCGACCCGGCAGCATTAATAACAGCTGCGATAACGGCGCCCATCACCTGGGTCCAGCGGCTCGGTTACATCCTGGAGCTGGTCGAGCAGGCCGCCGCTGCCGATCATATCCGGACCTACGTTCACGAACACGCACGCGCATATACGATGTTGCTGCCGGGGCATGAAGGGGCAGACAGCCACCGCACTCCCAACTGGAAGCTGGTCGTGAATACAGAGCTGGAGCCGGACATATGATCCCGTACGACTACATCACAGAGTGGCGGGACCACTCCGTATTCAGATGAAGTCTATGAACTTTACGACCATGACTTTGAACGGATACAACACCCTAATTACAAGGCAGATTTAGTGCTGAGTGGATTAAAACTCCGTGAATTACACAGATGAGGACAACTCGCTGGCCAACTCTGATGTGACCCGATTAATCTAAAAAAACGGGACTTGATCAGAGTATCCTCTGGTTGTTATCAGTCTGCAACCAGAATTTTGCAGATATAAATCTCATCTGCGACTTTTCCAGTTAATTATTAAAGTTCTCTAAGAGATTCGAGGCGACTCAGCCAAGCGTTAAATCCAGGACATTCGTATTTTAATTTATCTAATCCGATTTCATGTGCCAGAGATGGACCGTGCAGTGTCTTGCGGTAGCCAGGGATCAGCTTTGAGATACGCTTGCTTGGTGCTGTCTCCGAACTGTCATTGATCTCCTCGGGAGTGCCGAATGTTGCTCTAATCTTCCGAAGGTCAACCAAAGGAGCATTATCCCATACGCTTTTGAATGCGTTTACATCAGAGAACAACAACCCTTCAAACTCGTGAACCTGGACGTACGGGAATATATTTCTCTCCTCGAATTGTTCAATGCTATTCTCAATGGCCTGTACGAGCATGTGGGGAGACATTTCATTCTTGTCTTTAAATCCGTAGAAATCCACCAAGGAGGTCACGACATCGAAACTATACCGAAGATGCTGCAATTCACGCGAAAGCCTGTTAATTGTGACATTGCCACCACCTTGAACGTTATACCGCGCCCGACCTAGCAGCACAGGAGTTACAAAGACATCTCTGCTATGTAGGTGGTGCGCAAGGACCTTCCGAACAAATTCTTCCTCCGTTTGTCCTTCTACGGAGATAGCCAAACGTATCAAGGCCTTCCACCAAGTAGGTTTTTCTGCCAGAGTTCTCCGACACTAAAGTCATCTAGCCAGACCTGGAGCGCCTGCACGTTTTGAGTGTGCAACTCGGTTCGACCTTCTACCATTTCCAGTACAAATAGTTGATCGAGTTCAAACGTGTCAACCATCAATGGCGACTGGGTTGCTACAATTATCTGACGATCCTGAGCCAATGATTGTATCATCTCGCCGATTAGCACGACCGCTTTAGGATGCAGGCCTAGTTCTGGTTCATCTAGCAGCAACACATCCGGTAGCATTTCCACCGGCAGATTCAGCAATGTGACAAGTGCGAAGAAACGTAATGAACCGTCTGATGATAGATGTGTTCCGTAGGTCTTGTCCGAGTATTTGGAACGCCAACGCAGAGCCACCTTCCCGTGTTGTTCCTCGATCTGAAAGCTGTCGAATCCCGGCAATACGCGCTGTACGTGGTGGCAGATTCGTTCATATCTCTGCAGATCTTCCTGTTCTAGCCAGTACAGGATGGCTGGCAGGTTGCCACCATCGCTTCGCATACGGCTATGATCTTCTGCATCCCACTTTTTCATAAAGTTTGATGTAGTAGCAGTGTTATGAAATTGATAAACGTCGCAATTCCGTAACAAATGTGTAACTGTTCGAGCGGTTCGTTTATTGAGTTGTGGGGTTTGAACTGTGTAGGAGGATTGGGCAACCTCGACAATCTTTGCCTCTTGGTGCCCATTTTCGAGATATTGCCAAGGAGCTTCACTATCAAATATCTTTCGATTAAAGCGGAATGCTTCTTGTGTGAACAATAGCCGGTCTGGATGGGCATGCGTAAGAGCAAACTGGTAGTCATTTCTTCCTTCTTTAGTTAGTATGGTGATTTCAGCGTTGAGTATTGGCGTCTTTTCACTGCCGCCGTGCAGTTGATCATCTGCACCACCTTGTAATGCGACAAACTCCGCAAGCCGCCGCGATTTTAACATCCAACTCAGCATCTCGAAGAAACGAATAAAGTTTGATTTCCCAGATCCGTTTGCGCCAATCAAAACATTCGCTCCTGATTGCAGATGGAACTCTATGTCAGCAAATGAGCGGAAACCTTTTATATGGAAATATTTAATATAGGGCCGGTCGATCATAATGAAGATTTTACCATTAAATGACTAAAGTCCTAACCCGCATTTCTCATATATGGTTCGCCCCGGTATTGCAAGCATAATGTTCGCGTTGGCAACGTAGACATTGCAGTCATATATCCTCTTGATTGCAGAGTAGGGTCCATGCGGGACCCAACGGAATACGCGCCGTTGTGTCCTCATCACCACAATGGCTGTCAAGTGTGCGCCGGTGATGAAACCAGAACCGCTGCCAGAAACAGACTGATTACAGAATGACTGAGACGATTATTTCTTTATCCACTAGAGGACATTTAATTTCCTGTTGATACCCGCCCAGGATCAAAGCCAACACTTGCTGGTTAACCTTTGCCAACGCCTCGATTCCGGTTATGTTCTCACCCAAGTGCAGCAGCCAATCCCCCGACAAGTCCGTGTTCTGCATCTGCCGCATCAACTCGGTAAAACACGCTAATACGCCGCGGCCGGTCAATACATCATTGGTACTTGCTGTTATGTACAGTATAATTTGCACGAGTCTTGCCTGCTGTACCGTCGGGTGAAAGTCATTTGGCACACAACTTTTTATACGGGCAGGGCTTTTTTGATTCCCGCACATTCTAAGGCAGGATTGGGGGTAGATGGTTCCTTTTGATTCATTATTCAGGCGACATTAACATATTCTGGTGTCGCCACTATGTGGATGCTCAGAGGTTAATAATTCAGGAGAGGAAAGAATGAGAAAAAAAGTGAAATACACGCTTATATTTATGTTTGTTTTATTGGCAGGTTGTACCAGCGTTCCACCGATAGACTTCACAGTAGAATCGGTAGGAATGGTATCTTCCTGAAAGAATGTCAAACTGGTTTCTCTGACAGTAGGATTTGCCCCGCAATCTAAACAAAAGCAGGTCGATTCTAATTTAGGACCGGGAAGAATGATCACAACAATACCGGCCATTTGGAAAGAAGCCCTTCAAGATGCCTTAAACCGGTCTCTGATATTCATTGATGATGCCGATAAAAAAATTAATTTATCTGTGCGAGTTACTGAATATGACCTGCCTGCTGCCGGGTTAGCAATGAAAACCACAGCGTCAGCTATATACGAAATAGTTGATAGGGCAAATGGAGATTTATTATTTGCACAGGAAATTTCTACTGAAGGGGTTGTGCCTGTGGATTATGCGTTTTACGGTGTTACCAGGGCAGTAGAATCTGGGAATAGAGCAGTAAGAAACAATATTGCTGAATTCATAAATATTCTTGAACGAGCAGATTTGAGTAAACCGGTTTTCGAAGGAAGCCAAAAGTGAACACCTCGCTTGGGAAGATTTTAATCTGCTTGGTTATCACCCAAACCCTCATTGCCTGCTCCAGTGTAGACGGCACTGGTAAATATCGGGTTCAAACCATAGGGAATGCTGAAAGATCAGTCAGGTCGGTGGTGTTGTCTGCGGAGCCGGTATATATACAAGGCGATACGTCGGGTGTCGGAGCTGCTCTCGGCGCAACCGCAGGAGGTGGGATAGCCGGTGGAGGTTCCGATAACGCAGCTGTAATAATTGCAGGCATTATTTTAGGTGCAGTCATCGGGGACTACATCGAAGGGCAAGATAACGTATATCCTGCAACACAGTACGTCATCGAGACGTCGAATGGAATATTGTTAACAGTTGCACAAATTGATGAAGGTAACAGGATTTTTAATAAGGGAAACAAGGTTATTTTAGTGCACGGCTACCCCAACAGATTAATTGCAGATCCGTCAGATATATAAAACTCTGATGTGATTGAATATCTGTCAGGTAACAGCTCTGACATGGCTGGTTAATCAAGCTCAGTTTTTCCTGGAGTGCCCGATTATCCGCCGGCGTTTGCGGATTTGACGTTTGGTCAGTGTATTGCGCAACGATTTGTACGGATTATCACCGTGCTTGAACTCGATGAAGACAGGCGTTCCCGTCAGCTTCATTCTTTTGCGGAAATGATGGGCCAGATAACGCTGGTAATTTGCCGGGGTGTCCTGGGTCTGATTTCCATGGATGATGACCCGGACGGGGTCATGGCCTCCCAGGTGGGCGAACTTGAGCTTGATGCGCCGTCCCCGGACCAGGGGCGGAGGATTTGCCGCCAGTGCCTCATGGAGAAAACCGGTGATGGTAGAGGAGTTAAAATTCTGTTGCCATGATCGGGTAATTTTGTCGATGCTGTCGAACAGCTTTCCTACACCCGTGCCGTGCAATGCCGATATATGGTGAATACAGGCATAATCAATAAAACCGGTTTTCCTCTCAAGTTGGCGCTGAATGGTCTGCTTCTGTTGATGACCCAGGCCATCCCACTTGTTGACCGCGATAATCAGGGATTTACCCGATTGACTGATCATTCCGAGCAAGGTCTGGTCCTGGTCTGAAATGACATCACGGGCGTCCAGGACCAAAATGACGATGTGACACATCTCGATGGCTTTCAGGCTTTTAATGATGCTGAACTTTTCGATTTTATCGGTAACCTTCCCGCGCCTGCGGATACCGGCCGTGTCTGTCAGGATGTATTCTTTCTGGCGGCGTTGAAGCGGTACCGTGATGCTGTCACGGGTGGTTCCCGGTAATGCCGAGGTCAGTACCCTGTTTTCCCCCGTGATCCGATTGATCAGGGTTGATTTACCGACGTTGGGACGGCCGACTATGGATATCCTGACGGTGCCGGGCGTTTCGGCCGGAACGGCAGCCCTGTCCGGAAAGGCTGCGGCGAGCGCATCCAGCAAGTCGCTAATTCCGTCTCCTGCTTCCGCCGAAACGGCTATGGGCGGGGCAAATCCCCCGATGGAATGAAACTCGGCAACGGCAGTATCTGCCCCGATCCCGTCGATTTTATTCACCACCAGAAACACCGGTTTTGCTACTGTCCTCATGATTGCAGCCAAGTCCAGATCGCCCGCGCTCAATCCCGAACGACCGTCTACCAGCCACAAGACGACATCTGCCTCGTGGATGGCCTGCATGGTTTGCTCACTGACCGATCCGAGTATCTGATTTGGGTCCTCAATGCTGCCGGCTATACCGCCGGTGTCAATCAGCAGGATGCCGGAGTTCTGCACCATGGCATAGCCGTATTGACGGTCCCTGGTTACCCCGGGTTCATTCGCGACCAGCGCTGAACGGGAACGGGTTAAGCGGTTGAATAACGTCGATTTTCCGACGTTGGGACAGCCGACAATGGCAATTACGGGTGTCATGGCAAAAAGGGGACAGGTTCTGTAATGAAATAATCAAAAGACCGGACTTCAGTTGCGCGGGAAACTCCGGAATCTGTCTTTTTTAACTACCGCTCTCAGCGGTAGGTATAGGCGGCCAACCTGCCGTCGCTACAATAAGCGTAGACTATCTTACCCACAACAATGGGTTTTGCAATAACAGGTTTCTTGCATAATCGTAGCCGGGCAGAGAACTCACCGGTTTTCTTGTTGATCCAGTGTAAATAACCTTCCAGGTCGCCTACAACGATTTGATCTCCCACAGCCCCAGGTGCGGTAACCGCCCGCGCGTGAAGGTTCTCCTGTTCCCACAGGATCGTTCCATTAATCCTGTCCAATGCCCAGACATGGCTGTCTTCGTCAGTGATATAGATGCTTTGCTCATCTGCACTGAAACCGGCATAAGATGAGAGATCATTGCTCCACAGGATCCTGCCGGTCTCCAACTGCACGGCTGCAACATGACCCTGAAACGTGGCGATGTAGACAACGCCGTCTACTATCATCGGCTCAGAATCAATATCGACCATCCGTTCAAGTTCGGAACGCCCCCGGGCAGCAGCAATGCTGGTCTCCCACAATAATTTACCTGTTCGCACGTCCAGCGCGGCCATTTTCCCGCCGTCGAAACCGGCTACCACAATGCCGCTGTCAATTGCCGGTGTGCTCGTGCCCCTGAGTGTCAATGGCGGCACCGTCCTGTCATAAATCCACAGCCTTCTCCCCTTATTAGCATCGATACCGAACACCTTTCCATCAATTGTTCTTACGATGGCGACGTCAGCTGTCCTTTGCGGGGGAGATAATATCTCACTCGACACCCGGGTTCGCCACAGCTCGCTGCCGTTTTCAGCGGACAGGGAGATCACCTCTCCCTCCTGGGAGCCGAGCATAAGCGTATTTTCGCCGTAACCAGGCCCTCCTGTTATGTGAATATCGCCACCTCGAAACCAACCGGATTTCCCGTCAACCGATTCTGACGCGGAAATTTTCTTCTGCCACAACCGTTTGCCGTTTATCGCATCCATAGCCCCGACGTTACCGGCAGAATCCACAACGTATAAGCGCTGATTGACAATGACCGGAGCCAGCTTCAGGTATTGTTCGTCCGTACCTACCCCGTTATTCTTTTTCCAGAGTTCAATAACGCTGACGAGTTGCCTGAATTCGACCAGGGGATTGGGCGGTTCGGCATTGTCACTACCCCCCTTGAAATAATTCGTTACTCTTTCCGTAGCGGCACAGCCGAAGAGGACTGACAAAACAGCTAAGATAATGAAACGGATGGAAAAATTACGGATGTCCAATATTGTTAAGTTTGCGTTCAAGTGTTGAAATATCCCGTCCTTCGATGCGTGCTTTATTGATTGACTGCTGATATGAAGCGCGCGCCGATTCGATTTCTCCCTGCAAAACGCTTATATCGCCCATTAACTCATCATAACTGGATGCGTACTCTGCTTTTTCCTGCCGGGTGATCAGGTTGCTTGCTTCATCCAGTTTATTCTGGCTGATGAGGATGCGGATCAGCCTCAAACTGATAACGTGAGAAAATGATGCATCCTTGCTTTGCTTGAGGGCCTGGCGCAGGTGTGTCTCGGCAGTATCCAGGTCATCATCGGCTACAGCCAGATTGGCCAGCGCCAACAAAGCAAATACTCCATATGTTGTGCCCTTATATTCTGCCAGTATTCTGGTGGCGAAATCCCGGGTTTTAGTTCCGTTCTCATTCTGCAATGCGACAACCATCTCGGAGTACAGGACGGATGCGGACTCCGCCTGTTCTATCTTCACGTCTTGCCAGTAACGCCAGCCGAAAATAGCTGATATACCCAGTGTAAGGCTAAGCACAACGGATAATCCGTTTTCGCGCCACCACTTTTTTATCTCTTCGATCTGTTGCGCTTCAGCTGTGTAAGCGTCCAAGAAATTCTCCAGTTTCCCGATAAGAACACGATTATACAATGAAAGGAAAGGGGATTTCGAGAAGAAGTAGGGCAAACGCATACTTTTGAATTCAGATGTTTTTGCCCGATTCCGTCATTCTGGCGCAGGCCAGAATCCAGTGAATAACCCTTCATCACCCTGATCATGCGCTGTTGTTTGACTGGATGCTGGCATTCGCCAGCATGACGGGCGGTGTTTTCCGGTTGGTTTCCTGTCGTCTGCAACAGAATCCAAAAGTATGCGGTTGCCCTGCGAGAAGAAGAAGGGGACAGATTTAAATCTGTCCCCGGAATTTATCAAACAGCCTGGTTATTTCATGTACCAGATTGTCCTGAGAGATTTCATATTGTTCCTTATCCTCGCGCAACGGTTTAACCTGGACAGTATTTTTCTCCACCTCATCAACGCCCAGGATTAATGCGTAATCAGCTTGTGATTTATCCGCTTTCTTGAACTGGCTCTTGAAACTGCCGCCACCACAGTGCATCAGGAGACGCAGCGCCGGAATTTTATCCCGTAGCCGCTCCGCTAGCATGAGGCCGTTTTTCAGCGCGGCGTCACCTACCATGATCTGGTAAATCCGGGGAAAATTTGTATTCAATTCCACACTGCTGAACTCCGTTAACTCCAGGATACGCTCGATCCCCATGGCAAAGCCGACTGCCGGGGTGGGCTTCCCGCCGACCTGGGCGACCAGGTCATCATAACGACCGCCTGCGCAGATGGTCCCCTGGGCGCCAAGCCTGTCGGTGATCCACTCAAACACGGTGCGGTTGTAATAATCCAGCCCGCGTACAAGCCGGGGATTTATTTCGTAATCCACCCCGTTTGCATCCAGCAAATCACCCAGAACGGCAAAATGCTCAGCAGATTCTTCATCGATAGAATCAAGCAGTGACGGTGCTGACCCGATTAGGGCTTGCATAGCAGGATTTTTGCTATCGAGTATTCTCAGAGGGTTGGTTTCCAGTCGATTGATACTGTCCTCATCCAACTGATCCTTGTGATCGGACAAGAAATCGACCAATAGATGACGATATTTTTGTCGTGCTGCGTAACTACCCAGAGAATTCAACTGCAAGCGCACATCCTTGATCCCCAGCACATTCCAGGTACGTGAGCATATTAATATGAGCTCCGCGTCAATTTCAGCGCTGTCTATGCCAAATGCCTCAGCGCCGACCTGATAGAATTGTCTTTGCCGTCCTTTTTGTGGTCTTTCACGGCGGAACATGGGTCCCTGGTACCAGACCCTTTGCGGCCCGGAATAAATTACTCCGTGCTGCAGCAAGGCGCGTACGCATCCTGCGGTTCCCTCCGGGCGCAGAGTCAGAAGTTCATCGTTGCGGTCCCGAAAGGTATACATTTCCTTATTCACAATATCCGTACCCGCGCCGATGCTGCGCGAAAACAACTCGGTTTTTTCAATAATGGGGAGACGAATTTCCTGGTAGCAATAAGATTGCAGGACGGACTGGATAGTTTGCTCAAGGAGGCGCCATTTAAGCGCATCACCAGGCAGCGTATCGTGCATCCCCCTGACGGCTTGCAGTTTCTCCATAAGAGGCGCTATTGATCCTCCCGAGCACGAACCGGGCCATACCAATTCTTGACCTGTAAGAGGTAGTGTCGAAGGGGATATTATTGAATTCAATAATGGCGCCGGCCGAATTACCCAGCAGGACAGAAAACGGGGCTGTACCGTTTAATATCAGTGTCTGACCCGCACGGGCAAGGTCATAAAATATCTTCTTGTTGTCGGTATCGAATATTTCAACCCAGCAATCTTCCGAAACAACCACCTTGATCGAATCAGGACCGATACCCGTGGTAATCATATTCTTATCATACGTGGAAGGAGCGACTTCAAATTCCTTGTCTGTGTCCGTAGTTTGTGCACCCTGCGTTTGTGCCGGCGCGGTTTGTGACTCCGTTGTTTGTTCCTGCGCTGCAGCTTGAACCTTATCCATTTGTTCCGTATTCGGCGCACGATAGAAAGGCGTATCAGGATGTTCCACAATCGTGATGGGGTAGGCTAGTCCCAAAGGAGCGTCAGCGCTGCCCGGAAATGTCCACCCAGGCGTTGCCGGACCCAGGGTGCGCTGGCCCCACCACCAGGTAAGCGGCAGCAGAATCGCAACAAATATGATAAGATACAGAAGCGTGTAAGGCCATTTATTTGACTGTTCCGGTTTCAACTCAGGTGCAACTTCCCGCACAGGTTCCGGCTGCGCCGAGATATCAATATCTTCCTTAAACATCGACACAACCCGGTCAGCGGGCGTGTCCAGCAATTTTGCGTAATTCTGCAGGTAGCCGTAGACATAGGTACCGGTCGGCAGGTTTTCATGGTCGTCCTGTTCCAATGCCTCAATGATGTTTGGTTGCAGGTACAGCCGGGAAGAGACCTCTGCTATGGTGAGGTTTTTTTCTTCACGCAGGCGTTTCAGGTGTGCGCCGACGGAAGTCCTGGCTTCGGTATTCTGCTTATCGTACATATATCAGGCTGACCCGGTTGCCATGCCCTGCGTGTGTCTGTGCCTGGCGCGCGGCGTTACGCGCCCGACCAGTTGACCGCAGGCTGCATCAATGTCGTCACCGCGGGTTTTTCGTGTAATGGTAATGATGCCGGACCCAGTCAGTATAGCGCGGAACCGGTCCGTGGTTTCCATGGAAGATCGGCTGAACTCAGTAGCAGGGAACGGGTTGAAAATGAGCAGGTTTACCTTGGCCGGGAAACCCTTCAATATTTTCGCCAGTTCCCGGGCGTCGTTCAGGGAGTCGTTTATCCCGTTTAGCAAGACGTATTCAAATGTGATGAGTTCTCCGCCTGTGGCTTCACTGTAACGGCGGCAGGCGGATAACAGTTCGCGAATTGGATAAGTCCTGTTAATCGGCACCAATTTATCCCTGAGTGCATCGTTGGCAGCATGTAATGATACCGCCAGGCTGATCTTGCTGCATTTTGACAGTTTGGTGATGCCGGGCGCAATACCGGCGGTACTCAGGGTGACGCGTTTATTTGCCAGACCAAACCCAAGGTCATCAGTTATCAATTCAACCGCGTTAACAACATTATCGAAATTGAGTAACGGTTCTCCCATTCCCATAAGGACTATATTGCTGATGATACGCTTGCGGCTGGCGAAATAGCCCAGTTGTTTATTAGCCGTCCAAACCTGGCCGATGATTTCCGCCAGCGACAGGTTGCGACCGTAGCCTTGTTTGCCGGTTGAACAGAAGGCGCAGTTCAGAGCACAACCTGCCTGTGATGATATACACAATGTACCCCTGTTGGGTTCCGGTATAAATACAGTTTCAATTGCGTTATCGGCGTCAACCTGCAGTAGCCATTTACGGGTACCGTCCACTGAAATTTTCTCACTGATAATAGCCGGGAGAGGTGAACAAGTATTATTGGCCAGGTGATCACGCAAGGTTTTACTCAAGTTGGTCATGGATTCAAAGTCGGTCACCCCCTGGTGGTAGACCCATTTCATCACCTGTGATGCGCGAAAAGGTTTTTCCGACATGTCGGTGAAATAATCACGCATGGCGGTTTGGTTCAGGTCGAACAGATTGACGCTCGGATTCACGCCGGGTCACCTGCTGCGCGGGCAAATTTCGTCTGCGCGGAAAAAAAAGCGGATTTCGCTCAGCGCCGTTTCCGAACCATCGGAGCCATGCACCGCGTTTTCACCCTGGTCACCAGCGCGGTCACAGAAGTCCGCGCGAATGGTGCCGGGTTCGGCATTCCTGGGAAAGGTCGCTCCCATCAGTTCACGGTTCTTTGCAATAGCGCTGTCGCCTTCCAGTACCTGTACCATGATGGGTCCGGAAACCATGAAATCCACCAGTTCCCGGAAAAAAGGTCTTTCCTCGTGAACGGAATAAAATTCGGCTGCCTGTTGTTCGTTGAGATGCAGCATTTTTGCCGCAACTATTTTCAGCTTGGCGTCTTCAAAACGTTGGTATATGGCGCCTATCAGGTTCCCGGCTACGGCATCGGGTTTGATAATCGACAAAGTTTGTTCAATAGACATTGTGTCTTTTATTTGTTGTATCGTTGTATCGGAAGATAAACCAGAATTTTTGTCCACGTCAACCGTGGATTCTAAAAATCCAGCAATACCTGAACCCTGCCATTTTCGATACGCGTGGGAAAAACAGTTACGGGTTCGTAAGCCGGCGGGCTGAGCGCCTCGCCGGTGCGAATGCAAAAACGCGCGCCGTGCCGGGGACAGGTAATTTCCCCTTCTTCAATCAAGTCTTCCGGATCGCAGGAACCGTCTAGCAGGGTTGCATTGTCATGGGTACAGAGGTTCTCCAAGGCATGATATTGCCCGTCAAGGTTGACCACGGCGATACCGACGTCTTCGACGTACAGGACCCGGGAATCCCCGCAAGGGAAGTCTCCGGCAGCAGCTACGTCTACCCAGTCCGACATGGTACCCTGTTACAACAGGCCGGTTTCAAGACGCGCCGCCTCAGTCATCATATCCGGACTCCAGGGCGGGTCGAAGGTCAGTTCAACGCTTACCTTGTCAACGTTCGGCACTATGGCAAGTTTACTCTGTACGTCGGCGGCCAGGAAATCCCCCATGCCGCAGGCCGGCGCCGTCAGGGTCATGAGGATATCCACCTGGTTTTCCGCTTCATCCGAGCGCGCTATCCGGCAATCGTAAACCAGTCCGAGTTCAACGATATTTATCGGGATTTCAGGGTCGTAACAGGTACGCATCTGATCCCACAGATGTTCTTCATTGACGGAGCCGTCTTCATTGGGTTCCAGATCCTGGTTGAGATATTCAGACACATCAAAACCGAGGGCATCCGCGTCCTTCGGCCCCACCTGGGCAAGATTACCGTTGATGTTGACCGTGTAATTTCCCCCCAGCGCCTGGGTAATAAACACGAGGCTGCCTTCAGGCAAGGTGATGGGCGTCCCGGTCGGGATGAGTATGGCGTCGCATTCACGCTCAACTGTAACAGGATCGTTGGTATACATGATTATTCCGTAGACACCGGGGCATCGCCGCCGGCCATAAGCGCATGCAGGGTGTGCCAGCATAAGGTTGCGCATTTCACCCGGCTGGGGTAATCGCGTACGCCGGCCAGGACCGCCAGCTTTCCCATGCGGTTTAAATCAGTCTCCGCGTCGGCGCCGGTCAGCAGTTCGTGAAAATCAGCGAAGACCGTCTCTGCCTCCTGTAAGGATTTCCCCTTGACGCCCTCCGTCATCAACGAAGCAGACGCAATGGAGATGGCGCAGCCGGAACCGCTGAATTTGATGTTGGATATCTGATCGCCATCCAAGTTTAAATACAGTGTCAGCCGGTCGCCGCACAGGGGATTGAATCCTTCCAGGGCCTTCTGGGGCGAGTCCAGTTCACCGAAATTCCTGGGGCTGCGATTGTGATCGACGATCACTTCCTGGTATAAATCTTTTAAGTCGAACATCGTCGTTATTTGAATATATTTTGTGCCTTATCGATCCCTGTAATCAATTTATCCACTTCTTCTGTCGTGTTGTAGAAAGCAAAAGAAGCCCTGGCCGTGGCGGGGATACCATAACGTTCCATGACCGGCATGGCGCAATGGTGACCTGTCCTGATGGCTATCCCGTCATGGTCCAGTATGGTACCCAGGTCATGGGGGTGTATGCCGTCAATAACAAACGATAAGATACTGGCCTTCTGTGCTGCCGTACCGATCAGCCTCAACCCCGGGATTGTGCCGGCTGCGCTGGTGGCGTACTGCAACAACTCGTGTTCGTAATCGCTTATCCGGTCCAGACCGACCTTGCTGACATAATCAACCGCCGCGCCCAGACCGATAACCCCGGCGATGTACGGCGTGCCTGCCTCAAACTTGTAAGGCAGGTCGTTGTATAAGGTCTTTTCAAATGTGACCATCTTGATCATATCGCCGCCGCCATGGTACGGAGGCATATCCTCCAACAGCGCCTGTTTCCCGTAGAGTACGCCGATCCCCGTGGGGCCGAACAGTTTATGGCCGGAAAAGGTGTAGAAGTCACAATCCAGAGCTGCCATGTCCAGCTTGGTATGGGGCGCCGCCTGGGCGCCGTCGATAACCACAACGGCGTTGACCGCATGGGCCAGGGCAGTGATCTCGGCAATCGGATTGATGCTGCCCAGGGCATTGGAGATATGGGTGATTGCAACAATCCGGGTTTTATCGCCCAGCAGGTTTTTATAATCGTCCATACTCAATTCGCCGGCGTCATTGATCGGAATGACCTTGAGGACGGCGCCGGTCTGTTCGCACACTAGCTGCCAGGGGACGATGTTGGAATGGTGTTCCATCGTGGAGACGATGATTTCATCTCCTGCGCGCAGTTTGCTCCTGCCATAGCTCTGCGCAACCAGGTTTATCCCCTCCGTCGTCCCGCGCACGAATATGATTTCCTTGAACGATTCGGCATTGATGAAATTTTGTATTTTCCTGCGCGCGTTCTCATAAGCGTCTGTCGCCAATTCGCTCAGGGTATGTACGCCGCGGTGAATATTGGAATTGTATTCGCGATAGTATTCGTCCAGCACCTCGATGACCTGGAGTGGTTTTTGTGACGTTGCAGCATTGTCCAGGTAGACCAGGGGCTTGTCGCGCACGGTCTGCCTCAGGATGGGAAAGTCCTGCCTGTACATTTCCACCGGGAAACCGGCAAAAGTCTCCGTAACTGCAGCTATAGCCGTTGGGTCAACCCGCATTTTTCACCAATTCGCTTGTTGTCAGTGGAAAGTTCGGTACTGCCAATAAGTTATCCGGGTATATATTACTTTGCGGCCATAACACACTGCGCTGGATGCGCCCTCGCTGGTCTTTTTCCCGCCAGCGGGCACGTGCTCCCTCAACCAGAGTCCCAGCTATGCTTTCGGTCGCAGGCACCCGCTGGCGGGAAAAATCCTGTGCGTTCATTGCGCCCATCCATGGGCGCAACCCTACGGGCGGCTGTCGCCGTGCAAATCGTCTGTCCTGACGATTTGTCATCGCATCCATTGGTGAGAAATGCGGGTTAATCATTGTATGAACTCTTTAATCAGGTCGGTATCGAGCAACTCACCGGCAATGCTGTGTTCCAGCCGCTCCCGGATTTCGGGGAATTTGATATCACGGATTATTTCATCGGCAAACGCAAAGGTCAGCAGACTCCGGGCCGTGTCCTCATCCACAGCCCTGGAGCGCAGGTAGAACAACATGTTTTCATCAAGCCGACCCACTGTGGCGCCGTGACTGCACTTGACGTCATCCGCGTAAATCTCCAGTTCCGGTTTGGTATCGACCTCGGCGTTGCCGGAGAGCAGCAGGTTTGCATTGGACTGGTGGGCCTCGGTCTTCTGGGCCTGTTCATGTACGATAACCTTGCCGTTAAACACGGCGCGCGAGTGTCCGTTCATAATGCCCCGGTAGTGTTCGTTGCTGACCGTATGGGGTTGTTTGTGCTCTATCAGGGTGTGGTTGTCCACATGCTGGTGCTGATTGGTCAGGTATAACCCGTAGAGATTGACTTCAGCCCCCGGTTCATCCAGTTCTACGTGTATGTCGCAGCGCGCCAGTTTCCCGCCCAGGGACAGGCTGTGGCAGTCAATCCTGCTGTCGGCCTGCTGTCTGATACGGGTATTGTCAATATGATAGGCGCGCTGGCTTTGCTGCTGGATTTTATAATAGTCCAGGCGGGCGCCGGGTTGCCCCAGTATGCTGGTGTGGCTGTTGGTGAAATACTCGGAGTCCGGGGTGCCCGCGTAGGTTTCAATAATGCTTGCACCGGCCTGCCTGCCCAGAACGATCAGGTTGCGCGGGTGCGACATCAGCGCCTCACCTGCCTGGCTGCTCAGGTAAATGATGTGTATGGGCGCGGGGAGTTCCGTTTCATCGGCTACGTGGACCAGGACACCGTCATTGAGAAACGCCGTATTCAAGGCAGTGAACGCGTGGCCGATTTCCTCATGGGTGAAATAACGTTCCAGCAGGGCGGCATTCTCCGTCCTCGCCGACTGTAACGAGCGCGCCGTCACGCCGTGGGGCAGTTGTACGTTGCGCGACAACTCAGCGGAAACGTTTCCGTTGATGAACACCAGTTCGTGGCTACCGAGACTGGAAAAACGCAGGCTGTCGACAAACGTTTCATCGACGTCCGTCGGCGCGGCTTTCCCCAGCGTAAAATTCCTCCTGGTAATAGGAGAGACATCGGTGTATTTCCACTGTTCCGTTTTGCGCGTCGGAAAACCGTGGGTTTTCAGGTATTCCAGGGCCGATACGCGCCGTTGCGCCAACCACGGGGATGACAGGTTGTCCCGGAACTGGTCGTATTCTGCGAGATAGTGGCTGACGGCTGCCTCGGTCATGCGGCTTTGGCCTCCTGCCTGACCCAGTCGTAACCTTTTTCCTCAAGTTCGATTGCCAGTTCGCGAGTGCCGGACCTGATAATTTTTCCGTCTGACAAGACATGTACGTAATCCGGAACGATGTAGTTCAGCAATCTTTGGTAATGGGTTATCAGGACGATGGCGCGGGACTCATTGCGCAAGGTATTGACGCCTTCGGCAACGGTTTTCAGGGCATCGATATCGAGGCCGGAATCCGTTTCATCCAGGATGGCCAGGCGCGGTTCCAGCACCGCCATCTGAAAGATCTCGTTGCGTTTTTTCTCGCCGCCGGAGAAGCCTTCATTCACGGAACGATTGAGCAGGCTCTCATCCATTTTCACCAGGTTCATTTTTTCACGCACTACCTGTAGAAATTCGACTGCATCGAGAGGCCCTTTGCCCTGGTGAACGCGGATCGCGTTCAGTGCGGCCTTGAGCAGGTAGATGTTGTTCACGCCGGGGATTTCCACCGGGTACTGGAAAGCCAGGAAAACACCTTCCCTGGCGCGTTCCTCCGGGGGCAGTTTGAACAGGTTTCGGCCGGCGTATTCGATGGCGCCGGATGTCACCTCGTAGCCGTCCCGTCCGGCCAGCACGTTTGCCAGGGTACTTTTGCCTGAGCCGTTAGGCCCCATAATGGCATGTACCTCGCCAGCATTCACCGTCAGGTTCAACCCTTTCAGTATCTGTTTGTTCTCAACCCTGACTTTTAAATCACTTACCTTTAACATTATCCGACTGCACCCTCAAGAGTAATATTCAGTAGTTTCTGCGCTTCCACGGCAAATTCCATCGGCAGTTGCTTGAATACGTCCTTGCAGAATCCGTTGACAATCATGTTGACCGCGTCTTCCTCACCAATCCCCCGCTGGCGGCAGTAAAATAACTGGTCATCACTTATCCTGGACGTGGTCGCCTCATGTTCGACAGTGGCACTTGCATTCCGGGTTTCTATATAAGGAAAGGTATGGGCGCCGCAGGTGTCACCCATCAACAGGGAATCACATTGGGTATAGTTACGGGCGTTGTCAGCGCGTTTGCCGATACTGACCAGGCCCCGGTAGGCATTTTGCGCCTTGCCTGCTGAAATGCCCTTGGAGATGATGGTGCTGCCAGTATTTTTACCCAGGTGGATCATCTTGGTGCCAGTGTCCGCCTGCTGATAATTGTTGGTGACGGCAACGGAGTAGAACGCGCCGCTGGAATTATCGCCGCGCAGGATGCAGCTCGGGTATTTCCAGGTAATGGCCGAGCCGGTCTCAACCTGGGTCCAGGAAATTCTGGAACCGGACCCGCGACAATCGCCGCGCTTGGTCACGAAGTTATAGATACCGCCGACGCCGTTTTCATCGCCGGGGTACCAGTTCTGTACCGTCGAGTACTTTATCTCCGCATTATCCAGGGCAACCAGTTCCACGACGGCGGCGTGTAACTGGTTTTCGTCGCGCATGGGCGCTGTACAGCCTTCCAGGTAGCTCACGTGGCTGCCTTCCTCGGCCACGATCAAGGTTCGTTCAAACTGGCCGGTATTGGCTGCGTTAATACGGAAGTAAGTGGACAGTTCCATGGGGCAACGGGTATTTTTCGGGATAAAACAGAACGAACCGTCGGTAAAAACCGCGGAGTTCAGCGCGGCATAATAATTATCCGCAGCCGGGACGACGCTGCCCAGGTAGGCCCGGACCAGCTCGGGATGGTTGTGTACCGCTTCTGAAAATGAACAGAAAATGACACCGGCGTCCGCCAGTTTTTCCTTGAACGTCGTTGCCACGGATACACTGTCAAACACGGCATCCACCGCAACACCGGCCAGCATTTTTTGTTCGTGCAGCGGAATACCCAGTTTCTCGTAGGTTTCCAGGAGTTTCGGGTCCACTTCATCCAGACTCTTGGGTCCGTCCCCTTTGGACTTCGGGGCTGAATAATAGGATATGGCCTGGAAATCGATGGCCGGGTAATGCACATGCGCCCATTCCGGTTCGGTCATACGGGTCCAGTGGCGGAAAGCGTCAAGGCGCCACTCCAGCAACCACTCGGGTTCCTCCTTCTTGGCGGAAATCAGCGCTATTACCTCTTCATTCAGGCCGGGCGCGACGGTATCTGTATCGATATCCGTGACGAAACCGTGTTCGTAGTCCTTATGTACCAGTTCCTCAACGCTTGTTGTCTCGTCTGTCATGGTCTACTCGGGATTTGTCTGGTTTTCGGAAATACTGAAACTCTCACCGCAGCCACAGGTTTCGCTTACGTTGGGATTATGGAAGCGGAAGCCTTCGTTCAAGCCCTCCCTGACGAAGTCCAGTTCCGTCCCGGCCAGATAGCGCAGACTCTGCTCATCAACGACCACGGTGACGCCGTTTGTTTCAAATGCCGTGTCGTGTTCATTCACTGCCTGTGCCGCCTCGATCACGTATTGGTACCCGGAGCAGCCCGTAGGTTTCACAGCGACCCGCAACCCGACTCCTTCGGCGTTATTGGCCAGGTAATTTTTCACGTGCACTGCAGCGCGATCGGTTAATGCAATTTCGTTATTCGACATCATTCACCTCTATTGTCAGGGGCGATCACATACGTACAAGGACATGATCCTGCCTGGCTGAAACCTGCTTCACCGTACCCTGCTGGACCAGGTCGGACAGGCTTATATCACTGAGAAAGTTTGTAATATGCAGGCTGAGGTCTTCCCACAGGTCATGGGTCAGACAACGTTCGTCAGCCTGGCAGTTTTTATGGCCGCCGCAACGTGTGGCGTCGACCTGCTCATCCACGGCGCGAATCACGTCAGCCACGGATATGTCAGACCGGGCTTGCTGCAAACGGTAGCCACCGCCGGGACCCCGGGCGCTGGCAATCAAACCCTGTTTTCGCATACGCAGGAACAACTGCTCCAGGTAGGATAAAGAGATCCCCTGACGTCTGGATATATCCGTCAGATTGACAGGCCCCAAGTCTTCATGTAGAGCCAGGTCCAGCATAGCTGTAACGGCATATCGGCCTTTCGTTGTCAAACGCATAACAGGTGTCCTGCAGGTTAAAGGGCGCACAGCTTTACATATCCGACTAATTTAGTCAAGTATTTTTTCCGACTAAAATAGTCAGGTATTAGTCATGTTGTAACTATTTGATGATCAGGTATTTCTATCTCCATAACGAAACAGGTACCAGGAACCGATGCTCCTGTAGGGCCGCCAGCTCTCGGATACTTTCAGAATCGCTGTCATGTCCTCGGGCGGGATCCCATAAGCCGACCCAATAGCTTTCCGTAATGCCAGATCCCCAATCGGAAACATATCCAGCCGTGACAGACCAAACATTAAATATATATCCACCGTCCAGTCGCCGATACCTTTGACCTGTTTCAACTCCCGGCGAATGGTGTCGTCGTCTTCAGACTGCAATTCCGTGAGATTCAGTGAGTTGTTTTTGATTCTGCTGCTCAGGTCCCTGATGTAGTCACACTTTCTTGCAGAAAGTCCGGTTGCCCGAAGCTCTCTATCGCGTTTTTCGAGCACTCCTTCGGTTGTGATCTTACCTTCAGGGAAGAGCGCCCGAAATCGGGCGATAATGGTATCCGCTGCCGCTTTTGATAGCTGTTGACTGATAATTACACCCACCAGAAAATTGAGGTCGGCACGACGTCCCGTCAACCCACATGCGCCGATTTCACTGATAATTGTTCCTAATCGCGTATCTCTTTTCTGCAGGTAGTCAGTAATATCGGCATAATTCGGCATATCAGTCACTCAAGAGGAATCCGGCTTGACACCCTTCTTTGAACAGGATGGATTAACCTGGATATTGCATTTGTCGGCGCTATATCGAGGTCAGGTTTGTTCCTGTTGTGTATTCCTTATCAGGCGTTCCAGGCGTAGCTGGGGTAGGGCCCACTGCGGGGATAATTCGATGGCCTTGCGATAGTCGGCCGCGGCATTATCAAATTCCTTATTGTTTTCATAAGCCATAGCGCGGTTGAAATGGGCAATGTGGTTTTTCGTCAAGGTCAGTTCAATGGCGGTGGTGTACTGTTGTATCGCCACGTCATACTTCTGACCCAGCAGGTAGAGGTTACCCAGGTTCACATAGACCTCGCCAGTTTCCGGCCCCAGTTCAATAGCGGCCCGGTAGTCTTTAAGCGCTTGTTGATGGTCCTCCATGGCGCCGTACAGGATGCCGCGGTTGACGTAAGTGGCCAGCAGGTCCTTGCGGGTTAAGCGCCCATAGAGAATCGCCTGGTCACATTCCTGAATATCCTCCCTGGATGCGGAGTTCAGCTGGATGGCAAGGGTGGAAGCCATGTAACAGTTGCGGGCGTACGAACCACCGCCGATGACGCTCATCGACTGGGTGTGAGCGTTCATGGATGAGAAAATAAGAATGGGTAGCAACACCCGTAAAATAAACCGGAGTGTAATCATTCGGAGCACCTCTTGTCTGACTTTTATCCAATTATAGATAAAAAACACCTGTCTCACCATGTTATAGTTACCCGCCGACAATCCTCCGATATGTCAGGAAACCGGGAAGAAATAACAAATGATCGACTTATATTACTGGCCCACCCCCAACGGCTGGAAAATCTCAATCATGCTGGAAGAATGCGGGCTGGAGTACCGACTGATACCGGTAGATATAGGGCGTGGAGATCAATTCAAACCGGAGTTTCTGGCCATCAGCCCCAACAACCGCATGCCGGCCATCGTTGACCATGACGTGGACGGGGAACCGATCTCCGTGTTCGAATCAGGTGCCATACTGACGTACCTTGCCGAGAAGACCGGCCGTTTCCTGCCGGCAGACCTGCGCGCCAGGCTACAGGTCATGCAATGGGTATTCTGGCAGGTAGGCGGCCTGGGACCCATGGCAGGCCAACTCGGCCACTTTACCAATTACGCACCGGAGAAAATCGAGTACGCCCTGAAGCGCTATGGCGATGAATACAACCGCCTGTTAGGTGTCATCGAAAAGCAGTTGGCAGGCAAGGATTACCTGTGCGGCGATTATTCCATCGCCGACATGGCCTCCTGGCCCTGGGTTGTGGTACATGAGCGGTTGCGCCAGTATCTGAACGAGTTTCCCCGTGTCTCGGCCTGGGATGAGCGGATGAAAGCCAGACCGAAAGTGGCCGTCGGCAAAGAACTTGGCAAGGAATTACGGCGCCCGCTGGAGAAGGATGATGAAGCCCGCAAAATGCTGTTCGGACAGACCGCTGCGTCGGTAACCGAAGCCGCTGCCGGGTAAACAATAAAAAAATAAAAAAACGGAGCTGAAATGGGCCAACAAAAACAACCATCCCCCGAACTTTTCCTCGATGCCGTTATGGCGTATCGTGATTCCGCGGCAGTGAAGGGAGCAGTGGAACTGGACGTGTTTACCGCCCTTGCCCAGGGCGTGGACACGGCGCAGGGTCTGGCAAGGCATTGCCGGGCCGATAAACGCGGCATGCGTATCCTGTGTGATTATCTCTGCGTGATGGGCCTGCTGGAGAAGTCCGGTTCAACCTATTCATTGACCGTAGATTCGGCAGTGTTTCTGGACCGGAATTCTCCCGCTTTCATGGGGGACGTCGTGAACTTCCTGCTGGACCCGTTTTTTGTCAGGGATATCGGCGACGTTGCCAGGGCGGTCAGAAAAGGTGGCGTAGCGACCTCGGTGGAGGGTTCCGATGAACCTAACCACCCTATGTGGGTGACGTTCGCCCGCTCCATGACCGGTCTGAACCGTAAACCGGCCATGTTTCTGGCCGACCTTGTCATAGCTAATCTTGCCGGGGTGAACGAGCAGGAGCAAGTCAAGGTACTGGATATCGCGGCAGGCTCCGGTATATTCGGTATCACCCTGGCGGAAAAACACTCGCGGGCTGAGATTACCGCGGTAGACTGGTCTAACGTCCTGGAAGTGGCAAAGGAAAACGCGGAGAAAGCCGCACTGGGTGACCGCTATAAAACAATTCCCGGTAACGCGTTTGAGGTTGATCCCGGAACAGTGTACCAGGTGATTTTACTGTGCAATTTTCTGCATCACTTCAACCCGGCAACCTGCTCTAAGTTTTTACGGCGCATGAAAGCTGCGCTGGCCGCTGACGGTAAGCTTTACGTACTGGATTTTGTCCCCAGTGAAGACCGAATTTCGCCGCCCTTCGCCGCGACGTTTTCCATGCACATGCTGCGCCAGACCGTCGCCGGCGATGTATATACTCTCTCGGAGTATAAGGATATTTTTGCCGCGACTGAACTGCAAATCGATGAAGCCATGCCGGCATCCGACACTCCTTACACTGTCCTCGTTGCAGGCCATAAATAGTTGACCCTGAAAAACCCTGTTTCAGGTTGGCATTGAAGCCCCGTGATACCAAAACCGGAACTATCAGTCCAGGAAAAATGCAGCTTACATAAATATAATCAACAGGTTAGAATAGCTTTTGGGGTTATTCAGGGACGACTAAATAAGAAAAGGGGACAGGTTTATTTTCCAATGTTATATTCATCTTCCATCGATCATCTTAAACAGTCCGGGAAAAATAAATCCATCCCCTTTATCATGTCCGTCAAAGACGAGTTGCTAAGCCTGGTGGAAACCGTGGCGGAAAGTACGGAGCTTCCGCTGATTGACTGGGTATTTATCCCGGAGCCCAACCCCGGTCCGGGACGTAATACCGAATTCGGCATCGTCACGCTTCAGGACGGTTCCGCCGGTCTTTACTATGCCTGGCTGGGCGATTCACAGAAGGGCATGGGCAGCCGCTATGAGCCCGATGAGTTTATCGGCAGGCATCCCGTTGAACTGGTGCGGTATTGCGCGGGTGACGACGAGGCGGATTGCTCTCTGGGACTGGCTGCCATCAACGCCATCACCCGGTATATTTACCGGAAGGCGGATTTCAGTCCGCAGGACGCGCCGGATTCAATGGGCATACTGGATATTTCCGCCGCTGACCACGTCGGTATGGTGGGGTATTTCCCCTCCCTGGTACGGCGGCTCAAAAATCAGGGCATTAAACTGACGGTCATCGAAAAAAAGCAGCAATTCCATAAGCAACAGGAGAGTTTCACGGTTACTGCAGACGCGGCCATGCTGGGTGACTGCAACAAGGTGATCATTACGGCATCCACCTTGCTGAATAATTCAATTGATGAAGTGCTGGCTTATTCGGGACGGGCGCAGAGGCGGGTGATAATCGGTCCGACTGCCGGTTTTTTTCCGGACCCGTTGTTTGCGCAAGGCATCTCTGCACTCGGGGGTTCAGAGATCCGAGCCGCTGAACAGGCACGGCAGCGGTTAAGCACAAACCAGGGCCTGGGGGAGAGCGCCCGTAAATTTTTAATCGCTGAACCTGAATACCCTGGACTGGAGCAGATAATGCAGGGTTTGTGACCCCAAATATCACTGTTCCAATCGCAGACAGACGCCCGACACGCTTTCCAGCTTGCGTTTGACCAGGAGTACGTGGAGCGGGATTGTTTTGGGCACCAAAACCTAATCATCGTACCGGCCAGAACATTTCTGGCGCAGCTGGTCTAGCTCGCATATCTCACCAATGGATGCGATGATCGCGCCGGATTTTTGCGGCTGGCAGGTGCCTGCGACCGAAAGCATAGTGGTGGCTCTGGTTGAGGGACAAATTGTCAGGACAGACAATTTGCACGGCGACAGCCGCCCGCAGGGTTGCGCACAGGGATGGGCGCAATGAACACGTGCCTGCCAGCCGCAAAAAGACAAGCGAGGGCGCATCCAGCGCAGTGTGTGATGGTAGTAAAAGTGATATGATCACTGTAGCTTATTGACAGCAAAGAGTTTTCCGTTGATGACAAGCGAATTGGTGAGATATGCGGGCTAGGCGTGAATCAATTGGAATAATAAGCCGGCTCTGCCTTAGCGCCTGCCGGTGCAGGATTCGTCGGTGCTGTAACCGACTGGATTCCCGCGTAAATGAGGGTGGCCCTGTAAGCACCGGAGGGCTGTCTTATCGCAGGTATTCTTCAGTGTAGAGTAAGAGTTCGATGAGACGCTCAAGCAACTGTTCGCGGGGCAGGCCGGGGAAATTCTTGTTGATCATTTCTTTAGCGAAAAGCCGGGTGATGTAGCGTAATTTCAGCGCCTTGGACTTTTTCGAGGCGAAAATGAAGTCGCGGTGGCCGTTGTTGACGACGATAAGGTTCTGGTCGGCGTCATAGCGCGAACGCCAGAGTTGTCCCGGCGCATGATCAAAGGTGTAGCCTGGTAATCCGTGACGGCTGCCTGAACGTTCTTTTGTGTCGGGGAGTAACGAGTCGGTAACCGTAATGAGGGCTTCGGCCGCGCAGACGGTTTCATTTTGTGCCGCAGTGACGCCGATGCGCACCAGTCCCGGCTCATCGTGCGCGTGATAGGTCACAAACTCAGAACCGGCTTCATCCAGGTCGCCCGCGCCTTCCAGAATGCGCCAGGAAATGCTCAGGTTCTCTTCGATCATGTTGCTGTTTCGGTCGCGAGCAATTGCCCTGAGTTTACGGGAATTGCCGACAGCCAGGGCGCATGTACTTGGTGAAATTCGTACGCTGTGAAGCGGCCCGGCATATTCAAAAAACTGTTTCTGGCGGTTCGCTAACTCATTATTTAACTCTGTGACGGGCAATGCGCTCACACTCTCATCATCTTGCTCTCCTGCCTTTGCCGACCCGCCCGTTGGGGCAGCCCGTTTGCGGATATTAATATCAAACCAATCATATTCTTCTGCCGGCAATGCCAGCATCGCCTCGCGGAAAGCACGCCGGATGGCGCGCAAAGTGTCACGACTGGTGCGTTCTTCTTCCGCGTACTTCTGTTCCTCAATGATCTCCGTCAGCTTTTTCGCCACCGGCAGCATGGATTGCACAAAGGACTCGAACAGTTCGTCCTGGATAATCCCGGTCCGTGTTGACGGTGTAAGGCTCAGAAACGGCGCGTCCACGATGCCTTGCAGAAATCTCTCATTCCAGGGAGGACATTGAAAGGTGTCCAGCTGAGTCAGCGAGCTCAGAATGCGCGTTCCTGACCGATACAATCCTACCTCGTTTTCAGCCTCGGACTCGTTCAGGTACAACTCGGTATAGATATCGCCATGCATGCTTTTGGCTTCCGGCAGGTTATGCAGCAGTTGCCCGGTAAAATCGCGCGGCTTGACGCTGTACTCTTTGCGCGCCTGGCGGTCGATTACCTTGATATGTACGCCGGATTGTCGAATCCGTTCCCGTAGTTCCGAGGCGAGGTACCACTGGATCTTCTCACCGCTTAACTGGCGGATACCCGGGAGTAAGGGCCTTATTTTGAGCCGGGTTCCAGGCTCCGGGATGAGCGTGCGCCGCTTTACAATACTATAGCTTGGATCCCCTTTACGCATCCGCATTTCATATATGGTTTCGTCGGCGCCGGCCGAACTCATGGCAAGTTCCTCCCCCACAGTCCAGAAACTCAGCAGTCCGATTCCGAACTCGCCCTGAATAGCCCGATCGCCGTCAAGCTTTAGCCGGCGTTTGATGGAATCACAGATATGGGTGCCGACGAAATGAAAGTCGGGGATCCCTTCCTGGGTTCTTGGTACGCCTTCGCCGTCATCGGCAACCATGAGGAAATGTTCTTTCTGTTCACGCCCCCGGGTAATGGTTACCCGCCTTGCCCGGGCATCGATGCTGTTTTCGACAAACTCGGCGATGGCCTTGAGCGGGTTTTCCTGTGACAGGGCAATAATGGTGATCGCATTCCATGCGTCACCAATCTTGAGGCGTCCGGAATCCTTATTTCGTGAAGACCTGCGATTCACTATGAAGTATTACAAAATTGTACCCGGGCGCCGCACGACACATACGCGCAGGGTTTTTTCAACTGTGCTGATTCGTGTCATCCGTAGATGTCCCCTGTTCCAGTTTTTTCTTCAACTCCTCCATTTCCTCGTCCACCTTGTGCATGTGGTCAAGCAAGGCGTCGATGGTGTTCTGGACCGGGTCGGGCATGTCCTGGCTGCCGCCATAGGCGTCAAAACCGATTTTCCTGGCCATGGCTTCCCGTTGCGCTTTTTTCAATTTCTCTTCGGCGCGCGATTCCCGCACCATCACGCGTCCCGGTATGCCGACCACGGTGGCATCGTCAGGCACGTCCTTCACCACCACCGCGTTGGAACCGATCCTGGCGTTAGCGCCCAGGGTGATGGGCCCCAGCACCTTGGCGCCGGCGCCGATGATGACGCCGTCTTTCAGGGTCGGGTGGCGTTTCCCTTTTTGCCAGGTTGTGCCGCCCAGGGTGACGCCGTGATAAATGGAGCAGTCATCGCCGATCTCCGACGTTTCGCCGATGACGATGCCCATGCCGTGGTCAATGAAAAGCCGACAGCCTAAATTGGCCCCGGGATGGATCTCAACGCCTGTAAGGAAACGCGACAGGTGCGCGCTGAAACGGGCGAACAGGTAGAGCTTTTTTGTCCACAGCCAGTGATTCAGGCGATGCAACAGGATCGCATGGAAGCCGGGGCAGGCTATCAGCGTTTCCAGCGCGCTGCGGGAAGCCGGGTCTCGCTCAAAGACCACCTTTATATCTTCTTTTATGGTTTCAAACATGATTGGTCTGTTACCGGTTGTCAGGTCCCAACTGGTATTACATCGGTCTGTCAATGCTAATCAAATCAGCTTCCTGATACGTTCCAGCTGTTCGACCAACCTGGTTACGGCAGTCTCGACCTCTGATAGTTTATCACGTTCTTTTTGCACAATCTCCGCCGGCGCCTTGTCGATGAAATTTTTATTTTCCAGTTTGCCGCCGATCCGTTGTTTATCCTTGTTGAGCTTTTCCAGTTGCTTCTCAAGCTTATCCGCCTCCGCTTCGGGGTCGATCAAATCAGCAAGCGGTGCCAGTATCGTCATGGAGCCGGCCAGGGCAGCTACGGCGTCATCGGGTTCAGTGGTGACCGACGTAATGGCTGATACCTTTGCCAAGGCGCGGATATAAGCGTGGTTCTGCTGTAACCATTGGCGTTCCTGCCCGGTGCCACCCTTAACCTGTAACGCCAGCGGTTTTCCCGGCGCGATATCCCGCTCAGCACGGATACGCCGGACACCCAGAACGAAAGTCCTGAGCCAGTCTATCTCATCCTGTGCCGACGGGTCCCCGGGTAGTTGTCCGGCGTCAGGATAAGCCTGCAACATAATGGTTTCGCCGCCGCGGTTCAACAGGGGCGCGACCTTTTGCCAAAGTTCCTCGGTGATGAAAGGAATAAATGGGTGTAATAAACGCAGCAGTATTTCCAGGTTGGTCAACAGGGTTTGTATAACGCCCCGTTTTTGCGCTTCGGAAGACTCCGGGTCATTCAAGGTGGTTTTCGATAATTCCACGTACCAATCGCAATATTCATCCCAGGTAAACTCGTACAGGGCCTGGGCCGCCAGGTCAAAACGATAATCGGCAATACCCTGGATAACCCGTTCCGTGGCCTGGCCCAGGCGGGTACTGATCCAGCGTTCCGCCGTACCGTATTGCGCCTCACCGGCATTGACGTCAATACCCTGTTGCGCGACACACATCATGACATAACGGGCGGCGTTCCAGAGCTTGTTGCAGAAATTGCGATAGCCCTGGATACGGCCCGTATCAAACCGGATATCACGCCCCTGGGTGGCAAGCTGGGCAAAAGTGAAACGCAATGCATCCGTTCCGAACGCGGGGATACCGTCCGGAAAGTGCTCCCGCGTCGCCTTTTCAATCCTGGCCTGCAACTGCGGTTGCATAAGGTTGGTCGTCTGTTTTGCCACCAGCGCATCCAGTTCTATACCGTCAATCAGGTCCAGCGGGTCCAGGATATTGCCCTTGGACTTGGACATCTTCTGTCCTTCGGAATCCCGCACCAGACCGGTCATGTACACCTCCCTGAACGGGACGTCGCCCATGAACTTCAGACCCATCATGATCATCCTGGCTACCCAGTAGAAGATGATGTCGAAACCGGAGACCAGTACGCTGGTGGGATAGAACCGTCTTAATTCCCCGGTCTGTTCAGGCCAGCCCAGCGTGGAGAAGGGCCACAGCGCCGATGAGAACCAGGTGTCAAGCACGTCAGGGTCGCGGGTCAATTCGGCAGTGTCATCCAGGTGATATTTTTCCCGGACATGGGCAGCGTCTTTTCCGACGTATATGTTTCCACCGGCGTCGTACCAGGCCGGGATCCGGTGCCCCCACCAAAGCTGGCGGGAGATGCACCAGTCGTTGATGTTGTGCATCCAGTCGAAGTAGGTCTTGGACCAGTTCTCCGGGACAAAGCGAATCGCGCCGTTTTCCACGGCGGCAATGGCCGGCTCGGCCAGCGGCTGGATTTTAACGTACCACTGCTCGGTGAGGTAGGGTTCAATTACCGCGCCGGAGCGGTCGCCGCGCGGCACCATGAGGGTGTGATCTTCGATTTTCCCGATCAAATCCAGGGATTGCAGGTCCTCGACGATGTGTCGGCGCGCAACATAACGGTCCATTCCACGGTAAGCGTCGGGGCCGTTTTCGTTGATTACGGCGTCTATGGTGAAGATATTCAGCGGTGGCAGGTTATGGCGTTGCCCCATTTCATAATCGCTGAAATCATGGGCCGGCGTGATTTTGACGCAACCGGTGCCGAATTCCGGATCTACGTGGTCATCGGCAATAACCGGGATGGTGCGGCCCGTCAAGGGTAGTTCCAGTGTGTGGCCGACCAGTTCCCGGTAGCGGGTGTCGTCCGGATGTACCGCCACTGCGCTGTCGCCCAGCATGGTTTCGGGGCGCGTAGTTGCGACGACCAGGTGGCCGTTGCCGTCACTGCGCGGATAACGTATGTACCAGAGATGTCCCTTTTCTTCCTGCGCCAGCACCTCAATGTCGGAGACCGCCGTATGCAGTACCGGGTCCCAGTTCACCAGCCTTTTGCCGCGGTAGATGAGCCCTTCGTCGTACAGGCGGATAAACACTTCCTGCACCGCATGGGACAGGCCCGCATCCATGGTGAAGCGTTCCCGGGTCCAATCCATGGATGTGCCGAGACGCCGGGACTGGCGGGTAATGGTATTCCCGGAATGCTCCTTCCAGTCCCACACTGCCTGAATGAATTTTTCCCGTCCCAGTTCCAGCCGTGACTGCCCTTTGCTCTCCAACTGACGTTCCACCACCATTTGTGTGGCGATGCCGGCGTGGTCGGTTCCACATTGCCATAGCGTGTCGGCACCGCGCATGCGCTGATAACGGATCAATATGTCCATCAGCGTCTGCTGAAAGGCGTGCCCCATGTGCAGGCTGCCGGTGACGTTGGGCGGCGGCAGGGCTATGCTGTAAGGATTGGTTCCCCCCCGGGGTTTGAAATACCCTTGGTTTTCCCAGACGTCATACCACAGGGATTCAATAGCTTGCGGGTCGTAGGTCTTTTCCATAGCGGATTTACTGAAAATCGGCCAGACCGTTATTCCGGGCCTGATCCTGGATATCCATATTATTCCGCTTCACTGGCGCTATCAGCGATCGGAGCAGCGGGGTCTGCCGCCTCGTCGAGTACAGGGATATTATTTTCAAACAGGGAGAAGGTTTCTTCCAGCACCGGGATAGTGGCGTCGAGCACGTCAGCCCCTACCTGCTGATCCAGTACCGGGATAGCGGTATGTTCAACCTCGTCTGTCAGTTCAGGACAGCGTTCCGGGATTTCCTTACGGTCTTTGTCTGACGCCATGTTCCTGCTTAGCGCAGAACGGCGCTCGGGTTCAGGCATGGCCCGGCTCGATATTATGGCTGTGCATTTCCATCCCCCTGGCGCGGTAATCCTTGTAGCGAAGCCTGGCCTGATGACGCTCGGCAGGATCTGACGGCACGACTTCGATAACACGTTCATAAGCGCTCGTGTGTTCGGGCAGATTGCCGGACAAATTGATTAAAACCTGGCGCTGTAACGGTCCTTCGCCTTCCCAGCCGACGCTGATCGGGCAGTCCGCGGCATCCGGAGAATCAATGGAAGCGTGGGGCAGGAAGCTGATGTCCCTGAATGTCCACAGCAAGTCATCGATTGTCGCGGCCGCTTCCCGGGTGGCGACATGAATATAAATATCGTAACCTTCATTCCTGACTTTGTCGGCAAGTTGACAAACGAAGCGGTAGGGAACGGCCGGTTCAGCGACAATATAAAAGTCGGCTCTGGGCATGGACATTGACAATGTTCAGTTTTGCCTCTCGTGCTGCTGAATCAGGTACTGGACCAGCAACGGAACGGGACGGCCTGTTGCACACTTGTTTTTCCCGCTCACCCACGCGGTTCCGGCAATATCAAGGTGAGCCCAGTGATACTTTCTGGCGAATTTTGCCAGAAAACATGCAGCGGTGATTGTCCCCGCCTCGCGCCCACCGATGTTTGCCATATCGGCAAACGGGCTTTCCAGTTGTTTTTCATATTCCTCCCATAGCGGCAGTTGCCAGGCGCGGTCACCGGCGCTTTCTCCTGCCTGCAACAGGTCAGCCGCGAGCGGACTATGATTGCTGAGAAGTCCCGATGCGTGTTTGCCCAGAGCAACGACACAGGCGCCGGTCAGGGTGGCGATGTCAATAACCGCGGCGGGCTCAAATCGTTCACTGTAGGTCAGGGCATCGCACAGTATCAAGCGTCCCTCGGCGTCCGTATTCAATACTTCGATGGTCTGGCCGGACATGCTGGTAAAGATATCGCCGGGTTTGGTGGCAGTGCTGCTGGGCATGTTCTCTACGGCCGGGGTCACGCCCACCAGGTTGATCGGCAGTTCCATCCCGGCTACGGCGGCCACGGCGCCGAACACCGATGCTGCGCCACACATGTCGAATTTCATCTCATCCATTGCCGCCGAGGGTTTTATTGAGATGCCCCCGGTATCGAAGGTAACGCCTTTCCCCACCAGGACCACAGGTTTGCTGTCATCTCCCGCACCCTGGTACTGGAACGTGATCAGTTTTGCCGGCTGGGCGCTGCCCTGGGATACCGACAGCAGGGAATTCATACCCAGGTCCTTCATTTCCGCCTCGTCAATAACCGTCACCTCGACAGAAGTAAACGTTTTACCCAGTTCCTCCGCCTGTTCAGCGAGATAAGTCGGGGTGCAGGCGTTGGCGGGACGGTTGGCCAGGTCGCGCGTCAGCTTCACCCCCCCGGCGAGCGCTTTGCCGCGTAACAGAGCGGATTCGCATTGCAGCAGTTCCCCGCGCGTGGGGACCATCAAGGTGATCTTGCGCAGGGTTTTTTTGGTTTCCTGTTTTTTGCTCTTGAAGTCTTTAAACTGGTAAATCTCATGATCGATGAACTGCACCGCGTATTGTATCTTCCAGCGGCAATCCCGGTCCTTGACATTCAGGCCCGGGAGGAAACTGATTGATTCGATTGCGCCGGTCTGTTTTACCTGCTTGATGCTGTTGACGATGATCTTCCGGTAGCGCCTGTCATCCAGGACCGCCTGTTTCCCGCAACCGACCAGCAGCAGGCGCTCAGCCGGGATGCCCGGGACGTTGTGCAGTAATAAGGATTGGCCGATTTTTCCGTCCATATCACCCTTGCGCAGCAGGTTCGACAGATACTTGTCACTGGCGTCATCAATGGCCTGGGCTGCAGGCGTTAATTTCCGGGACTCATGCACTCCTGCAACCAGGCATGCGCTACGCTGTTTTTCGGGGTTGCCGCTTTTTATATTGAATTTCATGATATTCTGTGTGTTATGTGTGAAAAAATCAGGTGGTAAATATTATCTGATAGCCGGCATTAAAACCAGCTACCGGCAGCAATACAAGTTTATTGGCTAATATAAACCGAAGCAATAACGCCTGATATGATCCTGCGACGTTATATTCACAGAGAAATAGTCGAGAAACTCGGCTGGATCATCGGCCTGCTGCTGCTGATTATAACGAGCAGTCGATTTGTCAGATACCTGGCTGATGCCGCCGCAGGGGTTTTGCCCACCGACCTGGTGTTCCAGGCGTTGCTCATGAAAATGCTGACAACGTTGCCGAAACTGATGCCCATGGCTGTTTTTCTGGCGGTGATGCTTGGCTTATCAAGATTGGCCCGCGATAAGGAATTGACGGCGGTTTCGGTTTCGGGCGGCGCCCACCGGGTTGAACTCATATCGGTGTTGCAGTTTTCTTTCATGTTTTCCTGATTGTATTCGCCACCAGTTTTTTTATCGCTCCCTGGGCCGCGCAAAATACGGAACAACTGCAGGCCAGGGCTGAAGTGGAAGCGGATACCGCAGGCATTACGGCAGGTAAATTCACCGAGATGAGTAAGGGAGAGCAGATCATCTATATCGAACAATTATCAAGTGACAGAAGCCGGATGGAGAATGTTTTTCTGCAAGCCAGGCAGGGCCGGCAGACCAGCGTATTGAATTCGAGCAGCGCAGGTTATGAGACAATTGAATCTTCGGGTGGTAAATTCATTTTATTTCAGGACGGCCGACGCTATACAGGGGATTCAGATTCGTTGGACTATCGCATTACCCGCTACAAAACGTACGCTGTCCAGATCGAACAGGGCGAGGAAGAGAGCGAATTTGTCAAGCTGGAATCGCTGCCGGCGTCCACATTGCTCGGTTCCGACAGCCCCAAACACAAAGCCGAATTACAGTGGCGCCTTTCATTTGTGATTTCATCGCTGTTATTGCCGGTACTTGCCGTTGGCCTGAGCCGTTATTCACTCAGTGAGCAGAAATACATGTGCGCGTTTGTGGCCGTGCTGATCTACATCATTTACAGCAATATGCTGAGCGTAGCGAAAACCTTGTTGAAAAGAGATGAAATCCCGGCATTCATCGGTTTGTGGTGGGTACACCTGGCGCTGCTGGCGCTGATTGTGCTGGTATTTCAATTCCCGGGGCTGAGGCTGAGAAAGAAAAAAGCACATTCCGGGACAGTTCCCTGGTAACGGGTTCAGGTCGCAGTTAGCCCGCACCAAGTCGCTAGTGGCTATCGGATATATGTTTGCTGTCAATGAGTTATGGTAGTCTATTGACAATGTCATCATTACAGACTGCGCTTGATGCGCCCTCGCTTGTCTTTGTACCGCCAGCGGGCACGTGCTTCCTCAACCGTAGCTACGGCTATGCTTTCGGTCCCCGTATCAAGTACGGGGCAGGCTCCGGCACCCGCTGGCGGCACAAATCCGGTGCGATCTTCGCATCCCCTGGTGAAAAATGCGGGCTAAATGAAAATAATACAGCGGTATTTTATCGTTAACCTGGTCTGGACGACCTTTCTTGCCCTGGTAATCCTGGTCGGGATATTTGCGTTTCTGTCACTTATCGATCAGCTTGAAGACTCCGGGCAGGGAAATTACGGTACGTACCAGGCAGTCACTTACGTTGTTCTGACCCTGCCGCGGCTGGCTTACGAGATCCTCCCCATTGCTGCGATGATCGGGGGTATGACAAGCCTGGCATTACTTGCCGGAAACAGAGAACTCAACGTTATCAGGCTTTCCGGCGTCTCGATATATTCCCTCGCCGTATTAATGGGAAAATCAGCCCTGGTCATCGTGCTGTTTTCCATTTTCATCGGTGAGTTTATTGTGCCGGCCAGTGAAATTAAAGCCAGGTATCAACGATCCATCGCATTGACGGAACAGGTCGCCATGAGGACAAAATACGGCTTCTGGGCCAGGGACGGAAACAGTTTTATCAATATACGTAAAATATTGCCCGGAAATATCATTGAGGAAATATACATCTATGAGTTCGATGACGAGGCCAGGCTGCGTAACAGCATCTTTGCGAATAACGCCCAGTACGTCGATAACCGGTGGGTGTTTGAAGGAGTGGAAAAGACTGTCATTGACAGCGGCGGAGTCAGGCGGGAACAGTACAAAAGAGCGGCCTGGGATTCATGGGTCGATGACGAATTGATTAACCTCGTCATCATCAACCCCCAGTATATGGGCTTGTGGAACCTCTATAACAGCGTACGGGTGTTAAAATCGAATTCACAAAACACGGCGACGTTTGAGCAGGCGCTCTACGGAAAACTGATAAGGCCGTTCACAATCATCGCCATGATTGTCCTGTCAATACCGCTGGTAGTCATGCGCAACCACTCCGGGGGGCTGGGGCAACATGCGTTCAGCGGCGCGCTGATCGGTGTGGTCTTCTATTTTTGTAATTCTGCATCCAGTCATATCGGCATCGTCTACGACATCCATCCGTTCATCAGTGCGGCAGTTCCGACCCTGCTGCTTTTGCTGGTTTTATTCTGGTTGTTTTTCCGGCAACAATCAGAATTGTTCCCGAAAACCGATCATGGAACGCAAGTCGTTCTTTATCAAACAAAGCCCAGAGAAACCCAGCTCCAAATCCAGTTAAAGACGCGCCGGCCAGAAAAAACCGCAGGTTCAGGTTTTTCCAGCCGGGTTGCGCGCCGCTTGTGGTTGTTAAATATATACGCCAGGCGCGCATTCCAAGGGTTTGCCGTCCTCTTTTCCATTGCCAGACGAAATAGAAATAAGTGATGAGCAACAGGTAAGCGGAATATAACGGGCTGCCGGCAGCAATGGCTTCCCCGCCCGCCACGGGCAGCGCAAGCACAGTAGCAAAAAACAGCACGGAAAAAAGCAGACAGCAATCATAAACAACGGCCATCAGTCTGCGCCGCAGGCCGCAGTGATCATAAATGGGTTCAGAGTGCCTTTCTTTATATGTCATGTACGGGCCGGTCCGCCTCCGATAATTACCACTTGTGATCGCATTGCGATATACTGCGAAAGTATTTCCCGGCAAATCCAGTCCTTCATTGAAGGATTACCGGATTTGGCCATGAGCAGGTTATTATAATGATATGCTTGTAAAAATGTTGTCCCGCCGCGTCCTGTTTCCCGTCTGTTCGGCAGTTCTGGCATATCTTGCCGGTGCGGGGCTCGGTGCGGCATCCCCGGCTATGCCTGAATCGGCCATTCCGGGCAAGCTGGTCGATGTCGGCGGCTACCGGCTGCATATTTATTGCGAAGGTGAGGGTATACCCACCATCATCTTCGATTCGGGAACGGGCGGCTTCTCACTGGAATGGACAAGAGTACAAAAAGTCCTGTCTCGCCGGACCCGTGTATGCTCTTATGACCGGGCTGGCTACGGCTGGAGTGATATGGGTCCGTTACCGAGGACCAGTAAGCGTATTACCCGGGAACTGCATACCTTACTGGTTAAGGCTGATGTGACCGGGCCTTATATCCTTGCCGGACATTCATTCGGTGGTTATACCGCGCAGTTGTTTGCAAGAAATTACCCGAAGGAAACGGCGGGTCTTGTCCTGATCGATGCTTCACATCCGGAACAGATAGAGCGAATGCCGGGCAAGGAGCCGGGTACGCCCGCGAAACCTGTACCCGGGGCGCACAGCTATACCGTATCCAAGCACATCATGCATCCCAACTTTCCTGATGAGATGGTGCTGATAGCCAGCCGGATTATGAATAGCTGGCATCATACATCAACATGGCGCGAGGAAATGACGGTGTTTCCAATGAGCGCAAAACAGGTATTGGCCTCCAAACCGATGCCGACAGTCCCGATTGTCGTGCTGACACGTGGCCGTCGCATTTGGCCGAACAATGCGTATGGCGATGAAATGGAGCGGGTCTGGATGGAGTTGCAGGATGAACTGTCCCAGCTCAGCGATAACTCCGTGCACCTGATCGCGGAACGGAGCGGGCACTCGATTCACCTGGACCAACCGGAAATCGTCATCAATGCAATGCAGACCATGCTGAATGCAAATTTCGCACGAAAATAATGGGTGAACGGGAGGCAACCGGGTGAATGGGGTCAGGTCGCACATTGCACATGCAGAGGTTTGTCCAGCTTCACACTTATTTCTTTGCATGTGCAATGTGCGACCTGACCCCATTCACCACACTTCATTTGGCGCTCCCTAGGGGAATCGAACCCCTGTTTCCGGCGTGAGAGGCCAGCGTCCTGGGCCACTAGACGAAGGGAGCCCGCTAAGTAGCGATGTTATAATAAGTCATGAACAAAAGCCACGATAAAGTCACCTACCTGCGCCACGAGTCCAAAATCATTCCTCGTGAAGAACACAACATATCCAGGAACAATATCAGTGACGCTGCCCTGAAAGTATTGTATCGGTTAAAAAATGCCGGCTTCGCCGGTTACCTGGTGGGGGGGAGCGTGCGCGACCTGCTGCTGGGGCGCGAACCCAAGGACTTTGACGTGGTTACGGATGCTACGCCGACGCAGATAAGGGAACTGTTCCGCAACAGCCGCCTGATAGGTCGCCGTTTTCGGCTCGCCCATGTTCACTACGGGGATGAAATTGTCGAGGTGTCTACTTTTCGCGCCCCCCATCACATCGATGATAGTGAAGGTAACGTCATTGACGGCCGGATAATACGCGATAACGTTTACGGGACTATTGACGATGATGTCTGGCGGCGTGATTTTACCGTCAATGCGTTGTTTTATAATATCGCTGACGAGTCCGTGGTCGACTACGTTAATGGGATGCACGATATCAGGTCCTGCTGCATAAGACTGATCGGTGACCCGCGCCAGCGTTTCGTCGAAGACCCGGTGCGGTTGTTACGGGCAGTACGGTTTGCAACCAAACTGGGATTCAGGATCAGCCGTGATACCGAGAGGCATATCCCCGGGCTGGCATCCTCGTTGGGCGGTATTGCCCCCGCGCGTCTGTTTGAGGAATGTCTGAAACTGTTTTTTAACGGTTATGCTTTACAGACTTTCGAACAGTTGCGCCATTACCATCTGTTCGGTGAATTGTTTCCGCAAACGGAAGAGGCCCTGACATACCAGCAAGGCGGGTTTCCCCATACTTTGGTCGCCAACGCGCTGCGCAATACCGATAATCGGCTGGTGGAAAACAAACCGGTTACGCCGGGGTTTCTCCTCGCTGCCCTGTTGTGGTTGCCCATGGACAGACTGGCTCGGGATCATATTGCCCAGGGCCTGAGCGAAATGAATGCGGTCATGCTGGCAGGAGATATCGTGATCTCCAGACAAACCCGCAGCACCTCGGTGCCGCGTCGTTTTACCCGGATGGCCAGGGATATCTGGCAGATGCAGGCACGCCTGGCGCGGCACTCAAACCGCCGCCCGCACAGGTTAATCGAAAATCCCCGGTTCAGGGCCGCTTATGATTTTTTATTGTTACGCGCAGAATCAGGGGAGGCTGTCACTGAGTTGGCAGACTGGTGGACGCAGTTTCAGAAGAATAATCCCGCAACAAAGGATTTTTCCAGAGATAAGCGCGACAGTCGCAGGCGGCCCATAAGGCATCGTCCAGGGTAGCCCGGATATTACACCAGTTCGCTAGTTATAAACGGAAAGTTCTATGCTGTCACAGAGTTATTCACGGTTTATTACTTTCATCGCCGTTGTAAACTGCGCTGGATGCGCTCTCACTTGTCTTTTGTACGCTGGCGGGCACGTGCTTCCTCAACCAGAGTCCCGGCTATGCTTTCGGTCGCAGGCACCCGCCAGCGCACAAAATCCGGCGTGAGCATCACATCCACTGGTGTAATATCCGGGCTAAGGCATATGGAAAGTTATATCGGGTTGGGCAGCAATCTTGATAACCCGGAATTACAGTTGACTACTGCCTTGGCGGCATTGAACGGTATCACGGACACTACCCTGGTGCAATATTCCTCATTCTACAGGAGTATACCGCTCGGCCCGGGCGCGCAACCTGATTTCATTAACGCGGTCGCCCTGATCGAAACCGACTTGACGGCAAAACAGCTCCTGGGTCGATTGCAGTTGATTGAAAACCGCCAGGGACGCGTTCGAGATGGACATAAATGGGGGCCGCGCACACTGGATCTTGATATGTTACTGTATGGCAACGAGATCATAGACGAACCGGAGTTAACTGTACCCCACCCTGAAATGCGACATCGGAACTTTGTATTGATGCCACTATTTGAACTGGCCCCCGACGTGGAGATTCCGGGTCTGGGCAGGGTTGTCGAATTGCTGGCCGATATCGGCAGCGCAGGTATAACAAAACTGGGTGAGTGCAGCGCTGATGGATAAAGACACATTCGGGTATATAGTTGTGGAAGGCCCGGTTGGTGCCGGCAAAACAGGGCTGGCAAGACGACTGGCTGACAACCTGGACATTAATCTGTTGTTGGAGCGCGCCATCGGCAATCCCTTTCTGCCGGAGATTTACCAACACCCGGGTTCCGCCGCCTTATCGGCACAGTTACATTTTTTATTCGAGCACGTAAAGCAGGTGCGGGCGCTCCGACAAGCTGACCTGTTCTCGCCCAACCAGGTAGCCGATTTCCTGATCCAGGCGAACAGGTTATTTGCTGAAGCCACGTTGACTCCGGACGAGCTGGACTTGTACTACCAGGTCTACAACATCCTGATCGACGATGCCCCTGTCCCTGACCTGGTCATCTATCTGCAGTCGTCTGTCGAAGTGATGGTAAAGCGCATCCGCGCCCGTGACGGGAACCATGAGATAAAAATTGACAGGGATTACCTGCAAAAAATTTCAGATGCTTATACTGACTTTTTCTATCATTATGATGCTTCGTCGTTACTGATTGTCAACACGACGGACCTGGACTTCAGCGGTGAGCGCGGCGACTATGACGTGTTGTTGAATTACCTGGAGGGTATCGGCCCGGGACGACATTACTTTAACCCCCAGGAACTATGACTGAAAAAATTACAATTGCCCACTTGCACGGGCTGAAAAAGGCGGGTGAGAAAATTGTCAGCCTGACCGCGTATGACACGAGTTTTGCCAGGATACTGGATGCGGCCGGCGTGGAAATTGTACTGGTGGGAGATTCGCTGGGCATGGTATTGCATGGTAAGGAGGATACCCTTGCCGTTTCCATGGAAGACATGGTCTACCACAGCAGGATAGTCAGTGAGGCCTGTCGGCGAGCACTGGTCGTGGTCGACATGCCCTATCGGAGTTATATGACCGAATCTGCGGCGTATGCCAGTGCGCTCAGACTGATAGAGGCGGGCGGGGCCGAGATTGTCAAGCTGGAAGGTGGCGTGGAGCAAGCGGACATCGTGGCGAGCCTGGTAGACCGGGGTATTCCCGTTTGCGGCCATGTCGGTTTGCTGCCACAATCCGTCAGGGAGCACGGGGGATACAAAGTCCAGGGCAGGAGTATAGAGCAGGCTGAACGCATTATGGCAGACTCCAGGGCATTACAGGCGGCAGGCGCCTGTATGGTGGTCCTGGAATGTATCCCTGCTGCCCTGGCTGAACGTATCAGCAGGGAGATCACAATCCCCACGATAGGTATAGGGGCGGGAGTGAACTGTGACGGGCAGGTCCTGGTGGTATATGATGTAGTGGGTTTGTCGGCGCGCGCCCCGAAAATGGCAAAGAATTTCCTGGATGAAGCCGGTAGCATCCAGGCGGCTGTGAAAGAATATGTGTGCGCGGTAAAATCCGGTCAGTTCCCGGGGCCGGAACACTCATTCGAATAATATAATAATGGAATTATCGAACCAGCAAACCGTGGATGAACACATAACTGCGCCCTTCACCGGGACGCCGATTATGCAAACCGTATCGAGTTTGACCGGGTTGCGTTCCATTATCGGCAGGTGGAAAAGGTCGGGATATACCATTGCCCTTGTTCCTACCATGGGGAACCTGCATGACGGGCATATCTCATTGCTCAACCACGCCCGCGAATGCGCTGATCGGACTGTGTTGAGTATATTTGTCAACCCGATACAATTCGGTAAAGGGGAGGATTACGACAAGTATCCCAGTACGCTGGCCGATGACAAGAACAAACTGGAAAAATATGGACTTGACCTGCTGTTTACTCCCGATTTGAAACAACTTTATCCCGGCGGCACCGATATCGATACCCGAATCAATGTGCCCGAATTATCGAACATACTGTGCGGCGAATCCAGGCCCAACCATTTCTCCGGCGTTGCCACTGTGGTGGCAAAACTGCTCGGCAATGTTCAACCGGACATGGCTTTTTTCGGCGAGAAGGATTACCAGCAATTGCTCGTCATCAAACGCATTGCTCATGATTTATGCCTGCCTGTCGATATCGTCGGATTGCCCATCGTGCGGGAACCCGACGGGCTGGCAATGAGTTCCCGTAACGCCTACCTGGCACAGAACGAACGGCGCAGGGCGCCGGAGATTTACCTGACACTGAAAGCTGCCGCAGAGAGCTTGCGGCACGGCAAAAAAGGCATTGATGATATAGAACAGGAGGCACTGGCCAGGTTGGAGAAAGCCGGGTTCAGGCCGGAATACGTCAGCATCAGGCGCAGCGAAGATCTGCGCACGCCGATGCCGGGTGATACCCGGTTATCTATCCTGGTCGCCGCCTGGCTGGGCCCGGCCCGGTTGATTGATAACCTTAAAGTCCGGATTACACCCTGACAGGACCCGCCACCTTAATGCGTGATGACGTATTGTGAAACAATCAGACCAGATAACTGCGTGCCTGATCATCATCGGCAATGAAATTCTATCCGGCCGCACCCAGGATGCAAACCTGGCGATCGTCGGAAAAAAATGTGACGCCCTGGGGATCCGTCTTACGGAGACCAGGGTCATTCCCGATGTTGAGGCAACCATCATCACGACGGTCAACGCCTGCCGGACCGACTTCACCTATGTCTTTACCACCGGCGGTATCGGACCCACCCATGATGATATCACCGCGGCAGCCATCGCCCGTGCATTCGACGTTGAACTGGAACGCAACAGTGAAGCCGTGGCAGCAATGGACCGGTATTACGAGCCCGGCCGTTTAACCGAAGCCAGGCTGAAAATGGCGGATATACCGGCAGGCGCCCGGTTGATAGACAACCCGGTCAGCGGCGCGCCGGGATTTCAGCTTGATAACGTGTTCGTACTGCCCGGGGTTCCGGTCATAATGGAGGCCATGTTAGAAGGGCTTACCGACAGGCTGGTTGGTGGAGAACCGGTTCTCACGGAAAATGTCACAACCAACCTCGCCGAAAGTGTGATAGCCGATGACCTTGGGGCCTTACAGGAAATGTACCCCGATGTCAGTATGGGTAGTTACCCATATTTCAGGAAAGGAAAACTCGGTGTGAACCTGGTGCTGCGCGCCACAAATAAAGCCCGGATAAAAGCTGCTGCAGACGAGCTTGGGACAACCATTGCCGGGTTAAAGGGTAAAATATTGAACCAGCGGACTCTATTGTAAATCGCCCCCTTTTCTTCCATGACGTTATGAAGATCGACGACGGTATCACCGCAAAACGTTCCGCCTGGGCATTCACCGCTGAGATAGCGGAGGCATTCCCGGAACACGCCACACGTTCCATTCCCTGTTATCAGGACGGACATGATCTCATCTGTCATCTGAGTGATTTTTTCGTAGCGCCGGACAGTGTTGTTTATGACCTCGGCTGTTCAACCGGCCAGTTGCTGGAAAAACTGGCCGCGTATAATCAGCATAAGGCCAATGTGCGCTGGATAGGGCTGGATAAGGAGCAGGACATGATCAACCAGGCGCTGAAAACCTGTGCCGGCCTGAATAATGTGGAGTTCCATTGCGAGGACATACTGACCTGCGGATTCGATAAGCCCGACATGATCATTGCTTATTATACGGTCCAGTTTATCGAAGAGAGGAACAGGCAGGCATTGATCGACAAGATATACCAGGCGCTGAACTGGGGCGGGGCATTCATCCTGTTTGAAAAAGTCGGCGCGCCCGATTCCCGTTTCCAGGACATGATGTCCTGTTTGTACCGTGAATTCAAACAACGCAACGGCTTCAGTTCCGATGAGATACTGAACAAGGAAACCAGCCTGAAAGGCGTGCTGAAACCGTTTTCCACGGCCGGCAACCTGGGCCTGCTGAACCGGGCTGGTTTTGTGGACGTGATGACCATCATGAAATACGTCAGTTTCGAAGGCTTTCTTGCCATCAAGTAGACCTGGGTTATTGACGTAGCGGGTGTCGTGCCACCACCATTCTAAGGAACCTCTGATTAAGTCAGAGGTTCCTACGATACAAGGATGTATCGTCAAAATCAATGCCGATAAGGCATTGATTTTGTGAGGAAAACAAAAATCGCAATTTTTGTTTTCCGTACTCTGACAAGTCCTGGATGGACTTGTTCAGAGTTTCCCTAAGTTGCAATATGCAATATCCTGCCATGTGCGGGCAATGAACTATTGACGGGAACTGCCTTCATCGTCGTAATACCAGAAAAATACCGATGCCGATAAGCACCGCACAGATGATGTGGTAATACTGCAGGTGTTCATCCAGGAAGATAATCGCCATGATGGTTGCAAAGATTGGGATCAGGTTGATGAACATGCCGGCGCGGCTCGGACCGATGAGTTGATTCCCTTGGTTCCACAGCAGTATCCCGAATACGGTTCCCACCAATGTCATGCCGACAATAGCGTATAGTGCGATAGCGTTGAGCGGCACCGGTCTGTAGATGAGGGTTTCGATGATATAAAACGGAATCACAAGAATACTGCCCGTTAAGATGATCATGAACAGGGCTTCAACAGGACTCAGCATTTTGGGAATTTTCCCTATGTTGACCGCATACAGCGCATAACCGGCTGAGCCCAGCACTATCAGGATGTCTCCGAGATTGAACTGTAACCGGAGCAGCGCCGCCAGGTCCATCCTGGCAATCATGGCTATAACACCGACAAGCCCCAGCGTAACACCGCAAATCTGCGACAATCGCAACCGTTCATGCAGTAACAGCATAGCCAGCAACACGGTGAACACGGGTTGTATGGCATTGATTATGGAGGCATTGATCGCCGTGGTGAAATTCAGGCCGATGAGGATGAGGGTCGTGCTCGTAATCATGATGCCGCCGAGCAGGGTGAGCGGCCGGATATGCGCCCGGATAACCGATGCGTTCAGTTTCAGCCTCGGGTAGATGAATGGCAACAGGATAAACGCCCCGAGAAACCAGCGCCAGAATGACAACCCCACAGGCGGCACTTCGGTTCGAATACCGCGCCCCACCACATGGACAAAGGCAAAGGCAAGCGAAGCCAATGTGAGAATCAGGCAAGCATATAACCCAGTACGGGATCGAAACAGGCTGATGTTTGATTCGGCAGGTCCGGATGTTTTCACCATTCCAGTATTTTCTACCATAGCAAGGTTGTATTCAAAGATTGATCTGCTCCGCCATCATTACCTGACCCTGGTAGAGAGTGATACGGTTGTTTGGTGCCGGGAGAGGGATTAGAAATATTTATACAACGTATTGATTATATTTGTATTTCTATTATATCTACTAGGCTCTCCCCACAATATTCCCAACATAATAATAAATACATACGTGTGTATAACCACTTGTTTCCCATGTTTGCATGCTAGGTCTGCAATTGTGAGAAGACGATAATTAGCTATACATGCAACTAAATATCCGCTAGTTAAACGGATCTGCGGTTTAATCTCAGTAACTTAAATGTCGGTAAGTAGTAATTGCGATATGTAGAACTAAATATTACGAGAACAGCGCACCAAGACAGGTACCATTAAGAATTCTGGGTAGTAGATTCAGTTCAAAATTCACTTTTTTGTGTGTGCCACGGTTTATTAGGTGGTTAAACAAGTCTGGTATTTTGCAAAAGTTTAATTTATTGTTTTTACTATATTAGGTATGTAGAATATCCAAAAGCGAGGCCTGTCTATTCGTATCTATACGATTTTTCTATAAAAATTTTGATTCAATGACTCAGAAATCTCAAACTAGAGGAAATGGTGGCGTAAAGCTTCCTGAACGAGTTAAATTCCATTATTTAAAAGCTACGCATTTCAGAACTATACATGCAGATGGTGCTATCGGTAATATTACGCCTGCGGGTTACATCCATATGGCAATGTATAATGAGCGGCCCGCAATACCACGGGAATTAGTTCATAAAATAAATCCTGATGGGACTTTGGGTGAAATCATACCGGAGGAGACAGTTGACCGCGGAGGAATAGTAAGAGAAATGGAAGTAGATGTATTAATGAGTGTTGAAGTTACAAGAAGTATAATAAATTGGCTGGAAGATAAAATAAAATCGATTGAAAAAAGGAAATAATTAAATCATCAAAAGAGTGAGTGAGATATGAATTATGCCGCGATATTAGAAGTAGACGATTCCAGCCAGTATCTTTCTGGTGGATTTTGGAGAACCATTACACGTCCAGAGCCAGCAAAAATTAGAACTAAATCAATAGCTCCTACTCTTGTCCCAAATTATCGAAAAACAGTACAAAAAGAGGCTGAAAATTTTGAAAATGAAGTGAAGTTTTTAATCGAACGATGGACAAATGAAGTTAAGAATATATCTTCATTTTCAGATATGGTTTCGCATAAAGATTATAAAACTATCTCAGCTAAAGGCAGTGGGGTTATTCCTATTTTGTTAAATGAATTACGTCACAGGCCTCATTTCTGGTTCGATGCATTACAAATACTCATAAAAGCAAATCTGGGTATTGATGAAGACCCAGTAAATGAAGTGGATCGTGGCGATTTACTTAAAATGGCAGCCGCGTGGATAGCCTGGGGGGAAGAATACGAGTTAATTTAAAAAAATGCCATTGGACACGAAACAGTTTCCTAATGCTTTACAAGGATGCTTCGATAGAAGCCCTGAAAGTAGATTCTATAATTGTATAGCTTTCGTAGCGGGGGATACTGCACGCAACTGGTGGCCAAATAGCCGAATGACGTATTGGCCAAAAGATATTCCAGCAAAAGAGACAGTTAATTCTTTTCTCAAATTATATCAATATCTTGGATACACAAATTGCAAAGATGGATCGTATGAAAATGGCTTTGAAAAAGTTGCGATATATGCTTTAAATAAAAAAGTTACACATGCTGCTCGCCAGTTATCCAATGGAAATTGGGAAAGTAAAATTGGACATAATGTGGATATTGAGCATGAGACAGTTGAAAATCTTGAGGGGCCGTGTTACGGGACAGCTGTTCGATATCTTAAACGGCCAAAATCAAGCTAGCTGGGACTGTAAATATTTCTGTGTAAATCGCCGGTTAAACATAATCAATCAGCCGGTCCTCAAACTCAATGATAAACCGGTTCAGCGCCCCTTTCCCGTTACGGATCGGCATGGTCCATTTTTTTGAAGCATCCATGACCGCCAGGTAGACGACCTTCCTGGTCGAATCGTCCGAGGGGAACAGCTTGCGCTTCTTGATGGCTTTGCGGATCACGCTGTTCAGGGATTCGACCGCATTGGTCGACTAGATCGCTTTACGAATGTCTTCCGGATAGCGGAACAGGGTGTTCAGGTTGTGCCAGTGATGGCGCCAGGTTCGACTGATATGGGGATATTTCTCATCCCAGCGTGCCGCAAACTGGTCCAGCGCCAACAGCGCCTCGTCCTCGGTGGCCGATTGGTAGATCCGCTTTAACTCTGCGCTGACGGCCTTGTAGTCCTTCCAGGGTACATACTTCATGGAATTGCGTACCCTGTGCACAATACAGCGCTGAATCTGCGTAGCCGGGAAGACGCTGTTGATGGCATCGGGGAATCCCTTTAGCCCATCCACGCAGGCAATCAGGATGTCCTTCACCCCGCGATTCTGCAGCTCTGTGAGGATAGCCAGCCAGCATTTGGCCCCCTCACTCTCGGCCAGCCACAGCCCCAGTCACGCCTTGTAACCCGCCAGATTCACCCCCAGCGCCAGGTAGATCGTCGTCCCTGAAAAACCCGATAATTCATTATAACTCATTGATCATATTGACGTAAGTTGTATTTATTCCTGGACTGATATTGCCGGTTTTGGTATCATGGGTCTTCATTTTCTTGCACTATCGGAGGCAAAAATGATGCCCAGGCACGCTGACGCTGATACCCGCACCGCCACCGACCTGTTCCGCGAACGACTGGACACTATGCTCAACCCACGGCATCCGTTATAGCGCCTGGCCGATCGGGTGGACTGGTCGGTGTTGGACAAGGCATTCGGCTCGCTGTAGTGCCCGGACAACGGCGGTCCGGGGACACCGACGCGGGTGAGGGTGGGGTTGCTCTATCTCAAGCATAGGTACGGGTTATCCGATGCGGCGGTGGTGTCGGGCTGGGTGGAGAATCCGTACTGGCAGTCTGTCTGCGGGGCGGTGTACTTTCAGCACGAGGCGCCGCTAGACCCGAGCAGTGTGACGCGGTATCGCCAACGCATCGGTGAGACGGGCTGTGAGCGGCTGTTGCAGGTGACGGTGGCGGCGGGGGTGCAGCGCGGGACAGTGACGCCCCGTAACGTCAAGCGGGTGACGGTGGACACCCCGGTACCGGAGCAGGCGGTGAGTTATGCGACCGACAGCAAGCTGTTGAACCGGTCACGAGCGCGTCGGGTACGGTGATGTCGCAAGCAGGGGGTCACAGTACGTCAGAGCACTGCCCGCCAGGGACCCAAGGCGCTGCAACAGGCCAAGCGCTACGCTCATGCGAAACAGTACCGGCGACTGCGGCGTTGCGTGAAGCGCTTACGCACCTGCCTGGGCCGGGGAGTGCGTGACAGTGACCGTAAAACCGCGGATAACAAGGCACAGCAGGCGCTGTTTGCGGACGAGTTGGCCCTGGCCAAGCGACTGCTGGTGCAACAGAAACAGGCTAAAAATAAGCGGTACTCCCTGCACGCCCCGGAGGTGGCGTGCATCAGCAAGGGGACAGTGGCGAAGCGGTATGACAAATCGTCAAGACAGACGATTTGCACGGCGCAAGCCGCCCGCAGGGTTGCGCCCAGAGCCTGCCCCCCTGCTTACAACCGCAGGGGCAAGCTCTGTATGGAGTTGAGCAGGGGGAGGGGCGCAATGAATTCGGGGTGAAGGCGAGTAGTGCCACGACGAACAAGAGCAACGTTGTCGTGGGCGGTAGGGCCGTGCCGGGCAACCCCTATGACGGGCACACCTTGAAGACGGCCCTGGCACAGGTGCGGCGCTTGACCGGGACAAGTAGTGACGAGGCGTTTGTGGACAGCGGCTATCGGGGGCATGATAATGGATAGAAGATGTCAAGAACTGATGAGAGAATAATTATCAATAAAAAATAATAGTTTATATGACATAAACAGGACTTTATGAAAGACTATAAAACAGAGAATTGGTGCCGGGAGAGAGACTCGAACTCTCACTCTGTTGCCAGAACCGGATTTTGAGTCCGGCGCGTCTACCAGTTCCGCCACCCCGGCTTTAGATAAAGGAATGAAGGACTGTTAAGTATAAGGAAACCCGCGAGTTTGTTAAACAGTTTCGTCGTATTTGTTACACTCAGCCGTATGTTGCGCCAGGATTTTGACTTTGAGTTACCGGAAGAATTAATAGCCCAGTACCCCGCACCCGAGCGGGATGCCAGCCGGTTGTTGCTGCTTGACGGCAGGACCGGCGGGTATTCCGATAAGAGTTTTAGCGACCTTGTTGCATTGGTGAACCCCGGAGACCTGCTTGTGTTTAACGATACCCGGGTGATCCCGGCCAGGTTGTTCGGGCGCAAGGCAACGGGTGGCCGGGTTGAGGTCCTGATCGAACGCCTGCTGGATGACTCAAGCTGTCTGGCCCATTTGCAGGCAAACAAGACACCCAAAGAGGGCGGCCGAATTATATTGGACGGCGGGGTTGAATTGCAGGTCGTCAGCCGTCAGCATGACTTGTTCAGGGTAAAGCTGCTGGATGGACAAGCACTGATGGACGTGCTGGTAATGCAGGGGCATACGCCGCTGCCGCCTTACATCCGCCGTGCGGACGAGGCAATTGACGCGCAACGCTACCAGACCGTGTACGCCAGAAAGCCCGGCGCGGTAGCGGCGCCGACAGCGGGACTGCATTTTACCCGCACACTGATCAAGGAGCTGGAGAGAAAGGGGGTCATTTGCGCTTATGTTACCCTGCACGTGGGCGCAGGGACATTCCAGCCCATCCGGGAAGAAAGTATCGAAAATCACAGGATGCACAGTGAGTGGTATCAGGTGGATGAGGAGGTCTGTGAGCAGGTAAGCGCCGTAAAAACCGCCGGCAATCGGGTCATTGCGGTGGGTACTACGTCAGTCAGGTGTCTGGAAGCGGCTGCCGGTGAACGCGGGCTTCAGCCGTTTCAGGGGGAAACGGATATTTTTATCTATCCCGGGTTTGAATTTCAAACCGTGGATGCCATGATCACCAACTTTCACCTGCCGGGTTCAACGTTATTGCTCCTGGTATGCGCGTTTGCCGGCCGTGGGAATATTATGAAGGCTTACCATCATGCTATTGAGGAAAGGTATCGGTTTTTCAGTTATGGTGACGCTATGTTTATCTCCGGGTATCACAGGCAAACAGGATGAATGAAGAACGATTCGTCAATCCTGCACAAGCAGGAATGACGCTAGGGTACAGGAAGTGAAATTTGAGTTGCTTGCACAAGACGCCGGCGCCCGGCGTGGCCGGATTACCTGTGCGCGTGGCGTCATAGAGACTCCGGTATTCATGCCGGTCGGTACCTATGGCGCGGTCAAAAGCATGACGCCGGAAGAACTGTTGCTGCTGGGCAGTGAGATCATCCTCGGCAACACGTTTCACCTGATGCTGCGTCCCGGCGTGGAGATCATTGAGCAACACGGCGGCCTGCACGGGTTTATGCATTGGGACAGGCCGCTGCTGACGGATTCCGGTGGTTTCCAGGTCTTCAGTCTGGCGGAAGCGCGCAAGATAACGGAGGAGGGGGTGCAGTTTAGTTCACCGGTGAACGGCGACAAGGTCTTCCTCGGTCCGGAACAGTCGATACGGGTCCAGCACAGCTTGAATTCCGACATTATTATGGTATTCGACGACTGCACACCCTATCCTGCAGGTCCGGAACAGGCGCACACCTCCATGGAATTGTCCCTGAGTTGGGCAAGACGCTGCAAGGAAGTCCATGAGGACCACCCCGCTGCCTTGTTCGGTATCATCCAGGGCGGAATGTATAAGGAGTTGCGGCAACAATCAGCGGCAGCCCTGGTTGAGATGGAATTTGACGGTTATGCCGTCGGCGGTTTGTCCGTTGGCGAGCCTGTCGATATGATGATGGATATCCTGCAGCATACGACGCCGTGCATGCCGGAGGAAAAACCGCGTTACCTGATGGGCGTAGGCACACCGGAAGACCTGGTTGCTTCGGTCCTTTGCGGTATCGACATGTTCGATTGTGTGATGCCGACACGCAATGCCCGTAACGGGCATTTGTTCACCTCAACAGGCGATGTTCGCATACGCAATGCCGAGCACCGCACCAGCGAAAAACCGTTGGATGAGGAATGTGATTGCTACACCTGTAATAATTACAGCCGCGCTTACCTGCACCACCTGGACAAAACCAATGAAATCCTGGGGTGCCGCCTGAATACCTGGCATAACCTGTATTATTATCACGGGCTGATGCGCGGTCTTCGAGCTGCCATAGAGGACCGGCGGCTATCAGCTTTTGCGGCTGATTTTCAGGCTAAACGAAAAAAAGTGTAAGGCAGGCTGTGGTGTAATGACAAAGTTAAATAACACATCCCGCTTCGTCGGTCGGTTTCTCTGCGACAACCATGCCTGGCTGCTGGTTGCGTCCACCCTGCTTCTGTTATCTACCGAGACCTTGTCACTGATCCCCCAGGGAATTATGGCGGCGCTAGGGATTTACCATGTAGGTCGAAACCCGCATACGCTCTACCGGGACAAGTCATTACGGGCTTTATTGTTCCTGTTTTTATGTCTGTGGCTGCCGCAACTGATCTCTCTCATAGGCGCGGTAAACCCGGCGCGTTCGGCAAAAATCGTATTGTTATACCCGCTTTACCTGTTTTGCGGAATATTCATTCTGCGGGAACTGGCGCGACCGGGCAATCTCTCCCGTTTATCCCGGGCACTGTTGCTTGTTGTTATGTTCTGGTGTGTTGACGCCCTGATCCAGTACGCGACGGGGGCAAACCTGCTCGGCTACCCCTACCAGGACGGCATGTTGAGCGGGATGTTTTACCCGAAGCTGCGACTGGGCATCGTACTGGCCGTTGTTGTCCCCGTTGCCCTGGAGACAATCAGACATGTCAACAGGGACAGTTTGTATCCCTGGCTGCTGTTGATACCGTTTACTGTGGTAGTGCTGCTGAGTGGTCGAAGAAGTGCCTGGCTCATGTTGATAATCGGTTTGTCGGCATACCTTCCCCTGGTCGTGCTTTCATTGTCTTCCAGGGCAAGATATATCATCACCGGCGCCTTATGTGTTGCCGTAATGCTGGTCAGCTGGATATATTTCAAGAGTCCTGACATCAATCGCCGGATCGTGTTGCTGACAGGCATGCTCGGCAGTGAATACCAAGCCGAACGGGCAACGTCCAAACGCACACCGATCTGGGACACGGCCTATAACATGCTGCAGGATAACTGGATAAACGGGGTAGGGCCGAGAGGTTTCCGCTACGTGTATAAAGCTTATGCGGACGAAGACAACTACTTTGTTCGTCAGGGGCAGGAGGGGCAAACCCACCCCCACCTGGTTTTTCTCGAGATTGCCGTTGAAACCGGGGTCATAGGGCTTATCGGCTTTATTCTGTTCTATTTCACCGTACTCCGTTACTGGTGGCGGGGAAGACACTCCACGATTAACGGCGCCTGGACCGCTACGCTCCTGGCCGCAACGTTCCCGCTGAATGCGCACCTGGCGTTTTACGGTTCTTATTGGAGCGGTTACCTGTGGCTGCTGATAGCTTGTACGCTCACCGCAGTTCTGTCCCGGGAGTGAATCACAGAGGCCGGTCCGCGCTTAATCTGCGTCATCCGAGGGTGCTTTCATAGAGGTCCTCAAACTTCGGGATCACCTTGTCTGCGGCGTAATGGTCGTGAAACAGGGTCCATGCCGTTTGCGCGCGCCGTTGACGGCCGTTCGGATCGTTAATTGCCGCTCTCAGCGCAGCAGTCAACGCCTCCTCATCAGCGTCACAAAGCCAGGCGCTGTCGTCGTCCAAGATTTCCATCGGCCCGTGACATTTCGTCGCGACAATGGGCATACCGCAGGCCATAGCCTCCAATACCGCGATACCGAAAGGCTCGTACCTGGAGGGCAGCACAAACAGGTCGCCTTGCAGCAGAAAACTGCGTATATCGTTCTGCCAGCCGACAAAATTAACCTTGTTTTCGAGGTTCAGTGACTCTGCCATGCGCATTAGCGGGCGCCGCTCGCGACCGTCACCTGCAATATACAGACGGATATCACTATCCGCCAGGCGGTTGAAACACCGTAACAGCAGGTCAAATCCTTTTTTATGCACAAATCTGCCGTGTGTCACTATCTTTGTTACTTTGTCATTGCATCGGATTTCGGCTATCGGCGCAAAGCTGGAAAAGTTGGGGATCAATCGTAACCTGTGTGCGGGGATGCCCTGGTTGATCAAATAATCGCGTTGCGTTGCCGTTGTGGGGGTGAAAACGGTTGCGTGCCTGAAGTATTTCAGGTCGACGAAGTCATGGGTGTGGGCGACCAGGGGGATCTTGAGTCCGGATGCTGCCGGTCCTGCGAGGTGGGCGGCGCGCCCCAGGGACGTTTGTATGAGTTCCGAACCGTGGGCCCGGACCAGCCTGGTGATTTTCCGGGGAGCCAGGGGGTCCCACGGGCCCATGACCCGAATTGATTCACTGTGTAGGTTTGCTGCCTTTTCCAGACGCAGTGCGGCTTTCGAACCGGCATGAGATATGGCGAGTATGTTGTGACCGTGCCGGGCCAGCTCATTGGTCAAATCCACATAAAACCTTTCCGCTCCGCCGAACTTCCCGGCAAGCATGATTATGCAAATCTTCATCCAGACCCGGAAGCCACTGGTTGCCCGGAATGCACCGTTTTCTCCATCAGTTTATTGTTGAACATCAGTAGCTCCCCCTAATAATATAGGCTAACCGGGACCGGGGCAATTTGCCCTCACCGAGGGAGAGGCGCCCGCGTCCCGGGGAATAAATGACGACCTGTTCACTATTGGTATATTATAAGCGCCAGTGCAATAGTGAGAAACAGCAATGTCAGACTTTATTGAAATCGTTGACGTCAGTCCCCGGGACGGGCTGCAAAGCCAACCGGTGCTGTTGAGTGTAGAACACAAACTGGAATTGATAAACCGCCTGATCGACGCGGGCATACGGCGTATGGAGACGGTCAGTTTTGTCAATCCCAAACGGGTTCCGCAGATGGCGGATGCGGAACAGGTCGTGCGCGGGCTGCCGCAGAGGGATGATGTGACGTTTATCGGACTGGTGCTGAACCTGCGCGGTTTTGAACGGGCCGTGGCCTGCAATATCGATGAAATAAACTGTGCGGTGGTGGCCTCGGATACATTCAACCTGCGTAACCAGGGAGCCACCACAGAACAGACCATGGCGGTGATCGAGGAGATTACCCGAGAGGTCCGGGCTGCCGGCATTAATATGGGCGTGACCGTCAGCGCCGCGTTCGGTTGCCCGTTTGAGGGAGAAATGTCGCAGGAAAAGGTAGTGCGCCTGGTGCAACGTCTGGCTGCGATGGGCTATACTGACATTTCCCTGGCGGATACCATTGGCGCCGCCGGTCCCTCCGACGTTGCCGCCCTGGTGAAGCGCATCAGGACCCTCGAGCCCGATCTGAGCCTGAGTTGTCATTTCCATAACACCCGGAATACGGCCGTGGCAAACACCTACGCGGCAATCCAGGAAGGTGTCACGACTTTTGACGCAAGCTGCGGCGGCGTCGGCGGCTGCCCATTCGCCCCGGCGGCGACCGGTAACGTGGCGACGGAAGACCTGTTATACATGATCCATCGCATGGGTCTGAAGACGGGTGTCGATATCGATAAAATCATCGAAACGGCAAAATGGCTGGAAGGCCCGCTGGGAACGGCCATGCCGGCCATGGTTACCCGCGCCGGTGTGTTTCCCAGCGCAAAGGCGGCGTAGGCAGGTGCATTAGTAGCGATTCAGTTTATAAATATAATAAATATATAGCGATCTCAACAAAAAAATGTTACAATTACTATATGATTCATTCATTTTCGGTAACGAACTACCATTCAATACGTGAAGAGGCAGTTCTCGACCTGCGGGTTCCAAAGACCACCCCTGATCTGCCGCGCTTTCGACAGAGCGAGGCCAGACCGGATACCAGACTCCCTTCAGTCGTCGTACTAATGGGCCCGAATGGATCGGGTAAGACAACATTACTCCGCGCACTAACTACTGTAATCCGCTTCGCTTGCATACCATGGCGGACTCAAGAAATACCTATCAAAGCTATTGTTCCCTTTTTTTCAAAAGGAACTCGGAATGAACCTACACGCTTTTGTGTAGAATTTGAAGCTGACTGGCTGGCTACAGGTGAGTCATCGAGTTTATTTTGCTATGAACTTTCCCTGGATGCGGAACAGATAATGTACGAAGCTTTATTCCACTTTCCTAGAGGTCGCTCGCGCCGCCTTTTCGAACGTGGCAAGCCTGAGGAAGCTATCTATGTTTCTCACGAATTCGGAATTAAACCCAAAGATGATCGCCTGAAAGCGGTTCGGAAAGATGCCTCGGTAATTGGTACGCTTGCAATGCTCAATGTACCACTGGCCATGAGAATAACGCAACAGTTGAGCTACTCTCTTTTGTCTACCAACATCATATACCACAAAAATTTGATTCCAACGACTGAGACCGTGGTTGCTCTTCTTAGGCAGTATCCTGATGTTGGACACCAGATCATAAAAGAGATTCAGTGTAATGACCTGGCGATAGAAAATGTGCGCTTTGCAGGCAACGGCAAGGGAGAGGAGGAGGTTCTGTTCGATCATCATAACCTTGATACACCGGTTCCTTTAATCGGTGAATCCGGTGGAACCAAACGCATGTTTTACCTGCTACCTCAAATATACACCGCATTGAATACCGGTGTTGCCGCTGTCATTGATGAAATCGATGGTAATCTGCATGTGGATATAGCCAGTGAGTTTCTCCGCCGATTTCAGTCCAGGGAGACAAACCCGCACGCCGCACAGCTTTTTGTTACATCCCACAATGTCGGGTTACTCGACGATCTGGAGAAAGAAGAACTTTTCATCGTAGAAAAAGGCGAAGATGGTGGGACCCGAGTCCATGGTGCGCAAGACGTGATGGGCCTGCGTCGAGATACCAGACTCTATCCCAAATATCGCGCCGGGGTGCTCGGCGGTTTACCAAAGCTTGGTTGAACAAAAATGCGCCGTCGCCGTTCGGTCAATCCCAGACGCGCTATATTTATCGGTGTAGAAGGAATAAGCGATCGCGCATTGGTGAGATTTCTCGGAAAATGTTGTGAACGGAAAGGACTACATCTCCATCTCGACGTCAAACCGGCAAACGGTGGTGATTCTGTTGCTGTTGTCCAAGCCGCTGCCCGACATGCACCAAAGCGTTCGGAGTACAGCAAAAAACTGGTATTACTTGATAAGGACCGCATCGAACAGGATAAGAAGACCGGACGCGATGCCTTAGTTGTCGCGTCTTCATACAGGTTGGAAATAATCCTGCTAAACCCGAACCTGGAAGGACTCCTATTCAGGTTGTATTCAGGAAACGAGCGACGACAAATCCGGGCTCAGGATGCGATGAAGGAGTTAAAGAGAGTCTGGCCAGAATACGATAAACCGCCTACGGCAGATCAGTTAGATCAACGCTTTAAGGCAACTGATTTGCTCCGAGCTGCCCGGTACGATGAACACCTGCAAAGGTTGCTTAAAATCCTTAGACTCTACATCAAGTGAATAATAGCACCAGATGGACACATCAAGAAGGAAGGACAAACTTTTGCCGAGAAAGAACATTATCTTTAGGGAACCTCTATTTATTCACAAATTGATATATTAGCGGTCAATGATTTCAATAAGTTTGCAACCCTGTGTATCGAAAAATGTCAATTATTAGAGGTTCCCTTATATGTTGTTTCTCGGAAATCTTGACCAGGCAGAAAATGCAAAAACTTTGCTTAAGGTCTTAGATGCTGGGGTCGGCGGATTTGGTGTCGGATACCTTTTTCTTAGGTTGATTAGCCGCTTGACTAGCAAGTTATAAGCCTCCGTGCTTTCACATCATCTGCTTCTGCAGGTCGATGCAATCCAGGAAGGCGTCACGACTTTTGACGCAAGCTGCGGCGGCGTCGGCGGTTGCCCGTTCGCCCCGGCGGCGACCGGTAACGTGGCGACGGAAGACCTGTTGTACATGATCCATCGCATGGGTCTGAAGACGGGTGTCGATATCGATAAAATCATCGAAACGGCAAAATGGCTGGAAGGCCCCCTGGGAACGGCCATGCCGGCCATGGTTACCCGCGCCGGTGTGTTTACCAGCGCAGAAGCGGCGTAGACAGGTGTAACCAGCATAAGTGTTTGGCTATTCGTCTTGGTATGATATATAGTAATACCCGGACTTTTTCATGCATGGAGAGACTTGATGGCACAAGCAAAAATAGCAATTTCACTTGATGAGCAGATGCTTCAACAACTCGATGGGTTGGTAGCGGAGGCCATATTTCCAAGTCGCAGTCAGGCTATACAGTTGGCGGTACAGGAGAAACTGGCACGGATGGAGCGTGGACGCCTGGCCCGTGAGTGTGCGAAGCTTGACCCGGTTTTCGAAAAAGCAATGGCTGAAGAGGGGTTTGCAGAGGACGCAACCGCATGGCCCGCATATTGAGAGGTGACATTCGCTGGGCAGACTTGAACCCGGTACGGGGGCATGAGCAGGCCGGGCAACGGCCGGTGTTAATCCTCAGTCATGATGTCTTTAACGAGCGTTCAAACACTGTCATTGCTATGGCGCTGACCAGTCAACCGCAACGCGCGGGTTTCCCATTGACCCTCAAGCTCGAAGCAGACGGATTGCCGCAACAGTCATGGGTTAAAATCAGTCAAATTCGCACGCTTGCCGTTGAAAGAATCGGGAAACGCATGGCGATGGTCACGCCCGAAGATCTGGTGCGTATCGTTGAGGGTCTCAACGAGATTATCAGTCCCTGAAGTTGGTATGGAGGTGCTTGGTGTTTTTGGTGGAGCCTCTGTGAATACCTTTCTGAGCAAGTTTCGCAGCTTGTCCAGTGTCGTCGCCGGCAATCCGCACGGCCCTCAGACCAGGAGTACGCTGAATGTCGTTGATAGCTGACTGCACCGCCTCGATAAAACTCGCCGCCTCACGTTCGAAGACGATAAATTGAACGCCATCTGACCGACCAACGGTTCCATCATCGCAGCCATTATTGAAGAGAGCATCGATCATGGCCTCATCCTGCATGTCAGGGCCCTCTACGATCAGCGTAAAGTGGTGACTCTGCATCTCATATCCTCCTTACGGTATACTCTTGTGTGGGCATTTACGCACCATGCGCAGCAGATGCCTGGCATGATTTTGAGGATTTCGGAGAGTAGACCAGACAGAGTACTGACAGCCTGAACGACTGGATTCCGCACATCGGATCACACCCCAACGATGACCATACTTTGTGGTCGTAATTGCTCATCCCGCTGCTTCTGCAATAACCAGCGCTTCCTCAATTTCCCTTTTCGGATGCTTCATCCATGACATACTGATATGATACAGCGTTTCCGGTTTATCAGCAAGATCGGGCCATTTCAGATCGGGCCATTTCATAGTTACTGCTTGCGTATTCCGGCGAAAGTGAACACCGAATCCGGCTCTTTATGAACACTTTTCGGTCTTGACTTGACTGCCTGCTGATAAACGTAAGCAGAAAATGCGGTGCTGGAAAAATTGAGTGCGCTATCAGGAGAGATACAAGCATGAATGCCATCCGGTCAAATGATTACCTAATCGGGCTGGTGCGGGAGTTATGTAAACTTCCTTACGAAACCGAATGGGTAGAGTTTAAGCAAAATGATGCTGAACCGAAGACAATCGGAGAGAATATTTCGGCGTTGGCCAACTCGGCAGCCTTGGTGGGTAAAGCATCTTCTTATGTAGTTTGGGGTGTCCGCAATGAGGATCATGCTGTGGTTGGTACCGCGTTCGACCCATCACAAAAGCGGGTTGGCAACGAAGAACTTGAAAACTGGCTACTACGCCTCCTGGAACCGAAAATAGAATTTCAATTCTTTTCGGTGAAAATAGACGAGCAACCAGTTGTTCTACTTGAAATATCAAGATCGGCGCATCAACCCGTGCGTTTCGAAGGGACGGAGTTCCTGCGGGTGGGTAGCTACACGAAAAAACTGGGACAGTTTCCAGAGAAAGAACGGGAGCTATGGCGCATCTTTGACCAGATACCTTTTGAAGATGTCATAGCGACTGAGCACAGAGATGATGCCGAAGTTTTGAAACTGCTCGACTATCCCGCCTACTTCGACTTACTGAATATGCCCTTACCGGAAAATCGTAATGGTATCCTGTCTGTATTGGCTGCTGACAATCTGATCAGGCCATGCGAAGCAGGCGGATGGAATATCACTAATTTGGGTGCAATATTGGTTGCCAGGAATCTTGATGACTTTCCTCGGCTCAGGCGTAAGGCCGTGCGGGTAATTCAATACCGCGGTGAGGGGCGTATCAATGCATCAAAAGAACAAGAAGGTATTAAAGGGTACGCAAGTGGCTTTGATGGTTTGATCAACTATATCACTGGGTTGTTGCCGGCTAACGAAGTTATCGGTCCGGCATTGCGCCGAACGGTACCTATGTTCCCTGAATTGGCTGTACGAGAGTTGGTAGCAAACGCGCTCATTCACCAGGATTTCTTTGTTACGGGGTCTGGGCCAATGGTGGAGATATTTGACAACCGTATTGAAATTACAAATTCTGGTGAACCTCTGGTGGATACGCAACGCTTTTTAGATACACCACCAAAATCCCGCAACGAAACGCTGGCCTCGCTCATGCGCCGTTTCGGTGTCTGTGAGGAACGGGGAAGCGGTATTGACAAGGTTGTTTTTGAAGTGGAAATAGCTCAGTTACCAGCCCCACTATTTGAAGTACCTGATGGTTTTACCCGCTCGGTTCTTTTTGCGTACAAGCCGTTCACTCGTATGGACAAGAAAGACCGCCAGCGTGCTTGCTATCTGCATGCGTGCCTGAAATATATAATAGGAGATTTTCTGACCAACGCATCACTACGAAAACGGTTTGGCATTGAGGCCAGGAATAAGGCCAGCGTATCGCGTTATATTCGGGAGGCCATGGAAGCCGGTCTCATAAAGCCGCATGATGAGGGCGCATCTCGGAAATGGATGAAATATGTACCTTTCTGGGTCTGATTTTTAATTGATGGGTAATTGAAGGAAACCGCCATAAGCTTCTTAACTGATTGATTATAATATCGAATCTTAATTGATGGGTAATTGATGGAAATAGCTATATGTAACTTCGTGTGTCTGTCAATAAATGCAAGAAGAGAGCCGATAAGATGGATACTTGAGGATACAAGGGGGAAAAGCCTGGAACCCTAGATGATGTGTGGACACAAACCAACACTTGGAATAATGGAAAAATATAGTTTTTTCTCTACGAGTCCAGCTTGTAACCGGTGTGCTTTTCCAGAACGTCCGGCTAGAAATTTAAGCTGGATGAGGCTACTCCCAATAGATGGATGAGGAGTATACCCTTTCAGGTCTGATTTTTAATTGACAGCTAATTGAAGGAAACCGTCATAAGTTTCTTAACTGTTTGATTATAATGCCGAATTTTAATTGATGGTTAATTGATAGATACGGTCGTATGCTGCCTTATATGTGCCCGATAATGAACGTAAATAGAAAGTTGTCCCACGGGGGACGATGCCGCTGGACGTTACTCGACCTGGCACCCGGCTGGTCTTCGCAAATTGGTTAAAGAATCTTCCGATTTTTTGCGGTCAAAGAATATGTTTGTCTTGATTATTTATAATTACGCACGTGAAAGACAAGCCAAACCAAACAGTGAATTACATATGATATAAGACCTTATGAATTCAATGAAACAAGCATCGTCTCTCTGGAAATCTAGGTTCGATTTATATCCTAACCCAAGTTTACCAAGATTCACTGGAATTCAGTCGGATTTTGTTGTTTTCTGTCGAGTCCACAGTTGTAACTGATTGATTTTTGGTATGTGTAGGATTGCCTGGTCCCTGTAGTGCCATAATGTGACTTTTATTGTTGACATCGGTGCTGTCTGCCGGTATCCTCCCCCCCATGTTCATCCGCCGCACCCTCACCCGCCGTACCAATGGCCAGGCCTATTATTCCCACCGCCTGGTGCACAGCACGCGCGCGGGCGAGAAGGTGCGCCAGCGTACCCTGCTGAACCTCGGCAGCGAGTTTGCCGTTGACAACGCGCACTGGCCAACCCTGTGCCAACGTATCGACGAGATTCGTCACGGCCAAACGTCGCTGCTCCAGGCATTACCCGCCCCTGTCGAGGCCGAGGCACAACGCATCAGCGCCCAACTGCTGGCCCGGAGTCGCCCAGACGAGACAGGGACAATGCGTGAATGGATGTCGGTGGATATGGACTCGCTGACGTTGACGCGCCCGCGCAGCGTGGGCGTCGAGCAGGTGGGATTGTGGGCATTGGCGCAGGTGGGACTGGACGAGACATTGGCTGCCCAAGGTGTGAACGCCTCCCTGCGTGCGGCCGCGCTGGGCTCTATCGTGGGCCGGCTGGCCTGCCCGGCCTCAGAGCGGGCTACCCACGCCTGGCTGTGCGAGCGCAGCGCCCTGGGCGAGTTGCTGGGGGTGGACTTCGAGCGCATGGGCGCCATGCAGTTGTACCGGGCCTCCGATGCGCTGCTCAAGCACCGTGCGGCGATAGAGACACACCTGTTCGAGCGGGCGATGGACTTGTTTGACCTGGCTCCGACCGTGACGCTGTATGATCTGACCAACACCTACTACGAGGGCGAGGCAGACGCGCAGCCGCTGGCGCAGCGGGGCCATTCGAAGGAGAAACGTAGCGACTGCAAGTTGCTGACCCTGGGGCTGGTGCTCGATGCCAGTGGGTTCGTGCAACGCTCGCGGGTGTTTGCCGGCAATGTACGCGAGGAGACGACCCTGGCCGGGATGCTGACCGCACTCAAGACCCCGCCGGGCGCGTTGGTCATCCTCGACCGGGGTATCGCCACCGAGGCGCAGGTGGCCTGGCTCAAGGCTAATCACTACCGCTACATCGTGGTCAGCCGGGCACGCCGGCGCCAGTTCGATCCGGAGGACGCCCTGAGCCATCGCACCCGTGGGGGTGAGACCGTGCAGTTGGAGCAGGTGGCCGACGCCGAGTCTGGCGAGGTGCGACTGTACTGCTACTCTGCGGCACGGGCAGAGAAAGAACGCGCCATCGCGGCGCGCTTCATGGCACGCTTTGAGCAGGGCCTCACCACCCTGCACGAGGGCCTGTCCCGCCCGCGCACCCGCAAGCAGCCCGCCCATGTCTGGCAACGCATCGGGCGACTGAAAGCCAGCAGCCACGGCATCGGCCAGCACTACACCATCGAGGTCGACACCGATGCCAAAGGCCAACGGGCCGTGGCCGTGCGCTGGCAACGCCAGCCGGTGACCGGCTCGATGCTCACCCACCCCGGCGTCTATTGCCTGCGCAGTAACGTCACCGACTGGGACGAGGCGCAACTGTGGCAGACCTACACCCTGCTCACCGATATTGAGGCCGTGTTTCGCGCCTTAAAATCCGAGTTGGGATTACGCCCCATCTATCATCGCACGCCCCGGCGCGCCGAGGGCCACCTGTTCATCACGGTCATCGCCTATCAACTCGTCCAGGTGATACGCCGCCGACTGGCACAGTGTCAAGATGAGTCCTGCCGCCGCGCAAGTTGGACCACGCTACGGCGCATCCTGGGCGCCCGTCAGCGGGTGACCGCCACCTTTCAGCGCCGCGATGGGCGTACCGTGCATAGCCGCAAGGCAACACGTCCGGAACCTAAGCTACAGGCTATCCTGGATGCCTTGGGAATCCGTGCATCACCCGGAGGAACACAACAAGAAATCGTTTGAGCACACTACCTGCAAGCAAGTGATAAATGTAGTGCCATAAGTGAGGATATATCAATCTAACCCATTGAGATATAACGACTTATTTTTTATGTTGGTAAACTTGGGCTAAGGCATGGCGTTGATTGAGCATAGTGTCCAGGCGTTCGCGGAACAGGTCGGTTGAGGTGCGGGTCGCGGCGTCAGCGTGTCTGGGGGTCATTTTTATCTCCGATATTGCAAGAAAATGAAGCCCTATGATACCAAAACCGGCAATATCAGTCCAGGAATAAATGCAGGTTACATAACTATAATCAATAGGTTAGAATAGCTTTTGGGGTTATTCAGGGACGACTAGTTAAAGTACAGGCAATAAAAGCATACCAAGGCAGCCCATCAGCCATCCTGAGTCTTGACTTTTTTCCATAAAAGTACCAACGATGATCATAAGGATAAAGAAAATAGCAAGGTACTCAACACCTGCGACATATGTTTCCCAGTACGTGAGCACCCTGAGGCCAGCAAACACGGAATCCCAAAACATAGTCATTCTCCTTTTTTGTTATCAAATGCCACCGATCAGCAAAAATGAAACACGGTAGCGGTTTTTTAGGTCTGTAAAATTGCAGCGTTAAAAACGTTTATCTGTATGGTGCCTCGGTAATGACCATCTTTTGGTCAGATTTCGAGCAGGTGGCTGTAATTGCACCATCATTTGTCCAAGCTTTTACCATGTATACAAGACCTGTATCGACAATTGTATCGACCGGATAAAGATCACGTATTTGGGACATGATACTTTCTACTGCAACTATACAGTCGCCAAATGATATTGACTTTGTTTCTGTATTACTGACAGGGCCCTGTTCTGGATACTGACCACTATCCACCATACGATTAAGTTCACTGGGTGTATATGTTTCTTCTGCATAAGCAGACAAGATCATCGTCACCAGAATTATCGTAGTCATTAATTTCTTCAATTTCTTTCCTCACTATCAATAGACATCTCAACGTATGATTTTGGCCTGCTTACAGAGTACGTTCTCTGTAAGCAGGCCAAAATCAAATGATATATTTCATCCCTAATCCCGCATTAGAAAGTGCGGGAATCAAAAAAGCCTTGTCTGTATGAAGTTGTGAGATTAACGACCATCAGCCGATGGATGCACAGACAAGGCGTATGCAAATCATACCGTACAGAATCGCAACTACCAACGATTGATTGACCGGGCGCGGTGGCTTAGTGTGTGTTGCCGAGTGACTGCGGCAGATAAGGTTTTCGGCTTGGGTGGAGGAGTACTTTCCTGTGCCCGGCAGCAATCGGGGTTACCGCCCCTCGGCGGTAGTCACGTTATGGATGCTGATGTTGCGCGACGGGGCGCGTTGTCTGGAGGACGTTCGGCCTATCCGGCAAGACAAGGCATTACGGAAGTTGTTAGGGTTGCGGCGGCTACCGAGAGCGGACCTGTTGGGGGACTGGTTGCGGCGAGTTACCAGGCGGCTATCATGCGCTATTGCGAGGAACAGGGGATAGGGTATGTGCTGCGGGCGAAACGTAGTGCTGAGTTGAAGACGTGGATACTGGAACGCCCGGAGACGGTTTGGCAGCCATTGGTGCGGGACGGGGAGGCGGTAGACGGTCAGGCCACGTGTCGGGGCGTGCATGTCATCACGGGGTATGACAAGGCATTCACGCTGGTGGTGCAGCGCACGCGTAAAGCGGGGCAGCAGTGTTTGGATTGGGGTGAGGAAGACGTTGACACCGCCGTGACGGACGGGGGGTATATCTATCGGGCGCTGGCCACCCATCGGGAGGCATTGAGTGACAGTGAGGGTATAACCAGCGTGGCGAGGACTCGGAGAATCGCATCAAGGAGTTGAAATGCGACTTTGCCGGTGAGCGCTTGCCCTGCGGTCAGTTTGACGCCAATGCCCTGTACTGTCACCTGTGTGTGACGGCGTATAACCTGTTTGTGCTGTTGCGTCACTCGCTGCCGCCACAGTGGCATACCTGCCGGGCGCCGACCATCCGCTGGCGTGTGTATGCGATGGCTGCGAAAGTTGTCTCTCATGCCCGCCGGGTGTATTTGAAGTTCCGGCCTGAGCAGGCCAACCTGGTGAAGACCCTGCTGGCGGCCCTGGCGCCGCCGCTGGCTGGCGTAGCGTAGTCCTGCTAACCCCCCTGTTCTCAGTCACCCCCGGCAGCTGGGGGCGGGTCACCCCTGCCTGTCTTATCGTCCTGACCCCGTTCATCTGCCCGGTATGGTCCCAATCCGGCGTGAGAGAGCGATAACCTACCCTATACAAGGGTAAACCATGGCTCATTGCTATTGAGTAAGGCACTACAAACAGACAGAATACGCCTTAAATGCCCGTTTCAACATCTCTAACGCGGGATTTGGGTTTCATTGACAACACCCTTGTTCTATGTAGCTTTTTCCACAAGAATCATAGTCACGATATTGATCGGGTTGAGCCGAGGGATTAATTTTGTTTTTGATTAAACCAATGAAGTTGTCTTGTCCAGTAGTATCAATGCGCCACAATAAATCAGATTCTCTGCGATCTTCCCTAACAATAAGGGAACCTCTATTAATTGACGTTTCCAGATGCTGTACTGTATGAGAAGGCCAGCGGGTTCCAAATATATGCAATGGGCTGCCGAATGCGCCCGTATGCGCCTTCATCCACCCGTTAATGGGGCCTGTTTGCGGCCTTCAGGTGTCGGTTTGACACCGGTCAGGCGTTGTCTCCGTCAGGCCGGCACACGGACCCCTTGCAGACAACACAAGCGCCGCATGTTGTACACCAGATTCATCATCCCAATGGCTAACTCACTGCGCGCCCGCCCGATACAACGTAGCGCCTTCGCCCGTAACGTGCACTGTGCACCGAATACATGTTCAACCCGAGCGCGCACCTTCGCCCGGGTGCGATTGCCCTGTTTCTCCCGGGCCGTCAACGGCCGGGTGCGCGTCCCCTTGCGCTGGATGTGACTGCGATACCTCTTATCCCGTAAGCGTCCCTCCTGCTCTGCCGAACGCCAGGCGCTGTCCGCCCACACGGCCTTGCTGCTGTTACCTGCATCCAGTAACGCATCCAACTTCTGCGAGTCATGCACATTCGCCGCCGTCACCTCATAGGTCCGTATCAGCTTGTGCGCCCGGTCCACATTCACGTGATTCTTATAGCCAAAATACGCGTTGCCGTGCTGCTTCGTCCAGCGGGCCTGCGTAGCCTTCTGGCGCTGCTTCGCCGCACGCCAGTCCGTCGCTGTCTCACCCGCCTTAATCAGCGCATTCTCCGCCCGCGTGTTGCGCTGCACCGGCACCAGCGAGGCATCCACCCACTGCCCCGTGCGCGCCCGATACCCCAAACCCTGTAACTGCGCCGCAAACTGCTCAAACAAATCCCCCATCAACCCTAACGCCACCAACCGCTCCCGAAACGCCCAGAACGTCTTCGCAGCCGGCGCCCGACGATAACTGTCCAACCCCAAAAATCGCTGAAAACTACGCTGGTCCTCAATCTGATACTCCAACTGTTCATCACTCAACCCGTATAAATCCTGTATCACCAACCCCTTGAACATCAGCACCCCATCCCGCCGCGGCGCCCCCGCATTGCGCTTGCGTAGCGCCGGCTTGACCCGCTCCAACAGCGGCCGACACTGCTCCCAGTCTACCGTCTCCGCTAAGCGCAGTAACAGATCACCCAGGTTAGCCAGCCGTTTGTCTTGGGGGTCAAAAAAGGAACCGAACAGATCTTGTGTCTTCATGGCGTCTCCATACCAACGTGTTGAAATCAGTCACCGATAGCATATCATGGGCTGAATAAATAGAGGTTCCCATAATAGATATCGCATGAATACAAATGAATTCCTTTAACCCTTGAATAGACGCGCAGAAATCCACTTCCTGAATTCTTGTTACGCATTTAACTCAACATAAAAGAGCCAGTCGATATCAGATTCACTATAGGACTGAGTGAAATTGTTTTTTTCCTCAGGACATTGCATTCTTCGATTCTTCGTTGTTATTGCTTGCCACTGGGGTTATCATGCTACCTTAATCATTTGTACGTGAAACCCGGGGCAGGCCACTGGATTAAACGAATAAAATGGAGAAATTTATACGCCATACTGTAACTGACAGTCACTGCTATAAATCCAGTAACTCTCAGATCAAATCTAAACTTTAATAATTAGAATGGATAGGCGATGACCAAGCATCTTCCTATTCTTGTAAGCATCCTATCCCTATTGGTTGGGGGCATACTCTACTTGGGGTTTCGGCCTGATTCACTCCTCATGTTTAAGTGGGTTAATTTCGTAGGACTTGAGAGGCTGGTGGCCGATTATCGCGCCTTTATCTTCCCATACGGTTCTCAGCTTCCAGAATGGCTGATATTCTCTGCGCCCAATGGCCTTTGGCTTTTCTCCTTCGCTGGTCTAATGATGTACCTTTGGGGGAAGGAGCAATTTGCGGCAGCCCTTGCTTGGACTTTCGCTTTGTGGGTTGTCGGTATCTCATCAGAGTTTCTGCAATCGGTACATTTTTTATCTGGGGTATTCGATATTAATGATGTATTTGCATACACAACAGGATTCCTTGCGTTTTTCGTTTTGACGCAATGGGGGTTGTTAAATGGAGAATAAATCGGCTTTGTCATTACTCGCATTTGGAGTGTATCTAGTTTTAGCTGGAGGGAGTAGTGATGACCGCACACCAGAACAAAAGGCTGAAGATGCTTGCAAAGATACTACAATGGCGTTTGTGATGTCGCAGCAATTTGTTAAGAAACGCCTAAAATCACCATCAACAGCGGATTTTCCTTACACGTCAAGTGTAAGGCGTAATCATCTTTTATCAAGGAGAGTGTAAGCACCGGATATTCGCATATGTTGATGCACAGAATTCATTTGGTGAGACGACCCGAACTGAATACTACGCTGAAGTACAAAATGAGAAGGGAACGGATACTTGGCGGCTGCTGGACCTCGAAATGTACGAATGATACCTATGGCGCGCTTCCCTCAAGCAACACTCAGTCGCCCGAGACGCCTGAATAGAAAAAGACTACCCGCTGGTACTCTGGCTTGTACCGTCAAACACTATCCGTCGCCAGACCGTTGAAACATTGAAGGACACCGGTCATCCCTACCGGCAGGCGCTCAACGATACCTTTGCCGGGCGTGTACGGGTATTTGATATTGCTGATTTTACGCAGGTTCGGCCACACGACCTCCGTGATCAATGCTGCATCGTCGTGGGAACGATTCAAACCTTACGCGTATTAAGTACGGATGGTCGCAAGGTATATGCCCATAATGAAGAACTTGAACCCCATTTTTCGGCTTTGTCCGAACGTGTAACGGGACTGGAAACATTGCCTGATGGAGGCGTCAAATTCTCTTTTGCCAACCTGATGCACCTGCATCAACCTCTGATGATCGTGGATGAAGCGCATAACGCGGTGACCGGCTTGACCCGTGAAATGCAGAAGCGGGTCAATCCCGCGGCGATTATCGAGTTCAGCGCTACGCCCCGGTCTAGGTCGAATATCTTGTACAGTGTCAGCGCGCAAGAACTAAAACGCGAACAGATGATCAAGCTGCCGATTATATTATCTGAACATTATAGTTGGCAGAATGCAGTGAGTGGAGCGATTGCCGCTCGTACTTCCTTGGCTGAGAAAGCCTGGGACGACCCCGGCCATATCCGTCCGATTGTCCTGTTTCAGGCACAGCCGAAAAACCATAAGGTTACGGTCGAAGTCTTGAAGGAGCATCTGATTGAAGTTGAACGGGTCCCGGAAGATAAGATTATCGTTGCCACCGGCGAGCAGCGGGAGTTGGATGGTGTTGACCTGTTTGACCTCCATTGTCCGATTGAATAAGTCATCACTATCGAGGCGCTGAAGGAAGGCTGGGACTGTTCCTTTGCTTACATCTTCTGTTCAGTATCCCGTGTTCGTAGTGCAGTGGATGTGGAACAACTCCTTGGTCGTGTGTTGCGGATGCCTTATGCCGAGAGACGCAAAGCCAAGGAGTTGAATCAGGCATATGCCTTCCTCTCCGAAGCCGACTTTGGTGAAGCCGCGCGTACCCTGGTCGATAAACTTGTTGCAATGGGTTTTGAGGAAGACGAAGCAAGTGAAAATATCGAATACGCGCAACCCGGCTTAGAACTTGACCGGGAGCATGACTTACTCTCAGTGCAGGAGACACCTGGCAAGGCGTTCAGATATGTCTTGAGTAATACCCCTGAAACACTGGCAGCCTTGCAGGACGGTAAGTTGCCTGGAATTTCCGTGAATGATATTTCCGACGGTCGGATTGAGATTGAGGTCAGCTGTCCTATAGAGACGAGATAAGGCGTACCCTGTCACCGGCCAGGCGTGGTGAGACATTCATCGTTCCGCGACTCTGCACGGAAATACAGGGCGAGCTTGAGTTTGCGGATTCGGAAGTACTTATGGAATATCACGACTGGTCATTACTGGATCATCCGGCCAGGTTGGAGGAGAGCGAGTTTGCCATCCGTGAGACAGCCCGCAGTTTCGAGATTGATCTTGACGGCAAGCGGGTAACCTACAAATTCACCCGCGAGCAGGAGCAATTAGGACTGAATGTAGACGTGGAAGGCTGGACGCAAGAGGCGCTAATCCTCTGGCTCGACGGTCAGGTGCGTCAACCGGATATAAGCCAGACCGAGTTGATCAGGTGGTTATATGAACTAATCACCTTTTTAATGAATTTCCGTAAATTGCATATCAGCGCACTGATGCGTTGCAAATTCATTCTGGCCCGAAGGATACGCGCCAAAATTGATTTCATTCGACGGCAGGAACGTAACGAGGTTTATCAGAGACATCTATTTGATCCCGGCGCAAAAGTGGAGGTTTCTTTTGACCATGGTTTTGCGTTTCGGAACGGCATATACCAGGACCAGCGTCGCTATCGCGGGCGCTGGATGCCGGATAAGCATTTCCTGGATCATGTTCCGGCCTTTGATGGTGTTCCGGGAGGTGAGGAGGAGCAGTGCGCCTGGGTAATTGACAGTCTACTTGGACTGAAATACTGGATTCGCAACGTGGCAAGAGATCCAGCGTCATTTTGGTTACCCACAGAAGCGGGCAGGTTCTACCCGGATTTCATAGCCCGGATGGAGGATGGACGCCTGCTTGTCGCTGAATACAAGGGCGCGCATATTGCTGAAGGACCTGAGACCGCCGAAAAACGGGCAATCGGCGAGCTTTGGCAACGCAAAAGCAACGGTACAGGTATTTTTATTATTGTTAAGAAAAGCGTCAACGGACGGGATATGCGGCAACAATTGTCAGATGTTATATGACAGTAAATTTGCTGTCTGCGCAGTATCACAAAATAACTGTGTACAGACGGATGTTGTTGTTTGACAAACTACATGAAGAATAATGATAATGATCAGACTAAACTTGATCTGTATAGTGGAAAAAGCGTGTTATCAACCCAAATTCATATTTGTTTGTATACTATGGTAAAGGTGATGCTATGGGTTTACCTTTAAATGCTGCCGACGATAGTCGTTCGTCCTATTTTTCTGATGAGTTCAGTGCGCTTGAAGAAGTTATGCGACGCAAGTCAGACCCGGAACACGAAGGGATGATCTCGCGTGCAGTTCCTACAGGTTACGGAGATTTTCAGGTAGTTTCTTTGCCCATAGAAACTGTCCTTGATAGCTTGATCAATGATACAGGCGTTCAAGTTCAGGATCTTTTTAATCTCCATAAAAGTCAATTTTAATGCCAACGGAAGAGCAAACGGAGCTCGTCGAACAAGAGCCCCAATTACAACAAGAGCTTTTTAGTAAGAACGAATTCATAGAATTGGAACGCCTACGCATTGATAGTGTTAATAAACGAACAGAGGTGGCCCAAGCATATATTGATGCGAACAGTGCTGCGGACCAGCGGCGATATAATTACAATATCCAAAAGATGGAGGTCGACAGGGAAGAACGCAGCGCAACACGTAAAGCTACCACCAAGATTTTGTGGGCCTTCTTAGGAGTATCAGCGTTTTTTACCCTGATATTGTTTTATATGTTATTTCTCGGAAATCTTGACCAGGCAGAAAATGCAAAAACTTTGCTTAGGGTCTTAGGTACTGGGGTCGGCGGATTTGGTGTCGGATACCTTTTTCTTAGGTTGATTAGCCGCTTGACTGGCAAGTTATAAGCCTCCGTGCTTTCACATCATCTGCTTCTGCAGGTCGATCAGATAATCAATCTCCTCCTCAGTATTGAAGAAATGCGCGCTGATACGCAGGTTACCGATACCGCCCAGGGTGCGCATGGAGATCTTGATGGGCCTCATACAGCGTCCCGGGGCTGCGCAGCGATTGAAGAAGGCTGTGTCCTTGTCGTAGTCTCCGGTGGTGTAAGAGATCAGTCCGTGGCGTTTGTTCGGGTCCGTGGGGCAGGTTACCTTGCAGCCGATCTCCTGTAGCCTGTCGATGGTATAGGTGCCCAGGTGGCGCACCCGTTCCTCGACGTTTTTGATGCCGATCTTCTCGTAAAACTTCAACGTGGCCACCCAGCCGAACAGGGAAGGACCGATGGTCGTATCCTGGGAAAACTGGTTGGCGTTGTTCACGGGGGGATAGGTCCAGCTTGCCAGGGTATCGTGGTCCTTGTCCGCGAACGGGATGGAACCGGGGATGTCCGCCCAGATGTAATTGCGGTAGCGTGCATCGATCCGGTCCATGACGGAACGCTTGATATAGAAGATGCCGGCCCCTTCCGGACCGCACTGCCATTTGTAGGCGCCCGATACCAGGAAGTCAACGTCATCGTCTTTGACATCTATGTCCACGGCGCCCAGGGTCTGCATGGCGTCATCCAGCACCAGCGCCCCTTGAGCATGTGCAATGCGGGATACCTCCTTCATGTCGAAGGTAAATCCGCAAAACGCCGTGGTACGGTCAACGATCACCATCCTGGTATTTCCGTCCACCAGCTTTTCCATGTCTTCCATGAGGATCTCGCCGTTGACGTTGCGGGCGACCCGGATCTCAATCCCGTAGCGGCGCCGCAAGTCCTGCAGGATATAGGGAATGGAAGGGTAGGACAGGTCCGTGATCACCACGTTGTCGCCTTGCGCCCATTCCATCATGTTATAGAGGATGAGGTTTGCCGTAATCGCCGGCCGATAGGCGTTGGTGACCTCGTCCTTGTCGGCATTGATGAACTGTGCGCTACGGCGGATGCTCTCATCCCACTTGGCCAGCAGGAACGGGTGTGTCGCGATATCGGCGGCGGGGATGTCTTCCATGCGGCCGAATTCGACGAAATTGTAAAAGTCACGCACCGCACTTAACCAGTAATTGCCCGGCACCATCTGGTCGGCCGCGTTCAGGTAGACCCAGTGGTCCAGCAGCTTGTATTCAGCGCGGATCTCGTCCAGGTGTTCATCTATGTAGTTGTCAGTCATGTCCTGATTTGCCAGTAAAATGACAATTATAAGGGAAAAGACCATATCAATGCGTAGCGTTTTTGTCACATATCAGCTGCTCCTGCTAAATCGAGGTCAGTACAGTTTAAGACAAGGGGGACAGGGGGGGACAGATTTAAATCTGTCCCCTGGGAGTCTGACCGTAACGGGGCATGTTTCTCTGGGAGGGAGGGCGTCTCGCCCTCCACCCCGGGAGTTAGCGGGAACTGCTGGTCACATAGGGCCTGGAAGTTCAAGCTCATATTATCCATTGACGAAGTCTGCCCAGGCGGAGTATGCAAACTGTATTGTCACACCCTGGTCGGATATAATGAACGATAAATGTTGAAATCTAATACCATCGTTCCGGTGACCGGAACGCACACCTGAGCATTGTGACCCAACTAACCCTGCGCGAACAATGGTCCTCCCACACAGGATTTATCCTGGCTGCGATTGGAGGGGCAGTCGGCCTGGGTAATATCTGGAAGTTTCCCTATATGGCCGGGTCAAGTGGCGGTGGCGCCTTTGTCATCGTCTACCTGCTCGCGGTGACGCTGGTTGCCATTCCTATCCTGATGGCCGAGTTGATGTTGGGTCGGAGCGGCAAGCAAAGCCCGCCCACTGCCATGTTGATTAATGCGGAAAAGGAAAGCCGGTCACGGTGGTGGTCGGGAGTCGGCTGGATCGGCGCCGGCGCCGGATTTCTGATCCTCAGCTTCTACAGCGTCGTTGGCGGCTGGGTACTGGACTACGTGTTTGTATCCATAACCGGCGGGTTTTCCGGGATTGAACCGGCCGGGGCACAAGCGCGTTTCGGCAGTGTACTGTCCAGTCCGCTGCGTATGATGTTGTCGTTCACTCTATTCCTGGGAATAACCGGGATTATCATCAGCGCGGGTCTGCGTAACGGCATAGAACGAGCGACCGGAATACTGATGCCGGCATTATTCCTTATGCTGCTGGTGTTGATTGCCTACAGTGCCGTAAAAGGCGATCTGGCAGCAGGGCTCAGTTTTCTCTTTACCGTGGACTTCGGCAAAATCAACCCGAATATCATGCTGTCGGCAGTGGGACACGCATTTTTTTCCGTCGGCGTATCCATGGGGCTGATGATGGCCTACGGCGCCTATTTACCGCAGGATGTGTCCATTCCCAAGACCGCGGTCGTTATCGCAGGCGCCGATACTCTGGTCGCCATCATGGCAGGGCTTGTCATTTTTCCGTTGGTGTTCGCAAACGGTCTGGCGCCGGGTGAAGGACCGGGCCTGATCTTTGTCACGTTGCCTATTGCATTCGGCAACATGCCGGCAGGAAGTCTGTTCGGGGCCGTTTTTTTTCTCCTGTTGTTATTTGCCGCAATCACTTCTTCCATCGCTATCATGGAACCAGCGGTAGCCTGGGTGGAGGAACAGCGCGGCTTGAACCGCAAGACGAGTGCGGCAATAGTCACCAGTTGTATCTGGCTGCTGGGTATCGGCAGCGTGTTGTCATTCAATATCTGGGACGAAGTTAAACCTGTCGCAGGTAAAACAATATTTGATTTGGTGGATTACCTGACGGCCAACCTGATGATGCCGATAGGCGGGATGCTGATCGCGATCTTTGCCGGCTGGTTTATGCGACGCAACACCCTGGCGGATGAATTACAGATAAGCAGCCCCTTGCTGTTCGCGAGCTGGCGGTTTCTGATCAGAACCGTGGCGCCGCTTGCGATAGCGGGAATACTGGTGACGAATTTGTTTTAGGGTCGGACCAGTATAATCCTGGATAACCCATTGATTATAATATGGATAAATACAGAAACGGGGCTATAAATGAGCTTAGAAGGGTCTTTTTGTGGGTAAAATGCCCGGTTTTATTTGTTATAAGGGATAGCGTCAGGCAATATTCAAATGTATGCGTTTGCCCTGTAAACACGCTGATGAAACGCTCTTTTACACCTGACTCCGGGTCATTATTTGTGTAGCATTCACCCATGCCCTACGAAGTCATTAAATTTATCCATGTCCTGTTACTGGTTTTCTGACTGGGAACCGACCTAGGCGTACTGCTGCTGGCCAGGAAGTTCCGCGATGCAAGCCTGTCCGTCGAGACGCGCCTGACGCTGATGCACATGGCGATGGTTATCGATACCATGCCTCGCATCTGTTTTATCGTCATGTTGCCTGCGGGGGTGCACTTGGCTAATGCCACCGGGTTGCTGGATGTCGGTATACCGGGCATGGTCGACCTGTGGCTGCTGGCGGCGCTGTTGCTGACTGTCAATATGTCCGCGGCAAAAAAAATGGGGACCCCTCTCGGGACCAGGCTGCAGCGTCTTAACTGGGTCGGGCTGGGTATTACGGGATTGCTGCTGATAGGCGTCGGATTATCCTCATTGGTCAATGGAGCGCCGGTAACCACCTCCTGGCTGGCTGCCAAGATCGTTATTTACGGTCTGGTCTACTGGTTTGCGATAGGCATAGACTGGATGTTCCTGCCGGTGGGTCGGTTGACCGGCGAACTGGTGGAAAAGGGCTCATCGGCGGAAATAGAGGCGGGCATTACCCGAACCGTGGACCAGACCATGTGGGCGGTACTTGCGGTTTATGCGGCCACTCTCGCTGCCGCGTATATCTGTGTTACAAAGATCGATTTCTGACTGCTGTTTAAAATTCCGCGTCGGGCGTGGCCTGGTCGATATCCAAGTATAGCTTCCATTCGTTGTCTGCGTTTCTTTTATATATGAGCAGGGAGCGCCCGGCGTCCCGATAGGTATCGCCCCCCGACTCCGGTTCGGCAGTCAGGTAATATTTGCTCAGCAGGTGCGCCGTTTCCCCGTGAATTTGTATTTCCTCAATAGCTATCTCGAACGTCACCCTGGATTTACCCATACCCGGCGCAAAAAAGCTGCGAATCTGTTCAACACCGCGCAACGCAGGTTTGCCGTGCAGGGCGACGATGGCATCCTGTGTGTATAAGGTCATCAACTGATCCAGGTCCCCGGCGCTGTATAACTCTATCCATCTTTGAGCAACCTGTTCTATGGCGGCGATATCCGCGTCATCGTTTGCCGTTGCCTGATTGAACAAAAGCAGGTTCAGTAAAAGATACAAAGCTGCTTTTGTGAGCCTCTGGCGGAATTTCATAAAATTTTACCTCCTTATCTGTTACCCGGCCTCATTAAGGCCAAGCTGTCCCGGATTAATTACGCCGTCCCTATCCAGCAGGTTTTTTATACGCCCCAGCATGGTCCACGCCGAGTCCCGGCGACTATCTCTATATGGGTAGTATTTTCCGATCTGGAAATGTATCGCGCCTTGTCTCAGGAAAATATTACGTACTTCATCTCGAATTCGCGCAACCTCATTTCGAGCCTCGGGATTCGCCGGTACGGGCGTAAAACCGTTGAATATCTCAGGGTCTATGTTGCGGCGATGTACTTCATTCAGTTCATCGGGCCAGTAAAACACCGGTTCTACCAGGAACGCGGTATTCCCTACCATGCATAAGAGGTATCCGGTATTGATGTTGTATTTTTCCAGTGAATCTTTATTTTGTCGATACAGCGCTTGTATCCTGTCAATGGTGTCGACTGCCTGTGAGTGTCCGATTTTACCGTGAACGGGCACCCAGCGCTCGCCGTTTGGCCCTACCATTGAATTTGTCGGCGGGAAGGGGTGGGAACCGACTATAGTCGGCAGGCTGTTGGGGATTTCAACACCACTATTCTTTCCCACTATCTTTCTGATCTCTGCCAGGGCATGATCTGCGCCGGCCTCGCAACGATCCTCGACATTAACATGCAGTCCCCATTGCACTTTTTTTACGAACCTGCGGCCGCTGGCTACGATTTTGACCGATTCTTTCAAGCCGCTTTTTTCGGCTACCCTGGCCAACGTTTTTACGTCTTCGACAAGGTCGGTATCGCCACCGAGTACGCGGCTGTTCTGCAGGAACGGATCGAAACCATAACACTCAGAGGCAAGTCCCCGGCGTCCGATCTCCGACATGGCGGCACAAATCTGTGGATGGGTTTCGAAAGAAAACGACGCATATTTCACGACGGCCGGAATAGTCACCAGGCGCAGGGTAGCAACTGTCTTGATGCCAAGAGCGCCGCTGTCACCGATAAACAGTCCCGTCAGATCGGGACCGTCATACCTCAAAAAAGGGACTCCATCTTTTTTCCCATGAGCGCCGGTGGGCAGAATCTCACCATTTGCAAGCAATACGTCCAGACCAATCACACTTTCCGCGGCCGTGCCGTGAGATGCACCGCCCCAGAACACGCTGTTCTGTGACAAAGCTCCCCCGATGGTTGCGCGCACACCGGATAACGGGCCCCAGTAGGGCGGACGCAAGCCGTGATCTGACAAGGCTTCATTCAGTTTTTGCCAGGTACAACCGCATTCAACGGTCACGACCATGTCCTCGGTATTGATATCGATGATCCTGTTCATCCTGCGCATGTCAATACTGATGCCGCGCCGGGTCTTGTGCAGGTACGAGTCGGTATATGACATGCCGCCGCCGCGAGCGACGATATAGATATTGCTCTCTTTACAGAAAGACACGATCTGGCTGAGTTGTTGCACATTTTCCGGCTGGATGACAGCCAGGGCTGTTTCAAAGCTGCGGTATACGTCTTCTGAGTAATAACGTAATTCACCGGGGTCGGTAATGACGTATCGGGTGCCGACGATGCTGTGAAAACCGGATAATATCTGCTGCGATAAGGTGTGAGTGTCGCTCATTTTCTGCCCTCGCGCCGGCAGGCGCTGGTATTTTATTTGCATTTATGAGAATGTTATAACATTAATACAACCGATAACAGGTTGCTGACGTGATACATTTCGCACCTGACCATTAAATGGAGATACGAGGATGAAATACCCGTACAGAGTTTATGTTTTGCTGGTAATCCTTCCGTTGTTGCTCGGGAGCGGCGGCTTTGCAGTTGGCGCCGAACAATGGCAACCCCTGGAAATCATAGACGTCAACGGCCAGCCCTGGGATACCAGCCCCCGGTTCAGGTCAAAGACGAAAACGTTTTTCAAGGGGCCTAATGACAGCAGTCTGATCTACGCACATTTTCTGCCGCGCTGGGACATGTCGCCGCCTATCGACCCCCTGGGCCCGCACTATCATCACTGGCATGAATGGGCTTACGTGCTGGATGGGGACTTCGTCATCCATGAACCGGTCAGCCCGCAGCAGAAGTCCGGGATGCTTTCACATTTTACCCAGGGCACCTGGCTGGACCGTCCTGCCTATACCCTGCATGGCGGCGTATGGGAGGTGGGCGGGATGCGTCCGCAGAACGCCTGCACCCTGTTGATATTCGAGGAAGGCGACGGCAGTGTTGTCACCATTGGTCCGGAAGGGGACCATTTCAGGCCGGATTTTTCCGATAAGCCGGACCCATACAGGCCGGATTGGCAGGCAGTGCAGCAATTCAATCATCCGTGGATAGTCCATACCACCACTGATCTGGAGTGGGAGGCCGATACCAAGGTGCCGGGCCGTTTGCTCAAGTGGTTGAGTGACGACCAGAAAAAGGGGTTTCGCGCCCGTCTTGTGAAAATACCCCCCGGGTGGCAGGCCCCGCAAAAACACAAGATGAGTTATTACAAGCAGGCCAGTCGTTTTATCTATCTCATCTATGGCGATCTCTCCATTACACAGCGAAGTAAGCCCGGCGCCACGGGAACACCGGCAACATTAACCCGGGACTTTTTTGTCTACCAGGCCCCGTACAGCCTGTTTGGCTTTGCTGACGGTCCTGTCACCAGAGACGGAGCAATATGGCTGGAAGTTGTGTACGCGCAAGGCCTCGCAGTTGGCGGCGGCAAGATTGATATCCCTTCACACCTTGAATAACAGTGCACTGAGCATCCACATTATCGGTGGCGGCATAGCGGGATTGACCACTGCCCTCGCCCTGAGAAAGTACGGATTCCCGGTTACATTGTTTGAGCAGTCTGAGCAGTTCGGCGACGTGGGCGCCAGCATCACCATCGGCCCCAACGCGTCCAGAGTGTTGCTCGCCCTGGGTCTGCAAGAAAAACTGGCACCCTATACCTGGATACCCCGCCATGCAGGCATATTGCACTTCAAAACCGGAGACCACATTTCTTATGCCCTGCGTGGCGGCAACTATGTTTCCGAATTCGGTTCACCGTTCTGGCATATTCACCGGGCGGACTTGTTGAAGGTGCTGGTGGATTCCTTGTCGGATGATGCCGGCGTCGAACTCAGGCCCGGCCATAAAGTAAGCCGTATTACTCAGTCGGACGATAAGGTGACCTGTGAATTCAGCAACGGCATCTCGTACAACTGCGACGTATTGATCGCCTGTGACGGGATCAAGTCAATCACACGGGAAACGCTGTTTCCCGGGACGCCGGTGACGTTTACCGGTTACGTGGCCTGGCGGGGTTTGGTGGATATCGAACAGTTGCCGGGGTTTGAGACTGATCCCGATTTTGCGCTGTACGCGGGCCCCGGCAAGATCTTCGGCAGGTATGCGTTGTGCGTATTCGGCAAATTGCTCGGGTTTGGTAACAGTGGCTTGTACGACCATATAAGCAGACATGGTATTTTCTCCTATGTTTCAAGTTCAATCAGTTCATAAAACGTTTGCATATAGCCGCCGACTTCACCGCGTAAAAAAATGAAGTCGTCGTCTGCCGTACACCAGACATCGTATTTCGGATGTTCTTCCGGTAGCTGTCCGGCGGTATCGACGTAACGGAAATGATGCGCGTCAAACGTGCCGGCCGCTACACTGATCGTTTCATCACCGACGTATTCGATACCAAATCCCAGTTTGAACAACAGCGGTCCCGTGGCGCCCCGGTGGTCGGGAGAGGTCACCATCATATCAGGAAAGAAGGTCTTGCCGGGCCCCTGGCTGCGGTCGAAGATGGAGAAGCCCATGCCGTCACCGGCAATGGGGTGGCTTGCCAACCAGCGCGTGCGCCGTTCCACATCAAACCGTTGTGAGATACGCCCGTCATGCACATTGAAGGATTCCGTTTCGGCGTAGGTTTCCGAAAAACGCATCCAGCCGGAACCCTCGAAACGATCATCTATCGCCAGTCGGACAAAACAATCCATGGGATAGTGGTCGGCATCCAGGCCCAGAATAACGTCCCGTAAAACGGTAGGAGGATCATCGATTTCACAGTAGGCGCGCAGGGTTCGTTTGCCGTCGCTATGCACCGTGATGATAAAGGACTCACGCCCGCGTTCTTGTCCCAGCCGATCCGGTTTTTTACTGGTGTATAAAATTTTGCCTCGTATTGTTTTGTGACGCATATAGATTAACCTTTTATATGGAAATGAAAATCGATGAGGTGGATCCTGACTGCAATATTATTATTTGAGTCGCTTGAGTAATTCCACTTTGTTCAAAAGTGCCGGAGGATTTTTTTGGTAAATTGTCAAGGAACACGTAACGAGAGGGAATCTTATAGGAAGCAAGCTGTTTCTGACAATGCCTGCTCAGGGAGTCTTTGGAGATGGCCTCGTTCGCGGCAATGAACGCCGTGACGGTTTCGCCGAATTTTTCCGATGGTTCGTCGACGACAGTCGCTTCCCTGACTGCCGGGAACTTCATCAGAACGGCCTCGATTTCCGCCGGATAGACGTTGACGCCGCCACGGTTGATGATGTCTTTGTCACGACCACGCAGGATAATATGTCCGCTGTCAAGTTTTGCGGCCAGGTCGCCGGGATAAAACCAGCCTTCCTGATTTATCGCTTCCTCCGTTCCGTCGCCGTCGATAAAACGCCTGGCGACGCCCGGCCCCCGATAGCGCAAGCGCCCGGTCTCCCCTGCCTGCACCGGTCTGTCCCGGTTATCCACGACCTGGACTTCGGTCCTGAAGGTAGCCCGTCCTACCGTATGCGCGTAGTCGTCAAACTCGTCGGTATTCAATACGGAAATACCGCCGCCTTCGCTGGAGGCGTAATAACCGATTAAACCCGGGTTCACTTTCCGGCGTATTTCTCTGGCCTCCGGCGGATAAAGCGCGGCGCCGCTGATCAGCAGTTTTTTCAGTCCGGGTAGTAATAATCCCTTTTGATAGAGAGGAGCAAGCCCGCGTAATTGAGCAGGCACGAGGAATGAAGCGGTTGCATGGGACATATTCAGCGCGTTGATCAACTCGTGGGGCTCATGCGGGGGCGGGTCGAGAATGACCGTAGCGCGGGCGGCCAGGAAAGCCATACCGAAAGAACGACCAGCGCCGAAGAATAATGGGGTCAATCCTAAAAATCGATCCTGGGAATTAAAGCCTATTGTCACCCATTGGCTGACGAAGCGCTGGTACATCTGTTCATGGGTGACCAGTGTGCCTTTGGGTTTGCCCGTAGTGCCCGATGATAATGATATGAGCAAAGGTAGATCGGCATGGTCCGGCATCGGGGGCAACCTGCCGGGTTCGGTCTTCAGCCATTTATTATTGAGCGCCAGTGTTTCACAGCCGGCCGGCATTTCTGCGTCTCCCTCCAGGATCAGCAACTTTGCATTGAAGGCTGCCGCGGTTGCAGCTTTTTCGGTTGAGGTCCAGCGCTGATCGACAGGCAGGATCACAGCGCCGAGCCGGGCCAGTGCGTAGTGTAAAATCAGGTGACAGGGATGTTCTTTTAAGGCAAGTCCCACCCGGTCCCCGGCCCTTATACCGCGTTCATGGAGGTAAGCGGCATAGCCCTGGAGGCGTTGCCACAGTTCAAGATAACTGATCCGTTCATGCTGAAATTCGATGGCTGTTTTGTCACCATGACTGTCTGCATGGCATTGAAGTACGGAAGCCAGGTTCATAGGAAACAGGGGTTAGTCGAGGTTGTAGATACGCCGCACGTTATCCCGCCAACCCGGACGGTGGGACAACACTTCTTCCGTCCAGATATTCACGACGGCATCAATGGCTTTGAGATTATTCGACATGGTGAATCCTCATTGGTTTTCTATCATACCCCGTTAGCCGAACTTACAGCAGTCAATATCCGGGTCAAGCGTCGCGCAGTCTCGGCATTACAGCTTCCGCAAATAAGCGGGTTTGTTCAACCATTGCGATTTGTCTTGCCGAGTGGGGCGTTGCAACGGGGGAACCGCCTAATATATAGATATGATCCAGATCATATTCCAGTAATACCTGCATCCGCTCAAGACATTTTTCCGGAGGACCGCAGATGGAAAACCAGTCAACGAATTCATTATTTACCAGAGACAGGTGTGAACCTTTATCCTGAGCATGATGCTGCATGTCATAACCTTGCTGCATTTTTTCCGCCAGGGGTTTCAACTGCGCCGGAAGATGGTTCAGTGGTGCATTCTTCATCCCGGCAAAATGGGCAACCATGCCCGATATCATCCTGCCGAGATTAATCGCCGTCTGTTCATCATGGTCACAAACCAGGTTGATATAGGCGCCTATCCGGATGTCGTCCCGGTTTCGTCCGGTTTCCTTCAGTCTTTGTTTTGCTGTGGCTAACGCCCAGTCGATTCTTTCCGGTGCGCTGCCTACGGCAAAGCTTATCCGGTCGGCCACGTCTGCCGCCATGCGAATGGTTTTGGGTCCGGTACAGGCAATGTCTATCGGCACGGAAGACAAGGTGTCCGGCCCAAGCCAGCGCAATTTTGAAGCTTGTTCACCACGTCTGATCGTCTGTCCGTTACAGTAGGCCCGCACCTGTTCAACGTATGTTTTTAATTGCGCCGTTGTGGCATTGCCGCGGCCGATATGCGCCAATGAAGAGTCGCCGCGGCCGATACCGCAAATACAACGCCCATCGGACTCGATCTGTAGCGTGGCAATGGCGGAGGCAGTCACCGCCGCATCGCGAGTTAAAGGGTTGGTAACCCCCGTTCCCAGTTTTAATCGTTTCGTCTGCGCCGCGGCCAGACTGAGTTGCCCGTAAGGTTCAGGGCTTAAATTCTGTGTATCAGGGCATAACAGAATATCGAACCCCATGTCTTCGATCTCTCCGGCCAAGGTTGCCGTATGGCCCGGTGAGGTTTCCATAATGATGCCGATTTCCCGCATTAATCAACTCCGATCATCATCCCGGCGTGGGACTGCCACCGGATTAAATGCATTTCCACGGCCGGAATCCAGTAACGGTCCGTCATTCCGGCGAATGCCGGAATCCAGTTGAAAAAATTCCCTCACCAACCTGAATTGCACCTTTCCTTCTTGAACCAATGCATAGATATATTTGGCCTGACCACCCGTATCCTGTAACAGCGGTTGATGAGTGGGTAAGGCTACGGCGCGCCATTCCGCCTGTTGTTCCCCATTCAACTCATGCACCGTCACGTCCATTGCAGGTAATGAGTTTCGGAAATAATTGTCCAACTCCGCCCGGATGAGTGTCCGATTTACCTCCACACTTTCGATGCTATCGAAAATAATGCGCCTGTGCCTGTCAGACAGGCCATCGTACCATTCCTTGTTAGCCAGAATCGGCCCCATGTCAAAAGCATGTCTGGTCAGTATCAGGTGCGGCGCCGCCTTGGCAATACCCGCCAATGTATACATGCCTACACCCGTTTGGCCACTTTCAATCAGGTTCGTTTGCAGTGCAGGGATCACCTCTGCAAAACTCAATGGAATGAGATCGGCGCCGATTGCCTCGGCAAAATAACGCGAGCCGAGGGCATTCGACGCCCGCATGGATATTCCCCTGGTCGCAACCGGCGTCATCAACGGTTTTTTTCCATAAATATAAAACCAGCCGACTTCTGACCATTGAATGAGAGTCAGGCCTTTTTCCGCAAACAGTTTTGCATAGGCATCCGACAGGTAGTGATCCATCACAAATGCTGCTTCGTCACGGGAATCAAACAGGTAAGGCGCCAGCAACACATTCAGTTCCGGAATAAGGGTGGCAACCCCCTGTAATGCAAAACCACCGATCTGTATCCGTCCCCGGCGCAGGTTTGCCAACGCGGTCTCTTCACTGCCCAGTTCGCCGGAAATAAACAAGTCCAGATCGATCTCGTCAGCGCCTTTCGTCTGCTCCAGCGTTGCCGCAAACCGCAGCCAGAAATCATGCCAGGGTGTGTTTGGTATGCCCAGCGAAGTCACCCTCACCTTCAGGCGCTTGTCCGGCTCTTCCGTGCAGCCGGCCGTCTGGGTGATGATGACTGCCAGTAATAGAATAATCAGGCTTGTACGTTGGAGCAATGGCATCCAGCTCGCATGTTGGTGAGAGTTAAATGTCCTTTTGTTATATCATTAATGGCGGTTGATAGAAACCCTTACTAAACGGGAATTAGAAATGGCAATTTTTTTTTTGCAACCTCTGGGGCGCATGGAGCGCGTCATCACCACCACCGCGTTTGCTTTATTAATCGCAACAATCTTCCTTGACGTATTCAGCCGGGAAATAACCGGCGTGGGATTACATTGGGCTCGTCAGGCAGGGGTCTACGCGAATATCATCGTGGTCATGTTCGGCCTTGGCCTGGCCTCAGCAGGTGGCAACCACCTGCGGCCGCGCTTTGCCGACAACTGGATGCCGGCGCGCTGGAACCCCATCATCATTCGCCTTCAGGATGGCTTGATGAGCATGTTTTGTCTGGTTGCAGGAAGCGCTGTGTTGCAGGAAGCGCTGGCTCGCAGTTGACCTGGGAGTCGATAGTTTTGGGCGAACGTTCAACCCTGCTCCCGGTCCTGATCTGGCCCATCCTGATGGTGATTCCACTAGCCTTTTTCCTGGTGGGGATACGCCATGTAATTTATGCTGCCTATCCCGCATTATCGCCCCGGGACCCATTAAGTATCGATCCCGATTCCACTCCCCATGACTGAAGCCCTGCTCCTGACGGTCCTGATTGCAGTCCTCATCCTGCTGCGTCAGAATCTTGTGGTCGTGCTTGGTGTGGCTACTTTCTATGTCTACCGGGTCTATGGGGATGAGCCGCTGCGTTATGTCATCCTGGATGGCTGGCACGCGTTAAATAAGGACATCCTGCTTTCGATCCCCCTGTTTATCCTTGCCGGCCAGATTATGACGCGCGGTACCATGGCCGATCGTCTGGTGCGTCTGGTCAAGGCCGTCACCGCGCCGGTCCCTGGTGGTCTTGCCGTTGCAACTGTGCTTTCCTGCGCGTTGTTCGCAGCCATTTCCGGTTCGTCCACTGTGACTCTGCTGGCGGTGGGAGGAATCATGTACCCGGCGCTCTTGCATGCGGGTTACTCCAAGTCTTTTTCGCTCGGCGCCCTATGCGCAGCCGGCACCCTGGGCATTGTGGTACCATCCAGCATACCCTTGATTTTATATGGTGTGATGACCCATACCTCCATTACCGATTTGTTTATTGCGGGCATCCTGCCGGCGCTGGTCCTCACCGCGCTGATGAGTGCTTATGCACTCTGGTTCAACCGTATGATTCCTGCGGGCAGTCTGGACCTGGGCGAATTGTAGGAAGCCTTACAACAGGGTATCTGGTCATTGTTCATGCCGGTCTTGATCCTGGGAGGAATCTACAGCGGCCACTTCACCGCGACGGAATCCGCCGCGGTTGCCGTGGTATACGCTTTTGTTGTGGAATTGTTCATCCATCGCGAACTGAAACTGGCGCAATCCCATGAAGTGATTGCCGACACCACCAGGCTGCTGGGTTCACTGTTTCCGGTGCTGATGTTTGCCGTCAGTCTCAATACTTTTCTCACCTATGAACAGGCGCCCATGACGGCAGCTGCCTGGTTTGCCGAACATGTTGCCAATCAACAAGGGTTTTTACTGGGTGCCAACCTGTTCCTGTTGCTGGTAGGCGCTATTATGGACATCGGCTCAGCGATACTGGTTCTGGCCCCGACGCTGAAGCCCATCGCCCAGAGCCTGGGAATGGACCCGGTGCATTTCGGTATCGTCATGATCGTCAACCTGGAGATCGGTTACCTGACCCCACCGTTCGGATTGAACCTGATCATCGCGATGGGCGCGTTCAAGGTGACTTTCATGGAAGCCTGTAAAAGCGTCGTTCCGTTTCTTCTGCTGATGTTGTGCGGGCTGTTTATGGTGAGTTTTTTACCGGGGTTATCGCTGTTCTTATTGGGTTGATGGGCCGGGACCAGAACGCCGATACACTGCCATACGGGGCTGAGCCGAAATCCGCTGAAATAATGAATTGGGACGAACGGTGTCAGATGCTCCCGCTAAATCGAGGTCAATACAGTGATTCTTGTCGGATTCGAAGACGGGAGGGGACAGATTTAAATCTGTCCCCCGGGAGACTGACCATAACGGGGCATGTTTCCCTGGGAGGGAGGGCGTCTCGCCCTCCACGAGGGCAGGATGCCCTCGATCCCGGGAGTCAGCGGGAGCACCTGGAACGGCGTGAATAAGCTTGACAGAATACTGATGGTGACACTGGGTTGTGCTGATCTTGCAGCTGCTGAAGAGGCCTATTGCCGCCATTTACACTACCGGCGGGTCGACTCAGGCTGTATACCCGGGGAACTGGCGCAGATGTGGGGGCTGGAGGCGGTCGCCGGGTCGGACTATACCTTGCTGGCGCCCGAGGCTGACACTCGGCATTTTATCCGCTTGATCCGGATTGACGCCGGTTACGAAATTCGACCTTTCAGCGGAGCCGGATGGAACGCGGTGGAGATCCTCGTCAACGACGTAGACAGCCTGGCAGACTCCCTGATCGGTTCCCCGTTTACTATTGTCGGCCCGCCCGCTGATTTGTCTTTCACCGACAGGGTCCGGGCCTGCCAGGTAACAGGTCCGGCCGGCGAAGCGATCTACCTGACCCAGATCAAGGGCGCCATCCCCGGTTTCAGTCTGCCGGAGACTGAGCGAAGCGTGGCGCATTGTTTTGTCATTATCCTGGCGACAGCTTCACTCTCCGCCGCCAAAGGCTTTTACCGGGACCGCTTCGCTGTCGCCGATGCACCGGTCATTGACGCGCGGGTCACCATGTTGTCAGCAGCCTTTGGACTGCCCCGCGACTACCTGCACAGGATCTCGGCGCTCACCCTGGGCAACCCGGGTTACCTGATTGAAGTGGATGAACTCCCGCCCGCCAGCGCGGAAAGGCGGGCGATAACAGGATTACTTCCGCCGGGTATTGCGATCGTGAGTTTTACCAGCAATTCAGTCCTGGATAGCAGCAGGAACCGCCCACTTGCCAGCCATCCTTATGACGGCAGGCAAGTAGGTTTTTATTCGGGGCCATCCGGTGAAATGCTGGAATTGGTCTATTCTTGAGATTTATTTCCGTGCGCGCCGAAGACGCAGTAGTCTTCCTTTTCCACCAGGTCAAAGGCGAACAGGAACTTTGTCATACCGCTCAGCACGGCCATGACCATGCCAAGCTCCAGCAGTTCACCATCGCTGAAATGGTTTTTCAGGTCCGCGTACAGGGATTGCGTCAACACGCCATCCGGGTTGGTGAGCAGCATCTGGTCGGCCAGCCTTAATGCGGCTTTTTCCGCGGCGCTGAAGGAGGCGTCTTCATAGTCGGACAGACCCACGATTTCAGCTTCGGTCAACCCGGCCGCCAGGGCGTCCCGGCGGTTACCCTGGTTGCAGAAACGGCAGCCGTGGATAGTGGACAAACGCAGCCGCACCAGTTCCTTGATGCGCCGGGGAACTGTGCCGCCGTAGAATACTTCCTGGTAAAATCGTCCCGTATACCAGTCGAATAACCCGGGGTTATTCCCGAATACCTCAAAAAACGTGGCATCGCCGCGCAGTTCCATGGATTTCTGCCAGGCGTCGCGTAAGTTTTCCGGCAGCTCATCCCGGTGGACGCGTTTAAGAAAAGGTGATGGCATAACAGCAGTTCCCGCTAACTCCCGGGTTCGGGGGCATCCTGCCCTCGTGGAGGACGAGACGCCCTCCCTTCCAGGGAAACATGCCCCGTGACTCCTGGGGGACAGATTTAAATCTGTCCCCTCTGTCTTCGAAGCCAGCAAGAATCACTATATTGACCACGAGTCAGCGGGAGTACCTGATGGCATAATCAGTCCTACTACTTGTCATAATAATATAATTATATAACATGTCATCGAGGTGACATAATACGGCAACTCCCGCTGGTGCTTGCAGGACTACAGAACAGACTATGACAGGCCAGGAATTACCGCTCGACGGGATCAGGGTCGTTGAATTCTCCCACATGGTCATGGGGCCTAGTGCCGGCTTGTTGCTTGCCGACCTGGGCGCCGACGTCATCAAGGTGGAACCGTTGGGTGGGGATAATACGCGGCGCCTGCGGGGTTCCGGCGCGGGTTATTTTTCCATGTACAACCGTAACAAGCGCAGCGTTTGCATCGATCTCAAGTCGGAACAGGGCGGGGAAATCGCCAGGCGCCTGATCAGGAACGCCGACGTATTTATCGAGAATTTCCGACCCGGCGCCATGGACCAGGCAGGTTATGGCTACAATGAGCTGTCAAAAGACAACCCTGGATTATTATATTACTCCGCCAGGGGCTTTCTTTCTGGGCCCTACGAACAACGTACCGCGCTGGATGAAGTCGCGCAGATGATGGGCGGACTGGCCTATATGACCGGCCCGCCCGGGCAACCGTTACGCGCAGGCGCTTCGGTGATCGACGTGATGGGCGGCATGTTCGGCGTTATCGGCATCCTCTCGGCGTTGGAGCTGCGCCATCACAGCGGCCGGGGCCAACGCATCGACAGCGCCTTGTTTGAAAGTACGGCCTTCCTGGTCGGCCAACACATGGCGCAGTACGCCGTGACCGGTGAGCCGGCCCCGCCCATGCCGGTGAGAATATCTGCCTGGGCAATTTATGATATCTTCGACTGCGAGGACGGGAAACAGGTATTTGTCGCTGTAGTCAGTGATACCCAGTGGAAGAAATTCTGTGATGATTTCTCCCTGGATGAATTCGCCCGGGATGAGACTCTTGACAATAATGCCGGCAGGGTAGACCGGCGTGATACGATCATCCCGCGGGTACGTTCGCTGTTCCTGGGCTTTAGCGCAGAGGAACTGATGCAACGGCTCGATCAGTGCGGCCTGCCCTATGCCCCCATAGCCAGGCCTGAGGATCTGTTCGACGATCCGCACCTGTTGGCATCCGGCGGCCTGCTGGATCTGACCACGCCGGAAGGCCGGCGCACCAGCTTGCCGGCATTGCCCGTGCAGATGAATGGAAAACGCCTGGGGTTAAGGCGAGAGGTGCCGCAGCAGGGAGAGCATACCCGTGAGGTCATGCAGGAACTGGGATTTACCGACGCCGATATCGACGCGCTGATCAATGCCCGGGTGGTGGCGGGCTAGACCGGATATTGAACCGGTAGATGTGACAGCAAGGCTAACGCCTCAGATAAGCCCAACTACGTGTTTGCCTGTCCCTGAGCTGAAACTCCTCTATCAATTCCGTATGCTTCAGGGTTATCTCAATGGCATCCAGTCCCTGCAGCAGCATTTCCTTGTATATCGGTTCAATATTGAAACGGAAGCTCTGTCCTGTATCACTGCTGACCGTTGTGTTTTGCAGGCCGATGGTGATGCGGCTAAGCGTGGACGCGCTGGGGTTGACGCATAACGCGTTGATTGACGGCTCCGGCAGTCTTACCGACAGCAAGCCGTTACGCATTGCGTTATGGTAGAAGATGGATCCAAAACTGGGCGCAATAATAGCTCTGAAGCCGTATTCCAGCAGCGCCCAGACCGCGTGTTCCCGGGATGAGCCGCAGCCGAAATTACTGCCGGCCAGTAGTATACTGGCGCCGGCATACTGTGGTCTGTTGAGTATGAACTCATGGTTGATCTCCCGCTTCTCCCGACCCCCGCTAAGATAGCGCCAGCCGGCAAACAATCCCTCGCCCAGACCGCGTTTTGATACATGACGTATCTCGCGTGAGGGAATGATGGTATCGGTGTCGATATTGATACGGTTTAACGGCGCCGCAGTGCCCTCATGGATAACAAAAGGTTTCATTAAAGATTCCTGAGAGAACGCACATCCGTAATGCAGCCTTTGAGCGCCGAGGCCGCGACGGTTACCGGACTGGCCAGGTGGGAACGCACTCCCGGACCCTGGCGTCCTTCAAAGTTACGATTCGTGCTGGTAATAACGCGATTACCCGCGCAGAAACCCTCACCTCCGGCGTAAAAACACATCGAACAACCAGCCTCGCGCCATTCAAATCCAGCGTCCTGGAAGATTTCATGGATTCCTTCCTGCTCTGCTGCGTGTTTGACCTGACCGGAACCTGGAACACAGATCGCTTTGACGCCCTGCGCAATCCTGTTGCCTTTGAGGATAGCGGCCGCGGCGCGCAAATCACTGAGCCGGCTGTTTGTGCATGAACCGATAAACGCTGCGTCGATAGGAACAGAGGCGATGGCGGCGCCGGCATTGAGACCCATGTAATCCAGGGCGCGCTGCATCCCCAGGCGCGCTGTTGCGTTAGGCTCCGCACTCGGATCAGGTATCACTGCGGAGACACCTATGACGTGTTGTGGACTGGTCCCCCAGGTGACGCTCGGTTCGACCTGCCCAAGGTCCAGGTATAATTCCTTATCGTAAATTGCGCCCACATCGGTGTGCAGTTTGCCCCAGTAGTCCAGTGCCGCATCCCAATCGGCACCTGCAGGGGTATAGGGGCGTCCGGCGATGTACTCCAGCGTTGCCTCATCGGGGGCGATAATCCCCGTAAAAGCAGAAAATTCCACGGCCATATTGCACAGGGTCATCCTGGCTTCCAGAGACAATTGTCTGATACCGGGACCGTGGTACTCGATTACGTAGCCGCTCCCGCCAGAGGCGGAATATTTTCCAATCAGGTGCAGGATCACGTCTTTAGCGGTTACGCCGGCAGACAGGTTCCCCTGCAGGTATACTCCCATTTGTCCCGGTTTGACGACCCTCAGGGTCTCGGTAGCCAGGGCATGCTCGCAGTCGCTTGATCCGATCCCCCAGGCCAGTGCGCCCAGTGCGCCCAGGGTGCAGGTATGGCTGTCCGGGCAGACGACAGTCAGCCCAGGCAGGGCGATGCCCTGTTCGGCAGATATGACATGAGAGATGCCCTGGCGCGGGTCATTGATGTCAAACAGCGTGATGCCGTTGCGCCTGGCTTCCTGGCGCGTCTGGGTAATGAACTGTCGGCCGCCGGGCATGGTGGTCTCATCGCCGCGGCCGGGAAAGGTATCGATGATGTGATCCATGGTGCAAAAAACCTGACCCGGATTTCTTACCCGGCGGCCTGTTTCAGCCATGCTGCGTAACGCAATGCTGCCGGTGCGCTCATGCAGGAAAATACGATCGATATGGAGCAGGGAGGAGCCGTCCCCCAGGTCGGCGATCAGGTGATCCTGCCAGATTTTATCGAATAATGTCTTCGGCATTTACTGTGTCCGGGGACGGATTTAAAATCCGTCCCCATTTTCCGGGCATTGTTTCCCCGATTATGTTATAAAAGTATAACATTAGAACCTTGTCCAGGTTGCATAAAGAACGTCATGACAGTTGATTTGCTGATTAAGGACGTAAGAGTAGTCAAACCGCACAGTCTCTCGGTTGAAACTGCGGATATAGCCATATCTGATGGTATGTTCAGCCGAATTGCACCGAATATCGACCCGGCGACGGCGCGTGAGGTGGTGGACGGCAGGCAACGCCTGGCATTCCCCGGTGTCATCGATGCCCACATGCATACGGGGATTTATGCGCCCTTGGCTGAAGACGCGGTCAGTGAAAGCCGTGCGGCGGCCATGGGCGGCGTCACATCCAGCCTGAATTATATGCGCACCGGCAAGTATTACCTGAACAGGAGCGGTCCCTACCGTGAGTTTTTCCCACAGGTGTTAGCCGGGTCCGAGGGGCGGTTCCACGTGGATTATGCCTACCACCTGGCGCCGATGATGGCGGCGCACATCGCTGAAATCGACGAACTGATAGACCGCTTCGGCGTGACTTCATTCAAGATTTTCATGTTTTACGGTTCTCACGGCTTGCACGGAAAATCCGACGATCAAAGCGATTTTCTCATGATCGGCAAGGATGAACGTTATGATTTCGCCCACTTCGAGTTTGTCATGCGCGGTATTCGCAAGGCCATGGACCGCTTTCCCGACAAGGCGCAACAGATCAGTCTGAGCATGCACTGTGAAACAGCGGAAATCATGCGGGCCTACACGCGCCTGGTCGAGGAGGAAGGCCGGCTCAGCGGTCTGCCCGCCTACCATGCCTCGCGTCCGCCCCACTCTGAAGGACTGGCCATATTCATTGCCTCTTACCTGGCCCACGAAACGGACTGTGTGAATATCAACCTGCTGCACTTGTCTTCCCGCAAGGCGGTGGAGGCCGCACTGTTGATGGCGGAGGCGTTTCCCCACATCAACTTCCGGCGCGAGGTGACCATAGGCCATCTCATGCTGGATACGGCTGCTGAGTGCGGTCCCCTGGCCAAGGTCAATCCGCCGATTCGCCCTCGTGCGGACGTGGAATACCTGTGGGAAATGCTGCTGGACGGGAAACTGGACTGGGTGGTAAGCGATCATGCCTGCTGCCGGCACGAACTGAAGGTTGACGGCGCCGAGCCGGGCAACGTGTTTCTGGCAAAATCCGGGTTTGGCGGTACGGAATACCTGCTCCCTGCGCTGATCAGCGCAGGAACCCGCAGGGGAATGAGCCTGAATCATATCGCCGAGTTATCCAGTTATAACCCGGCAAGGCGTTTCGGTTTGAACGGCAAGGGCGATATCGCACCCGGCTGTGACGCCGATCTGGTTCTGGTCGATCCCGGTGAAAGCTGGATCGTGCGGGCACAGGAATCTCCCTCCACCCAGGGTTACACCCCTTTCGAAGGAATAGAATTATCGGCGCGGGTGAAGCAGACCTGGCTGCGCGGCCGCTTGATCTATGACGGCAACATAGTCGGCGAACCCGCCGGAAAATACCTTAATCGGCCTTACCGGTAAATGGTGGAACGGAATATGTTACTTCAGTGTAAGCGACATGCGGTACTGGAACCGGTCAGGGTTGTAGACGGCGCTCAAATGATCCACCTGTTTCCCGTCCTCAGCAAACGAACGCCGTATGAGTTTCAGCAACGGTTTCCCCGGCACAATACCAAGGGCATTGGCAGCAGACGGCAACGCGGCTTCCGCGCTCAGGGTCTGCTCGGCGCGGGCTATTTTCACCCCGTATTTCCGCAGCAGTTCCAGCCGCGGGTGTTTTTCCAGCGCCTGTTTCCGGATGGACTTGTCAAACCCGAGCGACCAGCTTTCGTAGTAGGCAAACGGCAGCTCGCGGTTGCTCCTTATACGCACCATGTGGCACAGCAACTGCTCGTCGGAAATGCCGAATTCATCAATGATATGCGCTGGCGGGCGTATAAAACGCAGGCTCAGCATTTTGATTTTCGTTTCCCTGCCCATGTGCTCCAGGCTTTCCAGCGCGTCAGTCAGCGGTGCATTGAGCAATTCCGGGTGATAGTGGTAATTTACAAACGTGCCGCGGCCGCGCTGGCGCGCAACCAGATCTTCCGCCGCAAGGTCATCCAGGGCGCGTCTTGCAGTGATGCGGGATACCTTGAAGGTGGTGGACAATTCCTTTTCGGACGGCATTCTGGAACCGTCTTCCAGTACGCCCCCGAGGATACAGTCCCGCAACATGGAATAAAGCTGATGATACAACGGCGTAGGCGAGCCCGGATCCAGGACCCCGTGGTGATATTTGCTAAGCAGTGTCAGCGTTGCGTCCATCATACAGGCATCAGCTTGTTACAATATGCTTGAAAAATTACCAAAGTACATTGATATAGCGATAAGATCAATCGCTTATACTTTGTGATCGAAAATCTTTATAATCAGGCCCATTAAACTACAACATGGGAGGCCAGAATCATGCAGACCAGTGAATTGGAACAAAACAAACACGCTGTCTTACCGGAACCGACCCATGACGAACTTGCGCGGCAGCAGTTCGTACGTTCATTCAAGGAGCATCTCGTTGCCCAGGTCCATCCGGGCAACCGGCTGGCGTATGAGAACAGGGTGAAACCGGCTTTTGTCAAGCAGCATGGGCGTGAGCCGGAAAGCCGTTTCGAGGTCCGTGACGTGATGACCGTAGACCCCCATTATCGCATGTTCAGCGCGCTGCTGCGTACCAGCCAGGAAATGATGTGGTCCGCTTCACAGCAGCCGGTGCAGAGAAAGCTGGGGGAATTGGTGGAAAAGGCAAAAGCGACGGGAAACGCAGGGGGCAGCCTGAGGCTTGATCCCGACCTGGAAATACCGCGTTACCACCAGGCCGTGGATATCCATTGCCAACCGGGCGGCTACCATACCGAGGTGACCGATGACGACGTCGCCCCCGGGGCAATCTATGACCGAGCAGTCTTTATTTATGCCATGGGACAGATGGGACCGGACAACGCGGATATGGGCGGCAGTACCGTTGCCTGGATCAAGGAGAATTACCCCGATTTCAACCCGGCGCGTATTCTGGATATGGGTTGTGCGGTAGGCCACAGCACGGTTCCCTATGCGCAGGCCTGGCCCGATGCGGAAGTGCGTGGTATCGATGTGGCCGCGCCCATGTTGCGTTATGCCCATGCGCGGGCGGAGTCCTTGGGCGCGAAAATACATTACTCCCAGCAGAACGCGGAAAAACGGACTTTGAAGACGCTTCGTTCGACCTGATCGTTTCCCATATCCTGTTACACGAAACCTCAGAGAAGGCGATCCGCCACGTTATTTCCGAGTGTCACCGTTTGTTGAGACCTGGAGGGTTGATGGTCCGTGCGGAGACACCTCCCTATAAAAACCTGGAGCCATTCGATGCTTTCATGCTGGACTGAGATACCCGTAACAACAACGAACCGTTCTGGGGACGCTCCCACGATATTGATTACGTCGAGTTGAGTGCGAATGCCGGCTTTGACCCGGAAACTGTATTCGAGGTCATGGCGCCCAGCGCCTACCAGATTGCCCAGGCTAGGCGCTCCAAGGTATTCCAGGGCGGGGATTTCGGCGGCGGCCTGTGGTTCCTGTATGGCGCTGAAAAGCAGGGGTCGTGAAGCCGATGAGTGAGCAACCACAATTAAAACGCAAGGCCAAAGGCGAAAGACCGTATTTTTTTTCCGATCCCTCCATCGACAAATTACTGGCAATGCTGATGGGACTGGCGGGAGAAGTATCGGTGTTGCGCGACCGGCTGGATACCGTCGAACGACTGGCCGAACAGAATAAGTTATTCACCCGCTCGGAGATTGAGAATTACCAGCCGGACGAAACCGCCCTCAGGGAACGCGCGCAGCGGCGCGCCATTCTGCTCGGAGAAGTCACGCGTATCATCCAGGCGGAACTGGAAGGGATGCAGGATGACGGCGAAACCCCGTACAGCCAAGCGATGGAACTGGTGACAGGGGTGAATGACTGATGAAGCGGGCAGAGGGAAGCGCTGACAGAGCAGTAATTACTCCTATCCGTAAAATCAGGAAGTCTTGAGCCATGAGTTATCGCCTGGGTGTTGACGTAGGCGGCACCTTCACAGACCTGTTACTGATCGATGAACAGAGCGGCGCGACCTTTACGGCAAAAGTGCCGTCTACACCGGAAGATTCCTCCATCGGCGTGTTGAACGGGATTGCCCGTATTTGTGACACCAACAACATTGATGCCGGGAAAATAAACCGCGTAATGCACGGCACCACCGTGGCGACCAATGCCGTGCTGACCGGTCGGGGCGCCAGGGTCGGTCTGGTCACGACCCGGGGTTACCGGCAGGTATTGCAGGTTGCCCGTTCATTTTGCCCGGGTGGCCTGGGCGGCTGGGTCAGTTACGTAAAGAAACCATTGCTTGCCCCCCTGGAATTAACCATAGAAGCCGCGGAACGTATTGACGCCAGGGGCAGGATCATCAGGGAGCTGGATGAGGAGGCCTTAAAACAGGATCTGGAAAGATTACGCGCAAGAGGTGAAGTGGAGTCATTGACCATCTGTTTCATCAACGCCTATATCAACGATGAAAATGAACGCCGCGCCGAAGCTGTGGCAAGCGAGATTTTCACCGGAATCCCCATCTCCATATCCAGCAAGGTCGTTCCCGAAATGCAGGAGTACGAGCGTACCGAAACCACGGTTGTCAACGCTTACGTCAGGCCTGAAGTATCGACCTATATCACCAACCTGCAAGCCGCCCTGATCGAGCAGATGGGCAGCGACGTTATCCTGTCTATCCTGCGTTCCGACGGCGGGCTGGCGTCGGGCCGGGCCTCGGCGCAATCACCGGTGAACATGCTGATGTCCGGCCCGGCCGGTGGGGTGACGGGCGCCCTGTATTTTTGCAGCCGGGCAGGATACGACAACATACTGACTTTCGATATGGGCGGCACGTCAACAGACGTAGCCTTGATCCAGAACGGCAAAGCCCGGGTAAGGCGGGAAACCATCGTCGGCGACGTGCGCGTCAGGGCGCCGTCAGTCGACGTACGTAGCGTCGGCGCCGGCGGCGGGTCAATCGCTTTTGTCCCGGAACTGACCCGGGCGCTACGGGTCGGCCCGCAATCCGCCGGGGCCGTTCCGGGTCCCGCGGCGTATATGAAAGGAGGAGAAGAACCCACGGTCTGCGACGCCAACGTGGTGCTGGGTTATCTTCCCGCAGATGTGCAACTGGGCGGCGCCATGGCGATTAACAAATCTGCCGCGCAGGCCGCAGTACAAAAGCTGGCGGACGCCATGGATATCAGCCTGATGGAGGCAGCCGAAGGGATCATAAAAATAGTGAATGAATCCATGTTCGGGGCGTTGCGTCTGGTGTCCGTCGAACAGGGTTACGACCCCAGGGATTTCTCACTGGTCGGTTTCGGCGGCGCCGGTCCATTACATGCCAATGCCCTGGGTATCCTGACCGGCTCCTGGCCCGTCATTATCCCGCCCGGTCCCGGTGTCCTGTGCGCCTATGGCGATGCGACCACACAGGTCCAGGATGAGGCGGCGCGCACCTATATCACCATGGCGGAGGACACCAACACGAAGAATCTTCTCACAGACCTCAAATCCCTGCGACAACGGGCTTCCGAGTCCCTGATCGCCGATGGGGTCTCGGAGCAGGAGCTGGAAGCGGTCTACCAGGCAGACCTGCGTTACACCGGACAGGCTTACCAGATCACCCTCGATTTCACTGAAGAAGAACTGGCAGGCGGCGGCATTCTCAGCCTGACCGGACGCTTTGATGCCGAACACAAACACCTGTTCACTTTTGACCTGGGTGAAGGCCATGAGATCGTAATGATTAGAGCCATAGTCAGGGTTAAATCCAGCCATGGCCGAACTGGAGACCAGCAAAACGGAGACCCGGCTGGAAGACTGCAAGGTGCATGACAGCCGCTATTATTACGAAGGCACGTGGCATGACGCAGTCATCTATGCGCGGGATAAACTGCATGAAGGATTAATCGTTCCGGGTCCGGCCGTGATTTCCGAGATGGACTCCACAACTTTGGTGCTGCCCGGCTACCAGGCGGGAGTGGATGCCCTGGGGAACCTGATAATCAACCCTGTGGCCGGCTAACTGAGCGGGATAGAGTCTATGACTGGAAGAATCATCGAGCATAACAGTACGCCCTTGCAACGCGTCCCGGTCGATACGGTGACTGTGGACATTATTGAAAACGCGTTACGCAACGTGCGCGTTGAAATGGACGCGGTGCTGTTCCGCACCGCCATGTCTCCCGGCATCCGCGAGCAGGGTGATTGCTTTCCCATGGTGGCGAACCGCGACGGCAAAATGGTAGTCGGTCAATTCGGATCATTTATCCACGGACTGATGGCAGCCTATGAGGGAGAGATCGAAGAAGGCGATATCATACTCACCAACGACCCGTATATGTGCGGCGCCGCGGTATCCCATTTGCCTGACTGGATAGTATTGGTGCCCATATTCAAGGAGCGGAGGCATATCGCCTGGTCCGCCATGTTCGGTCACATGTCGGATAACGGCGGGATGACACCGGGGAGTATCCCGGTACAGGCAACCACCATATTTCAGGAGGGCATCCGCATTCCCCCTACCAGGTTGTATAAAAAAGGTGAGTTGCAATCCGATATTCTCGAACTGATATTGCACAACGTGCGCACGCCGCAATGGAACCGGTTTGACCTGAATGCCCTGGTCGCCGCCTGTAATACCGCGGCCCGGCGTTGCAACGAACTGGCCGAACGCTTTGGCGATGACGTATTTTACTCCACTATGGAACTGATGCTGGAGCGCAACCATGCCGCCATGAAGCAGATCATCGAAATGATCGTGCCGGAAGAGCCGCGTACGTTCGAAGACTATGTTTGTGATGACGGGGTGGGCAGCGGGCCTTACAAAATCAAGTGCAGCCTGTGGCGCGAAGGTTCCCGGGCCGTATTCGATTTTGCCGGTACCGACCCGCAGGCGAAAAGCTCGATTAATTTCTTCCTGAGCGAGGATATGTTCAGGATGTTTTTCGGCGCGTTCACCATCAACCTGTTCGACCCGCAGATCCTTTTCAATGACGGGTTTTACGACCTGGTCGAGGTGCGTATCCCCCCGGGTTCGTTGCTGAAACCGACATACCCTGCGGCCCTGTCCGGCCGCACCCATGCTTTGGGACGGATTTTCGACGTGATGGGGGGATTACTGGGACAGGGTGTACCGGAAGCCCTGAACGCGGCAGGTTTTTCCGACAGTCCCCACCTGTTTTATTCCGGCTACGACGATAACGGTGAATGGTTCCAGTTATTCCAGATAGGATTCGGCGGCATCCCCGGCAGACCTGCCGGTGATGGCCCTGACGGCCATTCCCTGTGGCCAGGTTTTACCAACGTGCCGAATGAGTTTATCGAGGCCTATTTCCCCTTGTGCATTGAAAAGTATGAGCCGATAGCCGATTCAGGCGGCGCTGGCCTGCACCGCGGCGGCAATGGCCTGAGCGTGGCCTACCGGTTTCTGTGTGACGGTACTATCGCCATACACGATGAACGCTGGCTGACCTATCCCTGGGGTGTCAACGGCGGGGAACCGGGACAACGCTCCAGCAAACTCCTGGTGCGGGTGGATGGCAGCGAACAATGGTTGCCATCCAAATGCGAAGGGATTGAGGTGAAAGTCGGCGACATATTGTATTTCAACACCTGGGGCGGCGGAGGCTGGGGTGATCCCTACCGGCGCGACCCTGAAGTCGTCCGGCTTGACGTGGAAAGAGGGATGGTCAGCACCACGGGAGCAAGACGTTACGGCGTGGTATTGAAAGATGACGGCAGTGTCGATGAACAAGCCACCAGCGTCTTGCGCGCACAGCTTATTGCACAACGGGGCGAACCAGGCATGTTCAATTTCGGCGGAACCATCGAAGAGATAAAAGCCAGAGCTCTGGAAGAAACCCACCTGCCGCCGCCTGTAACCCCGGTCCCCGACAATTAAGTGAAATCCAGGGCGGGAATCCACCCGCAAGCTCAATGAAGAGGAATACCCGGTATGCACTGGCACTGCTGTTTATGGTGTCGTTCTTCAACTACATGGACCGTTATATGCTGGCCGTGCTGCTACCGGCGATTAAGACAGACCTTCAGTTGAGCGATACGGAAATCGGCTTCATCACCGGATTGGCGTTTACCTTGTTCTACGCAACCATGGGTATTCCCATAGCAAGGTTGGCTGATCGTTACAGCCGTAAAAATATTATTGCCATCGCTCTGTCGGTCTGGAGCGTCATGACCGCGCTATGCGGCCTGGCGCAGAATTTCGTACAACTGGCCGTTGCCAGGATCATGGTCGGCGTGGGAGAAGCAGGCGCCAGCCCCCCGTCGCATTCCCTGATTGCCGATTTGTTTCCCGTCGAAAAACGCGCCAGGGCGCTTTCCATTTATACCCTGGGCGCGCCGGCCGGTGGGCATATTAGTCGGGTTTTTACTGGGAGGCTGGATCACCCAGCTCTACGGCTGGCGCGCCGCGCTGTTTACGGTCGGCATACCGGGCATTCTGCTGGCGCTGCTGGTTTATCGCAAACTGGATGAGCCGGAGAGAGGCGCGGTAGACGGTCTGTCACGGAAAACGGAAGTGCAGCCTTTCTGGTTTTCATTAAGAACCCTGATGGCGAGCCCGACTTTCCGTCACCTGTCGTTTGCAACCGGTTTGTACACGGTGCTCTGGCTGGGTGTCGTACAATGGTTGCCGTCTTTTTTCACCCGGTCATTCGGACTTGGGATCGGTGAGGTCGGTACCTGGCTGGCGATTATCCTGAGCTCGTCCCAGCTCATCGGCATGTTGACCGGCGGCTATCTCGCCGACCGGTTGGGCGCAAGTGATTTGCGCTGGTACGTATGGGTTCCCTCTCTTGCCATACTCGTATCCACTCCCATGTTTGCCTTGACCTTTCTCACGCAAAATCCGACGCTGTCTTTTCTGTCATTATTCCTGCCTTTCATGATCGGGGTCATGCAGGGCCCGCCGAGCTTTGCCGTAGCCCAGGGCCTGGCCGACGTGAGAATGCGCGCCATGGCGGCCGCGTTATTGTTACTGATCACCAACCTCGTAGGCGGCGGCATCGGCCCCCAGGCGGTGGGAATAATGAGTGATTACCTGGCTGCTCAATATAACGAGGATTCCCTGCGCTACTCACTGCTCGCAATCAGCCTGGTTTTCGGCCTGTGGTCGTCCCTGCACTATTTCCTGGCAGGGAAAACCATACGCCGGGAGTTTAACAGGCCGGAATAGCGAAAACCGTTTAATTCACCTTCTTTTTTTACTACAATGCCAGCCCTGATGAATACTAGCCCGCATTTCTCACCAGTTCGCTTGTGGTCATCGGCTATTTGTTTGCTGTCAATACGTTATGATAACCTGCTCACTATATCGACACAACAGACTGCGCTTGATGCGCCCTCGCTTGTCTTTTTGATGCGCTCCATCCCTGGAGCGCCCCCTTCGGGCACTCTTCGAGTGTCCAAATCCATTCCAGATGGATTTGTGCCGCCAGCGGGCACGTGTTCATTGCGCCCATCCCTGGGCGCAACCCTGCGGGCGGCTGTCGCCGTGCAAATTGTCTGTCCTGACAATTTGTCCCTCAACCAGAGCTACGGCTATGCTTTCGGTCGCAGGCACCCGCTGGCGGTCACAAATCTGCCAGGAGCAGATTTGGACGCCCGCAGGGCGCCCGTAGGGGGTGCGCCAGGGAAGGCGCACATCAAAAATCCTGCGCGATCATCGCATCACCTGGTGAGAAATGCGGGCTAGTGAACAGGAATACGGCGTAATTATCGTCGGCGGGGGCCATGCCGGGACCGAGGCGGCCCTGGCCTGCTCGCGCATGGGTGTGCGTACCCTGCTGTTGACCCACAGTATCGATACCCTGGGGCAGATGTCGTGCAACCCGGCCATCGGCGGCATCGGTAAAGGCCACCTGGTGAAGGAGATAGACGCCCTGGGCGGGGTCATGGCCCAGGCGGCGGACCGCAGCGGGATACAGTTCCGTATCCTCAATGCCCGCAAGGGTCCTGCGGTACGGGCCACCCGGGCGCAGATTGATCGCAGCTTGTACAAAGGGGTCATCCGGCCCCTGCTGGAGCGGGCGGAAGACCTGCATTTGTTCCAGCAGGCTGTTGATGACCTGGTTATCGAAGGCGACCGTATCAAGGGCGTAGTGACGCAGACGGGTCTGCGTTTTCACGCTGCCTGCGTGGTGTTGACGGCGGGCACGTTCCTGGCCGGCAGGATCCACGTGGGCGAAACTGGTTACCAGGGCGGACGGGCGGGTGAGCCGCCGGCGAATACCCTGGCGGCGCGTTTGCGGGACCTGCCGTTCCGGACTGGACGGTTGAAGACCGGTACGCCGCCACGTCTCGACGGCAGGACCATCGATTACGATCAACTCAGCGAGCAACCGGGCGACATCCCTACGCCGGTTTTTTCATTCATGGGAACGACTGGGCAGCACCCGCGGCAGGTCCCATGCCATATCACCCATACCAACGAGCGTACCCATGACATCATTCGCGCCGGGCTGGATCGCTCGCCCATGTATAACGGCGCGATTGAAAGTGTCGGCCCGCGGTATTGCCCCTCGGTAGAGGATAAGGTCGTCCGCTTTGCCGACAAAACCTCTCACCAGATCTTTATCGAACCGGAAGGACTGAGCAGCGCGGAAGTTTATCCGAACGGCATATCCACCAGCCTGCCTTTTGACGTGCAACTCGACCTGGTGCGGTCGATCAAGGGGTTTGAGCGGGTACATATCACGCGTCCCGGCTACGCTATCGAATATGATTATTTCGATCCCCGCGACCTGCATCCGTGGCTGGAATCCAAGTTCATCTCCGGCTTGTTTTTTGCCGGGCAGGTAAACGGCACGACCGGCTATGAAGAGGCGGCTTGCCAGGGACTGTTAGCCGGTATCAACGCGGCCTTGCGGATCAGGCAGCGTGAGTCCTGGAGTCCACGTCGGGACCAGGGCTATATCGGTGTGCTGATCGATGACCTGACCACCCGTGGCGTCACCGAGCCATATCGCATGTTCACCAGCCGGGCGGAATACCGCCTGTTGCTGAGAGAGGACAACGCCGACCTGCGCCTGACCGGGGTCGGTCGTGAACTCGGCCTGATTGATGAACGGAGGTGGCGCAGTTTCCAGGAAAAGAGCGAGGCTATTACGGCAGAACAGCAACGCCTGGCCTCCATCTGGATAGCCGCGGATACCCTGCCCGGTGAGGTTGCCGCGCAGGTGTTCGGACAGTCATTGCACAAGGATGTCAATTTGTTGCAGTTACTGCGCCGTCCCGGCGTCGGTTACGCAGACCTGGCCGGACTCCCCGATTTCGAGCCTGCCGAAATCCCACTGCAGGTGGCAGAGCAAATTGAGGTGCAGGCCAAGTACCACGGTTATATCGAACGCCAGGAACAGGATATTGCCCGCAACAAACGTGATGAAAATACCCGGTTTCCCGATAACGTCAATTTTCTGTCTGTATCCGGCTTGTCAACTGAAGTGGCGCAAAAGCTGTCAGCGCAACGACCGGATACTCTGGGCCAGGCGTCCCGCATCCCGGGGGTGACGCCCGCGGCCGTGTCTTTGTTGCGGGTGTATTTAAAGAAGCATTCACTGTTAAAAAGCGCCTCATAGTATGGGGACGGAATTGAATTCCGTCCCCGTTGCTCCCATTTCCCCATTGCACGAAGAACAACTTCTACGACACTTGCACCAGGGCCTGACCGACCTCGGCCTTGATCCGCAGGCCTGTCCTTGCGACGCTTATCTTGCATATATCGACCTGCTGGCCAAGTGGAACCGGGCCTACAACCTGACGGGGGTGCGCGAGAAGAAGCAGATGATTCATACCCACGTGCTCGACAGTCTTGCAGTGTTACCTTATATTCGGGGAAACCGTTGTCTTGATGCCGGGACCGGCGCGGGTTTGCCCGGTTTCATCCTGGCCCTGACCCAGCCGGAGCAGGAATGGACCTTATTGGACTCAAATGGTAAGAAAATCCGTTTCTTACACCAACTCCTGTTTGAGTTGAAGACTGAAAACGTCGAGATCGTCCATTCCCGCGCAGAGAAGTTCTTGTCATCCGTTGCGTATTCATCCATTATTTCCAGGGCATTCGGTACGCTGGACGTGTTCTACCGGGCCGTGGAGCATTTATCGCATCCGGGCGCCAGACTACTGGCGATGAAAGGTAAGCTGCCGGAGGAAGAATTGCAGGAAGTTGCCGGGTTTAAGAAATATATCTCAATACAGGCATTGCAGGTTCCCGGTATTGATGCTCACAGAAGCCTGGTGATTTTAGAGCGATAAAAAACAGGATTCAAACTGCGTGAACCTGTGCCGGAATGACGAGACATTGTTGTTATGGGCTTATTCAGCAAACAAGATACCAGGATCATGGCGGTCACGAACCAGAAAGGCGGGGTCGGGAAAACGACGACCAGTGTGAACCTGGCCGCATCCCTGGCCTCGGCCAAACGCAAGGTATTGCTTATCGATCTTGACCCCCAGGGAAATGCCACCATGGGTAGCGGCATCGATAAATCCAGAGTGGAGTATACCGGATATGACGTTCTGGCAGGAGAGATGAAATTTGCGGAAGTACTGGTGCAGGCGCCGCTATCAGGCTACGACCTGGTGCCGGGCAACTCCGACCTGACCGCCGCTGAAGTGGCCTTGCTGAAGAAAAAAGCACGGGGAGACCGATTGCGCAATACGATTGCGCCGGTACGCTCCCGCTACCAGTTTATTATTATTGACTGCCCGCCTTCATTGAACATGTTGACGGTGAATGCATTGGTTGCCGCCGATACCGTTATCATTCCCATACAATGCGAGTATTACGCCCTGGAAGGTTTAACGGCCCTGTTGGAGACGATAGAAAAAATTCGCAAGTATTATAACCCGCATCTCAAAATCGGCGGGCTGTTGCGCACCATGTATGATGCACGTAACAAACTGTCCTCCCAGGTGTCGGAACAATTGCTGAAACACTTTGGCGACAAGGTATACAAGACGATCATCCCGCGCAACGTACGCCTGGCGGAGGCCCCAAGTCATGGCCTCCCTATTATAAAATATGACAGGACCTCCCGCGGCGCGATAGCCTATCTGAGCCTGGCCAGTGAAATGCTAAGCCGGGAGGAAAAAGCAGCTTGAACACAGGGTCAAACGAATGAACACACGAAAAAGAGGTTTGGGTAGAGGGTTGGACGCATTATTGGGTTCCGTTCCCGCGGCCGGCATAACCGATACGGATAAGGTGGAGGAACTGCGCACGTTGCCGGTCGACCTGTTGCAACGGGGCAGCTATCAACCGCGCATGGACTTTGAAAAGGACGCCATGCAGGAATTGGCGGATTCCATCAAAGCGCAGGGTGTGCTCCAGCCTGTCATGGTCAGGCCCCTGGCCGATTCAGGAAAATTTGAGATCATTGCCGGCGAACGGCGCTGGCGCGCGGCGCAGCTGGCGGGATTGCATGAGATCCCCGCGGTGGTTAGAAAGCTGGATGATCAAACGGCAATGTGTATCGCTCTTATAGAGAATATCCAGAGGGAAGACCTGAACCCGTTGGAACATGCCCGCGGTTTGTCACGCTTGTCGGAGGAGTTCGACATGACCCATGACGACATTGCCGAGTCGGTTGGCCGCTCGCGCTCGGCGGTGACAAATATGTTGCGCCTGCTGGAGTTAAGTGATGAGGTGAAACATTTACTGGAAAGCCGGCAACTGGAGATGGGTCACGCCCGGGCCTTGTTGACCCTGACTGAGCAACAACAGAAATGGGCAGCCCGGCAAATCATCAAATCGGGCTTATCGGTACGCAAAGCCGAAGCGCTGGTGCGGCGCCTGCAGAACGTAAAGACCACATTGAAATCCGGGCAAGACCGCGCTGATCCCAATATAAAACTGCTGGAAACGGAGTTGTCCGAACAACTGGGCACAGCCGTTACCGTACAACAGCAAAAGCAAGGTAAGGGCACGCTCCGCATCGCTTACAGCTCACTGGCGCAACTGGATGGCATCCTGGCCAGGATCCGCAGAAGATAGAAATGGGAGACAGGTTCTGAGCCGCATACATGCCGCATTTTCTTGACCCGCTGTTGCGCCCGAACTCCATCGCCGTGGTCGGCGCGACCCGGCGCGCGAACGCCGTCGGCAATACAGTGTTGAAAAATCTGGCGCGGGGAGAGTTCCCGGGCGCTCTCTATGCCGTGAATCCCCGTTACGAGGAGGTCGAGGGTATACCCTGTTATCCGTCCCTGGACGCTTTGCCGCGACCTGTCGAACACGTGATCTTTGCCGTCAGCGACCAAAGGCTGGAAGCGGCGCTGGATGAGTCGATTGCCCACGGGATCAAGGCAGCTATGATCTATTCCTCCCTGGTGCTGGATGACGATACCGCGCCGTTGCTCAGGCAGAGGATTCGGCAAAAGGCGAAACAGGCGAACCTGTTACTTTGCGGCGCCAACAGCATGGGATTTTATAACTTTGCCCATAACGTCTGGGTCGGCGGCTTTGCCACCCGCTCCCACCGAAAGCCGGGTAACGTTGCCCTCATCAGTCAATCCGGCGCCGGCATGTCCGGCATCCTGGACGCGGATGAACGTATCGATTTCAATTGCGCCGTGTCAACGGGACTGGAACTGACCGTCACGGCTGAAGACTATCTTGATTACGCACTGGAACAGCCTGAAACCCGGGTCGTCGGCCTGTTCCTGGAAACCAGCCGCTATCCGGCGAAACTGGTCGCGGGATTTAAAAAAGCCATTGAGCGAAACATCCCCATCGTTGTCGTCAAAGTCGGTCGAACCGAACTGGCGGCGCAACTGACCGTATCCCATTCCGGCGCCCTGGCCGGGAGCGATACCGGTTATGGCGCCATTTTCGACCGTTACGGGGTACAACGCGTTGACGATATGGAGCAACTGGCAACGGCATTGATCATGTTTGCCCAGCCCCACCCCGTCTGCTCCGGCGGCATCGTTACCATCCATGACTCCGGTGGCGAACGACAATTGATTATCGATATGGCCGACAAACTGGGGACGCCCCTGGCCGACATTTCCGCAGGAACGACAAAAACACTGGAAGCATTATTGGACCCCGGCCTGGCGGCGGTAAACCCCCTGGACGTCTGGAGCGCCGGCGGGCCCGATTATGAGGAGAGACTCGAAGGCTGTTTTGCCGCCTTGTTAAAAGATAAAGATACGGCCCTGGGCGCCATCGTCCATGACCGGACCGCTCATGGCCGGATTTATCCTGAATACATCCGTCATCTCCGCAAGGGCCATGCAGCTTCCGGCAAGCCGGTTTTCCTGGTTTCCAACAGACAAGGGACGGGCGCCGATACCAACGTCGTTGAAACAACCCGCGCCGGCTTTCCCGTCCTGGACGGCATCGCTTCCTTCCTGAGCGGCGCGAAATGCATGATGGCCTACCGTGATTTCCTGGCCCGGTCCGTTAGCAGGCCGCCCGAGCTGTCCCGGTCTGTTTTGACGAAGTGGCGCGCCCGGTTGGCCGAGACAGACGTAGGCGATGAAATCGAGGCTAACCGGTTTTTGCATGAGTGCGGCATTCCCATGGTAAATACGTGGCTGGTAAATAATGAGGATGAATTAGCAAACCTGGGACCGGACTTGAGCTATCCGGTCGTGGTCAAGACAGCGGTACCGGGTATCCGCCATAAGTCGGACGTGGATGGGGTCAGGCTGAATGTGCGTGATGAGACGGAATTACTGCATGTTTATCGCGATTTATCCGGGCGCCTGGGTAGCCGGGCTGTGGTTGCCCCCATGCTGAATGCCCCTGGTGTGGAAATGATCCTCGGTCTTGCCGCTGATGAGCAGTTTGGTCCTATGGTCGTGATGGGTATTGGCGGTGTTCATGCAGAATTGTTACGGGATTTTGTCACCGTTGCGCCACCGTTCGACGCTGCCACGGCGTTCCGCTGCCTGGATAGATTGAAAATGAGAAAACTAATGAACGGCATGCGCGGCGCCCCGGCTGTGGACGTCCCGGCCTTCTGTGAAGCGGCGGCTATTCTATCAGTAATGGCGCTGGAGTTCGCGGATTTGCTGACAGAAGTGGATATCAACCCGATCAAGGTCCTTGAACAGGGTTGCGTAGGTCTGGATGCCCTCGTAGCCGGAAAGACAAACGCCGGAAAGACGCCAAAATGATCTTTATTGTTAACTGACCATACAGGCGCCGGTAAGGATCATCCCGCCGCCATCATGCCGGCACAGTCCCGCCGTCGTCATGCTGGCGAATACCGGAATCCAGTAAACAAAATGCTCATTACAGCCCCGTATCCGGATACCCGCATTGTCCCTCTCCAGCAGGTTGGTGAGTCCCCCGTGCAACCCATCCCAGCGTTGCGCATCACTGACCTCATCCCGGTCAATGCTCAATTCGGTCTCACCCTTGACCTTGAGGTACTTCTTATAGCCGTAGTTGTTCGGCAAGTCTTTGGGATTTTTGCTCTTGCTCAGTTTTTGAGCAGGTTACTGAGTGCGCGCTCCCGGTTGCGGCGGTCTTTCCCGGCCCGCACCGGGGCATAGCTGACCACCCCCCGGCGATTTCTGCTGAAGCCAGCTCAGCTACACCGCGCGTCGCCGCCCTCATTACAACAAGTCCACCAGCGAAAATAAGCGCTAGACTCTCCGTCGCCCATACCATGCCTCCACTTTTGATAAGCCGTTGCATTATATGTGCCCCCAGGGTCGAGTGTAAAGAGCTCGTCCGAACCTTTATTGACAACGACTCTCACCTTTACGGGGTAACTGCATTGGTTCCTGGCATGAAGTTCCTTGGGGTATAAGCAGAGATTCGTGCTCGGGTGAGCACAACGTTTGGAGTCAATACGTCCACTGTCATAATTAATAAGTTTAAGCTTATAACAAGCGGGGGGCGCCCGGAACGAGGACCTGGAACACTCTGCGATACTCGCTGAGGTAAACAGGCACGACACCACAAACGCGCCAGCCAATGTAACCCACCGGAAGGGGGAGAGTTGAGTTATGTGCATCATGATTGCCTCCGGTAATGATCTTAGTCATCTTGGATTGTTACAACAGTACCTTCTTGTCAAAACATGGTCCTGTTCTCCTTCAACGCATCCTCTTCAGGAGTCAGTAACTGTGTAAAATGACACTGTTTTTATTATACCTTTTCCTAAGAGGTTTGTAAGTGAACACCCGGATACAACACACCAATTAAATCAAATTTGACAGGGCAACCGCATACTTTTATCCGGCTTGCCCAAATAGGATTTCAGCCCGTCTCGTATCACTCCACCCGGCCTGCTTGAGCTTCCCCCGCATACTGTTCTTGTGTGGGTGCAGCCGTGCCAGGTTCAAACAGAAGCGCCGGATTATCCCCACGTTCTCCGCCCCATTGCCCCGTCGTAGCCGACAGTCATCTTCCTTGAACGCCACGTCCAGCACCCAATGCGCCTTGTTCTCCACGTCCCAATGCTGACGTATCCCGCGCGCCACCCGCACCGCAGCCACCGGCAGGGAACTGATAGAGTACTGTGTCTCGGTCTCCATGTCTTGCCCCGGCAGGTGTCGTTCCCGCTCCATCTCAATCACCGTTTGCAACCCCGGCCACTTGACTGCCTCACTACTCCATGCCGTCACCCGCAGTTGCCGACAGACACGCCGCGCCACCCGGCCATGCCCCCCATCGACTTACCTCTACACCGCCAACGTCGCCGGCTTATCGCGCGTAACCTTATGAAAGTACGCCTTTATTTCCCGTTGTAAGGTCTTATGATTGGCCTTCAGACACAACGTGTAATCGCCCCCCTTCTCGTGTATCTTCCGGGCAATCTTCTTCTGCGTGCTCATTGCGCCCGTCCCTGGGCGCAACCCGTCGGGCGGCTGGCGCCGTGCAAATCGTCTGTCCTGACGATTTGTCATCGCATCCGCAGTAATATGTGCTCCTTTGACGTGCAACACATCCAACATCTCCAACACCGATGCCTGCTCGTTCTTCTTCCCCTTCGACTTCATCTGTGCCAGCACCAGCCCGCATTCATGGCCCCAGGCCGTGATGCTGTGCAAGGCCGCCTGCCTCTCTCCGTCATGGGAACTTTGTTGAGGTCTTCCCATCCAGGGCAATCTGCGCCTGGCCCTGCTCACGCCGGACCGCATTCACCCAATTCAAAAACGCCCGGTTGAACTGCACCGGGTCCAGCGCCCGCACTACCCGCGCAATCGTATCATCCACCGGTATCCCGTTAGCAAACGGCCGGTAGTGGCGTAACCAAGCCAGCTTCTCATCACCAAAATCCTTGCTGTCTTTCCAGCCCGCCGCCCCCGACAGCACCGCACTCACTGTCAAAAACAGACTGTCCAACAGCGCATGTTTCATATTGATATCACGACGCGGGTCATCAATCGTGGCCACATGCCAGTAAACTCATGGTTTTCTCCTCAAGTTGGGGGTAACACTGCTATGATCCCCACAAAATTCATGAGTTCACCGCTTGTTCATAACTTATTGGACTAAAAAACTACATCCTTATGACAAAAAGCATGATCTTGCCCTGTCAAATTTGAAAACTTCAGTGACCAGATGATTTACAAAACTGATAATGATTACTACAATTACCATTTTTAGATAAATTGGTAATTATTGTGACCAGTATAAAATCAGGCAAGAAACGGACTGCTGTCGTCTTCCCTAAAAACCGACGCGTACTGGAGCAGCTTGGCGAAAATATCAAACTGGCGTGTAAGCGTAGAGGCTATACCCAGATCTTGATATCGGAACGCACGGGCTTGAGCCGCGTAACCATCCGCAAGATCGAGAAGGGGGATCCTACCGTTTCCATCGGTCATTATCTGGCCGTGCTTGGCGTGCTCGGACTTGCCGATGATCTTGCCAGGGTCGCCGGCGACGATGAACTGGGGCGGAAGCTTCAGGATATCAAGCTGATGGGCAAAAACGAGGGGCGCAACCAATGACCACGGAGGTCTATGTCTTTGCAGACTGGGAAGAATTCAAAGAGCCGGCACTGGTCGGTACGCTCCGGTCTTCTGTGGCACGACCGACAAGAAGAAATTCTGATCGAACACCTAAAGGTAATGAACTCATCGTTAGATCGAGGTCCAGCGTTTTGACTGGCCGGATATGAACATAGCGATACACATGAAACGATCCGGGAGTGCTTTCTCGGAGTATCCTGCTATCGCAAAAGGCTCCACGGTTTTGCGAACATACAATGAAGTGGCGGAACGCGTATCCCGTCTCGCCTTCGCATTGACCGGGCATTTCAAACTTGAGCAGGGAGATCGTGTCGCCTTGACGATGAGTAATTGTCCAGAGTATCTGGAGATCCTGTATGCGTGCTGGCATGCAGGACTGGTCACTGTACCGGTCAATGCCAAATTTCACCAAAACGAATTCGCTTATATCCTGGAAAACAGCCAGGCAAAGATCTGTTTTGCCACGCACGATCTCGTCGAGACCATAGCTCCTCTACTTGCGGGGGAAACGCTCGAAGCTGTCGTTGACGTTTCCGCTCAGGATTATCAGCAGTTACTTGACTGTGATCCTTTACCCATGGTTTCCCGCGAACCACGGGATCCCGCCTGGTTGTTTTATACCAGCGGCACTACGGGCAAACCAAAAGGTGCGGTACTCAGTCATCGCAATCTGCTTGCCACGTCGTTTTGTTATTTTGCAGATGTCGACCAGGAATCTCCCTGGCGGGCAATCCTGCATGCAGCACCCATGAGCCACGGTTCAGGTGTTTATGCGCTCGCCCATGTCATGCAGGCAAGTTGTCACGTGATCCCGGAAACCGGTGGATTTGATGTTGAAGAGATTTATCACTTGATCGAATCCTGGCCTGCCGCAGTATTTTTTGCAGCCCCGACCATGGTGAAACGACTACTGGATCATCCGGTCGATACCGACACCACCAACCTGAAAACCATTATCTATGGCGGCGGCCCCATGTATCTGGAGGATTGTCTTGCCGGACTGGAACGATACGGACCAAAGCTCGCGCAACTATACGGCCAGGGGGAGAGCCCCATGACCATCACCGCCTTGAGTTCGCGCATACATGCAGAGAAAGATCATCCCCGCTGGCGCCAGAGGCTTTCATCGGTGGGCACGCCACAGAGTGCAGTCCAGGTACGTGTCGCCAACACAGAAGGGGACTGGCTTCCCACAGGGGAAGTGGGAGAGGTGCTGGTGCGAGGAGAAAGCGTTATGAACGGATACTGGCGTAATCCGGAAGCGAGTGAGGAAACCTTACGCAACGGCTGGTTGCACACGGGCGATTACGGATGTTTTGACGAGGAAGGATTCCTGACCCTGAAGGATCGTTCAAAAGACCTGATCATCTCCGGAGGAACAAATATCTATCCACGTGAAGTGGAAGAAGTCCTGATCAAGCATCCTGACGTGTCGGAGGTAGCGGTTATCGGACGACCCGAGCGCGAATGGGGTGAGGTTGTCATTGCCTACGTGGTTACATCGACGGACGAAAAGATTGATGAAAAGTCCTTGGATAATTTCTGCATCGAAAATATCGCGCGCTTCAAGCGCCCCAGGTTTTATCGTACGGTGGACAGTCTGCCCAAGAGCAACTACGGCAAGGTGCTGAAGACAAAACTACGGGAAATGGAGCAGGAGTATGAATAACAAAACAATCAGTCGCTGACACTGGAACGTTAAGTCGACACCAGCCATGCACATGAAACAGAGTGTTCTCACCGATGAGCCTTATTACGAGCCCATAGCGGATGAGATCGCCGTTTTTGCCGTAGCGTATCAGAATCAGCTGCCGGTGCTCCTCAAAAGGCCCACCGGCTGCGGTAATTTACGAACTCAGCCGCTGCGCGCCCGTACCGGATTTTCCAATACTCCGATCGGTGGTATCTCGACCCGCACCCGGTCACCGGATTTGAGAAAACGCGGCGGACGGATACTGATACTGTTCTATGAAGCGAAAGACTGGCATAATCGCTTCATGAAGTGGAAACGCTAACACGACGACTGGTCAGGCCCACCTGTTTGAGGTCGAAGTCGGGACATTTTCTCATACCTCAATAAACCCCAGATACTCCACAAACGGTTTGAAGTCTTTGTCTGAAAACAGGAGTGGAAGCCTTCGCTTTATGCAGAATGTGGCTATGATCACATCAGCCGTTTTGCGTACAGTAATCCCTCTTCTGCGCAAAGCCCTGTAATTTTCAGCGCTCTCTATCGCTATTTCCCTGCCCAGTATGGCAAAGATAGTGACGCTTTCAAACAACGCTTTTGCTGTTTTATAGTCTTTATCGTGTCTGAGTGGAAGACATGGAGGAAATGATGGGACAGATCATGTCCCATGATGCCAAGCCGGACAACAGCGAATCTCGGGCGCCGACAATCCAGGGGCGGGTTATTCACTTAGTGGTTACGGCGCAAGGCAGCGAAGGCCGGTTAATCACCAGTTAAGCTGATTTTGCTACCCAGCGTATCCCGCACAAAGCGGTAGGCCTCCTTGCGGTCTTGCAGTTGAAAGTCCACAGCCTCGTTGCCCGCCACAAAGGCGCGAAGCTGCTCCATTGTGCGTAACCGCCGCGTCTGAATGTCCACAATCATCCCCGAATGATGCAATGGACACCTGTTTCACTATCACTTCGCGTTGGAATCGACCTCCCGCTTCGCCATCATTTCACATTGGACAAGGCTTCCCCTTTCGCACCCACGGATATAGTGGTATCTTCTCTTCGTTGTAGTAACTGCGTAGAGAAAGTTACCAACTATATTTTTGGAGACGGGGAAGTTGCCTGGAGAATCATTGGCTTTCAGAGGGCCAAAGTTACCTACTTTATTGTCATGCCACACTCCTCTGCCTGGCGTTGGCCTTCTTGGTGCTCCGCGGGAAAAACAAGCTGCGAAATCCCGACCTGTTAGTCGTCGCCTTGCTGGCGGGGGCCGGAGGTTTCGCTCGGCTTGAACGAAATACACGATAGGGTGAAGTCAGGCAAGGCGGACAAATCGGAAGAAAACGGCAAGTAGACGGCTATGGAACTGAAACTTGAGGAACTCTCATATCAGCGCGAGGTTATAGACGCCGTCGTGCGCCTGTTTGAGGGACAGCCGCGCAACACATTCGATATGGCTTGCCGCGCAGGTGTGCGAAGCAACGTCCTCACCATCCCCACCGGGCAGGTCCGCGAGAACCTCCTCGCAGCCATCGAAGACAGCGGCATTGACGAAGAAACGGCTTCTCTCGACGAAGCCCTGGACTTCTGTATCGAGATGGAGACAGGTACCGGCAAGACTCTAGTCTACCTCAAGACGGCCTACCAACTCTACCGCCAATACGCCTTCACGAAGTTCATCATCCTCGTTCCCTCCGTCGCCATCAAGGAGGGCGTCCTGTCCACTTTCGACGTGTTCAAACAACAGCTTGCCGACGTGTACGGCTTCACGCCCGCATGCTTCGAGTACGACAGCAAGCGCTTGAATCGCGTGACGGCCTTCGTCGAGGAGCAGCATCCCCAAATAATGGTGATGACGCTCCAGTCCTTCAATGCGGAGGACCGTATTCTTAACCAAACCCAGCGGGAAAATCTCTTCTTCAATATGCCCTTCATCGAGGCGATTGCGCACACGCGCCCGATCATCATCATGGACGAGCCGCAAGAGGGCATGGACACGGAGAACACCATCGCTCGTATCGACGCCCTCAAGCCGCTATGCAGGCTCCGCTATTCCGCGACACACAAGGTCATGCGGAATCTCGTGTACAGACTGACACCGTTTGACAGCTATCAGCAGGGCCTCGTGAAAAAGATCGAGGTTCTGACTGTTGCAGAGCAAAACCAGGAAGCGACGTTGCGCGTCGAGCTAGTCGAAGTGAAAACGTATCAGGATGGTAAGCCGCCGAGAGCGAAGCTGCGCCTCTGGTACGCAAAGCGAGACGGCTCGTTCACCTCCCGCGAGTCTCCATTTCTCAAGGTCGGCGACGATCTCGAAGAGAAGACGGGCAACGTCGGCTATCGGGGCTATGTTATTCGCCGCATCTCGAAGCTGCTTCGCGAGCGCACTTACCGCTGCGAATTTGAGAATGGCGCCGTCGTGGTCGAAAAAGAGAAAGCCGCCGACCTGGAGGGCATCTTCGGGGAGCAGCTCTATTGGCTGATCGATAGCCATTTCACGAAGCGTGACCGACTTGCGCCCTAGGGGATCAAGTGCTTGTCCCTCATCTTCATTGATCGTGTGGACAACTACGTCCAATCGGACGGCATCATTCGCCGTATCTTCGCCGAGAAATATCGACAGGTTTGCCGGGAGAAACTGAATCGCGAGTCTAGCGAGGAAGAAATAGCTGCCGTGCAGGGCTACTACTTCGCGCAGACCAGAAAGGGCGAGTACACCGACAACGAGCGTTCCATGCGCACGAACAAGGAGCTTTTCGACCTCATCTTGAAACAGAAGGAAGAATTGCTGCGCATTGGGAATCCGGTTGAGTTCATATTCTCGCATTCCGCCTTAGGCGTGGGATGGGACAATCCCAACGTGTTCAATATCGCGGCGCTCAACCAGAGCTACAGTGAGATAAAGAAGCGGCAAGAGATCGGTCGCGGACTTCGCATCTCCGTCAACCAAGAGGGCCGGCGCGTCTATGACGCAGATGACTGCCCGGAAGGCGATGAGATCAACCTACTGACGATTGTTCCGAACGAGACTTATGAAACTTTCGTGAGTCAATACCAGAGCGAAATCAACGAGGTATATGGAACAACTGCTTCCGGCGCGAAGACAAGGCATAAGAAGAAGGATGCACACCCACGCAAGCGGCGCGTGAGAAGGAACGATGCGGTCTATGAAAGCGATTCCTTTCGTGAATTCTGGCGGCGTTTGAGTCTGCGCACCGACTACACGGTTGTCATAGATGAAGAAGCCGTTGTCACCCGTGCCGCCGAGGCCCTGAACGCCCTGAAGATTGAGCACTACACTGCTGAAGTAGCCCTCAACCGTGTTGAGCGGCTTGAAGCCAAAGGGGTGACGACACAGCACATGGGCAGCGAGAGCCGCCGCCTGCGTGCCACATTCGGGGCGGTGGACCTGGTCGAGGAAATCAGCGAGGGAACATCACTCGCCTATCCGACAGCGATCCGAGTCCTGAGCGACGTAACCAATCGCGCTGCCATCGTCGCAAACCCCACCCGCTTCATTCACGAAGCATCATCGCGAATCCGGGAAATTGAACTGGATGAACTACTTCGCGGCTTGACCTATGCACCCAGCGGCGAGGAGTTCGACATCTCGCGGCTTGAGCCGAGTATCGTGACCTACGCGGACACCATCGAAACGCCAAACCGGGGCCTGTATGACCGTGTTGTGTTCGACAGCAGTTTTGAGCGGGCGTTTGCAGGGTTCGCCGACAACGATGACGAAGTTGTATGTTTTCTCAAGCTCCCGGCCTTCTACCGGATTCCAACCCCTATCGGCTCCTACAATCCTGATTTCGGCGTTGTACTTCGACGAAAGCGCTTGCGGGACGGCGAAGAGTCCGAGTTCTACTTTGTTGTCGAAACAAAGGGCACGAACAGGCTTGCCGACAAGAAGGCGCTTCGTGAGAGCGAGGTCTACAAGATCAAGTGCGCGATGAAGCACTTCGATGCGCTGGGGGTGGGCGCGCATGTCAACTACGACGCGCCCGTCAAGGAATATCCTGTTTTCAAGGATCGCGCCAAAGGAGTGATGCATGCCTGAGAAAAGAAATTCCCATACGTCGGCAGTCACCGGTTCGGATACGACTGCACTATTTGACCGGGTCGTAGTTATTCTCGAAGACGCCCGACGCCACGTAGCGCGGACGGTCAACAACACAATGGTTGTCGCGTATTGGCTGATTGGGCGAGAGATTGTGCAGGAACTGCAAGGGGGAGCGGGCAAAGCCGAATACGGGAAACAGGTCATTGCCGATCTTTCTCGCCGGCTCACAGAGCGCTATGGCAGGGGATTTTCCGTTCCGAACGTGCGCAACTTCCGGCAGTTCTATCTGGTTTACCAACAACGCGTTCTGGAGATTCGCTACCCGGCGGGTAGTGAATTTGGACATGGGCCAGAAAACCGCTACCCAGCGGGTAGCGCGTCTGAGGAAGGTCGCCCAATGGGTGGCGAAGCCATACAGAAACAACACCCAACGGGCATTGAATCGACACAAGGCTTCCACCCCGATCTAAGCTGGTCGCACTATCGCGCCCTGATGCGCGTAGAGAACGAGGAGGCGCGGCAATTCTATGAGCAGGAAGCCGCCCGCAACCGCTGGAACAAGCGGCAGCTTGAACGACAGATCAACACCTTGCTCTTTGAACGCCTGCTCAAGAGCCGCGACAAGGACGGTATGCTGCAACTCGCCAATGAAGGACAGGCGACCGAACATCCTATCGACATCATAAAAGATCCTTATGCCTTGGAGTTCTTAGGGCTTCCTGAGTCACATCGATTGCTCGAAAGCGATCTGGAAACGGCCCTTACGAACCACATGCAGGAGTTTCTGCTGGAATTAGGATCTGGATTTGCCTTCGTGGCCCGACAGAAGCGACTCACGTTGGATGGGGACCATTTCTATGCGGACCTGGTCTTCTATCACGTACACCTCAAGTGCTATGTGATCATCGACTTGAAAACAGAAAAGCTCACTCATGGCGACATCGGCCAGATGCAGATGTACGTTCACTATTTTGATCGTGAAGTATCCACCCAGGAGGACAACCCTACGATTGGCTTGATCCTCTGCACCGACAAGAACGACGCCGTCGTCGAATACGTGCTCGACAAGGGCAACGAACGTATTTTTGCCAGTCGTTACAAGCTGGAATTTCCGCCCAAGGAAGAACTGCGCAGACTACTTCTGGAATGGCGCTCCGAGAACGAAGAAGACAAGTCATGAACAAGACCATTATGGATCGAATGCCGACCACGCCGAATGTGAACCAGGAACGTCTGGAACATCTCCGAGCGCTTATGCCGGATCTGTTTACCAACGATGGGGTTCTCAACCCGGACGAGTTGAAACGCCTCATCGACCCCGACTTGGCGCCGTCGTCCGAGCGCTTTGAATTCCGTTGGTTTGGGAAGGCCAACGCGAAGCGCAACGCCTTCACGCCGACGCTCGCAACGTTGGAGTACGATCACGAGCGCTCTGTGAATCCAGAGCTTGCTGAGGGGAACGCGATCATTGAGGGAGAGAATCTCGAAGTCTTGAAATGCCTGCTCGCCTCGTACCGCAATCAGGTCAAATGCATCTACATTGATCCGCCGTACAACACAGGAAATGACTTCGTCTATTCTGATGCTTGGGATGAGGACAAAGAGTCCTATTGGGAGCACGTTGGCATCACGGAAGGCGGTGTCAAAGTAGACACCAATACAAAGGCCGATGGACGCTTTCACTCAAATTGGCTAAGCATGGTCTATCCGCGACTCCTTATGGCTCGCCAACTACTTTCTCAGACAGGCTATATCGTCGTTAGCATTGATGATGCGGAACTACACAATCTCAGACGGGTACTCGATGAAACGTTTGGCGAGGATAATCACATTGCTACACTTGTCTGGGATCGTAACAGAAAGAACGATGCGAAGTTCTTCTCCGTTGGACATGAATACATGGTTGTTTACGCGAAGGATAAGTACCTTTTGCGAGATCAGGGAGTGGCCTTGCGCGTAGAAAAGGACGGGGTGGGTGAGGTACGCACGCTATTTGAAGGTCTACGTGCGAAACACGGTGACGATTGGGGCAAGGTGCGAGAGGAGCTCCAGGCTCTCTATGCTTCATGGAGCGATGACGACATCAGAAAGCCTCTTACCAGATTCAGCAAGGTCGATGAGTGTGGCCCCTATCGCGACGATGGAAACATAAACTGGCCAGGCGGGGGTGGTCCTCGCTACGAGGTTCTGCACCCTCGCACACAGAAGCCATGTAAGCTCCCCGTTAGCGGCTGGCGTTTTCCTACGCCTGAACGTTTCTGGGAGGAATATGAACACGGGCACATCGTTTTTGGGCCAGATGAAAGAACTATCCCCAGTATTCGAACCAATTTGTTCGAGAAAACCACTCAGGTAATGCGGAGCGTTTTTTTCAGCTACGCACAGACTGCATCCAATGAATTTGTGGAACTCTTTGATGGCAAACGCGTATTTGACAACCCCAAGCACTACGCCGATATCCGAAGGATCGTGGAATATCTAACCGAGCCAGGAGACATTGTCCTGGATTTCTTTGCTGGATCAGGAACAACCGGCCACGCGGTGATACAGCTGAACTCTGAGACCGATACACAGCCACGTCAGTTTATCTTGGTTCAGATTCCCGAAGCAGTTTCGAGCAAAGATACTGCTTTCAAGGCGGGGTTCAAACATATATCGGACATCACCATTGAGCGGAACAAACGTGTAGTCGCCCGCATGGACGAAGCGGCAGATGCAGCAGAACGCGAGGCTAAACAGCAGTTGCCTGGAATCGCCCTTCAGCAGAGCCCCGCCTATCGCTCGGGCTTCAAGGTCTACAGACTCGCCAAGTCTCGCTTTCCGCGTACCGAATTTGAACCAGACCCCGAGAAGACGGATGAGGAAAACCTTGAAGCGCTTGATGCTTACATCCGAGAGAAAGAAGCAGCATTTCTGATGACTTTCGACCGGGATGACATCCTTCAGGAAGTCCTCCTCAAGAACGGTTTCATGCTCGACGTCCAGACGGAAGCCCTTGTCAACTTCACCGAGAACGCAGTCTTCCGCGCATGGGATTCGCTGAAGGAGGTGACAGTCTGCCTCGATTACAATCTGAAGGAGCAGACCATCGCCAAACTCAAAGGCATGGAAGGCATCTTCATCTGTCTTGAGCAAGCGCTCAATACCACGAAGAAATGGAACCTCCGCGCTGAATTCGGAGAGAGACTGGTGGCATTCTGAAGATACAAGGAGGATGCAACGGCTGAACCGCTCTGCCGTGCATGACAGAACATCGAATGAACATTGCCTTTGTTGAGATACAGAATTTCCGGAAGCTGAAGGCATGCCGCGTCGAGATCGCGCAACAGGAGACGATCTTCGTCGGCGCGAATAACAGCGGCAAGACATCCGCAATGGATGCTCTAATCCTCTTTCTCAAGCGGAGCCGCCGCAAGGACTTTGCGACTACGGATTTCACCCTTTCGAACTGGCTATGTCTTGATCAACTCGGAAAACAGTGGGTAGCTGCCGCCGATAATGAAGAACCAGAGCTCGCCGTTGATGCCTTGCTACCTCTGCTACCCTCTATCGATGTTTGGCTCAATACCGACGAAAAAGACCTTCACCGTGTCGCGCATCTTCTCCCCACACTGGATTGGACACCCAAGGAATTGCTGGGAGTCAGGCTTGTGTTAGCACCAAAGAAGATGGAGCAACTTTACAAGGACTTCCGAAGTGCCTACAAATCGGCGCGTGACGCCGAGTCGGCTTCCACCAATGCAGAGTCGCCGCCGTCTCTATGGCCAAACTCAATGAGGGACTTTCTGGACAGACGGCTTCACAGCCAGTTTGAAGTCCAGTCCTACATTCTCGACCCTACGCATCGCCAAGATCCTGTGCAAGGAATCGCCAAGCCTCAGTCGCTGCCGCCCGACAGCGACCCGTTCAAGAAGGATCCATTCGATGGTCTCATCAAGCTTGACGTAATCACTGCCCAGAGAGGCTTTTCCGATCCCAAGACAGAGGATGAGTCACACAGTGGCTTTGCGAGCCTTTCGACCCAGCTGCGCCGTTACTTCTCCAAGCACTTGAATCCATCAGAAGCCCCGGAGGCGAGTGATATCGAGGCGCTGGAGGCGATCGAAGCGGCGAAAACGGTATTCAACGAGACGTTAAAGACGAGCTTCAAGCCTGCCATTGGAGAACTTGAAGGTCTCAACTATCCGGGATTCAGTGACCCGAAAATCTCCATAACAAGCAAGATCGATCCACGCGACAGCCTTGATCACGAGGCCGCAGTACAGTTCGACCTGCCTGGAGCAGACTCGCTGTCCTTGCCCGAGAAATACAATGGACTGGGTTACCAGAACCTCATCTCGATGGTATTCAACCTGATCCGATTCAGGGACGAATGGATGCGGATTGGGAAAGCGGCCGAGAGTCAAGACACCAAGGGTGCTGCTATTGAGCCCTTGCACGTCGTACTTGTTGAAGAACCCGAAGCTCATCTGCACGCGCAGGTTCAGCAGGTATTCATCAAGAAAGCCTACAAAGTGCTCCGGCGCCACGTTGCGCTTGCGGATTCTTCCTTCAGCACGCAGATGATCGTCAGCACTCACTCATCACATATTGCTCATGAACTGGACTTCTCTTGCCTGCGCTACTTCCGTCGGGAACCAGCCAAGAAGAATGGGGAGATTCCCACGGCAACGGTTATCAATCTCTCGCAGACGTTCGACGACCACGATGAGACCTCGAAGTTCGCCACTCGTTATCTTCGGACAACCCACTGTGATCTCTTTTTCGCCGATGCTGCCATCCTCGTGGAGGGTTCGGCTGAACGCATGTTGATCCCCCACTTCGTCCGGGAGATGTTCCCCAAGCTGGACCAAAGCTACATCTCGCTTCTTGAGATCGGGGGCGCCCATGCACATCGTTTGAAACCACTATTGGATACTCTTGGGCTTCTGTCTCTGGTCGTTACAGACTTGGACTCTATTCACAAAACTGACACTGCCAAGGCCCGTCCGGAGCGCGGCAAAGGCTACCGAACAGGAAATACCACACTCAAGGACTGGGTGCCCAAGAAGGAACCACTTGATGATCTGCTCGATCTGCCGCATGACGCGAAACAGACAGCGGATGGGCTCGTCAGGGTCGCATACCAGTGCCCTATCACTGTGGAATACAAGGAGGGTGAAAGTGAAGGAGAGGCGATACCCTATACGTTTGAGGATTCACTGGCCTTGACGAATCTTGCGCTTTTCCGGGGGTATGCAAATCCGGCAGGCCTATTGAAAAAGCTCCAAGCGGCTCTCAGAAAGGACACCCTCGAAGATGCCAGCAACGATATGTTCGCCAACTTGGAGAAGGGCAGCAAGGCTGAGATGGCCTTGGAGCTACTCTACCTGAGTGAGCCGGATGAGCTAGAAGCGCCAGGCTACATCGCTGATGGCCTCAAGTGGCTTGAGAAGAACCTTGAGGCGAGAAAGGTTGACGCTATCTCGACAGAGGTGGCAGAGGTAAATGATGCCTGAGGCAGTCGCTCAAGGGGATGAACTCAGAAAGACGATTGCGGCGTGTCTCGACCTGGAGAAGCCCAAGAGCTTCTTCCTCTATGCCGGCGCTGGCTCCGGCAAGACAAGGGCGGTCATTGAGGCAATGGACATCTTTCGGACCCGCTATGGCACGCAGTTCCGGCAGTCGGGCCAGAAAGTTGCTGTCATAACCTACACCAATGCCGCATGTGATGAGATTAGGCGCAGAACAGATTTCGATCCCATCTTTGCCGTGTCCACGATCCACAGTTTTGCTTGGGAGCAGATCCGCACATACCACAAAGACATCTCTGCTTGGCTCCGCCTACGTCTGTCCAACGAAATCACTGAACTTCGTGAGAGGCAAGCGTCCGGGAAGATGGGAACAAAGGCCGCTCTTGAGCGAGAAGTACAAATAGAGTCAAAGCAGAAGCGTCTTCAGCATCTCAATATCATCAAGCAGTTCACCTACAACCCAAACGGCGAAAATGTAGGCAAGAACTCATTGAACCATGCTGAGGTCATAGCCATCTCAGCGGCGTTTCTCACCGATAAGCCACTCATGCGGCAGATACTGGTTCGGAAGTACCCCGTCCTGCTCATCGACGAAAGCCAGGACACACAGAAAGACCTGATTGATGCGTTCTTCGCCCTTCAGGCGGAGCATCCAGACCAGTTCAGTCTGTGTCTGTTCGGTGACACGATGCAACGCATCTTTGCGGACGGGAAAGTCGGATTGGAGCAGGCTGTCCCGGCAAATTGGGAGAAGCCTGCTATTGCAGTCAACCACAGGTGCCCCAAACGAATTGTGACGCTTCTCAACCAGATCAGATCGGAAGCGGACGGCGCTCGGCAGGAGCCTAGGCAAGACGCGCAAGAAGGTGTCGTGCGACTGTTTCTGATCAATGATTTTGAGGGTATAGACAAACCGAAAGTCGAAGCGGAAGCGGCCAGGATAATGGCAGAGGCCACTTCCGATGACGGATGGATGAGCGAACAAGCAGCCAAAGTACTTACCCTCGAGCATCACATGGCCGCACGCAGGGGCGGCTTCGACCGTTTCTTTGAGCCACTCTACAAGGTAGACAAATTCAGGACCGGTCTGCTCGATGGAACTTTGAACGGGGTTGCTTTCTTCGCACAGCAGGTTCTTCCCTTGGTTCAAGCTATGCGATCCAAAGATAGGTTTGCTGTGGCTCGGGTCGTGAAGGATCACTCCCCGATCGTGTCTCCCGAAAGACTGAGCGGAAACGCGACTTCATTAGAGGAAATTCGCAAGGCTGGGAGGTCTGTGGAGTCCATGTTCTCCCTGTGGAACGATGGCGCAGATCCCATCCTGTTGGATATTCTCGAGGTAGTTGATCACGAGGGCCTGTTCGGTATCCCCGATGTATTTGCGCCCATCCTGTCCGACTCTGATGGGCAGGGAGAAGAGGTAGAGTCAGTTCCCGCAGCTGCTGAAGACGACAGAAATCCTGAGGTCGATGCTTGGCAGGAAGCGCTTGCTGTCCCGTTCAGTCAGTTCGAAGCCTATGCAGAGTACATCTCTGACAGGTCGCCTTTCGGAACACATCAAGGCATCAAAGGGCTGCAGTTCCCGCGAGTCATGGTCATCCTCGATGACAACGAAGCCCGCGGTTTCATGTTCAGCTATGAGAAGTTGCTTGGGGCGAAAGCTCCGACGAACACAGATGAAAAGAACCGGCGTGAAGGGAAGGACACATCTGTAGACAGAACCCGACGTCTCTTCTACGTTACTTGCAGCAGGGCTCAGCGGAGCCTCGCCGTGATTGTGTACACGAAAGAGCCGGAAAAGGTCGCCAGCCATGTGTCCAGTGTTAGCTGGTTCGAGAACCAAGAAGTGGTCCGAATGTGAAACACGCAGCATGCACACGGCTTGAAAGCAATTGATCGAATGAACGCAAGACATGAACAGAAGGCGAAGCAAGCGGACGTGCCAGCTACGCCTCTTGGCCAGTTTCTGTTAAAAAGCTATGCCTATAAGGACAACACGCTCGCTGTGTTCGTGTGAAGGCTGCCAGTCTGCCCGTGCTCCTGACAAACTGACCCAGCGTAGCGGTTTGACCGCGTTAATCATTCGGATATAATTCGAGCATGGCGACCACACACTCCCATAATACCCATAGCGCTCCGATCAGCAAGCGCAGCGCAGAGACTCTCGAAGCATTTGAAGCGATCATCCTTGCCGAGGGGTTCTCGCGGCTCAACGTCTCGGAGATCGCCGCGCGTCTCAGGTGTTCGAAGCGCACCCTCTATGAGATCGCCCCGAGCAAGAAGATGCTGGTGCTGAAGGCCCTGGACAACTTTTTCAACCGCATCAGGCAAGAAGCCGACCAGGTGACCGATAACACCTTGGATCCGGAACGTCAGGTCTACGAGTATCTTCAGGTTGGGGCGCGTGCCGCCGAGCGGTTGAACCAGGCTGTGGTCGCCGACATCCACGAATGGGAGCCGGCGCGAACGCTTTGGCGGGAGCACATCAGCCTGCGCGTCGACGGCATGTGCCGGATTATCGACAACGGTGTCAAGGCCGGCGTCTTCCGAGAAGTGCTACCGGCGTTCGTCGCCGAAATCGTGTTCGCCAGCATCAACCGATTGCGCGAACCTGACTTCAGCGATTCCACGGGCCTGACGATCTCGGAGGCATTCCACGAGCTCTACGAAATGCTCCTGCACTCGCTCATGCATCGCAGCGGGCGGCTTGAGAGGGAGACGTTCAACTTGTCGCGGTCCGCGCGGCGGCGCATTTATCGGGAAGCAGGCTCGCGCTTGCCACGGTGAGATCCGGAGCCGAGTCCTATCGGTGGCGGTTTCTGAATTACCTGCGATCCAGCCCTAGGCAGTGTTTGCCGCTTGAATAGCCGACCAGATCTTTGTGGGTGTTGCCGGCATTGAAAGGTCGGTGACACCGATGGGTTTGAGCGCATCGAAAATGGCGTTCATGACGGTAATCGGTGCACCAATGGTTCCCGCCTCACCGGCACCCTTAGCGCCCAGTGGATTTGATATCGAGATCGTATCTAATTCCGAAACTTCAAATGCTGGTAGATCATCCGCACGTGGCATAGCGTAATCGAGGAAGGACGCGCTCAACGGCTGGCCTGAATCGGCATCGTATACGGCGTTTTCGAGAAGCGCCTGACCAATGCCCTGAGCAAGGCCGCCATGAACCTGACCGTGTACGACCATCGGATTGATAACCACGCCGAAATCATCGAAGACGGTGTAACGATCGACCCTAGTCTCGCCGGTCTCCGGATCGATTTCGACCTCGCAAATGTGACAGCCAGCAGGAAAAGTGAAGTTCGGTGGGTCGAAGAAGGTGGTCTCTTCAAGCCCAGGCTCGAGCTGCTCCAATGGATAGTTTCCCGGAACATACGCTTCGCGCGCAATTTCCTTGAATGACAAGCTATGGACCGCATCCTTGTGTTTGAAAAACCCGTCGATGAATTCGATGTCGTCGGCATTACTTTCAAGCATATGTGCCGCGATCTTTTTGCCCTTGGCGATGATTTTCCCGGTGCCTAAAAGCACCGCGCTGCCGCCTGCGCTGATTGAGCGTGATGCGTATGTTCCTATGCCGAACGGCAGTTGATTGGTATCACCGTGGATTACTTCGATCTCGTCCAGAGGCAGGCCAAGCTGATCCGAAACGATTTGGGCAAACGTCGTCTCGTGACTCTGTCCGTGGCTGTGTGCGCCGGTAAGGACGCGCACCGATCCATCCGGATTTACCCGGACCGTCGCAACCTCGAAAAATGCGTTTCCCGAGCCGAAAGCAATCGCCGCCTGGGAAGGCGCCGCGCCGGCTTGCTCGGTATACGCGATTACGCCTAATCCACGCAGCTTGCCGGCGGTCTGTGATGCCGCCTTGCGTGCGTCGTACCCTTTCATGTCTGCGTTTTCCAATGCGCCGTCGACGCATTGATCGTACGCGCCTTCGGTATAGACGAGTCCCAAGGGCGACTGGTATGGGAAGGCCGACGGCGGAATAAAATTTCGTCGCCTGATCTCGATGCGGTCGATGCCGGTTGCCTCCGCAGCGAGATCGACCAGACGTTCCACCAAATACGTTGCTTCCGGGCGTCCGGCCCCGCGGTATGCGTCCACCGGCACCGTATTCGTCATTATGCCGCGCACTCTTATTGTGATAGCCGGGATCTTGTAAACACCCGAAACCATGGTGGCGTAGAAAACGGTAGGAATTGCGGCACCGTATTGCGATAGCGCAGCACCCAAATTGGCATCAGTATCGACACGCAGAGCCAAAAACTTTCCATCGGAGTTCAGCGCCAGGGTTGCATGAGTTACATGATCGCGGCTGTGTGCATCGGAAACGAAGGCTTCGCTGCGTTCAGCCACCCATTTCACCGGTCGACCCAAAGCCTTGGCTGCAAACAAAGCAACCAGGTCCTCTGAGTACTGATAAATCTTGGAGCCGAAACCACCGCCAACGTCGGCCGAAATGATCCGGAGCCTGGATTCCGGAACCGGCAACGAATTTGCGCACGTCCAAGTCCGTAGAAGATGTGGATTCTGGCATGCCGCATGAAGCGTAAATTCATCGTTGTTCGCATCATGAATGGCGATAACAGCGCGCGGTTCGAGCGCATTGGCCACCAGGCGATTTTGAACGATGTCGGCCTCCACAGTTCGAGCGGCCGACGCGAATGCCTCGTCTACCGCGTCGGTATCGCCGATGATCCACTCGAAGCATTGGTTGGCGGATATGTGGTCCCAAACCTTCGGGGCATTCGCACGGGTCGCGTCGGCTATGCTCGCAACGGCAGGTAAATCCTCAAGATCGAGTTCGATCAGTTCGGCTGCGTCTTTCGCAAGAAGACTGGATTCAGCGATCACAGCCGCTACCGGCTGCCCGACATAGCGGACGCGCTCACGCGCCAATGCTTCACGCGGGGCGTCATGCATTGGAGATCCATCGGGGTTGTACATGATCCAGCCCGGCTGCATATCGCCTATCCCGCCGGCATCGAGATGCGCGGCAGTGTAGACGGCGACAACACCTTGCGCGGCCCGTGCCGCCGACGTGTCGATGTTACGTATCCGGGCATGTGCAGTTTGCGCACGAACGATATAAAGATACGCCTGGCCGGAATAGTTGACGTCGCTCGTGTATGTTCCCGCGCCCGTGATGAAGCGCCGGTCTTCCTTACGCCGTACGGATTTTCCAATCGCAGTCATTATTCGTCGAGTTCGAACATGAGCAGGACGTTCCCGGGCATCGCGAACTGCGCATAGTCGTTGCCGGATGTCACGAACAACTTATTGTTCACGATGACCGCCCCGCCGTAGCCCAGACCCCCGCCGTAGCCCTTGATGCCGTTGACGGTTTCATAGTCGGTCGCCGTATCGAAGCTCCACACCAGCTCCCCGGTCGCCTTGTTATAGGCGCGCAACAGGCCGTCGGCGGAGCCCGTGAAAACGACGTCGTTCGCCACGGTACTGGGCAAGCCGAAGGCATTGCTGCACGGCGGTGCCGGCTTACCCTCACAGTCGGGCGTCATTTTCTCGACGCGCCATACTTGTTTTCCGGTCACGAGGTCGACCGCCGTGAACGAGCCGTCCGCCAACATGTCCGCATCCATATCCTGGACGGGAACGTAAGCATTCTTGCCATCGCTCGCAAAGCCCCACTGGATGCCGCCGACTTCCCCGCCTCTGCCGAGTCGGGTCTGCCACAGGATTTCTCCGTCGGCGTCCGGATCCAACGCGTAAAGCATGCCGTCCTTGGATCCGGCCATGAGGACCTCCTTACCGTCCGATCGTTCCACCAGTATCACGGGCGCCACGATATCCCGGTCACCCTGTCCCTTCGGGTTCAGGGGCGAGCAGGTTTTCCGCTCGCCATCGACCCACGCCTCGCAGCCCAGGTGGTAGACGTCCTGGCCGCCAAATTGCTCGGGCGCCAGTCCTTTGACCCAAACCTTGGCGCCAGTTTTCATGTCAAGCGCGATCACGGCGTCGGATTCGGTAATGACCGGCTCGGTCTGCTGGTTCGCGGTCGGCACGTACAAAAGGCCGCGCTTGTCGTCGACTGTGATCGCCGAGAACACCGTGACGCCGGAGGGGCCGTAGCGATTCACGCCGTTAACCGTCGTGCCTATAAACTCAGATCTCTGGTCGATGGTATAGGTTTTCCACTTGCGCTCACCGGTATGCAGGTCAAAGGCGGAGATTGAGCCGCGCGTCGTACAGCACGGGAATTCCAGGGTCCTGCCACCCATGTTGAGCACTTCCTGGTAGTTGGATATGGGCACGTAGACGACGCCGTCGTGCACCGTAATGTTACCCGAAACGCGGGAGGTCGGCGTCCAATCTACTTTATTGCGCCAGAGCAGCCGGCCTGTTTCCGCGTTCACTGCGTAGGCGTTCGCCCCGGTATCGCCGAATACAGCGATACCGTCGCGCACGGTAACGTTCGATCGAATCCGAAATTCAGCCTGGAATGCCCAGTGTGCGCATCCGGAGTCCGCATCGAACGAGTAGACCCAGTGATTGAGACTACCCACGAACACGCGGTCGCCGACGACGGAGACCTTGTGCCCGCCGCTAACGAACGAATGGACCTGCGGAAACCCCACGGCCCACTTGAGCTTGAGGTTTTTCACGCTGTCGGCGGTGACCTTCGAATTGGTCGCATTCGCGTGGAAGCGGTTGTCCTTAGACCATCCAGGCCAGTCATGCACGGCATCGGCCACCAGCGGCGTTTTGTCCTTGCACATTTTGGCGCCGTGGCCGCGCGGGTCCCTTTCGCTGTCCTTTTTGAAACTGGTGACGAACTTGGCCAGCTCCCATCGCTCAAAATCGTCCAGGCCATTGGCGAACTCCATCATGACGCCCCACGTCAACTCCTTGTGCGCCTCTTCCGGGGTCAGGTTCGACATCTGTTGTACGGTCGGCGAAAAAAAGGCGCGCGCGTGGCATTCAGCGCAACGTTGGGCGTATATCCTGGCGGCGTTCGGTTCCCCCGACGGTCTGTTGAGCACGTTAAATTTGGTTCCGGGAGGCGGCGGAGGGGCTGCTTCCATATCGGCTGACACCGACGTCGCCGCGAACAGGATCCCAAACAGGGTTAACAGGTGTAACAGGTGCCGATTGCTCATGGTTCGATCTCCCAGTTGCGTCTTTTTGGATGGCGACCTCCAGGGTCGTACCGTAAGTATATAACGTTTTTGGTACCAGATCGAATAAAAAATTACCCGATGGTCCGATCACTCCACCTTAGATTCGAGAGACCAATTCGAACAGCGGCAGCGCTAACGCACCAGCGCTGAACGTCGGTGTTGTATTCCCCCGGCCGTTTGTGTTATATTTCAAGACATGGTACTATTTTCATACATTTGGTACCAAAATGTTGGTAGGGACCAAATCACTTTTTTTGCCGTTCGGAAGCAACATAGGGGGTAGCTGACCATGAATCAACAGACATCCGGGCAATCGCGCCCATATTCCGTACCGCTCATCTCAATCCTTGCAGCGACTTTATTGCTGACCGGCATGAACGCCGGCGCGCAGGTGTTGGAAGAGATGGTCGTCACTGCGCAGAAACGCTCGCAGAACCTGCAGGACGTCGGTATCGCCATCACCGCCTTGACGGGCGATCAGGTTCGCCAACTCGGCATGCTGGATACAACTTGGGTACCCGACATGGCGCCCGGCGTGCAGCTCGTGCAGCCCAACTCCCGCCAGTCATACGGTTTCTCCGTGCGCGGCGTCCACCAGGTCGATTTCGCCGATCACCAGGAGCACCCGACGGCGGTCTATGTGGACGAGGCGTACGTCAGCCAGGCCTCCGCTTCGGGTTTCCAGCTGTTCGACCTGGAGCAGGTCGAAATCCTGCGCGGGCCGCAGGGCACGCTGTGGGGCCGCAACGCCACCGGCGGCGCCATATCGTTCACCACCAACAAGCCGTCACAGGAATTCGAAGCGTACGTCGAAGGCAAATATGGTTCATACGATAACATGGGTATGGAGTTCGGGATCGGCGGTGGTCTTACCGACCGGATGTCCGTCCGCTTCTCCGGCACAGGGAACTGGCACGACGGCTATGCCACAAACACCATCGGACCGGACACATTCGACGATAACACGGCTTCGTTCCGCGGTCAGGTCCTGTTCGAGATCAGCGATGACGTGACCCTGCTTGTCAACGGCCGCGGGTCTTCCAGCGAGCTCATCGACGGTGCCCTGTTAATTCTGCCAGCCAGCTTCGACCCGGACACCGGATTCGGTTATATCCGAGAACCAGACGAGGTCACCACTAACCTCGAGACGGCCAATGCGATAAATTGTCCCGGCTGCGATTTCTTCGGTTGGGCGGAGCCGGACGACGGCAGGCGCACGGTAAGCCATGATTTCATCGGCTTCTCCGACCTGCACACCTGGGGCGGCGGCGCCCGCCTTGACTGGGATGCCGGAAACTTCGATTTCGTTTCGATCACCGACTGGTACCACGTCGATAAAGAGTACATGGAGGACAGCGACGGTACGCCGTTTCCCGTCCTGGAAACCTACCTGGCGAACAACGTCGAACAATTCTCGCAGGAGATCCGTATCAGCGGGGAGGCGGAGCGCTTTCGCTGGGTGGCGGGGGGCTACTACCTGCGTATCCGCGGCGACTACGGCACGGGGGTCACGTTACGTTCCGACGTGGAGACGATCGGCGCCGAGCCCAGCCCTCAAGACGTGGGTTCCATATCACCGGCTGATTCGCTGATCGGCGCCGCCGGCACCGAAATTCCTTGCTTTCTATTTGGTGAGGCCGAAGATTTACCCCAGACCTGCGGCGTGCAGCCCACGTCGCATGATGCGGGCATCTTCGTCCTGTCCGGGTTCTGGAGACAGGATACGGATTCGTATTCGGTGTTCGCCCAGACCGAGTTCGACCTGACGTCCCAGTTGACGCTGACCACCGGCTTCCGCTGGATCGACGAGAATAAAGATATCGACTACATCAACCTGTACGAAACCTGGCCGGCCGGCCGGCCAAGAAATTTCCTGGCCCCCACTGAACCCGCCGCTTTCGTGACCGTATTTAACAGGGATTCGGCCGGCAACCTCGCCGATTACGACGAGGGCCTGTGGTCGGCCAAGGTAGGGCTCGACTGGCAGGTCAACGATGACCTGCTGACGTACTTCACTTTCAACCGCGGCGTCAAGGGCGGCGGCTTCAACGGGCCGGCGGTGGGCGAAGTGATGCGGCCCGAGCAGTTTCCGTTCAAGGAAGAGATACTCAAGGCCTACGAAATCGGCTTCAAGCAAACCCTGGCGGATAACCGCTTACGCGTGAACGCGGCCGCGTTCTACTACGACTACGATGATTTCCAGGCCTTCATTTTCGAGGGCCAGGCGAACCTGATATCCAACCAGGACGCCGAAATCTACGGCGCCGAACTCGAGATCGAGGGCTCGCCGGTGGAGGGCCTGAATTTCAAGGGCGGCGTGGGATACCTGCAGGGGGAAGTTTATGACGTCACTTTCCCGTTCACCGATCCACACACCGGCCGTGAGTTTACCCAGCCGCTTGATCGGGAACTTCCGAGAGCGCCGGAGTGGTCCGTCAACGGCCTGGTGCGCTACCAGTGGCCTGTCGCGTTTGAAAACACCGGCTTAGGGGGCCACTTCGCCGTGCAGGCGGATTTCAATTGGCGCAGCGACCAGAACATGCTCTTGTCGGAAGCACCCGCCGGAGAGCAGGACGCCTACGTGATCGGCAACGCGCGCGCCAGCTATACCAGCAAAGACGGCCGCTGGGAGGCGGCGTTTGCGGTCCACAATATCGGTAACCAGTTCTACTGCACGCAGATCTACGACGTCGGGGCGGACTTCAACAGCGTCGAGTGCTTCTTTAATCGCCCGAGGTGGTTCGCGGGATCGCTGCGCATCAACTTCTAGCGAAGCCCGGTGCGAACCGCCAGCGCGGGTACATTTCCGATGCGGCTGAGGCCGGGGACAGAATTAATTCTGTCCCCGGAACTTACACAGCAATAACAATAATCCGGAGGAACCACCATGCCCAAAGCCGACCAGATCTACCACAAGCGCCCCGGTCTTGAGAAAGCCTTCTACTATGCGCAGACCTGCAGGTCCGGAAACACGTTGTATGTCTCGGGCTGCGTCAGCTGGGACGCCGAGGGAAACATCATCGGCGCGGGCGACATGAGGGCGCAGGTCGAGCAGGTCTACACCGATCTCAAGGAAACGCTGGAAGCGAACGGCGCGACCTTGCAGAACGTGCTCAAGGAAACCGTCTTCACCACCGACATGGATGCGTTGGTGGCCAACAACGACGTTCGCATCGGGTTCTACCAGGAAGCGGCGTCGGCGCCGCCCGCAGCGACCTGGATCGGCTGCACCCGCCTGGCGGCGCCGGAGATGATGATAGAACTCGAGTGTATCGCGCTGCTCGATTGAAGCGCGGATCGAACTTCCGCGCCGGATGCCCGTAACGCGCCACTGAGTAACCAGGATCATCATTTTCCAGTCACAGTCAAGGGAGGTCCCATGAACAAGAAGCATGTACCCGACACGATCGCGCCGCCGCTCGCAGCCTACAGCCACGGCATCGAGATAGCGCCGAACGCGCGCGTCCTCCACACCGCGGGGCAGGTAGGCATATTGCCCGACGGCACCACTCCCGAAGGAATCGAGGCCCAGACTGAAGCCACCTGGGTCAATCTCATGGCGATTCTGGAATCCGCCGGTATGGGGATCGATGACGTCGTCAAGGTAACGACCTACGTGACGAACGAGGATGACTTCTGGCCGATGGCGAAGGTCCGCGCCAGGTTCTTTGGTGATGCGCGGCCCGCTTCCACGGGCATTGTCGTCAAGGCGCTGGCGAAGCAGGAATGGCTGGTCGAGGTCGAGCTCGTCGCCGCCAAAGCCTGAGCTCAAACCATCTGAAAAGCATCTATAACGGGAGCGTTTGATGAACCGATTCGCACTGATATTGGCAACTGCAATGCTGTTCGCGACAACCCTCGCGGCGGACGACAATTTCAACAAGACCGGAGCGGCCGGTGAGGCGATCATAGCCACGAGCCAGGATATGGAGCTCTATGATCAATACCATTTTTCTCCCGCCTACCGTGCGGGCGACTTCCTGTTTCTCTCCGGCGTCGTGGCCGAGCCTCCGGGGGACAATCCCGCCACGCCGGAAGAGTTCCAGGAAGGGCTCCATAAGGCCTTTTCGGCGATCAAGGCGACGCTGGCCGCTGCGGGCGCGAGATTCGATCAGGTCGTAAAGCTCACGACCTTCCACGTCTTCGATAGCCCCCATTTCGACGGCGACAAGGGCGCGCACATCGGCGCGTTCATGGCGGTAAAGGATGAATACTTGCCGGCGCCGTACACGGCTTGGACGGCGATTGGCATCAGCGAATTGTTCCCGGACAGGGGCCTGGTAGAGATACAGCTCATCGCGCACGCACCCGCCGACTGAGACCGGCAGGCCGCTGTGAAATGTGGCTCGGGTGTTCCAACAATAATCGCGTGATCGTGCCGATGCCAGCGCCGAACTCGAGCACCGTCTCCGGTCGCTCCGCGTTCACGACAGTGCTCAGGTGCGCGAGGGCAGACGCGGTCGCGAGTCCGCCGAGACCATTGCTCTAGCCTACCGCAGCCACCGCGCGCCTGGCCATCACGTTCACGAGATGGGCGCGATACCCGGAGCTGGCGTGAATGTCCTCGTTGAATTCGGCGCCGTCCACCGCGATCGACGCGATGGCGTCCGGCGTGAAATCCTTCTCGAGCGCATCCTCCATTGCCGTCACCCGAAACACGCAGGGCGCGGCCCCGGTGACCGCGACGCGGATTCCGTCGGGGGCCTCCGCCACCATGACACCGACGATGGCGTAGCGCGAGGCAGGATTGGGAAACTTCATGTAGGCGGCGCGCTTGGGAATCGGGAAGCGCACGGCGGTGATAATCTCGTCATCCTCGAGCGCGGTTTCGAACATGTCAGTGAAGAAATCGTCGGCCGCGATCTCGCGGCGGTCGGTGACGACCGTGGCGCCGAGACCGACGAGCCCGGCCGGATAGTCTGCCGTGGGATCGTTGTTGGCGACGGAGCCACCCATCGTGCCGCGGTTTCGCACCTGGGGATCCCCGATTGCCTCCGCCAGGTCCGCGAGACCGGGGATGCGATCCTGTACGAGCTTCGAGGCGGCGACGTCGGCATGACGCGTCATAGCACCGATCACGAGCGCCCGGTTTTTCTCCGTGATCCCGGCGAGCGATCCGATGCGGTTGATGTCGATCAGCACATCGGGACGTGCCAAACGCAGCTTCATCGTCGGCAACAGCGTCATGCCGCCGGCGACGATCTTCGCCTCGTCATTCTCGCGCAACGCCGCCAGCGCGGCTTCGATCGAGTCGGGTGCCTGATAATCGAACTGGTACATGATTCGTTTCCTCTTGCTTGGCCGTGCGTACGAAGGCGGATATTACCGCGATTCCGCGGCTGTTTGTATCGACTTGACGATGTTGTAATAGCCCGTGCACCGGCACAGGTTGCCTTCCAGCCAGTCCCGGATCTCGTTTTCCGTCGGATCTGCGTTGTTCTGCAGCAGGTCGATCGCACTCATGATCATGCCGGGCGTGCAAAACCCGCATTGCAAGCCGTGCTCTTCGCGAAATGCGGCCTGCATGGGATGCAGCGTGTCGCCGTCGGCCAGGCCCTCGATAGTCGTGACCTGCGTGCCCTCGGCCTGTACTGCGAGCAGGGTGCAGCTCTTGATGGAGCGGCCGTCCACGTGAACGACGCAGGCGCCGCATTGGCTGGTGTCACAGCCCACGTGCGTGCCGGTCAGACCGAGGTCGTTGCGGAGAAAATCAACCAGCAGGGTGCGCGGTTCCACGTCCCCGCTGACCTCCGTGCCGTTGACTGAAAACGAGACTTTCATTGTTGTTCCTCCCCCCGGCCAAAGGCCCTGCATTCTCGCAAATTATGTCCGAATGATTTACGCGGTCGCGTCGTCCGCCGCGGCATCGAAGCCCGATGAAAAGGCCGCGAAAAACTTGTCGGTGAGCTTGCGCGTGGCCGCCACGATCAGACGCGATCCGACCTGCGCGATGCGCCCGCCCGCATTGAACTTGGCGGTATAGCGCAACGCCGTTCCGTCGCCGGTTTCCTCGAGCATGACGTCGGCGACGCCTTCTCCGAACCCTGCCACGCCGCCCTGGCCGCGCCCGCTCAAGGTGTAGGACACGGGCGCGTTGATGTTCGACAAGGTCAGGGTGGTCTTGAATTTCGCCTTGACGGGGCCGTACTTCGCCATGACAGCGCAGTCATAGGCATCCTCCGACGCCCTCGTCATCGACTCGCATCCGGGGATGCAGGCCGACAGCACGTCGGGGTCGATGAGCCGTTGCCAGACCTCGGTGGGTGACGCCGCTATGTGGTATTCACCTTGTATGTCCATCGCGTGCGTGGAGTCCTGTGTCGTTTCGCGTTGTGTTCGTTGCGCCGCGGGTGCCGCTCACGCCGCCCGTGAATGCCGAGCGGCTGCAATGCGTATCAGCGACAAATGTTAGTGTCTACTAACGTTTTTGGTACCAAATCTGGTTAAATATTACCTGTTTATAAGCAGTATGCAAAGCTTTTTCGTCCAAATTATATAATTCAGACTAGGCATTACAAACCCTCAGTCACATCAGGACATTGATTAATAAAGGTTTTTTAGCTCGTCAGGGCGCTAAACCGCCGAAGTCGAGACAAACGCCGGAAAGGCGCCAAAATGATCTTTATTGTTAACTGACCGTACAGGTGCCGGTAAGGATCGTCCCGCCGCCGTCATGCCGGCGAATGCCGGAATCCAGTAAACAAAATGTTCATTACAACCCCGTATCTGGATAACCGACAATCTTTGTAGTATAACAACATCCTTGTGACCGGGTACCGGACATTCCCTGTCCGGTATGACGATAATCCGTTGATTCAGGAATGGACCTGGAGAAAGCACAGCAATTCCCGCTAACTCCCGGGACCGAGGGCATCCTGCCCTAGCCCGGATTTCTCACCAGGTGATGCGATGATCGCGCCGGATTTTTGATGTGCGCCTTCCCTGGCGCACCCCCTACGGGCGCCCTGCGGGCGTCCAAATCTGCTCCGGGCAGATTTGTGACCGCCAGCGGGTGCCGGAGCCTGCCCCGTACTTGATACGGGGACCGAAAGTATAGCTGTAGCTCTGGTTGAGGGAGCATGTGCCCGCTGGCGGCAAAAAGACAAGCGAGGGCGCATCAAGCGCAGTCTGTAATGACGGGATATTGAGAATTTTACCATAACTTATTGATAGCACATTGACGTTTCCGATAGCAGCTAGCGACCTGGTGAGAAATCCGGGCTAGTGGAGGTCGAGACGCCCTCCCGCCCAGGGAAACATGTCCCTTCATGGTCAAAGTATGCCCGAATCCGGCAATAATCACTGTATTGACCTCGATTTAGCAGGAGCACCCGGAGAAAGCAGGGCAACACAGACTGTACTCATATAATGGTGATATACTGCTGCTTAGAATTAATATGCCTGTCCGTGTCGTAATGATGTTCCTCCAGCAGGTTTCGGGCAGCGCGGTTTGAGTGGAGAGAAGCAGTGGCGCAACCTGGTGGGAAATTCATGAAAGGCAGAGGCACATCCTCGAAGGTCGATGCCCGGTTTCTTGAACATCGGCGTCATGAGGTTGATGACGGTTGGACCCCCGAGCCGGGTGAAGAGACCGTCGCGACGCAAATCTTCCAGGAGACCGCACGCACGATCATTACCCGCAACCAATCCCCGGATATCCCGTTTGAGACTTCAATTAATGCCTACAGGGGTTGTGAGCATGGTTGTGTCTATTGTTACGCCCGGCCCAGCCATGCCTACGTCGATTTGTCGCCGGGAATAGATTTTGAAACAAAGATATTTGCTAAAACCAACGCTGCGGAATTATTGCGAAGCGAGTTGGGGAAACCCCGCTACATATGCAAACCCATCGCTATGGGGACGAATACAGACCCGTATCAACCCATCGAACGACAGCTTCATATCACCAGGGACATTATCCAGGTCTTGCATGATTGCCAGCACCCATTATCCATCGTCACCAAATCCTGGCTAATCGAAAGGGACCTGGATTTACTCCAACCCATGGCGGAGCAAGGCCTGGTAAAGGTATTCCTGTCCATCACGTCACTACGGAATGACCTGTCACGTCGACTGGAACCACGGGCTGCCTCTCCAAGTCGCCGCCTGAAAGCCGTGGATACCCTGAACCGCGCCAGCGTACCTGCAGGCGTCATGTTTGCTCCTGTCATCCCCTTCATCAATGATGCGGAAATGGAAACCGTACTGGAACAGGCCGCCGCGGCCAGCGCCAGGACGGCAGGATACGTGATATTGCGGCTGCCGAATGAGGTCAAGCAACTGTTTCGCGAGTGGCTGGAAACCCATGAACCGGGAAAAACGGAGCATGTTTTCAGTATCATCCGCGACCTGAGGTCCGGCCGGGAAAACGATCCTGACTATTTCACTCGAATGCGCGGTAAAGGCGTGTTTGCCGATTTAGTCCAAAAACGGTTTCGAAATGCCTGCCGGAAATTCGGGTTAAACAACGGCCGGGGCGAGTTGAACACCGCGCTGTTCAAACCCCCTGTACTCTCGGACCGGCAACAATCCTTGTTTTAGCCGTTTGTAACTTACAATTTATCTGACTGATAATCCGTTCAGAAAGGGGAGACCAAATGTATATCAACAACCGCCATCATCACGCCCGGCGAGCTTGCTTCCTACTCAGGCGCCGGAGCCAGTGGTTTCAAAGGCTTCGTCCCTGACGATTCGGGTTCTTTTTCCCGGGAAAACCATGCAATTTACGGTGAACTGGAACTCGAGGTGACCGACAGGATGTTGACTCAGTATGCAGTCCGCTATGAGGATTTTTCCGATTTCGGCAGCACCATCAACGGCAAGCTGGCGGCGCGTTACGACCTGTTTGACTCCCTGGCTCTGCGTGGCGCCATCTCCACGGGGTTCCATGCCCCTACTCCGGGCCAGTCCAACGCCCGGAAAGTCACCACCACCTTTGACGCCAACCTTAACGTATCGGTGGAAGAGGGGACGCTCCCCCCGGGTCACCCCCTGGTGCAGTCCGCCGGCAGCGGACGTGGAAGATATTGAAAACAGCTATCCGAACGAGCGCTTTGTCGTCAGCGCGTTCACTTCTTTTTCCGATAAGCTGGACCTGATGATACGCGCCAATTACTATGGGTCGCACTACGACCAAAACGGTACGATTGACGGATCAACTCCTTCCGCCAAAGTCGACCCGGTCGTGTTTGTCGACCTGGAACTGGGTTACAATTTCAACGACAACCTGCGCTTCCTGGTGGGCTCGATGAGTTCGTCGGCAAAATCCGCCCGACGGATACCTGTGGCAGCAGCGGACTGACCTGCGCCAACCGCTGGAGTCAGGGTATGCCGTACGCGCGCCGCGCCGCGGCGAACTACGAAGGCGGTTCCTGGTACGTGCGGGCCGGTTATAGTTGGTGAGAAATGCGGGCTAGATGCCCACCCCTAATCGACACCCATCAAAACCCACGTTTTTGAACAGTTACCAAACTATCCGCTCAAAAATGCTAATATATGAGCAGAAACTAATTAAAATCTTCAAAAAAGGCATATTTTGAGCACATACTCATTAGCATCATTCCCACCTGAGGGCATTCTGGAGACCCCCGCCGTATTGCGCGAGTTGGTGCAGGCACACCGTTATCTGGCAGAGTTGAAAGGGGTTGCCCGCACCATTCCCAACGAGCGGTTGCTGGTCTCTACCTTGTCGTTGCAGGAAGCACAGAGCAGTTCGGAAATCGAAAACATCATTACAACGCAGGATTCCCTGTTTAAATACCAAGTCCGGCCGGAAAGTTCTGATGCAGCCAGCAAAGAGGTTGCACATTACGTTCAGGGGTTGGACATTGGCTTTCGACAGATGCAAGCACACGGACTTTTGACCTTGAATACGGTGTTATCGGTGCAGCAGACGCTGCTGGGGAATAATGCCGGGTTTCGCAAAGTACCGGGTACGGTGTTGAAGAATGAGCGTAGCGGGAGAATTGTTTTTGAACCACCCTCGCCTGAGTTGGTACCGGGGCTTATGGCGAAACTGGACGCCTTCATTCACGCCGATAGCGAATTGGATCCGTTGGTGCGGATGGCGCTGGTTCATCATCAATTTGAGAGTATTCACCCATTTTACGATGGCAATGGTCGCACCGGCCGCATTATCAATATTCTTTTTCTGGTCAAGGAAGGTTTGCTGGATATACCCATCCTCTATCTAAGCCGTTATATCAGCCAAACTAAAGCGGATTATTATCGCGGGCTGCAAGCGGTGCGCGATAATAACGAGTGGCAGCCGTGGCTGCTTTATATGTTGCATGGCGTTGCCTTAACCGCTCGCCATACCGCGCACCTCATAGCTGAAATTGGGGAGTTATTGCAACAGTACAAACAGCGCATCCGTGCTGACTTCAAGTTCTACAGTCAGGATTTGTTGAACAATATTTTTTGGCACCCCTACACCAAAGCCACATTTCTGGCGCAGGACATGAACGTATCGCGGGCAACATCGATACGCTATCTGGATACGCTTGCGGCGGCTGGCATATTGCAAAAAAACCGCCTCGGGAAGGAAAATTATTACATCAATCATGCGTTGGTTAATTTGTTAGCGAATCCTGCGCCGATATGGGAATTTGAGTGAAATCCACAGAACACAAAACTGCCCAGGCCCGCATACTCAAATACGCGCAGGAAATAGGCTGGACGTATGTGCCGCGAGAGCAAGCCGAGCAGTGGCGAGTGAGCCTGCCAACTTGCTGGTCAGGACCGGTCGCCGATGCGGTTTCGTAAAATACCGATGCCCGCAATTTCCAGTTCGACGAGGTCTTTCTCCTTGAAACGCCGGCCAACGTCGATTCCACTGCCGCCGGACGGCGTGCCGGAACCGAAGACTTCTCCCGGATAAAGGGTTTGTTCACGGGATGCGTATGCAATAAGCTCTGCAAAGCTGTAGTGCATATTGCTCGATGAGTCCTCGGCCCATACCTCCCCATTGACCCGCAGGACCATCCGGAGGTTTTGTGGGTCAAGCTCGTCCGCACTGATGATGCAAGGGCCAATCACGTTTGAGCCGTCCCAATCCTTGGCTTTACCGGGTCCCAAACCAATGGGCATTTCCACGCGTTGAACATCGCGCGCCGAGACGTCGTTCCAAATTGTGTAGCCGAAGATATAGTCTGCTGCGTTCTCTGCCGTGATATTCCTGCCTTGCCGTCCAATCACGGCGGCAAGCTCCAACTCGCAGTCCACATAATCGCTGTAGGACGGCCATGGAATGTCTGTTTCCGGGCCGATCACCGTGTCCGGCATCCCTTTATAATATACCGGAACCTCGTACCACTCCTTCGGCACCGCAAGCCCAAGGCGTTCGTATGATGTTTTAAGGTGACCCTCGAAGGTAATAAAGTCTCGCAGGCTCCGTGGTCTGAGCGGCGCTAGCAGGCGTGCATCTTTCACCGGAGTTCGGTTCCCTACGGGCGCTCCTGCCTCAATGAACGCCACCATGTCTCCCTCAAATCCTGCGTCGTAGACGTAATCCCCATCTATCACGCCAACGTGGGCGTCAGACTCACTGGTATAGGTAACGAATTTCATCGTAAGCCCGCTACACTGCCACCACGGCGATAGCTTCGATCTCGACGAGGAATTCGTCCTTGAACATAGGCACCAGATCGGAGCGAACACAGGCACGCGGAGGTCGCGGTTCCGGAAAAAAACGGGCATATACTTCGTTCATTGCGGCATAATCATCGTAGTCCTTGAGCCAGACTGTTACCTTGACAACATCCTTGAATGAAGCGCCCAGACTCTGCAGCACTCCACCGATGTTCTCCAGGGTCTTCTCGGTTTGCGCACGGATGTCGTTTGCGCCGACTAACTCTCCGCGTTCGTTCAAGGCGGCCTGTCCGGCAGTGAAGACCAGCGGTCCTGCCCGAACCCCCTGTGAAAAATTTGTCGACACGGCAGGCGATTGGCCCGCGCCACCCCCGAACGACCAGTCTCTGCTTGCGAAATTCATGTTGCCCTCCATATGTTTCACGGCATCAGCACGCGTTTGCCGCATAATTTTTTTGGAATGCGTTCATCCTCAGCGCACTCTATTGAGAAATATTACCGGTGGGAAAATCGTTCAGTCAACCACCTCAGGATATCTTCGCTCACCCGGTCCTCCCATCCGATCAGGCTGTGGGGAGCACCGTCGTCGTACCATTTGTAGTCGGCCGGACCGCCGGCCGCGCTGGTGAAGGTCTGCACGAACGGCAGGTCGACAAAGGTATCCTTGTTACCGGCGATGGCGAAGATGGGAATATCCAGCAGACGGATTTGCTCCGTATGCACCGTCACGGCATCCGGACCCCATTCGGAGAGGAAGCTCTTCGCCGTTTGATGCCACTGGTATGTAATGCCGGGCGGCGCCGGTTGCGGCATCAAACCTTCGGCATAAACAATTTGCCTGTCCCCGTTTCCGGCGGCGACCATGGCTTGCGCTTCTGCCACGAGACGGTCATAGGCTGATATGCCCAGTCCGCGCCTGGCCCAATCCGGCCCATCCCTGGTTGGCGCCAGGTACACGATCCCGATGATCCTGGGGTCGCCGCTGGAAACTTTATAATAAGTTGAACGGATGCCACCCCAGCTATGTCCGATCAATATTACGCGGTTGAAACCCCGGTACTCAAGATAATTGACCCAGCCGGCGGTATCCCGTGCGACTTCCGGGAAGATGGATTTGTAGATCGCCGCTCCGGCCGCCCGGTTGCGGGCCGCAAGCGCGCTATAACCCGCCTGGGCCAAGCGCACCGGCAACCATTGGCTGGCCGAGCGCATGTTATCGCCTGAATATCCATACAACACCATGAATGCAGGCTTTGAGTAGTCGCCGCCGCTTTCGGGTTGATAGAGCATCCCGGATTGTTCCATACCATCCGTCGCCGTGGTATCGACAACCTGCGTGCTTACGCGGGGCCGCGGCCCGAGACCGATCTCTTCCAGCCAGTCAAAGGCGTCCTGGGCAGCCCGTTCTCGCGCACCCGTAAAAATATGGTCAACGCCTTCATACCAAAGTGAATCTACCCTCGGGCTCTGCACGGCTGCCGTCTTCAGGGAGTCTTGATAGTCCTTGGTTACGAATGCGTCCGCATCTCCGGAGACCAATAGCAACGGCATGTCAAGCTCGGCGAACCCAACGCTGTTGCGCGTCCGAGCGGCAGGCCCCCACCAGTCAAGCCAGGTAGCGGCGCTTTGGAGAAAGCCCCTCGCTATTCCGGGAGGAGCAGGCGGCGGCATCTCAAAAGTATCGAATACATATTCGTCACCCCGGCCTTCGGACACCAGCGTGGACAGTCGTTCGACGATTTGCTTGTAGCGTTCCTCACCGAATCCGGCGCGCGCCCACTTTGGCATGTCCCGGGTTGGCGCATAATGAATCATGGCCTTGATCCGTGGATCACGCGTGTCTATCCAGTACCGTGTGATACGGATAGACCCCAGGCTGTGACCGACCAGAATGATGTCTGTCATACCCATCTGGGAGAGCCAGTCCACAGCGGCTTTTACGTCCAGCGTGGCTTTCTCGAAGGGTATATTTAGATGACCGGCAGAGTGTCGAGACAGGATACTGAGACCCGTATAACCCTTCGCTGCAAGCGGCTCCGCCACGAAGCGTGGAGCACCCAACGCCTGCACGGGACTTCCGCCGATCCCATGGTAGTAGATGACCGCCGGTGAATGCGTGTTGATGCCTGCGCTGGGGTAGTTCAATAGCGCGGGGACGCTCACGCCGTCATCGGCCTTGAGTGTCATCACTTCCTGGATAAAGCCTCGATTGTCCCCAGCGGCTATCGGCAGACTAACAAGCAGGGCGGCAGCCACAATGAGATGACCCCCATTCACCCATTATTACCTTCTTCATAGTGCCCTCAGTATTATTTCGGCGTGAAAAGATACAGCAATATAACACCTGTCCATACCAGATTCCTCTATCGCCCGTATCCGGGTGGGCCTGCCCATGGTCAACGTGACCAGTATCGTCATCGAGACACACACGCCAACCAACACCGGCAGTAAAAAGGCAATGCCGGATATAACAATGACTTTTTTAGTATAAAGTACACAATATAAGGGATTTACAGTTGACATTCCCCCCGCATGGCGTGCTGCTGTAGCTTATTCGCATTTTTAATTCTCACCTTTATCTTATGGTTAGGAGTCCCTGAGACAGCCCAGGCCGCTGCCAGTGCCTGTATTTTTACTCTGACCCCAAATTTCGGAATGGTAACCAGATCGGAATAGTGGTTCTACTTCCAATCCGAGAAAATAACACCTGTTTTATTTTCTCCTGATTCGTTAAAATTACTCCCATGAAAATATCCATGTTCCACCTTATGCCGTATCGGGAACTGCCGGAGGGGTTTGAGAAAGTATACCCCTCTGCCTGGTTCACCCTGCCGTTTCCCAAGGTGGCCGATGCCAACAAGGCCGCGCAATACTACAACTGGACGCTGGATGAACTTCAGTTTGCGGCAGAGTCCGGGTTTGACGGTGTTTGCACCAATGAGCACCATCAGAATGCGTACGGTTTCATGGTCAATCCCAATATGATGGGTTCGGTATTGGCGCGGGCGACCCGTGGAACCCGTACTGCCATTATCCAGATGGGTGAAACGGCTGTTTTCCTCAATCCGCCTATTCGCGTCGCCGAGGAATACGCCATGCTGGATTGCATCAGCGAAGGTCGTATGGTTGCCGGATTTCCCGTAGGCCTGGGCGGCGACTTTGCCCATAGCTACGGTTTTGCGCCTATGGAGCAGCGCGGTCGCTATCGCGAAGCCCATGAGTTGATCACAAAAGCCTGGCAAGCTGAGGACGTGTTCGCATGGAATGGCAAATATTATCAATTGCCCATGGTCAGTACCTGGCCCCGACCCGTACAAAAACCCCACCCACCCATCTGGGTGCCGGGCAACGCCAGTCCCAGCACCTGGGACTTTGTCCTGCAAAATGATTATTGCTATTGCTACCTGACCTATTTCGGCGCCAAGGGGGCTGACAAAACCGTCGGGGGTTACTGGAAACGGGCTGAAGAACTGGGCCGGGACAATAATCCTTACCGGCTTGGCTACCTGATCCCCGTAGGCGTCGCTGAGAGCGATGCGGTCGCGGATAATATCTACGCAAAACATATCGAATATTTCTATCACAAGCTGCTGCACATCCCGGAGGCCCTGTTCATGCCGCCGGGCCACATGACCCACAGCAGCCTGAATTACTTGATTACCAAACGACCGTTGCCGCCTTTCGATACGCTGAAGAAGAACAGCTACAAGGATTTCAAGGAAAACGAATACCTGGTAACCGGCAGCGCCGACCGCGTGACGGAGCAACTACTGGGTATTATCAAACGCCTGCGTGTCGGTAACCTGATGTTACTACCCCAGTTCGGCTCCATGTCCCACGAAGAGACCATGGAAAATATCGACCGGCTGGCTAAAGACGTGCTGCCCCACCTGCGCGGCGTCTGGGATGACGAAGGCTGGGAAAATCACTGGTGGCCGGAAAACTGTAAACAACCAACCCGGCAGGTTGCCTGAGGGAAACCGTCATGGCAGAGATTCGCACCGAAACCATTGCCGTTCTGGGAGGCCTGCTGAATATCAGGGTAGACGTGGCAGGTACGGGTAAACCGCTGGTTTTTTTACATTCTGCCGGTGGTTTGCAATGGGACCCGTTTCTCGAAGGGCTGGCTGAGAGATACACGGTTTATGCGCCTTATTTCCCCGGCACCTTCCCCGGTGAGCCGAATGACATAGAACACATCGAAGACATGTGGGATGCCGTACTGGCTTATGACGACGTGCTGACCGGCCTCGGTATCGATTCGACCCTGCTCATAGGCCATTCTTTCGGCGGTATGCTGGCCGCTGAACTGGCGGCCCTGAGACCCGAGCGAATAACAAAACTGGTGTTGATCGCACCGATCGGACTCTGGCACAAAGACTCGCCCTATACCGTTGCCGACTGGACTGCCAAAGACGCCGAAGGATTGGCCGCCGTGCTGTTCCACAATACCGATTCCGAACTGGTCAAGGCCGCGTTGACCCCGCCCGAGGATGAAGACATAGCCGCCGAGGGTCTGGTGCAGTTCCTCTGGACCCTGGGTTGCACCGCCAAGGTGATCTGGCCCATCCCGGACAAGGGATTGAAGAAACGCATCCACAGGATCAGCGCGCCGGCGCTGGTAATATGGGGTGAGAATGACGCGTTAATCCCGCCCGCTTATGCCGGTATCTTTATAGACTCCCTGAAACAGGCCGAACTCTGCATGATCCCCGATTGCGGTCACGTGCCGCCCCTGGAACAACTGGACGCGCTCAACTCTGCGGTGGAACAATTCCTAGGCTGACATATAAAGCGTTTTTTCTGAGAACACACTCTTTAGAGCATACTACTGTACTCACAGCATTTCTATGGCATACACGATAAAATAGCATTATGGCGAAGATAGAAGGTTTCAGAGTAAAAAACTTCAAGACCTTGAAGGACATCACGCTGGGCAGGTTATGGAAGCAGCGACAAAATGAGGCGCTCACACCCATGACGGCAGTGATAGGTAAAAATGGAGTGGGGAAAAGTGCCCTTTTTGATGCTTTCGGTTTCCTGGCTGATGCACTGAAGCTTGGTGTCGAGGAGGCTTGTGATGCTCGCGAAAGGGGAGGCTTTGTGAGGATAAGATCACAGGCAGTGACAGGGCCAATTGAATTTGAAATATATTACAGGGAACATGGAAATGCACGCCCTATAACCTATGAGGTAGCTATTGATATTGATGGGTCAGGGCGTCCTTTCGTGAGACAAGAGCGTCTCAGGCAAAAACGGTTTCGCCAGAAACAGGGATGGCCATTTTCTTTCCTTATACTTGAAGGTGGGAAAGGCGTGGCGTGGAAGGGAGATGAGACTGGGCGTCAGATCGATGAAGCAAGAGAGCAACTCGATATTAATGAGTTCTTACGGATTTTGTTGTCGGAAGAGCCCAAAGAGACCGAGTTTGTCGAGTTGGAGGATCGGCGGAGGCTAGGTATAGCCACTCTCGGATCATTGAAACAACACCCGAGAATCTCAGCATTTCGCAGGTTCATAGAGGGGTGGCATCTCAGTTACTTCACGCCGGATGCCGCGCGAGGACTTCCTCTGGCCGGTCCACAGAAACATCTCAACGTTCATGGAGATAATCTCGGCAATGTCGTTCAATACATGGAGCGAGAACATCCCGGACGTTTACGGACTGTCTTGAATGCAATAGCCGAGAAGATACCAGGCATTAACATGATCGATACGGAAAGAACCAATGACGGGCGATTATTGCTCAAGTTCAACGACAAGGGTTTTCAGGACCCATTTTACGCGCAGCAGATGTCGGATGGGACGCTGAAGGTATTCGCGTACCTGCTGCTTCTGGAGGATCCGGACCCGCCCCCGTTTCTCTGCATCGAAGAACCGGAAAATGGATTGTACCACAAACTTTTGGAAACCCTGACCGAGGAATTCAGAACGCATGCCAGTGGGTCCAAAGGCGGCTCCCAAGTGTTTGTCACGACCCATCAGCCGTACTTTGTCGATGCGCTAACTCCTGACGAGGTATGGGTCCTGGAAAAAGGTGAAGATGGCTTTTCAACAATACGCCGTGCGAGTTCGGATCCGATCGTGAAAAACATGGCAGATGAGGGGTTGCCACTGGGGGGACTCTGGTACAGCGATTACCTGGACTCGAGGTCAATGAATGCACTTTGAAATACTCGTAGAAGATCAATCCGGCAAAAAAGCGCTTGATGTTTTGATCCCGAAAATCATTGGTGATCAACATACTTTCAAAGTTATTGCGCATAGCGGGATTGGTCATATTCCCAAAAATCTTAAACATATCAAGAATATCAGTACTCGTCTTTTACTAAATAAGCTCCCGATGTTGCTGAATGCTTATGGAAAAACATTTTTCAGTTATCCTGACAGTTACTCGGCGTCAGTGGTAGTGGTCTGTGATCTTGATGATAAATGTTTAAAGGCATTTCGTAGGGAACTGTTTGACGTTTTGGACGCATGCAGTCCACAACCGAAAACGCGGTTTTGTATAGCCATAGAAGAAGGCGAAGCATGGTTTTTGGGTGATCTGGCGGCGATAAAAGCAGCTTATCCAAAAGTCAAAGATAATGTGCTGAATGGTTATATCAACGGTTCAATTTGCGGAACTTGGGAACTCCTGGCTGATGCAATATATCCAGGAGGCTCAAGCAGTCTTAATAAAAAGGGATGGCAGGGAATCGGTAGAGAAAAATCGATCTGGTCTGAAAATATTACTCCACACATGGATGTAGAAAAAAACGCATCTCCCAGTTTCTGCTATTTCCGGGGGAAGGTCCGAGAACTTGCTGAGCTAGGATAGGGTCAGACCTGCTTAACTATTTGTTTCAGCTCAGTTTATGTGCCATATATGCCGGTTATTTCCCCTTAAAACATCCTTTTTGCTCTCAAAATCGAGATTGTAAGATCCTCATGCCTGTTTGACGGAATTACTCTCCTGAATCTCTGTGGTCTGCTTGCTCAGCGTCTGATACTTCCTCCTTAAAGTCCTATTTTGGGGTATGAAAATCGCCGTTTAAGCCTATGATTACATGCCTATTGCTACAGTTTACCTGTATTATCAGTAACTTCCGTCAGGCTGGACTGGTCTGACCCGATTCCCGCGATTCCCGACTCACGTCCCGCGACTGGACAACTGGACGCGCTCAACACAGCGGTGGATAAATTTCTCGGCTGACCCCTCTACTACCAAAGGCTGGCGCGCAGGTCCACGCTCAGCCGGCGTGGTTGCCCAAGCGTTCCGATCACAGGGTCGAAATTCGGCGCCGGGGTGCCAGGCACGGCATCGCCGGGCCAGACCGACCCGTCCACGTAATAATCCTCATCAAAGATGTTTTCCACGTTGAAGCCCAAAGTCCAGATCTTGCCGATGCCGATGGCGATTCGGGCGTTGACAACGTCCCAGCCCGGGTTCTTGGCCGTATTTTCCATATTGAACCAGAACGGGCCTTTACCAAGCCAGTCCAGCCGGCCCGTGATGGTCATGTTGTTTGAAATCGGGCGCTCATATTGACCGGATAAGGTGTAGCTGTACTTGTTAATCCAGGGTGGAAAATTATCGTTCCCTAACGGAGTACGCACACTGTTGACATTGATCACAGTGCTGCCCTCCTTGAACTCGGCATCAACCCAGCCGGCGCCACCGGTCACCGTGAGATGCTCATCAACCAGCCAGCGAAAGTCAAATTCCATGCCGTATTGGGTTGAATCTCCGGCATTAAGAATGTTCTCTACAATGCCGCCGATGGCGATCTGCTGCTGAATCTCAAATTGCCGGTCCTTGTAATCAATATAGAATCCGGCCATGTTTACGGCCAGGCTGCCGTCCAGAAGACTCGTCTTCAGGCCAAGCTCATAACTGCTTGCTTCCTCTTCGGAGAAAGCGTTCAGCAAAGGTGTGCCAAACGGATCGTAAAGATTGTAGCCCCCCGGCTCATAACCCTTGGCAAAGGTGAAGTAAGCCATGTTACCGTTATCAAAAGTATAGGAAAGCGAAATTTTGGGCAGAAATTCCGTATCACTCTGGTCGAGGTACGGAACCCCAGTGCCGTATAATCCGGCATTGCGGTCGAGGGTGTCTGACGACCAGTAATCCGCGCGCAGCCCGAGCCCCAGTTCCCAATGCTCCAGTAAAGTGTAATTCACCGAAACAAAAGCGCCGATATGTTCGATTTCCCGATACCTGTTCTCAAAAGGAAAATAAATCCGCACCCCCTGTTCCTGCGCGAGGGTTGGCGGCACGGACATATCCCCCAGCACTGTATCCAGGATTGCCAATGGCCCGGGGGGCAGGATTGCGCCACCTGGCCCGAACGGTGCGCCGGTCAGGACACTGGTGGCATCGTAAAAATTGGCAAAGGAATCCCAGTCGTTTTCCTTCTTGGAATTAAATGCACCGACAATCCACTCAAGCGAGCCTTCGTTGTTGGAGGTCACCCGCAGCTCGTGGGTCATGAACTCGGTTAACTCCGGGCGATACAGGTCGAAGCCTACTTCGCTGGTCACGTCAAGGTCGGTGGTCCTGTAGCTTTCCGTGTCCGTATAGGAGCCCAGGTAGGTAACCGTCACCGGCCCGGCGTCCCAGTTGAGTTCCCAGGTGCCGGCGTAGGTTTCACGGGTATGTCTGCCGGCAAACGTCAGTTCGCGCTCGCGACTGTAGGTCATGTTGTTCGGTACTTCGACGCGCCAGTTATTATTGCCGACATCCCATTCGTTATAACGGACTGAACCGAAGAATTCGATAGTGTCCGTAATGTTGCCCAGTACGGAAACGCGCACCCCATTCTCTTCGCGCTCATTCGGTCGGCCGCGCCATTTTTCCGCAATGTCAGGAATCATACAGTTGGGAACAAATGGTCCGAACGGCGCAGCGCAAGCGTTGTCGCTCGGCCAGAATCTGTTCGTTGTTCCCCCTCCCGGCAAGGGAATACTGGTGCTGTCCTCACCATTAAGCCGTGTAGGATCGCTTGCTTTCAGGAATCCGTCGTCCTCTTCGTGATAACCAAAGATGCGAATCGCGAGTTTGTCCTCTATAAGAGGCATACCGACTGTGCCGGAAAAGTTGCGGGTATCCTGCTCACCCAGAGTTACCATCAGGTTCCCCACTTTTTTCTCCAGGTCCGGCCGTTTGGTAATGAACTTGATCGCTCCTCCCACATTGCTTCCTCCATACAACGTACCTTGCGGGCCCTTCAGGACTTCCATTCGCTCAAGATCACCGAATTTTGACGAGGCATCGGTAACGACTTGCACACCGTCCACAAAAAATCCCACGCCCTGGGTATTGCCAAACGAGCCCACCCCGCGGATGGTTACATTGGGATAGCCGTCGGCGCGGGTCGTGAGGGTCAGGTTGGGTACGCGACCGCCGATGTCATTAATCTGGTCGATATTGGCCATCTCAAGCTCGAAGCTTGACAGACTGGTAATCGATTCCGGAATCTCCTGCAAACTCTCTGAACGTTTACGCGCGGTCACCACGATTTCTTCAAGCGCCTGCGCTATGGCGTAACCGGGTATAAGGGCGCCACATAACGCCGTCAGAATGACAAGTCTGCCCGTCTTCAACAGGCTTTCGCCTTTATAGTTTTGATAGAACATTGTTTTCCCCCTTGCCCCGCTCTTTTGGGACTGATCAGACTATATTTCGCATCAGTAAAATAATATGTGTAAAGGAATTCAATATCTTGTAGTACAGCGCAAACAGAACTTTCTCCTGATGCAACTAACTCAAGGGTTGGACAGATGAAATCAATTGATTTTCAGGACGGAGAATTGCGGTATTATCTGATAATTAACGAATGGACGAACTGTTGAATGCAAAGGAGATGGCGGTTATCTTCTGCCTGCAATCATGATCCCCTGAGCTTGGAGGAAAGCTGATGAATATTCACAGATTAGCGCTTTTGATTATCCTGTTATGCGCATCTTCTCTGTGTGCCGGAGAGAAGCGTCACGGCCCCGAGGCCATTGAAATCAAGGTGAGTGTCGGTACTGCCGATGAAGAAATGAAGTTTGTCCCGGATACCTTTTCTTTTGAACGAGGCAAATACTACAAACTGGTGCTGCATAACCCCAGTTCAGAGGAGCATTACTTTACCTCGGATGCACTCTCGACACATATCTTTACCAGAAAGGTGGAAGTCGCGGACAAGTCCGGCAAGACTGTCGCGGAAATACACGGCGATATTAACGATATCGAGCTTAAACCCGGCGCCACCGTCGAATGGTTTTTCTATCCCATGACAAAGGGGAGAAACCTGAAACTCTATTGTCACAAGGACGGCCATGAGGAACAGGGCATGGCAGGAACGATCAATATCAGCGGCCCACCGCCGTTTAGTAAATAATATGTGGCCGGAAATTCGGAAACAGGAAGCAAACTAAGGAACCTCTGATTAAGTCTCAGAGGTTCCTGCGATACAGGGATGTATGGTCATGCAGTTGGTTTTACCCGACAAGTGGAAATATCTTCTACTGTGGAAGTATCTTCTACTTGACTGAAAATCCCAATATGACTATAGTTATGACCATGGTCATATTAGGGTATTACTATGAAAACTATCAAAGCATCGGAATTTAAGGCCAAGTGTTTAGGAATAATGAACGAAGTCGCAGATACGGGGGAACCCGTCATAATTACCAAGAACAGTAAACCGATCAGCAAACTTGTTCCCTGTTACCAGAAACCCGCGTCATTATTTGGATTGCATCGCGGAATTATTAAAAGCCATGATGATCTGATTGCTCCCTCCGGTGATGTCTGGGATGCCGACCGTTGATTATCCTTGATACCCATGCCCTCATATGGCTTGACGAGGGTAGTTCGCGTTTAGGAAAAAAATCCAGGGGGCTAATCGATGAGGGATTGGATAACGAAATGCTTGTCGTCTCGGCAATTAGCTTCTGGGAAATCGCCATGCTCATTCAAAAGCAACGTCTCTCCCTGTTGACCCCGCTCTCACAATGGATGCGGGACCTGTTGCAACAAGGGCTGCAGGAAGTCCCTGTGACTGGTGAGATTGGGATTATTGCTGCCGGAATACCAGGTTTTCATGGCGACCCGGCTGATCGCCTTATTGTAGCGACAGCTATTTCCAATTCAGCAACACTGATTACTGCCGACGAAAACATACTGAACTGGAATGGCAATATACAACGCCACTGTGCTGCCAACTGATGGGTTAAGTCAGTTGGTTATATAAAGTTTGCCTCCAATTTCCACGCCCAGGTGGTTCGCCGCGCTGCCTCCGTTCACGGCGATTTCGATCAGTCCCTGTGAGTTGCGATACCAGAAGGCATTACCATGGGTGACAGATGCAAAAGTGTCGGCATAGGGGATATTGATCCCGTTTATCTGTATCACTCCGGTGCTTTCCAGCATTACAGCCCTGATCCCGGTCATGCAGTTGCCGAAGTGATCGATATAGATGACCTCGTTCAAATCATCCGGCCAGCCATGCCGGTCTTCCCAGCGTATTGCCGTACCGGGAATGTCTTTATTCCTGATCATTGCTGCCGTCGGAGCGTATAAATCGCGGCCATGAAAGCTGGCCGATAATGTTTCGGGCCGCCAGTCCAGACGCCAACATTCTACCTCCGAACTATGCCGACAAACGATATCGAAAAGACCGTTATCCGGCCCCAGATACCACTGCCCGTTCGCCTTGAGTACCACCGGCCGGTCCTGAAAACTGCCTACGCCGGGGTCAACCACGGAAAAGAAGATCGTCTCCGGTTCCGCGGTAAATGCCCGGCTGAACGCGAGCAGGAGATACGCCGAAGCCCTGGGGTTGTTACGCGGCGCATCGGCCAGCAGGTTGATCACGTTTTCTGCCGGGAGAATCCTGTGCAATACCGCTTGCACCTGTCCCAGGTAGGGGCCTTGTAAACCATAGTCCGTAAACAATACGATCATTATTGTTTTAGCACGTGAGACTGTTCGCAGATAAAAAACCGGGTATCCTATATGTAAATTTATTATGGGCATATCCCCGCGTTAATTCAAACTGGAGACAGGCAAAACTTATGGCGCAACAAAAAGCGACAAATGTACATTGGCATCACGGTGATATTACCCGCGAGGACCGAAACAGGCTTTTGGGGCAGAAGGGGGCGACGCTCTGGTTTACGGGACTCTCAGCCAGCGGTAAGAGCACTATCGCCGTCGCGCTGGAGGCAGTCCTGTACGAACAAGGGAAGCTATGTTATCGACTGGACGGCGATAATATCCGTTTCGGGATAAATAAAAACCTCGGCTTCTCTGCAGAGGATCGCGCTGAGAACATCCGGCGAATCGGTGAAATTGCCAAACTGTTTGTAGATTCGAGTTTGATTGTATTATCGAGTTTCATCAGTCCCTACCGGAAAGACCGCGAGCAAGTACGGAAACTGCATGATGACGCCGATTTTAAATTCGTTGAGGTATTCGTCGATTGTTCGCTGGAGACGGCGGAACAACGTGACCCAAAAGGGTTGTATAAAAAAGCGCGGGCTGGGGAGATTAAGAATTTTACCGGGATTGACGATCCTTATGAAGCGCCGGAAAACCCGGAAATCCACTTGCATACTGATCAAATGACGCTTGAGGAAGAGGTTGAAATAATCGTCGAATATATGAAGGAGAAAAGTATTATCAGTTGATGTCCGGCGAGTTGCTAAGATATGCCGGTTAAAAGTACGCTCGCCGTCAGACGATAAACTGCAAGACCTTATCCATATATCTATTGATAGTGGAGTAACAGGAAGTATCAACCCCAAGTATCTCCGCCTCGGTTTGCACGTAACGGGAGGGCTGTAATTCATCCCGGCAGTAGTGGGCAAGTGCGCGGGCGCTCACCGGTGTTGTTTCCAGGTGAAACTGCATGCCGATCACCCGCCGGCCCAGTTGAAAAGCCTGGTTCTCACAGGCATGACTCCTGGCAAGCCGTATTGCCCCCACCGGCAGGTCGAAAGTCTCGCCGTGCCAGTGAAACACAAGCAGTTCTTCCGGGAAGGGGAATAAGTCTCCCGCGCCGCTCGTCGATTCTCCTGCAACAGGAAACCAGCCGATTTCTTTTTCCTTATTCGGGCGAACGGCGGCGCCCATAGCGTTGGCAATCAACTGCGCGCCCAGGCAAATACCGATAACGGCCTTGTCTTTCTCAATGGCCGTACGTATCAACTCCTTCTCCGCTACAAGCCAGGGAAAGTCTGCTTCATCGTTCACGCTCATGGGGCCGCCCATAATGACCAGTAAATCAAGGTCATCCACGGCCGGCAACGTCGGGTCCTCGAAGAGCCTGGTGCCTGTAGTCTCGGCATGGATAGATTGCAACCAGGAATCGATGTTGCCTAAACCCTCGAATGGGACGTGTTGCAGGTAATGGGCGCGCATAAGGTTAGGAATAGACCCACTCCCGCCAGCCGCGCAGCAGTGGGAAGTACAGACCCAGGCGGATAGGTCTGTCATCCAGTGCGGACATGATGTCGGCGTATTTCTCTAACTGTTCCCGGTAGCGGTCCTGCTGGAGGTCCAGGAACCGGTCAACGTCCCCGGACTCATGGCGTGAGGTCTTGTAGTCAATAATCCAGCGGACGCCTTCCTTGTCGACAAAGGTTCGGTCGATGATGATATTCACGACGTCCCCCCGGTGGATGCCGCTGAGGGCGTGTTCGCTGGCTTGTTCCCGGTGGTAGGCCAGCAACCACTGTCCGCGCGGGTCTGTCAGTAATGCCATCAACGCTTGTTCCACCAGGTCGCAGGCCGTATCCAGTTCCGCATCAGGCACATCCAGAACACGCAGGGATTCCCGGTAGTATTGCCGCCAACCGGTGATTTTTCCGGCGTTCCACTGGTCGATTCCCGCCGTTGCCATCACCTGTATGCACCGGTGTACGACGCTACCCACGTGCATGATGGTGCGTCCGGCCCATTGGTATTCAATCCTGCCGTTTTCAGTTTCGATGTCTCGCCGCTCTGCGCCAGGATCAGTCGCTTTGATCCAGTGCGCCGCAGGTGGTGGTGCAGGCAACTGCCAATCCGCGCTCAGGCGTCGCAAGGGTGCGGCTTGAACCTCGGCAGGTGACGCCGTCTCTCCGTCCACCGGCGGCCGGTTTTCCAGGTGTGTCCGGAAACACTCCTCAACGACAGGCCATAACTGCGCCAGCAAGGTGTTGTCCGGGGGCTTTGTCAAGTCGCCGTCTTTGTTCTCCTCCGCGCTGCCGATCAGGTGCAGTTGTTTACGCGCCCGGGTGGCCGCCACGTACAATAAGCGTCCCTCCTCGTGGTGTTGCTTTTTCTTCTCCAGACTCCTGATGAAATCGTAGATAGGTGAAAAGTCCTCGTGGCTTGCCTTGACGGGCGCCAGCAACAGGTCGGAGTGATCCTGGTGTGGGCTTTCCGACCAGAGTAGCAACTGTGTATCGTCACTGCGACTACGCTTGGACAGGCCGGGCAGGATCACATGGTCGAATTCCAGCCCCTTGGCTTTATGGATGGACATGACCTGAAGGGAATCATCGGCCCGGACATCGGCGCTTGCATACAGGGTATCCACTCGGTCGATGAACTCATCCCTGCTACCCAGGTCGCCGCCCACATCCAGTTCATCCAGCAGGTCAAAAAAAGTGTTGGCGTTGTGCAAATCGGTGGCTGAATCCAGGGTGGCCGGGCCACCCAGGTTAAGCCAGACACCCTCGACCCAGCGTCGCAGCGGCATTCTGCCCTGCCGTGTGAACGCCTCTTCAAGAACAGGGCATAACCGGTCCAGTTGGCGCTGAGCGTCCGCGCTTGGTATTTCTCGCCTGCCTTTATCTTGCAGGCAATGCCAGATGGTTTCATCCTTCGCATCCGCCGTCAGGGCCAGGAGGTCCTCCAGGCGCAGCCCGCACCAGGGCGCGCGCAGCAGGGCCAGCCAGGCGACCCGGTCGGCCGGGTGGTGCAGGGCGCGGGTCAACGCCATCAGGTCCTGGATGACGGGCCGAGTCGCCAGTCGCTCAATTTCGATGGCCCGAAAAGGCAGCCCGGACCTGGCCAGCATGGCTGTAATAGATTGCAGGTGGGGGCGGCTCCGTACCAGTATGGCAATGCTCTCCGGTTTCGGCGCGTTCAACCGGATTGTCTTGACCTGTTCCAGCACCAGCGCCGCTTCCAGCTCGTCATCCCGACCCAATATGGGGTGTATCTGTACCCTGTTTTCTGCTTTGTGCGGATGATGTGCGTCCGCCGCTGTGAAACTGACCGCGCCGCGGGCCGCGTCCGACTTGTCCGGCAGCGCCTCCCTGAATGCCCTGTTGACCCAATCCACAAGGTTCTTGTCGGAACGAAAGTTGACCTCGATATTCACCGGTTCAACCGGCACTTGTCCCAGTCGTTGTTGCTCCCAGGTAGCCAGGAATACGCCCACCTCGGCGTCCCGGAAGCGGTAGATGGACTGCATGGGGTCGCCCACCAGGAACAGGCTGTGACCATCTTCCGGAGCCCAGCCGGCGGTCAACTTCTCCAGCAATTTACCCTGGTTGATGGAAACGTCCTGGTACTCATCCACCAGGATATGACGGATCCGGTAATCCAGGTACAACGCAAGGTCGGTGGGGCTGTCCTCATTGCCCAATGCCCGGAGAGCCGCCAGGGAGATCCCGGTAAAATCCACCTGGTTGCGCTCGGCAAACAGCAGGTACAATTGCGCGTTGGCCAGCACCAGTAATTTGTATAAAGCCTCGAGCACCCGCCATTCCTCGTCGCTGTAGCCGGGCGGAGGCAGTCCGCGTATTTCCAGGAACAGTTCCTGTAATCGTTCATTATCCGCGCACCGGCTTAACAGGGATTGAAACCGGTGTTTCATGTCCTTGCCGGTATCACCCGGCGGGAATCCTTCGTTGACACTCAGCCGTTTACGCCAGTCACCTTTCCCGGTCAGACACAGGGAGATTATGAATTGCCAGCGCCGGAGATCAGTGGCGCCGGCGCCGGGTAATTCCTCGATAATGTATGGCGACTCCGTAAGGTTCTGCGTGGCGAAACGAAGGCAGTCTGTAAATTCCGGCAAGAATTCCTGGGGCAAAGCCTCCAAAACATAATCCAGTGTTGTCTCTACAATATGTCTGAGGGCGCCCTCCAGGATCTTGCGGTCAGGACGTTGCCCCACCAGGTGACGGAGCCACTGGTCCCGTTTGCGCAGCATACCAGCCAGCATGTCCCTGGTCCGTGGCAGGTCGTTATCCAGGTGTTCCAGCAGCGCTTCAACAACATCGCTCCAACCCGCGTTGCTGCCCGGTTGCCCCCCATTCTCCGAAGCGCCGTCGTCCAGTTGCTTCAGAGTATTGGCCGCCGCCTCCCGATACAGGTCTTCGGCGTCCTCAATGACCTCCGGTTGCCCCCCCAGCTTCGACAACAGGGGCATTTGCCGGGTCAACACGGCGCAGAAGGAATCGATGGTCTGAATCCTCATGCGGGCGGGATTACGCGTCAGTTGCCAACCTAGTTCCTTATCTCTGTTCAGTACCAGGATGGCCAGTTGTCGACGGGCCTGTGCATTGGTGTCCTGATTATTGCTGTTACCGGCTTGCGTAGACTCCGCAGATTCCAGCGCCTCAATAATCCTGTTACGCATCTCGGCAGCCGCCTTGCGGGTGAAGGTGATGGCAACGATCTCTTCCGGCGAATCAACGACTGTAAGCAGGCGCAGGTAACGCCGGACCAGCAATTCGGTCTTCCCGGAACCGGCCGGCGCCTGGACGATAAAGGACAGATCCGGGGCTAATACCCGTGTACGGATTTCCTGGTCGGCCGGCCTGATTTCAGTCATCCGGCAGCCTGTCAATATTGTTTTGATAATTACGTGACTCGGCACACTGACGAATACCAGCATCCATACGTGACCCATCATACCGACGAATACCTGCATCCATACGTGACCCGTCATACTGACGAATACCAGCATCCATACGTGACCCGTCATACCGACGAATACCAGCATCCATACGTGACTCGGCACACTGACGAATACCAGCATCCATACGTGACCCGTCATACCGACTTGCATCCATACGTGACCCGTCATACCGACTTGCATCCATACGTGACCCGTCATACCGACTTGCATCCATACGTGACCCGTCATACCGACTTGCATCCATACGTGACCCGTCATACCGACTTGCATCCATACGTGACCCGTCATACCGACGAATGCCTGCATCCAGTCGATTAAATGATTCCTTATAAGGAAGTGTTATTTGACTGGATTCTGGCATTCTCCAGAATGACGGTTGGTCGCTATACGGTTGGCCACGCCTTGATGGTTGTTTCATGAAGATACCTCATGAATACGGCACAGGGGTTGTTGGTCGCAGTGGTCGCAGGCGCCGCGCTTCGGGGTGACCGTGGCTACGCCCTGACGGAATTCGGTTGCCAGGTCTTGCAACACGATGCGCCAGTTATCGAACAGATCCTCCCAGGAAGGCGCTGTTTCAGCCGGCCCCGCCTCGTGCTCAGGAATAAACCTTTGCGCCTGGCGGTCCTGCTCAAAAGCCTTGGTTCCCGGCAGGATATCCCCGGTTTCTGCCAGACCTGCGAAACCGAAATCTCCCCCCCGCTTCAGTCTGGCGAAGGCAACGGCGGCGACGACTCCGGGGTGGGTAACGGCATATAACGGCATTTGCGGCTCATCGGGCCGGTCTGTTGCCCAGGCATTGACATTGGCCTTGCCGCTCTTGTAATCGATGATCACGCGCCGGCCGTCCTCCAGAGCGTCAACGCGGTCCAAGCGGGCGGAAAATTCCACGTCGGCAATGGCATACCGGGCTTTTCTCTCCACGTTGACGACGCTAAACGGCGCCCGTTGCAGTTCCAGTTCCAGCCACTCGCGCAGCACCTGCGCCAGCCGCCTGGTTTCAATGGCGCAAAATCGCTGCGTGAAGATCAGAGGGTTATATCTGCGGGAATCCGTTATCAACTCCTGTACCCGGGATTCGATCAATTGCTCCCGTTCTTCCATGGTCATGGCTGCGAGCCTGTCCCGGCTTTCCAGTTGCGACCAGATATTTTCCATGAGCTGGTGCAACAGGGTGCCTCGTTGCGCCGCATCCAGGCCGATGTCTGCTTCGGCCAACTCCCGGGAATGTAAACGATGTCTGGCAAAGGCCCGAAACGGGCATTGGGACTGATCCCGGAACAGGTCCGCGCCGCCGCCGGCATAAAGGCTGGTGATGGGCGGTGCTGTCGTATCTACAAAGGTTTCCATAGTCCCGTTGTCGAAAATCACCTGCGAATACGGTTTTATCTCCGTCCCTTGCTTCGACTCGTTGACCGGTGTTGGCCTGTCAATAAGGTTAGCCGCTTCAGTTACCCCTTGTATCGTCACGTCGGTAAGTGTCGGGAGGTCACGCAACAGGGGACTCCTCAGGAGTGGCCTGTCCCCCTCATTGCGGGAATGGCTCAGGATAATATTCGGCGTGGAACCGACCAGCGCCTTTTGCAGGCGCTCGGCCTGTTGCAACGCGTTGTCTGCGTCGGCGCCCGGAATCCCGTACTTTTTCTGCAAGGCGATAGGGATGAAGGGATTGGGTATGGGTCGGGGCGGCCAGGTCTCTTCGCTCAACCCCAGCATCCAGATATGATCCAAGGCCATGGCCGCAACACCGTGGGGATCAAGGATCTGTACCGGGGTTTCCGCAGTTTCCGGTTGAAAGCCGAGCCTCGTGGCAATACGGCGTATATGGGACAGCGCCTCAAAGCGGGACATGACCGGGCTCACCTTGCGCAGGGAAACAAAGCTGTCCAACACCGAATGCCACGATTGCACCTGCTGATATTCAGCGCTGTCCAGCGTGCGTTCTCCAGGCCAGCCGAACAGCTCCAGGAAAACCGTAAAGCTTTCAGTCCAGGCCTCCGGTGGTTGTCGTGCCGGCAGTTCCTCCAGGGCTGAACCCGCTTCGCGCAGTATGCTCGTCAGGGTCGGGATGGCTTGTCCTTTGTCAGCGGCCGCGTCAGCGAAGTAAAGCACATCCGTCAGGGTAAACGTGAGTTGCTTACGGGAACGGAGTTTTTCATCCAGTAATGCGCGTCCGGCGCGTTCCCGGTCGTGGCCTTTGATAAACGGCGTACGCAACAGGACGCCCAGGGTTTCCAGCGCCAGCGCCGCCTTGTTCAACCCGAGAATGGAGAAGATTACGTGGATAAGCGGATAATCCGCCAGCGCTTGTCCCATTGAGATACTGAAGGGCAAGGGCGCCGCTGCCTCCCGATAGCTCAGGTTTCCGGGCGCCAGGATATCCTCAAAGATATAACGAATGTGATTGCGTAGTTTGCGCAAATCCGGTACGAGAATACCGATAGTGATCTCACCGTTCTCTTCAATGAGCCGGCGCGCCCAGCCGGCTGCAGCCCGGATTTCTTGATCTGCGTCTGCAAAATCCGCTACCTGTGCGGAGATGTTCCGATCCTCTATCGGACACTCGTCCACGGGAATCCCGGCGGTCTTCATTCCCTTGCATAACATTATCTGTTGCGGGGTTAACTGGTCAAACCCGGCCAGAGTCACTCCACGGCCAAAGACACCCGGGTCCGTGGCTGCATCAGGACGCAGTATTCCCGCCAGTGACGCGTTATCGATCCAGTTGTTATGTCGGCAGCGCGACTGGAATTCGTCCACCCAGGATTTGAAGGCAAAAATGTCCTCATTCATGGGTGTGCCTTCGGGGAAAATCGGGACGTTGTATTCTTTCAGGCGTTGCCAGGCGCCGACGGCCTGCTCTGCCACCGAGGATATTTGCAACAGATTGTCCCTATAATCGGAATCCTCGATGATTTGTTGCCAGAGTACGCTTTCCTGATCGCTGGACAGCAAGAGTTTGGTGACGCCGTTACGTTCACGGCGGGAATTCCAGCAGTGCCGCAACCATGCCCGATACGGCAGTATATCCGGGGTCTCCCAGGCGCGCCGACCCTGGCGCAACTGCTCCTGTGCATACAGGTGTTTCAGGCGATGCGCCAGCCGAACATTGGCGCAGACAACGGTATGACCGCGCTCAATATAATCGTTAACGCGCATTTTACTGGGAAAGTCGGCGGGCCAGGGACTTCAACTTGGTAATTCGTTCAATCGAAGACGGGTGTGAACCGGAAAACCCTCCGGACAGGTGTTTGGTTTTTTTGAATACCAGTTCCTGCAGACGCACCGCCCCATTAGGGTCGTAACCGGCTTCAACCGCCCAGATTGCGCCCAGGTAGTCTGCCTCACGTTCATTGTCACGACTGTATTTGGTGTTGGATGCTGTCATTATGTCGGTTCTGCGCCTGGTCTTATTATCTTCGCCGTGATTTAACTTAAGATGGCCCAGTTCATGACCGATCAGGGCGGCGGCCATGTGTACGTCCAGACCCAGTAAATCGAGCATGCCGAAATTGATGCCTACTATGTTGATTTCTACGGCGTTTTCTTCATCGATCGGTTTTGTATCCTTGATAGCTTTTCCCTGCAGGCTTGTTTCTTCACTGCCTGTTTCGGCTTCACCCTCAACGCCGGCATCTACCGGCACCAGTTCAGCCATGCCCTTGGTGGCAAAGGCATTGGGTGTTTCGCCATTAGTAATGATCAGTTCCGACCTGAGTTCCGAGACTTCCTCGATGGCCTGCATTACCGAATAAAGATAGATCATCTGCTTTGCGTCTATCCTCTTCAGCAGCCTGTTTTTATTATCACGTAACTCGACGGTCTCGGCATTTGTCCGGGCGAGGTCTTCAATCTTCCAGGTGTAACTGAACGGCGCGGCAAGGCCGTGGCTTGAGATTAGTAGCACCAGACAGGCGCTCAGGACAGTCTGTTTAATCATGAATGTTATTTCCCATTGCCAGAAAACCGGTAAACCGACCACCCGTACACATCAATCTTGACTTTGGATTGGAGAGTAATTTAATTGTATGATCAAATTCAGCAGTAGGTAATTTCGACAGGCTTGCTACCAGCCTATTTTGATGTAACTGGGTAACATAACGTTCTACACGCTTTCTCTGAAGTTTCCGTAGTTGGATTTTTCACAATACATGGTTTTTTCTGCTTAAACACGTAAAAAAACATATTTTAGAATGTATTATAGAGAATCATAGCGGTACTGCCCCTGAGGGGCAAATTACAATGAATTAGCCGAAGATATTGTCACAGAACCGCCTATACCCTATTATTACCTGATCGGGTGCGGGAACATTTAGCACTGATCCCTATCTAACTTTAACGTGGTATACGCAGTGGATGTTTGAACTATAATTTACTAATCGGGTACGGGGATGAACTTATGAATTTCGCTAATGTTGTGGGTGGAGCGCTACGATTCTCAGTCATGATTTCCGTGATGGCGCTTGTCACGGCCTGCAATACGACACCTGCCGTTCGATCGTCAGGGGCTCCAGGCTCACCAGGGGCTCCAGGCTCACCAGGCCCATCTGGTTCGCCGGGTTCATCGGGACCTTCCGTTCAGGTAGGGGTATCGGGTATGCCGCAAGTGCCGGGGTTACCGGGTCAGCCCACGGCCGGCTCAGGGGGAACACCGGATACTCCCGTCCCCGGCAGGATCTCAATACCCGCTACGCAAACCGGCGAGAGTAATTTACCGAACGGGTCAGGATCTACTGCCGAAATGGGACGAGAAAAGACCGATGATGAAATCCTCGCCGAAGCTTTGCAGGAACTCAGGAAAAGGCGTGAGCCGGGGCAACAGGGCGCAGGCGCTGCCGGGCAAATGCCCCGGGCCGGCGCAGGCGATTCGGCAAAGACTGATACAGAGAAGAAACAGGCTCTCGGCAATGAACTGGAAGAGGGCTTTTCAGAATTTGACAGCCTGATGCTGAGTGAACAACAGGCCATTAATGAACAAGCCAACCAGGAAGGGTACGGTGGTTTTCTCGAAGGCGATGATTTTCCCGGAGAGAGCGACCCTGCACAGGGCCTTGGGGAGGAGCCATTGCAGACGGCAATGGTCGACTCTGACCCTGTGTCTATTAAGGGCGAGGGGAATATCCCGACCAGAAGCCACAGCCAGGTTCCTCCTGATCTTGTTGACGCCAAGGGAGACGATATCATCGCCCGTCAACTGCGTGAGGCCGCCATGAAAGAACAGGACCCCGAGTTAAGGGATAAACTCTGGGATGAATATCGTAAATACAAGCGAGATTTAAGATGAAATCAAGTCATGTAAAGCTGGTTACAGCAGTTGTTTCACTGTGTTTCAGCCTGGTCGGCTGTAACACAACCACGGTAAAGTCGGCCAGTTATGAGAAGGTGGTGCTGGAATCGGAAGTAACACCGGAAGAATTACTGCTGGACGTGGGAGTTGGTATTTTCAATCCCGGAACTGATGCCTTAAGTGTAGAGGAAGAAGGTGTGTTTCCTAAAATACGCGAGGCTGAGGCGCGTTTTATGCCGTACAAGCTGATGGAAACCCTGCAGCATACGGGTAACTGGGGTGTGGTGCGGTTAATCCCGGACCGGTTAAGCGAAATGGACGTGTGGGTGGATGGTGAAATCCTGAAATCGGACGGTGAAAACCTCTGGTTGCAGGCAACGGTGGAAGACTCTACGGGAAAACGCTGGTTCAGCAAAAAGTATACGGGATTGGCCGGCAAGTACTCGTATGATGACACTACAGCAAACCGCAGTGAACCGTTCCAGAAGATCTATAACCAGATCGCAAACGATATGCTGGCTTATCGCAACCAGTTCGATGCCGCTGGAATCAGTAATATACGCACCGTTGCCGAACTGAAGTTCGCCAGGGACTTTTCTCCGGATGTGTTCCACGATCACCTGGGTGTGGATAAAAAGGGACGTTATTTCGTTAAACGCCTGCCCGCCGCAGGTGATCCGAGTATGCAACAGATCCGTCAGATCCGGGAACGTGACTATATATTTGTCGACACGCTGCAACAGTATTATGCCTCGTTTGTCAACCAGATGGAGGACCCGTACCGGGAGTGGCGCGAAGCCTTCTACCTGGAAAGTCAGGCTTTGAAGGAAGTCAAATCCGAAGCGAACGCCCGGCTGGTCGGTGGCGCCCTGGCGGTGCTGGCCGGGATACTGGCCCAGGGGGTTGACAGCCGTACTGCACGGACAGCCGGCTGGGTAGGCATAGGCGCCGGCGCTGCCGCGATCCAAAGCGGCCTGCAAAAGCGTGAAGAGGCCAAGATTCACGTGGAAGCACTGGAGGAAGTTTCCGCTTCCCTCGATTCAGAGATAGAACCCCACTCCATAGACCTGGAGGACCGCACCGTCACTCTTTCCGGTACGGTAAACGAGCAATACGGTCAATGGCGCCGGATACTGAAAGAAATTCATGCAACGGAAACCGGGTCAGCCACTGATGCCGGCAAATGACGGATAGCAAGGATTCCGGTTTTGTTCCCATCAAGCCGGTGGCTGTCGACCTGACTGCCGCCGCAACACCGCAACAGCAAAAAAGCAGGCGCTTCGGCAAACAGCCTTTATTATGGCTGGGAGCCGGCGCGGCGCTGTTGATTGCAATCAGCGTTATTTTCCTGCTTCCCCATTGGGTGGAGAAGCCTGTCATGGAGCCCGGCAATGCGATCAGCCTGACCCATCCTGATGAGTCCGGTCAGGGAATTTCCCCTGGGAGTGCGCCACAAGTGGCAGGGGGTACGTCTCCGACGGGTGATGCTCCGTGGGGAAAAGCGCAACAATTCTCTCAGCGTAAAGAGAGCCAGGAAATACTGGGGCAGTTGCTGGAAGCACAGAAAATTCTGCAGGAAAGGGGCGTGACCGTGTGGGGCAAGAAGGAATATGCGCGGGCGATAGAACAGGCCAAGTCGGGTGATGCAGAATACAGCCGGCAAAATTTCTCCCAGGCCCATGACCATTATGCGCGGGCACTGGATATTTTTACCGGGCTGCTGCAAGGCATGGAAGAGTTGTTTACCGCAACGATGGAAGCCGGCGATATTGCATTATCTGCAGGTGATGTCGCTGCGGCCCGTGAGGCTTTCAGCATCGCCCTCGCCATTGATCCTATTGACCGGACCGCTCTGCTGGGGATGGAACGAGCCGGGACCCTGACTGAAGTCATAGCCCTGGTTGACAGGGGAGATGTGTTGTTGCGCGCTGGAAAAGCCGAACAGGCCAAAGCACTGTATCAGCAGGCGCTGGCGCTTGATGGCTACTCGGACCGGGCAAGACAACAGGTGCAGTTGGCTGCAGACAGAATCAACGAGAACGCATTCAACCTTGCCATGTCTTCCGGCTTCCGGTTGCTTGAACAGGGGAGCTATGCGCAGGCGCAGGATGCGTTTTCCAGGGCGCTGAAGATAAAACCCCGGTCGCGTGATGCGCGCAGCGGGCTCGACCAGGCGCAACATCGTATAACCGCTGGAAAAATCAACGCGTTACTGAAACAGGCCGAAACAGCAGAGCAGAATGAAGACTGGCAGGAGGCCGTATCCGGCTATGACGCTGCCCTGAAACTGGACAACAACCTGGGCAATGCGCGGGAAGGCAAACGACGAGCAACCCTGCGCAGCGAAATACACAATAAGCTGGAGCAGGTACTAGCCCGGCCTGAGCGGCTGTTTGATCGAAACGCGTTTAACGAGATCGTCAGTTTCCGTGACAAAATTCAGGCGCTCTCCGAACCCGGGCCGGTGCTGACCGGGCAGTTGGCAAAACTCAACCAGTTACTGAGGTTGGCCGATACGCCCGTTACCGTACAGCTCAGGTCCGACAACCTGACTCGGGTTACCCTCTACAAGGTCGGCGAACTCGGTTATTTCACCAGCAAAAGCCTGTCATTGCGCCCGGGCTACTACGTGGCGGTCGGACATCGTGACGGCTACCGTGACGTGCGCGTTGAATTTTTTGTTGGCCCGGACCAGGCTATGGAACCCGTCATTGTCAGCAGTGATGAAAAGATAGCCCTGGGACGTTAACTCGGATGATCACGGCCACAGAGCCTGCCCCTGCACGTCGTAAGCAGGGGGGCACAGACAAAAACGATGGATGAGAGGACAAAGAATCCGGTAACAAACTCCCGTGCCGGCGCCCGAATTGAAGCGGCGAAGTTTGAACCGCTGAGGTCTGAAAGGACCACCTGGACTGTTGCGCTTAATGCGCGGTTTTGCCTGATTATTGTTCTGCTTGCAGTCGGCGTGTTCAGTGCCTGGTTTATGTTGACCGCCAAAGCGGTATATATTGAAACTGAGCCGTTGAATACGAATGTCGATATATCCGGTGCTCTGAAGCTGAAACTGGCCAATCGTTATCTCATACGTCCCGGCACTTATGATCTTGGTCTGTCTGCACAGGGTTATCGCCCGCTGCAGGAAAGACTCGGTGTCACCGAAGAGGCGGCTCAGCATTATATTTACCGGCTGGAGAAACTGCCTGGACACTTACGGATTGACAGCGGCGAAATAACGGGCGCCAAAGTACTTATCGATGGTATGGGCAGAGGAGAAACGCCTGTTACCATCAGGGACCTCCCTCCCGGAGAATATCTTGTGGAGATCAGGGCGGAGCGACATTTCCCTTTGCGCGCGGAAATTACGCTGGAAGGACTCGATCACGAACAGTCCGTCAGTGCTGAGCTGAAGCCTGCGTGGGCAAAGATCAGTTTCGCTTCGGAGCCATCTGACGCACAGGTATTCAACGGAGATGAACTGCTCGGCAGGACGCCCCTGACGGCGGAATTGCTGGAAGGCAAACACAATGTCAGGATTAAGGCAGCAGGCTATAAAGTCTGGCACGATACGATGGCAGTGGTCGCGGGGACACCACAGTCCTTCACCGATATCAAGCTGGAGCCGGCGGATGCCACCTTATTCCTGGTGTCCAAACCGGCACGAGCCAATGCCACCATCAATGGGAATTACCTGGGTTTGACACCGTTGGAAGTGCCCCTGACGCCGGGACAGACCACTCATGTGCGGTTGTTCAAGCAAGGTTACAAACCAGCGGCCAGGTCCCTGACCGCTGCATCAGGCGAACGGAAGAAACTGTCTGTCACACTGGAACCGGAACTGGCCTCCGTAGCAGTCAGGGTCGAACCTGAAGATGCATCTGTGTACGTTGACGGAGCACTGGTCGGGATGGCTGACCGCACCCTGCGGTTATCGACCAGCAAGCATCGTATAGAGATCCGCAAGCAGGGTTACGTGGATTACAAGACCACCCTGACACCGCTTGTGGGGGTTGAACACGAACTGAACGTGCAACTGAAGACCATCAAGCAGGCAAAACTGGAAACCATCAAACCGGTGATCACGGCGCCGGCCGGACCGGCACTGAAGCTGTTTTACCCGGGCGCTTTTACCATGGGAGCGTCACGTCGGGAGCCGGGGCGCCGGGCTAATGAGACCATTCGCAATGTCAAGCTGACGCGGCCCTTTTACCTGGGATTGAAAGAGGTGACAAACAAGGAATACAGGTTGTTCGACAAGGGCTTTTCATCCGGTATCGTGCGCGGTAACAGTCTTAATGGAGAGACCCAGCCGGTAGTCAACCTCACGTGGCAACAGGCGGCAAGTTATTGCAACTGGCTGAGCAAACAGGCTTCGTTGAAGCCTTTCTATATTGAAAAAGAGGGCCGGATTACAGGTTTTGACAAAACGGCCGACGGCTACCGCCTGCCGACGGAGGCGGAATGGGCCTGGGCGGCGCGGGTCACCAATACAGGTGAGATACTCAAGTTCCCTTGGGGCGGGGAGTTGCCGCCCGGGAAAAACAGCGGTAATTTTGCCGACCGTAAGGCAGCGGCCTTGTTCGGCAGGATCATCGGCAACTATGATGACGGTTATGTGGCCAGCGCACCGGTGGGCAGCTTCACGCCTAACGACAAGGGAATATTCGACCTGGGCGGCAACGTCGCGGAATGGGTTAACGACTACTACGACGTTGTGATCAACGCCGAGAAAAAAGTTGAGGTTGACCCCGTGGGACCAACAAGCGGAGAGTTCCACGTCATGCGCGGCTCAAGCTGGGCCCACGGCGCCATTACCGAGCTGCGCCTGTCGTTCAGGGACTACGGCAGTAAGTCAAGGCAGGATGTGGGCTTCAGAATAGCCCGTTATGCGTATTAACCCGTATTATCCCGCATATCACCAAAAGACGCGTTGAGCGTACGTTGGTGCTTTCGGGCACCTGTGTAGAGACTCACGTATTGCCCTTCCACAGCTCGGTTTCGTCCCCTTTTATGTGGCAGTGATACAATGTGAAACGTAGAATAATCAGATAAACAGCTATGGGCAGTAAACTCAAGTACACGATGGGAAATCCCGGCGATATCATCAAGCACGGTCTACTGGCCGAGTTTGTTGCCTGGTGGGGCGAAGCTCACAACAATCGCATCTTGCGGTTTGCTGACCCGTTTGGTGGCTGTCCGTGGGGTAATATTGAAGAACCTGTTAAAAATAGATTGGAGATATTATCAGGAACCATTCTTGCTCAAGCGCAGAATAACGGCGGCAAGGGTAGAAAGTATTTAGGTTCCGGTCATTTGGTTCAGCAAGCAGCAAAAGATTGCGGGGTTGATGTTTGTGTTCTTGTATCAGATAAGGATGAAGGTGCGCGGTGTGATCTGATAGATTCGGGTTTGGATCTCATAGAACCCCGCCTGCCGGGTGATGATGGCTATGGAATTCTTGATGCCATGTACCCGCAAAAATATGATTTGATATTATTGGACCCGTACAGCGATTTTTTATTAAACGAATACCAAAATAAAAACAAGCGGTTTGATCAAATTCAAAATGAAGTAAACAGGAATTCCGAATTGTTTATAGCAGTTTTTGTTTTGGATATGGATACCAATAATACAATCGGTCGGAATTTTGCCAATTACAAAGAATCCCAATTATCGGATTGGGCTTTTTCCATCCGCTGTCCTAAAATGGAAAATTCGAAGTACGATTGGGAGATTTTGCTTATCAGCCGACAAATCAAAGAACGTAAATGCAAGCACGTCATCACGAACGTCTGCAAAGTTTTGCCGGGCAGACTGAAGGTGCATTGAAAACACCATTGGAATTATGGGGCGGATGATTTCGGAAATTGCGAAGCGGGACATAGAGTTGGAGCAGCTTTGTGTCCGTTACCATGTACGGCGGCTCGACCTGTTTGGTTCAGCCGTAACCGGTCGGTACAACCCGAAGGAAAGTGACCTGGACTTCGTGGTTGAGTTTCAACCACTGCCTGCCGGCGAATACGCCGACACCTACTTCGGTTTACTGGAAGCTCTGGAACGACTCTTCGGGCACCCTGTAGACCTGATAATCGGATCGGCCATCAAGAATCCTTATTTTCTGCAATCGGTTGAAAAAACGAGAACTGCGGTTTATGAGACTTGAGGCCAGAAAATACTTGTATGATATTCAGCGCGCCGTCGAATTGCTGAGGGAATTTACTGCTGGAAAGACACTTTCGGATTATGAAGAAGACGCCATGCTACGTGCAGCAGTTGAACGTCAGTTCGAAATTATCGGCGAAGCTATGGCACAACTTGCCAAAGGTGACAAAACAGTAGTTTCCCGGATCAGCAAATACCAACGCATCATCGCGTTTCGCAATATCTTGATTCACGGCTATGCGTACGTGGATGATAGATTGGTATGGGATGTGGTAGAAACATATTTATCAACTTTAGGCAGCGAAATTGAAGTTTTGTTGGGAGAGTAAAAGGAGGTAGAGAAGACCACAAATTACGTCTCCGAATGGAAAACGCGAAACAGACAAATCTTCAGAAAGGTGTTCAATTTGATGGTTAAAATGATTTTTATTCTTGCGATGTTTGCTGCTGTTACGGTAGCGGCGCAGCAGCCCCCCGTTGCAGCGGAGCCTGACAGCGTGGAAACGCAGGAGAAAGAGGAAAAGCAGGGCGCGCAGGATGCCGCTGAAGGCGCTCCGGAAACCTTCGATCCGACTGAGGAGATTTCCGAGGACTATTCCATAGAATTTCCAGTCGATATATAAAGTTATCGTGAAATATAACCAGACGACAGATTTTTTCTACCAGTTGTTTACGCTGATTGCCGCAATTATCATCGTTCATGCGGCTTATCTCGCCGTGATCCGGCCGAACGCGGAAGCCATCCTGGAGGAACAGCGCATCCAGCAACAGGCAGGTGAAAACTACGAAGTGAAACGTTCCGTTTTTATCGTGATCAAGGATTTTGAACAGGAAGCCTGTTTTATCCTGGCCCTCTGGGTCGTTGCCATTATCGGCCTGAAAACCAGGGTAGCGCTGTCCGAAAGACGCCTGCTGAACCGGTCCCTGCTGGAGGTGGCTGCCGGCGCTGCCATCCTGCCCGAGGATACCCGCCAATATATCAGGCCGTTACAGGCCCTGGCGCAGGATGAACGGGAATACCTGTTGCCGCGTGCCCTGCAGGCGGCATTGCAACGATTTGGCTCCACCGCTGATATCCAGGACGTTTCATCAGCCATCCGGGAAATATGTGAGACGCAATCCGACCGGCTGGATTCCGAACTTTCCATGATCAGGTACGTTATCTGGGCCATACCCTCCATCGGCTTTATCGGCACGGTGCGCGGTATCGGCGAAGCCCTCGGCCAGGCGCACCGGGCGGTTGAAGGCGACATCGTAGGGGTGACCGTCAGCCTGGGTGTCGCCTTCAACTCCACCTTCATCGCCCTGATTATCAGTATTTTCATCATGTTCCTGATGCACCAGTTACAGCTGATGCAGGAAAGACTGGTGCTGGATACACAGCATTACTGTGACGTAAACCTGCTGCGACACCTGCAGGTCAGGTAGATGAGGCAGACAGGAGAGGTCGGGACGTCATGCCGGACAGGGATTGTCCGGTATCCAGTCACAGAGCCTGCCCCTGCATGCAGTAAGCAGGGGGATGTGAGAGATGCGGGTTCACGTCATCGGTGGCATGAATGAGTGACTCTGTTATAGAGCTGAATGACTCTGAGGTGACGATTGTTCAGTCCGGGAACATCGTGGCCAGCAGCCCTGGTATTGCGGTGCTCAGGCAGGATCGGATCGAACTGGGACAGGCAGCCTTGCAATCCACGCATATCGACCCGAGGAATACCTTCAGCCGCTTCTGGAGCAATCTCAACCAGGACAGCTTCAAGCAGCGGACGACACTGGCCAGACATAATGCCGACCTGGCCTTCGCCCACCTGTTATCCCTGCACAAGACGGCGGGCGAGGTGGATAAAGCGGTCTTTGCGGTACCCGGCAGTTTTACCACAGGGCAACTAGCGCTGTTGCTTGGCCTGGTAGAGGCTTCTCCGTTTACCGCAACAGGTCTGGTCGACGCCGCTGTTGCGGCGACGGCTGCGACGGCCGGCGCAGGCAGGTATAACCACCTGGACATCCACCTGCATCACACCGTCGTCACCTCTCTGGAGGTCTCGGAAACAGTGAAGCGTACGGCAGTCAAGGTCATAAATGACGTTGGCCTGCTGGATATTCAAGACAAGTGCGTGAATCATATTGCCGACCTGTTTATTCAGCAATCCCGGTTTGATCCGCTGCATCATGCCGCAACGGAACAGGCGCTTTGCAACTGCCTGGCGCAATGCCTGCATGAGTTGGAAAGGGAAGTTGACACGATGGTTGAGATTGAGTTTGAGAGTACCCGCTACCAGGCCCGGGTAAACAGGGAGCGCCTGGTGGAAGCGCTGCGACCGCTGTACAATAAAATCAGCGCAGTCGTTGATGCTTCCTGCATCTCTCTGGTAACCAAGCGCCTGGCTAGTCTTCCCGCGTTCACCGATCACCTGGCTGTAGCAAGCAAGAAGGCCGTGGTCCTGGATGAACGCGCGGTGTTCGTCGGCTGTATGGGCTTTATGCTGGAAGATAAAGCTGCGGATGAAGAGATTTATTTCGTCACCCAACTCAAGGCTGCTGCAGAACCTGTGATAACCCATGCAGCAACAACGGCAAGCCTGGAACAAAAGCCTGAGCTTGGGGCGACCCACGTCCTGGTGGATGCTAAGGCCCACCCACTCGGACCGGTTCCGTTATATCTGTCCGCGCAAGGTGTGTTAATGGAGTCCAGGGGGCAGGACTCCTTTTGCTCCCTGATATTGAGGGATTCTTTTGCAAGCCTTGCCCTTGCAGACGACTCTGTACCTGTTTTTGTCAATGGCCGGGTTGTCACCGGCAACACCGGACTCAATCCGGGTGACGTGATCGGTTTTACCGGCTCGACACACGAATTTACCCTTATCAGAGTCCTGACCTGACATGTCGCGCGCGGACAGACATTTCAGAGGCCAGCGGGGACAGATTTGAAATCTGTCCCCTGTCACGGCGGTAGATGAGATATGCGGGCTAAGAGACTGCTTACCCCCTTCAGCCTGTCGTTTCTGGACATCATGTCCTGTAGTTTCGGCTCAGTGGTGTTGTTGTTTCTCATCATCGAGCATAACATTGATACCAACGTCCCCGTCCCCATTCCTATCGATGCCCGCGACCAGACTGCCGAGGTCATGCTGCTGGAGGAGGAGATACTGGAAGGCAAACGAAATCTCGCGCAGACCCGCAATACCATCTCGGAAATCGATGAGCAACTGGTGGTCGCGCAAGGCCTGGCCCGGCGTATCATGGAAAAAATCCGGGAGACCCGGTCCCTGATAGATCAACTGTCAGAGACTACTGATTCCGTCGAACTGGATCGGCTGAAGCTCAATATCAAGAAGCTGGAGGAGCAGAAACAGCAGTTGCAGGAGGAAATCAAGGAAACAGGGGATGACGCCCGGCGCCTGGTCGGTGACGGGAACCGCGAGTACCTCACGGGCTTGAAACTGGGCGGCAAGCGAATATTAATCCTGCTGGATATCTCCGGCAGCATGCTGCACGATACCATCGTCAATATCATCCGGTTTCGCAATATGCCGGACGGGAAGAAGCGCATCGCGCAAAAATGGGTGCAGACTTTGAAAATGGTGGACTGGCTGACGGCCAAATTTCCCAGGGACAGTCAATATCAAATCTACGTCTTCAATACTGAAACGCAATCGGTGCTGCCCGGACTGGACGGAAAATGGCTGGAGATAGGAAACAAGACGGAATTGAATTCGGCTATTGAGGCACTCGGAAGGATTGTGCCGGAGGGCGGCACCAACCTGGAGAAGGCCTTTGCCGCTATCGGTAAACTGCGGCCGCGGCCTGACAACGTCTACCTGATCACGGACGGTTTGCCCACCCAGGGATCCAGAACGATCCGGGGCGCTAAAATTAGTGGCAGACAACGACTCGACCTGTTTACCAGGGCCGTAAAACAGCTTCCGGGCAATGTACCCGTTAATGTGATCCTGGCGCCGCTGGAAGGAGACCCGGAAGCGGCCTACGCCTTCTGGCGTCTGGCCATGACTACCGACGGTTCGTTCCTGGTGCCGAGTGAGGACTGGCCATGAGAAAGAAACGGCGGGAAAACGAGGCGTTCAGTATTTCATTCCTGGACGTCATCACCTGCGGTTTCGGTGCAATCATACTGTTGCTCATGATCGCCAAAACAGGGGACAGTCCCATACTGGAGAGAGCGCTCGAATCCATGCACGGCATCGTGCGGGAATTGCAGGTGCAATTATTTGAAATCCGCGGCGAGGCCAAAATCCTGGACCGTGAGTTGGACGCCAGGCATGAACAGCGTTCCGAATGGGAGGAGCGGGTTGCGCGACTTGAGGCGGAATTGGCAAAGGAAGAATTACGCTATAACAGTGTGCGTGACGACTCGGCTGTCGGCGTCATCATCAAGGGGGAATTTGAGCTGGCCCTGCAAAGACTGACGGCAGAAATGAAGCGCCTGTTGTCACAAAGAGACCCTGTACGGACCGATTTGATAGGCGGCATACCGGTCGACAGTGAATATGTCATTTTTATCATCGACACCTCGGGCAGCATGATCAACTATCATTGGGAAAACATGATCAACCAGTTGATTACCACCCTTAACGTCTATCCCCGCCTCAAGGGGATACAGATCATGAGTGACATGGGCGAATACCTGTTTTCCCAGTACCGGCGCAGCTGGATTCCCGATACGGAAGGGAGGCGCAAAGTCATCATCAGGACCTTGCGTAGCTGGCGCGCCTTCAGTAACAGCAGCCCGGTGGAAGGCATCACCCAGGCGATTCGCAGCTTTTATGACCCCGGAAAAAAGATCAGTATTTTCGTGTTCGGCGACGAGTTTACCGGCCCTTCAATCAAGGAAGTCCTGGATACGGTGGAGCGCATCAACCCGAAAGACAAGGATGGGAAAACCCGAGTGCGCATCCATGCGGTCGGTTTTCCTGTTCCCTCCAGTGCAGGTGAACATTTCCTTTTGACCAACAAACGTTATGCTTCACTCATGCGCGAACTGACCCGCAGCAACGGCGGCGCGTATGTCGGTCTGAATGAAAAATGAACGCCATGAATATGTCGGCGGCTCAGCAACTTTTCTTTGTTGAACAGGCTACACCGGGATAGTGGCAAGCGCAACGGTCATAAAGGTTGCCGCCCATCAATACCCCGCTAAATCGAGGTGAATACAGAAGACAGGGGGGGACAGATTTAAATCTGTCCCCCAGGAGTCCCGGGCATACTCTGACCATAAAGGGGCCTATTTCCCTGGGAGGGAGGGCGTCTCGCCCTCCACGAGGGCAGGATGTCCTCGATCCCGGGAGTTAGCGGGAACTGCTGCATCAATACAAAGTTTGTGGACTACCACTCAGTTAAGGTCAATAATACAGGTATATCAAGATACGAAGTACCGGATAGGGCCAGAATGACTAACAGACTCATTTACGCAGTCAGCTTATTGCTAATCCTGACGGCGTGCGAGCAGTCTATGACCCTCAGGGTGGAAAGTGAAATACCCACCCCGGTGGTAGAACGGATGCCGGTAAAGATCGGTGTATTCTATCAGGACGAGTTGCGCAACTACGTCTCAGAGGAAAATTCCGATGAACGACCCAACTGGAAGATCGAGAGCGGTTCCTCCCACGTAGCCTTATTCGAGCAAATTCTTTCATCAATGTTCCAGGAAGTGACAGAAGTCACCGGTACGACCACTGCTGCAACGGTTGATGCCGTGCTGGCGCCGAGGGTTGCTGAAATGCAATTTGCCCTGCCGGCGGAAACCAAAACAGATTTTTATGAGGCCTGGGTCAAGTACGATATGGAGCTTTATAACCAGGACGGCAGCCGGATTGCAAACTGGTCGGTGACAGGGTATGGCAAATCCTCGACCGAATTCATGAAAAGTCGTGATAAAGGACTCAACGCGGCGGTAAACCAGGCCCTGCGGGATGCAGGCGCCAAATTAGCGCTTGGTTTCCCCAAGGTAGGGGAGATCAGCGTCTGGCTGGAGCAGAAGGACAAAAAATCCGCAGATTACGCAGATGAACGCAGATAAGTTATGATATTTTATTCAGAGGTACAGCATAAAAACCAATACTGCCATCAGCGGTCACCTCAATCATCTGTGAACCAATAAGTTTTTATCTGCGTTCATCTGCGTAATCTGCGGATAAAACATCTATAATCTTCGGATGTAACATAAGCCTTGGTGAGTGGCATGTGAGCATGAATATCCTGTCAGCTATCACGTTGTTAATCGGTCTGTCCCTGTTGGCGGGGTGCAAGAGCACCACGGTTATAGACGAGTATCGTGAAGCTTCTACAGCGGCGATCGGCCAGGGTGAGGCCATCGTGATACTGGGACGCCGGCATAGCTCCAGCTACGAGACCGAGGACGATTTCATAAGCTGTGTGGGCAAGTCACTGGGGCAGGGGCAATCCGACATAGACGTGATCCCGGAAAAAGTCTTCGTTGATGGCATGTATCCTTATTTTGAGACCAGCACCGCGCCCATGGATGTCAGGAACCTGAATAAACTGGTCGAGATCCCCGCTATCGCCGCTAAATTCAATGAGTTCAACATCCGTTTTTTCGTCTGGATCGACGGCGCCACTGAAAGAACGGATTCATCGGGTTCCGTCTCCTGTGCGGTCGGACCCGGCGGCGGCGGCTGTTTCGGGTTTGCCTATTGGAAGGATGAAGCCAACTATGAGGCCAGTATATGGGACTTCAAGAAGTTGGCCCTGTCCGGAAAGATCAATGCCGAAACCAAAGGCACGTCATACATGCCGGCTGTAATCATTCCAATCCCCATGCTCGCCCGAGTCCAGGAAAACGCCTGTAAATCCCTGGCCAACCAGATCAGGATATTCTTCTCGCAACAACCGGGTTAACCTGTCGTCATTCCGGCGAAAGCCGAGTAGTGGCACATGGATGTGCCGTTTACGAACCAAAGGATGGAAATCCAGTTCAAGCGTCGTGCCGATCCGGAGGCCATATTGGAATTTCTGAAATTACGCACTATATTCCAACGTGTACCAGGTTGTCGAGTTCAGGCAAGGCCATCTTCCAACCTGCAAATAGTGATAATGTACGGAAAAGTGCTGTACATTATAGCCAATGCTGATATGCTTGACAGTAAGTTAAAATATTCGGTGGAGAAGCTAAATCATGGCAACATCACGTATAGATATGAGGGTCGATGAGACCATTAAGGCGGCTGCAGAAAAAGCAGCGGCTCTTGAGGGTATGAAGAGTCTGACTGAATATGTAGTCCGACTGATTGAGAAGGATTCACAACGGGTAATCAAGGAGTATGAATCGGTCACCCTCAAGGATGACGTATTTGATCGATTTATCCGGGCCTGTGATGCAGCACAAGCGCCTAATCAAAAACTGCGGGAGGCCAGGGAGCTTGCCCGGCAGAAGAATATCCGGTGATCCCTTCGTCCCAATTCGTTGAATTGGATAAAGTCGTTCATGATCGCAAATCTTTTGATTGCGGCGCGGAAGAGTTGAACCTGTTTCTTCAGCAGTTTGCTGTCAAGCACAGAACAGCAGGTATCAGTATGACAATGGTGTTGCCGGCCAAAGAGAGCAAAGCCGGTATCTGTGCCTACTACACGCTGTCCCACACTGAGATAAAACGACAGACGTTACCGAAGTCAGTCGCAAAGAAGTTACCTTATTATCCGATTCCAGTGATGCTGATAGCGCAACTCGCAGTGAATAAGAAAGCTCAGGGTCAAGGGCTTGGTAAAATCACACTGATTCGTGCATTACAACATGCCGGCGAAATCAATGAGCATTTGCCCTCTTATGCCATAGTGGTTGATGCGTTGGATAATCAAGTTCAGGGATTTTACGAGCAATTCGGTTTTACAGCTCTCGACACCCACAGCCATCGCAAACGCCTCTACATGACCATGCAAACTGTAGTGCAATTATTCAGTGAATAAGGGGATAATAATTTAGGACACCCGTATAATCAAGACGGCCCAGACATTTTTACGATGCAATTCATGGGTGTCCTGAATTCGATGCTGAATTCGTTCGATGGTAGGGACTGAATGATGGTCTACAAAAACAACCGTAGCACCCAAGTCCGACGGACTGCTAGCCTGCAGCCATCTCCAGCATGGCGTGCAGCAGCACGTTGCAACCTGCTTCCAGGTCTTCCTTGCCGGCGTTTTCTGCTTCATTATGGCTCAATCCGCCCTCACAGGGGACGAATATCATACTGGTCGGCGCCACCTTTGACACATTGACCGAGTCGTGTCCTGCGCCGCTGACCATCTCCATGTTGGAGTACCCCAGCGAATCAGCCGCGTTACGGACTGCGGTTATGCAATCACCGTCAAATTTTATGGCAGGGGCGTTCCACTCCTTTTTGATCTCCGCAACGAGGCGATATTTACTGCATTCATTCACGACGATTTCCCGCATTATCCGTTCCATATACCCTACCTGCTCCTGGTCGGGATGGCGCATATCGACGGTCATGACCAAACGTTCGGGCACAGTATTGCGTGAACCGGGTTCAGCCCTGATATCGCCGAAAGTCATCCTTGCCCAGGGTTTGAAATCATCAGCGACCTGGTACAGCTTGTCGAGAATCCCGTATAAGGCCATAAAAGGATCCCGGCGGATTTCCATCGGCGTCGTGCCCGCGTGACACGGCACGCCCTCGATAATCAAATCGTACCAGCCCATGGCCTGTACCCCGCTCACCACGCCGATCCGGAGGCCCTGGTTTTCCAGGATGGGGCCTTGTTCGATATGTACCTCGAATGCGGCCTTGACAGGTTTTGGCCGGCATTCCCCAGCGCCGAGATAGCCGATTCGCTGGAGCTCATCCTTTGTGGTCCGCCCCTCTTTATCCGTTCGACTGTGACCGTATTCCAGGTCGAACGTGCCCGCCCAGACACCTGATCCCAGAATGGCCGGTGAAAACCGCGCGCCTTCCTCATTGGTCCAGCAGATCACCTCAATCGGGTGTTCAGTGCCAAGATTGTTATCGTTCAGTGTGCGGATCACTTCCAGGCCGGCAAGTACCCCGTAGACACCGTCAAATTTTCCGCCGGTAGGCTGGGTATCCAGGTGCGAACCGGCGATGACCGGGGGGAGCGAATCGTCCCTGCCCGGACGCCGGGCAAAGATATTACCCATGTTGTCAATGGTGATATCGCAGCCGGCCGCGCGGCACCAGGAAACAAATAAATCCCGCCCATGTTTATCCTCATCGGTGAGGGCCTGGCGGTTACACCCCCCCCGTGGTGTTCTGCCTATCTCTGCCATTTCCATGAGCGAGGACCAGAGCCTGTCACCGGCTATTCTTATCGAGGATGTGTTTGCTGATGTCATGTTGAAATCCCTGGAAATCACGCACTATATCCCAGCGGGTCAGTATTGCCAATTCCATAAAGCCGCATCGTCATTCCGGCATGCGCTGGAATGCCTGCCCCGGCATGTTGTCAGGCAGGGACGGACTGAGTTTACAGTTGGTTTTCTGTCCTTTGAGGCGGAATTTGAAAGTATGCGGTTGCCCTGTGACTTGGAGGCTGACAGGTCTTGCACAGGATGCTATTGTAAACAACCTGTTAACTGTTCATAGGAAACATACATGAAACTCTTTTATTCACCTTTTCATTCGCTTATTCACAAAGTCCTGGTTACGATCCATGAGGTTGGACTGTGGGACGACGTCACCTTTGTGCCAACCTATCCGTTCAATAACCGCGCCGGCGAGGATCAGGGAGATAAGTATTCTATCGCGCCTGTTAATCCTCTTGATAAGGTACCGACACTGGTTCTCGACGATGGACAGGCCATCTACGCCAGTCAGGCAATAGTGGAGTGCCTCGATAGCATGAGCAAATCAGGACAAAGACTGTACCCGGAGAACGGCCCGAAAAGATGGGACGCGATTACTCGCCTGGCCCTGGCCGATACCATGTTCGAATCGACCGTCATGCTGGCGATGGAAGGCTGGAATCCAATAGAAAAACAACGCATCGAATTTTTTGAGTGGATATGGCCGAAGATCATCAGGGGTTGTGACAAACTGGAAGCTTATTGCAAACGTGGGTTTGATGACTTTGATATCGGTCAGGCTGCAATGTTGCACGCCGTCAGTTATGTGGACTTCCGGGTGAATTTCTACGAAGCAAAAGACCCGCTCTATCCTGCCTTCGATTGTTTTGAAAACAGACCAAACCTGGAAGCGTGGTGGAAGGACGCCATTCAGCGTCCCTCCGTTACTAACCACTACAATGTCGATTTTGAAGGTGATGATTCTGCCGAATTTTGTCAGAAGCATGTTCGGGAAGTGCTTGAATTACAGAAGAAGAATGGCACCCTATGATTAAACATTACTACTGGCCCACGCCCAATGGCCACAAGACTGCAATTATGCTGGAAGAAATCGGCATTGAATATGAAGTCCACCCCATCGACATACATAAAGGCGCACAGTTTGATGCCGAGTTTATCAGGATAAGTCCCAACAACCGTATCCCTGCTATCGTTGATACTGATGGCCCTGACGGTAAGCTTTACAGCATATTCGAGTCAGGCGCCATCCTGCTTTATCTCGCGGAAAAAACCGGCAAGCTCTGGCCGGAGGATTTGCAGTCACGCTATGACGTCATGCAGTGGCTGATGTTCCAGATGGGGAACGTTGGTCCCATGTTTGGTCAGAATGGCTACTTTCAGGGTTATTGTCCGGAAGATGTTCCGTTGGCAAAGGAACGCTATCACAATGTCTCAAAGCAAATTTACGCTGTGTTAGACAAACGCCTTGGTGAATTTGCTTACCTGGCGGGTGATGGTTACTCAATTGCCGATGTCGCGACCTACCCGTGGACCATGCCCAAGCAACGAACCATGCACAAGATTGAAATAGACGACTATCCAAACGTAAAAAGATGGGCCGATGAGATTTCACAAAGACCTGCGGTACAACGCGCTGTTGCCGTACTGGCAGGTGACATGAAAGTCGGCAATCCTACCGAGGAAACCTACAAAAACATGTTTGGCAGCGGGCAGTTCGGCCGAGCTTAGTTATAGCTTAATCTTTAATGGGTTTGCGCGCCGTCTTGTAAGCTACATAGCTGTCCGTACGCGTGACCCAGGGCGCGTCGGATTGGACAAAGCCGGGATTCCTGGATTCAACATACTCCAGTACGGCCGGCGAAACATCCGACATATCGCTGATTTTTTTCCCTTGCCCATGCCAGTAGTTCACTCCCGGCTGCTTGCCCATCAGGAAGAACGGATACCAGGGATTCACGTGATTGATGGTGAGATGCGCAGGTGCACTGACCAGGTCTTCGTTTTCAAGGTCGGAGACCTTACCCCGAAATCCATCCAGGTAGAGCATATTCAGGAATTCCCCGCTGGATGCCAGCGGCCATTCGTCAGGGTCCAGTTTGTTCACAAACCTGAAATGATTGGGTTCAGTCACCCAGATGTCATCTCCCGATCGAGTCCATGGATACTGTTTAGGTGTAACCACCACGTCGAACGGTCCACCTTTAACGTCGATGGGACGATTAATCTTATCGGTAAACGGATTTACGAATTCATCAATCCGTACATCGCTTCCGGGTTCGGTGAAGTAAGACAGATCGTAGTTACGAAAGTGAAATGACCCGTTACCCAGGTTGCGCCAAACCATTTTCAGCAGCCCGGTCCAGCCCACCATCGCCTTGGTAGCGTCATGCGTAACCCCGTATATCGTACCCTGGTACCAGTAATGCACCATCCCGTTTTCCAGCGTGCCTGCGAGCTTGGCATATGCCCGTACGCTTTCCATATTATTCGAGAAATCTATAGCGACCCTCGGTCCGGAACGGGCAGGGCTGACACCCAGAGCGCCGCCGGCTGCGGCAAGGGCGCCCGCCCCCTGCAGCAGGGTGCGTCTGTCAATCTTTGCGGTCATAATGCTGAACCTGTACGGTCATTATTCATAGACACAACCCGGTAAACCTGGATGCGTTTCCATGTGCGATCATTTGTTTCAATCACTCATCATCACTGATGTAGTCAAGCAGGTTGGTATGGGTAACCGCTTGTCTGTCGTGAGAACCCACCAGGGTAGTGACGTCCATCCCGTGGGCCTTGATCCCTTCAGCCAGGGATACCGCCGAGTGGAAGGGAAGGATATTCGCCGGTCGTTTCTTTCCCGCGCGCAGGTCTCGCGCCAAGCCGCTGACATAAAGGTCCCCCGCGTAGATAAGCTTCTCATTATCAACGAGCAAATACAGCATGTCCGAGACGTGTCCCATCTCCAGCGGATAGACGGTCACCGGTTGTAACGCGTCATCGATGCGATAGGGTTCCTCACTCGAAACGCCCACTATTTTCGCTGTCGCGGGATTACGGTCCAATGCATCCTGCAACACCGTGGAAGGCGGACGAGATGTTTGAGCCTCGAAAAAATCGACTGCCGCTTCATGAACCACCAGTGTCGCTCCGACAGCAGCGTAGGGGCGTACGCCTGCTCCGTGGTCGTTGTGATGATGGGAAACAATCAAATGGCTGATGGGTTTGTCCGGAAAGTGCTCTCCAATCCAGGCGATGATCTCCTCGCCTTTCAGATCATTTTGTCCCGGTTCCATTACTACTATGCCATTCCCCTGTTCGACAACAAATGTATAAATTCCGTCAATCGGGGACGCATAAAGGAGATACAGACCGGGGCTGAGTTCGATGGATTCGATGTCGGGTCTACCAACCCCGGCAAAGCCGAACATCAGCAGAGACTGGCTGAGCCGTCGGGCCCGTGCGGCAATCTCCTTATTATGCTGGTATTCGATACCTTCGGGCGGAGTGAAGGCAGTACCGAAGTCCGGATTGACAGCCGCTTCGCTTCGATTCACGTCTATACGCGGCGCTCCGCCAATCGACATTTGAAGCCGGTTGGGAAAATAGACCCCATCTATCGCCTGCCAATCGTGATAGTTGACCTCCAAGGGTACATCACCATAGACGACATCCCATTCCATGGTCCTGAGTTTGCTGATGTGTCCCGTTTCCCTGTCGATAAACAGCGTGATCGGAAATACCTCATCTTCAATAACAAGCCGATGGTGAGCTGCCTCATCGATTTGCGTGCTTTCATGCCAGCGGCTGAGCCAGTCGTTGTCAACCTGGGTTTTTTCAACCATGAGTTCGTGAAAACGGGTGTCTTGAGACCGCTGCAGCCATTCGTCGGTAACAATGAGCGTGCGTTTTCCCGTCTGTCTGACCCGATCAATCGTCACCGGGAAAACGTCAGCATCAGTGAACAAGCGACCTGTCGGCTGATCAGCATCTGCCGAGGCCAGGGTCGCTGACGAGGGATCGTTCAATACTTCCTTGAGGAGCATATGCGGGTTGAGGAGCCGCTCAGTCTTGATCGTCCCGGCAATTTTGTCCGGGGTGGACGGTTTATCCTTTCTTTTCAGGATTCCCAGGAAGTCGTCTTCGTTCAGGTACCCTGATTGTCCAATGATGAGCTGGATACTCTCGCGCTTGTTGTAGCCGCCGCCCCTGGCAGGAAAGCTCGAAGTCGTATCAAGACGCATCTGCCGTCCGGCGAGATCATGTCTGACTCTGACCGACGCTGGCAGAAGTTTCATGAGGCCGTGACCCGGCTCCGGCCCCTGTCCCATGATATGGTAATCCCGCTGTTCCAGGGCGGAAAACCCATTCAGGTTCGCCAGCGCCTCTTCCCCGCCGATACCACTCACGGCCAGGGCAATGACGTCTGATACGCCAGGCGATGCAGACCCGTTCGCAGTTTCTTCGGCTTTCTGGCAACCGGTTACGACAGAAAACACTGCCATGATCATCAGCACGCGCATCAAACCGTTCATTTTGTCAGTATTTATGAACATTTTTTCCTCCAGTGTTCGTTTCTTTGTTCCGTAGATCAACGGGTACGATGGAGCTGTCCCCGTTAACCGTACTTCGTACCTGTCTCATATCGAGGGTTTGATATTGGCGTTCAACTGCAGAAGGTTGCTTGGATCGTACTTGTTTTTCAGTTGTACCAATCGTTCATAGTTGCCCTGATAGGTCACTTTCACCTTATCCTGCTCTTCATCCATGATTTCGTTAACGTAAAAACTCTCAGCCGTAAATGGCTCCAGTGCGTCCCAATAGTCCCGCCCCCAATTTACAAATTTCTCTGAATTCGCGGGGTCAAGCCAACTGGCGCCCACTTCCAGGTCCCACACCGCGTCGCGGTGCGGCCAGGCGGTCGCAGCGCGGGCTACCTGACCAACGGCACCGCCAAAACGGACAAGCCGCATCGTATTAAATCTTCCGTCCGCATGATGCCAACGCTCCATGATGATATCGTTCATCACAGGGTCGAAGTTGTTACCGCGGGAGTGTCCGGGCTACTGGGCGCAATTCTCCTTTGGCTTGGGCTCAGGCCATTTCAGGCGGAGGCTGCCGTTCACTTGCGATCCAAATCAGACTGAAAAGTTTACGAAAACTTTTTTTGCCACCTACAAAAACCCTGTATTTGTCTGGATTCCATGGCTGTTCAGGCGTTAACGGGAATTGCTGGCAGAATTACCACATCAGGTCGAACGGGACGGCCCACAGGGTGTCGTCGAACGGGATAACTTTATTGCCACGGTAGAGCACTACTCCACAAATAAAATCCGTTCCGGTATGTGCGCGTAATTCCATCAAGCCCTTGAAGTCCGCGTGGACAACGGAGTCGCGCCCCTTGACTTCGATAGCGGAAAGGGCGCCATTTGGACGCTCCAATACAAAATCCACTTCTTTTCCGTCACTTGTTCTGAAATGATGCAAGCCGATCAACTCATCCGATGCGGCCAATTGCTTCAGGAGTTCGCTCGCCACGAAGTTTTCCAGAATATGCCCGAAGACGTGGGGATCGCTGAGCGCAATTTTTTCAAGGTTGACCTGTCGCAGGTGACAGAGAAGGGAGGTATCGACGATGTAGCCCTTTCTTGACTTGACCAGCCGCTTTCCTATATTTCTGAACCACGGCTTGACATCGAAAGTCAGGAACATCATTTGCAGCAGTACGCGATAATTCCTGGTCGTTACCGCATTTTGTCCAATGTCACGGGCAATGTCGGCTTCATTGACAAGTCCGCCCGCCCTGCTTGCCAAAACCCGTAACAGGTTCGGCAGCACCCCCAGTTTTGCTATATACGCAAGCTGACGGACATCCCTTTGCAATATAGTCGTGATATAGCTTTCGAACCATTGCCGGCGCCTGCTATCATCCTGGTCCGTTATCTCTGGAAAAGTTGCCCGCTTGATAACGTTTACCAGGGACATTTTCCTGTTTATCGTGCGGGCATTGAAACTGTTGTTCATCAAGTGCCAAAGGAATCCGCCCTTGCCGTTGGTTACCTCCAGTGCTGAAAGTGGATAAAGGGTAAGAACGCTCATCCTGCCAACCAGCGCTTCAGAAAGTTCAGGCAGCGCCATGATATTAGCCGATCCGGTTAGAAGATAGCGACCATTGGCGCTGGCTTTATCGGCGAACCTTCCCTCATCAGCCAGCATCTTTAGAAAGCGAAACAGGCCGCGAACCAGTTGTGCCTCATCAAGAATCAGGCGCCCTTCATAGGCGCGCAGGAAACTTTCGGGGTTGGCTTCTGCCGCACCCAGCATGGTCGCTTCATCAAAGGTGACATATTCGGCGGGCCACTCCCTGGCCGCAAGACTCTGCACCAGCGTACTCTTCCCGGCCTGTCGGGGTCCGTTGACGTACACTACCGGAAATCCCTGTAGTGCATCCAGGATATTTCGACCCAATTGCCGCTTTATCATGGCGTCGATCACTCACTTAAATTTTGTAAAAATAAATATGCCCTATATAAATACAAAAAGCAACTTTTATATCTACAAACAATTAGCGTTTAAACTGTTAACCCGCATTTCTCACCAGTTCGCTTGTCGTCATCGGCTAGTTGTTTGCTGTCAATACGTTATGATAATCTGCTCACTATATCAACATAACAGATTGCGCTTGATGCGTTCATTGCGCACATCCATGTACGCAACCCTGCGGGCGGCTGTTGCCGTGCAAATCGGCTATCCTGCCGATTTGTCTCGCTTGTCTTTTTGCTGCGCTCCATCCCCCTGCTCAACTCCATACAGAGCCTGCCCCTGCGGTTGTAAGCAGGGGGGCAGGCTCTGGAGCGCCCCCTTCGGGCACTCTTCGAGTGTCCAAATCCATTCCAGATGGATTTGTGCCGCCAGCGGGCACGTGTTCATTGCGCCCATCCCCCTGCTCAACTCCATACAGAGCTTGCCCCTGCGGTTGTAAGCAGGGGGGCAGGCTCTGGGCGCAACCCTGCGGGCGGCTGTCGCCGTGCAAATTGTCTGTCCTGACAATTTGTCCCTCAACCGTAGCTACGGCTATGCTTTCGGTCCCCGTATCAAGTACGGGGCAGGCTCCGGCACCCGCTGGCGGCAAAAATCCGGCGCGATCATCGCATCAACTGGTAAGAAATGCGGGCTAACGGAGAATTTTCATCTCTTCAATAGGGCCGTTTCCTATCCGGGTACCCTCTGCGTAGGTTACTTCAAGCCACATACATCCTGAATTCGTCACCGGACCCGTATCCCATCTCCATATACTTCTTGGTGGCTGATCAATAAAAAAATCTTTGGTAATCGTCATATTCCTACCGGCGTCATCAGGGCCGTCCGACATCAGAACTTTCATATCGCCGTATAAAACGTAGATGAACCGCTGCGCTTTCTCGAAATAAGTTTTTTCAGGCGCGCGTGGATGTGTCCAGCCAGGTGGCGCGTAACGCAGCCTGGCCCGAAAGCCCCCTTGCCAATCATCGCTCAGCCACTTGACACTTACACCGGGAAGTTCCACGTCTTCCTCCCATTCCATCGCCTCGGTGGTTGCCGTGTCCTGAAAATGGGCGTTAGTAAATTGTTTCACCTCGCGCCACTCATCACTGTAAATTTTACTGTTCGGATTCAGGCTGATCGTCTTTCCACCTTCGGCGAAGAGTAATTGTAATGAGCCAGGGGTCACTTTCTGCCGCTGCATGGCGTCGGCGCGATTGCCGTGAACACTGTAAGCGGGTCGATCCATCCAGGTCCCGGGCCGCATATCGACCAGTGTCCCCATGGTTTGTTCCGGGCTGACGAATTCATAAAGAATAAAATCTCCTTCGAGCACATAGCCCCATTCATGGAAGTCATGGTAATGGCGATCTTTGGTTTCAGCGTCCCAACCGGGTGAAAATTGAACATAGAACATAATTGCGCCGCTATCGTTCCTGTAAAGCAGTTTGCTGGTTGATGTTCCCTTTTTTCCCATGCGGAAGCGGTCGTCCCATTCCAATGCGTTGACATCAACAACCTGTAATGTCTTCCAGTCTGCCGAGGTTTCCTTATCCTGTGCTTGTACATTGCTGGATGTGAGGATGCAGAACAACAAGCTCATGCAAATTGTGATACCCGACGGGACAATATTTTTCATGAGGAAGGCCCTGTATTCTGTGTTTGTTATTTCCTGGAGAACTTATCTCATCTTGACAACAGCTTGTAGCTTATCAGATGATAAATAAAGAATATAATAATAGATTACAATCGATAAACCGAGCGAAAAAAGAGCACAGTGTAATTCAGAATATCTATGGCTGACCTGAAAAAATTAAGGCGAAGAGAAATAATCAAATTTGCCGCGTTAGGGGCTGGAGTGGGCGCCTTGGGTGGTTTGAGTGGCAAACAAATCCGGGCCGCTGATGACAATGATAAAGTCCGGCTCGACATCCCTGATGCTGTTGTCGACATACTGATTGTCGGCGCCGGCAATGCCGGGATGCCGGCCGCGATCCAGGCAGCCGATCTTGGCGCCAAGGTCTTGCTGCTGGATAAAAATCCTTTTGTCGGCGGAATGTTGAACATCTCGGGTGGCCATATAAGCGGCGCCGACAGTAAAGTTCAGATCGCCAAAGGCATCGAGGATTCCCCTGCGTCGCATTATCGGGACGCCATGCGCATGGGCAGGTACAGGAATAACTCCGAGTTATTGAAGATTGCCGTTGAAAATGCGGCGGCGATGATCGACTGGCTGGTTAAAATCGGTGTCGAATTCACACCTGAATCGCCTTTTCTCGAAGACGACCATGACCATTACAGTGCGCCGCGTACGTATGTGGGACCTGACTATGCGCGGTCGCTTTTAGGACCCTTCTGGACAGAGTTGGAAAAACGTATCGAGCGAGGTGATGTAACGCTGCGACTGAATACCCGGGTCACAAGACTCATCAGGGATGATGCCGGCAAGATTATCGGCGTCGCAGTTGTTGATGGCGCCGGGAACAGTTCCAGGCTGATGGCGAAAGCAGTGATTCTGGCAACGGGCGGTTACGGGGCCAGTGAAGAATTGAAGGAAAAATATAACCGGAAGATCGCAAAATCCAAGGTGATCTGTCTGTCACATGCGACCGGAGATGGCATAGTCATGGCTGAACAGGTTGGCGCGAATTTGACTAACATGGACATTTTTATCTCCTTCCCGGGCACCGTAAAGGGTGCGTCCGGGCGCTTGCAACACCCCCCCGATCACTATATTGACGGCATTTGGGTTAACCAACAAGGTTTGCGGTTTGTTAATGAACACGCCGACAGTCCCGATGAAAGAGAGAGAGCCTTTCTTGAGCAAGCCGACTTAGGTTTCTTTTACGTCTTTGATGAGAGGATAAAGAATCGTGATAATCCGGGCGGACTGGATTGGACCCAAGAGCAACTGCGGCGTGAAATTTCGCGTGGGGTTGTCAAGAAAGCAGCGTCGATTCGGCAACTTGCTGCCAGGATCGGTGTCAATGCAAATCGCCTGAGCCGGACGGTCACAAAATATAACAATTTTGTGACACGCGGTGTCGATGAAGAATTTAACAGGGTGAAGTTAGGCGATAAACTCACTCATAGGCCATTTTACAGTATTCCGATAACCGGCAGTATATTGATTTCTCATGGCGGGGTTTCAGTAAACCATTCACTACAGGTAACCGACAATAACGCTAAGGTGATTCCCGATCTTTACGCGGTTGGGGAAACATTGGGCTGCGCTCAAATGATGGGAAACGCAGTCTTGAGTGGAATGAGTGTCGGACCCGCGATCACTTTGGGGCGTATTGCGGCGAGAAATGCCTGTCAATATGCACAATACCAGCAAGATCAAACCCAGGTTTGTGCGGAATCCAGCGCTTGAATCTCAGCCCTGCAATCTACCTGTGAGTATTCTTTCCTTATCCGCCGCCGACTTCAGCCTGGAACTAGACGTTGCTGTCATCGGCGCAGGCGCCTGCGGGTTATGCGCCGGTTTGGCCGCCAGACAGGCAGGCTCCGAAGTGTTGATTCTCGAGCGGGATCCCAGTCCGCTGGGAACAACTGCAATGTCGACCGGACTGATACCGGGAGCCGGGACGTCATTTCAGCAAGCCGCAGGAATCCACGACACGGCCGAACAGTTTGCACACGATGTTTGTGCAAAGACGGGTTTCAGGACAGATGAGAAAATCGTCCTGGCGCTCGCCAGGGAATCGGCCGCCACCATTGAATGGCTGGTCAATAATCAAAAAGTCCCTTTGTCCCTGGTCGACAGCTTTCTTTACCCGGGTCATTCGGTGATGCGTATGCACGGCACGCCAAATCGAACCGGCTCCGAACTCATGGGCAGCCTGTGCAACGCGGCAGACAGGGCAGGCGTCGATATCCTCACCGAAGCATGTGCTACCGACCTGTTCGCTGATGAAGATGGTCGCGTGCATGGGGTACGTTGTCGGAGGCCGGATGGTAAATATGAGGATTTAGCCTGCCGCGCTCTCATCCTCGCCTGCTGTGGCTTTGCCGGAAACCCGGAAATGGTCAGCAGGTATATTCCCGAAATTGAGAATGGCGAGTTCTTTGGTCATCCGGGCAACAAAGGTGACGCGCTGCTCTGGGGCGAGGCGCTTGGCGCTGCGGTTGCCGACATGAGCGCATACCAGGGACATGCCGGCCTGGCAAAAGGTTACGGGATCCCGATTTTGTGGCCTACTATCGTCGAGGGCGGCATCCAGGTCAATCAACAAGGCCGGCGTTTCTCCAATGAGGCGCGCGGTTACTCGGAACAGGCAGTCGATGTTCTTCGCCAACAGGATGCTGTCGCATGGACATTTTACGATGAAAAACGCCATGAACTGATGCTGGAATTCGATGATTATCAGGATGCCATCTCGGCCGGCGCGATTCGATGCGGCGAATCCCTGGAAGCAATTTGCGAGCAGACAAATTTACCTATCGATGCGCTGACGGAAACTCTGGCGGAAATTACCGGGTTGGTCGATAGTGATTCTACTGACAGCTTTGGAAGGAGTTTCAAGGGCAAGCACGTTCTGACCGCGCCCTTCTACGCGGTCAAGGTGACCGGCGCCCTGTTTCATACGCAGGGTGGCCTGAAGGTTGACGAAAACGGCCGCGTACTACGACCGGACGGCTCGCTATTTCCGAACCTCTACGCCGGCGGCGGCGCTGCCAGGGGCATATCCGGACCCGACGCATCCGGCTACCTGGCCGGAAACGGATTAATGACGGCGACTACCTTTGGTCGTCTCGCGGGGCTTGCGGCGGCTGCAAACGCGAGGGCGGCTCGATAGGGCCGTGACCCACCCACGTGCCTTCGGCATAGGTAACTTCGAGCCACATCACGCCATTTTCCGTTAGCGGGCCTTCCTGCCAGGCCCAGATGCTCAACGGCGGCCGGTCGATGAAGTGGTCCTTCTTTACCAGGATGGTTTGATTGGCTTCGTTGGGACCGGCAGCTGTTCCTACTTTCAGGTCACCAAACAAGATGTAATAAAACCGTTGCGCCTTCTTGAAATAACTGCGTTGCGGCGCCTGTGGGTGTGACCAGCCGGGCGGCGCGTATCGAAGCACGGAGCGAAAACCGCCCTGCCAATCGTCGCTCAGCCATTTGACGCTCACCCCCGGCAACTCTTTGTCTGCTTCCCATTCCATTTCCTCAGGGATTGCCGAGTGCTGAAAATGGGCATTGGTCCAATGTTTGACCTGTTTCCATGAATCGTTATACCTGCGCGACTCCGGGTCCAAAGAGATCGTCTCGCCACCCGAGGCGAACGCCAGATGCACCGAGCTGGGCGGTATCTTCTGCCGCGCCATGACATCCGACCGATTGCCGTGAATACTGTATGCGGGTCTGTCCATCCAGGTGCCTGTTCGCATGCGCACCATAGAGCCCAGTTTTTGCACAGGACTGACGAACTCATAATGTATGAAATTCCCTTCCAGCACATAGCCCCACTCGTGGAAGTCGTGATAATGCCAATCCTTCAAATAGGCATCCCAACCCGGGACAATGTCCAGGTAAATCAAGGTGGCTCCATCCGCATTGGAATACAGCAGCTTCCCCTTACTCCTGCGGTGTTTGCCCATACGAAACCGGTCATCCCACTCCAGTGTCTTGACGTCTACCACATTCAGGGACTGCCAGACGCCATCAGACTCGTCTCCATGGACGGCAGTTGTAGTGGTGAAGAGGAGCAGGCAAAGTGACAGCGCCGTGCAGGCCAGGCGCAAGCATGGAATTCTATTCGGTTCAATCATGGTTTTGTCTTATCCTCGCTCTCATTTTAGCCCGGATATTGCACCAGATCGCTTGTCATAAACGGAAAGTCCAATGCTGTCAATGAGTTACTCACAGTTTATCACTTTCATCGCTGTCGTAAGCTGCGCTGGTTCAATATCCTGGCTAGCCGACACTTGGTCGAACGTTTGAGTTTAACCTGAATAAATTTGTCGGATCGTATTTGTTCTTAAGTTGGACCATTCGGTCATGGTTGCCCAGGTAGTTGGACTGCGCCTTGCTTTGAGTTACCGCGAACTCATCGTTGCTGTAGAAACCATAGGTGAACTCCTCGACTCTTTTCCAGTATTGCCGGGCCCAACGCACGTGCGGCGCAGTTTCGGTCCCGCGTTTCCACACTGCTGCTACTGTCAGATTGTGGCTGGGATAGCGATGCGGAAAGGCCGTCGCCTCCGGGGCAATGCGTCCAACTGCGCCGCCTGCCTGCTGGAAGAAAGCCATGCCGCCGCGCTTCGGGTTTGACTCCAGGTTATCCACCAGTGCGTCGATGAGACCAGGGGAAATCTCAGTGGTAAAGCCGCTCTTCAGGTACTGGCCGGTCCCGCGCGGGTCGGTGTCATCGCTGTCGCGTTGTAAGACAACATAGTCGATGGCCTTGATGTCATCGCGCAAGGGTTTTCCGGCACGCCGTAATGGTTCGAGGACGCGCTCTGCGTGCTTATGAGGACCGGAATAGCACACGTTGAAATAAACCATGTGACCCATACCTGCAGGGGGCGCGAAGAGCACGATATCAGCGTACATCTCGTCGGGCATATCATGGCAGTAATCGGCATAGAACTTCAGGAGGTGCTTGGCTTGTGAATAGGGAAAGAAAATTTCGCCGCCAATCACCTGATGTTCCAGGGGATGAAGTTGAAACTCGAAGGAGGTGACCACGCCGAAGTTGCCGCCGCCACCACGGACGCCCCAGTAGAGATCCGGATTCTCCTTAGCGCTGGCGCGTCGAAACTGACCATCGGCGGTAATGATATCCACAGCCGTGACATTATCCGAAGCCAGACCGTACTGGCGCGCGAGCCGACCAAATCCACCTCCCAGGGTGAGACCGCCTACACCCGTGTGGGATACCGTCCCGGAGGTAGTGACCAGTCCGAAGGCCTGGGTCTCCTGGTCCAGGGCCGCCAGCAATGAGCCTCCGGCGACGCGGGCGCTACGAGCCAGTGGGTCGACCCGAACACCTCGCAGTGGCGACAGGTCGATCATAATGCCGCCGTCACAGCTGCCTTTGCCGGCAACGTTGTGGCCGCCACACCTGACTGCCGTAAGAAGGTTATAGTGGCGGGCAAAGTTCACGGCATCGCGAACGTCTCCGGCGCCGGCACATTGAGCGATGAGCGCCGGGCGTTTATCAATCATGCGATTGCGTAATTGACGAACTTCGTCGTAACCCTCACTGTCAGGCAACAACAGTCGCCCGCGCAAGCTGTTGCGCAGATCTTCAATGGCAGTCCTTTCCACTGAGACTGCATCACCCCCGCCCGTTACTGCACTGATCTCCGTCACCAACGGATTAGCGGATACGTAACCTCGCCAGGTTGGAAATGAAACTGCCGCTACAGCAGCCAGGCTGGTTTGGCAGAATGTTCTTCGATCCATAGCTTCTTAGCCTCCGGTGGATTGCGCGGCGATGAGCACGACGAATCTCTGTAATTACAGGACAGGCCGGGTGTGAATCTATCCTATATTACCTGTTAGAATGTGATGAGAGAGACAATAAAAGAGGTGCTCTTAAATGTCAAGTTTTCCATATACAAGGATTAATTGTTCATATATAAGAATATTGTTACACTATCCGGAACATAAATGAGAGTACCAAGATGGCAAATCAAACCAAACGGCTCAACCTGTGCAGGTTGCCATGATGATTACAGAACCGAAGGAACTGTCATATCCCTTCAGTGACAAGCCGCCGCCCGGCGAGCTTGTATTTGTCGCGCCCGGTGTGGCCTGGCTGCGAATGCCGCTGCCTATCGCCTTGAACCACATTAATCTGTGGCTGCTGGAAGACAAGGAGGGTTGGACGATTGTAGATACCGGAATCTCAAACGATGAAACCCGCGATCTCTGGGAGCAAATTTTTGCACGTCGTTTGAACGGTAAGCCTGTTACACGTTTGATCGTGACACATATGCACACAGACCATGTCGGTCTGGCAGGATGGCTCGCCAAACGCTGGAACGTGGATTTGTGGATGACGAGCCTGGAATATTTCACCTGCCGCGTGCTGGTCGAGGACACCGGTAAAGAGGCGCCGGAAGAAGGTCTGCGGTTTTATTCCGAGGCGGGGTTTGACGAGGAATCCCTGGATATTTACCGCAGTCGTTTCGGCATGTTCGGCTCATTTATCGGCGCGCTCCCCCAGTCATTCCATCGATTGGCCGAAGCTGACCGGCTGCGTATGGCCGAACAGGATTGGCAGGTTATAATCGGCCGCGGACACTCACCGGAACATGCGTGTCTGTTCTGTCCCGCGCTCAACCTGCTCATCGGCGGTGACCAGATCCTGCCCAGGATTTCATCCAATGTGAGTGTTCGACCAACCGAACCCGCCGCAAACCCGTTGCAGGAGTGGCTGGATAGCCTCAGGGAAATGCAAAAGTTTCTGCCGGCAGACGTCCTGGTTCTGCCTTCCCATGGTTACCCGTTTCACGGCGCACACCAGCGCCTGCAACAGTTGATTGATGGTCATGAAAGCGCACTGACCAAGCTCCACGAACTATGCCGGGAACCGCAACGTGCGGTCGATACATTCCCTGCTTTATTCAAGAGAGCCGTTGACCAACGCAGCTTGATCATTGCGACCGGAGAGAGTCTGGCCCACCTGAATTATTTACTTGAGAAAGGGCAACTGCGCGTGTATCGCGGCCAGGATGGGGTTAAACGCTATGCCAGTGCCTGATGACCGGGGGAGAGGGGGGACGGATTTAAATCCGTCCCCGGACGCTAACTTTGCACCATACTGCGTAATACCGAGCAAACCGCGGCGGTATCCTGTTGCCCGCGACCATCCTCGATCGCGCTTTGATACAACTTGGCACTGGCCGTAAAAAGCGGTGTGGTGACGCCGTATTTCTCTGCAAACTCGCGGATCAAATCCAGATCTTTCTGCCAGACATCGAGCTTCATGGTCGCGGGTTCGTACTCATCGCGAATCATCAACGGGCTACGTAACTCGAACACACGAGAAGTACCGCCGCCGCTGGCAATCACTTCACAGAGCATGGTGAGATCGATACCGCAGCGCTCGCCCAATAAAACTGCCTCGGCCGCGGCCACATTGTGGATGGCAACCAGCAGGTTGGCGATGAGCTTTGCCCTGGTGCCGTTTCCGAACTCACCGAGATAATGGCCGGCTCTGCTGAAGTCCGCAAAGACGGGTTTACATTTCTCCCAGCTTGCAGCATCGCCGCTGGCGTAAATAGCGATATCACCGGTAACAGCCTGGGAGCCGGTGCCACTAATCGGGCAATCGAGTAAGGGTATACCTGCTGCTGCCAGCCTGTCCCGGTTGGCGGTTTTGCATTCCAGTGACAATGTGCTGAGCTCAGTCATAATGAGGCCGCCAAGCCGACCAGACTCGATGTTGACAATCTCAGTTACATTGTCATCAAGCGCCTGAGGGCCAGGCAGGCTCGAAAGCAGAAGATCCGACTTCTCAGCAACGTCTGTCGGAGTTTCGACGATAATGACACCCATCTCCCCGGCTTTCCGGCACTGTACCGGATACGGATCAAAGCCAACTACCTGGTGTCCGGCTTTTATCAGGTTACGGGCAAAAGCTGAACCCATGATGCCGAGCCCGAGGATCCCCACACTGCGCGGCCAACTATCACCTTGTTCGGTATGCTGCGTCATAACTCACTTTTGACATTCAGACCTTTGAGCATCGTAGTCACACCCTGCGAGACTACGGCGGAAAAGTCCTCATTGACCTTGCTGTGATAAATGTGTTTGCGTACCGCGTAGTAGAACAATCCCCCATGCAGCACCCATACCTGCTCCAGCTCGAGCTCTGTTATGGGTTTCTCCTGCACGGAAGGCAAGCCGCAATAGTCGCGCAGCTCTGCGCAAATCGGCTTCAGAAGCTTATCCTCCACGACCCGAATATAGCGACGATTGAGCCCCTCGCCTCTAAGCCCTGAAAACATGTAAATCCTGATCCATTCGTAACGATGGGTAGCGTCAGAATATTTCCCGTAAAACTCACAGAGGCGATCATGCAGTGACTTGGAACGGTCTCGTAACAACGAATACCAGGATGGATCAATGCGATTGATATAGACTTCATCGAAGACCCGCTCGATAAGATCCTGCTTGGTGGGAAAGTATTTGTATAGAAGTGGCTGGGTTATACCGAGGCGCTGCGCCAGTTCCCGTGTCTGTCCGGCAAAACCCACTTCGGCGAAAAAACTAATCGCTTCCTTGACGATTTGTTGCTCCCGGTCGCTGGCCGAAAGCCGTCGGCGAACTGTGGCAGTATCTTTGAGTCCAGATTTCATAAGTTTGTTTTATATTCAACTCATCCAGCGTACCACGCCGGCGACACCATCCACGGCAACCATCGAACCATCGGGGATTCGTTCTGTCGCGTCAAGCACACCCAGAACCATGGGTATGCCCCGCTCCCGGGCAAGAGAGGCAAAATGAGACGTGCTGCCACCCAGTTCCGCGACCACACCGGACACGCTCGGCAAGACGTGGCTTAATGCCGGTCCGGCTACCTTGGTGACCAGGATGTCTCCGGGCGCTACCCGGGTGAGTTCGCATTCACAATTCACAACGCAGGCGCGCCCGCTACCCCAGCCGACGCCGGCGGGATGGCCATTGAGCCGAGGGTGACGCAGCCAGATTTCATCGGGTACTGTTGCTGTGGCAACCTGCAGAGGCCGTGCCTGGAGGAGCTTGAAACCCAGGTCGTCCAGCGCCCACTCAATCTCTGTCGGCCCACCGATGACGTCTTCAGCGCGCAGCAGCAATTGGCCAAGCTTGATTGCCTGTTCTTTACTCAGACATTGGCTCTCCACCAGGTCTCGTTCAACGCGCTGGGCGCCATGCACACAAGTAACCGCATGGAACTTGCGTCCGCACCGGGCCTCGCGCAGATTGCCGTCACGACTCAGCAGATATCTGTCCGGGACGATTTCACCCTGGGCAATTGCCGATCCCAATCCCCACGTGGCGCTCAACAGCATGTCCCCATCCGGCGTCCAGCTTAAGCCACCGCCGCTGACACGCGCCGCTACCAATGGTTGAATGATCAATGCCATTGCCGTAGCGGCAGGGTCCATGCTGTGCCCGGCCATGTAGCGCAATGCCCGGGTTGACCAGAGCGCCGACCAGCAGGCTCGCACCGCAGTGAAAAAGTCCTGCTGCTGCTCGATACCCAGGAAACTTTCAAACTGGCCGGCAAAATTTGAACCAGCGCGATCCTCAACCAGCGCCGAGGAACGGACCACATTCTCCGTCTTTTCAAACTCTTGCCAGGTCGTGAGCAGCGTGGCCTCAACAGCTTTTTCCAGGGCTCCATCCATCAACGCGAGTTTTATCCGGAGCGCGCAACGCCGGGCCTTCAAGCCCTCACCGGCAAACACCTCGCGGGCAACTTCCGTCAATCCAAGCGAGTCCAACTGCAGACGATAGGCCTCGGCATCCAGAACACTGCCGCCGGGCACAGGTAACCCGGCCTTGCCGAGTTTCGCCAGGTTTGCAGCCTTGGGACCGAAGCGATTGGGGTCGGCGGCTTCGTTCGAGTTCAGTGGAACCAGTAATTCTGTCATGAGGCGTCGATCACTATTCTCAGGATACGGCTTGAGTTATGTTCGAATTCCATAAAGGCCTCCGGGGTAGCATGCAATGGATAGGTCGTCGAAACGAAACCAGCCACGTCTACCTGGCCTGATGCAACCAGATCGATGGAGGGAGCCATGTCCCCAGGCAACAATGCGCGAGAACCGATGATACTCACTTCCTTGAAATAAAGCGGGAAACTGGAGAAGTCCGTTATTGTGTGGTGACTGACTGCGAACGCGGATAAACGACCGCCCGGTCGCAGCATGTCGACACTCGGGGCAAGGGTTCCTGCCCCCCCGGCGGTATCCACGACTACGTCGGCGCCCTCCCCACCCGTCAACCGCATCACTTCTTCCACGGCCTCTTCGACACCGGTATTGATGCAATGATGCGCGCCCGTCCCGGCTGCCATGTCCAGCTTCCATTGAGTCCTGGAGATTGCGATGACCGGATCAGCGCCGGAGAGCACAGCCAGCCGTGTATGCAACAGGCCTGTGGTGCCTTGACCTACTACAACTACGGATTCTCCTGCCTGGATACCTACCCGGTTTTGCGCATGCCTTACCGTTGCCAGTGTTTCGATCAACGTAGCCTCGGCCAGGGGCAGGTGAGCCGGCAGTGGGTACACATAGCGACTCGCCAGACACACGAATTGACTCAGGGAACCTTCTACTTCGCGTCCGAACAACCCCGCGTTGCGGCACAGGTTCTCCCTGCCGTTCATGCACGGATCGCAATTCCCGCAGGCAATGATGGGGTTGATCAGCAGCGGCTGCCCTGGTTCAAGGCCGGCGACACCGGCGCCGACTTCGGCCACCGTTCCGGTGGCCTCGTGACCCATGACTACAGGATAGTTCACGCCAGGGTGGCGGCCGGTATAGATTTCAAGATCGGTACCGCAAACCGCAGTGGCGGCGACACGAACCACTACTTCGCCGGGGCCGGCAACCGGCCTGGGACGAGACTGAAGCTCGATACGTCGCGGCGCCTGAAGTACGGCAGTCTGGGTTTGCGGGTAGGTCATTGATAATCCGTTCAGCGGTTTGCCAAAGTCGAGTACCCTGGTAAAGGATCGACAACGGTAATCTGCTCCACCGGGAAGTTGGAGATGATCTCAATGCTGTCATCGTGAACAATGAGCATTTCTTCAATGCGCACGCCCCACTCAAACTGCTTACCGTGTTGGGTCTCCAACGCGAACACCATGCCCGCTTTAATCTCCACCGGATGCTCCAGCGACCAGATGCGCGAAATCACAGGCTGATCGTACTGGGCCAACCCCAGCCCGTGACCCCAGAGATTCGCTGCCGCCTGATCCTCTTCCTCGTATCCCCATGCCTCCTTGGCCGAGGGCCACTGGGAGGCGATCTCCCGCGTTGTGGTGCCGACTTTCACCGCTTTGATGGAGTCATACAGCCATTTAAGGGCGGTGGCATAGACGTCTTTTTGTTCCTGGCTTGGCTCCTTGCCGACGCAGTAGGTACGATAATAACAGGATTTATAGCCGTTCCAGGTCAGCGCCGCCAGATCCATAAAAACAATATCACCCGGCTTGATGATACGGTCGGAGAAATTCCGCCAGTTCGGCCATGTGTTGGGTCCCGATGACACGATAACGTCCTCGACATCTTCCATGCCGGGGATGGCATAAAGGAACTCCATAAGGTGGGCCGTCACGGCGTTTTCCGTGCGCCCGGGTTGCAGGAACTTCATACACTCCCAATGTGCGGCATCACCAATCGCGCCCACCATACGCATACATTCATGTTCATCGACATTCTTGATGGCCCGTGCCTCCATCATCGGAGTCATGCCATCAGTCCAGTCGATGCCGGCATCTTTAAACGCCTGAATCATATTAATGTCGACAAAGTCGACACCGAGCTTGCCACCCGCCACGTTACTCTTTTTCATTTCCTGGACGATGGCATTGGTGAATTTCTTCACCTGTTGTGAAGATGCCGCACCCGCGGCGCCTTTGATCCAGGCATAGGACCAGCGGACGTTTTCCTTCGGCAACCAGGGTGAGTGACGCTCAACTTGCATCCCCACGTCGCCCTGTTCGAACAGCACCGGCGCATCGTCTCCGCACAACATCGCGTAACGCAGTCCCGGTTTCAGTCGATTCCAGCCGGGTGTCAGTGTGCTCGTGACATAACGGACATTTTCATCGTACATGAGCAGTAAGGCACTCAGGCCGTGGGCCTTCATACGCTCCCGCGCCCGCTCCAGGCGATACCTGCGCAGTCGGTCCCAGTTGATGCGTTGTTGCCAATCCAAACCTGCAATTCCAAAATTCGCCATAACCGTTCTCCAATTTGTACGTCCTGATCAAGTTATCATATGATAAACTAATCTTTTAAAACAATCGATACATGACCTTTGGGGTAAGAGAAAATGGCCGACACCAACCCACAATCTAAACCAGAGGCAGTATGGCCGGGCCTGGAAGCCGGCGTACCGAAGCCGCTCATGCCTTACAGTCCTGCTATCAAGGCGGGAGGCTGGGTATTCATTGCAGGACAACTCGCCAGTGACTTTAAGACGGGAATTGCGCCGGAAGCCAGACCCGGGAACCCTTATGTTGAAAACGAACTGGAACTACAGTCCCGCTATGTGTTAAATAATCTGACCAACACCATCAAGGCCACAGGTTGCGACATCAGCCGTGACATGGCCAGGATCTGGGAATGGTTTGTGTCGGCCGAGCCGACACCGGCAGCATTCGAGCGTGGTGATAATTGGACGGGGCTCTGTATTGATCCCTACCTGGCTATTCGCAGGGCCATGATCGATGGACCTTGCCCACCATCCTCTGCGCTGGGCGTACGAGAATTGATGTGCCTTGGTACCAAACTCGAAGTAGACATGATTTGTTTCGACGATGATGACGAATCGGTTTTCTACGGTTTGCCTGGAGATCGGCAGTCAACATGCGCCGGTCATGCGCCGGCCCTGCGCCGCGGTGATTGGGTATTTCTGGCCGCTGAAAGCCCGGTGGATTGGGTCGGGGATAGTTTAAGCCCGACACATCTGGGGAAACCAACCGCCATTGCTGACAAGGCCCGGGTAAACCCGAATTATTGGATCGGTGAACCCGTAGAACGACAAACCGACTATGTGCTTGAGAAGCTTGCCAACATCGCTGCCCTGGCCGGCGCTTCACTTGAGAACACGGTCAAGGCCGACGTTTATATCGGTCATCCCCAGGATTTTGCTGCCATGGACCGGGTCTGGCGCAGGTGGTTTCCTGAAAATCCACCGGCCCGTGTGGTCATTCCCTATATGGGCATGGGTGGTCGGGGTAGCCGGGTTGAGATTGCCCTGACCTTGCTTGCTGATGATGCCGAACAAAAGAAACAAACCATCGAAACATCAGGGGCGCCGGAACCCCTGGGTCATGAGGCCCAGGCTATCAAGGCCGGCAACTTCCTGTTTTTCAGCACTCAGATGGCCTTCGACTGCGCCGGTAAACTGGCGGACGGCATGAGCCGCCACCCGAATTTTCCCTGGTATGGGTCGCCGGCACAGGCGCAGATGAGATATATGATGAAGAACGTTGCCGCTATCTGTGAGGCGGCCGGTACCTCGGTAGAAAATATTTGCCGGCGTGCCTGCTTTCATAGTGACCTTCAATGGTTTGCCGAGTCCATTGAGGAATGGGCCGGCTATTTTCCGGGCGACCGGCCCGCGTCCACCACCATCGGGCTGCATGCTCCCTTCGTGGTGCCCGGCGCCAATACCCTGCTGGATCTCATTGCCTATGTCCCCGAATAAACCCGATGGATTTTGTACCGGCACAGCTTGAATCAATATGATTAGCTCGCATATCGCATCCAGCGCAGTGTGTGATGGTAGTAAAAGTGATATGATCACTGTAGCTTATTGACAGCAAAGAGTTTTCCGTTGATGACAAGCGAATTGGTGAGATATGCGGGCTAGACAAGCATCAGAAGTTCGGGACGGAATGCTCATCGACTGGGATGTCATGATCGAAATGGATGATGGTCTGAAGCTGCGTGCGGATGTATTCCGTCCGGTCGAACAGGGACGCTACCCGGTGATCCTGAGCTACGGTCCCTATGCCAAGGGCCTGGCGTTCCAGGAAGGTTATCCCAGCGCCTGGCAGCGGATGGCGCAGGAGCATCCGGACGTTAGCGCAGGCTCAACAAACAAATATCAGAATTGGGAAGTCGTCGACCCGGAAAAGTGGGTGCCTGAGGATTATATCTGTGTTCGAGTGGACTCCCGCGGCTGTGGCTGTTCACCCGGCTACGTCGATCACTTTTCACCACGGGAGACCCAGGACTTTGTCGCGTGCATCGAATGGGCGGGTGAGCAATCCTGGAGCAACGGCAAAGTCGGTCTCAGCGGCGTGTCTTACTACGGTATTAATCAATGGCAAGTCGCCAGCAGACAACCGCGTTACCTGGCAGCGATGTGTATCTGGGAGGGGGCTGCCGACTGGTATCGCGACATGACCCACCACGGTGGCATCTTGAGCACCTTCTGGGCCAACTGGTACGACATGCAGGTGAAAACCGTGCAATACGGCCTTGGTGAACGGGGTCCCAAAAGCCGAGTGACGGGCCAACTTGTGTGCGGCCCCGAGACCCTGACTGATAAGGAGTTGGCTGGCAATCGTTGCGATTTCGGCGCTGATATTATTGCTCATCCCCTGGATGACGAATACCATCGCGCCCGTTCACCGGACTGGTCCAAGGTGACGGTACCGTTCCTGAGCGCAGGCAATTGGGGTGGCCAGGGCCTGCATCTGCGGGGAAATTTCGAGGGATTTGTGCGCGCCGCGTCGACTCATAAATGGCTGGAAGCTCACGGGCTTGAACACTGGACAGAATTTTATACGGACTATGGCGTGCAACTGCAAAAGCGCTTCTTCGGTTACTTTTTGAAGGGCGAGGATAATGGCTGGAAAACACAAGCGCCGGTTCACCTCAAAGTGCGGGGTATCGACGGCTTTGTTGAGCGTAGCGAGGACGACTGGCCAATCCCCAGAACACAATGGACCAGGCTCTACCTGGCGGCCGGCGGGATGAGCCTGACTGTTACGCCGCCAGGTGATGGCGGCCGAATCAGCTTTGCTGCCCAGGGAGAGGGGATCACTTTTTTTTCAGCGCCGCTGGAGGTTGACACCGAGATTACCGGGCCCTCCGCCGGTAAACTCAGGATATCCTCTTCGACCGCCGATGCGGACCTGTTCCTGGTACTGAGAGTGTTTGACCCGGGCGGCAGGGAAATCGTTTTTCAAGGCGCCATTGATCCCTGTACACCCATCGGCCAGGGTTGGCTGCGCGCATCTCAGCGCAAGCTGGATGAAACTCTATCTCAACCCTGGCGCCCTTATCACAGCCATGATGAGCGACAGCCACTGACGCCGGGTGTCCCCGTGGACCTGAATATCGAAATCTGGCCTACCTCACTGGTGATCCCGGCAGGTTACCGCATCGCCCTGAGTGTAAGGGGCAAGGATTATGAGTGTCCCGATGCCAAGGGCGCGCGCCTGTCCAATTTCAAGAACGAGTTGCGTGGCTGCGGACCCTTCCTGCATGATGATTTACGGGACCGACCGCAGGAAATCTTCGCCGGGGAGACGACAATTCACATCGGGCCGGAGCAACCCGGCTACTTGCTGTTACCGGTTATACCAGCAAAAGATTAATGGGTACGCCCACGCCACTCATGAAGCGGCGTCCGCGCTTACCCAGTTAAACCGGCTGCGCATCCTCACGAAACGGTTTGCATTGATCTTTCCCCTGAATCCAGTCCAAACCAATTGAGGAAAAATGGGTCATATCATGCTGTCAGTTGTGCGAACACAGCCAGCGGTGATCCGGTTCAGAGCGGGCCGGGAAATATGCTCTTGACAACATATGCTTTTTGGATCATATTTAAAGCATGAACTGGGAAGTCGGATTCGATCCGGCCTTCGATCCGGCCTTCGATGCCTTGCCCACCGCAGTGCAGGATGAGTTGCTCGCGCAAGCGAAGCTTCTTGAGACATTCGGACCGGCACTTGGCCGCCCAAGGGTGGACACCCTGAACGGATCGCGTCACGCCAACATGAAGGAGCTTCGCTTTCAGGCCGATGACGGGGTGTGGCGAATCGCTTTTGCCTTTGATCCCCAGCGGAAGGCCATCCTGCTCGTGGCTGGTGACAAATCGGGTGTAAACGAACGACGTTTTTACAGACAGCTGATCAAGAAAACGGACACCAGGTTCAATACACATCTCGACCGGCTGAAAGATGAAAGGAGGACAAGATGAAGACACTCACCGAAAGACTGGACAAACTGCCCCCGGCGCGCCGGAAGAAAGTGGAGGAGCGCGCCAAGGAATTGATCGCCGAAGAAATGTCTCTACGAGACCTGCGCAAGGCGCGTAAGCAGACGCAGATGCACGTTGCAAAGGAACTCGGGATCAACCAGGAGAATGTATCCCGTATAGAAAAGCGTAGCGATCTACTGATTTCCACACTCAGTGGCTACGTTGAGGCGATGGGAGGAAAACTGAGTCTCGTAGCGGAGTTTCCGGACAGACCGCCGGTGGCGCTCACTGGCATTGCCACGCTGGACGATGGGAAACCTACAGCTAAGATGTAGCCCAGTTCAATCATCAGGCGCTCTCGAACGTCGTGAACTGCCGCTCCCGCATCCCGGGTGAAATGGCTGTCCGACTGGCCAGGACCTTCGGTTCGACCACGGAGATTTATAAATCTGACTCGGAACGGACAAACAGCCCCCAAATCCCGGTTTGCGGGAACTGCTGATCAGGAAGCGGCGTCCGCGCCTATCCAGTTAAACCGGCTGCGCATCCTCACGAAGCGGTTAGCGTCACACTCATCCAGCAGTACCTGTTGCAAGGTATCCGAACGTTGCACGGCCTGATGCCGATCTACAGAGACATGTTCACCATCGCGAACCACCGTCTGACCCTTGACCATTACCCTCCGAATCGAATCCGGGCTTGGTCCGTTGCCGAGGACGAGGTTGGGTATCAGGGCGGCCGGTGGGGACAACTGGGTTTCACCACGCCGGTCGATCAACAGAAGGTCCGCATCCTTACCCTGTTCCAGTGAACCAATATATTCGTCCATCATCAACGCACGCGCGCCGCCAATAGTAGCAAGTTCAAGAGCCAGTTCAGCACTACCGTAAAGTATCTCGTCTCCTGTCCAGCGCGCCTTGGTGTCGGCTGTCAGCCGTCTGTGCTGGTCCCCCATACGCTGCGCCGTGAGGAAGGCGCGCATGGCAGCCCACAGATCGTGCCCGTAGGCCACGACTGGGCCGTCGACGCCAAGCCCACAGGTAGCGCCCGCATCCAGGTACTGGCGCGCATTAAACGTAACCAGGCCGAGTACCTGTTCCATATCCGGAACCAGGGCAATTGCCGCGCCGCGGTCACGGATCAGTTCTGCCTCACCGGGTCGGAGGTTTTGCGCATGGGCAGCGATAACATTGGGACCGAGAATGCCCACGTCGTCAAGCCACTCAAATGACCCGCCTTCCCAGCCGCGCCGCTCTGCCAGGTATTTCTGGTCGAAAACGGCAGGGGCGTGGATGTCGAACTGACGATCGTGCTCATCGGTCCATTCCCACAGGGCTTTGAGTTGATCAGGTTCGCAGTAGGTAATACCGATGGTCGACGCGGTAACGGAGATTAATTCATCTTCCCATTCCGACTTGACGCGCTCAGTCTCAGCAAGACCGGTATCCAGGTCTTCCCGGAAACCATCCGGTACGGCATTGGCATCATTAATTGTAAGGCGCGCCATCCGACAACGCATACCGGTAGCGCGCACTGCAGCCAGGACACCATCGATTGAGCGTTTGTGCAGGTGGGTGAAATGGTCATCCGCGGTTGTCGTCACGCCGCGCCGAAGCAGGTCCAACAGCGGCGGCATGGCAGCATCGTAGGAGCGCTGTTCATCACAGGCGCCTGTCATCGGATAATAAAACCCGAACAGACGTTCCTCGAAAGTGGTGCCTTCCGCCATGCCGCGGATACAGCCCTGGACGAGATGGGAATGGACATTGACCAGACCCGGCAGTACCAGGTAGCCATCGCCGCCAATCTCTTCATTCGCAGAAAAATCGCAGGTCTTCGATGGACCAACTGCGCTGATACGCCCTCCGTCAATGGCGACATAGCCATCCATATAGACATTCCGCGCCTCGTCCATGGTGATGATCATGCCTCGTAAGAGTTTGTCACAATGTGTCATTCGATTTTCCTCTTCATTGGAATTTCAGGGTTTATCGATTGTCCGGGCGACCCGAAAGCCGAAATTGTAGTAGCGCATGTTTTTGCTGTCAGCCCCACCGAAGAAAAAGCCATAACGATTCGCTGAGCGTAAGAACCTTGGATCGTCGTGCCACGACGCGCCCCGCAAGATCGGGCGGGAGCAGTCGCCGGTCATCCATGCCGAACCATCAAGGGGAGCGCCGGTGTAAGAGTCGTTCCAGCAGTCCTCGACCCACTCTGCCACGTTACCCAGCATGTCGTGAAGGCCGAAAGCATTCGGCTGCAGCGATCCTGCGGGTGCGGTATAGGTGTGTCCATCCTGGCACAGAGCAACCTTCCAGCCGGGAAGGTCTGTCTCACCAGTCAGATCAGCGCCATTGGCGTAGGTGCATCCATCATTTTCAGAGCTACCCCAATGCCTCTCACTCTGTGTGCCTGCGCGGGCCGCATATTCCCATTCCGCTTCGCTCAGGAGCCGGTATCGCTCACCGGTCTTCTCGCTTAACCAAGCTGTATAGGCATGTGCATCATGCCAACTTACACAAACAACAGGATGATCATCGGTTTGCGGGTATCCCGGGTTGCGCCAGCTGAGTGAACTGCTTTTTTCCGGCATCCTGCCCGTGCGCTGAAAACAACCATCTTCGCTCGTCATGCCGGTATCAATAATAAATTGTGCAAATTCACCCCGCGTAAGTTCGAACTTGCCGACGGCAAATGGCTTTGGAATGTGCACTTGATGTTGAGGTGCTTCATCATTCTGTTGCTGTGTATCGTTTGCGCTTGCTCCCATCATAAATATGCCTGATGCAATGACCACCATTAATGGACATTGACTACAATCACGAAATTCTCTCCCCGGGGTAAGATTATCACTGGAACCGGCAAGCAATAAGGAAGATGAAAAGCCCAGAATGGAGAGAGTTGCAAATGTCAGAAATAGAGGTCTCACGATGCGTATATGATTAACTCTTGTTTATCAAACGATAATTTTAATGCCAATTCTTTAATTGTAAAACCCTAATCCCGCATTAGAAAGTGCGGGAATCAAAAAAGCCTTGTCTGTATGAAGTTATGAGATTAACGACTATCAGCCGATGGGTGCACAGACAAGGCTTATGCAAATCATACCGTACAGAATCGCAACTACCAACGATTGATTGACCGGGCGCGGTGGCCTAGTGTGTGTTGTCGAATGACTGCGGCAGATAGGGTTTTCGGCCTGGGTGGAGGAGCACTTTCCTGTGCCCGGCAGCAATCGGGGTTACCGGCCCTCGGACGTAGTGTCCTTATGGATGCTGATGTTGCACGACGGGGCGCGTTGTCTGGAGGACGTTCGGCCTATCCGGCAAGACAAGGCATTGAGGAAGTTGTCAGGGTTGCGGCGGCTACCGAGAGCGGACCTGTTGGGGGACTGGTTGCGGCGCCTGGGCAAGGGCGAGGTTGGTATCAAGGCGTTGGTGGCAATGAACCGGCGGGGGGCGGGTCACCCATCCCTGTCTTATCGTCCTGACCACGTTAATCTGCCCGGTATGGTCCAAATCCAGCGTGAGCGCGCGATAACCTACCCTATACAAGGGTAAACCATGGCTCATTGCTATTGAGTAAGGCACTACAAATAGGCAGAATGCGCCTTGAATGACTGTTTCAAATCTCTAACGCGGGATTTGGGATCCTGGATGTTTTTGATAAGTTAAGGATAAAATAACACTTGCCAAAGAAAGAGGAGTATCGTCGATGAAAATCGATCTGGAAATCTTGAAGAACGCGGTAGCCGGAACTGCTGCTGCATTTCGTTGTGTTACTGACTATCAACCAGCGGGGGGCGCAGGTGATAAAATATTTCCGCCGACTTACGCAGGTGGGAAATACGCAACCGAAGAACGCATCGACACTGAAACTGGAGAAGTTCGTAAATGCGTTCTACTGGATTCAGTACAATCGCAAGCTAACCGTATGGAGTTGGCCTTGCTGGACGCGCAGCGCGCCGGCAAGGTGGACCTGCCATTGCTGCTGACTCGTTTCGACCAACCAGAGTTACCCAGAAAATTTACAGTCACCAGCCTTGAAGCGCCTCACCGCATAGCCGACGCGTTATTTCGCGACAGTCTGCTGAATGGCACAATTTTTCGCAAGTCGGACAAAGGCAGACTGCTCGACTCAGCAGATATACGCAATGCCACCGGGTTGTTCGGACTTTGCCCTACTGCTCTGGCGTTCGGGTTGTGGGATTCGGTAGGACCTCGCGGGCAGCTTGGGTGTAAATTTCAAAGGGCAATTGTATCGGAAATTGTGGGGTATGACGCGATCCCCGGAAAAAAAACGTCCAGCCGCCTTGACCCGGCTCAAATAATGCTTGACGCAGGCCCGCTATATGCACGGGAAGCAGCTGGAGATGATGCGCCGGATTGGACTCTGGATGACGGGTCTGCTGTAACTGAAAAATCCAAGCCTAAAAAAGTGGGTAAAAAAGGCAAAGGCAACCCATCAGACGTGCTTCATGGAAACATAGCACCAAGTGTTTCAGATGGCGGCTTCACCATATCCAAAGCAAAACAAACGACAACTTTATCTTTAGCTGTCCTGCGCCGTCTACGCTTCCCGCTCAACGGCGGCACAGACTCGGATCATGATAATATAAATCTGGCGGCACGCACTACTTTAGCGGCTTTAGGTTTAGCCGCCGGCAGCCTGGCACGGGTCGATACAGACCTTCGTTCCCGGTGCCAGTTGTTTGCGGAGCATGAGCCGGTCTGGGTGCTGCTCGACCGTCCTGGAGAAATTGCCCAGGAATACGAGCTAGCCCCTGGTGACGCTCTCAATCTGCTCCAAGCGACAATTGCCGAAGCCAAATCTGTCGGCCTCCCCTGGGAGGATGAAATCGAGTTGACCCCGTCTCCTGATCTTGTTGAGTTAGTACGGCGCAGCCAGGAACTGGCAATCGCCCAGAGAACTGACTAAATCCGATGTTTGCCCTTGGCATCAACTACCTGAACGGGTGGTCGATGGCCGCTGCCGACGGCGCCGGAAAAGAACAGGCTGAATGGCCGCCCCATCCGGACCGGGTTTTCATGGCGTTGGCTGCTGCCTGGTTCGAAACGGACGAAGATCCTGTAGAAGCTGAAGCGTTACGCTGGCTTGAAACTCTACCTCCTCCCGCCATTGCCGCTTCAGGTGCGACCTACCGCAGCAGTTTTACCAGTTTTGTGCCGGTGAACGATGCCAGTCTCAGAAAGATACCCAATAGCAGAGAACTGAAAAAACTCAAGGCTGCCGGGCTCGCCCTGTTGCCAGAGTATCGCTCACGTCAGCCGCGCGGTTTCCCGGTTGCCATTCCCCATGACCCGACGGTGTACCTGATCTGGTCAGAAGCAGAATTGGGCATACATCGTCCGGCAATGAAAAAGCTGGCATTCAAGCTTACCCACATAGGACATTCTGCTTCTTTTGTGCAGGCTTGGTTAGAGGAAGATAGCAATGTTACCCAACACTGGGTACCTACAGATGGTATTGCCGACCACAGATTGCGAGTTCCTTCCACAGGCAGACTGAATCAACTTGCCCAGGCTTGCAATCAAAACGAATGGTTCGCTTATCATGATCTGCGCAATGAAATAGAACGGGCAGAAGCAGACCACAAGGCCATGAAGCATCCACCTAGGGTACCTTGGGGAGATTTTCCGGACGCAGTATTATTGGTCGGCGAATCTGAGACCAAACAGCATACGGAATATCACAATGCCAAAACAGGCAATGCCGTTGCAGCCGGTAATCTTGTTAGCGATCTGGTTGACGATGGGGGAATTGCATCAGTCAAGACGCTGATTTCAGAATTCTGTGATAGCGGAAAGCTCACTCTGGTGAGCGCACACGCCCGGGAACGAGAAGGCATCAATGCAATTCCAATCGCTTTGGCAAGATTGCTCAGCGAGAGACTCGAAATAGAATATGAATCTACCGTCGTACAGACAAATGTGGTATCTCACACAGGCGCAGATGGCTATGGACGTCTTGCCCGTCAGGCTCACTTTACTGGCAAACTCGATAGAGGAAACGAATACATCATGGTAGATGACTTCATCGGTCAAGGCGGAACAGTGGCAAACCTGCGTGGCTGGATTGAGCAACAAGGCGGTAAGGTCATCGGCGCTGTAGCGCTGACCGGTAAGCCTTATTCTGCTAAACTAAGCCCCACACAGGAGCAATTAAATGAACTCAGACAACAACACGGCACGGATTTTGAAAAATGGTGGCGGGAACACTTCGGCCACACCTTCTCTTGCCTTACTCAATCAGAGGCTCGGTACCTCACTCGCTCCCCGGACTTTGACACCATACGAAATCGACTTGCTGCAGCAAAGCAAAAAGGAGATAGCACAAGTGGTGTACGAAGTCCTCGCGAACAAGAAAAATACAAATCGGAACTGAAAACGCGTCTGCAAACCCGGTTCCCTGATGGGCAGCCTGTAACCCTGCGTCCGGGACCAGGTCGCTGGCAAGGGTACAGCAGACACCTGGAAGTTCCATTATCCACAGAAGCGCCCGGTTCGGTCTTTGACCCCCGCTTTATCGTTCTCTGCATAAAAGGAAAACGCGTATCCTTGCCGACAACCCTTAAACTTACCGCGGCCCTGCGCGGTCTGCTGATGACCTGTTCTTCAAGCCAACCTCCACCGGAATGGTTTAGCGGCCACCGCTCGGATGGGACGCCGTCCACAGCGCCGCATATTGCATTGGTTCCTCTCCCTTTTGTTGGCGCCGAACATGCAGATGGGCGGATTATGGGTTTGGGTCTGATCCTGCCTGCAAAACTGGACCCGCATGATGCCAAAAACTGCCTTGAGACCTTCCTGCACGATCCTGCTACGGGACTGCCGCATCAGCACACGCTCTTTGACGGTCAATGGTTCGAGAGCATATTGGAACTGGAAACGCGTGAACGTCCACCGAAAAATCTTATCCCGCACACGTGGACCAAGCCGTCACGTGTCTGGGCCAGTGTAACACCGGTGGTTTTGAACAGGCATTTTAGCGGAGAGGACAAATTTCAAAGGGCCACAGAAAGTGTAAAAGACGCTTGCGAACATATAGGATTGCCACAGCCTCGTGAAGTATTGCTGTCTCCCGTTTCTATGGTTGAAGGCGTCCCTCCTGCCCGGAACTATCCAAAGCTGATCCGTAAAAAAGATAACGGAAAACAAAGCCACAACCATGCAATCATCGTCTTTGACGAACCTGTGAACGGGCCGGTACTCATCGGCGCTGGCCGTTTCAGAGGATACGGACTGTGCCGTCCTCTGGATTAGACCGAAAAGAAAGCCTGATGATGCCCCCGACAGAATTACAGCCGACGGATTTTCTCGACTTTTTTATAGCGCTCTGGGGAGAAGACAAACCGCCGTTCGCCTGGCAGCAACAACTGGCAAACAGGGTATTGGAAAATGCGCCGGAACTGAATAGAGACAAGTCAACTTCCGAAACGTCTGACAAACAAACACCAAGGTCGCCCTGGCCCGGCGCCATCGCCCTGCCGACCGCATCCGGCAAGACAGCTTGTATGGATATCGCGCTATTCGCTTTGGCAAGTCAGGCCTGTCGAATGGCTGACAAGCAAGCTATGACTGCCCCGCGTCGCATATTCTTCGTGGTGGACCGACGAATGATCGTGGATGAGGCCTATGAACGCGCCCGATACCTGAGCAATAAACTGAAGCAGGCTCAAGAGGGCATACTCAAGCGCGTTGCGGACAATCTGCGAGTTATTGCCCGCGGGGAAACCACTGATTCCGACCAGGAACGGCCGCTGGAGGCTTATCTCTTGCGCGGCGGGATGTACCGATCCGAAGCCTGGGCGCGCAATCCCCTGCAACCGATAATAGTTGCATCGACTGTTGATCAAATCGGTTCCCGTCTGCTTTTTCGCGCCTATGGCCGAAGTTCAGGAATCTGGCCTATCTATGCGGGACTTATCGCCAATGATAGTTTAATCCTGCTGGATGAGGCTCATTGCGCTCGGCCATTTCTGCAAACCTTAAAAGCAATACAACGCTATCAGACATGGGCGCATGAATCCTTGGGCCGGCCATTCTACCCTGTCGTTATGTCTGCTACACCGCCCCCGAATATAAACGATGTATTCGAGGATTTGTCAGAGGAAAAGTACAATCCCGAGCACCCGTTGGGCCGTCGCTACAGGGCTTCCAAGCCCACGAAACTTAATGTGGTAGAAGATGCCAAGGGAACGCAGGCAACAACGAAGTTAGCTAAAGCCATGGCTGATGCTGCATCAGACCTGATCAATGAAGAACGCCGCGCTATCGTGATATTTGTAAACCGTGTGGCCACGGCGCGGGAGACTTCCCGGTTGCTAAGCGCAGACTATGGAGAACGAGCTATCTTGCTAACAGGCCGCATGCGCCCCGTTGATAGAGACGCCATCGTGCGGAAGCATTTGCATATTCTGCGATCTGACCAGTCCGCTCAGCGGTCACTACCGGAACCTCATATCGTCGTAGCCACCCAAACACTGGAAGTCGGCGCTGATCTTGACTTTGATGGCCTTGTCAGCGAATGCGCCAGTCTTGATGCGCTACGCCAACGCTTTGGCCGCTTAAATCGCACCGGCAGACCGATTGAAGCAAGAGCGACAGTACTCATTCGCGCCGACCAAGCTGACAATATGAAAAACAATGACGACCCTGTCTATGGCATGGCCCTGACCAAAACCTGGGATTGGCTACAGAAAAACAAGGATGAAAACAATGTGGTCGATTTCGGCATTGCTTATCTTAATGAGAAGTTGCCTGCAGGCGAATGCCCTCACTGAATTGAACTCTCCCTCAGTCGACGCACCCGTTATGCTGCCCACCCATGTCGATTGCTGGGCGCAGACCTCGCCGGCGCCACAACCCTCTCCCGACGTTGCCCCGTTCCTGCATGGTCCCCGTGAAGGCGCAGCGGATGTGCAGGTATGCTGGCGCGCAGATATGGATTTAACAAATGACGCAAGTCAAAAAGAGGCTATCGAATCATTGTCTCTATGTCCACCGAGCAGCAGTGAGACATTGCCGGTACCGTTCAACGTTTTTAAACACTGGTTAGCTGGAAATGACAAGGAAGACAACAGCGCTGACCTGGAGGGCTCGCAAACGGAAGCTGATATAGACAAAACAAGCCCAGCGGCTGCCGACGCCCATGTAATCCGATGGTTCGGCGCTGATACAAAACTGGAATACATCACAGCAGATCCCGCAGAGATACGCCCTGGTGATGGTATCGTTATCCCGGTTGACCATCCGTATCCCAGGCATCGACTTGGTGACCTGCCAGAAGACGCAGACCTGGACGTGGGAGATCGGGCCTATAGATTAAATCGGGCAAAATCCATTTTGCGTTTACACCCGCGTCTGGTGGATAGCTGGTCTGTCCCTGATGAGATCAAAGACAGCGCCCGCGTATTGCTGAACGACCTGCAACGAAAACAAGATGAAGACCCGGATGAGATAATCAGGTCATTGCACAGTCTGCTATCTGAACTTGCCAGTGTACCCGAACCATCTTGGTTATCTGAAGTCGCTGACGAACTCATGAATGAGTTTCCAGAGCAAAAACTGGGGCAGGCTTACCACATTATCAACGATAATCACCTCATAATCCGTGGACGCCGCCTGATCCTCGAACTCACACCTGAAGCTGATAGCTTCAGTGATGAGGACGATGTCAGCGCATCCGGCATTTCACACCGTAATGGCCAACCCGTCCGGCTTAGCGCGCATCTCCCCGGTGTTGAGAACTTTGCCCGCCGTCATGGGGCAGCTTGTGGATTGCCGGACGAGTTGGTTGAAGCCATCGCTCGCGCCGGCCTGTTACATGATTTAGGCAAGGCCGACCCTCGATTTCAATCGTGGTTGCGTGGTGGCGTTCCCTGGTTGGGAGGCGATCCGTTTGCCAAGTCTGCCGGGATACCAAAGACCCGTGAGGCCCGGCGGCGTGCTTATAAGAACTCCGGGTATCCGCGTGGTGGCCGACATGAATTACTGTCTGTACGTATGACCGTAAACACCCCAGCCCTACTGCCTGAAAATAATGATCTGTGCGATTTGGTCCTGCACTTAATCGCCAGCCATCATGGATACTGTCGCCCCTTCGCACCGGTTGTAATCGATAAACAGAACGTGCAAGTCAATTTTGAGTTAGGTGGTCATCATCTGCACTGGCGCGGACCCACCGGTCTTGAACGTCTGGATTCCGGCGTTGCCGACCGCTATTGGCGACTGATACAACGTTATGGCTGGTGGGGATTAGCCTGGCTTGAAACCCTGCTGCGTCTGGCAGACTGGAGACGTAGCGAATGGGAGGAGACACATAATGATGACGGCAAATGATTCAGGTTCGGGCCTGCTGTTGAATGGACTTGATGGAGCTAACCCGTTGGCGTTCCTTGCAGCTTTAGGCGTGGTCGTTGTCTTGCGTAATAAATTTCAGGGCATACGTCTTGGTTGGAAAATGATAGAAGGAAGCTGGAAACCTTTTGTTGGAGGCTGTGGTGAGGATAAAGATGAATTTTCGGGGGACCTTTTAGCTGTCCTGAAAAATATTTCGATGACCGCCTTCGATATCGATAATAAAATGCCATTTGACGCAACCAGATTTACACATGGTCCCCATGGTCTCCAGTCAACTCAAAGTTGTGCTTCCATTGATAACCGTAGAAACGCCGACTTCCTTGTCGGCTTCGGCACTGAGCTGTATCCCTCAGAAAAAAATAGAGAGTTCCAGGATTCAAGTTTCAGGATGGTGCGTAGCGGAGACTCAGCAGGACAAGGATTGCCCTTTTATGCCAAGGCCATTCGAGAAAAAACGAACCTGGACCACATTCAACGTGCTCTATTCCGGACCTGGGACTACCAGGATCAATGCTATAGCCTGCGCTGGGACCCGATTGAAGATCAACGCTATGCTCTGCGTTGGCAAGACCCGAGTAAAAAGTCAGGTCCGATTGCCGGACCAGGAACGATGCTGGCAGCCAATAGTCTGGCTATCGAGGCACTACAGTATTTTCCTGTCATACTGGTGGGAAAGCAGGCGCATACCACAGGTTTCCACGAATTCGGGCAACGCAAGACTTATTTTGTTTGGCCCATCTGGACACCGATGGTGAGTATGGACACCATTCGATCGCTGTTGGCCTTGGATGATCTTTCCAAAGAACCTGTGCCACGTTCATCACTTATCCAAAGAGGTATTGAGGAAGTCTACCGCAGTCAGCGTATTCAACCAAATAAATATTACACCAATTTCATAGCGGCAACTCCCGCATGAAATACTTCGTATAACTGTTACCCATCAGCCCGCAGCTTGTTTCAGGCGCATCACGCCGATTGCGCGCCGACAGCTTGACCCGCTCCAACAGCGGCCGAAACTGCTCCCAGTCTACCGTCTCCGCCAGGCGCAGTAACAGATCACCCAGTTTAGCCAGCCGTTTGTCTTGGGGGTCAAAAAAGGAACCGAACAGATCTTGTGTCTTCATAGCGTCTCCATACCAACGTGTTGAAATCAGTCACCGATATTATATTATGGGCTGAATAAATAGAGGTTCCCATATAATTCAGTGAATATACTGGAAGGCTATCCTATCCTTGAAATCAGAATCCCAAAGGAGGTTATTGACTATGGCGCTGAGTAGCAAACCGTTTGATTCCGTCCAGATGATGCGTCCAATCCGGGATGAACTTGATAAGCAGATCAAAGATATAACGTTTGAGCAGGAGCAAGCTTACATTCGTGAGCATCTATGTGGCGAATCCATGGGCGTTGTCTCCGACAGCAGTAAGAGAGATTCAACACAGCCCGGCCGCCTGCGATCAGAAAAATACGGATAAACTGTGTTGGTTTAAGATTTGCGACAGATGAGTGTTGCCTAATCAGACATCCGTGCCCGAACAACTCATTCAGCAGGAACTACACCTGCCCTTTCCTGACCTTGCCGCCGACATGCCATTGCTGCCTGCGCGTATGGTCAATGAGTATGAATATTGTCCGCGACTGGCTTATCTGGAATGGGTACAGGGTGAGTGGCAGGAATCATCAGATACCATCCAGGGGAAGTATCAGCATCGCCGCGTCGATAAGCCGGGTGGAAAACTCCCTGACCCGGAGAATGCTGAAGACGACCAGGAGTTTCATGCACGTTCCATTACGTTATCCTCCAATCGGCTTGGCATCATTGCAAAACTCGATCTGGTTGAGGGAGAAGGCAATGTTGTCACACCTGTGGATTATAAAAAGGGAAAACGCCCCCACGTAGCGCAGGGGGCTTACAGCCCGGAACGCGTTCAGTTATGTCTACAAGGCATGTTGCTGACGGAACACGGTTATGAGTGTACAGAAGGGATTTTGTATTACGCAGAATCCAGGGAGCGGGTACGCGTGGCCTTCGATGAGGAGTTGAAAAATCAAACCTTGTCCGCTGTTTCCGGTCTGCGTCTTATCGCAGCCGGCGGTCAAATACCGCCACCGTTGGAAGACAGTCCCAAGTGCCCGCGCTGTTCTCTGGTCGGCATCTGTCTGCCGGATGAGGTCAACTTCCTTAAACACCTGAAGACACAACCCAGGCCTTTGGCTGTCACACGGGATGACGGCATGCCCGTGTATGTCCAGGCTAACCGCGCATCTGTCAGAAAATCAGGAGAAACACTGGAAATATCCGTGGAAGACAAAGTGGTCAAGAAAGCCCGCCTGCCCGAAGTATCACAAGTCGTATTGATGGGTAATGTCTACGTCACCACCCCTGCTCTACACGAACTCATGCGTCGGGAAATTCCAGTCACCTGGCACTCTTTCGGCGGCTGGTTCCTGGGGCACACCATCGGAACCGGGCACAAGAACATCGAACTGCGCACAGCGCAATTCAAGGCAAGTTTTGATGAACGGGTGTGCCTGACCTTAGCCAAGGGTTTTGTGCGTGCCAAAATTCAGAACTGCCGCACCATTATGCGCAGAAACTGGAAACCCGAAGAAAAGCCGAAGCGTCTTCACGATCGGTTCCGTCAAGATATGGAACGCTCTGAACGAGTTATATCAACTGCGGAGTTACTGGGAGTAGAGGGCAACGCGGCTGCGCGTTATTTTGGGGAATTTCAAAATTTAATCAAACAGGACAAGGAGACAAAGCAATTTGTTTTCCAGTTTGAGAAGCGTAATCGCCGACCGCCTGCTGATCCGGTTAACGCTTTATTATCCTATGCTTACAGCCTCCTGACGCGTACCTGGACGGTAACATTGACTTCAGTGGGGTTTGATACATATCGTGGTTTTTTTCATCAGCCACGCTACGGCCGTCCGGCTCTGGCTTTGGACATGATGGAACCTTTCAGGCCGCTGGTTGCTGATTCTGCGGTACTGATGGCGATTAACAATGGTGAAATCAGGCCGAGTGATTTCATAGTCGTTGCCGGTAGTGTCAATCTCACTGCGGACGGAAGGAAGAGATTCATCGGGACGTTTGAACGACGGCTTAGCCAGGAGATTACTCATCCTCTGTTCGGCTATAAAATCAGTTACCGTCGATTATTTGAAGTGCAAGCAAGATTGCTGGCCAGGTTTCTGCTTGGCGAATTAATTGAACTTCCCCAATTCACCACGCGCTGAACTGCATGGACGAACATCTGTATATTATTGCCTACGATATAGCCGATCAAAAAAGGTGGCGCTCCATATTCAAGCTGCTGAACGGCTATGGAGAGTGGCTACAACTTTCCGTCTTTCAGTGTCGATTATCCCGACGGCGTCATGCAGAACTGATCGCGACACTGGATGAAATTATTCATCACAAAGAGGATCATGTTATAATTCTGGACCTGGGGATGGCGGATTCTGTTAGACCAAAGGTTGTGAGCCTTGGCAAGGACTTTCAGGCGGTGGAGAGAGAACCAGTGATTGTCTGACACCCGACTGTCCTTTGCGAGCGCTTTAGTGATGCGTATTTTCCAGTCAGCCCTCGCATTATAATGTTCTTTGTCAATCAGACTGTTATGGGTAATAATTCACTGAAAAGGTGCATAGTGCATAGAAATTATGGCAGGCTGCTGAAACTGCTCGTCAGGACATATTATTATCCTTACGAAACAACGGATTGCCGACTGCGCTAATTCCGCCGCATTAATGCGGCGGCCTCATTGAAGCGTCCTGAGCTGGGTTTCGCTGATCCCGTTGAGTCCTAATTCCGCCGCATTAATGCGGCGGCCTCATTGAAGCGATCAGACTGCCGACCCAAAGAGCAAAAAGAACCTTAAATTCCGCCGCATTAATGCGGCGGCCTCATTGAAGCGCTACAAGTCATTGGCAATATTCTCTCTAATCGCGCATTAGAAAGTGCGGGGATCAAAAAAGCCTTGCCTGTATGAAGTTGTGAGATTAGCGAGCGATAACATACCCTATTCAAGGGTAAACCGTGGCTCATTGCTACTGAGTAAGGCACTACAAACAGACAGAATGCGCCTTGAATGCCCGTTTTAAATCTCTAACGCGGGATTTGGGGGAAAAGAAAGTATTGTAAATGTGATAAAGAAACACGATATTGGTTCTTGAAGATCATTCGCATAAAAAAGGCAGAATGAAGTATTCTTAGCCATTGACACCGGAGTCAGTCAAAATAGAATCCATAAATAAATAACAATACGTTCCATCTACCTAATTCTTGCGTAATGATGTGAAGTATGAATAACGATGTCGTAAAGTCAGTAGGTCGGGTGCTAAGCGTCCTGGAACTGTTTCGAAACCAACAGGTTCCATTGACGGCAACAGAGATTTGCAAGCATCTCGATTATCCCAAGTCAAGTGCCGATGCACTGTTAAAGAGCCTGGTCAAGCTCGGCTATATTGCCCTGGATTCACAAACCATGCAGTACTTTCCGTCCCTGAGAGTAACCAAACTCGGGGATTGGTTGCCGGGCATACTCTTTGGCAGCGGCCAGACTCTGGATATGCTTGAGGAGTTGAGCAGCCAGACCCAGGAGACGGTTACTTTATCCATGCCAAACGCTTTGAGCATGCAATTTATTACGGTTATTCCAGGCACTTTCCCAATTTCACTTACAGTGCGTGAGGGCTTCAATGTACCAATCTTCACAACCGCCGTCGGCATTGCCCAGCTTGCCACGCGCTCGGACAAAGACATAAAGATATTGGCCAAACGCGCGAATCGCCGTTTATCCCAAGGCCGGAAACGAGTCGACCTGACTTCGGTCATGAGTGAAATTGAAGCAGCGCGCGCCAAGGGCTATGCCGAAGCCTATGATCGCGTCCTGCCTGATACCGGAGCCATCGCAATGGCGTTACCTGTCAGTTTGCATGACCGCGCGCTGGTCGTTGGAGTAGGTGGGTTGGCCGGGCGAATCAGGAGAAATGAAATAACCTTAATACATCAAATGCGCCAGACCATACGACAATATAGTTACGACTAAACTATAACAACAGCGTCAAGTTTGCAGGTGCTCCCGCTAAATCGAGGTCAATACAGAAAGCGGGGGGACAGATTTAAATCTGTCCCCGTTTCCCTAGGAGAGAGGGTGTCTCGCCCTTCACGAGGGCAGGATGCCCTCGATCCCGTGAGTTAGCGGGAACTGCTGTCAAGTTTATATAATAATTCTCAAACATGAATATTATATCCATGTTTGAGAATTTATTGACAGGCCTCAACTTCCCTTTTACAGTACGGATAATAATACAAACAGACGCACTCGGCGTACTGAATGCTCATAGAGCAAACGCATACTTTTGAATCCCGGTTTCCGTCATTCTGGCGAATGCCGAGTAGTGGCACATGGATGTGCCGTCAACGGAGCGTAGGATGCAAATCCAGTGGATAAGTCTTCCTTAGCCCGGATTTCTCACTAGGCGATGCGATGACAAATCGGCAGGATAGCCGATTTGCACGGTGACAGCCGCCCGTAGGGTTGCGCCCAGAGCCTGCCCCCCTGCTTACAACCGCAGGGGCAAGCTCTGTATGGAGTTGAGCAGGGGGATGGGCGCAATGAACACGTGCCCGCTGGCGCAAAAAAGACAAGCAAGGGCGCATCAAGCGCAGTCTGTTATGGCTGGATGATGAACACATTATCATAACTCAATGAAATCAAACCTATATCTGTTGGCAACAAGCGGACTGGTGAGAAATCCGAGTTAGTACTATTTCGACTGGATTCTGGCATTCGCCAGAATGACACGGAGCAGGCTTCTTAACGGTTAAACATCTATGAAGAACGGCTATATCGACATTGTCTGTAACCTTTATACACATCGAACCGTGCAGGAAGGCCGCATCGGTATTGATGATGAGTTCAAACGACAGGTGCGCATGCCCGAGAACTTACGAAACGGCCTGAGCATTGAGGACTATCTTGAAAAAATGGATAGGTCGAACATCGAACGATCCCTGCTGATCGCCGTGCGGGCGGGGGACTTGAATGTACGCGGGTCTCATGAAATACCTTACGATTACGTGCGGGAAATATGCCGGCAATACCCGGAACGGTTTTCGGGTCTTGCCGGAGTAGATCCGACCCGCGGCATGCAGGGACTCAGGGACCTGGAGATCGGGGTACGCGAGTATGGGTTTGTCGGTGCACACTGGTACCCGCACTGGTTCGCGATGGCGCCGAACGCTGCGCAGATCTATCCTTACTATGCCAAGTGTTGTGAACTGGACATCCCGATCATGATGCAGGTCGGCCATAATCTTATATATAGCCGCGATCGCCGTCTGCCGTCGGTCGGCAGGCCGATCCTGCTGGACCAGGTTGCGATCGATTTTCCCGAACTCAAGCTTATCGGTATTCACATCGGCATACCCTGGACCGATGAAATGATTTCAATGTGCTGGAAACACGACAACGTGTACACCGCCGGCGATGCTTATGCGCCGCGTTATTGGCCCGCCCAGTACCTGCACTACGCAAATACGTACGGCCGTCACAAGGTAATGTTTGGTAGCGACTGGCCGGTGATTGATCCGGAGCGAGCTGTGGAGGAAGTTGCGAGACTCGATTTAAAAGCCGAATCCCGGCGCATGTTAATGCGAGACAATGCCTTACGTGTGTTCCGCTTGCCTGGTCACGAAAACCTCCCGGTAGGACCTGTGTGAGAATAAAGATGGTTGATGCTGTACGGAAAGACTTGCCCCGGACCTATTTCCCATTATCGCTGGCCAGCGGCATTCGAACTGCGATGTACCGCAATCCGGACAAGATCGCAGTGCAGGATTCGAACAGTTCTCGCAGTTACCACCAACTGGTTGAACGGATTGATTGCATCACTCAGGGTTTTATTAGCGATCTTGCCCTGACCATGCATGATCATGCAGCGATACTTGCGGGTAACTCGATTGAATATATCGAAATTGTTGCCGGGGACTCACAGGCAGGCGTCGCCCTCGCTACCATTAGTCCCCGACTCAGCAGCGACGAAGTGATATCGATCTGTGATGATGCGCAGGTGCGTGTCCTGTTTGTCGATGCCGCTAACGCAGAGCGTGTCCACGATTGCGAGTTTGCCAGCGTGGAACGCATTATCCGGTTCGGGCCTGAACTTGAAACCTGGATATCTGCGTCAAATCCCATCCAGTCACCACCCCGGGTCCCGGAGGAGAATGTATTCACCATTCCCTACACATCCGGGACGACGGGTTACCCGAAGGGAGTGATGGTCTCACACCGCTCAAGACTCCTGACACTTTACGCGATGGCAGTAGAGTATGGTTGCTACTCTTCGGACGACCGCTTCCTGACCGTCGCGCCGTTGTGCCATGGTGGAGGTATGGTATTCGCCCTGGCTGCAATCTATTTCGGTGGTTACACACAGTTGATGAATCAATTCGATCCAGAGGCTGTATTGCGGGCGTTTAAAAACGATCGTATCAGCGGTGTTTTCATGGTACCCACCCACTTTCACGACATTTTTAAATTGGGGGAACCACTGCTGGCAAAACAGCGCAATAACACATTGCAGGCAATCATTTCGAACGCGGCGCCATTACCACAATCAATCAAGGAAAGAATTGTTGAGAATTTCGGTACCGGACTGCTCCATGAAACTTACGGTTCTACAGAGGCAGGGATAGTTACAAACCTTCGACCTGAGGATCAATTACGCAAACAGAATTGTGTGGGTTTACCTTTCCCGTCCACGTTGGTAAAGATCACCGACGAGCAGGGTGAGGAGTGTGCAGAAGGTGAGGCCGGAGAACTGTTTTCATGCAGCCCGTTTCTGTTTAACGGTTATTGGAATAAGCCGGAGGAGACAACCGTCGCCTATCGGGATGGCTGGGTGACGGCAGGCGATATCGCACGCCGGGACAGGGAAGGTTACATTTATATCACGGACCGTAAAAAAGACATGGTAATTTCCGGTGGCATCAATATATACCCGCGCGAGATCGAAAACGTACTCATAGAATATCCGTCCATAATCGAAGCAGGAGTGATAGGGGTGTGCCCGACGCCAAGTGGGGAGAGCGTCTGAAAGCGTTTATTGTTGTTGAGTCAGACGAGCAGTTCGAGGATGATCAAGTCATCAGTTATTGCCAGAGTAAGCTGGCGCGCTTCAAAGTGCCGCGCGAATTTGAAATCATCGATGAATTACCGCGTAATAACGGAGGGAAATTATTGAAGAAGGAGCTCAGGGAAAAAGCTATCTAGTCGTTCCTGAAAAACCCTGTTTCAATCCGCCATTGAGGTCGCCGGCCACCATGATAAGCAATTTGAGTTGCCCCACAAACGTAGCCACGCCCACAGGCGTGTCCCTTTTTCGAGACAAAAAAGCCTGAGCCTGTTCAGGACCAGGCGCAGGGTGTGACCGGCACAACTCAACAGGACATTCAATTGGTCGCCGTCTGTCCCTGTCAGGTGATTGCGCCCCAACAGCCCATCGGCTTTCAAATGACCGATGACCGGTTCAATCGCCTGGCGGCGTTTGAGTGACCGTTTTAACCGCTGTGTCTTAATACCGCGCTTCTGCCCGGAGATGTACACCGTGGACTCGGTTTCATCATGCCCCCGATAACCCCGGTCTACAAACGCCTCGTCACTACTCGTCCCGGTCAAGCGCCGTACCTGTGCCAGGGCTTTCTTCAAGGTGTGCCCGTCATACGGACTGCCCGGCACGGCCATACCCCCCACCACAAAGTTACTCTTGTTCGTGGTGGCAATACTCGCCTTCACCCCGAATTCATTGCGCCCCTCCTTGGGCGCAACCCTTCGGGCGGCTTGCGCCGTGCAAATCGTCTGTCCTGACGATTTGTCATACCGCTTGTGCGCCTTCCCTTTACTGATACATTCCACCGCCGGGGCGTGCAGGCTGTACAGCTTGTGTTTATCCTGTTTCTGCTGGGCCAACAGTCGCTTGGCTAAGGCCAACTCGTCCGCAAACAGCGCCTGTCGGGCCGGATTGCCCGCGGTGTTACGCTCACTGTCACGTACTACCCGCCCCAGAGCCTGCCCCTGTATGGAGTTGAGCAGGGGGAGGTGCGTAACCGCTTCACCTCGCGCCGCAGCCGCCGATACTGTTTGGCATGACCATAGCGGTTTGCCTGTTGTAACGCCCGCGGCCCCTTGCGGGCATAGCTCTGACGTAATAGCACGCCCTGTTTGCGGCATAACCGCACCCACCGCTCCCGTGACCGATTTAACAACTTGCTGTCCGTCGGACAGCTCACCGCCTTCTCCTGTACCGTGGTGTCCACCGTCACCCGTTTGAAGTCCGTCGTCTTCACTGCCTTGCTCTGCACCCCCAGCGCCACCGTCACCTGTAACATCCGCTCACACCCCGCCGCCCCAATGCGTTGGCGAAAGCGCGTCAGACTGCTCGGGTCCACCGGCGCCTCATGCTGAAAGTACACCGCCCCACAGACATACTGCCAATACGGATTCTCCACCCAGCCCGACACCACCGCCTCATCGGATAACCCATAACAATGCTTCAGATAATGCAACCCCACCATCAACCGGGTCGGTTTCCCCGGACAGCCGTTATCCGGGCAGTACAGCGGCCCGAACGCGGTATCAAACACCGACCCGTCCACCAGGTCGGCCAACCGATACAATTCATGGCGTTGGTTGAGCATCGTGTCCAGGCGTTCGCGGAACAGGTCGGTTGAGGTGCGGGTAGCGGCGTCAGGTTGTCTGGGCGTCATTTTTGCCTCCGACATTGCAAGAAAATGAAGGTCCATGATACCAAAACCGGCACTATCAGTCCGGAAAAAATACTACTTACATCAATATGATCAATGAATTAGAATGATTTATCGGGTTTTTCAGGGGCGACTATTTAGGCGCTGGCTGAAGTTCGGGGGGACGACACAATCCCGGCAGTGTCCAGGGTACCCGCCACGGCGCACGCACATAACGATGCCCGTCAAGATTATGCACGAGGTCAATAGCGCGTACCTGAGGATGGTCCTTTAACGCGCCGAGTTCGGCAAACTCAACTGCCCAGACGTTATCGTAACTCTCAAGTATTTTCAGCACTTGCTGAGTCGTCAGCTTGCAAGTGTACTTTTCCCACTCGACTTTGAATCCAGTTCCAACGATCCATCAAATGCGATCCGTCAGGCTTCAATGTCCCGTCCACATGCAAACGAGCCAGGCGCTCTTCCCTTTCTGCATCGGTGTACCATGGCACACCATGCAAAACGACGCGCCTGACCCGGTCGCGAAAAGCAGTGGCAAATTCGCAGGCCTGGGAGGCGCCCGTGTGGTGGCCGGCCACGACAACTTTGTCGACACCCACATGGTCGAGCATGTAGGGCAGCACGCTTGCATATTGTTCTATAGATGGCGGTGAGTCGGGGGTATCAGACATGCCGTAACCTGGTGTATCGGGTGCGATAACCTGAATCCCGGCGTCAGTCAACATAGGAAAAACATTCTGGAATTGCAGCGAAGATTGGGGTGTCTGGTGCAAGAGCAATAATGGCAACCCGTCGCCGCCGGTTCGATAGTGAACCTGCCCCATGGGTGTGTCGACGTAAGCTTTACGCATTGATGCTCCCACTCCTCGTATGAAAACAATTATACGGTTGTCTCTTATTTATCAAATGATAATTAAATTGTCAATTCTTTTTATTCTCCATAGTTACCGGCGCCAAGGTAAGTGACTGTATAATCGAAAACATCATGCAACTCATAACGGACCCGTTTTTTTACCTTATTGCCATACCCGCCGTACTGCTTCTCGGCATAGCAAAAGGGGGGTTCGCCGGGACTTTAGGCGCAATAATCGTTCCTCTGATGTCATTTGCCACTGACCCGATTACGGCTGCCGCCATCCTGCTGCCCATCCTATGTGCCATGGATATCTTTGCTGCCTGGAATTTTCGCCACAGTTTTGATGTTTCCCACCTGAAAATATTGCTTCCGGGCAGCGTCGTCGGCATTGCCCTTGCATCGCTCCTGATGGGTAAATTAACGGAAGACCATATACGCATCATGGTCGGTGTCATCTCGATCGGGTTCTGCCTCAACCACTGGTTCAGGTTATCTGTACGGAGTAGTAAACCGGGGAAAGCAAGCGGCTTTTTTTGGGGAGGTGTTGCTGGTTTTACCAGCACCCAGGTCCATGCCGGGGGTCCGCCGCTGAGTGTCTACATGTTCCGCCAGGGCCTGAATAAAAAAACATTGATCGGCACCATGGTGATGTTTTTCTTTTTCATAAACTACGTAAAACTCATTCCATACAGTTACCTGAATCTTTTTACTCCTCCGAATTTGATGACCTCCTTGATACTGATGCCCATCGCGCCGCTGGGAGTCAGGCTTGGTTATTGGTTGTTGAATAGAATCTCTGAAGAAGTAGTGTACAGATTTTTATACCTGCCCCTTTTCATTCTCGGCGTGAAAATGATTATTGAAGGAACCCTCTGACCCCACTACTATAATGAATATATTGATCTCCTGGTGGCAGCGGAAAAATGCGGTCACAGATTACCCAGAGACCAGTGTATGGCGGCTATTCCCACCTACGTGGCGGAAACGGATAAACAGGCCCACCGGGAAGCCAAGGCGCACATGCAATGGCTGTTCAATACCGGCCTCAAGATAAAATCCAGTCATTACTGCCCGGCAGATACTAACCGAGTGGAAGAAATCAAATGGCTGAAACATTTACTGAGTTTGACCCGGCTGAGTACCTGACCAGTCCGGAAGCGATAGCGGAATTTGTTACTGACGCCCTTGAAACCGGGGACGCCGGCTACATAGCCAAAGCTATGGGCGTGGCGGCTCGCGCCAAAGGGATGGCAGAACTCGCCAGAGAAACAGGACTGTCGAGGGAGCAGCTTTACCGCTCTTTCAGCGAGAAAGGAAACCCGAGACTGAAAACCATGCTTACCGTCATGAAAGCCCTGAGCGTTGATATGATCGTCAGGCCCCATCCTTTCTAATACTGCTTAAACACCATAGACATGAAAAAGCGTGATGTCGGGGCTGAAATACTCGAAGGCCTTAGTGATCCGTTTAAATAATATATCATGCCCGTATTGCGGCGTGATGCTCACTTGTGAAACGACCGATAAGGAGCATGTGATTGGGCGGCGCTTTGTGCCCAAGGGCAAACTAAACGGCAACTGGAATCTAGTCGTCAACGCCTGCCGAACGTGCAGTGGGATCAAGGCTGATCTGTAGGATGATATCTCGGCGCTCACTATGCAGCCCGATACCCCCGGACGCTTTGGCCATGATGCTCCAGTAGGAATGTTAGAAGCAGCGCGCAAGGCCAATAACTCGTATAGCCGCCGTACTAAAAGGCTAGTCAAGAACAGTCACGAGCAGTTTAAGGTACGCATGCCGTTCGGGCATCATGTGGACATGACGCTCCGCTTTAGCGGGCCGCCACAGGCTGACGAAGATAGAATTTTTCACCTCGCCCAATTACAACTTATGGGTTTCTTCTATTGGATTACATACCAAAAGGACGACAAGCGCGGCTAATTTTGGCCTGGCGGTTTTTTTCCAGTCATGGCATCGAGTCGTACTGACTGGGGGAATGCCATGCTCAGTTCCTTCTCTAAAACGATACCTGCACTGACTGACTCATTCACTCGCGTTAACCCCCTTCCAAGTTTTGCACTACCAACCGTTACTGATAGAGTATTGTATTGCTGTCATACCACCTATACCAACCACTGTCGATGTTCATATAACAATATGATCTCCCATCCCTAATCCCGCATTAGAAAGTACGGGAATCAAAAAAGCCTTGTCTGTATGAAGTTGTGTGATTAACGACTATCACCCAATGGATGCACAGACAAGGCTTATGCAAATCATACCGTACAGAATCGCAACTACCAATGATTTATTGACCGGGCGCGGTGGCTTGGTGCAAATCTCTAACGCGGGATTTGGGGTATTGACCTCGATTTAGCGGGAGCACCTGTGCCAGAACAACCCTGATTGACACAACTCCCGAACAATCATACAGTTCTCCTGCAACCCAAAGCCAGATAACTAATCCCATGTCCAAAGAACTCATTGTCAGCCCTGTTTCGATTGACCTCGGCGCCAAAAACACCGGCGTTTATTTTGCCCATTATCAGGCGGGCAGCTCGATTGAAGAGATCGAAAGGGAAGGCAAGGTCTACCAGCTTGAGAAAGATAAATTCACGCTGTTCCTGTACTGTTACCATTGCCAAACGCGGGGTCAGTGTTTCCAGTGATTTGATCGAGGCGTTCAGCAGTCGAGGCATCAAGTTGTTTTTCCTGGATTTTCGCGATATTGCACATTCGGCCATCCTGGACCAGTCACAGCATGGCGTGGTGGCAGTACGCATGGCGCAGATGGCGTTAGCCTGGCCGGCGAGCTGGCCAAAGCGCGCTGTTGGGCGCCCCCCTTGCCGCACCCGCAACTCTTCACCCGTTCGGGGGTTATCAGCGAGTGCGCCTCCAACCCCCGTGCCCATCGCCAGTCTCAGAACCGCAACACCAGGTTAATCCCCATGCGCTTGTCCGCACGTTCAAACTCGTACGCCCGATGTTCCCCGTAGGCATCGACCTCGAAGAGATCCGTCACCTGCACGCGTAACCCACTGCGCAGGCGCCGCACCTGACTGGCCCGCAACGCCGCCTCCGTATAGGGCGTCAACAGCCCGCGTCCCGATAATGCTTCCATCCCATAGCCCAACTGCAGCTCCATCCGAGCCGCCGGCTGTCTGTCGGCTTGCAAGCCCGACTGACCGCGGGGGCGCCGCGCATCCGCCCATACTCCCTCGGCCCCGGCAGACGGCAGCCCCCAGGTCGGCGCCAGGCGCAACGAGAAGCCCTGCCCCCGTCTCCCCGGGTCCACCTGCAACTCCACACTCGCCCCCCATTCCTCAAAGCCCGACTTCTCATGGGTCACCAACCAGTGCCCGCGCCCGCTGAGCCGGACCCCACTCGCCGCATTGCGGTATTCCAGCCCGGCGCCGACCTCTAGCCCTACGCCGTCCTCCGCATCCCCGTTGTCCCACCGGGCGCCAATCTCAACACTCGGACGCAAGCTGGCCGCATCAGAGAGGAGATGGTCACTGCTGGCCTCCAACAGCAGCCGCAGCCGCTGACTGTCTGCATCCAGCCCGGCCAGCCCCGCTACGCTGTCCGTCTCCAGACCCAGCGCAAACACATCCGCTTTCAAGGCCAGCGCCAGGTGCTCACTCAGGGAAGGCAACCGCGCCTGTAAGCCGCCGGCCACCATGTGCATGTCCAGGTCCGGCTCTGGCGCAAGCGTGCCCGTGCCCTTCAGCTCCAGCTCCCCTCGACCCAGTCCGGCTAACGCCCACACGCTCAGCGCATCCTGCGGCAACCAGTGCAGCCAGGCATACCCACTGGTCAGGCTGGCATCAATGTCCCCGTCCTCACGCGCCACGCCGTAATCACCGTCACTGCCAGTGTGTGAGACGATTACCCCGCTCTTGAACCGGTCTCGATGCCAGTCCAACCCCAGGTAGCCCGAGACCACCTCACCGGCCACCGACACGTCATCGTCTCTACCCTCAAATTGACTCAGCGACGCCCGCCCCCAGAGACTCCAGGTGCTCGCACTGCCCGCGGGCGCTAACGCCAATGAAAATGCACTGTTGTACCAGAACTCACGGGCGCCCAGCGTGCGTAGCGTGCGGCCCTGACGGTAGCCATCACCTGCCAGGGCAGAGACCCCGCGCCGGCCCTGCTGCGTTGAAGCCCTCGCCTGATGAGCAGACTGCCGGCTGAACGCGGGGGCAGTTGTATCGCCCGGCTCGCTGGCGCTCACCGCAGCGGCGTCATCAAGCGTGATGTCCTGCCCCCCCAGGGTAAGCCGACGGGTGGGCGCCGCCTGCACCCGAGAGTGCATCACGTCCACCACCTGACCGGCCAGCGTGCGTCCGAACCGCGCCAGCCAGTGCGTGGCCACCCGCGCCAGCGCCACGGCACGTTGCGGCGTCGCCGTCACCTCATCGGAGACCGCCCCGGCACCGGCCGCGTTCACCGCTCGCACCCTGAAACTGTACGGGGTCCCGTTGACCAGACCCCGCAGCGTGTGCGACGTGGTGTCCGCGGCACTGTTCGGGATTCTCTGCCACGCTCCATAACTGCCGCTTCCGGCCCGTTGCTGGTAGTGCCAGTGGGTCACCGAGCTATCCTCAAGAGCACTCCAGGCCAACGTCACCTGCGCATCGCCTGCCGTCGCCCGCAACCCTGCCGGCTTCGCCGGTGCAGCCACCGGTGTCGCCGTCACCTCATCGGAGACCGCCCCGGCACCGGCCGCGTTCACCGCTCGCACCCTGAAACTGTACGGGGTCCCGTTGACCAGACCCCGCAGCGTGTGCGACGTGGTGTCCGCGGCACTGTTCGGGATTCTCTGCCACGCTCCATAACTGCCGCTTCCGGCCCGTTGCTGGTAGTGCCAGTGGGTCACCGAGCTATCCTCAAGAGCACTCCAGGCCAACGTCACCTGCGCATCGCCTGCCGTCGCCCGCAACCCTGCCGGCTTCGCCGGGGGCGGGGCGCTGACCGTGACACTCACCGTGCCCGTCGCCCGCCCGCCGCGACTGTCTTCGATACTATAGGTAAAGGAGGCTGCACCGGCGGCGCCATCGTGGGTGAACACCAATTCCTCAATCGGGGCCTCCCCGGGCTCATCCAACACCCCGCCAACCACATCCTGTACCGCGCTAATCACCAGGGGGTCGCCGTCCGCATCGGTGTCATTACTGAGTAAGGTCGCCGCCGCCAGGGTGACACTGCCACCCCAGAGGACAGCCGCCGTGTCTGCCCCTGCCACCGGCGCCCGGTTGCGACTCACCGTGACGGTCCGGGTGGCCACACCACCGGGGCCGGTGACCGTCAGCGTGAACACGGTCTCAGCTTCAGTGGGCGTCACCGTGGTAGTCCAGACGGTCTCGTCCTCGCCGAGCGTCCCCGAGCCCTGCGCGTCCCCCGCGGCGCTGTAGGTCACCTCGATACCCGTCACCGGGCCGCCGGACAAGGCCCAACGCAAGGTGACCTGCTCACCCGCCATGACCGTCTCCGGTGCGCTGAAACTGTCTATCACCGGTGCCACACTATCCAAGACTGTGACCGTGGCGGTATCGGTGGCTGTGCCGGCGGCATTGGTGGCGGTCAGCATGAAGGTCTTCTCGCCGGTGTCCACCAGCGTCAGCGTGTGCGAGGTAGCGTCCGTTTCGAGCGTCACCTCTTGGTCGTCACCGTCATCGAAATACGACAGCGTCAGCGTCTCCGCCGCGCCGCCGCCCAGCGCCCAGTTCAGGGTCACGGTCTTGCCCACCGCGCTGGCACTGAAGCTGTCTATCACCGGCGCCGCTACGGTCAGCGCAATCGTCAGCGTCACGGTCGCCGTCGCTGTGGCGCCGGCGCTATCGGTAATGGTGTACTCAAAACTGGCGGTTGTCGGTGTGTCGGCGCCGTCGTGTTGAACGTCTATAGACGTAATCCGCCAACTTGAAGCCGGAGTGGGGCTGACGCTGATGTTGGCCGTGGCCTTGCTGACGGCTGTAATGCGCAGTGTATCCCCGTCCGCATCCCGGTCATTGGCCAGTAAGGTTGCGGCTGACAGGGTAACCCGACCACCCTGGTCCAGCGTTACCTCATCATCCCCGGCCACCGGTGCCGTGTTGCGAGAAGGCGGTGGTGGGGGAGGCGGCGTTGGCTTATCCAGCACGGTCACGGTGAGCGGGAATTCGCCCAGCTGCGCGCCTTCCTCGTCCTCGGGCGTCAGCGTGTAGGTGACGGTGCCGAGCGCATCGGGCGTCACCACGTAGCGGCCTTCCTCCGGGTCCACGTCCGCCGTCGTCCCGTCGGGCAGCGTCACGACCACGCGCACCACGTCCTGGCGCGGCGTCCATTGCAGGGCCGAACTCTCGCCCAGCTTGATGCTCGCCGGGTCCGCTATCACATTCGACAGTACCGCGTCGTCCGCCCAGGTCGGCCGCACCGGGGTGACGGTCACGGTGAGCGGGAATTCGCCCAGCTGCGCGCCTTCCTCGTCCTCGGGCGTCAGCGTGTAGGTGACGGTGCCGAGCGCATCGGGCGTCACCACGTAGCGGCCTTCCTCCGGGTCCACGTCCGCCGTCGTCCCGTCGGGCAGCGTCACGACCACGCGCACCACGTCCTGGCGCGGCGTCCATTGCAGGGCCGAACTCTCGCCCAGCTTGATGCTCGCCGGGTCCGCTATCACATTCGACAGTACCGCGTCGTCCGCCCAGGTCGGCCGCACCGGGGTGACGGTCACGGTGAGCGGGAATTCGCCCAGCTGCGCGCCTTCCTCGTCCTCGGGCGTCAGCGTGTAGGTGACGGTGCCGAGCGCATCGGGCGTCACCACGTAGCGGCCTTCCTCCGGGTCCACGTCCGCCGTCGTCCCGTCGGGCAGCGTCACGACCACGCGCACCACGTCCTGGCGCGGCGTCCATTGCAGGGCCGAACTCTCGCCCAGCTTGATGCTCGCCGGGTCCGCTATCACATTCGACAGTACCGCGTCGTCCGCCCAGGTCGGCCGCACCGGGGTGACGGTCACGGTGAGCGGGAATTCGCCCAGCTGCGCGCCTTCCTCGTCCTCGGGCGTCAGCGTGTAGGTGACGGTGCCGAGCGCATCGGGCGTCACCACGTAGCGGCCTTCCTCCGGGTCCACGTCCGCCGTCGTCCCGTCGGGCAGCGTCACGACCACGCGCACCACGTCCTGGCGCGGCGTCCATTGCAGGGCCGAACTCTCGCCCAGCTTGATGCTCGCCGGGTCCGCTATCACATTCGACAGTACCGCGTCGTCCGCCCAGGTCGGCCGCACCGGGGTGACGGTCACGGTGAGCGGGAATTCGCCCAGCTGCGCGCCTTCCTCGTCCTCGGGCGTCAGCGTGTAGGTGACGGTGCCGAGCGCATCGGGCGTCACCACGTAGCGGCCTTCCTCCGGGTCCACGTCCGCCGTCGTCCCGTCGGGCAGCGTCACGACCACGCGCACCACGTCCTGGCGCGGCGTCCATTGCAGGGTCGAGGTCTCGCCCAGCTTGATGCTCGCCGGGTTCGCTATCACGTTGGTCAGCGCCGGACCGCTCAGCTGCGCCACCGCTGGCGCGGCCAGTCCGGCCAGGGTCAATATGGTAGCGAGGGCCTGTAAGAGCCTGCGCTGAAAAGTCGGGGTCGAGCTGTTGGGGAGAGAACGAGGAGTGTAAGTTCCGGCAGCGGGGCTATGCGTTAGGCTTTGCGGAAAATGTGGGGGGGTGGATAAGTCTTTGTTATTATTATGTTTTATTATGTTTCCGCCTACATAGATTTCATCAGCTTTAACGATGCTCTGTAATAAATCGGCCTGCTTTGTCGCCATTTCCGCGCGAATTCGTTGCTGCATATACCACGCTGTTTTCTGGTTCAGTTCTAAATCACGGGCTAATTGACCACTGGATAGGCTTTTCTTGGCATTCACCATTGAACGAATTGCCATAAACCATTTTTGTAACGGTATTTTAGTATTGCAAAAGATGGTATTTGACAGAACGTTAAAGCTGCGCTTGCAAACGTGGCAGTTCCAGCGCCCCACTCTATCAGAGTCAGCTTTACGGGCAACATGAACGCTGGCACAATGTGGGCAGAACGGCTCATCACCCCATCGGACATTCTCTAAAAACTGAATGCAAGCTTCTTGATTGGGATGGCGGTTAGCACGGTGATTTAAGTTGACATTCATACCATTTTCTCCAAGAGGTAGGGAACTTATAGAACAACTTAAATCATTTGTCAAGCCCTAATCTACTTATTTTTTAGGGATAAACAGGGTAACTGTATACTTTCAGATTCTGCCTCTGAGGACAGAAAACCAGCCGTAACACTCAGTCCGTCATGCCGATGCAGGCCGGAATCCAGTGAACAAACCAACCTTTTGTCATGCTGGCGAAAGTCCTCGCGCCGTCATTCGCATCGTCTCGGTGGGAAACAGGCGGTTACTGTTGAGTATAGGGTTGTTGCGTCGGGAGCTTGACACTACCACTCCTGCCGCTATACTTCCCTGTGACGCATTCATGCAATGGCGTCGCTATATTTTTGTGGCCAACCGGGATAAAAAGGAGTGAAGGAATAATGAACACAGTAACATTTGATACTCACCAGGCTGTAAAGGTCATCACGAACTCAGGATTAGACGACGTACAAGCCGAAGCGATAGTAACGACGATAAACAATGCTATGAATCAAAACCTCGCAACGAAGTTGGATATCGTGGCGCTGAAGGCCGACTTGGGGGCCGTGAAGGCCGACCTGGGGGCCCTGAAGATCGAATTAAAGGCTGAGATGCTGGTATTGAAATGGATGATTGGACTGGTGATAGCTGTTGAGGTATTGCCTCTTCTGAAATCTCTTTTTGCTTAGCCACCAGGATGGAAATTCGCGCTTCCCGGCAAGCTGATAAAATCAGCGGGAATTGCCGCACTTCCCGTACCTGAAATTGAGTCCTTGGTAATGCAGGTCTATAATGCCGCTATGTCCGCAATGGCTGAACGATTGACTCGGCTTCTCGCCTGCTATCCCCAGCTTAAACTGGCCATATTATTTGGTTCACAGGCAGCCGGACAAGCTACTCCCGACAGTGACATTGACCTGGGGTTGCTGTGTGATGCGCCGCTGTCGAGCAGTGCCAGGCTTGAACTCATGGAAACGATAGGCGCTGAATTTGGTCACCCGGTTGATATTGTCGATCTGTACTACGCGCCGGAGCCTGTCCTGGGGCAGGTATTCAAAGGGAAAAGGCTGCTGGGCGAGAACACGGTTTATGCTGAGTTGTTGACGAAACACCTGATTAATACCGCCGATTTTGTTCCCCTGCAGCAGAGAATCCTGACCGAGAGGCGGGCCGCATGGACCCGCTGATCAGCGCGGAAAAGCTGGAATCTCTACGCCGATGCCTCCAGCGGATACAAGAGAAAACACCGCCTGAAATTGAAAGTTTGAGGCAAAACCCCGACGTTCAGGATATTCTGGTTCTAAATCTGACCCGCGCGGTCCAACTCTGCGTTGATATAGGCAGCCACATCGTCAGCGCATCGGACGAAGCCGCTCCAGGAACGATGAGCGACGTTTTCACCACACTCAACAAGCTTGGCGCTATCATACCAGTAACCTGCGAATCGATGAAAAAAGCCGTCGGCTTCAGGATTGATAAATCTTGTTCAGGGAAATATCACGACTGATGAAGTATAGTGTAATCGCCGGAATATTCTGCCCGTTCAACCTCTAACATTGTGGCCTCGAATCTATACCAATGGCTCAATTTTAAAGAGTTTGATAATCCTGTTTATAAAACCAGAACTCCATCTCCACCGCGGCGTTGAGGGGTAAGGCATTGACGCCTATGGCCGTGCGTGCCGGGAGGCGCATATCTGCGCTGATAACAGCTTCCCAGGATTTGTTAATCTCAGGAAACTGGTCGAATTGGGTCGTATAAATCGTTGCGCTGACGAGGTTATCCAGAGACAGACCGAAATCAGGCAGGGCTTGCAGCAGGTTGTTGAGGATCTTTGCGGTTTCCGGACCGGCCCCGCCCGGTTCGAGTTGGCCGCTGTCCTTGTCCAGGGCGATCATGCCGGCGGTTTTATAGAACGGGCCCGATTTGACCAGCGGGCTGTAACGGAACCGGGGCGCCGGCAGATTTTTGGAATTGAGTGCCTTAATCATGGTTTGTTATCCTCATGCTTGCATGTCTTCAGGGATCACAACAGTATTTCCCCGATTATTCAAGACTCTGTTGAACCGGAATTATTGAATTTTTCCCAGGGACCTCAGGATCTTCTCCGGCGTAAACGGTTGTGAAGTCACCTCTGCCCCGAAAGGCTCAAGCGCATCGTTGATCCCGTTCATGATGGCGCCGCAGACGGCGATGATACCGGCCTCGCCACAGCCTTTTGCGCCCAGTTGCGTGGCTTTTGTCGGTGTCTCGATATGGTCGCACTCGATGTCCGGCATCTCGCTGGCCATGGGCAACAGGTACTCGAACATGTTGCCGTTCAACAACTGGCCGTTTTCATCGTAGATACATTCCTCATACAGACTTGAGCCTATCCCCTGTACGACACTGCCGCGCATCTGCTCAACCACCAGTTTCTCGTTGATGATGCGGCCACAATCATCCACCGCCCAGACCTTGTTCAGTGTTACCAGTCCGGTATTGACGTCCACGTCCAGGGATACGCCCAGGGCGCAATTGGCGTAGACCATGAGCTGTTGGCGCTGGCTGTAATGACGGGTCACAATCAGTTCCGGCTCAAACTCCGCCGGCAGGGTATGCGTATTGAAATGGACGGTATTGCCGATTTCTGCCAGGGTGGTGACTTTCTCTTTCGTTTCCAGGTTAATCACGTCACCGGCTTTAATGGTCAAGATGTCCGCCGGCTGTTCATGGACCGTGGCCGCCACTTCCAGGATCTTCTCGCGCATGTCCGTTGCCGCCAGCAGGCACGCCTCGCCGGCAATTGCCGTACCCCTGGATGCCCAGGTACCGCCGCCGAAGGGCGTTGTTGCGGTATCGCCCATGACGACGTTGATCTCGTCCATCGGTACGCCAAGCACGTCAGCGACGATCTGTGTAACCACGGCTTCGCCTCCCTGACCCTGGTCGGTCAACCCCGTTGCGCAGGAAATATTGCCGCCGGCCTCCAGGCGCAGAGTACAGGCGTCCCGGGAGCTGATCGGCGCGCCGCCCGCGGCATACAGGGCCGGGCTGGGCGAGGTGCCCTCTACGACGGTAACCAGGCCGATACCTTTATATACGCCTTTATCACGCGCCGCATCCCGTTCCTCCAGCAGTTTGTCGTAATCCATCATCTTCAACAGCTTGTCCAGCGACGCCTGTTGGGACAGGCACTCAAGGTATTCTCCTGATATCCCGGTAACAGGATATGCGTCATCCTTGAATAAATTACGTTTTCTTATCTCGGCCTTGTCCATGCCTATCGCTTTGGCGGCCGCATCGACCAACCCTTCCGCCACCAGGCTGGCAACCGGCATGCCCACGCCGCGGTACTGGCCGGTGCTGACCTTGTTCTGGTAGACCAGCGAGGCATTGGCGCGGTAGTGTTTCAGGTCGTAGGCCAGCGGCGTACAGATGGCGACCAGGAGAGGTTCGATCACACTGGTGCGGGGATGGATCAGGTAAGGCCCGGCGCCGGCCAGGTCATCCACTTCCAGGGCCTGGATTTTGCCGTCATTGTTGACTCCGATCCTTGCCTTGACCCGGTGTCCCCGGGCATGAATATCGGAAACAAACGACTCCAGCCGATCGGCAACGAATTTCACCGGGCGGCGAATCAGCATACTGATGGCAGCGGTCGCAATCTCGTCGGAATAGACGTGCAGTTTCAGGCCGAATCCGCCCCCGATATCCGGGCAGATAATACGCACGTTTGCTTCATTCAATCCCAGTTGCTTTGCATAAATATAGCGTTGGATATGGGGAACCTGACTGGTCAGGTACAGGGTCAGGTAACGTTTGGCAGGGTCATAATCGGCAATGGCGCCGCGCGCTTCCAGCGTAACACCGGTTTGCCGATTCACATGGAAAGTTTTCTCTACCACTACGTCAGACCCGGCCAGCACCTCATCCACTTCGCCCGTATCGATGTTGATTGACCAGGCGACGTTCGTTTCCAGCTCGGGATGAACCAGGGGCGACTCCGGCTTCAGTGCCTCCTCCGGGTCAACCACCGCAGGCAATTCCTCAAAATCCACCTCAACCAGTTCCGCCGCATCCTCGGCAACGGCTCTTGAATTGGCCACCACGGCTGCCACCGGTTCGCCCTGCCAGTGGACAACGTCTGTCGGCAGCGCGGCTTGTGGTACGGTTTTCATCTCACCCAGGTTGGTCAGTTGCGCGGTCCAGGGTTTACACACGGTTTCGATGTCCCGGCCGGTGATTACGTGACTGACGCCACTTATTTCCAGGGCTGTCGAGGTGTCAATACTGACGATTCTTGCATGGGCGTAGGGGCTGCGGACAAAGCAGACGTGGAGCATTCCGGTTACAGTGATGTCATCCAGATAACGACCCCGGCCATGGATGTAATTGAGGGAGTTCGGTCTGGGCGGACTTTGATCGATTATGTACGGATCAGGCATCGGCTTTCTTCCTTGCGATTTCTTCAATGGCGTCGACGATCGCATGATAACCAGTGCAACGACAGTAGTTGCCCGACAGGAAGGCGCGGATCGATTCTCGATCAGTTGCCTCGTGGGTGTTCAGAAACTCCGCCGCACTAATCAACATGCCGGGGGTGCAAAACCCGCACTGCGCGGCGTTATGTTTAAGAAATGCCTGCTGCAAGGACGCTATCTCACCACTGTCCGTTACTCCCTCAATGGTTTCAACGGAATGACCGTGAGCCTGTGCGGCCAGGGTCAGACATGAGCGGGCAATTCGGCCGTCAAACCTCACGGTACAAGCGCCACAAATGCCCTGTTCGCAACCCACGTGGGTGCCGGTCAGTCCGACCCGGTGGCGTAGAAAGTCCGCCAGGCTTTCCCGTGCAGGCGCCTCGGCCTCTACGAGTGTACCGTTAACCGTAATCGAGACAGAAAAATAGGGTTCACTTTTAGCTGACATTTCTTAGTCGTCGTTCCGGCGAAAGCAGAGTAGTGGCACAGGGATGTGCCATTTATGGACCAAAAGATGGAAATCCAGTAGATTAATCATCCTTATACAATTCCTCTATAATCGTTCCCAAATAATGTTTCGCCAGATGTCGTTTCATCTCAACACTCATATAGCTGTCACCCGCTATTTCAACCTCATCATCCACAGCAGCGGTTGCCTGCTCGACCAGTTCATCTGTCAGCTTTTTATTCACCAGCAGCTGCGCGATACCGGTAGCCAGCACAGGCGTGTTGGCGACGGCAAAAAACACCGGGCTGAATGAAGTAAATACGCCATCTTCCAGCTCAGCATTGACCACCAGGCCGGTTGAGGCAAAATCCCCCCTGCGCCGCACAAATTCCCGGAAGCCACAGACGCTGGTTTGTTTGGCAATGGGAAACGAAATTGAGGTCAACAGGTCGTTTTCCTGCAAGTCCGTTTCATACAGGTCTTTGAAATAATCACGGGCGCGCGTGGTTCTTGTGCCCTGTTTGTTTTGTATGGTGAAACGAGCGTCCAGGGCCACACAGCAGGCCGGCAATTCCGATGCGGGATCGGCCAGTGACACGTTACCGCCGATCGTGCCCCGGTTACGGACAGCCGCATGGGCCACGTGCTCGATGGCTTTTGCCAACAGCGGCGTATGCCTGGCGACAAGTTCTGATCGTTCAAGTTCTACGTGCCGGGTCAGCGCACCGGTACGCAAGAACGCCCCTTGTAGCGTGATTCCCTTGAGTTCATCCAGGTCATTGATATCGATAAGCACGTCGGGTGCGGATAAACGCATGTTCAAGGTGGGGTTCAGACTCTGTCCGCCCGCCAGTACCTTGGTATAACCTGTCGGCCGTTCAAGCAAATCAAGGACCTGATCCACGGATTTGGCCCGGACGTAATTGAATTGAGCGGGCTTCAATGAATGTCTCGGTGGGTCATATTCGGGTTAAGCGAACTCATTTCATTGCCTGTTGCCATCCAGGGAGGCCAGCGCTTCAACTTCGTGCAGCTTCATAACCTCCGTGTATTTCATTTTCAGGTCAAACAGGTTGGCTTCGTGCTGTGCGATGGAACGATCTCCCACACAATCCTCGACGATCACGGGTTTGAAACCATGGCACATGGCGTCAACGGCCGAGGCGCGCACACAACCGCTGGTGGTTGCACCGCTGATTAATAAAGTCCTGATGCCCTTCATTGCCAGGTCAGAAGCCAGGTGCGTTCCGAAAAAAGCAGAGGGGAATTGTTTACGAATGATCAGGTCGCCGCGGGCAGGCGGCAGTTCCGGGACTACCTGGCTGAGGTCGGACATTTCGGTTAATTCCAGGCAACCCGGAACTTTGTCGGTAAACACGTTTGCGTCGGAACCGTCGTCTGCGTACACGATACGGGTAAAGCTGACCAGCCAGCCCCGTTTGCGGGCCAATGCCAGCAATGTCCGGGTTTTCTCGATGGCCGGCTTGATATTCCCCCCGCCGAATACCTCCGGATCAGCAAAGCTGTTGACGAAATCCACTATCAACAGCCCTGCAGGTGGCAGTAATTCCAGGCTCTTGCCAAAGCCCTGGCGATCATAAACTGTTTGCTCCGGTTGCTTACTCATAGAGGTCTCCTGCCTTGTCTTCAGGCGGGTCATTCTTGATATCAATGGGGATGGCCGCTGCGAAAGCGCGTCTCAGATCGGCGATGAATTGATTGATATGCGCCTCAGTCGTATCCCAGGAGCACATCAGGCGTGCACCGCTGTCACCCGTGACTATGTGATAGATCCAACCATATTCCTGCATGAACCGGTGGATGGCTACGGGCAAGCTCACAAACACGGCATTGCTTTCCACCGGCGCCAGCAATTCGGCGTCAGCAAACTGTTCCAGTCCGGCGGCCAGCAAGGCTGCGCACCGGTTTGCATGTCTTGCGTGTTTCAGCCAGGCATTATCTTCAAGCAGGCCCACCCAGAGCGCGCTGAGAAAGCGCATCTTTGAGGCCACGTGACCGGCCTGTTTACAGCGGTGTCCGAATTCGACAGCCAGGGACTTATCGAAGAAAACAATGGCTTCACCAACCGGCAAGGCCAGTTTTGTCGCACCGAACGAAAGCACGTCCACTCCGGCCTGCCAGGTGATCTCTTTTGCCGTTACCCCCAACGCAGCGACGCCATTGGCGAACCTTGCGCCATCCATATGGAAGTGGAGATCGTTGTCATGCACCACCTTTCCGATTGCCTGTATTTCATCCACAGTATAAACCGTACCCATTTCCGTCGATTGGGTTATGGACACGGCTTTATGTAACTGGTAATGAAAATCGAAGGGTTGTTGCAATACCTGGTCAATATCCCGGGGATGGATTTTGCCGGCATTGCCATCCAGTAATTCCAAGCCGGCGCCCCCGGAAAAAAATGCCGGGCCGCCACACTCAGCGGTGGCGATGTGGGAATGTCTGTGGCAGATAATCTTGTGTTGCGGCCGGCAGATGCCGGCCAGGGCCAGTGAGTTGGCCGCGGTTCCGGTGAAGACGAAATACACGTCGCAGTCCGTCTCGAACAGTTCACGGATGAGATCGGAGGCTTTTGCAGTCCATTCATCCTCGCCGTATGCGGCGGCAAACCCCTGGTTAGCATTGGCCAGTGCGGCCCAGGCCTCAGGGATTATTCCGGCCGTGTTATCACTGGCAAAGTGGTATTTCAGTTGCATGGGTAGTGGGTTTTAATCGATTTATCATAGGGACTACGCAAAATACCCCGCTCCGTGATGATGCCTGTGAGCAGGTCATTCGGCGTGATATCGAAAGCGGGGTTGCCGGCTTTCACGTTATCAGGCGCGGTCTGCCGGCCACACCAGTGAGTCACCTCGTCCGGGGACCGTTCCTCAATCGGGATGTCCTTGCCGCTTGCTGCATCCAGGTCAATAGTCGAATAGGGGAGGGCCACATAGAACGGGATGTTGAAGTGCCGCGCCAGGACAGCCAGACCCAATGTGCCAATCTTGTTGGCGGCGTCACCGTTCGCGGCAACCCGGTCGGCGCCGGTGATAACCAGGTCGATCTTGCCCTGGGCCATCATGGTGGCGGCCATGTTGTCACAGATCAGGGTTACGTCAATACCGGCTTGCAGCAGTTCCCAGGTAGTCAAGCGCGCCCCTTGCAGCAAGGGCCGGGTCTCGTCCACAAATACCCGGAATTCAATACCTTCCCGGTGGGCCAGGTACATGGGAGCGGTAGCCGTTCCCAGTTCGGAAGTGGCCAGCAGTCCGGCATTGCAGTGGGTCAGGATGCCCATGTCTTGCTTGATCAACGGCTTGCCGGCCTCGCCGATATTCCGGCACAGACGCCGGTCTTCGTCATGGATGCGGATTGCCTCTGTAAGCAGTTCTGCATGTATCTGCCTTGGACTTGCGTCGGACAGTTCCAGACCGTGTCTTAGCAGCCGCCGCAATGCCCAGCGGAGGTTGACCCCGGTAGGTCGGGCGGCTTCCAGGCAGCCCGCCTGTTTGTGCATTTCTGTGACAAAAGAATCCCGATCCAGGTGCAGCTTGTCGCGCAGGGCAATCACCAGACCATAGGCCCCGGCGATGCCGATGGCCGGGGCGCCGCGCACCTTGAGTTGCTGAATGGAAGCCCGGACCTGGGCGGCAGAATCCTGCCGTTCTTCAACGACCTCTCCGGGCAGCCGGGTCTGGTCAAGCAGGTATAATTCTCCATCCTGCCAGCGGATAGCTTGGGGGAACTTTCCCGAATGCTTATCCCGGGTTTCTGTCATGGAATTTCAGTGTTTTTATTTTCAACGTGCCATCAATCTGTGTCAGTTGATGTGATCTATCCTGTCATGCAGGTATTATAACCGAGCAAGAGCACGTCTGATGCAGTAATTCCCCCGTGAACGGGTATGGAGGGCATGATAGTATCAAAGCCTGCTCCAGACTTGCCTTATGGAATAAGTTATCCAGTATATCGTTCAGTTAAAGTCAGCGAGCTGAACCAGAGAGGAAATTACAATGTCGAGTTGCTATGATGTTTTTGCAGAATGTGCTCGCGCTATTCGAGATGGTGAACTTATACAGGCCGTAAGTACGACCGATAAGGAATACCACTTTCAAAACTGGTTTCAAGCAAGGCTTGGATATCTTAACTTGGATTATGATGAACCAGGACGAAATACCTACCCTAAATGTACGTGGTTCCAACTCCTTTTGCGCTGACAACAGGGACTACAGGTGTTTATACTTTAATTGTGCCGGGTGATTTTGTTACTGACCCAAGGTTTGAAAGAGTTGGTGATTTGGTACGAACTGAGGCTGAAAAGCTGGTTGTAGGCTATAGTTTTGATTTACACACCAATGAGTTGAAGTCCAAGACAGTTCCCAACTCGTCCGCAGGAAAAAAACATTGTTTCGCAGCATACAGGCTTAAAGATCAAGGGGGGAAACCTGTGGCTATGGCGGCTTATACATAAGGATGCACCATAACTGTGACAAGTTCAGTTGCAGCGGTTACTGATAATAAGAAATCTTTGGATCACACTTTTTCAGAGCATACCCCTGGGCCAAGCCCAGGGCAGGCCCTGGAAACATCGTTGGCCCAGGGAAAGGCTTTAGATAACGCCAAAGCTATTGAAATCGCGTTCCCTGTTGAAGAGATAAGCCGACTTGCAGAGCGTGAAAGCTACCGAAAAGAAATTTTCAGGCCGATCTATCATATCCATAAATGGTGGGCTAATCGGTTGGGTTCGGTTTTCCGTGGAGTCGTTTTAGGCGCCATTTCAGAAAGCAATTTTGATATATGGAAAGAATTTTATAAAAAACATAACTTGCAGAATAAGATTGTCCTGGATCCATTTATGGGGAGTGGCACAACTCTCGGCGAAACGGCAAAACTGGGCGCCAAACCCGTTGGTTGTGATATTAATCCCATAAGTACATTTGCCGTCACGCAGGCGCTGACTACCGTTGATATTGATGAGCTGACGCGCACTTTTCATAAGTTGGAAAGAGAAGTAAAGCCGGAAATCGAACGTTATTACACAACCCTTGACCGGGAAACAAATCATCCCATTCCCGTACTTTATTATTTTTGGGTGAAACTGGTTGAAGCGCCTGGTGGGGAAACCCTGCCGCTTTTTAATTCGTATGTATTCAGCAGGAACGCTTATCCGAAACAAAAGCCGACCGCGCAAATAGTTTGTCCTTCATGCTGGTCTTTGAATGTGGGACGATATGATGCCACCTGTCTGGTGTGCCATCAATGTCACCACGAGTTCAATCCACAAAATGGTCCTGCAAATGACCAATATATTACTGACAGTATGGGTAACAAGTTTAAGATTAAGAAACTGTTGCCGAAAGATGGTCGACCGTTACAGCACAGGCTTTATGCAATAATGGCATTAAGGAAAAATGGTGAAAAAGTCTATCTGTCGCCAAATACTTATGACCACGACCTGGTGGAAGAAGCCAGGCAACGACTCGAAGAAGAAAATTTACCGCTGCCGAAAATGCCGGTACGGTCTGGTCATAATACCAATCAGGCACGAAGTTATAATTATTTGTACTGGAGAGATTTTTTTAACTCCAGGCAGCTACTATGTCTTGGTTTATTACTGCAAAAAATTCAGCAGATAAATAATGAAGTGATTAAAAATCAATTCCTTTGCTTATTTTCCAGCACCTTGGAATTTAATAATTTGTTTTGCAGTTTTAAAGGTGAAGGAACAGGTGCGGTGCGACATATGTTTTCGCATCATATTCTCAAACCTGAGCGAACTCCTCTGGAGAATAATGTTTGGGGAACTTCAAAAAGCAGCGGCGCATTTGCTTCTTTATTCAAATCCCGCCTGTTGAAAGCGAAAACCTACTTGCAAACACCTTCTGAAATTTATTTCCCCGAAGATATGTTTGGAAATATGGAGACGAAGTCACAATACCTCATAGCAAGTGACCCTGTTAAGCTGAAAATAACGGACTTATGGGAGGAATTCAGCAACCATCCTCATCAGGCAATGGTACTGAACGGAGATAGTGCTGAACTGCCAATTCCTGACAACAGTGTAGATGCCGTTGTTACTGATCCGCCCTACTTTGACTTCGTTCATTACAGTGAATTGAGTGATTTCTTCTTTGCTTGGCTTGCGCCGGTTTTATCAGAGCGTTACCCGTTTTTTAATCGAGCCAGCAGCTATCATGCAAGAGAAGTACAAAATAAAGACCCCGACGACTTTGCCACGAATCTGAGCCGCGTCTTCTGCGAGTGTTACCGTGTCCTCAAAGAGGACGGTATTTTATCGTTCAGTTTCCATCATTCCAGACCGGAAGGTTGGTCAGCGATATACAAGGCGTTACGCAACGCGCGTTTTCGGTGGTAAATTCTTATCCGGTCCATGCGGAAATGAAGGTTGCAAGCCCCAAAACGAGTGCCAAGGAACCTATTACCCTCGATATGATTTTAGTTTGTAAAAAACAGGAGAATGCTGTTTTCAGGATGTCTGAAGATAGCATGGAAAAAACATTGTTCAAGCAAATTAAACAGATGGAAAGTGGGGATGGTAAATTCTCAAAATCAGATCGATTCAATATTCGGGCATCACTGCTTTTGGTTACTGCGTCAAGGTCCTCGATATCCAGCGAAGACCTTGAAAGGCTTATCAGAGAGAAAGAAGGACAGGAGGGTCGCTGATCCCGGAACGAGGGCAGCTTGCCCTCGTCGAGGGCGGGACGCCCTCGCTCCCAGGAAAATGTACAGGGTTATTGAGAAGTTACGCTTTTCTTGCAGGAGATTTCGTTTTCCGCCTTCCCCATGGTCTCCTCATCCCAGTGTTTAATGAATGCAAGATAAAAAATACATGACTGATACTTCTTTTTATCTTTCATTTCCCGGTGAATCTGGCCTCTCTTTTCTCCAGAAATGCCGCAATGCCTTCTCTACAGTCGGCACTGTCGAAACACAAGTGCTGTAACGCGGCTTCCGCGCTGATAGCGTCTGCATAGCTGAGGGTCAGGGACTGACGCATCATATTTTTGGTTCGCGCCAGCGCCAGCGGTGCTTTACCGGCAAGCCTGGTTGCCCACTCCCGAGTCGTAGCCAGGAGGGCGTCATCCGCCACGACTTTGTTGACCAGCCCCAGTTCCCTGCAACGTGCGGCAGATAAGCGGTCATTATCAATAGCCATTTGATAAGCGTTCATATATCCCATGGCGCGGACCAGCAACCAGGTGCTACCGCCGTCCGGGATCAGGCCGATACTGCTGAACGGTGAAAGCAGAAAGGCGTTTTCTCCTATTACTGATAAGTCACAGGCCAGGGCGTATGATAGGCCGATGCCGGCCGCAAAACCATTGATAGCGCTGATGACGGGTTTTTCCATCTCCGTGATGTTGATCAGACTGGGCCTGTATTCTTCATTCAGTATCTGCTCAACCTCTGCACCGGTTTTGAACCCGGCCTTCAAATCCGCCCCGGCACTGAAGCAGCGCCCGGCGCCGGTGAGTATGACGGCGCGGATCGTCTTATCGTTGCGAGCCTTTGCGGTCGCATCAACAAGATCCGACTGCATTTCCTTATCGAATGAATTGAGCGATTCAGGTCGATTAAGCGTTATAACCGCAACGGCGCCCTCGGTCTCATATAAAACGGTGTTTGTCATGTTAAAATCCCCGATTCTAAGCGTTATTATTATTCACGAATTTGACAATGAGTCCATAGCATAAGGCAATATGGCCGTAGACGAACACAAAATATCGAAAAAAACGCACCCATCAATCGATCCTGACCCGTTATTACTGACGCCTGGGCCGTTAACGACCTCCACCACTGTGAAAGAGGCGATGTTGCATGATTATGGGTCACGGGATGTATATTTTATTGAATTGAGCCGGCGGGTTTGTCTGGAACTGCTGTCTTTATGTGATGCCCGGAAAACTCACCTGTGCATCCCTTTGCAGGGCAGTGGTTCTTTTGCGGTGGAAGCCATGATTGCGAATCAATTGCCCAGGGAAGGAAAACTGCTCAATCTGGTTAACGGCGCTTACGGCCATCGAATTACCGAGATCTGCCACTACCTGGGGAGGCAGGTTAACGTCGTTCAAACAGAGGAAGACCGGCCTGCGGACGTAGCCGGTCTGGACGAGGCATTAATTAACGATGCTGGGATCACGCATGTTTCGGTGGTCTATTGCGAAACCACGTCGGGGATCGTGAATCCCATTGCCGATATCGCTGAGGTGGTTGCAAGGCACGGGCGCGGGTTGCTGATTGATGCCGTCAGCGCATTTGGCGCACTGCCGCTGAGCGCCGTTGACATACCGTTTGACGCACTGGCCGCCTCTGCCAACAAGTGTCTTGAAGGTGTTCCCGGTATGGGGTTTGTTATTGCGGCAAGGGACTCCTTCCGGCACACCGAGGGCAATGCCCACTCGTTGAGTCTCGACCTTCATGCTCAATGGCAATACATGAAGACTAACGGTCAATGGCGGTTTACCCCTCCTACCCATTGTCTGCTGGCGCTGGACCAGGCCCTGCGGGAACTTGAAGAAGAGGGCAGTGTTCCGGGACGTCGCAGCCGTTACGAAGATAATTGCCGGGTGCTTGTCAATGGGATGCGTGATTTGGGTTTTCAAACGTTGTTACCCGATGAATTACAGGCGCCTGTCATAGTGACTTTTCTCACGCCGGGTGATAAGTCGTTCAGCTTTCCGGAGTTTTATCGGCGTTTAAATGCCCTCGGCTACGTGATTTATCCAGGCAAATTAACGTGCGCTGATAGCTTCAGGATCGGTTGTATCGGCCATATCGTTGCGGAACAAATGGCCGCCGCAGTAATCGCGGTTGAACAGGTATTGCGGGAGATGAGCGTCGAGGATTGTGGCCCCGGGAACAATAATTCACCACTGCGCTCCAGCACGGGTCGTTGATGAATCAGGATTTCAGTTCACCTTCCAGACATCTCCTGTGCGGAGGTGTTCGAAAAAATCACCTTTACCAAACTTATAATGATGCCTGATAACACTGGAAATTCACCCATTACAAATCCTGCCCAGTTACCGGCGTCGCCCGGCACGAGACCGGCATGGGACATATCCGACCTGCCCGCTCCGCCCGATTTCAATTTCCGCAACATTGTCAGGATTATCGGGCCGGGCGCCATAGTCTTGTCCATGTCCATAGGCCTGGGGGAGTGGGTACTGGGCCCGCTGGTGGTTACGCAGTACGGATTCACCATGCTGTGGGTGGTAACCGTCGCCATTATTTTACAACTCGCCCTCAACCTGGAATTTATTCGTTATACGGTCTATACGGGCGAACCGGTGATTAATGGATTTTTGCGGCTCGGCCCTCATCCGCTGTTCTGGGGAGGGGTATACATCCTGTTGACGTTGTTTCATGCCGGCTGGCCGGCCTGGGCTGCAGCTTCCGCGGCGCCGTTATTCGCCGGTTTTACCGGCCATTTGCCGGGACCGGGTGATGAATCGGTCATGCGCTGGCTGGGGATCATGAACCTGTTGATTTGCGCCGCTATAGTTGCAGTCGGCGGGAAGGTCGAGCGTACCCTGGAAATAATCAACTGGTTTATGGTGTTATTCGTGTTTGGTTTTTTACTTTTCGTATGTGTGTTGATCGTACCTGCGGAAACCTGGTGGGCGGGCCTCCTGGGCTTCTTCGGGATGACGCCCGGGTTTGAATTCCTGCTCATCCCGGAAGACGTCAGTTGGATACTGATCGGTGGGTTCGCCGCATTCGCCGGGGCGGGCGGCATGGCCAATCTCACCGTAAGTAATTATATGCGGGACAAAGGGATAGGCATGGGTAGCAAGGTGGGATATATTTCGACGCTGATTGGCGGCAGGAAGGTTGCCGTATCGCCCATCGGCTGTGTATTTCCTGCGAACGAAGCCAACCTGCAACGCTGGCGGGTCTGGTGGCAGTATGTGCGTTGTGATCAAATCCTTGTCTGGGCCGCGGGTTGTTTCGTCGGCATGTTTCTGAACTGTATACTGGCGGCGCATATTATTCCTGCCGGGACGGAATTGAGTGGCTTGTCCATCGGCGCCTTCCAGGCTGAATATCTGGCCCGGAAGGAAGGCGCCTTACTGGGTTTCGTCACCCTGGTAAACGGTTTCTGGATTCTGTTCGGCAGCCAGTTGGTCACCATTGACCTGATGGCGCGTATCAACACTGATCTTATCTGGAGCATGAGTGAGCGCGTCAGGCGCATTACCGGCAACGATATCCGGCGCCTGTATTATTTTCTGCTGATTACTTTTGTACTGTGGGGATGTATTGCCATCAACCTGGCACAACCTAAAGCGCTGGTGCTGATTTCCTCCAATGTCGCAGGGTTTATCCTGGTCGTCAGCGCCGTTCATATCCTGATACTCAACCACAAGGCCCTGCCGCGGGCCGTCAGAAGCCCCTGCTGGGCGAGGGGCCTGGTCGCCTGTACGGCTTTGTTTTACGGATTCTTCTTTGTGCAGAACCTGCTTGAACTGTTGGGATGGTAGTGTTCAGCGTGTTTCATTGCTGTCCGCTTATGGTGTATGCTTATGACAAAAAGTATGATCTTGCTCTGGTACAGGAAAAAATGCAGCTTACATAAATATAATCAATAGGTTAGAATAGCTTTTAGGGTTTTTCAGGGACGACTAACTAGTTGTAGCTCGACCCCAACGCCGGATATGCAAAGAATGGCATCACAAGCATGCAGACAGTGGGGTTATCAGAGCGCCAGTCCTTTTGGTGGCTACAGGCAGATTCCCAGAGATGCTTATAATGGTAACATTGAAATCAGCTATCAATGCTTAGGGGACCTGGAAAAGTAACTAGCTCTGGTTGACGAGCACGCGTTGGAAAGCTCAAGACGGGAGCTTTATATCGTAATAAAACCAGAGGTAATCAGACTATGGAATTATTCTTGTGGGCAGTAGTATTGGGCCTAATTCCAGCGCTTATTGCACAGAGTAAAGGTAAATCATTTATTGGATGGTGGATATATGGTGCCCTTCTATTTATCGTTGCACTCCCTCATGCGCTTATAGTGAAGGCAGATCAAAAGACGATTGAAACCAGGCAATTATCTGAAGGAATGAAAAAGTGCCCGTATTGTGCAGAGATGATCAAGCAGGAAGCTAATGTCTGCAGGTATTGTGGTAAGGATTTGGCGGAAAACACCAAAACTGATTCAACGACAACAACAGGAGAATTATTATGACTGAGAAAGAAAGACCCGACCTGGAAGAGATCATCAAAAGGGAAGATATTGAAAAAAACACGCCGAGCGACGATCTTATAAAAGAGCAGGAGAGGTATAACCAGACCATCAGGGATACGCAACCACCGCCTGAACATGATCCTGATGGTAAGCAAAAGTAGTTGACAAATCAGCAATCTAGTGCTTTCTTAAGTTATAGCATGATATTAGGAATCCTGAAATGACTGATCAAACAAAAGCCTATCGCGACTTGTTGTTCGGCATACGTCGTTCGGTGCGCTATCACAGCCGTCGGCGTCAGCACTATGAATTCTTCCATAAATCCGTTCTGTTCTTAGCGTTAGTATTGGGGTTTGTAACAGTCGCCGCGTTTGCCGATGCCATCGGCGCTGAATGGGATACCTGGATGAAGGCCCTGCCGGCAGCGGCAGTCAGTGTCCTGGCTGCGCTGGATCTTGTAATCGGAACTACAACAAAATCCTGGCAGCATGCTGACCTGTTGCGTCAGTTCATTGAGCTCGAGCGGGATATGCAGCTTAGGTCTCAGGAACCTCTTGACGACCTGGTTCGTGAAATTACCGGCAGGCGTCTACAAATCGAAGCTTCCGAGCCGCCGGTGCTGAGGGTGCTGGATACGATTTGCCATAACGAGCAGCTGCGCTCCATGGGCTACAAGCCTGAAGACGAGGTGAAGGTGGGCATATTTCAGCGCCTGTTTGCGCCCCTTTTTGATTTGGCGGAGTGGCGGTTGCATTCTAATCATTAAGGGATTATTTCTCTCAAAGCTCGTCGGGTCAGCGTATATGGCGTGATCCGAACAGCGTAGCACCCAGCGACCACAGCCGCCGGCGAATGAATGGTATATTTGCGGGCGAAACTACAGCTTTAGGAGGCTGATATTATGAAGGACTTTTTGAAATCAGTTTTACAGGATGATCAAGGTAATCCATCATCAATGCGCCTTATGTCGCTTATTGCTTTATCCACTGCAATAGGGCTTGCTGTCGCCCCGTTTGTTTTCAAACACGAGGGCGATCCAATTCATGTGTTGTATTTTCTAACTGCCGCGTTCGCACCGAAGGCAGTATAAAAATTCGCTGAAAAAAGTAAGAATAGAGCGATCAGGATATCTTCCCAATCATAACAAGCCCGTATAATGCGCCGATCACTGTTGCTGTAATAATTGCCCATTTTATTGCGTCAGCTATCCCTTGGTTTGCTGTCAACGAATAGCGGGGGACTTCTTTTGAATCATCCATGGGAGGATTGGTGATTATCCATACTCCCGTCTGTAAAGTCACCGCTTTCCACGGCCAGAACAGAATTGCCGCCGCTCCAGACCCAAAGCGGTTCGTCAGGCACTTTGATTTTTGCCCACTGACCCGGCAGCAGTTCAATCCCCGTTTCGTCAGTTGGGGCATTGGCTGCGTTATTTTTCGCAAGACTCTAGTAACGGACTGATTGCCTGAACGGTATACTTTATTAATTTTCCGGCTGTTTTATAATCAACAATCCCAATCATGATCAGGAGTTTAAGGAGACATGTTATGACATTAAAACGTATTCTGTGTATCGCCCTGCTTTCTTCCACCTTTTTAGTGCTGAGCAGAGGCGCCGTTGCGGCTGAATATGAAATTGATATCGAAGGTATGCACGCGGCGATCCAGTTCCGAATCATTCACCTGGGCTACAGTGTTTTGACCGGTCGCTTTAATGACTTCGGCGGCAGCTTCAGCTGGGATAAAGACAACCCGGGCGCCGCATCGATTAATGTGACGATTAAAACTGCCAGTTTCGATTCAAATCATGCGGAACGGGATAAGCACCTCCGGGAAGCGGATTTTCTGGACGTGGAAAAATACCCGGAAGCGACCTTCAAGAGCACGAAGTACAATGGCGATGCCGGCGGCGGCAAACTGGAGGGTATATTGACCCTGCACGGCGTCAGCAAACCCATCACGATAGATGTGGCATATATCGGCGAAGGGGATGATCCCTGGGGCGGTTACCGCGCCGGTTTTGAGGGTAAGGTAACTTTGCGCCGTTCGGATTTCGGCATGATGTATGAGCTCGGCCCCAGGTCGGATGAGATGGAACTGGACCTGTTTATTGAAGGAGTCAGGAAATAACAAAAAAGGGGACAGATTTCAAATCTGTCCCCGGCGCTCCCGGCATTCGTCGGAATGACAGGAGCGCCGGGGAATAGGGTAATCTGTGGACAAATTCTGATGAAATCATGGGCTGGTCCATGCTGATAAAAAATACACCCGCCCGTTTCGGCCTGTTCAGTAAACTGCTGCACTGGCTTATTGCCATTCTCATCCTTGGCCTGATCTGGTTGGGCTGGTACATGGTGGATCTGACTTACTATGACAAGTGGTATAACGATTCGCTGCATTACCATAAATCCCTGGGTATCCTGGCGCTGGCCCTGGCACTGGTCAAGATCGGCTGGCAACAATATACGCCTGCGTCTGGACCATTAGCCGGCTTGCAATCATGGGAAAGGAGCGGGGCAAAGTTCATGCACTATGTTTTATGGGGCATGATGTTATTAATTCCCGTTACCGGTTACCTCATTTCCACTTCCGCTGGAAAACCCATCCAATTGTTCAACTGGTTTGCACTGCCCGCCGTCATTGATGTGGATGAGGGACTCAGGGATCTCGCCATAACCGTCCACTATTACCTGGCATACGCCACCCTGTTCCTGGTTGTGGGGCACGCCGGCGCCGCGTTAAAACATCACTTCATCAACAGGGACGACACTCTCAAACGCATGCTATGGAAATAAACATGGATGCACAGGATGGACAGGATAAAATGAAATAGTCTGTTATTCTCGCCGGCCTGATGTAATGGTTACATTCCCGTTCAATGGACCATCAAACAAACGATAACATTCCGGAACATTATCCTTAATAATGACGTAAACTCCTGACTAATCCTGTATATCCTGTACATCAATGTGAATCAACCCTGGCCCAGTGCCAGGTAACAGACCACCGTTATCACAACCGCCAGTATCAGGTTCAGCACGAATCCCCCCTGCACCATTTCCCGGATAGTGACGTAGCCTGTACCGAATACGATGGCATTGGGGACGGTAGCAACCGGCAGCATGAAGGCGCAGGATGCCGACATCGCGGCCGGGATCATCATCAACTCGGGGCTTACACCTACGGCCATCGCCGTTGCCGCAAAGATAGGCATCAGCAACGTGGTCGTTGCGGTATTGGAGGTAATCTCGGTCAGGAATGTCACGCCCAGGCAGATGCACAGCAGCAGCACGGGTACGGGAAACATGGCCAGGACGGCCAGTTTTTGCGCGATCAACTCTGCCAGGCCGCTGGATGAAAATGCCTTGGCAATGGTTATGCCGCTGGCGAAAAGAATTAACATGCCCCAGGGAATGTCAACAGCCGTCTTCCAGTCCAGCAACCGGTCACCCTTGCCGGACGGCAATATAAACATGACAAGCACGGCAGCCAGCGCCACGGTGGCGTCGCCTACTCCGGGCGTTCCCAACAGGCCTGACCAGCCACCGAAGGGCTCAGAGCGCGTTATCCATAATACTATTGTGGTTCCGAACACCGCCAGAACGCGTATTTCATTCATCTGCCACGGGCCGGCTGTAGGCAGGTCCAGGGTTTCTTTCCAGGTAACGTTGCGAGTCAGCCACAATGCCATCAGGGGCAGACCGCATGCGACGACCGGGAGGCCGATCTTCATCCAGTCCACAAACGTGAATTCGAGGCCGGTAAACTCCGAATAAATACCTGAGAATATGATGTTGGGCGGTGTGCCTATCAGGGTTGCGACACCCCCCAGTGAGGAGGAATGGGCGAGACCGAGAACGACGGCAATCGCAAGTGCCTTGTTCTCCACCTGTTTGAGTACTGCCAGGGCAATCGGGATCAGAATCAGGGTTGTGGCCGTATTGCTGATCCACATGGACAACGATGCCCCGGTCAACATGAAGGCAAACACGATGCGTTTCCCGCTGCCGCCGACCGTATGCAAAATCGCCAGGGCAAAGCGCCTGTGTACGCCGGATCTTTCCAGGGATTTTGCCAGCATGAAACCGCCCATCAGCAGCAGGATCACCGGGCTGCCCAGGCCCGCTGCCGCTTCCTTGTGGGTCAGGACGTTGGTCAGCGGGAAGGCAAAAAACGGGATCAGTGAGGTCGCCGGTATCGGGATGGTTTCCGTGACCCACCAGGTTGCGGTCAGCAGGGTTATCGCCGCGGTCATGGCAATAACGTACTCAATATCAAAATATTGCAGCAGGAAGAACAGCAGGACGGATGCCAGGGGGGCCGCAAATAACGTGATTGACTTGATTGTCATTCTTATAATTCCAGGTGCTCCCGCTAACTCGAAGTCAATACAGTGATTCTTGCCGGATTTGAAGACAGAGGGGACAGATTTAAATCTGTCCCCCAGGAGTCACGGGCATTTTCCCCTGGGAGCGAGGGCGTCTCGCCCTCCACGAGGGCAGGATGCCATCGCTCCCGGGAGTTAGCGGGAACTGCTGTTATTATTCCTGATATCTTGCCTGTTTTCTATTACATTATATTATCAGGGGTAGCATGAATACTTTATCCATAAATTATCAGGATGCAGGTCATGATACATCGATATCTGAAAGGCATTGGTTGAAATTCAACATAATTTCCCTTACACAAACACGGCCCGGGAGATATTAAAATGCTGTTTACTCGTCGTGCATTTATAGGCGTAGCGTCGGCTGCCTCCGCGTTGCTGGCCGGCAGCGCAGCTGCAAAACCGGCTTCTTCATCACAGGATCCCCTCGGTGTCCGTGTTGATTTCCCCGGCGTAGAGAAAACCATATTTTTCGATTCAGCCTATACGGCGCTTTCACCCAGGCAGGCAGTCGGGGCGGCGCAGGCGTTTCTTGGTTCCATAGGTCACAACCCGCCAAATGTGCCGGAAATGATGCATGAGTCAGAGCTGGCACGCGAACGTTTTGCAGGATTAATAGGCGCCGCACAGGAAGAGATTGGACTGCTCTATGCGACCAGTGATGGCGAAAACATCGTCTCACGGGCGTTGAACATGCAGGCAGGCGATAATGTGGTTATTGACGATCTTCATTACCAGTCCACCTATGTCCTCTATCAGCATCTGAAAGAAAAACTGGGGATCGAGGTACGGATCGTGCGGAATATAAACGGAGCAACGCCGGCAGAAATGTTTGTGCCATATGTGGACGAACGCACACGATTAATCTCCGTCTCCTGGGTGTCACACTTCAACGGTTATCGTCAGGACCTGCAGGCCCTGGCAGATCTTGTCCATGAACAGGGCGGCTGTCTGTATGCCGACGCCATACAGGGCATAGGTATGCTGGACCTGGATGTGAAAGCTGTTGATGTCGATTTCCTCACCAGTGGCAGTTATAAGTGGTTACTGGCGGGTTATGGTGTGGCGCCGTTTTATGTACGCAAAGAGCTTTTGGACCTGGTGAGCACGGACCGTTCCGGTGGTTTCCAGGCGGCCGAGGCGCTGGGCGATCATCAATACAGACTCCATACGGATGGACGCAAATATCAGTACGCCACCATGTCATTCGGCGCCGTCTATCACCTCAATGCGGCGCTGGAATACATTCTTGGGATTGGCGTCACCAATATTGAGCGCCATACGGTCGGCCTGGCCCATCGGCTTCGCCAGGGTCTTGCGTCACAAGGATTTGAAATCAACACACCTGCCGGCAATGCATCGTCCATTGTCACATTTCAACACGGGAGAGACGCCAAAGCGGTTCGACGTGATCTCAAGGCAGGGGGGGTTAAAATAAACATCAGCGACAACCAGTCCCACCTTCGAGTCGGTATCGCACTTTATAATAATGCAGCGGAAATAGATCAATTTCTCAAGTTGACCGGCAACTGGAAGTAAGCATTACCCTTTTCCCTGTATTGGTAGACGCAATGAATTACGTGGTCAAATTCATCCTGCTTACACAGTTGCTGACCCCGTACAATCCGCTCGCGGCAAGTCCGGAGTGTACGCTGGATGAATTCCCCGAACATTACATCCGGGTCTACGAAAATCAGGGACTGCTTAACCCGTGCTACCATCAACTCATCGACAACCTGGATGATGCCCGGGCAGTCCAGGCAGACCTGGTCGGTCTGATGGCCGGCCGCTATCAGCAGGCTGGTTACAAAGTGGGCCTCACGGACAGGACAGCACAGGAAATGTTTGGCATACCTCAACCGTTAGTCGGTGTCTTGTTCAGGGAAATGTTACTGCCGGACGGAGCTGTTATCGCGCTGGATTCCGCCACGTCGCTGCTGCTGGAACTGGATCTGCTGGCGCGGGTAAAATCGGCTGAAATCAATCAGGCCGTATCGATTGAAGACGTTGCCCCGCATATTGATGCAATCATCCCGTTTATTGAACTACCCGACGCGTTGTTCAGGCTTGATGGCGGCAGCGCGGCAGCGCTGTTACTGGCCGGCAACGTAGGCGCCAGGTGGGGTGTAACCGGTACTCCCGTAACAGTAGTTAATGCGCAAGACCTGGTCGAGTATCTCCCCGCCATGACGCTTCATCTGGAGACGGATACAGGCGCGCTAATACGCCAGGGGCAGGGAAACCAAATTTTGGGACACCCATTAAATTCCGTCCTGTTTTTACTGAAGGAATTAGCCCTGAGAAATGAAATATTGAAGCCAGGGCACATAATCAGCCTGGGCGCTATCGGAGGACCGGTGAAGGCAGAGCAGGGCAGGCGTTATACGGCGAAGTATTCCGGTTACGGCGAGAAGGAATTCAGTGTATCCGTCACAATCCGGTAGCCGTGGCGTGTTAAATTATCCGTAACAGTTCTTCTGACGTCATTACCTGGGCCGTCCAGTCATCCAATATCTCGAAGTAGATTTCCGAATGGTTTCCCAGGGCGCCGAGCCAGTGCAAATAGAACTACTTTATTGCAAACGGTCGGGCGGGTGAGCCGGTCGCGCCCTTGAACGGGATAGCGCCGAACACAAAAGCAAACTCGTAGACCTTATCCTGCAACAAGGCGCTGAAATCGATGTTTTCCATGATATAGATACCGTTTTCCACCAGGAATTTCTGGTGGTTCGGGGCAAACTGCGTCGGATCCGGTCCGGGTAAGGTCTCGACCCCCCAGTTGTCGGTTCCTACCAGTAGAACTTTTTTGTCTACTACCCAGTCGCCCGCTTTGTCCGTCAGGCCCGGTGTGCAACTGTTAAACTTTTGATTATCCGTTTTCCATAAGGTCCCCCAGCCGGTGTAATAGAACAGGGCGTCACCAGGTTGAACGGCATCTTCGCCCAGTCCCTGTTTTTTCAATGCCGCTTTCAGGTCGGCAAGCGTGACTTCTTCGGTACATTCCAGCATGCGTCCCTTTAATCCGGCAACGTCCATTAGCACGCCTCGGGTAAATATGGGTGTAACATGTTCCACGCCCAGTTTGCTGAACCCGCGCCCGGTGCCGATGTCGGCATGGCTGTGGCCATTGTAGTAGCGCACCTCATTCAGGTCTCCCGGTTTGCCTGTGACCGTCGCCATGTGGCTGAGTGAATCGAATTGTGTGCCGTCCTGGGTGATATGACCGGAGATATAGTCTTCGTTCCAGGCCAGCCTGTTTTCGCCCATGGGGCCCCAGGAAGTTGCGCCCGGGACGGTCAACGAGTATTTTCGATGTTGCGGCGTCAGGCTGAACAAAGGCATGTCTTCCTCGAACACCCGGCCCATATCATAAATCTTTCCCTCTTGTATCAGACTGGCGGCAGCCAGTACCTTCGCCGGCGTCAACCGGTTCAGCGCGCCCAGCTGGTCATCCGCTCCCCACTCCGATGGCCACCATTTTTTCCCTGAATTGTCAGCGGAATAAGATATATTTGCCGTAACACAACAGCAGGCGATCAACATTATGATATTTCTAATCATGATTGCTCCCCGGGTAGAGATGAATTCGGATTTTCACAGTATACTATTTGTTATTCAATCTGGAGTTTAGATTTTCAGGCATAAAGGACAGGTACAATGGTTAAGCGTTTTCACAACAAAACGGTATTAATACTGGGGGGCGCCAGCGGTATCGGCAGGACTACGGCGTTGCGGTTTGCGCAGGAAGGCGCCAACGTGGTGATCGGTGGTCGCAACGCGGATAACGGCAACGAGGTGGTGCGTTCCATTGAGGCGATGGACGGCAATGGTCTGTTCGTGCAGACGGATGTCAGAGACCCGGATGCATCAGGCAATGCGGTGGATAAGACTGTCGCTGCATTCGGCGGATTAGACATAGCTTTCAATAACGCAGGGTTGGTCGGCACGGGGAATAAGACTGCTGATGAGAGTGAAGAAGACTGGTCGAACATGATCAATACCAAACTGAACGGCGTGTGGCACGGGATGAAATGCCAGATCCCCGCCCTGCTTGAAACCGGCGGCGGGGCTATCGTCAATATGGCGGGCAACTGGGGACTGATCGGATTTCCCGGTTACGCCGCCTACTGTGCCGCGGCCCACGGGGTAATGGGTCTGACCAAGGCAGTCGCGCTGGAATACGCCGGCGCCGGTCTCAGGATTAACGCGGTGTGCCCCGGCGCGGTGGACGCGCCGATCCTGGATCGAATGACAGGCGGCAATGAAGATATCAAGAACAGTTTTGCCCAACAATTGCCTGTTGGCAGGCTCTGCAGCCCGGAAGATGTTGCCGAAGCGGTTTTATGGCTTGCTTCCGATGCCGCGTCCTACGTCAACGGTATCGGGCTGGTACTGGACGGAGGCGGAAGTCCTTAACCGGTTATTTATCTCTCTCTTGACACGGTTATCATTTATGATAATCTTCTCAAATGACCTGGAAGGTCACATTTTTCAATCTCAAGGTTAAGGAGGAGACTTTAAACTTCCCGGATGGGATATTGGCCAACCTTCTCCACATCCTGGAAATTATTGAAGAATTTGGTCCAAATGCAGGAAAACCATATACGGCTTCAATGGGTCAGGGTCTTTTCGAAATACGGGCAAGAGGAAAAGAAGGTATAGGCCGCTCCCTGTTTTGTACTCTCAAAGGTAAAGAAATAATTATCCTGAATTCCTTTATAAAGAAAACGCAAAAGACTCCTAAAAAAGAGATCGATATAGCCCGCAAACGCATGAAGGAAATATAAAATGGCAAGACCAACGCTCAAATCATTCAAAGCAGAAGCATTTAAGAAAAAAGGAGTAAAAGAAGAGTATGTTGAACTTGCTCCTGCTTATGAAGTTCGCAAAAAACTAATTGCCTTGCGTCAAAAAGCCGGCTATACGCAAGAACAGATAGCAGAAAAACTCCATACCAGCAAAAGCAATATTTCTCGTTTGGAGAGCGTTAATTCTAATATTTCTCCAAAGCTATCCACCATTACAGATTATGCTGAAGCAATGGGCTACAAGCTGAAAATAGATTTTGTTCCATCAAGGCGTTCCGATACATAATAACCTGTTGTTCTACAGGTTTTGTTTTAAATCGTCGACCGGCTTCAGCCAGTCCTCATCCAGGCTGACCCGCGTCTTGCCCCAGCCTTCCTTGTAGTTGCAGAGGATCTGCTGGGTCAGCGCCGTGTGGGTCAGTTTCCATCCACCATTAATCCTGACCATCTCGTCGTCGTAGAAACCGGCGACCCAGACCGGGTCATACTCTTTGGTCCTTGAATTATGCACTGTGGCGGCTTCGAACAGGTACCAGCGCGCCGTGGCCGACCGGCAGTCATCGGCAACCTCTATTCTTATGGGTATCAGGCAGTGGAACATCCAGGTGAACGGATTGACCTCCAGGAATGAGCGGATTTCGTCACGCCCCTTTAAAACCGTATCCCAGTTGGTAAATTCCATGACGCCGTCCTCCGTATACAGGTCTACGAACATATCGATATCCATCTGGGGATCGGCAGCGACCGCAGAACGCTGTTTCAAGTGCCTGATTTCCTCCATGGCTTCCAGTCTTTCCAGTCGTTTCGACAACTCGTCGATTTTGTGTGAATCACTCATGGCATTCATCCATATTCGCTACAACATATAAAATTCACGGAAACTATTGTATTTGTCTCCGGCAGAAATACTGTCAGTAACGTTTTTATAACACAGGCTGCAGCGTATCACCAGCAGACATAAATGCCAGAGGGATAACAGCGATTCTGCCCGGTTTGCGAATAGTTATTACCTGAACGAACTGATCGATCAGCGCACCATTATATCTTGATTTTACGAGTTAACACAACTATACTGTTGTGTTAATGATTCCTCAGTTGATTGATATTGGTAATGGGTGCCCTTGGCCTGTTTTACCCCCCGGGGTGCATAAGACAACTTTAGGTGAGATTGATTCAAAATTTGCGTATACGCCCCACCGAAAGAAACTATTTACGGGCTTTCGTAATGCGGTATTAATTTTGAACCAGGCAGGTTGTAAGTCGATATACTTGGATGGCAGCTATACCACCGGAAAGAACCACCCAAATGATTTTGATGCCTGCTGGGATGCTTATGGTGTTGATCCGATGAAACTCGACCCGATATTACTAGATTTTTCTAATAAACGAAGCGCACAGAAGAAAAAGTACGGCGGTGAATTATTTATTATCAGTACCTCCGCGAAACCTAGTATTAGCTTTTTGGATTTTTTTCAGACTGATCGTTACACCGGTCATAGAAAAGGGATCTTGTTTTTGGACTTAAGTTTATCTACGCCATGAATGAAGAGAACTTGCAATGATTACAAATGAACGACAATTCAAGATCGCTAAAGCACAAATGGAGAAGTTCAAATTGTCAATTGCCACTTTCGATATAGAAGAACTTGTTGGATGTGGCACAGATCGCCTTATGGCACAGGCACAGTTAGATCAGTTACGGAGTGAATACGAGATACTACTTGAGCAAATTATGGACTATGAACGTCTATCTTCAGGCGAACAGAAAGAATTTGAGATGCGATCACTTCAGGATTTACCTGTCGCGCTCATCAAGGCTAGGATTGTAAGTAACTGGACACAAAAACAGTTTGCTGAGGTACTTGGTGTTAAAGAACAACAAGTTCAACGCTATGAAGCTGAAATGTATAAATCAGCAAATCTTACAACTTTGTCACGCATGGCTGAAATACTTGGTTTAGATATACCCACTCACGTTGTAATGTCATCCGTTAGAGATGGGTCAGTTGTAGGTATTTCCAAGAATCTACCAATCACTGAAATGTATAAAAGAGGATGGTTTGAAGACTTCTCGGGAACCTTAAGAGAAGCGAAAAAAAGTTATAGAGAGTTGATTGAGCAGTTGTATATCAATTCTGGATATACTCATGATCAAATTGCCTTGCATCGAAAAAAAGTAAGATTGAGTAGTAATATTAATGAAGATGCGTTAACTGCATGGCATATACGAATTCTTTGTTTAACAAACAAACAAAAGCTGTCACGGACGTTCAATCATAATGTCATATCGCAAGACTGGTTCCGAGAATTAGCAAAACTCAGTCGTTTCCCGGAGGGTCCTTTACTGGCTAGGGACTGGTTGCTGGAAAGCGGGATTTACTTTGTTATCGAACCACACCTTCCGCAAACTTATCTTGATGGGGGTGCATTGAGACATCCTAGTGGTGCGCCGGTAGTTGCCCTTACTATCCGTTATGACCGGTTGGATAATTTTTGGTTTGTTCTCTTTCATGAGCTGTCTCACATCCATCTTCATTTTCAATCGGAGCAAGATACTGATTTTTTTGATGACTCAGAAGTGAAGTCTAACGACATCGAGTTGGAAGCAGATGAACATGCACTCAGCGCATTGGTGCCCCCAGAAATGTGGGATAACTGTTTATCGAGGTTTAGCTTAAATACAGAGACAGTTCGCATAGAAGCAGAACAATTCCAAATACATCCATCCTTAATTGCTGGCCGAATACGTCATGAACAACAGAACTTTAGTGTTTTAAATGATGTGATTGGTTACGGTGAAGTGTCACGCAGTTTTGAGGGATGGATGCTTTAATGGCAGTAACGAAAAATATATAGCGTCTTGATATGTATGTACCCATACTGAAATGGCGTCAAGGTGAGTATTTGGCATTAGAGCGTCTACCTAATGATGTAAAAGAATGCGTAATGCCACTAATTGAGGTGCCACCGTTGGAATGGGATTTTGAAAAAGGCCAATACGCAAAAAACATCGATGAACATTTGAAACTTTTTATAACAAGATTTATAAAGAAATGGGGAAAGAGAAAGGCTTTTATAGATCTCCACCTGATTGATCCTACTTCACGTATGGTCAATGGAGTGCATCCGCTAACGTATGTCTTCGTGGAGGCACTTAAAAATGAGTTGGAAGTAATCCCGGTGACGGGTATAAACAGGGGCACCGATTACCAACGCGCAGTAAAAAAAAGCATTGGTCAATTCAGCAATGGCGTCTGCTTACGTTTATCCATTAATGATGTGCTCAAACTATCACAAATGAATCGTTTGGATACATTTACGCACTATCATTCAATAGAATTTAGTGAACTGGATGTTGTGCTAGATTTGGAGGCCCCAGATTTTAATCCTATTACGCAATTTGCACGGTTATTGCACAATCAGATTCAAAATCTGTCAGAAATAGAACACGTTCGAAGTTTCACAATAATCGGGTCGGCTTTTCCAAAGTCAATGGATCAATTAAGTATAGGTGCTCAAATTATCGAACGCTCAGAATGGAATCTGTATAGGGAATATTGTGATCGATTGACATCAGTGGAGAGAAAGCCACAATTTGGTGATTACGCCATTTCCCATCCTGCCTTGTTACAGTTGGATATGCGATTAATCAAGCCGGCTGCAAGTTTGCGATATACAATTGACGGTGGATGGTATATCCATAAGGGGACAAACGTGCGTGATAATGGTTTTTCGCAGTATAGAAATATATGTTTAAAACTGATGAAGTCGCGACATTTCCAAGGCGGAACTTATTCACCAGGTGATAAATACATTAAGGAATGTGGTGAAGGGGCTGCGTCTACTGGAAATTTAACGGTATGGCGATGGGTGGGAACGAATCATCACATTACAAAGGTTGTAGATGACAGCGCCAATTTTGGCGTTCTTTAAGCTTGTTACTTATAGTTGATTGTAGCTCTTCTATGGTAAACAAATCAATTATGGTCTTATAAAGAATCTTTCTTGGCTTTCTAAGCAGTGTGCCGGTGTAGCCCGCTGCTTCTAGTAATTCAACTGCTTCATCTCTCCACAAGAGGGTTGTTAGTACGTATGGGTCGATAAGGGGGTTGTTGTATGCCTCACGGAATTTGTGAAAATACGTTCCTCCACGCGGTCCTCTGGTTGCAACAATAAGACCCCACCAATCAGAGATCAGATTAAGCGACCGTTCTAAATGTTTTTTTGTAATCACTAAAGAAAGTTGATTGAAAACGGAATTATAGAGTTTCACTTGAGAGGCTAACCGGGTCAGGTCATCAGTATCAGATTTTATTTCGATCCCACTTAATTTACCGTTTATCACAGCAATATCGATTCTCGATTTACCATGATAGATCCCTAATTCATCAACTACAAGTGCATTACTATTCTGATGGTAATAGCGAATTAACTTTTTATGTACGGCATAACGTATATCATTTTCGTTCATAATTATTAATTGGTATTTGTTAACCTCGGCATTAACTGATCAGCGAAAAGCTGTTGCGTCCGCAGCGCCTGTTCCCGTTTCAGGCCGCCGTAATGGCTGATGATGATCAACTCATCAAACCCGAATTCTTCATATAATTGCTCCAGCTTTTTGCCCACGGAATCCGGCGTCCCCACGTAAACGATGTCATTTTCGATCAATTCATCATAGCTCATTTTGCCGATACTCGGCATGAAGTCCATGGTATAGAACTTGTAACCGGCGTTCACCAGGCGTTCGCGCTCGGCATCGTTTGACGGCATAATCGTCAATTGAGGGGAGACGTTGTAACGGACAAAATTCACTACGGCTTCCCTGGCTTCCGCATGGGCGGTTGCCTCGTCTTCGTGCAGGTAAATCGCCTTGATAAAACCCACGCTGGGGGTGGAGCCTGCTTCGGCGCAGGCGTTCCGGTAAACGTCTACAGGGTCCTTGAAAGCGGCGCTGGGCGCCGGGCCGCCCACGACAATACCCCATTCATTTTGCGCGGCCATGGTAAACCACTTGGCGCTGGTGCCTACCTGGAAAATTTTGGGATGGGGCTTTTGCACGGGTTTGGGAACGACCGAAACATCTTTCACGTTGTAATACTTGCCTTCATAAGAGAAGGGGTCTTCGGTCCAGGCCTTTTGCAGAATTTCCAGGCACTCTACGTAGCGCCCCATGCTTTCTTCCATGGGCACGTCAGCCGGGCCGCATAACCAGGGATGCCCCCGGCCTACACCACATTCGATGCGTCCCTTCGTCAATATGTCAACCATCGCAATCTCACCGGCCAGGATCATGGGGTTATGCAGTGGCAAGGTATGACACAGGGCGCGAAACCGCAGGTTTTCAGTACGTTCCGCCAAGTGGGTGAATACCGCCAACGGATTGGGGTTGATCGCAAATTTTTCATAAAACGGGTGTTCCAGCGTGGTAAATACATGGAAACCGGTTTTATCCGAGTGTACGGCGAGGGCCAGGACGTCTTCGATCAATTCGGCGTGGTCATGTCCCGGGGGACACTGAAATTCAACGTAAGTGCCAAAGCGTAGGGGTTCAGTCATAAGAATATTTTCCTTTTTTATTTTGTTTTCAATAGCTCCTGAGCACTCTTTTTATCCACTCAGGGATAGCTGCCGTATGTTATTATTTGAAATTCATGGCATTGAAATTACCAGTTTTATTATACTATCAGAATAATTTGTGAAGTGAGGAGCAGGATATGTGTGCAGCCGTAATTGAAGGTCGTCGCTGGGCCAGGACTTACCCCTGGCTGGGCGAAGATCCCGTTCCTACCGAACCCTGTATTTCGGAAGATGTCTATCGCCGCGAGGTGGAGAAAGTATTCAAAAAAGTCTGGCTGCACGTAGGCAGGGTAGAGGAACTGCCGAAACCCGGATGCTACAAACTCAAACGGCTGGATTTTGCCAGTACCTCGGTATTGTTGATCCGGGGCAAGGACGATGAAGTTCGCGCGTTTCATAATACCTGTTCCCACAGGGGAAACACGGTCGTCGTGCCGGAGGGTGAGTGGGACAACTTCGGGCAGAAGGCGGCCTTCAGTTGCCGCTTCCATGCCTGGACCTATAACGATAAAGGCGAACTCATCGGCGCCCAGGAGGAAACCGGCATGCCGCCGTGTTTTCGCAAATCGGAGAACGGTCTGACGCCGATTAACTGCGACACCTGGGAAGGTTTCATCTTTGTCAACCTGGATGAGAACCCGTCTGTGGGACTGCACGAATACCTGGGGGAGATGGGCAATCATTTCTCCGGCTTTCCCTACAACGAAATCACCCATAACTTTACCTATTACACCTATCTCAACTGCAACTGGAAGGTGGGACTGGACGCCTTTGCCGAGGCGTATCATGTAAACACCATCCATGCCGGCTCGTTCCCAGGCACGTTTTCGACCGGTCTGCAGATGATTAAACTGCTGGGCGACCACCGTACCACCGCAGTCTGCTTCAACCCGCCTAGGGATACGCCGCCGGTCGCCGCGCTGGCCCAGACCAAGGCCAGGGGGTCATTGGTGAACAACGTCAGTGAGACGATACTGCCGCCTACCCTGAATGATGAGAAGCGCGACGATTATGCCTTTGAACTGAGCGTATTCTTTCCGAACTGGTTATTGCACGTATCGGAAGGCATCTGGTTCACCCACCAGTTCTGGCCCATCGGTTATGATCGGTGCCTGTGGGAAGGGAAGTACAACGTCATGGAACCGACTACCAACAGCGAGAAATGGGCGCTGGAGCATGCCATGGTACTGCAACGCAACGCCTGGCTGGAAGATACGGCAACCATGGAAGGGACTTTCTTTTCGTTAAATTCCGGCAGCAAGAAATATATGAACCTGCATGATGAGGAAATCCTCGTCAGGCACGGTTATCACGTACTGGAAAAGTATCTGAATGGTGATTAAAGGTAATCGATGAGTACACTATTACCCGAAGGTTTTGCTGAGCTGGAAACATGGGCAAACGAATGGGCCTTGCCCACTCAGAACAGCCGCTGGGATAAACGACTTGCTTCAACCAGGGAGGAGTTGATCGCCTTCTACAATGCCGTCCTGCCCCACTTGGCGCGCATCCTGGACCACGTCGATCAATATCCTTTGGGGGAACTGTCCGAACGATCTGCAAGGCTGTTTGACCTGGCGCTCATGCACGCTGAAATTGCGCCTAATGTCGAATTGTATGGCGGCGCCCCGGACGTGCCCCACAGCTATGAGGAAAAACGCTTCATTGCCGTGCAGGGAGATGACCGACACTAATCATGACTCAAGACCTTGAACAACAGGTCGCCTGGTTAACGGCGACCGAAAACGTCAGAACTGTCATAGCGAAATATGCTAGGGCAGGGGACGATCAAAACAACCCGGAGCAGATGCGCCAATTGTTAGCGGAAGACGCGATCTGGGAAGCGAAGGGATTTGGAAAATTCACCGGCAGGGACATCATTGCCGAAGAGTTGTCGAAAATCGCTCAGGAAATGATCATCTGGTCGTTGCACTTCCCGGTTTCCCCCATTATCGATATTGCGGATGATCTCAATTCCGCCCATGCCTTCTGGTGGTTATGGGAACTGACGACTATGCGCGGGGACGCGGACGAAGAGGAAAGCAACTGGCTGGCCGCCACCTACGAATGTGATTTCATCCGCGCCGCGGATGGATGGAAGATCAAGCACCTGATACTGGAAGTGAAAAAAGTCGTCCCGTATCAAGATGTACCCAGTGAGATAGTGTGATGGGGTCAGGTCGCACATTGCACACGCTGCACATGTAACCGGGGTCAGGTCGCACATGCACTCAGCGTGTGCAATGTGCGACCTGACCCCATCACAGAGGAGATAACACTGTAATGACCGTTAAAGCCGACGAATACATCCGTATTGATCGTACCCGACAACTGGGTGAAGAACCCGAAACAGGACACAACCGCTGGCACCCGGATATCAAACCGGCCGCCGAGGTCGATCCGGGCCAGATTGTCGGCATGGAAACGCGGGATGCCTTTGACGGGCAATTGAACCCGGAAACCACGCCAGAAGAGGTGGCTGCCGCCAACCTGAACCTGGTGCATCCCCTGACCGGTCCCGTTTACGTCAACGGTGCGGAACCCGGCGATATCCTGGAGGTTAAAATCCATGAAGTGGTGCCGGAACCGTTCGCCTTCACCGTACAGATACCCGGTTTCGGCTTCCTGCGTGACCTTTTTTTGGAACCGTTTATCATCCATTGGGATATTGCAGACGGTTTCGCTGTTTCCGCGGACTTGCCCGGCGTGAAAATCCCGGGCGCGCCTTTCATGGGCGTCATGGGCCTGGCGCCATCCCATGAACTGCTGGAAGAGATCAATAAAAGGGAAGCCGACCTGCAGGCCCGCGGCGGCATGGTATTACTGCCCGATACGGCTGATGCCGTGCCCCGGGAACCGGGTATTGCCGCCAAAGCCGTGCGTACCGTTGCTCCCCATGAAACCGGCGGCAACGTGGATATCAAACAGTTGACCGCAGGCACCACGGTGAGGTTTCCCGTCTACACGCCGGGGGCCTTGTTCTCGGTAGGCGACTCCCATTTCGCCCAGGGGGACAATGAAAGCTGCGGCACCGCAGTGGAAATGAGCGCGACGTTTTATGGTTCTTTCAGCTTGTTGAAAGGGGAAGCGGCAAAACGCAATATAAAAGACATTCAGTTCTATCGCGATGATTACTTTACCTCGCCGGAGATGGCCGTCCCGCAACGATTTTTTGCGACTACCGGCCAATCCTGCCGCAAAGACGGCGTGGCGGAAGCGGAGGACACCACCCTGGCCGCGCGCAACGCCCTGCTCAACATGATTGAATACCTGGTCAGTGAACGGGGCTACAGCGAACAACAGGCTTACGCAATATGCAGTGTCGCGGTGGATCTGCGGATATCCGAAATGGTGGATGTCCCGAATTTTGTCGTCTCCGCCTTCCTGCCCCTGAATATCTTTACCGAGTAAACGACATGGCGGCAGCAGTCGATCAGATTAAACAGGCAATGCCATTCACTACCCGCTATCCTGAGTTGGGTACGGGTCCCGTCGATGTCAGGCCGTTGATTGACCCGGAATTATTCGAACTGGAACGGGAACGTATTTTCAAACAGGTCTGGTTATGCGTCGCCCGGGGCGAAGAACTTGCTGAGCCCGGTGACTACAAGCTGCGGCGCCTGGACGTGGCAAATACCTCCGTGATTATCGTCCGGGATAAGAATGGCGAAGTGCATGCATTCCACAACATCTGTAGCCATCGCGGCAACAAACTCATCCCGGAACAGGACGCGCAGTCATTGGGCCATGCACAGACGCATACCTTCACCTGCCGCTTTCATGCCTGGACCTTCAATACGGACGGTACCTTGCGCGGGGTCGCGCGCCAGGAGAGTTTCGCCAACCTGGATAAATCCTGCCTGGGACTGAAACGTATACACTGCGCCGAGTGGGAAGGGTTTATCTTCATCAATCTTGCGGAACAGCCGCGCCAGAGCCTGGTTGATTACCTTGACGGCATGGCCGGGCATTTCTCCGGTTATCCGTATCACGAAGCGACCTATCGATTGCGTTATTCAACCGTACTGAATTGCAACTGGAAGGTAGCCCTGTATGCTTTTTCAGAGGCTTATCATGTTCCGACCATACACGCAGGCACGTTTCCCAGCCTGGCAACGCTGGAGCATGCCGAGTTCCGTTGTTTCGGCCCTCACAGTTCATCCGCTTTGTATGTGCCGCCGGTAGCGGGGATGCAACCAACGCCGGTGACGGCAAATCTCGGAGGGCGGTTGAGAACGTCAGGCCGGCACCGACCCCACCTTGAGTTATTGCCGGAAAATATCAATCCGGACAAGCGGGAAGACTTCCAGTTTGAGTTCCCCGTGTTTTTCCCCAATTTCGTTCTCCACCTGTGCGCCGGTAACGGTTATCCTGGCATGGCCTATTTTCACCATCAATTCTGGCCCATCGCGGTGGACAAAACCCTGTGGGAAGGCACGAACTATTTCAGGCCGCCTGAAACCGTCAGCGAACGGGTTGCGATCGCCCACACCAATGCCCTGCACCGCAATGCCTGGCTGGAAGACACCTCGACCATGGAAGATACCTACCAGGCGCTGGCTTCCGGTGTCCTGGAGGAAATGCTATTGATGGATGAGGAACTGATGATCAGGAACACCCATAAACACTGGCACGATTACATGGGCGTTTAACCTGTATGGCCCTGTTACATGAACAATTTTCCCTGTTAGAACCCTTTGTTGAGCACTGGGCCTTCCCTACTGAGCTACAGCGCTCACAACAGCGCTGGAACGCCGGTCCGGATGATTACAGGCGATTTTATGAGGCTATGTTGCCGTTACTGGATCAGGTGCTGGAGTACCTGGACCGGTTCAAGCCGGGAGAAGTGCCGGCGCCGGCATTGCCGCTCTATCACCTGGCGCTGGCCTTTGCCGAAGCAGCGCCTCATAACGAACTGTACGATTGCAGCAATACGGTCCCGAACAGTTTTGCCGCCCACCGTTTTGTGGCGGCTCACGGGGAAGTAATCGATCGCTAAAACACAATTCCTGCGAAGCCTGCCCGTGCCTGCTGCAGGTAGGGGCAGGGATCCATAACAACACCAGCATCAATTAGATTCCCGCTTGCGCGGGAATGGGGATCTGCGCATGAAACCCGGGGAACAAAACAACTTGGATTCCCGCGCGCGCAGGAATGGGACTATTACCATTCCTGCGAAAGTTTACCCCTGTATGCTGTTGAGCAGGGGCAGGAATCCAGTAGAAAAATATTCCTTATTTACGCGCGATTACTCTTCAAAATTACTCTTAATAGTGGAAAGGCCACCGTCGTAGATACCGTTGATGACTTCCATGGCCTCATCACCTGTTGCGCCCTCGGCAAGGAATGTGGATGACCAGTTAATCGTTGTGCCTTCAGCATCTCCTTCGGCCTGAAAAGTTGAAGAGTAATCCTTGACCGGCAACGGGCCTTCGATGATTGTATAGGAATACCCGTTAGCCATATCGCCGTCGTGCCTTTCCTTGAGTTGTGCCCCATCTCCCAGAGTGAGAATCCGGTATGTGTCACCGTCCTCTTCGGTTATTTCGCAGGTTTCAACTGCGGGATGCCAGGTTGCTATAGCGCAAAAATCTCCTGCATAGCCCCAGACATCGTCGAGACCGGCATTGATAGTCATGGATTTGTTGACCTCGAGGCTTGTCGGTTCTTCGGTACCACAACCCGATATGATCAATATCATTGATGCTAAAATGATCGTGAATTGTTTCATGGCAAACTCCTTTAACGTTATGTTGTTGAGATAATTCCCCAGTGGCGGATTATAGGCCGGGAGAGGGGAGTATCATATAGGAATTTTCCCCGAATCCATAAGACAAAATGGCATTGAATTTAAATAGACTCGATCTTGTTACTGCCGCTAAGGGCATCGCCACAGGTGAATTCACCTCAGAGGAACTGGTGACAACCTGCCTTGAACGCATCCACGCAAGAGATGACCAGGTAAAGGCCTGGGCCTGGCTGGACTCGGAGCAAGCGCTGGCCCAGGCTGGCGCCTGTGATGAACGACCTGCAATAACACCTCTGCACGGAATACCCGTCGGTATAAAAGACATTATCAACACGGTGAATATGCCGACCTGTTACGGGTCACAGGTTTATGCCGGTCACTATCCCACTGAGGAGGCTGAGTGTATCCGCCTGCTGCAACAGGCCGGGGCGGTGATTTTGGGGAAGACAGTCACCACGGAATTTGCCTTTTATGCACCGGGCAACACCGCAAACCCCCATAACCTCGAGCATACGCCGGGGGGTTCGTCCAGCGGTTCCGCCGCCGCGGTGGCAGATTTTCATGTGCCGGTTGCCCTGGGCACGCAAACCTCGGGCTCAATTATTCGACCGGCGAGTTTTAACGGTATCTTTGGTTATAAGCCGACCTATAATTCTTATTCGGTCTATGGTATCCACCCTTTGGCGCGGGAACTCGATACTCTGGGCGCGTTCGCCCGCTCTCCCGCGGATCTTTGCCTGCTGCACGGCGTGCTTTCAAAAAAGGCAATTCCGCTACCGGAAGCGACGCGGCCCAGCTCGGTTGCATTCGTCAGAACACCCGCTTGGGACGGCGCCGATACGCTGACGCAAAACAGCGTAGCCGACTTCGCCAGACGATTAAAACAGGCAGGCATTGAGGTCATTGAACCGGATGAGCGCCTGTTGTATGACCTGATGGAGGTTCAACAGGCGTATCTTGCCCGGGGCGCCAGCCAGTCACTGGGGCAGATTACGGATAGCCATCCTGACAAAGTCAAACCACAAACCCGGGACCTGGTTGCAGAAGGCCGGAAGGTGGATGAGTCGTTCAACCCAAGACTGCAAGCTGCCCTGGCCAGGGGAGAGCGCTTCCTTTCCGAGGTATTTTCCAAGGTGGACCTGATTATCACCCCCAGCGCGCCGGGAGAAGCGCCGGCGGGTCTGAGTAATACGGGTAACCCCATGTTTAACCGGATATGGACTTTTCTACAAACCCCCTGTATGAATATACCGCTGACAAAAGGCGAGAGCGGGTTGCCCATCGGCGTGCAGTTGGTCTGCAATAATCAGGAAGATGTACGATTATTTGCCTATTGTGCGTACCTGCAAAATTTCGGGAATTGTAAAGAATAGTTGACAGAAGACGCAACTACGCGACCGTGCGCGCTCATGGCGAAACAACGGATTCAGGAAGTACCGTTCCAGTCAGAAGATCCGGAACTCGCACCGGGCGCAACAGAATCTCTGTTTGTGTCACTGGCTCTGGTCAGGAATCATCGTGAACTCGTTGATTTGGCTCGTGGATTGAGGCTTCATAGTGATATGGATGTGGCATTTGATCTGTGCGGTACGTCCAATCTCGAGCGGGCTTTTGGCCAGTGCGTGTACGATCAGCCGCCTCGGTATTCGTTGTCCACTGTTAGTCGTAATATGCTTCCGCATGGTCGTTCTGCAATAACTATCCGCACTAGAATTAGAAGGTGAGGGATCCTTGAACGCCCTTCCGCCCATTGTGGTCGTATCAAGGACATAACCCGGGTCAGCATTGATCACGCCCCGCTCGCTGCAAGACTTGCGTCCGGTCAGATCAGTTGCCTCGGTTGTACAACTTACCACCAACGATCTGGTCAATGTCCCTGCCTGCGCGCTAAGAGCGAACACGGCGCTCAGAGACATTATGCACAGCATAACGAAGCATGTAGCGGCTTGTTTCATCAGTACCATCCTCCGGTCGCAATAAACTTCACAGTCATTCCCGTGGAATAACCACCCATCCAGTATAGCACAGAGCGTGGTCTCTCATTTGACTTCCTCTTGACTATGCCAATCGATACTTGATTGTACCCTCCCGGTAGAGGAAGTCAGGGGCTTGTATGGGTTCACCAGGCCAAATTGTAAGGTGGGCGCGCGGGGCGCGCCTGCTTTACAACATGTCAGAGGCTGTTCTGGAAACATTTTTGATCCAAGGGCAGGCATAGGAGGAGCCTTGTTGCATTGGATTCTGGTATTCATCAGAATGACGCTAAAATACGCAAGTAAAAATTTTAACGGAGTGTGGAGATGACAACCTTGACAACTAAAGACGTTCCGCTGAGCCAAGCGCAGAAGCAGTGGTATGAAGCGGCCCGTGATAAAATTGACCTGGAGCGCCTGAAGCAACTGATCTTTGATTTGACTGCCAAACACAGTCCAACTGGCGCCGAGCGGGAGGCTTGTGAATTCATGGCCGATTACCTGAACAGTGTAGGTATCAAGGCGCATTATCAACCTATCACGGATATTTCAGGTAACTGTTACGGCCGGGTAAAGGGATCAGGAGACGGCCCTACGCTGATGCTGTATGCGCCCATCGATACCCTGCTGGAAGGGGATCCGGAAAAAGATACTCCCCATGCCGGTCCGCTACACCGGGCCGATATGCGGCCTGAGCCTTATATCGACGGCGACTTGGTTATCGGCCTGGGCGCTTCCAATCCTAAATCCATGATTGCCCTGTTAACTGAGGCATTGACCTGCGTGGTAGAAGCGGCGGTGGACTTGAAGGGTGATGTGATCATCGCCACGGCAGGCGGAGGCATGCCCTGGATAGTGCCGGAGCGAAACCATGCCGGCATCAGTAACGGCGTGAACCACCTGCTTTCCCACGGTGTGACCGCGGATTTCGGTGTGATCTGTAAACCCTGGGATGATATTTACTATGAACATCCGGGCATGGTCTGGTTCAAGGTCACCGTCTGGGGAACCATGGGCTATGCCGGCATTCCGCGCGGGGTGCCGGGCTTTCGCAGTTCAATCATTCCCGCGGCAAAAGTCATCCTGGATCTGGAGGAATGGCTGGAGGAGTATCCGGACAAACATACCAGCGACCAGGTGAAACCGCAGGGCTGGATCTCCGCGTTACGTTGCGGCTGGCCGGATAAACCGGCATTTCCCGGCGCCGCGACCGAGCTCTGGCTTGACGTGCGCACCAGTCCCCTGCAGAAGGCGGCCCAGGTTGAACGGGAATTTGACCAGGTCATGAAGACCATACTGGACAGGCATGACGATGTGGAGGCGGAATGGGAAACTATCGTGACCTGTGATGCGTCAGCAACCGATCCGGAGCACTGGGTGGTGCAGTCAGCGTTGCGCGCCTGGAGAGAAGTGCACGGCAAACCCTACCCCGGCGCTCCGCACATGGCAGGACAGACCGACGCTGCAACCATAAACCGCACCGGTTTTCCCCTGGTGCGCATCGGCTATACCTGGCTGGGCGAGAAGGAGATGCCGGAAGAGTTTACCGAAGGTCTGGGCGGCATGGGAGTTGCCTGTGTACCCGATTTGGAGAACTCCATCAAGGAAGCGATATATACTGTCATTGATTCCTGCACCCGTACCCGGGAAGAAGTCGGGTTGACGGATTAATAACTTAGCCCGGATTTCTCACAAGGTGAAGCGAGGACGCTTCACCTTGTGAGAAATCCGGGCTGGAACATGGGAGATTGATTATGCCATTATCTGATCTGCATCATGTGGCGTTGAAAACACAGGATCTTGCAGCCAGCGAACAGTTCTATGTTGAAGTGCTCGGTATGGAAAAAGTGGGCCGGCCGGACTTTGATTTCCCCGGTGCCTGGTTACAGATGGGGCAGACCATGTTTCACCTGATGGCCGGGTACGCGGCTCAGGGCCCGAACGGAGAGACTTACCGCGGCAGCGGGGCCGTCGATCACCTGGCGATCAAGGCGCAGGGTTTTGATGCGCTGCGCGAAAAATTTGAGAACTCAGGCGTCAGTTACAAGGAAAACGACATACGGGATTTCGGTATCTGGCAACTGTTCGTAAATGACCCGGATGGTGTCATCATCGAATTGAATTTTCACTGTGCCGACGAACCTGCAGGGTCCCGTGGACCAGGGCGAGCCACACTGAGCAAGACCACTTGAAAGAAAAAGGGGACAGATTTCAAATCTGTCCCCGGTTCTCATTCTTCAATTATTATATAGATATACCCGTCTTCCCCCAGCCGGGTTTCGTACCTGTCCAGCGCCACAACGCAAGGAGGTTCGACGGGTTCTCCCGTCCTGATATCGAAGGTGCCTTCGTGATACGGGCAGACGATCTCGTTTCCCCTGACATCGCCATCGGACAGGAACGCCTGACCGTGGGTACACACATCGCTCGTGGCATAATATTCCCCTGCAAGGTTGTAGAGGGCAACCGCAGTGTCATCTTCCAGGTAGAATTGCCTAACGGAGTCGGTCTCCAGCTCGGCATGCATTATGGTTTTTACTTCAGCCATATCAGTTTGAGGAATCGGAGATTTTTCATTATACAGCCGTCTTGATTACTCACTATATACTTAAATTCATTTGTGTTTACGCAGTCCAGTATAATACCTTATCGAATAGTTCTGGAATCAGGATATCGGATTACTGAGACATGATTATTGAAGGTGAATATCAGCTGCCCTGCAAGGTTGCGGAAGCATGGCGGGCCTTGAACGATCCTGAGACCCTGAAACTCTGCATTACAGGCTGTGAAAGTATCGAATTAACAGAGGAAAACAGGTATGAATGCCTGATAACTGCAAAGTATGGGCCGGTGAAAACCCGCTTCAAAACCGTCCTGAACGTGACCAATATCAATGAACCCTATTCGTATACGCTGACAGGCGAAGGAAAAGGCGGTGTTGCCGGTTTCGGCAAGGGTAAGGCAGACGTCCAACTGAGCCCGGACGGTGATGACACGCGGCTTTGTTACCAGGCGGAATTGTCCGTAGGGGGTAAGCTGGCACAGGTAGGTTCCAGGCTGATTGCCGCCACAACCAGGAAGCTGGCAAATGATTTCTTCTCCCGTTTCTCCGCAGAACTCACTGACAAATGACAGCAAACGAATTAGTTAGGAAAACTCTGAACAAGTCCATCCTGAACTTGTTCAGAGTACGCAAAACAACAAGTGCGAATTTTGTTTTGCTCCCAAAATCAATGACATATAGTCATTGATTTTGACGGTACATCCCTGTACCGTAGGAACCTCTGACTTAATCAGAGGTTTCTTAGTATTGAGTTTAAATTAACTTTCTATTTAAATTCAATGACGATGTTATACTCCAACGTAGTTAATCAAGCAATTGACGAGGTTTCGGTATGAGCAAGTTCAATGAGATCGCGCTGGACCTGATGAAACGCACCGCAGCTTATGTCCCGGATTTTGATTTTGAGGGAGCAGTACCTGCGACGGCTGCAAAACCCTGGGGGAATTGGCTCAAGGCGGAACTGGGATTTCGTAATCACTGGTATCCGACAGAGGCCAGCCGCAACATCAGGGACGGTGAACATAAGGCGATCAAATTACTTGGGGAAGGCATCCTGTACCTGCGCCGGGCCGGACGCCTGTATGCGATTGAAGACCGTTGCAGTCATCGCGGCACGCGTTTCTCCCAGCGACCTGTCTGTTATACGGACGATACCATCACCTGCTGGCATCATGCTTTTACCTTTAACCTGGATGATGGCCGCATACGCTGTCTGTTGAACGATCCGGAATCGTCACTGGCCGGTCGCAAAGGGATAAAAAGTTACCCGGTGAGGGAGGAAAAAGGCGTGATCTTCACGTTTGTCGGCGATATGAATCCGCCACCGCCTTTAGAGCATGATGTACCCCCCGGTTTTTTTGATGAAGACGTGGCGATATGTGTGGCAGATCCGTACCTGGTGCAGGCAAACTGGCGCCTGGGTTCGGAAGGCGGTTATGACCCGGGTCATCATTACATCCACAACTGGTCGAAATTTTCCATCAATTCGCGTATACCCATGACCTTCGGCTGGGTATCGAAGAAGGAGGCCGTCCTGGAGACCAGCATTTATGAACTGATTAAGAACGGTCCGAAAGGGTTTACCCGGCTGGCGGCAGAAACCAATATGTCCATGACCGCAACAATACCCGGACGAAATGGCGAAGGTGATACGGACGTGATCCTGCCTATTGCCAAAGGCCAGTCACCAAGAGAAATAGAGATACTGGGTCAGCATGCGTTTACCACTGAGGTCGGCGAGTGGTTGCCCTGTGGATTAAAGGTCGATCCGTGGCCGTTCCCGGGGGTGGTTCACAATGAATATTACGTCCCGCAGGACGCCAATTCCCATTATTATTTCCAGTGTGGCTGGAAACGAGTGGAAAATGAAGAAGAGGCGAAAGAATGGGTCGAAGGCGACCTGGGACAAGTGCGCTGGAAGGTCCCCGTAGTCGATGATTTTACCATTCAGGACGCCGAAGCCCGGGAACACATACATGAATTCTATGCCAGTGAAGACGGCTGGAACCAGGAACAAACGGCCCGGTTTGATATTGAACTCCTGATGTGGCGCGTATTTGCCGGTGAGCATTGCCGCGGCATCCAGGAGGAAAGGCATACCAAGGGCCACTTCAAGAGATAATAATCAGTGATGAGCACGGTATTGCATATTGATTGCAGTGCTCGTACTGTCAATTCGGTCAGCCGCAGGTTATCTCAGGCAGTGGTTGATCAGCTCGTCAAGGTGGAGCCTTCAACTCAACTGATCCGGCGCGACCTGGGCGCTGCAGCGCCGGCGCCCGTTAACCAGGTGGAAGCGGAAGCCTTTTTTACCCCACCCCCGGATAGAACCGGAGAACAGGTCAAAGCATTGGTTGATTCCGATACACTGACGGGTGAATTACTGCAGGCGGATACCGTGGTTCTGGGCACACCCATGTATAACTTCAATGTGCCGGCCAGTCTGAAATCCTGGATCGACTATGTGGTCAGGCCTGGAAAGACCTTTCGCCGAGTTGCCAATGGCAATCTCGAAGGTCTGTGCGGAGATAAAAAGGTCTATGTCTGCACGGCAAGCAGCGGTAAATCCAAAGGCACGGAAACGGATCACCTGCGTCCCTACCTGGATGTGATTTTTGCCTTTATCGGGGTCACGGGAGTTGTTTATTTCGATGCGGAAGGCCTGGCCTGGGGAGAGCAGGAACGGGAAAGGTCAATCAACACGGCCGTTGAGAACATACAACACCATTTTGCAAAATACCGGCATTTTGTAGAAAATAGGTAAAACCGTTATTCCAGCTTCCACGATGACGTCATTCCGGGCCTGACCCGGTATAACAAAGCCGGGCGTCGTCATTCCGGGCTTGACCCGGAATCCAGTAGGATAAAGAGCCGCCCCCGGCTTACGACATGCCGGGGCAGGCTCCGGCGGAACATTGTTTAACAGGATTCCAGCCTGTGCTGGAATGACGGATGGTTTAACCGGCAAAACAATATTGTCGGACTGAAATGCAGGTTTACAACATTCTCTGACAGGAGGAGAGACGGCATGTCGAAAATCAAAGGTCTTGGTTATATCGGCTGTGAAGTCACCGACTTTGATGCCTGGGACAGTTTGCTGGATACCGTGTATGGGCTGGAGCGGCGCGGGAACAGTGGTAAATCAGTCCGGCAATACCGGATGGATGATAATCACCACAGACTGGCGCTGCACAAATCGAATAATAATAAATTGAAATACATCGGCTGGGAGGTGGAATTTCAGGGAGACCTGGATAACCTGGCTGCTGAACTGAGTGATAAGGGAATAGAGGTACAAGCCGGCAGCGCGGCATTGCGCGAGCAGCGTTCCGTGTTGGATTTGTTTGTCATTAGCGGCCCGGACGATATTCGCCTGGAGATCTTCTTCGGCCCGGTGCAGGACTTTAGACCGTTTACGCCCAGGCGAGACATGGAAGGTTACAACACCGGTGACCTGGGCATGGGACATATTGTCTTAGCCACGGCCGACAGGTTGGCTTCGGTTAAGTGGTATGAAGATAACCTCGGCTTTCGCCTGAGCGATCATATTTTCTGGGATGATATCCAGGCGACGTTCCTGCATTGTAACCCGCGCCACCATAGCCTGGCATTCATGAACCCCGTCGGCGACATGAAACCCGGCGACCTGGGTCATTTCATGTTTGAAAGTCTGTCGCTCAATGATGTGGGCCGCGCCTATGATATCGTCAATGAAAACAAGGTCCCGTTAGCCTTGACGCTGGGACGGCATACCAATGACCATATGATGTCGTTTTATATATATTCACCCTCCGGCTGGTGGGTCGAGTACGGCCACGGTGCGCGTTTGATAGACGATGCGGACTGGGAACCGAAATTGTACAATTCCCCGAAGATCTGGGGGCACGAGATGCTGCCTCCTCCAGGAGAACTATCCCCTGGGGAACAGCACAAACGATAAAAGAATAATCCGCAGATGACGCAGATTAACGCAGATTAAATTTTGATTCATTGAGTATGGAGGTCCCCATCAGATATGCCTCTTATGGAAAGGAGCAGGCCCGCGCCAAAATGATAGTGAGTATTATTTCTGACCTGGGGCAAATGATTTAAAGAGTGTATGTTTACTTGTCTATTTATCTTTTATCTGCGTTAATCTGCGTAATCTGCGGATAAAATAATTTTCATCATGTCGGAAATTAAACATGCAAGAGTCGTGATCTTGGGTTCGGGGCCGGCCGGCTATTCGGCTGCCGTCTATGCGGCGCGGGCAAACCTGAACCCGGTATTGATCACCGGTATACAGATGGGCGGCCAGTTGACTATCACCACCGACGTGGACAACTGGCCCGGCGACGTGGAAGGTTTACAAGGCCCGGAATTAATGGAACGGATGCGCCGCCACGCCGAACGGTTTGAGACGGAGGTTATCTTTGATCACATCCACCAGGTTGACCTGGGCGCAAGGCCTTTCAGGATGCAAGGCGATGCGGGGAGTTACAGTTGTGATGCCTTAATCATCGCCACCGGGGCGTCCGCACGTTACCTTGGGCTGCAGTCGGAGCAGGCATACATGGGCAAGGGCGTCAGTGCCTGTGCCACCTGTGACGGTTTCTTCTACAGGGATGAAAAAGTCGCGGTAATAGGCGGCGGGAATACGGCAGTGGAAGAGGCCCTGTATCTTTCCAATATTGCCCGTGATGTGATCGTGGTCCATCGCCGGGATAAATTACGCGCGGAAAAAATACTACAGGACAGGCTTTTTGAAAAAGAGAGAGCAGGCAACGTCACTATTCTCTGGGACCATGTGCTTGAAGAAGTGCAGGGGGATGCCGGCGGTGTCACCGGAATACGGATCAGCAACGTGAAGTCCGATGAAAAAACGGACTTGGAACTCAAGGGCGTATTTATCGCCATAGGCCACACGCCCAACACGGGGATCTTTGACGGTCAACTGGAGATGAACAACGGTTATATCGTAATAAAAAGTGGCCTCAATGGTGACGTGACCTCTACCAGTGTCCCGGGAGTATTCGCGGCCGGCGACGTTTCCGACCAGGTTTACCGGCAGGCTGTAACCTCAGCCGGTTTCGGTTGTATGGCCGCACTGGATGCGGAAAAGTTCCTTGATGAGTGAGTTGGATTAAGACATAGGCCGGAACGTCGGCCATTCCTTATAAGGATAATCCAACACAGGAGAGAACAATGACAAGTATCTGGAACCACCTCCAAGGAGTGGATTTTAAACAAACCTATTACAACGCCGGCGGCGTCAAAACCCGCGCCATCGAAGCGGGTGACGGGCCACCGTTAATATTGCTGCACGGCACCGGCGGCCACGCAGAAGCCTACCTGAAAAATATCGAGGCCCACGCAAAGCATTTCCACGTTTATGTCATCGATATGGTGGGTCACGGTTATACCGATGCCCCGGATATCAGCTACGACATGCAATGCTACGTGGACTTTATGAAAGACTTCGTCGATGCTATCGGCGCGGATAAAGCCCATATATCCGGGGAGTCGCTGGGTGCAACGGTCGCTTCCTGGTTCGCTCTGCAACACCCGGACCGGGTTGGCAAGATCGTCATGAACACCGGCATGATGCTGCCGCCGGAGGAGGAAGGCGCAGAGGAATTAAAGGATTTGCTGGAACGCAGCCGCAAAGCCACCGGTTCCCCGGATCGGAATGCGCTCCGGCAACGTATTCGCTGGCTGATGCACCGGGATGAGGACGTTACTGATGAGATCGTCGAGGTACGCTACCGAATCTATCAGCAACCGGGCCGCGCGGCGGTGATCAGAAAAATTGCGGAACAGAGCATAGGCGCCCTGCTGGACCCGGTCGAGCAGGAAAAATGGTACAAACCGGAATTGCTGCAACAGTTGACCTGCCCCACCCTGGTGTTATGGACTCGCTACAATCCGGGACAACTGGTACCCCTGGCGGAGCAGGGCGCCGCATTGATACCCGACAGCGAACTGGTGATACTGGAAAATTCCGCCCACTGGCCCCAATGGGAGGAACCTGAAGAGTTCAACAAGGCACATATCGAGTATTTGCTTAAATAACACGTTAGTATATTTTTTGAAAACTGACATGAGTGAAATAACCCGAACGTTGTTGGAAGAAACCCAGGACTACGTGAAACAGGCCAAGGCCAAGGAGGCCCAGGCCAAAAAACCCTGGCAGGTCTGGCTTGACGCGGAGTGGTGGTTCCCTGATTACTGGTACCCGGCGGCGCTATGCCGACGTATTGCCTCTGCAAGAGGTTATGGCGTATATTGAGAACTTGATTTGATTTCATGGTGCGGACCTATGACTGATAGCAAAGCAAAAGTACTGAAAGGCAAGGCCACTCCCCGAGGCAAATATCCCCATGCCAGGCGCGCGGGTGATTACATCTTCATTTCCGGCACCAGTGCAAGACAGGCCGATAATACCATCATCGGCGCAGAAGCGGCGGATGAAATGGGCACGTCGAACCTGGATATCCGGGTACAAACCCGGGAGGTACTGAAAAATATCGCCGACATACTGGCCAGTTTTGACGCCACGCTGGCAGATCTCACCGAAATAACGGCTTTTATGGTCAACATGAATGATTTTGCCGGGTATAATGAGGTCTACGGGGAGGTGTTCGACTATGACGGTCCGGCCCGTACCACGGTAGCCGTCCACCAGTTGCCGCACCCGCAGTTAGCGATAGAAATAAAGGCCATAGCCTACAAGCCCGAGTAATCTCACAAGGCCATGACCGCGGAGAACCGATATGAATGATGGTCAGATCATTGCCGGATTTTTGGCGCCACACCCACCCCACCTGGTTTATGGTGAGAACCCGCCACAAAACGAACCCCGCTCACAGGGCGGCTGGGAACCGTTAAGATGGGCTTATGAGCACGCCCGCAGGAGCCTGGAAGAATTAAAACCGGATGTATTGCTGGTGCATTCTCCTCACTGGATAACCCAGCAGGGCCATCACTTCCTTGGGGTAAAGGACTTGAGCGGTAAATCCGTTGATCCCATTTTCCCCAACCTGTTTCGTTACCGCTTTGGACTGGAAGTAGACGTGGAACTGGCCGAGGCCTGCTGTAACGAGGCCGCGAACATGGGCCTGACCACCAAAATGATGCGTAATCCTAACTTCCGCGTGGACTATGGCACCATCACTACGCTGCACATGATCCGCCCGCAGTGGGATATCCCGGTAGTCGGCATCTCCGCCAATAATTCACCCTATTACCTGAGCATGGAAGAAGGCCTGGAAGAAATGGATATCCTGGGTAAGGCGACCCGCAAGGCTATTGAGCAGACCGGACGGCGCGCGGTGTTGCTGGCATCGAATACCCTGTGCCACTACCATTTCCATGAAGAGCCGGTGCCGCCGGAGGACATGTCCCAGGAGCATCCGCAGAACTACGCGGGTTACCTGTGGGACATGCGCATGATTGACCTGTTGAGACAGGGAAAGATAAAAGAAGTCTTCAGGATATTGCCCCAGTTTATCGATGAAGCCTTTGCCGAGGTAAAATCCGGAGCCTTCACCTGGATGTTTGCCGCCATGGATTACCCCGAACTGCCGGGAGAACTCTACGGTTACGGCACGGTAATCGGCACGGGCAATGCGGTCATGGAATGGAACCTGATAAAAGCCGGTCTGACCAAGGCCGCGTGAGTGATACACTACCGTCATTTCGGCGAATGCTGCGTGGTTGATATGTATTCGTCATTCCAGCGAATGCTATCGTCATTCCGGCGAATGCTATCGTCATTCCGGCGAATGCCGGAATCCAGTCAAAAAAATCATTCCTTGTTTATGAGGGAATAAATTGTTCACTGGATTCCGGCATTCGCCGGAATGACGGAAGGTGAATCAGGTAATACTCAAAAACAATATTGATGGACTACTACAACAGATAGGTGAAAAATAAATGAGCGTCGTATCCGCTTTTCTGGTGCCCGGCTCCCCCTTGCCCTACGTACAGCGGGATAATCCGCCCTGGGGTGAAATTGCCGACGCCATGGAAACGGCCGGTAAGGCCCTGGCAGCCTCCGACCCGGACCTGATCGTCATCTATTCCACCCAGTGGATCGCGGTACTGGACCAGCTCTGGCAGACTCGTGCTGACCTGCAAGGCTTGCATGTGGATGAGAACTGGCACGAGTATGGAGACCTGCCTTTCGACATGAAGATCGACGTGGAATTTGCCGAACTGGCCCTGGAAAAGACCGCCGCAGCGGGCATCAAGGCCAAAGGCGTGGATTATGATCACTTCCCTGTGGACACCGGCGCCATCGTAGCATCCAATTTCCTGAACCCGGATGGGAGCATACCCCTGGCCATCACTTCCAATAACGTCTATCACGACTGGCAGATGACGGAATCACTGGGCCGGGTCGCCGCTGAGTCTGCGGCTGAACTGGGCCGGAAACTGGCCGTCATCGGCGTAGGCGGCCTGTCCGGTTCCATTTACCGGCACGTAATCGACATCCGCGACGACAAAATCACCGACCCCGCGGAGGATGAATGGAACAGGAAGATCCTGTCATTGATGGAGCAGGGTGACACGGAGACCTTGTTACAGACCTGCCACGACTATGCCGCCGCGGCCCGGGTGGACATGGGCTTCAAGCACTTCGCCTTCATCATGGGCGCCACCGGCAATCACTTCAACAGTGCCACAGTCCACGCCTACGGCCCCCTGTACGGCAGCGGCGCGGCGGTTATCGAATTCGATTTGTAAATCAGGAAATCAAATAGTTAAATCAGGGGTCGGACCTGCATAACCGCATATAACTATTTGTTTTTTTCAGATTAATATATCGATGGATGAGCCTTAACCCATAATATCATCCATCGATTCTCTAATCGACAATCTGCCGACCTTCAAAACGGCAATTAGACGAAGTTAAAACCGACAATTAGTCGCTTTACTAACCGACAATTAGTCGCTATACTAACCGGCAAATGGCCGCTTACAATTTCATGCTTCCTCGCTCGCTGGCACCCGTTATTCGTGAGGCGATGACGGATACCCCGGTGATTTGCCTGCTGGGTCCGCGGCAGAGTGGGAAGACTACCCTCGTCCGACAACTGGAACCTGAACGTGCGTATGTCAGTCTGGATGATAACAACTATTACCAGACTGCCACCTCAGACCCAGTCGAGTTCATTGCGAGCCTGCCGGATGTTGTCACTCTGGATGAAGTGCAGCGGGCGCCAATGTTGCTTCCTGCCATCAAGCGAGCCGTTGATGAAGACCGCCGTCACGGTCGTTTCCTGCTTACCGGATCAGCCAACCTGCTACTGCTGCCGAAAGTGACCGAATCCTTGGCAGGACGCATGGAAATTATACAGTTACAGCCTTTGACAGAAGCGGAAAAAATGCGTCAGTCCGGTTCTTTCCTGAAGATACTGATGGATGGGGCTTTTAATTCTGCCATCCAACCCGGACGTCAAACGGGAGGACTGACATTGGCGGAGCGGCTGGTAACTGGTGGGTATCCCGAACCGCTGACACGTTCACCATCCCGTGCCAGGCAATGGCGTAGACAATACATGCATACCATCATTGAACGGGACGTACATGATGTGGCCCGGGTCAAAGACAGTCGCGAATTATCCCGCGTGTTGGAATTATTGGCCGTTCGCAGCGCGCAACTGTTCAACGCCAGTAACCTGGCGAACAACCTTGGTTTACATAGAGAGACCGTAGATCATTATGTCAGTGTGTTGGAGCGGCTATTTCTCATACGCCGTTTGCCCGCTTGGCATCGTAACACCGGCAAACGACTCATCAAGTCCCCGAAAGTCCATCTGATCGATAGTGGACTCGCCGCTACCCTTTCCGATCTCAACGCGGATGACTGGCTCGCTAAGAGGGAGAGGATGGGACACCTCCTTGAGTCTTTCGTAGTTCAGCAGCTTATAGCCCAGGCTGCATGGACTGATCCAGATCTCAGGTTCTGGCACTATCGTGACAAGGATCAAGTGGAAGTAGACGTAGTTATTACCCGTGGTCCGAAGACCTGGGGAGTTGAAGTTAAAGCGGCCGCTACCCTGACGCCGAGAGATGGAATAGGACTCGCCAGACTCGCTGACTTATGTGGTAAAGACTTTGAAGGCGGTGTCCTGCTTTATACCGGACAGGATATATTACCAATGAGAAACAAACGCATGCTTGCCATACCGATCAGCGAACTTTGGAATCAATAGACAGATATCTTGCAGAAAAAACTATACATAAGGCTTGAGAAATTCGATTATTTTTTCCCGACTTCGACGGTTTATTTCTCTAAGTGATTGATTTTTTTGAAAACGAGTTGACCCGTAGGCACTACAAATGCCGGGGATTGAATAGCGGATGGCAGACCGGGCTTATTTGAGTTCGTACGGCGTGCTTGAGTGGGTTAATCCCATCACTTTGTAGAGTTGTCTGCCCACCTCACTGATAGCAGAAGGGAGCACATAGCGGCGCTTTGTCTGTTGGTGTTCCAGCACGCTGTGCTGGCTATGCGTTAGCGCAGTGCAAATGACGTCGGGGGAGACCGGTTTGGCTTGCAGGGACATCCGGTATTGCAGGTGCCGGACACACAGCAGGGTCATGAAGGCCATAGCGAGGTGGGCGCGGATGCGTCTGTGGGTCCAGTGGTAGATGGGTCGCACCTTGAGGTCGTGTTTACTCACCCGGAAGGTGTCCTCGACCTGCCACAGGCCGCGATACTGGCTCATGGGGGTGTCGGTGGCCGCCGGCAGGTTGGTGATGACCCCGTGCAGGCCGTCCCAGCGCGCGGCGTCGGTCACCTTGTCCTGATTGACGCTCAAGGTGGTCTCGCCGTCCACCTGCAGGTACTTCTTATAGCCGTAGTTGTTCAACAGGTCTTTGGGGTTGTTGCTGTTAGCCAGTTTCTTGCGCAGTGTGCGGATAGGCTGCTCGCGGTCGCGGCGGTCTTTTTCGGCCCGCACCGGGGCGTAGCTGACCACCAGCCGGCGGGATTGGTACGGCAGGGACAGCACGCGCGTCCCGTCCGCATCCTGCAGGGATTGATTCGGTATAGAGAAAAAGGAAACCTGTCTTATCTCCCGTCATTCCTGCATCACTCAAATAATGAACGAGGTAACCCCGATTGCCGGATAATGGACATTAGTGTTCCGATACGCAGTTCTTTATGATCCGGTACAGGAACAGTCACCGTACTGTTTGATATGACTTTTTGCATTACCACGTGACTACTTCGTCTTCTGATTTCTACGAATCCCTGACTGGTGAGTATTCGACAAACTTCATTTCCTGACAGGACTTTCAGTTTAGCCAACAGCAACCTCAACGTATGTCACGTACACTTCATTGTGTAATCGCTGCTGAATTTCCGATGTTGACGCAGTTTCGAAAAACAGTTCTAAAGCTTCCTTGAGATTGACTCGCGCCTCATTTACTGTTGCCCCCTGACTTGCAACGTCTACCTCGGGACAGAGTGCAACGTAGCCGTTATCTTCACGTTCAATAATTGCTGTTAATTGTCTGGTCATTTCAATCTCCCATTTGCAACCATATTCTCATATTGGCTGCTTGAATGGTAACAATATCTGACCCTGTTACCAGTGTCCGCAATAGCGGCCTGAAACAATGTTTGTCAAAATAGTGTGATATTAAACTCTCTGCCCAGATTCCAGGGCGGAATCAGGGGTCGGACCTGAATCAGGTAATCCAGGGCGGAATCAGGGGTCGGACCTGCATAACCGTATATAACTACTTGTTTTTTCAGATTAATATATCGATGGATGAGCTTTTTTCAGCTTTAGCAGACGTTTTTTTATTACGCAAACTGACATCGTGAGAAATATTACTTGTCAGCGTCTATTATTGCCTATCTTAGCCTGCTTATTTTCTCTGCCAAAAACGTCTTCTGAAGCTGAAATAACAGGTCATATTCAGTCGTTTACTAAGCATAATCAAAGGGTTATATTGGATTATATTGGTCCGACCCAGCTAACAACTGTCCGGGGCAGCACTTGTCAGTGACCACCCCTCTCCCTCCAATAAAAAGGTTTTCTCCGATCATGGGCTACGGCAATAATCAGAATATGATCGTTTTCGTGTGTAAATTATTGAATAGGGAAAGCGTGAAACCAGACTGCGACGGAAATTCGCTTGGATAGTTTGCCCAATTTCAGGATGCGCTCGAATCCGATCAATCGAACGCTGAATATCGTCAAGATAATTCATCCCAAGACCGGGGCATTGTTCTTCATAGAACAGCGCTGCTTCGGTCATCTCTACTTCCGCAGGAAGTAGATACCGGTAGTCGGTCACTTAATGCGTAGATGCGCCCGTCGCATTGCTTCGTCCCCCGGAACCACTTTGATTTTACCCTCCTGGTAAGCTTCGTAACGACGTTCCACTTCCTCAACCCATAATTTTTCCGAAGCTTTGTCATCCATATCATCCAAATCTTCAATCAAAGAGCGGATCAGGTACGCTTTTTCTTTCATGCTCAAGGAGTGAATTTCCTTTTCCAGTCTGTCAATATCAGTAGCCATAACCTGATTATACCAGTTTCTGTAGCAAAATATTTTTGAACCGGTACATGATAAGCTTGGAATGGAATCAGGGGTCGGACCTGCATAACCGTATATAACTACTTGTTTTTTCAGATTAATATATCGATGGATGAGCTTTTTTCAGCTTTAGCAGACGTTTTTTTATTACGCAAACTGACATCGTGAGAAATATCACTTGTCAGCGTCTATTATTGCCTATCTTAGCCTGCTTATTTTCTCTGCCAAAAACGTCTTCTGAAGCTGAAATAACAGGTCATATTCAGTCGTTTACTAAGCATAATCAAAGGGTTATATTGGATTATATTGGTCCGACCCAGCTAACAGCCTTTACGTATTGGAGTATCCCCTGTGTTTATCGACTACGGTTCGACGTAGGTTTTCAACACATTCCATGCATGCCAGCCTTCCAGCAGGGCATCCGGATAACCACCAGCGGTTTCCTGCAATTCTTCAGGAGGAAGATACTTTCTTGGTAATGGAAAGGCCTCAACAACATCTTCATAGGCGACGCCGCTTTGCTTTAATCGATCCGTTTCCGAGATCAGCTCGGCCAGGTACGTTTGAAATTTTATCATATGGGTTCTGATCCTGTTTTTCCCGACCAGTGCACCACCGTGACCGGGAATCATCACTTCAATGTCGAGCGCCTCGATGACCCTGGCCATGGTCTGAAGGTACTCCTGCGCGTGCCCTTCTATAACCCAGGGAATGCCCGTGGGGCCAAGAATGAGGTTCCCGGTCCAGGCGATTTTCTCTTTCGGCAGGTAAACGATGCTGTCACCAGGCCCGCAGCCCATTCCAAAATAGTGGAACTGGACAATTCGCCCGCCCAGGTCTAATTCCATGAACTCATCGAATACCTGATCAGGCAGTCTCTTGGGTGCGGCGGCGTAAACGGCGGGGTCATCCACCAGTGCAAGTAAAAATTTCTTCTCAAAATCAAAACGCGAATCTATCAAATCCCTGGTAATCCTGTGCGCAATTATGTGAGTTTCCTCTGGGAAGTAACCATTGCCGAAGGTGTGGTCACCATGATAGTTCGTGTTGAAAAGATAGTCGGGCACGTCGCGACCGGTGAGCGATTTCACGTTCGCCAGTATTTTCTTTGCCATATCCTCGTTGATGTGAGCATCTACCACAAGAATACTGTCGTCGCCGATAATAACACCTGAATTATCGACCGGCTTTCGTGTTGAGATCAATCCGTATACGCTAGGCGCGAATTCCTGAGGCCGTAATTCAACCCCCTGGGGTTTGATTTTCACGCCATGTATTTGAGGTAAATTCGGCGGGATAATAATCATGTCCCTGTCTTTTGGATGTGCCGCTGTTGTGCCTGCATCCTGCCCTGCCTGCGCCGTCGAAGTCAGTGCAAATACCGTAAAACACACGAAAGTTAAAAACAGTCTCATAAGCCCACCCCTGTGACAATCAACGAATATAAAAGATACTACTCGGTACGATAACTGGCAAACGAATTGTTGCGCATATTGCCTGGTTTTTGTTGGCGGCAAAGACCGACTGCTTGGCAACAATCAGGGTCGGCAAACAATCAGAACAATAGAACAATCAGGGTCAGACCCAGCTAAGCGAGCCCTCGACCTGACCCCACACGCTGTACCTTCTATTACGCTAAATACGACATCTTCTGTAGCGACGCCGTGAATGTTGGTACTGATCAGGCAGCAATTCAGTAATCCTATCTAATCTCCAAACCCGGAAACCGTGATAATTGCCAGTTCATCAGCATGCACTTTTTCCGGGGTCAGGTCAGCAAGTAGCTCACTCTCGGTATAAGGAAAACAAAACCTGCCTTTTTTCCTTGAGGCAGGTTCGATAAGCAATCCCTCCTCCGTCACATCTGTAACGACTTTGCCGCCAGCTTTGATTTTGGGCAAGGTTCCCATTACACCAGTCACGCGCAAGGCCAAGCTATTACGTCTTCAATTTTTCCGGTTTGAGTCATCCGATTTTTGCTCAGGACTTGCCCTTGATCTGCTTTCTTATCCACGTTGAAAGTTCGGGATCTTCTATAAGCCAGGCGCCCGACCATCTATCGACGACGCTTAAACCTGTAAGCCTTCTCAGCGCCGTTTGCACTTTGTCAATTGATAGAGATTCGCCACCCAGCGATTGCCCGATTGCCTCGCGCGTGGCTTTGGAAAACGGCTTTTCGGCGCCGGTTGCAAGTTGGACTAGCGTGGCGCGTTGAATATCCGTCAGTTTCAACCATAGCTCCGCATAACCTAATTTCTCCGCCATTTGCTCGCGTAAGACGAGAAGGCCGTTACTGATAGACAGGTCAGGCCTCAAAGTCAACAGTTCGATCAATGCGCGGAAGAAATAGGGATTTTTATGCAACTCGTCAAATGCTTTCAGCGCGGCACTACGGTTTATTTTTCGTTGAGTTACATTCTTGAATACCTTGAGTTGGTGGTCGACGAAGCGTTCGTCAAGCGGCTCGAAATCTAGGGAGGTTCCAAAATGAAATAAAGGCGCTTCGGCTTCGCTGAACATTTCCTGCAACCCTTCACGAGAGGAACCGGTAAAAATTGCCTTCAGACCAGTATCCCGGACGTCCAGGCTGGTGCGAAGAGAGGCGATCAGGTCCCGGTTGTTTTTATCTTTCGCAAGTTCCTGAATCTCATCAAACAGGAGCAAGGTTGGTTTTTTTCTATTTTCTACACGGGCGAGAAGATCGTCGAGATACAAGATGAGTTCAGCGGGCGGTTTCCTTCCGAGAGAGGAAAGATCGATTTCCGCTTCCGCTTTGGCCTTGCCGAGCGGCGCCGAAAGTTTCAGCTTTGGTTTCAGCCTGGATGCAGCGCTGCCGATGCGTCCCGCCATGGTTTTTGCTTCTAACGCGGTTTCAAGGCTGTGCAACAGGAGCGCGAGCGGCGCGAGCGGGGCGCGCCAAAAGCTTACATAGACTACCTTATGGCCTTTTTTTTCGGCATACGGAGCCAGATCTTTTGTCAGAAACTCAGTTTTTCCGGTACGGCGAGGCGCAAACAAGGTCAGCGCTTTGGCAGGGCCTTCAACAAGCGCGTTAAATGTCCGAGCAGCCAGGTTCTCACGGGGATAATGCCACGGATGTTCTTTCATATAGGCACTTATAGCACATATATCCTATATAGGAAAGACATGCTATAAATGCCTATAAACCGTTTATCAACTTATTTGTTTATAGTTTAAAAAGGTAAGCTTGTGCTGGACGAGGCAAGCAGAACTACGGGGACGGACCACTGCTTACTACATGCAGTGCCTGCCCCTGCGGAAGCAGGGGGGCATGCTTAAATCCCCTTGCAGAAGTATGCGGTTGCTCTGTGAAGTCAAAATATTCCACTTGCATTTTTCCCCACAATCACTATATTAAATATATGGGTTTACATTATTTCTCATATCCTGTTTCAGCCAGCTTGCCGGCAGTCGCTTCCCTGCGCCTGCTCCTCCTGCCCTGCTAAGGGCGCTTAAACTACACACATCACAACACTTGTATTTTCTTAATTTACAGGCAAGATTTATCCTGAATCAGGAGCAGGACCATGACAGACAAATTAATTATCTTTGATACCACCTTGCGTGACGGCGAGCAAAGCCCCGGCGCGTCCATGACCCGTAGTGAGAAAATGCGCATAGCCAAGGCGCTGGAGAAATTGCGGGTGGACGTGATTGAGGCGGGCTTCCCGATTGCCAGCGGCGGGGATTTCGAGGCCGTCAGGTCGGTGGCGGAAATTATCAAAGACAGCACGGTTTGCGGCCTGGCGCGTACCGGCTACCAGGACATCGACGCGGCGGCAGAGGCGCTGAAACCGGCGCGCTCTGCGCGCATCCATACGTTTATCGCCACTTCGCCCATCCATATGGAGCGAAAGTTGATGATGCAGCCGGACGAGGTGGTCGAGGCTGCGGTAAAGGCGGTAAAAAGGGCAAAAAAATATACCGATGACGTCGAGTTTTCACCTGAGGATGCCGGTCGCTCGGAGCTCGATTTCCTGTGCCGGATCATCGAGGCGGTCATCGCCGCCGGCGCCACTACCGTCAACATCCCGGACACGGTGGGCTACAGCATCCCCACCCAGTTCGGGGAAACTATCGGCAGTATTATCGAGCGTGTTCCCAATTCCGATAAAGCGGTGTTTTCGGTACATTGCCACAACGACCTGGGCCTTGCCGTAGCCAATTCCCTGGCCGCAGTCATGCACGGCGCCAGGCAGGTGGAGTGCACCATCAACGGGCTGGGGGAGCGCGCGGGGAATGCCTCCCTGGAAGAGATTGTCATGGCAGTGAAGACACGCAAGGATTATTTCCCTTGCAGCACCGGGCTGGATACGACCGAGATCGTGAACTGCTCAAAGCTGGTATCGAACGTGACGGGTTTCCCGGTACAGCCGAACAAGGCCGTGGTAGGCGCCAATGCCTTTGCCCATGAGGCCGGCATTCACCAGGACGGCGTGATCAAGAGCCGGGAGACCTACGAGATCATGCGCGCCCAGGACGTCGGCTGGTCAACCAACCGCCTGGTTCTGGGTAAACATTCGGGCCGCAATGCATTCCGCACCAGGTTAAAGGAAATCGGGTTTGAATTCTCCAGCGAAAAAGAACTGAATGACGCCTTTATCAAGTTCAAGGACCTGGCAGACAAGAAACATGAAATTTATGATGAGGACCTCCAGGCTATCGTTACCGATAACATGCAGGGCGAGGAAGAAAAAATCAAGCTGGTGTCACTGAGGGTGGTAACGGAAACTGGCGAGACGCCCCAGGCCGAATTGACCTTGTCCATTGACGGCGAGGAAACGCCGGGCATATCCGAGGGAGATGGTCCTGTCGATGCGGTTTTCAAGGCCATAGAGACTTTAGTGTCCAGCGGCTGTGAATTACAGTTGTTCTCGGTTAACAATATTACCGGTGGGACCGATTCCCAGGGAGAAGTGACGGTGCGCGTGAACAAAGACGGCCATGTCATAAATGGCCGGGGTTCGGATACGGACATCGTCACAGCGTCGGCAAAAGCGTATATCAACGCGATAAACCGGGCTTATTCGATCAGCAGCAAAATTCATCCCCAGGTATGAGGTTGACACCCCGGCAACATCATTATATTCAGGCCCTCGGCATCGAGGTATACAGGGTTCGAAATACAGAGCATAAAGAACAGAGTCTAAAGGGGACAGATTTGAAATCTGTCCCCGGTCGTACACTGGATACCGGCGTGATTGACGAGGGCCATTCCGTTAGAGCAGGTGGGATTGCCGTGCAGCAGGGAGACGGGATGGCGCTTGACTGGGATGCATTGCGGCGTAAGGTGGCCGGGTGCCGCTTGTGTCAGCTGCATGAAGGCAGGACACAGACGGTGTTTGGGGTGGGTGACGTGAATGCGGACTGGATGCTGATCGGTGAGGCGCCGGGGGCCGAGGAGGACCGGCGCGGCGAACCCTTTGTCGGCAGGGCCGGAAAGTTACTTGATGCCATGCTTCAGGCGGTGGGTCTTGCCCGGGATGAGGTGTTCATTGCCAACATCCTCAAATGCCGCCCGCCCAATAATCGCGACCCCAGGCCCGAGGAAGTCCTGTCCTGCGAGAATTATCTCGTGCAACAGATAAACACCATTAAACCCAGGCTGATACTGGCCCTCGGCCGGGTTGCCGCCCAGAATCTGCTCAAGAGCGAAACCCCCATCGGAAAAATGCGCGGCAAGCGTTACCACTACGGTGATCCCCCCGTTCCGGTCGTGGTAACATATCACCCTGCCTACCTGTTACGTTCACCGCGGGAGAAAAAGAAATCCTGGCAGGATTTGCAGTTGGCAATGACGATATATAAAGAGCAATCGTGAGCGCAGCGCTGAATGATGTCCAACTGGATTTGCGACCTATGGTGGAAACCGATTTAAGTGGTATATTGCAGATTGAGTATGCGGCGTATGCGTTTCCGTGGAGCAGGAACATCTTCAAGGGTTGCTTGCGGGATGACTATTGCTGCCGGGTCGTGGAACTGGATGGGGATTTAGCCGGTTATGCGATCATGTCCATGGGCAAGGATGAGGCGCATCTCCTGAATTTGTGTGTGGACCCCGGACGACACAGGATGGGGCTGGGGGGCTATTTATTGAATTTCATGCTTGACTTCGCCCGAAAGAACAAAGCCGAAACCACGTTTTTAGAGGTGCGTCCGTCCAATACGGCTGCGCGGGGGTTTTATGAAAGGCGCGGTTTTGTAGAAGTAGGGTTGCGCGCCAATTATTATCCCGCCATGTTCGGCCGGGAAGACGCCATCATCATGGCTCGGGAAACGGTGTAAGGCAATGTCTGCGATAACGTCAGCCGGTGGCGGGGATTATCCGACTATCGACTCCAGCATCGGCAATACCCCGCTGGTAAGACTGCAACGCCTGCCCGGCGCTACCACCAATACCATCCTGGCAAAGCTGGAAGGGAATAACCCGGCAGGTTCGGTCAAGGACCGGCCCGCGTTGAGCATGATCCAACGGGCAGAATCACGCGGCGAAATCAAACCCGGCGATGTGTTGATCGAGGCGACCAGCGGCAACACGGGTATCGCTTTGGCGATGGCGGCTGCCATTCGCGGCTACCGGATGATCCTGATCATGCCGGACAACCTGAGCGGTGAGCGCAGACGCACCATGCGGGCCTTCGGCGCCGAGCTTATACTGGTTACCAAGAAAGAAGGCATGGAAGGCGCCCGCGACCTGGCTGAGAATATGGAAAAAGAAGGGAAGGGGAGGATACTGGACCAGTTTGCCAACCCGGATAATCCGTTGGCCCACTACGAAGGTACCGGTCCGGAAATCTGGCGCGACACACAAGGCAGCGTGACCCATTTTGTCAGTGCCATGGGCACGACAGGGACAATTATGGGGGTATCGAGATATTTAAAGGAAAAGAATGACCAGGTGCAAATCGTCGGGGTACAACCGGCAGGCGATGAAAATATCCCCGGCATCCGGCGCTGGCCGAAGGCGTATCTGCCCAGGATCTTCCAGAAAGAGCGGGTTGACAGAATAATTGACGTCACACCGGCGGAAGCGGAAGACATGACCCGGCGACTGGCGGATGAGGAAGGCATATTTGCAGGTATTTCCTCAGGCGGCGCCATATCCGCCGCATTGCGATTGTCCGGCGAAATAGAAAACGCCATTATCGTAGTTATCATCTGTGACCGCGGTGACCGCTATCTTTCCTCAACAGTCTTCCCGGATTGAATACCCACCACCATACCGGCGAAAGCCGGTATCCAGTGAATAGGCTACCCACATGAACTATGAATACCCTCGTATTTGACATCGAAACCATCCCGGATCTGGCAAGCGGCCGGCGTCTGTACAACCTGGACGGTCTTCCGGACAGGGACACCGCGGAAGTTATGTTCAAAAACCGCCGCCAGGAGACGGATAACACCTCTGACTTCCTGCGCCTGCACTTACACCGGGTGGTGGCGATCTCAGTCGTGCTGGCGACCCGCGATAATGTCAGTGTCTGGTCACTGGGCGCGCCGGAATCCGAAGAGGCGGAACTGGTACAGCGTTTTTTTGACGGCATCGAAAAATATACGCCGACGCTGGTTTCCTGGAACGGGCGCGGTTTTGACCTTCCCGTACTGCATTATCGCTCATTGCTGCACGGCATTCAGGCGCCGAGGTACTGGGAGACCGGCGATGAGGATCAGAGTTTTCGCTGGAATAATTACATCAACCGCTTTCACCAGCGCCATACGGACTTGATGGATGTACTGGCGGGGTATGAGTTTCGCGCCGCCGCGCCGTTGACAGAAATCGCTTCCATGCTGGGGTTCCCCGGAAAAATGGGGATGGCAGGAGATAAGGTATGGGACTGCTACCTGGCCGGTGATATCGAGGTGATCCGCGCTTACTGTGAAACGGATGTCCTGAATACGTATCTCGTCTACCTGCGCTACCAGCTCATCTGCGGGCGTTATTCCGATCAGACCTTCCAGGCAGAATGTGATCGCCTGAAACAGGTGCTGGCAGGCGAAAACAAAGCGCACCTGACGGCATTTCTCGAAGCCTGGGAAAGTGCTGAATAGCCTGTACAGGCTCAGATATCCGGGGACAGATTTCAAATCTGTCCCCGATCAGCAATATCAATAGCGGGGGTTCTTTTCCCAGTTGTAACTGGTCCTGATGATAAACTCCGGATCATCATAACGGGGCTGCCAGCCCAACGTTTCCCGGGTTGAACTGCCGTCCGCGACCAGTTGCGGAGGGTCGCCGGGTCTTCGGCCTGTTTCCATTACAGGTATGGGACGACCATGCACTTGTTCCACCGCCCGCACCACTTCACGGACGCTGTAACCATGACCATAGCCGCAATTCAGGGTGATTGAGCCTCCACCTGCTTCCAGGTAACGCAAAGCCAGGGTGTGTGCGGTAGCCAGGTCACTCACGTGGATGTAGTCCCTGACGCCGGTGCCGTCCGCTGTCGGGTAATCCGTGCCGTAAATATACAGCTGGTCGCGTTTGCCCAGAGCCGTTTCACAGGCAAGTTTGATCAACAGGGTACAATCGGGTGTCGACTGTCCGATGCGACCGTCCGGGTCGGCTCCTGCCACGTTGAAATAGCGCAAGGAGGCATAGTTCAGCGGCGCCGTTCTGGATAAATCCCTGAGCATGATCTCAGTCATGAGTTTGGACATTCCGTAAGGATTCACGGGTTCAATGGGGCTTTCAAGGCTGACCAGCCCCGCCTCCGGGATGCCGTAAACCGCGGCAGTGGAGGAGAATATAAAGTGCCTGACGCCGCATTCCACACAGGCTTCCATCAGGTTGCGGGACTTGACGGTATTGTTCTCGTAATACATCAAGGGTTTTTCAACGGATTCCGGTACGATGGTGGAACCGGCAAGATGCAATACCGCGCCTATATCATGCTTATCCAGCAACGCGGTAACGAGTCCCTTATCGCCGACATCACCCTGGACCAGCTCACAATCGGTGACCGCCTCGGCGAAGCCCTTGGACAGGTCGTCCAGTATGATGACCTCGTAACCCTCCATGAGCAGGTCCAGGGCAACGTGGCTGCCGATGTAACCGGCGCCACCAGTCAGCAATACTACTTTATCACCCATGACAATCTTTCATGAAATAATCCATCCCTGCGGGAGCAGGAATCCACTACGCGACATCCACCTTAAAAACATGAACTCCCTCACTCAAACAAAATTACTTCACATCCTACCGCAACCAACTCAAACAACTCGACCACGTCGCGGTTGCGCATACGTATGCACCCGGCTGAACCGGGCTCACCCATGGTTACATCGTCGGGTGCTCCGTGTATGTAAATGTAGCGGCTATAGGTATCTACCGATCCGTCCCGGTTGACCCCGGGTTCTTCTCCGTGCAACCAGATAATCCGGGTGAGTATCCAGTCACGTCCGGGGTATTGCCGGCGCAGTTCCGGATTATATAGCTCGCCGGTGGCTTGCCTGCCGACAAACACCGTATTAGGCACGCACCCTGCGCCGATCATCTTTGCGATGCTGTGTCTGCCCCGGGGCGTACGACCACTGTCAAGCTCCTCACCGCTGCCGTTTTTTCCGGTCGACACAGGGTATTCGCGGCTGACGCCTGCAGTTCCATGCAGTTGCAGAACCTGTCTGGCTAAGTCAATATAAATCTTGTAGTCAGTATGTCTCATTGATTTTGTACCTTACTCAAACAAGGCGATGGATTCAACATGGGACGTGTGGGGAAACATGTCCATTACGCCAGCCGCTTTCAAGTATAAGCCTGCTTGTTTCACCAGGATACCTGCATCCCGGGCCAGGGTTGCGGGGTTGCAGGATACATAGACCAGTTTTTCCACCCGTTGTAAATCCAGATGTTCGATAATCTCCCGGGCGCCGCTGCGTGGGGGATCAAGTAAAACCTTATTGTAATCGCGCCCAAGGAGCACAACGCCGGCGTCCTGTCCTGACAAGTCACACACACTGAAATTGACGTTGGATAAGCTGTTTTTCTGCGCATTCCTGTTTGCGCGACTCACCAGTTCTTCCGACCCTTCAACCCCGGTTACGTAGTTTGCATATCTCGCTATAGGCAGGGTGAAGTTACCCAGGCCGCAAAACAGGTCAAGCACCGTGTCAGCGGCGGACAGGTCCAGTAATGAGATAACCCTGTCAACCAGCAAAGGGTTAAGATCAAAATTTACCTGGGTAAAATCAACGGGAGAGAATTCTATGCTGACATCGTGGTTGTCCAACCGGTAATACAGGTCTTGTTCATCCTGCTCGGATAAGCTGTGTACGCTGTCCAGCCCGGCAGGCTGCAGGTAAAACCTGACAGGATTTGTTTTCTCATACTCGGCCAGTACCCTCATGTCACTCTCGGTCAAAGGGGCTATATGCCGGATAATTATGGCAGCGAACGCATCGCTTATCGCCACCTCCAACTGGGGGATGTGCCGGTAAGCCGACAGGCCGCGGATCAGTTCCTTCAGTTGGCCGATCGTTTCCCCAAGGAACGGATGCAGGACCTCGCAGGAATCAATATCGGCAATGAAACGGCTGTTCTTTTCCCTGAAACCCACCAGCACTTTTTCCTTCCCGGCGACGTATTTCACGCCCATTCTGGCTTTCCGCCGGTAGCCCCAGTGAGACGCTGACAGGGGCGGGATAACCCGCTCCGGCGCCAGCCCGCCAATGTGCTGCAACTGTTCCAGTAAAACCGTTTGTTTGTGTAAAACCTGCTGTCCGCTGTCCAGGTGCATCAGGCTGCAGCCGCCGCATAGCGCGTAATGCGGGCAGCGGGGTTCAACCCGCAGCGCCGATGATTCGACCACGTCAACCACCCGGCCCTCATCGAATTGTCCGCGCTTGCGGGTATACTGAAACAGTACTTGCTCTCCCGGTAGAGCGCCGTCTATAAAAACGGTCTTGCCATTGATATGGGCTATGCCCCGGCCTTCATGGGAAAGGGATTCTACTGTTGCCGACATTGGTTCGGCAGGGAGTTTGCTACGTCCGCGGGACATTGACCGTACAAGGATTTTTATTTAAACCATGTGTATCATACACGCTGATAATCGATAATTATCTGTTTTGAAGAGAGAATTTTGACGTATTAATTGATATAGTCTATATTAGACTATATCATTAGTTGAAGGAGTATTGACCGTGGACCATTCCAAACCATATCCAGTCTGGACAGTTGCCCAGGCCAAAGCGCGGCTTTCGGAAATCCTGCGCCTTGCCGAAAAGGAAGGGCCGCAACGCATCGGCGCCAGGAAGGCTTTCATCGTAGTGCCGGAACATACATGGCGGAGACAGACTTCACATCGTAAGCCCCTGGGCCGGTGGCTGGTCGACAACATGCCGCGTGGGACTGATCTTGAGGCAGCGGACCGTCACGAACCCGTACGCGAGATCTCATTCGTGTCTCAGGATGATGAATGAGCGGCTATCTTATTGATACCAATGTGGTATCAGAACTGACGAAAACATTGCCGGACTCAGGGGTCGTTGCTTTTCTGTCAGAACACGATGATCTGTGGCTGTCGTCGGTCGTGCTGCATGAACTGGAGTTCGGATTGCTATCTCTTCCCGAAGGGCGTCGCCGCGATGACTTGCAGCAGGTTCTGTCAGATTTCATCGCCGAGTTTGACGACCGCATCTTACCCCTGGAGCGTATCGAGGCGGAGTGGGCCGCCCGACTGAGAGCAGAGGCCCACCTGTCAGGCCGAGTGCTGCACCTGGGCGATGCGCTGATCGCCGGAACGGCTAAGGCGCATGGACTCTCGGTCGCAACACGGAATGTAAAAGATTTCGACGGGCTGGATGTCAACGTCGCCAATCCCTGGCAAACACCATGATGGCCATCTCCGAATTCATTATCGGCGATGTTGTGCTTGATGAAATCAACCCGGAGCATAAGGATTAACCGGATGAGTGGTCGCTTGAATGTGCTTCACGTTACACCGAGCATGTCGCCTTCATGGGGAGGGCCGGCGGTTGTTGCTTCGGAATTGACAACGGAACTCGTTCGGAAAGGGGTACGATGCGAGATTGTGACGTCTCATGGGTACAGGGTGGGTACCGGTCAGGTGCCGGCACCCGGCGTGCCTGTTACCAGCTTTGCGACAGAACTACCGGCGCGGCTTTGGGTCGGTTATTCGAGAGAATTATCACGGTTTCTGAAGGACAGGGCGAACAGCTTCGATCTTATCCATATCCATGAGATATGGCATTACCCCGCCTTTGCGGCGTTTTGCGCCGCCAGAAAATACAGGATTCCCTATGTGGTGACCATTCATGGCGAACTCAGCGAGTGGTGCCTTCGACAGAAAGTGCTGAAGAAACGAATCTACAGGCTGTGCCTGTTGGACAGGATGTTACGCGCTGCCGGCACACTTCACGCGATTACCGACGCTGAAAAAAAACAGATTCTCAATCTGGGTTATGATACCCCTTTGGTCGTAACTCCAAACGGCATTGAACCGTCCAGGTTTGAGGCACTGCCCTCTCCCCGCAGTTTTATTCAACGCTTTCCAGAATTAAAAGGAAAACGTGTCGTTCTTTTTATGGGTCGATTACATCCCAAAAAAGGGCTGGATATACTTGCCCGGAGTTTTTCCATGATTGCCCGGCGTTTTGACAACGCTGTCCTGTTGGTCGTCGGCCCGGATAAATTCGGGACTAGGGCGTATATGCAGTCTATCCTGCATGCGGAAGGAATACTGGACAGAGCGGTGTTTACCGGTCTGCTGACAGGCCGGGACAAGCTGGCTGCGCTGAGTTGTGCCGACCTTTTCGTGTTGCCGTCACACTCCGATGTTCTGGGGATCGCCGTACTTGAAGCAATGGCCGCGCGGCTGCCTGTGGTGATTACTACGAAGTGTGAATTTCCCGAGGTCTCCGAAAACAAGGCGGGCCTCGTGGTCGAAACAGATGAGGCGTCAATTGCCGCAGCGATGAGCCGGTTGCTGGAGGATGCAGCGCTACGCAAGCGTATGGGTCAACAGGGATACAAACTGGTCACCGACCATTATACCTGGCCTGCCGCCGCCGTGATGGCCGACCTTTATAAGGGTCTTGCAGCAGGTCAGCATGAATAATCATGATGCGGGCGGGATGAGCCTCAGCGCACGTACGCTCAGTGGGCTTGGCTGGTCTTATCTGGCTACCTCCATCAAGGCTTTGCTGTCATTACTGGTATTGGTTATCCTCGCCCGGCTGCTCGCACCGGTTGAATTTGGTCTGCTCGGCATTGCCTGGATTTTTATCATGCTGGGAGCCAGGTTCGGCCAAGCATTTATCGGACCGGCCGTAGTCCAGCGGAGCGAGTTGACCGACCGTCATATTCAAGTCGGTTTTACCCTATCAGTGATAATCGGTATCGCCTTGGCGGGGATTATCCTGTTGCTTACGCCGATTATCGGTGAATTCTTTAATGAATCGACGGCAGCGCGGGTTCTCCAAGCGTTATCAATAATATTCCTCATCAATGGCATTGGAAACGTACCCACCAACCTGCTGCGACGGGCTCTCCGTTTCAGAGAATTGATGGTTGCCGACGTACTGGCCTATTCCGTCGGCTACGGGCTTACGGCAATAGCCCTCGCTCTCCAGGGCTATGGCGTATGGTCTCTTGTCTGGGGCGAGATCATGCACAGGGTCATCCATACGATAATGGTAGTCCGCTATACACATATGCATCTTTATCCCCGCTGGGCACTTAGCGAGGCGACAGATCTCCTGTCCCGCGGGGCCGGCTTTTCGCTGGCCCGGTTTTTCGAGTTCATTGCCCGGCAAGGCGGCTACTTTGTTATAGGGCGCTGGCTGGGCGCCGCGTCACTGGGTTTTTACTCGCGGGCGGACAAGCTCATCCTGTTGCCGAGGAACTACGTCAGCCAGAGTTTGTTTCATGTACTGTTCCCGGTCATGGCACAGCGCCAGCAGAGGACGGAGCGGCTTGCAGGCATTTACCTGCATGGTTCCGAGATATTATCACTGGTGGCATTACCGGTAAGTGCCTTGTTGTTTGTGGGGGCTCCGGAGATTGTATCGGTGATCCTGGGAGGGCAGTGGGACCCGGTTGTCGATCTTCTCCGGATTCTTGCATTTGCTGTCCTGTTCCAGATGTGCGACATCCTGAATATCGCCGCCATCGGCGCGTTAGGCGCGGTTTATCGCCAGGCCTGGCGGCAAGGGTTACACGCTTTTCTTGTTGTCGGCGGCGCCTGGTTTGCAAGCCGGTGGGGTCTGGAAGGCGTAGTTATCGTTATTGTCGGCGCTCAGGTTATCGCTTATTTGTTGTTGACGCAGTTGACGGTTTCACTTCTGAATATGCGGTGGCGCCATTTAATCCGCAGTTGCCTGCCGGCATTATGGGTCGGTTTCTGGGCTGGCGCGGCACTGTGGCTGGCGGCAGGACTAGCGCGGGCCATGGCCTTGCCGGCGCTACCGGCGCTGATTGTCGAGGTCCTTATCTGGTTCACGGCGGCGACCGCGGCGCTATACTTTGCCCCGTCTTGTGTACGGCCTTTCTCCCTGCACTGGACACTGGGCAACGTTCCCTTTGAGGTACTGGGAACGCCGGGAAGTTACCTGAGAACAGGACTTGGATGGTTGTCACGGGAACGGGAGGATTGTTGACATCAGTGCTGGAACAGTCATACTTTGCAGGTCATTACACGATAATCGTGGAGAGTCCCCGCACCTGATATCTGGTTAAAAAAGCGTGAAAGAAAGCACTGATGTATGTGACGGATACAAGCGCGTCTTCGATCTGGCGATAATAATTATCGCTTATATATTGTTTTTTCCGGTATGGCTGATTATTTGGTCCATAGTGCCCGTTGCCATCTGGCTGGAAGACCGGGGCCCGGTTTTCTATGCGCAGGAACGGGTTGGCCGACGCGGTAAGCATTTCAATGTCTTCAAGTTTCGTACCATGATCCAGAACGCCGAAAGTCTGACGGGACAGGTCTGGGCAACGGAAGATGATCCCCGGCTGACCCGGGTCGGGAAGATATTGCGCAGGTTTCATCTTGACGAGATACCGCAAGTAATCAATATCGTGAGGGGTGAGATGAGCCTGGTGGGGCCGCGCCCCGAGCGCCCGGTCCTGGCACAACAGTTCAACCGCGAAGTGCCCGGATTCTCCCAGCGCCTGAGGGTCAGGCCGGGTATTGCGGGGCTGGCCCAGGTGCGCGGCAGCTACTGGACAGATCCGGGTTACAAACTGAAATATGACAACCTGTACATCGAAACAATGAGTCCCTGGTTGGATTTAAAGCTGCTTTTTCTCGCCGTCTGGGTCGCCATCAAGCGTGTCTTTTGTGGTCCGGACGCTTCCGTTGCAGATAACGGCGCTGAAAAGGATTAAACCTGATGACGCGACGAAACAGGTAGGCAACCATTTGGAAACCGGGCATAAGAAGGCACAGCAGGTCACCGTTTCAATTATTATCCTGACCTGGAATTCCGAGCAGCAGGTCGGTGCCTGTTTAACCTCACTGGATCAGGGGTTGAATTCGTTTTCGTCCGAAGTCATTGTGATTGACAACGGTTCACAGGATCGGACCTGCAGCATCGTCAGGGAAACCCGGCCTGGGGCGCAGTTGCTATGCAATCCGAAAAATCGTGGCGTTGCCCCGGCTCGCAACCAGGGAATACGACTTGCCCAGGGCGAATATGTACTTATCCTGGATGACGACACGATCGTGCAGCCCGGAGCATTGGACCGTCTTATCCGTTACATGGAGGATCAGCCCGAGGCAGGACTATGCGGACCCAAACTGACTGACGCTGCCGGCGAGCTACAGTTATCGTGCCGGCTGTTTCCGACCCTGATTGATAAACTGGCCCGGCGCTTGCCAGGCGATTCGCCACAGCGCTTTACGGGAGGTGGGCCTGTTTGACGAGCGTATTTTTTATGGCCCGGAGGACATCGATATGTGTCTGCGCCTGCAACTGGCTGGCTGGTCGGTAGTGTATAACCCTGAAGCTGTGGTTATGCACGAGGAACGCAGGATGACCCGCTCCCTGGGATCCGGCCTGGTGTGGAAACACGTTTGCGCTCTGGGCTATTATTTCTGGAAGCATGGCTATTTGCTGTCGTGTCAACGGTTGTATTCGCAGCTCACACACCCAGGGCAGCCTTTCAGTCAAGGACAGAAATCCAGTCAATCATCGACCCAGGAATGATCAGCTTCGTAACCCAGATCTATCAGTGCCTGTCCGGCATAATGGTCAAATACTTCCCTTGCCTCCCGCGTGAAGTGGTTCTTCCAGTCCCCGACGATACCTTTGCGAACAAAGCAGTACGCATTTTCATTACCCGGTTTACGACCTGTGACGTTCTCAAAAGAGAATTTTGAAATACACGCGCCAAGCTTCGCATCATCAACACTGTATACCGACAGATACTCGAGGATTTTTTTCAATTCTCGTCCAGGATTCTCCCGCATGGATTCATAACTGGTTTCCACGTAATTAGTCCGATTTTTCCAGGTTTTTATGAAACTGGTCCAGGTCATATTGAATGGTGGCCCCTCTGTGAAGCAATAATCGATGTACCTCGGTAAGTATTGTTGTATATCCTGGGCATCTTTAATCCCAAGTCGTTCCTGCTGCGATTCCGCCCAGCCCGGCATAACCGTACGTCTGTGAAACAAGTGATAGTAATAGTGGGACACAACCACATCTCTTCCATCGCGCCACATGACAATAGTATCGTTTGAATCGGCGACGTCCAGGTAGTGCCCATGCAGGATACAACGGCTGCGCGGCGGCAACGATCGCGCGTATTTGGCATGTCCAGGTACTCGGCAATCATTTGGCACACCCAGGTTCCGCCGGATTTTGGATATTCCGTCAGCACAACCATATTGCATTTAGCTTATTCCTCCTTAAACTGTACACATACTCGTTGCCAGTTGTTGATTGTTCCAGCTTTAATATCCATCCATAACAGAATTGAACCAAACTAATCCAGTAGATTTTCTCGTAGTCGGCGCCGCAAAATCAGGTACAACGACATTGTTCGAGACTCTGGGCAAACACCCTGGGATATATATTCCCCAGCGCAAGGAGTGCCGTTATTTTTCTTGCACGCTTGGCGAATTTGCTGAGCCCGGGCCGCAATATGCAAACAATGTAATTCGAACTCTGGAAGAATATCGGGCTTTATTTAAAAAGGCAAAACCAACTCAGGTTTGTGGAGATATCTCATCGGATTATCTCTATTATTATCGAAATGCCGTTCCCAAAATTCTTGAAGAAAAGAATGCGCAGACCCCGATTGTCATTGTTCTGCGTAATCCTATTGACCGGGCTTATTCGAGTTATCTCTATCATGTTCGCGATGGGCGGGAGAAGTTGAGTTTTGAAGATACCTTGGATGCGGAAGAAGAACGTCGTACCGCAAATTGGGCCTAGGGCTGCAAATCGACGCCACGTAGCGGGCTGGGCTTTGCTGCCGGCTATTTAGTCGCCCCTGAAAAACCCTGTTTCAGGCCGCCATTGAGGTCGCCGGCAGCCATGACAAACAGCGCGGTGCGCTCCACAGACGCAGCCAAGCCAGTATAAGTATCCTTTTTTTGAGACAAAAAAACCTGAGCCGCCTCAGGATCAAGCGCAGGTTGTGGCCGGCACAACTCAACAGGACATTTAATTGGTCGCCGTCTGTCCCGTTCAGGTGATTGCGCCCTAACAGCCCATCGGCTTTCAAATGACCGATCACCGGTTCAATCGCCTGGCGGCGTTTGAGTGACTGTTTTAACCGCTGTGTCTTAATACCGCGCTTCTGCCCGGAGATGTACACCGTGGACTCGGTTTCATCATGCCCCCGATAGCCCCGGTCCACAAACGCCTCATCAATACTCGTCCCGGTCAAGCGCCGTACCTGCTCCAATGCTTGTTTCAAGGTGTGCCCGTCATACGGGCTGCCCGGCAAGGCCATACCCCCCACCACAAAGTTACTCTTGTTCGTGGTGGCAATGCTCGCCTTCACCCCGAATTCATAACGTTTAGCCACCTTACCCTTACTGATACATTCCACCTCCGGGGCATGCAGGCTGTACAGCTTGTGTTTATCCTGTTTCTGCTGCGCCAGCAGTCGCTTGGCTAAGGCCAATTCATCGGCAAAGATACGCTGCTGTGCCGGATTGCCCGCGGTGTTACGCTCACTGTCACGCACCACCCGGCCCAGAGCCTGCCCCTGTATGGCGTTGAGCAGGGGGAGGTGCGTAACCGCTTCACCTCGCGCCGCAGCCGCCGATACTGTTTGGCATGACCGTAGCGGTTCGCCTGCTGCAACGCCCGCGGCCCCTTGCGGGCAGTGCTCTGGCGTAACACCACCCCCTGTTTGTGACATAACCGTACCCACCGCACCCGGGACCGATTCAGCAACTTGCTGTCGGTCGGATAACTCACCGCTTATCTCCTGTACCGTGGTGTCCACCGTCACCCGTTTGAAGTCCGTCGTCTTCACTGCCTTGCTCTGCACCCCCAGCGCCACCGTCACCTGTAAAATCCGCGCACACCCCGACTCCCCAATGCGTCGGCGAAAGCGCGTCAGACTGCTCGGGTCGACCGGCACCTCGTGCTGAAAGTACACCGCCCCGCAGACGTACTGCCAGTACGGATTCTCCACCCAGCCCGACACCACCGCCTCATCGGATAACCCATAACAATGCTTCAGATAGTGCAACCCCACCATTAACCGGGTCGGTTTCCCCGGACAACCGTTATCCGGGCAGTACAGCGCACCCGAACTGCCTTATCAAACACCGACTAGTCCACCCGGTCGGCCAGGCGATATAAGGCATGGCGTTGATTGAGCATAGTGTCCAGGCGTTCGCGGAACAGGTCGGTTGAGGTGCGGGTTGCGGCGTCAGGTTGTCTGGGGGTCATTTTTTCCTCCGAAATTGCAAGAAAATGAAGGTCCATGATACCAAAACCGGCACTATCAGTCCAGGAATAAATGCAGGTTACATAATTATAATCAATAGGTTAGAATAGCTTTTGGGGTTATTCAGGGACGACTATTTACATGATACATCGGGTTGTGCAATTTTCAGATTCTCAGCCAGGGCTGGCTGATTTCGGCCCCTGGCTTTTTTTCCCTCAGCGAGCGACATCTTCGCGACGATGTCCGCGGCTTTAGCCTTCGCAGCAGCCCGCACCTCCGGCTTAATGTTTTCTCTATGTTCATTCAGTGGCTTGGCCATGATGTCCCTCCGCCTATTTGAACCCTTCATTATCCAGGTGATTTAAAAATTCATTCTCCGCCAACGGGATCATCCGATCATAAAATCGCTTATCCTTTTTACCGTCTTTACGTCCACCGCATAGCAAGACAGCACGTCGTTTTGGATCAAAGGCATAAAAGACGCGGTAGGGTTTCCCGGCATGCTGAATTATCAACTCTTTCAGGTTCTTGACCGTACGTGTACCTTTCAAGGTATCCGCATAAGGTCGTGCCAGCCAGGGACCTGTCATCTCCAATACTTCAACCATTGCCAGTACGTCTTCCTGTTCCCCGTCCGTTAAAGCCAGAAACCACTTTTCATACTCCTCAGTGACCAGAATTTTCCATGTCATATTGCATGCTCCCTACTCCATGGATAGAGCATACATTTAACATATATATTGTCAAATTATTGTCAGGGAATTGTCAGGCACTGTAGATAGCGCACGGGGCGAGATCATACTTTTGTCGTAAACAATAGGGTTTGAAGCCAGGAGCGGAGTACCTTGCCTTGCGTTGAATCTCGACGTTCTACCAATAGCACACCCGTTTCAAGTTCCAAAATTGTAATAACCGACAAGAAAAGACTCGTGGTTGAAACTTCATTGGACAAACCACGTTTTTTCTATCAAGCCAAAAGGCTCAATAATGAAAACGGTATCATGTATCTGGATACAAATGAGGATAAACTAACCATACACAATGCTTTACCAGACAGGTGGTTTAAGCTATTAAACTGAACTATCATCCGGAAACAGATTCACTTGCAGTGGCAGAACTGACGTCGGAGTTTTCCCGGCAAGGTATATGCTGTGAGGTCGTAACGATTCGTCGTTGTTATACGCCAACATAGAGCAAAGCAGATCAGCATGAATAGTAATGATGCGCGTGAGACCAGCCTGAGCGCGCGCACGCTGAGCGGGATTGGATGGTCTTATCTGTCTACTTTCATCAAGGCATTGTTGTCGTTGCTGGTCCTGGTGATCCTGGCCCGGTTGTTAACGCCGATTGACTTTGGGTTACTTGGTATTGCCTGGATTTTTATTATGTTGGGGGCTAGGTTCGGTCAGGCAGTCGTCGGTCCCGCAATAGTTCAACGGAGCGAGTTGACCGATCGTCATATTCAGGTCGGTTTTACGCTCTCAATGCTTATCGGCATTGTCATAATGGGTATAATCTGGTTGCTTGCGCCGCTTATCGGTGAGTTCTTCAAGGAAGCAATGGCAGCGCAGGTCCTCCAGGTGTTATCAGTGGTATTTGTTATTAATGGAGTGGGGGCTATACCTACTCACCTGCTGCGCCGTAATCTCCAATTTAGGCAATTGATGGTGGCTGACATCCTGGCGTATTCGATTGGCTACGGATTTATAGCAGTAGTTCTGGCTTTTCAGGGATTTGGTGTATGGTCCCTGGTCTGGGGCGAGATCATGCACAAGGTGATCCATACAGCCGTGGTAATCCGTTATTCTCCAGAGCATCTCCGGCCCCGCTGGGCGATTCGTGAGGCAACTGAGCTGCTCTCGCGTGGGGCCGGGTTTTCGTTAGCCGGGTTTTTTGAGTTCGTCGCCCGGCAAGGCGGTTACTTCGTCATCGGGCGGTGGCTGGGTGCTACCTCTCTCGGTTATTACACTCGGGCTGACCGACTAATTCTTCTGCCGAGAAACTACGTCAGTCAGAGTTTATTCCAGGTCCTGTTTCCAGCCATGGCACAGAGACAGCAGGGAACAGATCGTCTGGCAATCATTTACCTGCACGGCACCGAGATATTGTCATTGGTGGCATTGCCGGTTGGCGCCATGCTGTTTGTATGTGCCCCCGAGATTGTCTCGGTCATTCTGGGAGGACAGTGGGGTCCGGTTGTTATTCTGCTCCAGATTCTTGCATTTGCTGTTCTGTTCCAAATGTGTGACATCCTGAATATTGCAGCAGCAGGCGCAATCGGTGCAGTCTATCGTCAGGCCTGGCGACAAGGGGTACACGCTTTTCTTATTGTCGGCAGCGCCTGGTTCGCAAGTCGTTGGGGTCTGGAAGGCGTAGTGATTGCTATTGTCGGCGCCCAGGTTGTCGCTTATCTACTGTTGACACAATTGACAGTGTCGCTTTTAAAACTGCACTGGCGGCGTCTCCTGCGTTGCTGTCTGCCGGCGTTATGGGTCGGCGCCTGGGTTGTCATGACGCTGTGGCTGGCCGCCGGCCAGGTACGGGCTATGCACCTGTCTGCCGGGCTATCGCTGTTAATCGAGGTACTCATCTGGTCCGCGACAATTATAGCGGCGGTATATTACGCTCCATCATTCGCTCGTCCCTTGTCCGTTCCCTGGGCAATGACGAATATACCCTTTGAGGTTTTGGGAACCACCGGACATTACTTTAAAAAGGGACTGAAATGGCTGTCACGAGATTAACCCGATTATTGACATCAATGCCGGAACAGTCATACTTTGTATCTCATTACGTGGTGGTCGTGGAAAGTCTTGATACCTGAATCATCTGGTCAAAAAAGCATGAACGAAAGCATTGTCGTGCGTGACGGATATAAACGCGTCTTCGACCTGGCGCTTATTATTATCGCCTATATCCTGCTGTTTCCCCTGTGGCTGATCGTTTGGGTTGTGGTGCCCCTTGCCATCTGGCTGGAGGATCGCGGGCCGGTTTTCTATGCGCAAGAACGGATCGGCAGGCAGGGAAAGCATTTCAAAGTCCTCAAGTTTCGCACGATGATACCGGATGCCGAGAGTCAGACCGGGCAGGTTTGGGCGGCGGAAGACGACCCGCGCTTAACAAAAGTCGGAAAGTTGTTACGCAGGTTGCATTTTGACGAGATACCGCAGGTCATAAATATCGTGAGGGGTGAGATGAGTCTGGTGGGGCCGCGCCCCGAGCGCCCGGTCCTGGCACAACAGTTCAACCACGAAGTGCCCGGATTCTCCCAGCGCCTGAGGGTCAGGCCGGGTATTGCGGGGCTGGCCCAGGTGCGCGGCAGCTACTGGACAGATCCGGGTTACAAACTGAAATATGACAACCTGTACATCGAAACAATGAGTCCCTGGTTGGATTTAAAGCTGCTTTTTCTCGCCGTCTGGGTCGCCATCAAGCGTGTCTTTTGTGGTCCAGACGCTTCCGTTGCAGATAACGGCGCTGAAAAGGATTAAACCTGATGACGCGACGAAACAGATAGGCAACCATTTGGAAACCGGGCATAAGAAGGCACAGCAGGTCACCGTTTCAATTATTATCCTGACCTGGAATTCCGAGCAGCAGATCGGTGCCTGTTTAACCTCACTGGATCAGGGGTTGAATTCGTTTTCGTCCGAAGTCATTGTGATTGACAACGGTTCACAGGATCGGACCTGCAGCATCGTCAGGGAAACCCGGCCTGGGGCGCAGTTGGTATGCAATCCGAAAAATCGTGGCGTTGCCCAGGCTCGCAATCAGGGAATACGACTTGCCCAGGGCGAATATGTACTTATCCTGGATGACGACACGATCGTGCAGCCCGGAGCATTGGACCGTCTTATCCGTTACATGGAGGATCAGCCCGAGGCAGGACTATGCGGGCCCAAACTGACTGACGCTGCCGGCGAGTTGCAGTTATCGTGCCGGCTGTTTCCGACCCTGACTGATAAACTGGCCCGGCGCTTGCCTTCAACACTGGGTCAAAAAGTGGCCCGTAAAGCGGAAATGGCGGACTGGGACCACCAGACTATTCGGCCGGTAGATTATGTGATCGGCGCTTGCCAGGCGATTCGCCACAGTGCTTTACAGGAGGTGGGCCTGTTTGACGAACGTATTTTTTATGGCCCGGAGGACGTCGATATGTGCCTGCGCCTGCAACTGGCGGGCTGGTCGGTGGTGTATAACCCTGAAGCTGTGGTTATGCACGAGGAACGCAGGATGACCCGCTCCCTGGGATCCGGCCTGGTGTGGGAACACGTTTGCGGGCTGGGCTATTTTTTCTGGAAGCATGGGTACCTATTGTCCCGTCAACGTCTATACTCGCAGCTTAATCAATCCAGGTCTTGAAACTGAAGGCTACGATTTGAATCTGCTTATTGTTATGTTGAACCAATACATATTGTTTTGTCCTGTCTGAAATACAACACCCGTATATTTGCAACATGAGGCAGGGAATAAATCTTATACAGGCTATTTTTCTCATACGGTAAATAAATTGAACTGTAAGAATATATTACTGCCGGTCGTGTATTTCTTATGTGTGGCTTTACTGGCTAGCCTTGTTTACGGATTGGCTGTTAGGAATAATTACAAAGAAAATGTTTACGAACACGCAAATCTTGAGTTCAAGACCAGCGATGTGATTGAACGAAACCGCTATGCCGCTCGTGAAGATAATGGTAAGTTCTTGTTTGTGGCAGGTGCTCCCGATACGGCAGGAGCTAAACTGTTTTTTCGTAGAACCGCTGACATCAGATTTAAGGTAAGATCCCTCTATCAGGGACCATCATGTACAGAAATTGGAAAGAATAAGTCCACTCTTGCCGTCGACACCCCCGTTAACTGGATTCGAATACTCCTCGACAAGCCAGACATTGAGTTTACGATTACAGTTGTAGCAGGAGATGTCCTGTTTGTGAGGGTAAACAACCCTGACCAACAGCAGTGCGGCCAAGCTATGATTCGCTTACTCCAAATCAGTAACTCCCCATCGCAGCATTTTATTTTCGGCTATTTATTAGTCTGGATGGCAATGGCTCTATTGCTTGCGCATTTTCACCTGGGATACTTGGGGCTTTGGGGCGCGGCTATTCATACTTTTTATATTTACAGCGAAGCACTATACCAGCAAAAATTGGGTCTTGAACTTGGCCCAGCCTGCCTGGTGAGTTTGGCAGGAATTGGCGTCATCCTTCTACCGTTGATATCGCATTATACTCGACTTTTTGCACTACCACTTTTCATTGTCGTCACCATCGCGTTGGTCAGCTTCCCTCTAATAAATATAGGAAATTTCTGGTTAACTGGAAATGTTCTTGATACCGATGCAATTCACGCAATTTTCCAGACAAATCAATCAGAACTCCTACAGTATCTTGATGACAACTACTCGGTTGTTAGGCTAATTGTTGTTTTCGGTTCCATCGCTATTTGTTTGGGATTGCTTGCTTGGAAACTGATAACAGCCGTTGCTGCCCCCTCCCTAGCTGGACTGGGAGTTCTATTCCTGTCTCTGGCTGTTTTATTTTCAGGCCAGATTTCCGATAGCCTGCTTACATTCAGTGTCTGGAGAGATGCCTCAATCAGATACTACCAGGAACTCAGGGCTTTTCACGACCTCGCTGCAAAAAGAGAGGCAATGAGTGCAAGTTACGAGTTACAACGCTCACGTGGGGACCGGGTGACTGTCCTAGTGATTGGAGAATCCCATAACAAACGTCATATGTCCCTGTATGGATATCCACGCGATACAACACCGAAACTGGCGCAGAGGAACAAAGATGAGAACCTTATTGTATTTGAAAACGTCTATTCCAACCATACCCATACAAATCCTTCTCTTTCCCTCTCTCTGACCGAAGCGAACCAGTACAAGAAGAAAAGCTGGATTACTATGCCCTCATTAGTTACCGTTGCGCGTCAAGCGGGTATAAAGACTTACTGGATTAGCAATCAGCAAATGCTAGGTATTTGGGATAACGCTATAGCATTACTGGCCAAAGAATCTGTGAACGTCGTTAACATCAACAAGAAAATTGGCAAATCGAAGTCTTCGGACAAACAGGATGAGGTCTTGATCCCATACCTCAAAACTGCGCTGCAGGATACAGGCGAAAAACTAATAGTCGTTCATTTAAGCGGTAGCCATGGCAGTTACTGTTCACGTTTTCCCGCTGCTTGGAATGCTTTTACGGGGGAACTAGAAGTATCCGTATTTGGAAGTGCTTATACAACGACTAACATTAAGAATATAAATTGCTACGATAACAGTATTCACTACAATGATCATGTACTAGACTTGGTGTTCACTAGCCTGGAAGAATCCGAGATTCCAGCATCAGCGTTATATTTTGCAGATCATTCCGAGGATGTATTCAATGGAAAGGGCCACAATTCTTCACGCTTTGATTTCAACATGACTGAGATTCCAATGGTTTTTACGGCCTCGAACTTATGGAAGCAGGAATTTTCTGGACATTGGAATCAATTACTTAAAAACAGAAAGAAAATATTTACTAATGATCTGGTTTTCGAAACTGTACTTGGGTTGATGGGACTTAAAAGTAATGACATTAAAACAGAACATGATCTAGGGCATGAGGATTTCGAAGATATTGGGGCACGTAAAACCCTACATGGACGTGTAAGTCTAAAGGACAATGATAATTATTACCTGTGGCAGCGAATAAATGCTGACTTGGTTAAGAGTAACAATTTTGGAAGCCGCCTATTGCCCCATCGGGTCAATACTTTAGGGAAAATGTCTGAGATTACAAAAGCTGGACTCCGCTCATTTGAGATGGATGTTGTATTCCGTTCGGAAGGTGGGTTTCTTGAAGTTGGTCATCACTCTGGAGTGATGACCAGTATGACATTGGAAAACTTCCTCGAAAAAATCCCGAGAGACTTTGAAAAAATCTGGCTGGATATCAAGAATGCCACTAAACCCACGATTCCATTAATTGATAACCGACTGATTGAACTTGATAAAAAGTTTGAATTGAAAAGTAGGAGCATTATTGAAACCAGTAATGAATCAGCATCTGTTTCGTTATTGTCTGATAGTGGATTTCACGTGTCTTTCTATCTGCCCATCAAGGAAACCCTAGACATTATGGGTAAAGACGACAAGGCTAAGGAAATTTTTGCCAAAAAACTCGCAGAGATTGTTAAAAGACAAGATGCCAGTGCGGTTTCATTTGATCTGCGGTTGTACAAATTTGTCAAGGACTACCTTGAGTCAGAACTGCGCCCAGAAATCGTTTACCATACTTGGTCTCCTGGCAACTCATTCAGGAACCCGAATTTGTTAAAGGAGATGGAGGCACAGGATTATTTTCTCGACCCAAGGGTTGAGACAATTCTACTACCTTTTATTTCACAATTTTCCCTCTAACTGATTCTTTGAATGGCCATTCTCATAATGGACAAAGTATCTGTTGTCATCCCAAGCTATAACTCTTCATCCTACATATTGAATGCTATCCAGTCTGTATTGAACCAGACTTATGACAACCTTGAGGTGATAGTTGCAGACGATGCTTCGACTGACGACACCCGTGAAGTGGTACAAAATATTGGAGATCCGCGCGTAAAGCTAATAGAACGCAGAGTGAATGGTGGAGCTGCTGCAGCAAGAAATTCAGCCATTCGTTCTGCAACAGGCCGATATATAGCTTTTCTCGATTCTGATGACTATTGGTTACCGAATAAATTGTCAGTACAAATAGACAAAATGCAGGAGGAAGCGGCAAGCTTCTCATGTACAAGTTTTATTATTAAATCGAAAAAACGCCAGGTCTTGATCGATATACCAGAGAAAATAGATTATAAACGCCTGTTAAGGGGAAATATAATCAACACTTCAACGGTGGTATATGATACTGCTGCGCTTGGTAAAATTTATATGCCCGCCCTACCTGTAGTGGAAGATTTCGCGACTTGGTTAAATATATTAAAGCAGTGCAATTCGGGGCTGGGGATACCTCAATATTTGGCTTATTACATAAAGCGGGACAATTCACTTTCTTCTCGATTCGTGCGTACTAAGTGGTTCACTTATAGAGCATATAGAGAGACACAGGGCTTATCTCATGTCATGTCAGTTTATTATTTGTTGGGTATTTTACTGCGCGGGTTATGGAAACGTTTACGGCGAGTTTATCTGCCGCAGTCGTAGATTATTGGTGAGATTATCATAATATCCCGGCCGTACCATTACTGCGAAAGGTTATCCCTGTATGGCGTTGAGCAGGGGCGGGGATCCAGTCAATCATCGACCCAAGTGTGATCTGCCTCATAACCGAGGTCTATCAGTGCCTGCCCGGCATAATGGTCAAATATCTCCCGTGCCTCCCGCGTGAAGTGATTCTTCCAGTCCCCGACGATGCCTTTGCGGACAAAGTCGTACATCCAGGGTCAGACCAGCATAAAAAGTATAACTGTTTGATTTTAATTGATAATCCGTCTGTACATGACCTTTTCAAATCGTTAGAACACGCGTTTTATTACGAAAAAAGACATTGTAAGAAATGTCACTTGCTTAACATGATATTTTCCGCCGTGAAAACCCAGTACTTGTTTGAACCAGAAAGGACATTTATACTCCACATATACACGCGTCAAACGCGATCTGCAATGGCCACAAGCTCAGACTGTAAGCGAAAGATAGGAATCATGGTATGCTTGGACTATTATGCCCTGGAAGACAAGAGGGACAAGCACCCGACCGAGAAATGTTGGAGAATTGGTGATGGATGAGAAAGATAGCGCAGTCAATCAGAAGGCAGAGAGCACAAATAGAGTCTTTGCAGAATTCTTTAATAAAATTACTGATCGGTTTGTGCCAGCTACCTCCGAAGACGACAATGCCTCTTCATGGATAAGGTATGGTGTAACACCTCTGGGATTGTTTGTTTGGTGTGCCTACGCGTATTTATACGTGATTAATGATGAAATTGCCCGCGTAACAGAGAATCAAAATGATATGCTATTTAAAGAACTTCCACCTGACTGGGCAGGATCAACCTCAGTAGTTCTTTGGAGTATGGCCATCATGCTGTGGTTTTTGATAGGTAAGAGCTTTAAACGTGGGCAAGCACTGACTTTCTTTTTCTACGGTCTGATTTTCCCCACGTTAGCCTTGCAAATTCTGAGGTTCGCATTCCCATCGTAATGAGGCTCCGGACAAATGAATATATGGGCAACACAGGTATTAGTATTAATGATGGTCCTAGGTTGGACAGCACAAGTCGTCTCCCAAGGCAAACGCGATAATGCAATAGATACGGAATACAGTGCCCAACTCGCCAACGCCAAACCGAACGATGTTGATCGTGCGACGCTTCCCAGAAAACTGCTTTGGGCGGGAATCTCATTGATCAATCCTGACGAGCGATACAAGCTTGTCCCTCTGTTCGGTTATTCCATTTCCAATTTGGATGAAAAATGGTCAGAAGAACATTTGGGCAATGTGCTGGCTAAGGTAGAGGCGGGCAGTGTCCGTCTTGCCATACTGAAACTAGATGCAGTTGCATCAGATTCTGGGAACACTTATAAAGGGCAGGGCATCCAAGTCAGCAGTAAAAAAAACAGTAATTTCCCAGTATATACTCAGGCACAGGTGTCCAATTTCCTGAAGGCTAATAGCATAGATATAAGTTATAAAGACATGATCGCATTCAGCCAACCCCTTAGCGATGTGGATTTCAAGGAAGAATTCATTGCCAATTCAACTCTCTGGGCCAACGATAGCAGTGTGCGTCTACCTGACAAGGATACGGCTTCTACATCATTAGTAAAAAAATAAGAAGATACCTGTTAGGCGGATTCAAGTCATAAGTGCAACAAGTGGTTTGGTATTGTTCTGAACCAGCTCAGCGAATACCTCCCACGGGGTCTTAAACCCCAAACTTATACGCAAAATTAATGTCTTTTGCTATCAGATACAAAAGTATGCGTTTGCCCTGCTTTACCGGCCCGAATCCCGGAACGTTCTGCACCATGGCGTACTTTATGGTATTATCAAGTTTGCGCCGCGAACGCGTGTTTCTTCGTTCAAATGTCATTTATTAGTAGTGGGCAGGGAGCAGTTATGTGTAAGTGTGTTAGTCAAACCAGGATGACCTGTAATTATAAGCAAAGGAGTTCAACACAATGCAACTACTCATAGAATCTATGGCAATTATCATACCCTTGACCGCGATCATGGTGACGCTGTTTTCCTGGTTGCGTCAGGACATCAGGGCACAAGGTGATCGTCTCGATAGACGCATCGACGAACAGGGCAAGGAGATCAGGACGCAAGGTGATCGTCTTAATGAACGCGTCGACGAACAGGGCAAGGATGTCAAGATTCTGATCGCTGACATATCCGCCCTGAAAGCCACGCTGGAAACTTTCTTCCGACTGCGCGTGGACCCGCCCCAGCCACCGGACAATACTAACCCTGATCAGGTCAGCAAGGTCGCATGAACGACATTCCCGTCGTACAGCACCACTATAAGGTATCTAAGTCCGATGCCTCTGTCGCACTCATACGTGTACTGAGTAGCGGTCTGGTTACGCCGCTGAACCGGAATCGGTGTTCACCTTCAACCGGAATCAGTGTTCATCTTCACCGGAATACGCAGTCCTGGCGGTAGAAGTCGCTCAGGCGCATCCAGGGTCAGACCAGCATAAAAAGTATAACTGTTTGATTTTAATTGATAATCCGTCTGTACATGACCTTTTCCAATCGTTAATGGCAGTGCATCCAGGGTCAGACCAGTATAAAAACTATAACTGTTTGATTTTAATTGATAATCCGTCTATACATGACCTTTTCCAATCGTTAGAACACGCGTTTTATTACGAAAAAAGACATTGTAAGAAATGTCACTTGCTTAACATGATATTTTCCGCCGTGAAAACCCTGTTCTAATCCTTAAAACGGCGCGCTATTGAGAATTTTATCCTCTATAATCATAGAGTTATATTGGTCCGACCCCCTCGTGTCGTCGTATCACTGCAGCCTGCAAGTTGTACACTGGGCGACTATATCAGGCACTCAAGAGTTTCCGCACCGGTGTGGTCATCGCACCTGCGGTCTGATGTGATTTAACATAGATAATTGCACGTTACGTGAGAATTTGCGAAAAATTTACGAATAATGCTATAATTGTGTCATCTAAATGCCCCAAAAGGAATAAGCCAATGCTGTTACGTTTTGCTGTAGCAAATCACCTTTCCATTCGCGAGAGTCAGGAATTGTCCTTCGCTGCATCTTCGTTGAGAGACCGAGGCGATGGGCTAATTGACTGCAAAGCGGTGCAGAGCGGGTCAGTTTTGCCCGCGATAGTGATCTATGGCGCCAATGCATCAGGCAAATCCAATATCGTGAATGCAATAGCCGCCATGATGAAAATGGTATTGAGGTCGCATACCCAGGGTGAACCCGGTGGTGGCGTACCACGCCATGCATTTAAGCTTGATTCAACTTGTTCGCAAACCCCGTCCAGATTCGAAATCGACTTCGTCATCGATGACGTAAGATACCATTATGGATTTGAAACAACGGATGAAGTTTTTGCTGCGGAGTGGCTGTACACTTTTCCCAAATCACATCGCAGAAAGATGTTCGAGCGCGACAACAGCGAATTTGAATTTGGACGCTGGTTGAGAGGGCAGAACAATAATATTGCTGGATTGACTAGACCCAATAGCCTATTTTTATCAGCTGCCGCACAGAATGGTCATGAGCAGTTATCAAAAATATACGAATATTTTAGGTCAATTAAGTTTGCTAGTACGATTTCAATACCAGGTATAGAGGCTTCAGCGCGATTTGTAGGAGATGACCCAGATTCACGGGTGATCGATTTCTTAGCATCGATCAATACTGGGGTTATTGGTTACCAAAAAAGGACAGATGAAATTTCGGAAAAAGATCGAGCAATACGTCGAGAGCTAATCGCTATAGTTGAAAAGTTTTCAGATGGTCCTATAAAATTTGAACCCGACGAGGATGATAAGCATGTTGCTATTGAACTGGCTCATCGTGGTCGGCAGGGAGAGTCGGTTTATCTTGACTTAGATTCGGAAAGCGCTGGTACACGGCGGTTATTGATAGTGCTTGGCCTGGTATACCAAGCATTGGATAAGGGTGTCCCGCTATGCGTAGACGAAGTGGATGCCAGTCTGCATACCCATGCCAGTGAAGCGATATTGAAGTTATTCTGCCTACCAGAGATAAATCAAAGCGGTGCGCAGCTTATTGCTACAACTCACGATACTAACTTAATGAAATCGTCAGTATTGAGACGCGATCAACTTTGGTTTACTGAAAAGACCTCGGAGGGAGCTACGGAGCTTTATCCGCTAACGGATATTCGAACGCGCAAGGGCGACAATATTGAATTAGGGTATTTGCAAGGCCGATTTGGAGCGCTTCCAAGTGACGACATAACATTGCCAATTCGTGAGTAGAATTGAATGGCGAGGCTCAAGATACCGCCAATCCGACGGCGAAAATCGCGTAAAGAACCGAAACAACATTTTGTCCTGTTTTGCGATCATCCAGCATCCAGGGTCAGACCAGCATAAAAAGTATAACTGTTTGATTTTAATTGATAATCCGTCTGTACATGACCTTTTCCAATCGTTAGAACACGCGTTTTATTACGAAAAAAGACATTGTAAGAAATGTCACTTGCTTAACATGATATTTTCCGTCGTGAAAACCCTGTTCTAATCCTTAAAACAGCGCGCTATTGAGAATTTTATCCTCTATAATCATAGAGTTATATTGGTCCGACCCACTCGTATGTACTCATCACGCGGCGTCTCCAGCTCAAACTGGCTCTCCCCGGTGGTCAGTGTCTTGCTGCTATAGCCGTTGCGGCGGTTGGCATTCTCCGATGGCGCATGCCGGGCGTAGCCCAGGTGGTCCGCCAGCTCAGCATTCAGCGCCGCTTCCACGGTGACCTTGGTCAGCATCTGGCTGAACTCGTTCAGGTCTTGCTCGGTTTTCAGGCCCTTCGCCACCTCACGGGCAAAGGCTTGCAGGTCTTTCTTGTTCATAGTACCTATCCTCACCCATAGTGATGGTTAATGATAGGCGGTTTACACAGTTTTTGTTACAGTCCCAGATAAAGTAGCGCGGCTGCTCGACGACTTATCTTTATTCGTTGTATTCCGCATTTTTTGAAACCACTGGTAATCAATCCTGAATATCAAACGTGGTTGATAAGGCGCATGACATCGGTCTGCGCTTTTGGTCCATCAGGATTCTTAAGCTTTCGAAATTTGGAGAGTCATCTATCAACCCCTCCTTACATTCCAACATAAGGTCGGTGACAAAGTTCTCTAATCGCCAGCCACAGGTAAACTCTTCTCCAGACAACTTGCTTGGCACTCCATTTTTAATATCTTTGTAGGATGGGACGTAACCCGAGGTTTTTGAGTGAAGTGCATCATCTAGCTGTTTTTTTGGAAGCACTCGGCAACCGATTATGTTTTCGCCTATATTTGGAACACTTGTCATTGGCATCCTGACTGCATGGGGAATATCTACGGGGTTATAGAATAGGTAATACATCTTTGTTTCCCAGCGGCGCTCAAAATGCCCCATAGTTTCTTGTTGTTCACTCTGTTTTTTCAATGCTTGATATTTTGACGTCTCTTCGAATACCAATAACTTATCTGCTATCAAATCTGAATGTTCTTCATCCGTTACTAGCAATCTACCTAGGCCGAATCGTCTGACGTACTTGCTCTCTTCAGTATATTTCAAGCTGTTTGCATAAAGCTTCTTCGACTGTAGCAGCGCTATTTTACTTTTTACCACCTTACCTCGATGACGAAATACCATCATTAAACCAATATCTGCTACCTCCCAAGTTCCAAAGTGCCTTCCTCCTCCAATGAAGTGGGCATCAATTCGTACGATCCAATTTGAAGTTAATGTTACTGGTGTTTGGTTCCTCGAAAAGTAAGAAATAAAATTCATATCCAGAGACTCTTCATGAATTGCAGGAAACCTGGATAAATCGACCGCTACTTGCCTATTACAACTAGCGAAGTGGGATCTCAAAAAATCACTTACGTCGTGTGGTATATCAATATGAGTAATGCTCATTTCTGGTGTATGGGCTGAATAGTGAGGTGGTGCATCCGATGTTGTATAACTGTCTCTTTCAAAAGATAACAAACAACTTAAGAGGAGTACACCACTACCCTGATTTGACGCACACTCTCATATAGTCCCAGGGGAGAGTGAAGATGGCAAGACAAATATACATTTGTCATTTTCGGGTCGACTGGAAAGTATAATCTGGCTTCAATCAGAGACGTATTTCGAAGCTGCATTATGACCACTCATGAGTGTGAAGCAGTGTGCAATATTGACCTCTATTTGTCTTATTGCCAATATAGGTTACAATTTGCTAATCAGATTATGATGCGTATTATACCTCAATCACTAATAATTGACACTTGAGTGCCCGCATCACGGACAGGGTTATGAGTGAAGCCAGCAGATGCGGGACGAACAGTTCGAGTTTGAAATCAGCATTAAAACGTCACAGAAAATGGCTGTGCAGTCAGTACAATCGGGTGTCTCATAACCGTGCCGCAGTATAAATTTATGGGCGATTGATGAGTTATAGCTACTCAAGTTTGGACAAAAAGAACAGGAAATGGTTCATAAATGACGATTCGAGGGGCACTCTTGCAAGCGTTTCTCTTGTTATAGGAAAGATCCGCGGATTACATCCATTCAAGATTTGCTTTGAGTATCCCATATCTGCAATTGCAGGGGTCAACGGATCAGGTAAATCAACAATTTTAGCGATTGTGTCGTGTGCATTTCACAATCATCCTGGGGGATTTACGCCATCCCTTAGGAAGCAATCATATTATACGTTCAGGGATTTCTTTATCCAATCTGCAGACGAAACTCCCATTGAAGGTGTGGAGATCAGGTTCGGTATACGCAATAACAAATGGCGTGGCGGAAAGTCAGGTCTCAGATATCAAGTCAGAAGGAAGCGCAGTGGTGGGAGGTGGAACGATTACCACACTCGGGTAAAGCGAAACGTTATATATTTTGGTATTCAAAGGGTTGTCCCGCACTTTGAGCGGAGTGTTCATAAATCGTACCATTCACATTTCAAACCAGGTAGCCTGCCTTTAGAAACTCGAAAGAAAATAGCCGATATTACTGGTCGTATTATCGGGAAAACTTATACTTATTTCGATAACTACGAGCATTCCAAATATTCACTTCCGCGAGTGGAGACTGCGGGAATAAACTACTCTGGTTTCAATATGGGATCTGGAGAGAGTGCTGTTTTTGAGATTTTCACGGCAATTTTTCTGGCTGGACCTGGAACGCTCGTTGTCGTTGATGAAATTGAACTTGGCCTTCACGAAGAAGCTCAACACCGACTTATAGATGAGTTCAAGAAACTCTGTCTTGACTTAAAATGTCAAATTATTTGCTCGACACACTCACATGCTATTTTGAGCCGACTCCCCCCTGAAGGCCGTTTCTATATTGAGGAGGTAAATTCCAAAACATCGATCAACAAGGGGATTTCTGCTGATTTTGCATGTGGAAAAATGGGCCGACCACACGCTCAGGAGCTCGATATCTTTGTTGAAGATGCTGTTGCCAAGTCAATCCTTCAAAGCTTGCTGCCATTGGACCTCAGAAAGCGCTCTCGAATAACGCCAATTGGTTCCCACGGTAGTGTATTGCGCCAACTCACTTCCCGTTATTTAGACGGCAAAGGAAATTGTCTGTGTATATTGGATGGTGATCAGGAAAATGCCGCGGAAGCTTCTAAGAAGCTCGTTATTAAATACTCTGAAGCAAGCACAGACGCGAAAAAATCTGAGGTATCTGATTGGGCCGAGAAGAGGATATCTTTCCTACCTGGGAGCACATGGCCAGAAAAATGGTTGTTGGAAAGTGCAATCAACTGGCTTCAAAGCGGTTCTCCTGATGTTCCAACAGACATAGTCTGCCCTTGGGGACTGACCTCAAAACATGAATTATTGGGGTTTCTTGAGAAAGCGAACAACTCTGATAAACACAACGAGTTTTTTGAACTTGCCAAAGTAGTCGACCTGGATAAAGAGCGTGTTCGAGATGACATAATAAAGTTTGTGCTGAAGATCGAAGAGCCGAAAACACAGGTGCTTATCGATAAGGTTAAGGAGATGCTGCCTTAGTGGTTGACTTATAAGTAAGTTTTTTTAAGGCGTTTCGGCGAGCTGTTTATGGTAAAAAAAGGGGACAGACTGGAAGAAAAGGAGACAGGTTTAAACCTGCTCCCTTTCCCTCCTTCCTGCAGAGTAAAAATAAATCTGCCTAGGTGCATCCGCCAAAAGTTGTTCAACGAAAGGCCGGTTGTCCGACTTTCTGGATGACGCGGCTGGTTCCTTTAATGCTCTGATATGTGTTCATATTTCAGGCTTTGCAACGTCGATTACGTAAATTGAGATCTTGCGCTTCTCGTCTTCTGAGAGCGTGTCGAGCAAACGATTTTCGAGATCGGCAGCACTTTTTGGCCGGCGTCTCTCCCCGGGTGTTGATCGACAATGTTCCGTGTCTCCGAACCAGAATACGAGATAAATTCCATAACTATCTGCGCCCGGGTCCCGAGTGTATTTGGCAATCAACTGCGTTTTTATCGCACTCCAAAGATCGCGATGACATGCGTATTTCACGGCAAAGCTGCCTCCCATTACATCCGAAAGCTGCCACCTGTTACACGGCAAAGCTGCCACCCCTGACGGGGTAAAAATCCGGAGTGTTTGACGCGGATAACCACCGGTATCCTGTATCCTTTTTTCTGTTGAAAGGAGGAGACGCAAATGCCTGCAAAGAGGTTATCCATGAGAAAGATAAAAGACGTTTTACGCTTGTGTTGGGGGCAGGGCCTGAGCAAACGCAAGGCCGCCAGAAGTTGCGGGGTCTCACGTCCGGCGGTCGATGAGTATCTGCGCCGGGCCGAGGCGGTCGGGCTGTGCTGGCCGTTGCCCGCGGGGCTGGATGATGGGGCGCTGGAGCGCCTGCTGTTTCCGCCCCCACCGGTCTTGCCGGCCGGGGAACGCGGCGTGCCCGATTGGTCTCACATCCACCAGGAGTTGAAACGAAAAGGCGTCACCTTGTTTCTGTTGTGGCAGGAATATCGCCAGCGCCATCCTCACGGTTATCAGTACACCTGGTTCTGCCAGCATTATCGAACGTGGTGCGGCAAGCTGGACCTCGTCATGCGCCAGACCCACCGGGCCGGTGAGAAGCTGTTCGTGGATTATGCCGGCATGCGGGTTGCCATCATCGACCCATCGACCGGGGAGGTGCGTGAGGCGGAGGTCTTTGTGGCGGCGCTGGGCGCGTCCAACTACACCTATGCCGAGGCCACCTGGAGCCAGGGCCTGGAAGATTGGGTCGGTGCGCATGTGCGCTGTTTTGCGTACCTGGGTGGCGTGCCTGAGTTGGTGGTGCCTGATAATTTACGCGCCGGGGTCAGCAAGGCGCATCGCTATGAGCCGGACATCAACCCCACCTATCAGGACATGGCCACACATTACGGGGTCGCCATCCTGCCGGCGCGGGTGCGTCGCCCGCGTGACAAAGCGAAAGCAGAGGTCGCCGTACAGGTGGTGGAACGCTGGATTCTCGCCGCGCTGCGCCACCGTCAGTTCTTCTCACTGGCGGCCTTGAACCGTGCCATAGATGAACTGCTGGCGCAGCTCAACAATCGGCCCTTCAAGAAACTGCCGGGTACCCGGCGCGAGCAGTTCGAGCAACTGGACCGGCCGGCCCTGCAGCCCCTGCCCACCGAACCCTATGTGTATGCCGAGTGGAAACGGGTGCGCGTACACATCGACTATCACGTCGAGGTGCATGGTCACTACTACTCCGTGCCCCACGCGCTGGTCAAAAAGCAACTGGACGTGCGCATCACCCGCCATACCATTGAGTGTTTCCATCGTGGCCAGCGGGTCGCCAGCCATCGACGCGCATACCACAAGGCACGCCATACGACCGTCACGGCCCATATGCCCGAGGCACACCGTCAGGCCGGTGAGTGGTCCCCGCAACGCCTGGGACGCTGGGCGGCGAAGGTCGGGCCGGCCACAGAAACACGTATCCTCAGTGTGCTCTCTGCCCGCAAGCACCCCCAGCAAGCCTACCGTAGTTGCCTGGGGATTTTGCGCCTTGATAACAGCTATGGCAAAGACCGGCTGGAGGCCGCCTGCCAGCGCGTACTCACCCTGGGCAGCCACAGTTACAAGAGTATCGAATCCATCCTCCGCCACGGCCTGGACCGGCAACCTCTCGCCGAGCAGACCGAGGCGGCTTTGCCCGAGGACCACGATAACATCCGTGGCCCCGCCTATTACCACTGACCGATAACAGGAGACTGCTATGTTGACACATCCCACCCTGGATAAACTCCAGACACTGAAATGTACCGCTATGGCCACCGCCCTGACCGAGCAGATGCGTATGCCGGCTATCGAGGAGTTGGCCTTCGAGGAACGCCTCGGTTTGCTGGTCGACCGGGAAATCACCGAGCGGGAAAACCGACGCCTCACCAGCCGGCTGCGCCGCGCCCGACTCAAGCATAATGCCGCCTTGGAGAATGTCGACTATCGCCATCCGCGGGGACTGGACAAAGCCCTGATACAGTCGCTGACCACCTGCCAGTGGGTCAGCGAACACCTCAATATCCGCATCACCGGCCCCACCGGCGTGGGCAAAACCTGGCTGGCCTGTGCCCTGGCACACAGCGCCTGCCGGCACGGCTACACAGCCCTGTACCTGCGCCTGCCCAGATTCCTGCAGGACAGGGCAATCGCTAAGGGGGATGGACGCTATCCCAAGCTCCTCACCACCCTGGCGAAAACGCATGTCCTGATCCTCGATGACTGGGGTCTTGTCACATTGACCGCAGAGCACCGCCGTGACCTGCTGGAAATCCTGGAAGACCGCCACGGGCTACGCTCCACACTGGCTACCAGCCAGTTGCCGACCGAAAAATGGCACGACAGCATCGGCGACCCCACACTCGCCGATGCGATCCTTGACCGGCTGGTTCACAACGCTTACAAGCTCAATCTCAAGGGAGAATCCATGCGAAAACACAAAGAAAAGTTGACGTACACCACCCTGGCTGAGTAATACTACCCAAAACCCGCGTCGCTCCGCTCCGATGGGTGGTAGCTTTGCCCCGTTCCGGGTGGCAGCTTTCACGTGTGATGGGCGGCAGGATTCAGTGAATTACGCGATGACAGCTTCTCTTAACCTCCACCGGAGCGTTGAAACTACCGTAACATACGTGAATGTCTGACCGTTTGTCGTTGGCGTAACGACCCTCCGGTTGGGCGTCGATACCCAATTGCTTTAACCTGTCTTGTAAAGCTGATAACAGTGCATCCCGGCACGCGTCTTCCGGTTTCGGGTTCTGTGGTCGATTGTAAGAGTCTACGTTCCAATACTGGCGCCAGTCGGATGTGTTTCCATAGCGGATGTTTTTTGATATTACGCGTAAATATTCAAACGTCAGCGCGGCGAGGTCGTTAGCGTTCGCAGGATTGCGATTATCGAGTACCTCAAGCACCTGCTCGACCTCGGGATGCTGAAATTCGACTTCACGTCGCGTGATGTTCTGTTGATATTTGGCATCGTTGAGATAGGACCGCCAAGGGAGCAGCTCATCGTCGGACGACAGCGTTTCGAGAGCATCGGTAGCGGCCCGGGTTGGGACGGATGCCAGTTGATTGATGAATCTCCGAATGTGGTCCGGCGCTGTCATGGCCGCTGTCACAGTAATGTCTTCTTCCGAAGTGGAATCAAGAGAATAAGGTCTGCAGGAAGGACCGATCAGCCGGACCAGAAGTTGCAGTATCGGAACAGTCAGGCGTTCGATGACCCCTTGGGTTTGGACCGCCGCCAAGCATCGAAGTCGGCGTTCATTACCGGCTGTATAGGATGCCAGCCTTTCGAGATACGAGTCCGGCGAAGCAAGAAGACCGGCGGGAGTTTGGGACACTCATAAAATAGCGAATTCATGCCACTGAGTCTTATCGCCAGACCGACTAATTAATCTTGCAAAGGATCCTTATATGATTGCCTTTCATTTCTGCCTGGTATTTCGGAGGATCCCGGAAGGGCCATGGGCAATCGCCCCGCTTTTTCATCCAATTACCGATGCTTTGGCTACGAATTTCCGAGCATGTGCGCCAGAATGATGGGCTTAGTTCGATATTCAGGGGCTGCACTTCACCGTTGCAGAGAGGCAGTTCGAGGACAACTTCACTCAGCCCTTTGAACAGTTTATTACGATCCATTAGCTTTACTCCGAACCCCAATGCTCCTGGTGCCTCCCTTGTTCCCGATTTCCAACCAGTCAATTCTATAATCGTCATGTTCATCCACTCAGTGTTTTTGGATATAGAAAGTATAAACCCCGTTATTCTCGCAAATCCATACTCATTTTTTGTCAGCCTTTCCCTCTTCTTCACTGGAAGCTGATATAAGTTTGTCCAATATGTATTGCACCCGGACAATGTATTGACTGTTTTATGAAGCATGTTATAAGATCAGGACAACTATTTGAGCTTGTGCAAGGGTAGTATATCCGATGGGTGAAGATTGGCATTTACCTGTATCGGAGCAGAAAAAAGCCTCATTAGACGGCTGATATCAACGGACCAACGGGATTTTTGCAGGAGGAATTGAAATGGCCAAACGTATAAGTATTATCAACTTCAAAGGTGGGGTTGGTAAAACCACCCTTGCATATCACCTCGGCACTGGACTGGCAAAGTATCATAATGCCAGAGTACTGCTGATAGACGTGGACCACCAAAGCAGTTTATCCATTGTTTGCTTAAAGGCTGATAAATGGCAAAAAGCAGTCGATGAAAAATGTACGATTAATGAGGTCTTTCAACCGTTTGTTGGCCAATCATCTGGCCCACCCGGTGATGAAATTATTCTCAGAGAGCCAATCAGGAATAGGGGCTATAACAGCATGGACCTCGTTCCTGCCAGCCTGCAACTTGATGATACCGAAATTGAACTGACGGCTTCACATCAGGGTAACGCTATCCACTCGGAATGGAACAAGAGAACTCTTATATGTCGTTGGATTGAAGATGTCGGAATTAATGATGAATACGATTATATTATTTTCGATTGTCCACCCGCGACGAAAATCGTTTCCCAGAACGCCATTGCAGCTAGCCATGGTTATATCATTCCCGTTGTTCCGGAAGCAGTGATGGAGCGTGGAGCACCCCATCTGTACGAAATGGTACGGACTGGCATTGATACCCGATTGAATGCGCTAGCTGCAATGGGAGAACCAAGAAAGATGTACGTGTCCGAGACTAAACTTGTCGGGTTGGTAATCACTCGAATACAGACTGCTGGGGGCTACTCTGGATATACCAATGATCACACTCAGCATCTCGATTCGCTGAAAAGGCGTTGGAAAAATATGTTGGTAAAACCCTATATTGTTCAGGGAACAGGTCTGTCTCAGGCCTTGGCAGATGGCGTTCCGGTTTATGATCGGAGTTCGACCCAGAACGTAGGTGGGCGAGGAATTCATAAACAGTTTGAGAAACTGACAACCGAACTTAAACAGAGGGTTGACAGCCTATGAATGACGAACAGCAGAATTCGGTTAGAGAACCTGATCCCAATGCCCAGGCAAATTATTTGCTGGTTGACGATATCGTTCGATACTTATCGCGCCTGGCGAACCTGTACAGTGAAGCAAAAACAGGCAACTCGGAATTAAGTGATGGGCTTCGACAGTTGGTCAATGCCTTACGGCCTTATTCAAACCGCCCTGTTCCTGATCTTGCCGATATTATCAGAGAGGCAACTCTACGGAGATTCCGTGAAACTTCCCCAAAGAAGATTAAAGCAATACTTCCATCTAATCTGGAATCTCTTCCGCCACAGGAGGTCGAAAAAATACTGGATGATGAAAACTACACAAAGGATCAGGTGATTAACCTCGGGGTCCAACGTTTTGGTATTTCCTCTGCGAAGCTCACACGCCTTGGCAAGAAAAATGTACTGGAGTCAATACGTGCTGCGCTAAACCATGAAAAATCACTCGAAGTGATTTCCAAGGAAGCACAACGCGGAGGTGAAATGAGGTCATCTTAGGCAGTATAATTCTGAATATAGGTTGTTGACGCCGCACAATCAGGAACAGCGACGTTGTTCGAGGCTCTTAATTAGCACCCTCGGATTTTTATTCCTCAGGAAATTCAGAAATTCAGGGGACACAATACTTAATTATCCTGCCGTTGTTTTGGCCTTGGTTTTTTCTTTTTCAGCGACCGGCCCAACACCCCCTCAATCCTGCCAATAAATCCCTCATCCCCCAAGGGTCTGCCCGTACGCGCATGGGTATTCCAGAATTAAGTATTGTGTCCCTAGCCCGGATATCTCACCAATAATTGGAAAAGGGTCTCAATCTCTGGTATAATGTGAGTGTTGTCAGTAACTTACATAAAAGCGGAGACGAGACCCTATGACGACACAGTGTACTTCAACCCAACTGGCATTTCAATCGTTTGGTCGCCGTAACGTGGTGGGGCGATTTGACGGCGGTCGGCTGACCTCAGACGCTGGCGGCCTGCTGTTACGCGCAGTGGACCAGCAGCTCGACGTGTTGCCTCGGCTGGCGTCGTGTTTCCTTGGCCCTCGGTGTGCGGGGATGATTGCTCACTCGGTGGCTGAGTTGCTGGCGCAACGCATGTATGCGCTGGCCTTGGGCTATGAGGCTATCAATGACCATGATGCGTTGCGTGCGGACAGTTTGTTGGCGCGGTTGGTGGGCAAGCCGGCCCTGACCGGGGCACAACGCCGCCGGGTGCGTGACCGGCGTTATCCGTTGGCGGGGTCAAGCACCTTGAACCGGTTGGCGTTGGGGACACCGGCGCACGCGCCCGGTCATCGTTACCAGAAGGTCGTGGCGCTCCCTGAGGAGTTGGACCGGTTGTTGGTCGACGGGTGCCTGGAAGCGCAGCCACATCCGCCGCCGGTGTTGTGGCTGGATTTGGATGCGACCGATGACCCGTTGCACGGTCATCAGGAGGGCCGGTTCGTTCACGGCTACTATAAGTCATACTGTTATCTGCCCTTATATATTTTCTGCGGGGCGCTTCGGGCTTTTGCCGGGAGGAGATAATGGGGGGGTGCGAGGCCACTGGCGTGGGTTACCTGCTGGGCCTGGCGCGCACTCTGCGCGTGGCGGGGTTGATTGACAAGGCCTTGCGCAAGTCCCGGCGCCGTTACCTGCAAACCGGGACGGCGTCCCGGCGGTTTCGTGAGTTGCGTTATCGCACCCGACAACGTTGGACGCGCAGCCGGCGGGTGGTGGCCAAGGCGGAGTACCTGGCCAAGGGCGCCAACCCGCGTTTCGTGGTCACCAACCTGGCTACACAGACCGCTGGCGCCCAGTCCTTGTATGAGGCCCTGTACTGTGCCCGGGGTGACATGGAAAACCGCATCAAGGAGCAGCAACTGGGGCTGTTTGCCGACCGCACCAGCACGGCGACGCTACGCGCCAACCAGTTACGCCTGTATTTATCCTCATTTGCCTACCTGTTGATGCACGGCCTGCGACGCCTGGGACGGGCCGGGACACGCTGGGCCAGGGCGCAAGGTACCACCCTCCGGGCCAAGCTGTTGAAGTTGGCCGCCGCCGTGCGCATAACTGCACGCAAGGTGTGGGTCTCCTTCGCCGCCGGCTACCCGTATCAGAACGAGTTCGCCGCCGTGCTGGCCCATCTTCAGCAGGGCCCGGCCCGGGCGCCCCCCGGATAGACCGCCGGCCCGGGCCGGCCCGACTGTATGCGGCGCTGACAACCGCGTCGGCGACCACACTTGTCCTGATGACCATACCGGGCCGGACACACCGGGTCAACACCCGGTTGAACACGGGGTTTCCCGGTTCAACGGCTCACCCAGCCGCCCGGGCGCAAGTCAGCTGGCCTTGACACTACCCCGAAAGGAGTAAATCGCCGGAATTGAGCCTGTTTGACACCTCATAGTAAGATCGGTGAGATATCCGGGCTAGCGGTGTTTCTCCTGGTACGTCTGCCGCTGTTTCCTGCTCCGTCACCCCGGCAACGTCTACGTCGTTATTCCCAAACAACCCCGGATATTCCTGCCAGCCCCACTAGGCGCCCACACCCAGCAAGACCACTATGACCACTGTTAGCGCCACACTCGACCAATGTATTCCGGTACGGTCTGTTGTCGTGCCCTCTGCAGGCTGGACTGCGGGCTTACGTACAGACTTTGTTGGACGACTGCCCCCGGTCAACGCCTGACGCCATGCTGCCACACTCTGCGGCCGGTCATGTTCGTTCACTTCCATCGCCCAGTCTATGGCTTCCAGCAGCTTGGGACTGTATCTGCCCTTGCCTGCCTCTATGGCAGGGAGTAATACTGCTTCTCCCCTTGTATGCGCCAGCATCCTTGCCACCGCATCCGGTAATTCACTGTCTCCCAGCCCGCTGATACACCGGTACGCCACCATCCCCAAGGCATAAATGTCCGTCCAGGCGCCGACTCGGTCTACCTTGCCGTCATACTGCTCCACCGGCGCATACCCCGGGGTTAATATGCTGGTAATCGGCTTGGAACGCTGCCCCACCGCCTGACGGGCAGCGCCGAAGTCCAATACCACAGCACTCCCGTCATCTTCCCGCAACATCAGGTTGCCCGGCTTGATGTCCCGATGCACGTAACCGGCCTCGTGCATGACTGCCAAGCCCGATAACACTTCCTCCAGTAGACGACTTAAGGATTCTTCCTCTAGGCAGGGCTCTTTACTTAATCGGGCAGCCAGGGTCTCTCCATGAACGTACTCCAGCACCATGTACGCCGTGCCGTTGGACTCGAAGAAACGATAGACCCGGTTCAGGTGGGTATGGACAAACCGGGCCAGGGTGCGGGCCTCATCCAGGAACCGGGTCAACCCCCAGTGGTAGTCCTGGGCATCCGTGTTAGATTTGGGTACTACCGTGCTGGCTTCCGTGCGCGCGGCAAACTCTCCGGGCAAGTACTCCTTGATGGCCACGAACTTGTCCAGGTGGGCGTCATAGGCCCGGGGTCCCCAGCACCGCATCCAGCCGGTATTCCTCAAAGCGGGTGCCGGGCGGCAGGGCATGGATATGGTCTATGGGCATAGGCGGCTGCAAGTCCCCGGCTGCAGTGGATGAGTGATTCTGATTGTAGGACAGCCCTTGAGACAGAGTCAATGCGGAGGATGTCCTGATGGCAATGCACCAGTCGTTTAATTGAGAAGCAGCCGGCAAAGTGCCACCGACTAAGTTTGAAAAATGTACTATAATTAGTTTGACAGGTCATGCAAAGCGGCATGACTCAAACTAACGGGGCTCCAGAATTCCTGGGGCGGTTCAGAAAGCCGCTATATTTTAATACTACCAGCACAATAGGCGGAAAACTGCATTTCATGGCCTCGCTGAAATTGATAAAATACATGATTAGTGCTTTAACCACCCCGGTAAGTGTCTGGCCATCCTTGGCGTGCTTGCGCCTTGTCAGTAAAACGTCATTTTTCCACACCGCTTTTACAATGTTCTGGCTAGGATGTCTGTTTTTACTAACATCATGCACGTTTGCATACAAGGAGGAAGGGGCGATTGATTATCGTAAAACCGAGGTCTCAACTACAGATCTGAGTAAATTCACTGTTAAGACCGATAGTATAGAAACAAATATACAGGGAGAACCAATTCGTATTGCCAAGTTGCAACGTAAGAATTTACCGCAAGATAACAGGGAAGTAACATTTTCAGAAAATGACAACATATGCATACGGCTTACATCAGCTTATATAAAAGACTATTCAGAAGGCCCCCTAAGCTGGGTTAATGATGCAGTTGGGGGGCAAATCAGGTCCAAGGGAGAAATTGCCGTTGTAGTTAACGCTTTTGCAGTCAAAGATTCTGTTGCTTTTGACTTCTCCGACAAAGGAGTTAATAAAGGAAAGGTGGTTTTTTTCTCTGATGATATCGTTGCAGGCCAGTTCATGAATTTTAATAATATGCCAATTTACGGCCCCTCCTCTGAAGGAAAGAATGGCATAGGTCTTGAAATCTGGATTATGGAGCTGGATATTTCCGACGTTCTAACAGGAAATTTGCTCCGGGACATAGCCTCATATGGAACAATACCTCTTCCCTTTTCGTCTGTTGGGAACGTAATTCTGGAATCTATGGGTAAAAGCCTGTTAAGTTCCACTAATACTCACGATACAAATTTTCTTTACAGAGTACTGCTAGAGCCCAAGAAAGCAGCCATGCTTCCAAACGCCCCCCTAGAAGTCGGCCATTACGTATTCATTCGAGTTCAGGAAGATATTGGAGACATTCTGAAAAATATCAAGAACCTTGATTTTAAGAAAATTATCAAAGGGGGTAGAATTGATGATATAAACTGGTCAGAACTGGTGCTTGATGAAAACAGTGGACGATTATATAAAAAGGTTAAAATGAACGGAGTAAATGCTCAGTGTGATTGTGATGATAATGGTTATGATTATATTGAGTACACAGATCGAAATTATTTGGTTATAAGTGTTGATAAAGATACTTCTGGACGTGATTTATCTGTAGATAATAAGTTGTATGAAGCTTTTCTCGGCTCTGTGAAAGAATCGGCAAATACCAATCAATTCGTTGCGACAATCATAATGGAATTAAAAATGCGTGAGATTATGACTTTGTTCGACCAGTACTTTGAAGCAGTGAGCAAAGTTAATTCCGCAGAGGATGTCGTGAGAAAAGAAGATGATGCGATCAAGAAAGCAGCGGCAGAGGCTACGGCTAGGAAAGCTAAGGCTGATGCCACCTCCAAGAAAACGGATATGATTAATGGCTTTACATATTTTTGGGATGATTACATCAAACCTTCATTGGAAAAGCATTATTACAAGTCGGCGTCACTCAACAGTAACGATCTCACAGAACGGGATCTAAGCCAAGCTGCTAGGCAATTTATGGCTAAAATCAGCCAAGGAGTTGGTAAAGGAATAAACGATATTGACATTTGTGTGTCTGACCTGTTCACGTGGTTTTCAAGTGGAGTCAAAGAAACAAATCGGGAGGTCGCTAAAGATAGAATAAACGAAATAAGGCAGAAGATAATTTCTTTGATCAACGGTAATGGGTGCCCGACTTCTACACCGCCGACTACAACCCCATCCGAGCAACAAACGTGAAGCGCTTTAGCGATGCCCTATTAGGTATTTCCTACCCCATTCATACTGGCACAGGCCGATTTGCAACGCTATTTCCAGGTCTCGCCTCCCTCAGTCCACCGCATGTTGACCCAATTGGAGGACAAGGGACTCATTCGAAAACAGCTTGGTGTCGCACGTAGCCTCTCATTGGTACTGCCTGTCCATCAACTGCCACAACTTGACTGAATTTGACTCGTCAATCGATCAGAATTAAATTGAAACGGTACTAGTCTTGCCGGGTATTGATGACGTTACATACCCTTCTGACGGAGTTGAAACGGTAGCGAGTAGACTGGAGGTTTCTTGATGCCCCAACTACCCCATTGGCTGGAACAGTTACGCCGCACCGAAATCATACAGCGCGTAAAGAACGATCCTCGTTCCGGGCCAGAACAATACCTTGGAGTCAGTAGCTCGGATGCGACGCACGAAGTTGCCGGGTGGGGTCAGGCGGACTTCGACAAACCTTGGCGTCATCTGTCGCCTGATGACCGTGTCCTTCTTTACGCTTACTTCTTTCAGCTTGGGCACTTGGAAGAACTTGTCGAGGCGTTTGGTATGCTCTTTGCCAAAACCCGTCCTGCGGAACAACCCATTGTCGTCGATTTAGGTTGTGGACCGTTCACAGGCGGACTTGCTTTTGCCAGCGCACTTGGCTCCGAACAGCAATTTGATTATATCGGCGTGGACCGATCTGAGGCTATGCGCAGACTAGGCGAACGGCTCGCAATCGCCGCCGAACATCACAATACAGCACTTCAAATTGGTCGCCAATGGGCATCCGACATCTCCTCGATTTCCTGGCATCAACCACTGACTTGGCATCCGGTATTTGTCATTGTGTCGTACCTTCTGGCTAGCCCGACGGTGGACGTGGTGGAGCTTATCAAGGAGTTGGAACAACTGCTCTCAAAATTTGGCCGAGGGTCAGTCACAGTTTTGTACACAAATTCGAAACGAGACGAAGCCAATAAAAACTTTCCGGATTTTTGCAACGCATTGCGTGATGCAGATTTCAAAACACTTAAAGATGACATTGGAACAATTGCGGTGGAAAGAATGCACGGTACTCAGGGCCGCGACTTACGATATGCTCTGTTCCATCGTCCTGCACAAAATACTCTTTCTCTTGGAGATAACTGAAGTGCGGCTACCAACTTGGGATGAAATCGTCAGCGAGGAGGACCAGCGCGATGTGTTGGAATATCCGCTTGATCAGCACCTATTCGTTGTGGGGCCACCTGGTTCCGGCAAGACAGTCCTTGCCTTGCACAGGGCGCGGATGATGGTGGATACAGGGATGCCAGTTAAACTTGTCACATACAATCGCATGCTCAGGCGTTTGCTGGAGCTGTTGGGGGGCGGAAGTATAGATGTTCAGACAATGCATCAATTTGCATGGTACGACTACAAGGACCGGATGGGTGAAGAGCCACCACAGTATGTGGAATATAATAATGATTGGGAAACCATGCTTGCGCGCGTCAAAGACAACCATAAGTGCCACAACCAATTTCACATGATTGTGGATGAGGGACAAGACCTTCACCAGGAATTTTTCAGGTATGCTTCGTATGTCTCGAACGCCATCACCGTATTTGCAGATGACGATCAAGCACTCAGTACGGATCGCTCAACGCTTGAGGACATCAAAGCCGCAGCCCACTTGAATGATCCGATTATTCTCAAAAAAAATCATCGGAATAGTCCGGAGATTGCTACGGTGGTGGAACATTTCCATAGTGGTCGTCTCCCCGCCGCATCCATCGTCCGCTCCTCAACGGGAGAACTTCCTCGCCTGGTCAAAACAAAAAACCTTGAATCTACAGCCACGTTGGTGTCGAATTGGTATAATACCCGAGGCGGTAGTATCGGCGTTATTTTCAATCGAAACGAGACCGGTAATGAGTTGCACACCATGCTCCGCAAGAAACTGCCCGACAAGCGCGTTGACATGTACACAAATGATCAAAAAAACGAGGGTAGTATCGACATGCTATCTTCGGGTGTGACCATACTCAACAAAGAATCCGTGAAAGGCCAGGAATTTGCCACAGTGTTTATTTTGGAACTGGAATCCTTCATCCCATGCAATACCCCTGTAAATAAACCCGCAATGTACATGATGTGTGCCCGTGCTTGTGATAATCTTTTTCTTATTTACGGCCCCGATTCACTTTCGATACAGGCAGAGAGAGCATTGCCGGGGGCTGATGCTTTGGAGCGGTCATGAATCCTCCTGAACCCCAGATGGCAATGCGCTTTTCCGAGGTTCGTGAACCTGAATCCCGCTGGTTGGGACTGGCCACTGATAATCGGCGTCTTTTTGATGCGTTGCAGGATGGTTGGCTACGACCCCAGTCTTCGGACGGGCAGATGGTAGGAATCGGAACGTACGTTCGGGATGGGAGCCCGGTCGATGCGGGGCATCCAATACACGTCCAGGTAAGACTAGATCCCGCGAAGTTGCCTAATCTTGATATTGACGTCTTGCGCAACAAAAGTTGGCGGACATCTTGTATTGGCGCGCTTGAGCCAACAGATCAGGCGTTGTACTGGCCGGGTGCGCTACCGACTTTCGCCATCTCGAAACTATTAGTATCGACCGAAGAAGAGCGTGCGCGTTTCACCGGCATGGCCAGGTATGTCTCGAATCTGATACTACCCAAAGAGTTGGTCAGAGTCGGTGCTAAACCCGGGGACTGTTTCGATGTGGAGGTTTCCCCACCCAAGGCAACGGTGGGTATTGGCATTCCAAGCGATATGGATGCAATCCACGGCGCTATTGCTATGGCTGTTTGGGGAGTTCCGCGAATTGATCCCTGGCTGGATATTCTCACCACCAGCCTTGACCCTGAACAATCGGGGCTGGAAGATCTGGCCGCGAAAATGGACGCCTCATGGTGGCGGTTTCCACCCTGGATGCGGCTTCAGGGTGAGGTCAATTCAGACAGCCTGCACGATCGCCTCTGGTTGGCTGCCGTGGAAGTGTTTCGAAGTCAAGTAAGTGGCGAGCGTATCGATCCCCGTGAACTCTCAACACGAATACACGCTAGGGCGTCACAAAGCTGTCCTGCAAAAGGTCGGGACGAGCAGGCGAGAGAGTGGTTGGAGACCACAAACGGTATTCTACGCGCCGAGTCGGTCATTCAACTCCGGGATTGGCGGAGTTGCCCTGTTGGAATAGCCATTCAATTGGTGTTGGCTCGTCCAGAACCAACGAACTTCAAGACATGGTTTAAGGATATGCCGCAACTCCCCCCGGCAATTGCCTGGTCTGCAGCAGTTCTATGCGGTCTTTTGCATGGATACAGGCGTCTCGACTGCCAATTCCGTGGGACGGTGCTGCAACGCGAACTTCTATCAATTCAGGCATTGCGCCTGTCTGTCGCGGGGAAACGCGATCTTTGTTGGCCATCTGTCACCGCCAGGAAACCCGAATGGAGAAGGGCTGCCGGCCGCTTCGTGTTGGCTTGGGACGGTAATGATTTTTCTACAAAGCCGGAGAATGCGCGCGGTCAATGGTTTGGCGCGGATTTCAAGAGAACAAAAGTTCAGGAAGAGGCCCATAAACTCGCAACAAATTTGAATTGGCCCTGTCTTTCCCAGCAGATCATTCTGACAGACGTACTACTACCCTATTCTGGTCCAGGCACTATGCGTTTACCCACCAATAAGGATACGCTAATCGAGGTTGAAGGGACTGTACGGTTCCAGTTGCCGGAAAATTTGGAAATCGAGAAAAAACTTAATGTTGATCGGTTCCGCCACTTCATCGCCACGGAGGCAGGACCACTGTCGAATCCGCCATCCTCCTCGCTAGCAGCCGAGACGCAACCCCTGCAATCAGCTATTCCTGGCTTGATATATATCCGAGATTATCTGAGCGAGGGCGAAGAAGATGAACTTGTTAAACTCATTGATAGTCACCCATGGGACACTCAACTGAAACGACGCGTTCAGCACTATGGGTGGCGTTATGCTTACAAAGCCCGTCAAGTTGACCCAGCCATGCGTCTCGGCCCCCTGCCGGATTGGGCTGACAAACTCGCCGGACGCCTTGTTTCAGAAGGGCTTGTACCGCAACTTCCCGATCAGGTTATTGTCAATGAGTATATTAGAGAACAGGGCATCAGTGCCCATGTTGATAGTAACAGCTTTGCTGATCATATCGTCACGATCAGTCTATTGGAATCGTGGGGGATGGTGTTTCGCAAAAAAGGGTCAAAAAACAAAGTCGAACAGCTACTTGAGCGACGCAGTGCGGCAATCATGAGTGGCGAAGCCCGGTATGACTGGAAACATGGAATACCAATGCGGAAGAGCGAGCGTAACAAGTCCGGCGAGGGACGCAGGAACCGAGAGCGTCGCATTTCACTTACCTTTCGCAAGGTGAAATACTCCGTGTAGTGCCGGCTCGAAGATAATGTATGGTCCGCCCCGAGTTTGAAAGACAAATAACTGGCGAGGCAAGTCAGGTCGCGCATCCAGGGTCAGACCAGTATAAAAACTATAACTGTTTGATTTTAATTGATAATCCGTCTGTACATGACCTTTTCCAATCGTTAGAACACGCGTTTTATTACGAAAAAAGACATTGTAAGAAATGTCACTTGCTTAACATGATATTTTCCGCCGTGAAAACCCTGTTCTAATCCTTAAAATAGCGCGCTATTGAGAATTTTATCCTCTATAATCATAGAGTTATATTGGTCCGACCCACTCGTATCCCCTCGTATGTACCTCTAAGGGGGGTGGCTTTGTAAAACGCTTGTTGAGTACACCTGCTCTCTAACTCAAATTTTGTTGATTTTAGTTTTATTAAAGGGAACCTCTAATAATTGACGATTTCCGTTACTATCGCTATCTATGCGGGCAAGCCGGGTTCTTTTACATATAAATGTATTCGGCCAGTGGCGAAATGACCCCGTGCTCGCCTTCATCGACCCCTTAATCGGGCCGTTTTATTGCCTTCGGGTGTCGGTTTGACACCCGCCGGGCGTTGTCTCCGTCAAGCAGGCGCGCTGACCCCTTCCAGGTAACACAGTCGTCGCATGTTATACACCAGGTTCAGCATCCCAATGGCCAACTCACTGCGCGCCAGCCCGATACAGCGTATCAGAGATCCGCATCCAGGGTCAGACCAGTATAAAAAGTATAACTGTTTGATTTTAATTGATAATCCGTCTGTACATGACCTTATCCAATCGTTAGAACACGCGTTTTATTACAAAAAAAGACATTGTAAGAAATGTCACTTGCTTAACATGATATTTTCCGCCGTGAAAACCCTGTTCTAATCCTTATCATAGGGTTATAATGGTCCGACTCCCTCGTATGTACCTCTAAGGGGGGTGGCTTTGTAAAACGCTTGTTGAATACACCTGCTCTCTAACTCAAATTTTGTTGATTTTAGTTTTATTAAAATTTCTATAAAGTTGTGCTATTTTTTTGAAAGAAAAAGATATACAGTTTTCTTTTAAAAATATATGGGAAAACACACGCACAGCACTGATAGCAATATCCTCCGGCGGATTCATTCCCGTAAGCGGGGTTGGGTCTTTACGCCTGACAGTTTCACAGACCTCGGTACCCGGCAGGCAATTGATCTCGCGCTGATGGGGCATCGGAAGACTGGCCTCATCCGAAAACTGGCCCGGGGGTTGTATGATTACCCGAAAATCGATCCTCAGCTTGGTCCTTTACAGCCATCTACGGATGACATTGCAAAAGCCTTGGCAGGTCGTGATGCTGCCCGTTTACAACCCTCCGGGGCTTATGCGGCTAATCTCCTTGGACTTTCTACACAAGTGCCAATGAAAGTCGTGTATTTGACGGATGGCCGGGCGCGGACAGTAAAGGTTGGCAAGCGAGAGATCGTCCTGAAACGAACCACCCCCCGCAATATGGCTACCGCCGGGAGCAGCAGCGGGTCGGTGATCCAGGCCCTGCGCCACTTGGGCCGGAAAAACGTCGACCAACAAGTCATTGCACAGCTTGATCGCCGTCTTGATGACGATGTTCGCAAGCAACTGATGAAAGATATTTGGTATGCCCCGGCTTGGATCGCCGATATCATTCGCATACTGGCTGCCCAGGAAAGTACAGTATGAGAGAATTTATTGCAATGCCGAAAGAACGTCGCCGGCTGGCCTGTACGGAGGCCGGCGCACAACTGAACCTGTCTGAGATTGCTGTCGAAAAGGACTTCTGGGTTTGCTGGACCCTGCGCAAATTGTTCGAGCTACCCAAATGGGGTGAACACCTGACGTTCAAGGGTGGTACATCATTGTCCAAGTGTTGGAAGCTAATTGAACGTTTTTCCGAAGATATCGATATCGTCATCGAACGGGGCGCCTTGGGTTTTAGTGGAGAGAATGCCGTGGAACAGGCACCCAGCAAGACACAGACAGAAAAGCGCCTCAAGGCACTGAAAGTAGCTTGCCAGCAATGTATCAGCGACAGGAGGATTCACATCCAGGGTCAGACCAGCATAAAAAGTATAACTGTTTGATTTTAATTGATAATCCGTCTGTACATGACCTTTTCCAATCGTTAGAACACGCGTTTTATTACGAAAAAAGACACTGTAAGAAATGTCACTTGCTTAACATGATATTTTCCGCCGTGAAAACCCTGTTCTAATCCTTAAAACAGCGCGCTATTGAGAATTTTATCCTCTATAATCATAGAGTTATATTGGTCCGACCCCCTCGTATGCCGGTGCAGTTTTCGTCGATCAGATCGCGGTATTGCTGATTGGCCGCCGTAGTGACTGCGTAAAACTTGCGAGCGGGGCGAGTGTGGGTATAGTCGGCGAAGAGCCGGTCGTGGAATTGAGCTTCTCGTTGCAGGCGGGTATCTTTATCAAAATCAATCACCGGGTTCTCTATCAGAATCAGGCGCTACATAGATGTTTTGTTTTTGGAGGACTTTTATGATTGTCTGCTGGTAATCTTTTGATGAACTGAGTTTTGGGTCTTGAAAAGCTAATAAACCAGCTTCTACGTCTTTATTCCGCAAGCCAGGTAATACGCCGGATATGGCCAAAGTGCGTGGCTCAGGATGTTGTAATGCCAGAAAGGTTACCGTTATTAATTCATTGCGGTTTTTATTTTGATTAACCTGCCAATGTTCTGCTACACCTAATTCGCGATATTGGGCCTGCTTACCTTTATCGATGGATGTAATCCCGACTTCTACTACCAGATCCGGGGCGTGGTTAAGAACAAAGTTATCGCCAGCCTGTACACTATGCGCTCTAGCAAGTCGATACGCGCGGGCTTTTGGCCCGAGGTAATAACAGCAATCAGGTTCCAGGCCCGTATTCTCTGGATCGTTTGAACGGCGCCATCGATTTGCACGCAAAGCACTTCTTGATATAGAAAATTCGTCTACTACGGCTTTGATAAGGGTATCTATGTCTTCTGCGAGTTGTTCGTGTGTTGCGCTGGGTGACATCAACATAACCAGGCCACGTACTGGATCTAATATTACCCGTCGAAAGACCTTCTCAAGCGGTAAACGAGCCAGGTTTAGCACCAGATCTTTATTCGCCAGGAAAGCGACGTACCCAGAATCCAATGAGTTTTTTCTGTGGACAAGTTCTGCTAAGTCGTCAACATTAATGGTTGTAGTTGTTAAATTCATGGTGGTAATTCCTTAGTTGTAATGTGTACATCTTATTTGATGTAATTGTATAAAGTTGCCCTGGAGATTTTATAACGTTCTGTAATGGTTTTGATGGGGATGGCCGGGTTCTGTTTTAAAGTTTTGATCTCAGTGATTTGCGCGGGAGTCAGGGCTTGTGGTCTGCCGCCGCAGCGGCCGCGCGCGGGCTGCTTTGAGGCCGGCCAGGGTGCGTTCGCGGATCAGTTCACGTTCGTATTCTGCCAGCGCGTCGACGACGTGGAACATGAGTTTGCCGGCAGGCGTGGTGGTATCGATATTTTCTTTCAGGATTTTGAAATGGATGGCTCTGTTTTCCAGATCCTGGGGTATTTTGATGAGGTGGCTGAGACTGCGACCTAACCGGTCCAGGCGCCAGACGATGAGGATATCGGCGGCTCTGAGTACTTTCAGACACTGGTTAAGTTGCGGCCGATCGCGGTCTTTCCCACGGGTAACATCCGTGTAGATCTGTTCGCACTGGGCGTTTTGCAGGGCGTCATGCTGTAATGCCAGGGATTGATCACCGGTGGATACCCGCGCATAACCTATTTTCATTTTCTGCCCGTTTTTTGTACGTTGATAAATATACGGGTTGTTAGACAAATGATCAAGCAACAACAGCAACATCAGTATTTTCCAATATGAAATGAGCCTGACATAATCTGTGTTTCTGCTCATTGCGCCCATCCCCCTGCTCAACTCCATACAGAGCTTGCCCCTGCGGTTGTAAGCAGGGGGGCAGGCTCTGTATGGAGTTGAGCAGGGGGGTGGCCTTTGAGGTAGCCGGTGACAAACAGAGCCGTTATGACTGGCTACGTCGGACACTGGTTAAAGTCAACACTTCAGACTGTGGTAAAGCGAACAAGGGGGTGCTGATGCGTTACCTGATGCAGGTCAGCGGGTATTCCCGAGCGCAGGTGAAGCGGCTGATTAAACACTACCGGGAGAGCGGGCAACTGGCGCCGCGGCAGCGCACGGTATGTGGCTTTGCCCGGCGCTATACGCAGACGGATAGCCGCCTGCTGGCGGCCCTGGATGAACGCCATAACACGCCCAACGGGTTGACCCTGAAGAAGCTCTGCGAACGCGCGTATGAGGTCTTCGGTCAGGCCGAGTATGCGCGCCTGGCCGGTATCTCGGTGTCCCACCTGTACAACCTGCGCCAATCGCAGACCTACCGGCGTCAGCGGCACACGGTGGAGAAGACCCGTCCGGTCAACCGTAACATCGGCGAACGACGTAAGCCGCAGAGTGACGGCCAACCGGGTACTATTCGCATCGATACCGTGCACCAGGGCGATTTGGACGGGGAAAAAGGCGTCTATCCTATCAATGCGGGGTAGATGAGGTGACCCGGTTCGAGGTCGTGGTCAGTGTCGAGCGCATCAGCGAGGTCTATCTCATCCCGGCCCTTCAATACCTGCTGGAGAGCGTCCCGTTCGTGGTCCTGGGGTTCCATGCCGACAACGGCTTGGAGTACATCAACCACCGGGTCGCCCGGCTGCTGGAGAAACTGCGTATCGAGTTCACCAAGTCCCGCGCCCGGCACAGCAACGACAACGCCCTGGTGGAATGCAAGAACGGCCATGTCGTGCGCAAGCTCCTCGGCCATGCCCATATCCCGTAGCGCTGGGCCGGCCTGCTCAATGCCTTCCATCGCCAGCACCTCAACCCGTACGTCAACTATCACCGGCCCTGCCTGTTCCCGCACACCGTCACCGACAAGACCGGGAAACAACGAAAATGCTATCCCTACGCGTCCCTGATGACCCCGTATGAGAAACTCAAATCCCTCACCGATGCAAAGACGTACTTGAAACCGGGCGTAAGCTTTGACAGACTGGACACCATCGCTTACCGGATCAGCGACAACGCGGCGGCCGATGCCTTGCAACAGGCGCGCCGACAACTCTTTACGACCATTTATGAACAGGCGCAGAAACGGGCTTGAGATGAGTCAGAATCACTCTCTCTTCAGGCTCAGTCCGAATTGGAAAACACTCCAGGTGCGCGGCAGTTACTGGACCGACCCGGGTTACAAGTTGAAGTACGACAAGCTGTACATCGAAACTATGAGTCCCTGGCTGGATATCAAACTGCTCTTCCTCTCCGTCTGGGTCGCTATCAAGCGCGTGCTCAACGGTTCGGATGTCTCCGTCATCAAAGAGGGTTCCGGGGAGAATCAAGCAAAATGAGAAGATACAGAATGGCAAGCTCGCCATACTATGCAAATGCCATTAAGCGCCGGGGAAGATCAAACCGAATGAGAAGACGCAGGGCAGTCGGCCACTGTGCTCAATGTGCGCCATGATACTGAGCGCAAACACCACACTGAAGCAAGAGGAGAAAGACACCGGTGACTGAGCAGAAGCAGGACCGACAAGTCAGCGTTTCAATAGTCATCCTGACTTGGAATTCCGAGCGGCATATTATGGCCTGTCTGGCCTCCCTGGAGCAGGGCTTGCGCGCGTTCAGTTCCGAAGTCATCGTGGTTGACAACGGTTCGCGGGACTCAAGCTGCGCCGTCATCGAAAACAGCTGGCCCGGCGTGCGCCTGGTGCGTAACGCTGAAAACCGCGGCGTTGCCGCGGCCCGTAACCAGGGTATCCGCCTGGCCGGGGGGGACTATGTACTGGTCCTGGATGATGATACGGTCGTGCAGGCCGGTGCGCTTGACTGCCTGGCGCGTTATATGGAGGGCCGGCCCGAGGTCGGGCTGTGCGGGCCGAGACTGACCGGCGCCGACGGGGCATTGCAGTTGTCATGCCGGCAGTTTCCAACCTTGACGGATAAATTAGCCCGGCGTCTGCCCCCCTTCGCGGGCAGGAGGATGACTCAAACGGTAGAAATGGCGGACTGGGACCACCAGACGGTGCGCGCGGTGGATTACGTGATTGGCGCCTGCCAGATGATACGCCGGCGCGCCTTGCAGGAAGTGGGTCTGTTTGATGAACGCATCTTTTACGGCCCGGAGGATATCGACATGTGCCTGCGGCTGCGACAGGCCGGCTGGCAGGTCGTGTACCACCCCGAGGCTGTGGTTATGCACAATGAGCGCCGGCTGACCCGATCGCTACGCTCCGGCCTGACCTGGAAACACCTGTGGGGACTCGGCTATTTTTTCCGTAAGCATGGCTACCTGCTGTCCCGCCGGCGGTTGTACGCGCAACTCCCCGAAGTCATGCGCCGGTCCGGCCCGGAGGTGGCGAATTGAATCTGCCCGGTCACGCGACAAAGTTAACGGCATATTGTTATGGATAAAGTATCCGTTGTCATACCCAGCTACAACTCCTCAGCGTACATCACGCGCGCCGTAGAATCTGCCCTGAACCAGACTTACGATAACCTGGAAGTGATCGTTTCCGATGACGCCTCCACCGACGACACCTGTGCCCTGGTGCGCAAGACAGACGACCCACGCGTCCGGTTGCTGGAACATACGGAGAAAAGCAGCGCCGCCTCCGTGCGGAATTCAGCCATAGACGCGGCGACCGGGCGCTATATCGCGTTTCTCGATTCAGACGATTACTGGTTGCCCGATAAACTGACTGTACAAATCAGCAAAATGCAGGCGGCTTCAAAGAGCTTCTCCTATACCAGCTTTATAGCCAAATCGAAAACGGGGGAGGTATTGATTGACGTGCAGGAACAAGTGGATTACAAGACCCTGTTGAAAGGAAATATAATCGGCGCCTCAACAGTCGTTTATGATGCCGGCGCGCTGGGCAAGATGTACATGCCGTTGTTGCCCATGACGGAAGATTACGCGACCTGGCTGAACATACTGAGGCAGTGCGGTTCAGGGCTGGGGATATGCGAACCGCTGACGTATTATACGATACGCAGCGGTTCACTGTCTTCGCGGTTTGTGGTGGCTGTGTATTTCAATTACCAGATGTATAGAAAAACGCAAGGTTTGTCGCCAGCCATGGCACTGTATTACCTGTCCCGGAATTCGCTGAGGGCGCTACGGAAACGAGCGCAGTATTTGACGAGTAATTTATAAATGTTACGTCGGACGGGCTTCCCCGAATGACGCGCCGGGTTTCCGGTCTCGATTCCGTGGCGCGCACTGAGCGATGATGTAACGACATACCAGCAAAATGTTAAACGTCCTCCACGTTACGGCCAGCATGTCGCCCACCTGGACCGGGCCTGCCTTTGCCGTGGCGGAACTCACTTCGGAGCTGTCCCGGCAAGGCGTGGGCTGCGAGATTGTCACGACCCGTGGCTACCGGGTGGGCAGCAACCCCATGTCCCCTCCCGGCGTGCCCGTGCACAGTTTCGACGCGGGGCTGCCGGCGCGCCTCTGGACCGCTTATGCGAAAGAATTGTCCCGCTTTATCGATGACAGGGCGGCCGACTATGACCTCATCCACGTCCACGAGGTATGGCATTACCCCGGCTACGTCGCTTTGCGCGCCGCCGTAAGACATCAACTCCCCTGCGTGCTGAGCCTTCACGGCGGACTCAGCCAGTGGGGCCTGCGGCAGAAGGCGCTGAAGAAACGCATCTACCGGTTTGTCCTGCAGGACCGGATGTTGCGCAATGCCGGTGTGTTGCATGCGATTACCCACGCCGAACGGGAACAGTTCGCCCGGTTGGGCTTCGCAACCCCGACGGTGGTCATCCCGAACGGGGTAGTACCCGCCTCGTTCGAGGCGTTGCCGGAACCGGCTGCGCTGACGCGGCGCTTTCCGCCTTTGGCGGGAAAACGCGTTGTCCTGTTTTTGGGCCGGCTGCATCCTGTCAAGGGCCTGGACGTGCTGGTGCGCAGTTTCGCCACCATTGCCCGGCGTTTTGAAGACGCCGCGTTACTGCTCGCGGGGCCGGACAAGTTCGGAACCCGGCAATACCTGGAATCTGTCCTGCGTGAACTCGGCCTGCTGGACCGGGCAGTGTTTACCGGCATGCTGACGGGCAGGGACAAGCTGGCAGCCCTGAGTTGTGCCGAGCTCCTGGTGCTGTCGTCCCATACCGAGGCGCTGGGGATAGCCGCGCTGGAAGCGATGGCGGCGCGCCTGCCCGTGGTGGTCAGCGAAGGCTGCGGGTTCCCGGAAGTCGCCGAGCGCGGCGCCGGCCTGGTCGTGAAAACCGACGAGACGGCCATCGCCGAAGCGGTATGCAGGTTGCTGGCGGATGCCCCGCTTCGGCACCGTATGGGAGAGCAGGGGCGCAAACTGGTATGTGAAAGTTATACCTGGCAGATAACCGCGAATCAGATAACCAATCTATATAAGAGTCTTATGGCAGGCAAGCCGGTAAAAGGCAACTATGACTGTGACCCCTAATCCCGCATTAGAGATTTGAAACGGTCATTCAAGGCGCATTCTGTCTGTTTGCCAAATCAATCGAGTCTGACCCCATTGATTTCGGCCGCAGCAACTCAGCCACACACACCAAGCCGCCGCGCCCGGTCAATAAATCGTTGGTATTTGCGATTCTGTACGGTACGATTTGCATAAGCCTTGTCTGTTGCACCCAGCGGGTGATAGTCATTGATCGTACAACCTATTATACAGGCAAGGCTTTTTTGATTCCTGCACTTTCTAATGCGGGATTAGGGGGATGGATAGGTATTGACTTATGGAGCGAGTTGTGCGTTAGGGAACCTCTAATAATTGACGATTTCCGTTACTATCGCTATCTATGCGGGCAAGCCGGGTTCTTTTACATATAAATGTATTCGGCCAGTGGCGAAATGACCCCGTGCTCGCCTTCATCGACCCCTTAATCGGGCCGTTTTATTGCCTTCGGGTGTCGGTTTGACACCAGCCGGGCGTTGTCTCCGTCAAGCAGGCGCGCTGACCCCTTCCAGGTAACACAGTCGTCGCATGTTATACACCAGGTTCAGCATCCCAATGGCCAACTCACTGCGCGCCAGCCCGATACAGCGTATCAGCTTGGCCCGGGTCGCACACTGCGCCCCGAACACGTGCTCCACCCGCACCCGCACCTTGGCCCGCGTGCGGTTGCCCTGCTGCGCCCACGCCGTCAACGGCTTGTTGCGGCGCCCCTTGCGCTGAATGTGGCTGCGGTAGCGCTGGGCCTGCAAGCGTTCCTCCTGCTCCCTGGAACGGTAGGCGCGGTCCGCCCATAACGCCTTGCTGCTGTTGTGCTCATCCAACAACTCATCGAGCAGTTGGGAATCATGCACAGTCGCCGCGCTCACCGCATACGTGCGTATCAGCTTGTGCGCATTGTCCACGTTCACGTGATTCTTGTACCCGTAATGACTCCTGCCCCGCTGCTTCGTCCAACGTGCCTCCACGTCCTTCTGCCGCCGCTTGGATTTGGCTGCCTCATCGTCCCAGCCCGCAGGTGCCTCCCCCGCCTTAAGCGCCGCATTCTCCTCGCGCGTGTTGCGCTGCACCGGCACCGGCACCAGGGACGCATCCACCCACTGCCCCTTGCGCGCCCGATACCCCAAGTCTGCCAACTGCTCGGCAAAGCGCGTAAATAACGTATCCATCAGGCCCAACCTCACCAACTTCTCCCGAAACGCCCAGAAGGTCTTCGCAGCCGGTGCCCGACGCACATTATCCAACCCCATAAACCGCTGAAAACTGCGCCGGTCTTCAAGCTGATATTCCAACTGCTCATCACTCAACCCGTACAAATGCTGTAACACCAACCCCTTGAACAGCAGCACCTCATCCCGACGCGGCGCACCCGCCTTGCTCTTGCGGGTCGTGGGACGGATACGCACCAATAGCGGACGAAATGCCTCCCAGTCCACTACCTCACCCAACCGCACCAGAGGATCCTTCAGTTTATTCAAGCGGGTGTCTTGCAAGTCAAACAACGAACCGAATATGTCTTGTGTCTTCATGAAACCACCTTGAGGAAAGAGTTGAAATAAGTCACCGCTATTATATCATCTGACCGAATAAATAGAGGTTCCTTCAAGTTGTGGCTCCGGCTTGCCATCCGAGACAAATGCCGTAATGACCGAAAAATATTTCGACAGAAATGCGAATGAGACTACGCACGGGTGCATTTTCTATCTGGGCAACCGGGTAGTAGGGAAGCATAGGATTATCTTTAAGCATCCGAGGGCCGACCTAACTTGGTGAAATTGACATTATTCATCAGGTGAAAATGATACTTTAAAAGTGGTGAAACTGTTAATGGGAAACTTATCGAGTTGTTGAATTGAAAATGTGAAACATCTGTAAATCAGGTCTTGGTCTTCTCCCCTTGAATAGTATTGACCAGATTATTGAGGATTGGGTACCATTAATGGAGGCAAATTTGAAAAAGGAAGCAATGTCCGCAAAGACGAGGGAGATACACAAAGAAAAGTTTCAGGTAAATATCACCCTGTTGGCAGAGCAGACTAACATTCCCGTTCAAAAGTTCTGGACGGATTTTCGATAAGATGTCTTTACTATTCTCGCACCGGTTATTATTGGAATTCTCAAATACATAGATAAGCATGAAAGCTCTAGCCTTAGAAGACAAGGACAATGTGTAGGCATACTATTTTACTGCCAACTCTGACCGAATACTTTCTCCAACCCCATCATGCTGGTTGGCAGTTCCTGCTCACACGTTATCCCAAGATAGGTGGCTGCCCTTGTAGCTCCTACGTAAAGATATTTGTCAAAAAGGTCAGGCTGAAGCCTCGCCAGCTGATCGATTCCAACGAAAAACGCTGCTTCGAACTCTAGTCCTTTGATGTGATGAATATTAAACACCCGAACTGCACTATCATGTCCGTGTACCTGCCCGTCTGAACAGGCAATAACCTGGATGTTTTGACCCACCAAGGCGTTACTGAGGGCAGTCGCAATGGTACGCACTTTTTCTTCATCGTTTACAAGCACTGCAATCGACGGCAAGTCATGGATGAAACGCTCGATTTCTACGATCCGCTCAGCTAGCCAACCCGCAATTTGTGAATCCTCAGTCATGTTTTTCACTAGAACCGGCGCAACGCCGTCGTTGTCTACATGGTCAGGCAACACAACATCGGTAGTGCTGTCTCCCGATATGCCTGCGAGCTGCTTGGCGAGGTCATTTAACTGATGGCTTTGCCTGTATACTACAGAGATGCGCTTTGTATCCATATCAGGAACCACCCACTTCATTTCCTCGACTGAGCGAGTGCCCCAGCTCGTAACACGCTGGTTGAAGTCACCACAGGCGAAGAACGAACGCGTTCCGGGTCGCGCCAACGCTGCCATACACGCCAGTTGGATAGGTGAGAAATCCGTCGCCTCGTCCACAAATACCTGAATTCGATACAGCTGCTCTACCCTCTCTAAAGTAGTGCCTGCCGGATTATCCGTACCGCGCAAGCTGCGAGCACCCGTAATCAGATAGTCTGTGCCTCGGATCATCGCTAATAGGAGGATATCTACCTCCAAAGGGTGAATATCCGTATGGCTGAATCCGTCGGTGAGATACCAGCGTTTCTCACCCTGCCGAACTCGGCGGTATCTACGATACCGTATTGGTACGCGGTCAATGTATCTGCGGACAGGATTTACGAATCGCCTCAGGGCCGATTGAACTATAAGGTTGGTACCAACATCCAGCAAATCCCGTTCGCTGAGTGATCGGTCACCTATCCATTCGATCAATCTTCCATTACGGCTCGTTTTGCCGACACTCCGTCTTCTCGCTCGTGCCCTAGCGTATGCACGAACTGCCCGCATGTAATGGGAGACGGCAGCTGTTTGCCCAACTCGTGACTGACTGGACTCCTCTTCGTCTTCGGAGTCCTGATCTTCCGGTTCGTCGTTCAATTCTTTCAGACCTTCAATGAACTTTGCCATATCATCAAGAAACTGCCTGTCACGGTTGATCTGGAAGTTCAGTGCACCGCGGATTTTCTGATCTGTGATTTCCTTCATGCTCCTGACTAAATCTTGTATCTCATTTGCTACTGTTGTAAGGGACACAAAGACGCTAGGTTGCGGTGTTGGTCCAGCCGTATCTAGGACCGCTAGAATCCTGCTGCCAAGTTTCGATATCTCTTGCGCTGTATTCTCACTCAAGCTCAGTGCCGAAGTGCGCGTCTCTTCCCAAAAGGCCGATTTCTGCCATTGATCAAAGTCGGAAAACCAAGCGATCTGATCGGTTTCGGTCGCGACCTCAAGAGTTCGCGCAGTGTCCTTCATCACGAATGGGCTACGGTTGTCCCCCGGGCGCAAGATGCCGAAATTCTTTCTTGCCAAGTTGTAGCGGAAGACCGTCCAGGTGGTGATACGTTCGTCCGGTGCCGGGATTCCTTCCCTATTGAACGCTTCTTTCATATACAACTTCAATAGCTCCGTTGGTGTGAACATGATCCAGCTTCGTGCGTGATCATCCTTTCCACCAAAGGTGTTAGCCTGGATTGATTGTTGTTCGTCCTCGTTTAGGAATGCTGTGTCGAGCTTCTGCCCCAGACGTCTTATCAGCGTCGTTGTCTTACCCGTGCCAGGGGCACCAAGAATGAGTAGGCGACTATTCAATGGGAGGCGGAAGATATCGTCTTGATACTGGTCAAGGATGGGCTGGTCGCGCAGGTCCATTTTAGTGATGACGCTTCGACGAAGCCCCTGCCGCACGTTCTCAGCCTTGCTTTCTTCCTCCAAGAGGCGATCAATGGCGTCTATTTCCTTGCCGTCACGCTTGAGCAAAGCCCGTAGCGATTCAACGGTTAGCGGCCCATAGGCATCCCCTTCGAGAACTGAGTTGTGGGAATCCCATTCCTGGTCCGTCAATATCGGATAGAACTTCGCGTTCTCCAGTACCTCGACAAGGATCGTTTGACCGTCACGCGGCAAAGTATGCTCTGACCTAACGGGAAGTGAAGCTAGGCGTCCCACAGGCGAACGATAACTCGCGAGCTTTATTTCCGTATCAAGCCCCGGCGGCGATGCCACACGACAGATGTAGTACGTTGTCTTATCTCCGTTCTCGTCGATCACTAACACACGGGCGATAGCAGGCTCACCGCTAAGTATCCTGTAACCTTCAGTGCTAGCCCGTATGCTCTGCTCTATGTTCTTGACTGCTTCAGAATTAGTCCATGTGTTGGGGGCGGCAAGTGCTTCAGACGCGCTGCTGGGCAAAACGCTGGCAAGATGAGATTTGGCGGACTCGGCTACCTTCAAGAAGGTTCCCAAGCTTTCATCTGCGATAACCTCAATGCGGTCTTGATTCTCCTTGGAATTTGCCATTGTATTTCTCGTTATGTTTTCAATCGTTCTTAATTTCTTACTACGAGAATCAAACATAACAAAGTTATCGGTAAATTGCTGAAAACCTATTCTTAAATTCAGATAATGAAAAAAATGGTTAACAGGACACCCACCATAAGTTGCCACCTGGGGTTGCCAGAGGCGAATGTTATGGTGCATGTCCAAGTAAGGTGAACGAATTGTAGTATTTGAAAACTCTGACCCCGATACAGGGGCACCACGTATAGTAGCTAGAATCGAGGACTTCGATCACATACGCAACGCCATGAGAAATCATTGATAACGATGGTGAACACAATAACGGATTGGGATTCCTGATAAGAATTGCAAGCGCCAACCTGTTCGGGTTATGATCACACGAAGCCGTCAAGATAGATACAATTATAGTGGACAGATGATACTGTATGGAATAATGAGCTTACGATCATGAAAACGGTTGCAACAATCAATTTCAAAGGCGGCGTGGGCAAAACAACTGTTACTTGGTGTTTGGGAGACGTGCTTTCAACCTTTGGTAATTCTAATGTTCTTCTTTTTGACCTTGATGCTCAGATGTCGCTCACCCAGGCTATTGCTCTGGATGCTGATGGGTCCTCGTCAGGGAAATTTGATCAATGGTATGAAAAGAGTATCAACAATCAAAGAAATATTTTCTCCGTTCTTCGCCGGCATTTGGAAGACGACCTGACGAAATTCGAACCTGATAACGGATTTGTCTACAGGTTAAAGAAAAACTATCACTTCGTTCCGTCAACCGAGCAATTGTATTGGCTTGAACTTGAAACCCCGGACCCTGGCAAAGGAAAGTTTTTCGTCAAAAACCTTCTGGGCCGAATCCAGAACTCCGGTAGTCTGCCGGAATATGACTACGTTCTATTTGATTGTCCGCCGTCATTTACGCTTCTGTCGTACAGCGTTCTTACGTGTTGCGACCTCATTCTTATTCCATTTAATCCGGATTTCTTTGCTGCTCGTGGTATCGGTTTGCTGATTGCCGGTTTGCGTCATCGAATACAACCACACCCATTACCGCGGCTCGGAGTATTCGCAAATCGAGTGCGAACATACCGCCAACCTACAAGACTTGCGCGAGCTTGGATTAACGATGTTAAGGAAGCATGTAGACAGGCCAGTGATCAAAATAATCTTGATATCCGCTTTATGGATACTTGGATTCCTGACCGTACTTCGCTACGCGATGCCATAACGAATCGTATGACGCCCACCGAACTTGTTCATGAGTTCAGGTCGCTCTGGTCCGAAGCGGAGAATATGCTATGAGCATTGATAAGAAGATATATGCCGATAACCAGGATGAACTGGAACTGCTTGTGCTTGAACTCTCGGAAGTCAAAGGTATCCTGCGAGAATTATCACAACAGGTGCTACGGGTAGAAAGACGGGTAAAAGCTGCATTGCCTGCGTCTCAAAAGCCGTCAAAATCAAATCCTCGTCAGCGGCTTGATGAAAGCGCTGCGCGCCGTACCATCAGTCGTTTGAGGGAACGCGCCAGGGGCGGAGAGCAAATCGAAAACGAGCTCAGGAACATGAAGGTTAAGGACGAACTGGCAGTTATGGCCAGGGAACTGGGGATGACAAACGCGAAGTTACCGCCAAAGGATGATCTCATCCGCCGAATTTCGACCCGGCTTCGTCAAAGCGCATCGGTTGTAAGTAGTATCCATGAAGGGGTACGAGAGGACAGTGAAAGTCTTCCTGGTGAAGACCGGGTAGATACGTGAGGCGATTATCGTAAATCCAAATCCAGCTATGACTTGCCAAACCGGTGTAAACTTTTTATGGGGTATGGCATCAACAGTCTTTGGATGTGTGTTGCTTGCCATTCTCTTTTTTCTCTCAAGAGAAATATAGTTCCCGCTACCCAATGTAACTGGAAAATGGCATGTTGAAATGCGCACGTCCAAAACGGCTTACGAACCGTATGAAGGCATGGTATTGAGATATATAGCGATAGTCTGGCGCGAGGGCTCTGTTATCAAGGGTACCGTGGAGCAAGTCTATGAAAACTCTTCGACAGGCGAACGTGAATATGTGGGCAAGAACAGGACTCGTGGTCAGGTCGAGGGGCACATTGAGAAACGATATTTTTTGAAGAACGGGGTGTCTCTACATATCGTTGAGGATGGTCACGGACGACAGTCAACATGTTTTTATGAACTTGTTGTATAGAGAAACGACCGTATGACAGGCACTTTTTTTGCGATGGCAGCAGCTTCTCAAGGTGAAGTAACTTGGCAACGAGAACCATTCTGAAAGTTGTATGCGGTTCAGGCGCGCCGGTTGGGATGAAAGAATCTGAGTGGGAAGATCCCTTTGTAAAAGGTGGTCCTCAGGACCTGCTTGATCAGCTTATTTCGTCTGGTTTTCCATGGGGAATGTTGGGCAAAGAAAAACGGTTGGTTTTTTATGAACCCGCTGAAGCGTCTTGCTGGTGCAATTAAATTAAGGAAGCTCTGATTAAGCCCCATTTTTAAAAATATTGTCTTGTTTCAGGCAAAACCGGCGTATAACAGACCTGACAACTACGCTTTTGCATCGCTGTGAAGCGATGTTCTCATTCCCGTCCAACCTGCAGACAGATTAATCCTCATGTTACGGCCAATTCCCGCCTGACCAGGTAAAAATTGGCCAGGGCAAACAGGGTAAAGACCTGTGCCGCATTCTTCTCCAAGCCCCGATAACGGACCTTCCGATAGCCCCATAAATGCTTGATAACACCAAAGGCATGTTCCACCCGGGAGTGGGTGCGATTGCTCTTCCGGTTAAACGACTTGTCCGCACAACTGAGCCGCTTGCCCCGTCTCGCCTTGCGACTCACCCGCCAATCAACGCCCCGGGCCAGCGCCGCCTGCCGGCGCACCTCGTCGGCATACGCCTTGTCCCCGTAGATGACGGCCTCCTCACCATGCAGACAGTCCGCCATCACCGTGGAAGCATGCACCGCGGCATGCGTCACCGCCACACTATGCACCCGTCCCTGTGTGTCAGTGCCGATGTGCGCCTTCATGCCAAAATACCAGGCATTCCCCTTCTTCGTCTGTTTCATCTCAGGGTCCCGCTGCCGGTCCCGATTCTTCGTCGAACTCGGCGCACTGATAATGCTGGCATCCACTATCGTCCCCGCACTCAACAGCAATCCCCGCTCAGACAAATAGCGCCGGGTCAGCCGAAACAACTGCTCCGTTAAACGGTGACGTTCCAGAAAGTGCCGGAACTTCAAAATCGTGCTTTCAGCCGGCACCGACTCCAACTCCACCCCCGCAAACCGACGCATCGACTCCACGTCGTACAAACTGTCCTCCATCCCCGGGTCACTTAACCCATACCACTGTTGCAGAAAGTAAATCCGTAACATCACCGCCGCCGGAATGGGTTGCCGGCCCTGACCGGCTTTCGGATACTTCTTCAAGATCGGCTTCAGAAGCTCCTGCCAAGGCAATATCGCATCCATCTCCCCAAGAAACCGCTCTTTGCGTGTCGTTTTCTTCTTATGCTCATAGGCCAAGTCCGAAAAACTCGATTGTTTCATACGTGTTCCCCTGATGGTTTACTTTTGCCTATGATCTCATATTATGAAGACTTGATCAGAGTTTCCTTAAACGTTATACCTATAATCCTTTAGATAATACCGAAACAGAATATCCTGGTTTGAGGTCTAGTATCTGTCAGTCATCTGCTTGATTGGCAAGCTCCACAATGTGCAATGTGACCGATTCTGGAAGCCAGTGTGTGTGGCCGTATTGACTAGCAGCCCAGTCAGCGGGTGGCCTTGTTTCACAATTAATGGTGCATGGTATGAAAGGACGCCGATGGGAGTCAATGGTCGTTTGTCTGATCATCCTTCTTATCCTTTTTGTTCGTTATCAGCTGTTCCAATTCAGACTCGATGGTTGTTACGATTTTCTCAGCCATATCATAGATTTTGCCGGCTTCAGCAGCATCAATAAGCTTGCCGCTATAGTCTGCCACAAGTCTTGCATTCTCTGTTTTAGATAAATAATCCGATATATCTAAATCTACCATGCCGGCATTGACAATATGCCGGTGAAACTGGATATTCACCCCCTTGTGTGTTTTCGGAACAGCAAGCCCCCGCGCGATCAAAGCGCTGCAAACCGCATTATAGGCAGCATAATACGCACTTGTGCATGTATCGCGATAAAAACCGTTGTCCAGCGCAGAGCGTGATGCACCGAGACGCTCATAGGCAAGCGCCATATATTGCTCAGGCGTTAATTGCTGTTCGTCCACGTTATATCCACCCCGTCGGCCAGCACGTTGCGGTAGAAATCAGGATTGCGTTGTTTACTCGGTTGGTGCAGTTCGTCTTCCCAGACGACAAAGGCTTCCACGTACATCGGGTTGTCCATCCCCATCATGATTCTGGACCTGACCACAGCCAATTGCATCATGAGATCAAAGAAGGTGCCATCGCCCGGGTCTGAACCGGACAACACCACCGCGATATCCACGTCGCTGTCCGTCTGATGGTCGCCGCGGGCGCGGCTGCCGTACAGCAGCACCTTAGAGATGCTAGGCAACTCAAGATCATGAAGGCGAGTCATGAATAATTTAACGGCCTGTCTCGTGTCGGGAGACAGTACATCATCAGGCCTTGCAGCATTGGTCAGTGTTGTCTCCATTATGGGTGTATTATACCTGACCGTTCGGAATTTTTGGAAATACGGCTGCCTGCCGTCCCGTCAACTGGAAGATTCGGGATTCCTGATGATCGATGTTCTCCTACAAAATCGGCTGATAATTCCGTCAAAGTAGTTATCAGCCTGGTGCAAGCCGAATGTCAGAACGCCGTATTGGTATAATCGATATAGATCCGCATCCAGGGTCAGACCAGTATAAAAAGTATAACTGTTTGATTTCAATTGATAATCCGTCTGTACATGACCTTATCCAATCGTTAGAACACGCGTTTTATTACGAAAAAAGACATTGTAAGAAATGTCACTTGCTTAACATGATATTTTCCGCCGTGAAAACCCTGTTCTAATCCTTAAAACAGCGCGCTATTGAGAATTTTATCCTCTATAATCATAGAGTTATATTGGTCCGACCCCCTCGTATCCCCTCGTATGTACCTCTAAGGGGGGTGGCTTTGTAAAACGCTTGTTGAGTACACCTGCTCTCTAACTCAAATTTTGTTGATTTTAGTTTTATTAAAATTTTTCATTAGTGTCCCAAGAATTAATCGAATAAATTCAACTGGTTAAGTATATCATGGCGGTCTGTTTTGTAATCGGTCTGCGTAAGTAATTGATACAGAGGTACTTTTTCAAACAGGGTCAGGCTTAAAACCTGTAACATTGTGTAGAGTTCTGCAATTCAGCAATTCAGGGGACACAATAATTAATTATCGCCGTCACAAAAGAAAACATCCCGACGGCGGTTCTCCCGTTGCGTCATGTAGTGGGGATACTCAGGTAGAACGATCATTGCCAGCCTTGACATATTGGCAGTATTCCAGAATTAAGTATTGTGTCCCCAGAACTCCTATTGTTTAACGTGGGGCCGTCAGCTATACTTGTCATACCCCATGACCTCACCGGATATTTTATCACCTGATGTACTGGGTTACGACCCGCGTCCCGACCAGCACGATTGGCGCGGCACGCCCATTCCCAAGGTAAACAATCCTTTGCCCGCCACCCCCGAACTGGTGGAGATTGCGGACAAGATGTGGTGGAACGGGGACCCCTGGACCATCCTGCGCAACCGGGTTGTCTTTCTCCGCCACGCGCTGGATTATGCCTTGGAGGGGCACTGCGAGTTCCTGTGGCGGACAATCCCGCGCGAGGACTGGGTGCATATGCTCACCACAGCAAGGCCCGGCCAGGTGTCCATGCGCTCCTGGAAGTACTGGTCCTGGCGCGCGGGCCTGCTGGATGAGCGTCTTCGCATCCCCGAAGAATGGCACCAGCCCAGACATATCATAGACCTGATATATAACAATCAACAGACCTGGGCTGACATAAAACAGGAATTGCTTTCCAGTGAAAGTGGCTGATATAAATTTAGAGCCTGTTCATATGGATTTCATGGATCAGGACATGATTGATTTGTGGGAGAGGATGGTAGCCCACGATCTGAAAACATATCGGCTCTACGGCGGCACGGCGCTCGCCATGTACTTGAATCACAGAAATTCTACGGATTTCGATTTCTTCCGGGACGGTTCGGTGACAAAAGCCGAGATTGAAAAATTCACATGGCTGAGAGGCGCACAATTCAGAGGGACCAGTGGCATGGTGGATGCCATGATGCCGGCCTCAAAAAGAAGTATCACAATAAATTTCATTAGCACAAGATCATTTAATGGCATCCCCCCCACACAGAGTCCGATACGTGCGGCAAATGGCATATTTGTGGCGCATCCCGTTGATATTCTGACCGGGAAGCTGTCTGCCATGTCACGACGAAAAGAAGTACGTGATTTTATTGATATTGCCAGCGCGCACGATGTTATCCCAGACATGCTGCAAGATGCAATTGATGTCTATTTGCAGGATTCTATGACACAGGAGGCGTCACGCAGGGAACTGGCCAAAACTATCATAGCTTGCCCACAGGCTGTCGAATACGAACTGTCTGATCAGTTATTGAAATCGCTGAGCGCATTGACAGAGTCTCTCAGCGCACCTGAAGATGGCAATGGCAGGGGGCGCAAAAACGTTCACGCTTCGTCAAAGAACGCCGATAAAACGACAAAAAGGACTGATCGTCGCTAATGCGCTCTGCGCGCGTAAGTAAAACTAGTCAAAGACGTTCCATGTGTTCAGGTACAGTGTAAAATACCAGTCAGTTACAGAGTTTATCCCCAATGAAACGGAACGTCTTTACTGCCGCCTGTGCCGCATTCAAAACATACGTGCGTGGGTTACCCTGCCTGAACACGCGTATTTTTGATATCGATGAGTTCCTTTTCAGCCCCGAAATACAATATCGCCAAGGGGGGGTCAAGGGGGAGATGCCCCCTTGCCCGACCTTTTGAGGCACGATAAAGGTTTACCGGGCTTTGGCGGGGCGAACGGAGTGAGGCACGGCGACACAGCTGAGCTGAGGACTGGCGGTGTTTTTTCCGACTTCAACGGTGTAGAGCGCCCGGAAGGGCTGAAAATTCCTTATAAATCAAAGCGGGTTTTAGGGCAGGTTGTTGTAGTGCCTAGTGCTATGTCATAATTAAAAGTTATAGAACATAATGTCCTTATCTGCAATACTATCAGGCACTCACTCTGACCGACAGCGAGGTGCATGGTATGCACAAGAAATATATCGTTCGGCTCACCGACGCAGAACGCGCGATTTGTCGCGAGACGATTCACCGACTCAAGGGGAGCAGCGAGAAAGTGCGGCGTGCGCAGATGTTGTTGAAGGCGGATGTCGACGGGCCGGGCTGGAGCGACCGGCAGATTGCCGAGGCGTTCGGCTGTCGCACGAAGACGGTGGAGAATCTGCGTCGGGGTGTTCGGTCAGCACGACCTTTGCCGGCCCGAATCCCGGAACGTTCTGCACCATGTAAACCGGAATCAGTGTTCACCTTCACCGGAATACGCAGTCCTGGCGGTAGAAGTCGCTCAGGCGCCTGTAGACGGCAGGGTAGGCGCTGTCAAGTACAGCTGGCGCATCAAAAAAATACTCGCTGGTAACAGCGAAGAACTCAGCAGGGTCCTCGGCGGCGTACTCGTCTATCACCAGCGTCTCGCCGGCATCGATACGGCGGTTCATATCCTCGAAAGCCGCGCCGAAGTCCCGGTTCCAGGCTTCGAGGTCCATACCCCGGTGCAGCGACGGGCAGCCGTTTGCCCCACCATGCAACATGTCAAGTTTGTGAGCCATCTCATGGATTATGACGTTATAACCCTCGCCCTGCCCTGAGGCTGCGATATCTTCCCAGGAAAGGATAACCGGGCCACACAACCAGGCCTCGCCGGCTCGGGCTTCCTCCCACTCATGTTCAACGCCAGCCTCATCCATCTCGTATTCCCGCGCGACAAAGCTGCCGGGATAGACTACGATACTATGCCACGAACTGTAGGCGCCAAGACCAGGAACAAGAACAGGCAGACAGGCCTGGGCCGCGATCACAACCAGGTCCAGCGCATCAAGGCACTGTCCGCGTACCGGTTCGATGGACTTGCCGGCGATAAAACGAGCGGAAAGTTCCCGCAACCTGGCGCGTTCGCTTGCATCCAGCGGTGCAAGCGCAGGAAGGGCGTCAAGCGCCGCTCTCCATACGGATTCATCAATTGGTTTTTGCCGATGCGGCCACATAAGCGATCACAATACAGGTTCCCAAAAGTCAATATAGCATCGTTTCCAGCAGGTGTTCCCGCTAACTTCCCGGGGGCGCGGGCGTCCGCCCGCATGGCGTGCTGGACGTGCCCCACGACTCCCGCCAACTGGTGATCAGCTACTCCCCGGTACGGGCCGAGAAAGACCGCCACGACCGGGACAAGGCCCTCAGCAAACTGCTCCGGCACACCTTACGAACTCAAATAATTCCCTGCCTTCCTGCTTTGAACATAGGGCATTTGTAGTGCCTACGGGCAAACTCGTCTTCAACAAAATCAATCAGTTAGCAAAATAAACCGTCGAAGTCGGGATGTTTATCAGACATCCACCCAAGAGTGATCTGTTTCATAGCCCAGATCTATCAGCGCATGACCGGCATAATGATCGAATACTTCCCGTGCTTCCCGCGTAAAATGGTTCTTCCAGTCCCCGACGATGCCTTTACGGACAAAGCAGTGAGCATTTTCCTCGCCAGGTTTGCGGCCCGTGACGTTCTCAAATGAGAATTTTGAAATACATGAGACAAGTTTCTCATCATCGATCTTTTGCTCCGAGATATATTGAAGAATCTTTTTCATCTCGCGTCTGGGATTTTCCCTCATTGCCTCATAGCTGGTCTTCACGCATCCTGTCCGGTTCTTCCACGTTTCGATAAAACTTGTCCATGTCATATGGAGTGGGGGCCCATCAGTGAAACAATACTCGATGTATCTCGGTAAGTAGCGTTGTACGTCGCGCGGGTCTTTGATACCGAGTCGTTGCTGCTGCTCTTCTGCCCAGCCCCGCATCGTCGTTCTTCTATGAAACAGATGATAGTAATAGTGTGATACGATTACGTCTCTCCCGTCGCGCCACATAACGATAGTATCATTGGCACTGTCGACGTAGAGGTAATGACCATGCAGTATGCACCGGCGCCGTGTCGGTAAATGATCGCGCGGATTGGGCATGTCCATATATTCGGCTACCATCTGGCTCACCCAGGTTCCGCCTGACTTGGGGTGTTCGGTCAGTACAATCTTCGGAGGACCAAAACCCGGAATATTGTGTACCATGGCGCGCTTGATCAGTATGTTCAGTCTACGCCACCAGAGAGAGTTTTTCCGGTCGCCTATCACCCTGCACCCCAAACTTTGATGCGTTTAAGAATTTTACTGTCTCCTACTATATAAATATTTACAATCGATACGACGCAGCCAATGCGATTACGTTCTTCTCTCTATGGCCACACTGCATCGCTACAACTCTTTTATTGTTGATGGCGCAGATTTTACCGCATAAAACATACCTGATAAATCGCTGATATATGATTATTTTCAACACAGCATTGCACTTTATTCATTCTTCCTTACGCCATATGAAAAGCCGTTGTCAGCGGCTGATATAATCCGGCTTTAACAGCAACCCCGGAAGAACATTGAAACAAAATAAAATGGCTGATTTTCTCGTTGTCGGCGCCGCTCAGTCAGGGACAACGACATTGTTCGAGATTCTCCGTGAGCATCCCCGAATTTTTATGCCTCAGCGCAAGGAATCTCGATATTTTTCTTGTATGCCGAGAGATATTGCGGGGCCAAGGACAGTATCACCGATTGATAATCCTCAAACTTTAGATGAATATAAAAAACTATTTATAAATGCAAAACCCGACCAACTCAGTGGGGATATATCACCTGATTACCTGTATCATTGCCAAGTTTCAGTTCCTAAAATTCTTAACGAAATCAATGCGCAGATACCGATTATTATTATTTTGCGAAATCCCGTTGAAAGGGCTTATTCGAACTACCTCCACCATGTGCGCGACGGTTGGGAGAATTTGAGTTTTGAGGATGCTCTGGATGCGGAGGAGCAACGTCGTACAGCAAATTGGGCTTGGGGGTGGAATTACGTCGGCGTCGGATTATACGCCGAACAGGTCAAAGCCTATCTGGACAATTTTGAACGAGTGTTGTTGCTTCTGTTTGAAGAAGACATCGTAACGGGCCTGGCAACGGACAAGGTGTTGGATTTTCTGAACATCGGACCCTTCCAGGCAGGCCCCGGTAAAGTTCATGCAAACATTTCCGGATATCCGCAAAATCGCCTCTTGCACTGGATTATGACGGACAAACTGGTTGTCAGAAAAGTCAAGAATGCGGTCAAGACAACGCCTTTGTATGCCTGCTCAAAGCAGATATACCGGAAAGTGATGGAGGCGAACCTAAGAAAGAGGAAATGGCCCCGCACACCAGGCAGATGCTCAAAGAGAAGTTTCAGGATGATGTTGCCCTGCTGGCCGAGTACACCGGACTTCCGGTGCAGAAGTTCTGGCGGATTTTCAATGAGATAAGTCTTGTAACCGAAGTCGCCCAGGGTTACCAAAGTCGGCGAACGCCGTATCGGTCGAACGGCGTTTCAATCGAGATTAAGACAAGGTTGCGTGCAAGCGCCTGTGATATGAGCATTCTATCGAACGGGTCGCGTAGAGGGCCAGGCAGTTCGCCGGCGCGTCCGGCGTCATCCACGCTAACCGCCAGTTCCTCAAAACCCTGACTGGCAATGGTGCCTGCAATGTCTTGGGCGACCATTTCAGCGCCTTGAAGTTTACCGAGGCGATGCTTGGTTGCTATCTCCCAGGCAGAGGCTGCGCTCACCAGTACGTCGTTTGCTTCATCCGCAATCGCCTGGCGGGCTGATTGCGACAGCTTTTCGCTTCCGGCAAGCCACCACAGGAATGCGTGGGTGTCGAGCAAAAGTTGCAATGCTCACGTATTCCAGGCAGTCAGTTCCGCTTCCGGAAGCGGATCAAAAAAGTTGTCGTCAATCGAGACCTGCCCTGCGAGGGAACCGAATTCACGCTTGCCGCGGCTATTGCAACTCACGAGCCGAGCTACCGGTTTGCCGTTACGGGCTATGACGACCTCCTGGCCGTCCTCGACTTGCGCGAGCAACGCGACAATTGGGTCTTTGCTTCATGTACATTCACTAAAGGCATCGCCGGTTCCTTGATATAACAGTTAGCTAATTATATGACTAAGAGCTATAATGTGTCAAGCGGCCTGAGAGAATTCACTCCGTTTGTCAGAACTCTTGGGAAAGACTTGTTCATCCAGGGTCAGACCAGTATAAAAACTATAACTGTTTGATTTTAATTGATAATCCGTCTGTACATGACCTTTTCCAATCGTTAGAACACGCGTTTTATTACGAAAAAAAGACATTGTAAGAAATGTCACTTGCTTAACATGATATTTTCCGCCGTGAAAACCCTGTTCTAATCCTTAAAACAGCGCGCTATTGAGAATTTTATCCTCTATAATCATTGAGTTATATTGGTCCGACCCCCTCGTATCGCGTAGTGATTAAATTTTTCGATATTGCGTGGACCGACCCTGCCCGATTCTTTCAATCTTTTTGAGACGCAAAAGCTTATCCAGTGCCTGTCTCACTGTTGGTTGCACAACGTTTGTATTCTCAGCAATTTCACCAGGTCGTGCACTGTCAACTTTCCGAAGATACTCCCAGACTGCCATTTGCTTTGCGGTGAGCAACTTCTCAAGTTTTTCTTTTGCGAGTAATTCAACTGCCATCTGGGCCTGCTTGAGGAGCATGGTGAGGAAGAAATCAAGCCACGCTACGATATTATCTTTTTTCGCATCAAGCATTTTCTGAGTTTGACGAAGAGCGATATAGTATTCCGGCTTATTATCTTCAATCAGTTTCTCATGGGAGATGTAGGGCATGTACACATAACCCTCTTTGAGCAGAAGGAGATTTGTCAGGATGCGGCTAAGTCTGCCATTGCCATCCTGGAATGGATGAATAGCCAGGAACTGAACAAGAAAGTGCCCGATGATGAGCAGAGGATGATACCTTTTTTCTGCAAGCGATTGCTTGCTCCACTCAACCAACTCCTGCATCTCTTTGGGGGTGAGATAGGGCTCAGTGGTATTAAAGAGGATAGCAAGCGATTGGCCAGCCTCATCAACCATATGCACCTTGTTCTCCCGCTTTTTGTAATTACCGCGATGTGGTTTGTCTTTTTCAACATATTTGAGAAGTTCCTGGTGGAAGTGCTTAATGGTATTCTCGTTAAAAGACAGTGTCCTCCATGAATTAAAAACGTTCTCAAGGAGTTCGTAGTATCCCTTCACTTCCTGTTTGTCCCGATTGGTGAATTTCTGAATATCAATACCACGCATCAGATTCTCAACATCCTTGTCTGAAAGGCGTGCACCCTCTATACGAGTCGATGCGCCGGTGGAGGTAATCAGAACAGAACGCTTAAGACGTCCTAACACCTGGACGCCAAGCTGTGCTCCGGCGACCCATCGTCCCTTCAACTCATCAATTTGAGCGAGTTTTAAGACGATTTCAGCCGGGATATACTTCAGCCGATGATCAAATTTTG